>NZ_FXUL01000023.1 GCF_900182955.1 Noviherbaspirillum suwonense | reverse complement strand
AAAAGGCGACCCCTACGATGGCGGTCCGCTGCGCGGACTGCACGCGCCGCCAGCACCTGAAACGGGAAGCGTCCGAAACTCGCTTCGCTCAGACAGCGGACGCTTCTTTATCCGTTTCAGGCACTGGCGACGCGTCGCCATCTAACGGGGATTCACTGCAACGGCAACGGCCACTTCAAAGGCAACTGCAACGGCAACTGCTATTGCAACTGCAACTGCAACCGCAACGGCAACTGCAACGGTCGCTGCGCGGGCAACAGCAACCGCAACGGCAACAGCAACCGCAACGGCAACGGCAACGGTCGCTGCGCGGGCAACGGCAACGGCAACAGCAACCGCAACCGCAACCGCAACGGTCGCTGCGCGGGCAACGGCAACGGCAACTGTCGCTGCGCGGCGCCAACCGCTACCCGGCTCGTCCCGGACACAAAAAAGCCGGCTGTCCATATGGACAGCCGGCTTTTGCATTCTTGGTGGGAAGTGCTGGTTTCGAACCAGCGACCTATCGCGTGTGAGGCGATCGCTCTACCCCTGAGCTAACCTCCCGGGTCGGCGCGAATTATCGCACAGATGCGCTGACGAAATCAAACGGCCGGCTGCGCCCGCCAGACGCAGGTGCCGCGCACTTCCTTATCGAGGCTGTTGAGCACCAGCTCGTGCGCTTCCAACTCGTCCGCGCCCGCCCGCACCACGATCACATCCGCGAGCGCGACCCTGAGCAGGCTGTCGTCGCCGTGGTCTGCGTGATCCTCGACGTGGAGGTCGATCGTCAGGCTGTTCTGGCCGCGCGTCATCGCCAGGTAGACTTCCGCCAGCAGTTCGGCGTCGAGCAGCGCGCCGTGCAGGACCCGGTGCGCATTCGAGATGCCGTAACGGTCGCACAGGGCGTCGAGGGAATTGCGCTTGCCGGGGTAAAGGCTCTTGGCCTGCACCAGCGTGTCGATCACGCCGGCGACGTGTTTCTGGAAAGGCGGCAGGCCGAGCCGGTTGAATTCGACATCGAGGAAGCCGACGTCGAACGGCGCGTTATGGATGATGATTTCCGCGTCTAAAATATAGTCGAGCAGTTCGGCCGAGATCTCGGCGAATTTCGGCTTGTCGCTCAGGAACTCGGTGGTCAGGCCGTGGACGGCGAGCGCGCCCTCTTCCGAATCGCGCCCCGGGTTGATATAGAAATGCAGGTTGCTGCCGGTCAGCCGCCGGTTGACCATTTCGACGCAGCCGATTTCGATGACCCGGTCGCCGGTGCGCGGGTTCAGGCCGGTGGTTTCAGTGTCGAGGACGATCTGGCGCATCAGGTTTGTTCATTCATAAGATTGGTTTCACATCACCGACGCGCAGCCGCGGTTGGCGAGCTGGTCGGCGCGTTCGTTGCCGGCGTGGCCGTTGTGGCCGCGGACCCAGCGCCATTCGACCTGGTGCCGGGCCTGCGCCGCGTCCAGCGCCTGCCACAGGTCGGCGTTCTTGACCGGTTCCTTCGCGGCGGTCTTCCAGCCGCGCTTCTTCCAGCCGTGTATCCACTCGCTGATGCCCTTCTGCACATACTGGCTGTCGGTATGCAGCACCACGTCGCACGGCCGGGTCAGCGTCGACAGCGCCTCGATCACGGCCATCAGCTCCATCCGGTTGTTCGTGGTGTTGGGCTCGCCGCCGCAGATTTCCTTCTCGTGTTCGCCGTTCCTGAGCCAGGCGCCCCAGCCGCCGGGGCCGGGATTGCCCTTGCAGGCGCCGTCGGTAAAGATTTCTACCTTATCCATGTTCGTTTTTCTGGTTGATATGCTTGTTCGTGGCTGGCACGCCCTGGCGCGCCGTCGCCTTTTTACGGTTCCATGCGGGTCCGATCAGGCGCATGCCCTTGACCCGCTTGATGGCCTGCACTATATAGACGCCGCCCAGAAATGGCCACCACCGGACCCCGGCCTGCTCCAGGAAATCGAAGCGCTGCAGCCAGCGCTCGGTATCGCACGGCGGCGCGTAGCAGCCGAAATGGCCAGGATGCACTTCCATATTGAGCAGCTTGAGCCAGTCCTTGAGCCGCGGCACGCTGATCAGTTCGCCGCTCTGCGGCAGGAAGGGGCGCGAGACCAGCCGCGTGGCCGCCTGGCGCGCGCCCCAGAGGCTGGCCGGGTTGAAGCCGGTGACGATGATCTGCCCTTCCGGGATCAGCACCCGCTCGACCTCGCGCAGTATCTGGTGCGGCTCGTGCGCAAACTCCAGCACGTGGGGCAGCACGACCAGGTCCAGGCTCTGGGTCGCGAACGGCAGCTCGCAGAAATCGTGCACGACGATCGCCTGCAGCTTGTCCTCCGGCGGGATCGCGGTGTGGGCAATCCAGCGGTGCGGCATCCGGCTGGCCGCCAGCCCGTCGATTTCCGGCAGGCCGATCTGCACCGCGTTGAAGCCGAATATGTCCGCCGTCAACAGGCCCAGCTGCGCCTCTTCCCAGCGGCGCACGTAGCTGCCGGCCGGACTGGTCAGCCACGGCCCGAGCGCTATAATCGGTTTTTCGCTTATCGGACGGTTCATGCGTATGTCGCTATCCAAGCCCCTGAGTGTATTGGCTATTCCCGCGTTTGCGGACAACTATCTGTGGTTGATCCATAACGGTGTCAATGCCGCAATCGTCGACCCCGGCGACGCCGGCCCGGTGCTGGACGTGCTGCGCGAACGGAAGCTGACGCTGACAGCCATTCTACTCACCCATCACCATGCTGACCATGTCGGCGGCGTGCCCGGCCTGCTGGCGCAATACGAGGTGCCGGTATATGGCCCCCATAATCCTGCAATACGCGGCATCACGCATCCATTGCGCGAAGGCGACCGGCTCACGGTGCCGGGACTCGGGCTGGCGCTGTCGGTGCTCGAGGTTCCCGGCCACACGCTGGACCATATTGCCTATGTCGCCGCCGACGCCGGCTGGCTGTTCTGCGGCGACACGCTGTTCGCCGGCGGCTGCGGCAGGCTGTTCGAAGGCACGCCGGCGCAGATGGTGGAATCCCTTGCAAAACTGACATCGCTTCCGGACCATACCGCCGTGTATTGCGCGCATGAATATACCTTGTCAAATCTGAAATTCGCGCTCGAAGTCGAGCCGGAAAACATGGCGTTATTGACAAGAATTGGCGTCGAGCAAAAAAAACGTGAACAAAATCAGGCCACTGTGCCAACTTTCATCGGCCTTGAGAAATCCACCAACCCATTTTTGCGTTACACTGAGCCCGCAATTATGGACCGGCTGACAAGTGTTGGCCGTCTGGCAACAAGGGAAGCGATTCCAGCGTTCGCAGCCTTGCGCGAATGGAAAAACGCTTACCGCTAGCAATTTTTCAGCGCCGAGCACGTATCTCCAGGATGTCCGATTCGCCCTGCATGGCGGCGACTGGATGTCCGGCGGCCAGCAGCGCCGCTTTCACCATGCTTCGGCATCCAGTGTGACTCCAGCCCCGGCGGCTGGTTAACAAGAAAAAGTGACCCATGCATCGACCTTCGATCAAGACCGCCGTTTGCGCTGCGCTTCTTTCGCTCAGCGCCCCGTTTGCAGCACATGCAAATGACATTTCCATCTTTTCCTACCTTGCCAGCCAGCCTCTGGACCCGAACGATCCGCTGATGCAGATCATGTCCATCGAGGAAGTGGACGTCTGGGCCCGCATCCGCAAGGGTTTTGCGATCCCCGACCTCGACAATCCGCTGGTGACGACGCAGACCACCTGGTACAGCGCCCGCCCCGACTATATCGACCGCACGACCACCCGCGCGTCGCGCTACCTGTTCCACGTCGTCCAGGAACTGGAGAAGCGCAACATGCCGACCGAGCTGGCGCTGCTGCCCTTCATCGAATCGGCCTTCAACCCGCAGGCGCTGTCGACGGCAAAGGCTGCCGGCATGTGGCAGTTCATGGCCGCAACCGGCCGCGACTTCAACCTGAAACAGAACATGTTCCAGGATGAGCGGCGCGATGTGCTGGCGTCGACCGACGCCGCGCTGAACTACCTTGAAAAGCTGTACGGCATGTTCGGCGACTGGCAGCTGGCGCTGGCCGCGTACAACTGGGGCGAAGGCTCGGTCCAGCGCGCGATCGCGAAGGCGAACGCCGCCGGCCAGCCGACCGACTTCAACAGCCTGTCGGCCTACATGCCGGCCGAGACCCGCAACTACGTGCCCAAGCTGCAGGCGGTGAAAAACATCATCGCCACCCCGGCCGAATACGGCATAGTGCTGCCCAAGGTCGAGAACCAGCCCTATTTCGTCACGATCCGCAAGACCCGCGACATCGACGTCCAGGTCGCGGCCAAACTGGCGGAACTGCCGATGGAGGAATTCAAGGCGCTGAACCCGCAATTCAACAAGCCGGTCATCGTCGGCGGCGCGGATACACAGATCCTGCTGCCCAAGAGCAATGCCGAGAAATTCAAGTCCAACCTCGGCAAGTGGACGCAGGCGCTGTCGTCGTGGACCGCGCACAAGGTGACCACCGCCCGCGAACGCATTGAAACCATTGCCGCACGCTTCCGCACGACGCCGGAAATCATTCGCGAAGTCAACAATATCCCGCCGCGCATGGTGCTGAAGGCCGGCTCGACCATCCTGGTGCCGCGTCCCGAAGAGCAGGAAAGGGACATCGCGCAGGAAGTGGCCGAAAGCGCAACGCTGGCGATGGAGCCGGACCGTCCGCCGACCCGCCGCATCGCGGTCAAGGTCGGCAGGAACGACACGCTGGCGTCCATTGCCGCCCGCAACGGCGTATCGGTCGACGACCTGAAGTCCTGGAACAAGCTGTCGCGCGAGACGCTGTCGCGCGGCCAGAGCCTGGCGCTGCACGTGCCGACCCACATCCGCGTCACCCGCGCGGAATCGCCGCGCGGCCGGCATGACATACGGCGCACGACGCCGGTCGTGTCGACCAAGGTGGTCCGCAACGCGCCCAAGACCGTGATGGCGGGCACGCAGCGCGGCCTGCGCTAGAAAACGCGTTCCGCAGCCCATGACGGCAGGCCGAGGCCTGCCGTTTTTTCGTCCGCCGATCCGGCCGCGCCGCGTGTCGGCGGGAACCGAACCGCTGCCGCAACGCTCCAGTCTACTGACATGTTCTGCCTGACCCCCTACCCGCCTTTCACCGGAGCCGCACGATGAGCCAATTGTTTACCCCGTATTCCCTCGGTCCGCTGACCGCAAGAAACCGCATCGCCATTGCGCCGATGTGCCAGTACTCCGCCGAAAACGGCGACGCCACCGACTGGCACATGATCCACCTGGGGCACCTGGCGCTGTCCGGCGCCGGCGTGCTGTTCATCGAGGCGACCGCCGTCGAGCCGGTGGGCCGGATCACGCCGGGCGACCTGGGACTCTGGTCCGACCAGAACGAGGGCGCGCTGCAGGCGGTGGTCCGCGCGATCCGTCGCCATTCGACGATCCCGCTGGTCGTACAGCTCGGCCACGCGGGCCGCAAGGCGTCCAGCGCTGCGCCATGGGAAGGCGGCAAGATGATCGCGCCCGAGCAGGGCGGCTGGCAGACGGTCGCGCCATCGGCGATCCCGCACGCGCCCGACGAGCCGACGCCGGACGCACTGGACGATGCCGGCCTCCAGCGCGTCGTCGCCGCATTCGCCGAGAGCGCCCGGCGCGCGCACCGGCTCGGCCTGGACGGCATCGAGATCCATGCGGCGCACGGCTACCTGCTGCACCAGTTCCTGTCGCCGCTGTCCAACCTGCGGGAAGACCGTTACGGCGGCTCGCTGGAAAACAGGATGCGTTTCCCGCTCGAGGTCTACGATGCGGTGCGCGCGGCGGTGCCGGCGTCGATGGCGGTCGGCGTGCGCATCTCGGCGACCGACTGGGTCGAGGGCGGCTGGGAAATCGAGCAGAGCACCGCGTTCGCGCAGGCGCTGAAGGCGCGCGGCGCGGACTTCATCCATGTATCCAGCGGCGGCGTATCGCCGCTGCAAAAGATTCCGGTCGGTCCCGGCTACCAGGTGAACTTCGCCGCCCGCATCCGGCATGACACCGGGCTGCCGACGATCGCGGTCGGCATGATCACCGACCCTGCGCAGGCCGAGTCCATCGTCGCCAGCGGCCAGGCCGACATGGTGGCGCTGGCGCGCGGCATCCTGTACGACCCCCGCTGGGCATGGCATGCGGCCGCCGCGCTGGGCGGCTCGGTCGAAGCGCCGCAGCAGTACTGGCGCTCGCAGCCATCGCAGTACAGGCAGCTGTTCGGCGCGACAACGACCGGGCAGCGTTAACCCTGCAGGCCGCCGCCTGCGGCTTTTCAAGCTTGCAGGCCGCGCCTGGTCAGACCCCGGCGCAATGCCTTCCGGCCCGTGCGGCCGATACGGCCCGCGCCTGCTGGCTCATTGCGCCGCCGCCTGCATGTCGACCCCGGCCACGCTGTAGGTCGACGCCGCCAGCAGCCGCTGGGTATACGCCTCCTTCGGCGCCGACAGCACGTCGTCCACGCCGCCCTGCTCCACCATGCGCCCATCCTTCATCACCAGCACCCGGTGCGCCATCGCGCGGATGACGGCCAAATCATGGCTGATGAACAGGTAGGCGATGCCGTACCTGCGCTGCAGTTCGGCCAGCAGCTGCAGCACCTGCATCTGCACCGACACGTCGAGCGACGAGGTCGGCTCGTCCAGCAGCACCAGCGCTGGCTTGAGCACCAGCACCCTGGCGATGGCGATGCGCTGCCGCTGCCCGCCGGAAAACTCGTGCGGGTAGCGCTGCAGCATCGCACCCGACAGCCCGACTTCCTCCAGCCCCGCGGCCACGGCCTGGCGCAGCTGCTGCGCCGTCAGCTGCGGCTGGTGCAGCGCCAGCCCTTCGCCGACGATCTGTTCAATGGTCCGGCGCGGCGACAGCGACGCGAACGGGTCCTGGAACACGACCTGCATCTGCGACCGCAGGGGCCGCAGCGCGCCGCTGGACATCTCGCTGATCGGCTGCCCGCGAAAGTGGATTGCGCCGGACACCCGCGCGACCGACAGCCGCAGCAGCGCCATGCCCAGCGTGGACTTGCCGGAACCCGACTCGCCGACGATGCCCACGGTTTCGCCCGGGCGCAGCGCGAGGTTCACGTCGTCCACCGCGACGAAGCTGCGCTTCCTGAACCAGCCTTCCCTGATGTCGAAGGTGCAGCGCACGTTCTGCGCCTGCAGCAGCGGCGCGCCGCCGGCGTCGACCAGGTTGACCATGCGCTGCGGGTGGCTGGCCAGCAGCTTGCGGGTGTATGCCTCGCGCGGGTTTGCGAACAGTTCGGGCACCGGAGCGGTCTCGATCAGCCGGCCCTTCTCCATCACGCCGACGCGGTCGGCGAAATGCCGGACAAGGTTGAGGTCATGGCTGATCATCAGCACCGCCATGTTTTCCTCGCGCTGCAGCTGGTTCAGCAGTTCCAGGATCTGCACCTGTATCGTCACGTCGAGCGCGGTGGTCGGCTCGTCGGCGATCAGCAGGCGCGGCTTGCAGGCCAGCGCCATCGCGATCATCGCGCGCTGGCGCTGGCCGCCGGACAACTGGTGCGGGTACGCCAGCGCGCGCCGCGCCGGCTCGGGGATGCCGGTCTTTTCCAGCAGCTGCACGGTGCGCAGCGCCGCCGCCTTGCCGCTCAGCCCCTCGTGCAGCATCAGCACCTCGGCGATCTGGTTGCCGACCGTGAACAGCGGGTTCAGCGCCGTCATTGGCTCCTGGAAGATCATCGCCGCGTCCTTGCCGCGCAGCCGGCGCAGCGCCGGCTCGGACTTCGCCAGGATGTCGTCGCCATCGAACAGGATGCGGCCCCGGTAGCCGGCGTCCTGGTTCAGCCGCAGCACCGACAGCGCGGTCACGGTCTTGCCCGAACCGGACTCGCCGACCAGCGCGAACTTCTCGCCGGGCGCGATGGAAAAGCTGACGTCGTCGACGACGGTCGCATCGCCGAAGGCCACGCTCAGGTGCTCGATATTGAGTAGACTCATACGCTTTTTCAGCTATTGCGCTTGATTTGAAGGAGGCGATGAATGACTGCCGCTCGCCTGCCCCTTTGCACAGCGCACTGCCGGTGAATCCGGCGGAAGCATTTCGGCGATCAGGGTCTCCGGCGCAATATCCTGCTCGTTCGGCCAGGTGACGGCGCCGAACAAGATGCCCACCTGATTGAAGTAATGCGTTTTCCGCAGTTCGCGGAAAACGCCATGGTCGAGATAGGGCTTCATATCGAACACGCCTTTCCGGCCGTCCTCGATTTCGACGTAGATGCGGTAATCCGAAAGCGGCTTTACAACCCTGACATCCCAATACATGGCAAGCCTCACAAAGGAGCAATTTTATAGGGGTTCTCGCCGCTGACAGCCAGGTCCCAGTCTGCCGTCAACTCGTCGCGGCGCAATTCAATCCAGGCCTGCACCAGGCGCAACTGCTTGCGCGGCAGGTCGCCTGCAAGTATTTCACCGTCAGCAATCGGGACGGACGCTTCGAATTCCGTATTTTTGGCGTGGACATGCGGCAGCGAGTGATGCCTGTTATCAAGCAGGTAGAGACGAATGATGATCCCGTAAAACATCGAGATGATAGGCACGATCAGGCTCCGTTTCCACCAGGGTTCAAGACTTCCTCCGCACATCCAGCGAATTGCGCAGCGCGTCGCCGATATTGGTCAGCAGCAGCAGCGTGACGGTCAGCACCATGAAGGTCGACAGCGCGATCCACCAGGCGTCGAGGTTGTTCTTGCCCTGCGCCAGCAGTTCGCCGAGGCTGGGCGTGGATGGCGGCACGCCCAGGCCCAGGAAATCCAGGCTGGTCAGCGCGAGGATCGCGCCGCTCATGCGGAACGGCAGGAAGGTGACCACCGGCGTGAGGCTGTTGGGCAGCACATGGCGCCAGATGATCTGCCCGTTCGACAGGCCCATTGCGCGTGCCGCCTGCACGTATTCGAGGTTGCGGTTGCGCAGGAAATCGGCGCGCACATAGTCGGACAGGCCCATCCAGCCGAACAGCGACAGCAGCAACAGCAGCAACAGGATGCTGGGGTCGAAGATGGAAGCGAAGATGATCAGCAGGTACAGCTCCGGCATCGAGCTCCATATCTCCATGAAGCGCTGGAACAGCAGGTCGGTGCGGCCGGCGAAGTAACCCTGCACCGCGCCGGTCAGCATGCCCAGCAGCACGCCGGTGATGGTCAGCGCGATGCCGAACAGGATGGACACCCGGAAGCCGTACAGCAGCCGGGCCACCACGTCGCGGCCGCGGTCGTCGGTGCCCAGCCAGTTCTCGCTAGACGGCGGCGCGGGATTGGGCGCCTTGGCGAAATAATTCAGCGTGTCGTAGCGGTAATGGTTGGGCGGATAGACTGCCCAGTTGCCATCCTTCCTGAACTGGTCCTGGATGAACGGGTCGAGGAAGTCGGCCGGCGAGTCGAAGTCGCCGCCGAAGGATTTTTCCGAATAGGTCTGCGCGATCGGGAACAGGATCTTGCCGTTATACCGGGCCACAAGGGGCTTGTCGTTCGACAGCAGTTCGGCGCCAAGGCTCATCCCGAACAGGACGATGAAAATAACAAGGCTCCAGTAGCCGCGCCGGTTCTGGCGGAAGCGCAGCCAGATGCGGCGGCCGGGGGAAACGGAAGGCGTGGCCATAATGTTCGCGGCCGTCATCGCGCCAGGCTTTCAAACTGGACCCGCGGGTCGGCCCAGACATAGCAGAGGTCGCCCAGCAGCTTCACCACCAGCCCGATCAGCGTGAACAGGTAGAGCGTCCCCATCACCACCGGATAGTCGCGCCGCACCACCGACTCATAGGACAGCAGGCCCAGCCCGTCGAGCGAGAACAGGGTTTCGATCAGCAGGCTGCCGGCGAAGAACGCGCCGATGAAGGCCGCCGGGAAGCCCGTCACCAGCGGGATGAGCGCATTGCGGAACACGTGCTTGTAGAGCACGGTGCGCTCGGACAGGCCCTTGGCGCGCGCGGTCAGCACGTACTGCTTGCGGATCTCTTCGAGGAAGGTGTTCTTGGTCAGCATGGTCATCACCGCGAACGCGCCGGCCACCGAGGCTGTCACCGGCATCGCGATATGCCAAAGGTAGTCGAGCACCTTGCCGCCCCACGACAGGGTTTCCCAGTTGTCCGAGGTCAGCCCGCGCAGCGGGAACCACTGCACGAAGCTGCCGCCGCCGAACAGCACCAGCAGCAGCACGCCCAGCACGAAGCCGGGGATCGAGTAGCCGACCAGCACCAGCATGCTGGTGACGACATCGAAGCGGCTGCCTTCGCGCACCGCCTTGGCCACGCCCAGCGGCACCGAGATGAAATAGGTCAGGAAAAAGGTCCATAGCCCGAGCGAAATCGATACCGGCAGCTTGGACTTCACCAGCTCCCACACGTCCTTGTGATGATAGAAGCTCTGGCCCAGGTCGAAGCGGGCAAAGCCTTTCAGCATCTGCCAGAAACGTTCGAGAGGCGGCTTGTCGAAGCCGTACAGCGCCTGGATTTCCTTGACCCGCTCGGCGTCGATGCCCTGCCTGCCGCGGTACTGCGACGCGCCCCCGCCGCTGGCCTCGCTGCCGCCGGTTGCCGCGCCCTTCTTCAGCTCCATCAGCGCCTGCTCGACCGGTCCGCCCGGCACGAACTGCACCACCGCGAACGTGATGGCGACCACGCCCAGCAGCGTGGGCAGCATCAGCAGCACCCGCTTGGCGATATAGGCCCAGAGATTCATGGCTGTCCTTTCATCGGGGCTTCTGCTGCCACCAGGTTGAGATCACATAGGGGTCGGCCTGGTAGTACAGCGGCGCGGTGGCCGGGATGCCGAAACGGTTGCGGTAAGCCACCCGGTGCGTGGCCGAGTACCAGTGCGGCACCACGATGTACTTGTGCATCAGCACCCGGTCCAGCGCGCGCGCCGCCGCCACCAGCTCGCGCCGGGTATTGGCGCCGACCAGCGCGTCGACCAGCTTGTCGACCGCCGGGTCCTTCAGGCCCCAGTAATTGCTGGAGCCCTTCTCGTCGGCCGCCTTCGATGCGAACACGTCGTACATCTCGTTGCCGGGACTGGTCACGTCCGGGAAGCGGTTGGTGGTCATGTCGAAGTCGAATTCCTCCATGCGCTTCTGCAGCAGCGCGAAGTCGGCGGTGCGCTGGTTGACCTGCACGCCCAGCTTCTGCAGGTTGCGCACGTAGACGCTGATGACGCGCGACAGCGCCGACTGGTCGTCCATGATCTCGAACTGCAGCGGCTCGCCCTTCGCATTGCGCAGCGCGCCGTCCCGGTACTCCCACCCGGCCTGCTTCAGCAGCTCGCGCGCCTGCATCAGGTTGGCCCGCAGCGACGACGGCGCATCGGTCGACGGCGGCACCGGCGCTTCGCCGAACACCGCCGGGTCGAGCTTGCCGCGCAGCGGCTCCAGCAGCTTCAGCTCGTCGTCCGACGGCATGCCGCGCGCGCCCAGCTCGCTGTTGTTGAAGAAGGAATGGATGCGCTTGTACTGGCCATAGAACAGCTGCCGGTTCATCCATTCGAAGTCCAGCGCCAGGCCCAGTGCCTGCCGCACGCGGATGTCCTGGAACTGCGCGCGCCGCAGGTTCATGACGAAACCCTGCATGCCGGCGCCGTTCGAATGCGTCAGCTCGCGCTTGACGATCTCGCCGCTGCGGAACTTCGGGCCGTTGTAGCTGCGCGCCCAGTTCTTCGCGCTGTACTCGACCACCACGTCGAATTCGCCGGCCTTGAACGCCTCCAGCCGCGCGACGTCGTCCTTGTAGAAGCGGTAGAAGATGCGGCCGAAGTTGAACATGCCGCGCCTGGCCGGCACCTCGTCGCCCCAATAGGCCGGGTTGCGCTTGTAGACGATGGAGCGGCCGACGTCATAGCGCTCGATCAGGTAGGGGCCGCTGGCGATCGGCGCCTCCAGCTGTATCTTGTCGAAGCTGGTGTTGGCGCCCCACTTGCGCGAGAACACCGGCATGCCGCCGACGATCAGCGGCAGCTCCCGGTTCAGCGCCTTGAACTCGAAGCGCACCGTCTGCGGGTCGACCACGACGCATTGCTTCACATCGGCGAACAGCGACTTGAACTGCGGCGCGCCCTTGGCCATCAGGCTGTCGAACGAATGCTTGACGTCGGCCGCCAGCACCGGGTCGCCATTGTTGAAGCGGGCCTTCGGGTTGATGCGGAAGGTCATCGCCATCCGGTCCGGCGCCAGCTCCATGTCCTCGGCCAGCAGGCCGTACATGGTCGCGGTCTCGTCGGACGAACTGACGGCCAACGTCTCGAACATCAGGTTGGAGACGCCGGCGGCGGCCACGCCCTTGAGCGAAAACGGGTTGAACTTGTCGAAGCTGGTGCGGCGGTCGGGATTGGCCAGGTAGAGCTCGCCGCCCTTGGGCGCGGCCGGGTTGACATAGTCGAAATGCTGGAAGCCGGCCGGGTACTTGGGCGTATCGTAGAGCGCGAATGCATGCGCGGCCAGCGCGCTGTTGCTGGCGGCGGCAGCCGTGGCCAGGAGGAGAGTTGCCAGTAATTTCGCCATGCCTCGTTGTCTGCTCCAGGTTAGACCTTGCCTGCCCGCATCGCTGGCCGGCGCCGGGCTTATTGTACCCAAAGGAATTGCGCCGTCGAGAGCGATTGCCGGCATTGCAGCCCCACGGTTGCCCTCCCCGCCCCAAGCCCCTACAATCTTGCCGATTCAAAACCGGCTTCGCCGGCTGTCGCCAACCTTCCCTGGAGTTCCCATGGCTTTCCTGCAAGGCAAAAAAATCCTGATCACCGGCCTGCTGTCGAACCGGTCCATCGCCTACGGCATTGCCCAGGCCTGCAAGCGGGAAGGCGCGGAACTGGCGTTTACCTATGTCGGCGAGCGCTTCAAGGACCGCATCACCGACTTCGCGAAGGAATTCGGCACCGACCTGGTGTTCGATTGCGACGTCGGCAGCGACGAGCAGATCGAAGCCCTGTTCGCCGACCTCGGCAAGTCCTGGAGCCAGATCGACGGCCTGGTCCACGCAATCGGCTTTGCGCCGCGCGAGGCCATCGCCGGCGACTTCCTGGACGGCATGACCCGCGAAAACTTCCGCATCGCCCACGACATTTCCGCCTACAGCTTCCCGGCAATGGCCAAGGCCGCCGCGCCCATGCTGAGCCAGCAGTCGGCGCTGCTCACCCTGACCTATCTCGGCTCGATGCGCGCGCTGCCCAACTACAACACCATGGGCCTGGCCAAGGCTTCGCTGGAAGCCAGCGTGCGTTACTTGGCCGAGTCGCTGGGCCAGAAAGGCGTGCGGGTCAACGGTATTTCCGCCGGCCCGATCAAGACGCTGGCCGCCAGCGGCATCAAGGACTTCAGCAAGATCCTCAACTTCGTCAAGGCACACGCGCCGCTGCGCCGCAATGTGACCATCGAGGACGTCGGCAACACCGCGGCGTTCCTGCTGTCGGACCTGGCAGGCGGCATTACCGGGGAAATCACCTATGTCGACGGCGGTTTCTCGCATGTGGTTGGCGGTATGGCCGATTAAGCGGTATTGGCGGAAGCCTCTGCTTCCGCCAGCAAAGGTTTGAAGATATAGGGTGGACAAACCACTGTCCTGGCAGTTACAATGTGGTTTGTGCGATGCAATAAAAACGCACTTCCGCAGCACCGCGAACCCTTAGCATTAACGATAAAGCCCTCCCGCCTTCTGGTGTCGATACTGACTGACACCGTCCCGGCGCAAAGCTTTTGTGCCGAAATCTCTCTGAGTTTTCTTAGCTGTTTCGTTGGTTGGCGATGCGTCTTCGCGCCCAGCACTGTGATGGCCCCGTTGCCAGCGTGCCGCGCTGATTTACGATTTACGAAAGAAACTAATGACTTTTGAAGAACTTGGCCTGCACGCGTCCGTACTAAAAGCGTTGACCGAATCCGGCTATACCAAGCCGACAGGCGTTCAAGAGCAGGCGATCCCTGCTGCACTGGCTGGCCGCGACCTGCTGGTCTCGTCCCAGACCGGCTCCGGCAAGACCGCGGCATTCATGCTGCCGGCGCTGCACAAATTTGCGTCCGCCGAGCCTGTCGCTGAAGAAGGCCGCACGCCCAACCAGAATTCCCAGTCCGCCCGCGCCCGTGGCGAGCGTCCGCGCTTCAAGGCCGCCCAGCCGAAAATGCTGGTGCTGACCCCGACCCGCGAACTCGCGCTGCAAGTCACCACCGCGACCGACAAGTATGGCTCGTTCATGCGCCGCATCCGCGCCGTGTCCATCCTCGGCGGCATGCCTTACCCGAAACAGATGCAACTGCTGGCGAAGAACCCGGAAATCCTGGTTGCCACGCCAGGCCGCCTGATCGACCACATGGACTCCGGCAAGATCGACTTCTCGCAACTGGAAATCCTGGTGCTGGACGAAGCCGACCGCATGCTGGACATGGGTTTCATCGAGGACATCGAGAAGATCGTTGCCGCCACGCCGGAAAATCGCCAGACCATGCTGTTCTCGGCCACGCTCGACGGCGTCGTCGGCAACATGGCCAAGCGCATCACCCGCGACCCGGCCGTGATCCAGATCGCCGGCTCGGCCAGCAAGCATGAAAACATCCAGCAGCGCGTGCACTTCGTCGACGACCTGTCGCACAAGAATCGCCTGCTCGACCACCTGCTGCGCGACGAGACGATGGACCAGGCCGTGGTGTTCACCGCCACCAAGCGCGACGCCGACACCATTGCCGACCGCCTCAACATCGCCGGCTTCGCCGCCGCCGCGCTGCATGGCGACATGCACCAGGGCGCCCGCAACCGCACGCTCGACAGCGTGCGCCGCGGCCAGGTCCGCGTGCTCGTGGCAACCGACGTCGCTGCCCGCGGCATCGACGTGCCGACCATCACGCACGTGTTCAACTACGACCTGCCGAAGTTTCCGGAAGACTATGTGCACCGTATCGGCCGCACCGGCCGCGCCGGCCGCAATGGCCTGGCGATCTCGCTGGTGAACCATGCCGAAGGCATGAACGTGAAGCGGATCGAGCGCTTCACCAAGCAGATCATCCCGGTCGATGTGATCGAGGGTTTCGAGCCGAAGCGCAGCGCAGCGCCGCGTCCGCAGAAGGCCGGCTGGAAGCCGGGCGACAACCGTGGCGCCAAGCCCGGCCAGCGCAGCTTCTCCAAGCCGGGCGCACCGCGCCGCGATGCCGGCGCCGGCACGGGTTCGAGCTTCAATAAAGGCCCGCGTGGCGCAGAAGGCGGCGCACGCCGCACCTTTGCCGATCGTTAATCGGCGCAGCGGCGCGGCAGCCCGTTGAGGCCGCGCCAGTCGCAGGATTAAAAAACGCCCCTGGCGCCGTCACGGCTCCAGGGGCGTTTTTCATCGGCGCGCCGACCGGCGCTCCACGGGAGTGCCAGGGCCGCGCCCGCCTACAGCGCGCAGGTCCTGAAACCGACCAGGATGTCGTTACGGTCGGGCAGGTAGAAATTGCGGAACCGCGGCGAGCGCAGGCGGTTGCGGGTGGCAAAGGATGCGCCGCGCACCGCCTGGTGGGTGTCGAACCAGGGCGCCGAATATTCGCGGTAGGCGTCCGGCTCGAAGCCGGGATACGGCTCGAACGGCGAGCAGGTCCATTCCCACAGGTCGCCCCAGTGCCATGCCGGATGGCCGGCCATCGCGGCATATTCCCATTCGGCTTCGGTCGGCAGCCTGCGCTCTGCCCACATGCAGTAGGCCTGCGCCTCGTACAGGCAGACATGGCGCACCGCTTCATGCTGCGCCAGCGACGTGGTCCGGCCGAAACGCACGCAATGCCAGCGCCGGCCGTCGCGCACCCAGTCGCGCGGCGCCGAATGCTCCTGGCGCATCAGCCATTCACGCCCCGCCCTGCTCCAGAACTGCGGCTTTTCATAGCCGCCGTCGGCGACGAACTCGGCATACTGCTGGTTCGTGACCAGCGTCGAATCCATGACGAACGACGGCACATGGACCGGGTGCGCCAGCCGCTCGTTGTCGAACACGAAGCCCGGGCCGTCGGCGCTGCCCATGGTCAGCGTGCCGCCCGGAAAGCGGATCTCGCCCTCGGCCCAGGGCCGCGGCGGACGCGCATCGAGGCCGGGCGGCAGCTCGACGCCCAGCGTCTGCAGCGTGTAGAAGAACGCCTCGCCATGCATGTCCTCATGCGCCAGCGCCAGACGGTACGGGTAGAGGGCCGCATCGTCGCCGCTGGCGCGGCCCAGCTTGTCGAGCACGCGGTCCAGCACCTCATGGCAATAGGTCTTGATCTGCCCCGCCGGCGGCAGGCCCAGGCTCCAGCGCGCCGCATGCGGGATGGTGTTCGAGTCGAACCAGTCGTCGCCCTTGGTCAGCAGCGAATGGCCGTGGGCGGCGTCGGGCGCGCTCGAACTCGCTTCGCGCAGGATGTACCACTCGGCGAACCAGGCGATATGCCCGAGCTCCCACAGCGGCGGGTTGACGGTGGGCAGCGGCGGCACCCGCACCGGCTCGTCATAGCCGGCGGCGGCAAAGGCGGAAAACAATGCCAGCGTATAATCGCGTGCATTTTCCAGCGCACCTGCCAGCTCCCTCGGGGTGGCGGTTCTAAAAGAAAAAGTCATCAGGCTTCCACGGGCGTATCGATGTTAAACAAGCCGCGCATCCTCGTCGCCAGTCCGGCGTCCAGCGCATCCAACAATGGAAACTGGCAGACGGCGTACCGCTGGGGCCAGTTCCTTGGCGCACGATACCATGTCGGGATCACGAAGCAGTGGGACCGCGCAAGTCCGGCGCCGGATGCGCTCATCGCGCTGCATGCGCGCCGCTCGGCCGACTCGATCGCGGCCTATGCGCAGACCGGCCGGCCGCTGGTGGTGGTGCTGACCGGCACCGACCTGTACCGCGACATCCGGCATGACGACGACGCCCGCCGCTCGCTGCAGCTGGCGCACACGCTGGTCGTGCTGCAGGACGCGGGCCTGGACGAACTGCCGGCGGCGCTGCTTCCGAAGACCGTGGTGATCTACCAGTCGGCGCCGCCGCTGCCGCCGCTGCCTGCCGGGGACGGCGTGTTCGACGTGATGATGGTCGGCCACCTGCGCGCCGAGAAGGACCCATTGACCTTCATGCGGGCTGCGATGCAGGCGCGCGCGCCCGGCCTGCGCTTCACGCAGGTCGGCGGCGCGCTCGACGACAGCCTGGGCCGGCAGGCGGAGGACACCGCGGCCCGCTGCCCCGCCTACCGCTGGCTGGGCGCGCTGGCGCATGACGCCGCCCGGGCGCTGCTGCGCGGCAGCCGGCTGCTGGCGGTGCCGTCGCTGATGGAAGGCGGCGCCAACGTGATCGCCGAGGCGCTGGCCAGCGGCGTGCCGGTGCTGGCCAGCGACATATCGGGCAACCGCGGCATGCTGGGCGCGGACTATGCCGGCTACTTCCCGGCCGGCGACGCCGCCGCGCTGGCCCGCCTGGCCGAGCGCGCGGCGACCGATCCGGCTTTCGAGCAGCGGCTGCGCGCCCAGTGCGCCGCCCGCCTGCCGCTGTTCGCGCCGGAACGGGAAAGAGCGGCGGTGCTGCGCTTGATGGATAATGCGCTCACTCAACACAGGACCACACCATGAATGCACCAACTGACAACATCCCGCTGAAACTCACTTCCTTCTCCCACGGCGGCGGCTGCGGCTGCAAGATCGCGCCCGGCGTGCTGGCCGAAATCCTGAAGAAATCCAGCGGTTTCCCGGTGCCGCCGCAATTGCTGGTCGGCATCGAGACCGCCGACGACGCCGCGGTCTACAAGCTCAATGACGAACAGGCGCTGATCGCGACCACCGACTTCTTCATGCCCATCGTCGACGACCCGTACGACTTCGGCCGCATCGCCGCCACCAACGCGATCTCCGACGTCTATGCGATGGGCGGCACGCCCATCATGGCGCTGGCGCTGGTCGGCATGCCGATCGACAAGCTGCCGCTGGACACCATCGGCAAGATCATCCAGGGCGGCGAGTCGATCTGCGCGGAAGCCGGCATCCCGATCGCCGGCGGCCATACCATCGACTCGGTCGAGCCGATTTACGGCCTGGTGGTGATGGGACTGATACATCCCTCGAAGATCAAGCGCAATGCCGACGCCCGCGCCGGCGACAAGCTCATCCTCGGCAAGCCGCTGGGCGTGGGCGTGCTGTCGGCGGCGCTGAAGAAAGGCAAGCTGGACGATGCCGGTTATGCGGCGATGATCGAGAACACGACCAAGCTCAACAAGCCGGGCAAGGCGCTGTCGGAACTGGCCGGCGTCCATGCGCTGACCGATGTCACCGGCTTCGGCCTGCTTGGCCACCTGCTGGAACTGGCCCGCGGCGCCGGGCTGGAGGCGCGGCTGGACATGGGCAGCATCCCGCTGCTGCCGGGCGTGCAGGAACTGGCCGAACAGGGCTGCGTGACCGGCGCGTCCGGCCGCAACTGGGCCGGCTACGGGCATGACGTCAGCCTGGCCGCGCAAATCACGCCGGTGCAGCAGATGCTGCTGACCGACCCGCAAACCTCGGGCGGCCTGCTGGTGGCCTGCGCGCCGGATACGGTGGACGAGGTGCTGGCGCTGTTTGCGCGGGAAGGCTTCGCGTCTGCGGCCGTCATCGGCGAGATGGCGCCCGGCAAAGCCGGCGTCAGCGTCGCCTAGCATGCCCGGTTTTCTCTTTTCCTGAAGGTCCAGCGTTATGTTTGCACCGAGCTTGCCGCCGGCGTCCGCCGGCGGCGCACCGTTCTTCCTGTCACGCCGCCTGCCGGCCGGGGCCGCGGCATGATGCCCATCAGCGCGCATTTCCTGATCGGCGCCGGCGGCCTGGCCGCGTTCTGGGCCGGCGGCATGATCAGCGCCAACGAGTTCGCCAAGCTTGCGGTGCTGATGGCGCTTTTCATTTACGGCCTGGCCGGCAGCATTGCGACCTGGACCAGGTCGCCGGCCTGGCTGGGCCGCATTGCCCGGCTGACCTGGCTGCTGTTTTTCGCCGATGCGGCGGTGCGCGGCTTCCTGCGCGCCTACTTCGGCATGCGTCCGGGGCCGGGCATGGTGCTGCAGGCCGTGCTGAATACGAATCCCGGCGAGACCATGGAATTTTTCAGCCAGCAATGGCGCAGCATCGGCATCAGCGCGGCAAGCCTGCTGCTGTCGATGGCGGCTGCGCTGTGGCTGCAGAAGCTGCTGCAAAAACGGCGCCAGGCGCGCCCGGACGCGCAGCGCCGCCCGCAGCCGCTGCAGCCGTCCCGCGCCAGCCGCATCGGCGTCAGCGTCATGCTGGTGCTGCTGGTGGCGATCCATTTCAACAAGACGATGGCCAAGGAAAACCCGGTGCTGTTCTGGCCGCTGCGCTACCAGGCGCACATGCAGGAACTGCGTGAGATGACGGCGCTGCGGCAGCAGCTTGCCGAGCAGCGTTCCCAGCCTGCCGAATGGGCGGTGCGCTACCACGGCGAGGACCAGCGCACGGTGATATGGGTGCTGGGCGAAAGCACCAACCGCAACAACATGTCGCTCTACGGCTACGGCCGCGAGACCACGCCGCTGCTCGATGCGATGCGCGGCGACCTGACCGTGCTGGGCGACGTGGTGTCGTCCGCGTCCGCGACCATGGGCTCGCTGATGAACATGCTGACCCCGGCCAGCCTGCAGCAGCCGAACGGATGGCAGATCAAGCCGGACGTGCTGCAGCTCGCGCGCGCGGCCGGCTACAAGACCTTCTGGCTGTCGAACCAGGCCGCCAACGACGGCTGGCTGGGGCTGGTGGCCGAGCAGGCCGACCTGCTGCGCTACATTAACAACGGCGAGGGCCGCGGCGAGAACAACCTCGACGGCGCGCTGCTGCCGCACGTGGATGCGGCGCTGGCCGACCCGGCGCCGAAGAAGCTGATCGTGGTCCACCTGCTCGGCGCGCACCCGACCTACGACATGCGCTACCCGGAGCAGTTCGCCCGCTTCGACGACAGGGAAGACAGCGTCGCGGCCGCGCTGAAAGCCGCCGGCCGCTCGTTCTGGATACGCGAGCAGCGCGACGAATACGACAACGCAATCCTGTATGGCGACTACGTGCTGTCGGAAATCATCCGCCGCGCCAGCACAGCGACCGCGGGCAAGCCGGCCGCGCTGCTGTACTCGTCCGACCACGGGCAGGAAGTCGGCCACTTCCGCAATCACGCCGGCCAGTCGCCCGTGGAAAACAGCGGCTATGAAATCCCGATGGTGCTGTGGGAAAGCCCGGTCGGCGCCATCGTGAGTCCCGGCCTGCGCAGCGCGATGCAGGGGCGGCCCTACCAGACCGATTACCTGGACCACACCATGCTGGGGCTGATGAAGGTGACGAGCACGTATTACCAGCCGGAACACGATGTGTTCAGCCCGCAGTTCCGGCCGCAGCCGCGGCTGATCCGCGACCGGCCCTACCAGGTCGCCACGCCGGCCTGCGCGCAGCCGCCCTGCCTCGCGGTTCGCTAACGGCCAGGCGCGCAGCCGCGCATCAATCGAGCATCAGTCCCGCATCAGTCCCGCGCAGCCGCCGGCGCCGATGCCGGAGCAGCCGGTGACGAAGCGCCCAGCAGGTCGGCGCGGGGCATGTTCCATTGCGGCACGCCGGAAAGGCAGGCGCGGCGGCCCGCCTGCGGCAGCGTCATCGTCGAGAAATTGCCCATGGGCGAGCCGGAAAAACGGGCGTCGGAGACGCTGTCCGCATCGAGCGCCGGCATGCGGCCAAACCGCAGCCAGTCGCGCAGGTAGCAGTCGTCCTCGGCCAGCCGGCGCAGCCGCTCCAGCGAATAGTCATGCTGCGACATCATCACCAGCGCCAGCGAAGCCGGCTGTATCTGCGCCTGCCGGTCCGGCTGCAACGATTGCGACGGCTGCAACGCTTGCGACGGCTGCAACGGCTGTGGCGTCTGCGCGAAGGCCTGCGGGCAGGCCGGCACCGGCATCGCCTGCGGCGCGAGGCTCAGCACGCCGCGGCTGATCCGGTACTGGCCGGTATCCACGCGGCTTTCCACCGCGACGAAATTCCAGCACGCGGGATTGGCCGGATACGGCGACATCGCCGCGTCGAGCAGCACTGCCTTCGGGTCGCGCGCATGCAGGTCGCGCGCCATCGCCGCGCGCGCCTGGCCGGACGCCAGCGCCTGGACGCCGACGAAAGCCAGTCCCAGCATCGCGGCCGCCAGCGGCAAAGCCAGCGCCGGCCGGCGCGGGCCGGGCGTGCCGGCCATTGCCATTACCGCCCCTGCCGCCAGCAGCGCAGCCAGCGATTGCCAGGCCAGGTAGCCGCGCCAGGCCAGAAAGCCCAGCGCCAGCGCGGACGCCGACAGCAGCAGCCAGCGCAGCGTCGGCCGCCGCAGCGTCATCACCATCGGGATGCCGAACGCGACCCAGAACACCGGCTCCAGGATAAACACCATGTCGCCAAATACCCATCCCGAATGGAACGGATGGAAAGGATGGATGCCATAGCTGTTGAGATAATCCATCAGCAGGTGCAGGCCGAAGCCCACGCCGATCGCCAGCCCGAAGCCGGCGCGGGCCGACGCGCTCTCGCGCAGCAGCCGGCGCGCCGACGGCCATAGCAGGTAGAGCAGCAGCGCCAGCGCCATCGCCTGCGGAATCGCATAGAGCAGCGTATGCGTATGGCCGCGATGGTGCAGCAGGTAGCCCAGCGGCGCCGGCAGCAGCGGCGTCAGCACCAGGTCGAGGTCGGGGAAATTGCTGGCAAGCGCACAGGTCGCCAGCATCAGGCTGCGGCGCACGCCTTGCCGCCTCGCATCGGCTTCCGCCGGCAGGCTGTGATGCAGCAGTTCGCCGGCGAGAAGTCCAGCAACGGTATGACTGAGATTGTCCATGGCGCAATGGTACAGAGGATCATGGGATGATATTCCGCTATCCTGTTTTTACGAAGTAATAATGCGAAATAATTCGCTTTTTATATAAGTCACGAGCCGTTAGCATGACGGTGTGCCTTGCATCCGTCACCGGATGCGCGAAGGCTTTTACCAGGCGGGTTGCAGGACCCGCCGTCCAGGAGAAACATGATGTCTGATCAGAAACCCGAAACGCCCGAACAGACCCAGTGGGAAGTCATCGACACGGACGGGCCGCAGCAGCGCCAGCAGCAGGAGCAGCCGCCGAGGGCCAGCCGCGCGACGATGATGCGGGCGATGCTGGGCCCGTGGTGGCGCTGGAAGATTGCCGGCGTGACGGTCATCTTCGTCGGCATCCTGGCGCTGGTGTTTGCAATGGCCGGCGTGCTGTTCGTTGTCGGCGCCGTGGTCGTGCTGCTGTCGCTGGTGGTCGCCAAGGTCCGGCAATGGCTGCGCCAGAGCGGCAGTTCTTTGACCAGGTGACCGATTCGATCATGTTCCGCCGAGGAACGATGGGCCTGCGCGGCCATCCAACCTTATTTGGAGAAATCATGCAAAACCAGCCCGCCAATTCCCCGCGTCCCGCGAAAGACCGCGACGATGCCGTCCCCGAGCAGCGCGACGACGTCAAGCATGTGATCGACACCGGCCTGCCGCCCGGCATCAGCCCCGACGAGGCGGCCGACCCCGGCAGCAAGACGCCGGGCAGCACGCCCGACTTCGTGCGCGGCAAGTAGCCGCCAAGTCCTGGCCGTGCCGGCAATGTAGCAATCCTGACGCAATGCCGACATACGCCGGACAAGCCCGGCGCGCAGCATGGGCAGGCATGCGATCATGCATGCCCTGCCCTGTCGAGGACCGTTGCAATGCAAAAGCCAACCCGCGCGCTGATCGTCGATGACGACAAGGAAATCTGCGCGCTGCTGTGTTCCTACCTGGCCGATTTCGGCATCGAGGCGCGCGGCGTCCATGACGGCGCGGCCATGCGCCGCGCCATTGCCGAGCAGACGCCGGATGTCATCATCCTGGACCTGATGCTGCCCGGCGAGGATGGTCTCACGCTGTGCCGCCAGTTGCGGTCCAACGGCAATATCCCGGTCATCATGCTCACCGCGCGCGGCGAACCGGCCGACCGCGTGGTGGGCCTGGAGCTGGGCGCCGACGATTACGTCGTCAAGCCCTTCGACCCGCGCGAGCTGGTGGCGCGCGTGCACACCGTGCTGCGCCGCGCGCGCGGCGACGGCGGCAGCCTGGGCAGCGGCGGCGAGAGCGAGCGCATCAATTTCGAGGGCTGGTCGCTGGATGTCGGCACGCGCCAGCTGACGACGCCGCGACAGGTGGTCGTGCCCTTGTCGAATGCGGAATTCCGCCTGCTCTGGACCTTCATCGAGCGGCCCCGCCGCGTGCTCAACCGCGACCAGCTGATGGACGCGGCGCGCGGCCAGTCCAGCACCGCCTACGACCGCAGCATCGACCTGCTGGTGTCGCGGCTCCGGCAAAAACTCGACGACGACCCGCGCGACCCGAAGCTGCTGAAGACCATACGCGGCGAGGGCTACCTGTTCGACGCCCGCATCAGCCGGTAAGGCGCGGCCCATGAAGCGCTTCCTGCCGGACACCATCTTTGCGCGCCTGTTCCTGCTAGTGCTGATGGCCATCATGATCAGCCACGCGATGACCTTCGTGCTGCTGCTGGCCTTCTTCGGCGAGCGCCAGAACCGGCCGCCGGACGGGCGCCGCCCTCCTTCCGTCGCGGCGCCGGGCCAGCCGGCGCCGCCGCCGCGCGCCCGGCCGTTCGCGCGCCAGCCCGACATGATCATCGCAGGCTATGCGGTGCGCACGCCGCCGCCGGGCTTCTGGATCAGCGTGGCGAGCCAGCTGTTCGCGCTGACCCTTGCCGCGCTGTTCGGCGCGCGCATGCTGGCCCGCCCGATACAGCGGCTGGGCCATGCGGCCGCCGAACTCGGCACCGACCTCAACCGCCCGCCGATCGCGGAGACCGGCACGGCCGAGGCGCGGCAGGCGGCGCGGGTCTTCAACCAGATGCAGCAGCGCATACGCCAGAGCGTCGAGGAGCGCGGCCGCTTCCTGGCCGCGGTGTCGCATGACCTGCGCACGCCGCTGACGCGGATGAAGCTGCGGGTCGAGCGGCTGCAGGACGATGCGGCGCGCGACAAGCTGCGCGAGGACATCGCCGAAATGGCCGCGATGCTTAACGCCACGCTGAACTACCTGCGCGACGAGGCGTCGGCCGAGCCATGGCAGATGATGAACGTGACGGCGCTGCTGGAATCGATGGTGGAGGATGCGGTGGACGCGGGCGAGGATGTGGCCGTGTCCGGCCACGCGCAGCCGCTGCTGACGCGGCCCGTCGCGCTGCGGCGCTGCCTGTCCAACCTGCTGCAGAATGCGCTGCGCTACGGCCACAGCGCGAAGATCGACATCGTCGACACCGACGCGCTGCTTCAGATCGAGATAAGAGATGCCGGACCCGGCATCCCGGAAGAGCAGATGCAGGCCGTGTTCGAGCCTTTCGTCCGGCTGGAGAATTCGCGTAACCGCAGCACCGGCGGCGTCGGCCTGGGCCTTGCGATTGCGCGCGAGGCGGCCACGCAGTGCGGCGGCACGCTGACGCTGGAGAATGCGCCGGGCGGCGGCCTGCTGGCGCGCCTGGCGCTCAAGCGCGGCCGCTAGGCGCCAGGGCTAAGCCTGGGCCGCGCGCCGGCCGTCGATCACGCTCAGGCGGCGACCGCGGTCTTGTCCTCGGCCACCGCCGGCGTGCCTTCTGCCGGCGCCGACGTGCGGATCAGGTGGTCGAAGGCCGACAGCGCCGCCTTCGAGCCTTCGCCCATCGCGATTACGATCTGCTTGAACGGCACCGTGGTCGCATCGCCGGCGGCGAACACGCCGGGCACCGAGGTGCGGCCGTGCGCGTCGATCTCGATCTCGCCGTGCTTGGACAGCGCGACCGTGCCCTTGAGCCAGTCGGTGTTGGGCAGCAGCCCGATCTGCACGAAGATGCCTTCGAGGTCGATCCGGTGCGACGCGCCGGTCTGGCGGTCTGTGTACTGCAGGCCGTTGACGCGGGTGCCGTCGCCATGCACTTCGCTGGTCAGCGCCTGGGTGATCACGGTCACGTTCGGCAGGCTCATCAGCTTGCGCTGCAGCACCGCGTCGGCGCGCAGCTTGACGTCGAACTCGATCAGCGTCACATGGGCGACGATGCCGGCCAGGTCGATCGCCGCTTCCACGCCGGAGTTGCCGCCGCCGATCACCGCCACGCGCTTGCCCTTGAACAGCGGGCCGTCGCAGTGCGGGCAATAGGCCACGCCCTTGTTCTTGTATTCCTTCTCGCCGGGCACGTTCATCTCGCGCCAGCGGGCGCCGGTCGCCAGGATGACCGTCTTCGCCTTCAGGCTCGCGCCGCTTTCGAGCTTCACCTCGATCACGTCGCCGGGCACCAGTTCGGCCGCGCGCTGCAGGTTCATGATGTCGACGTCATAGCTCTTCACGTGCTGCTCGAGCGCGGCGACCAGCTTCGGACCCTCGGTCTCCTTGACCGAGATGAAGTTTTCGATGCCCATGGTGTCCAGCACCTGGCCGCCGAAGCGCTCCGACACCACGCCGGTGCTGATGCCCTTGCGGGCGGCATAGATGGCGGCCGACGCGCCGGCCGGGCCGCCGCCGACGATCAGCATGTCGAACACGTCCTTCTTCGCCAGCTTCTCGGCGTCGCGCTTGGCGGCGCCCGTGTCCACCTTGGCCAGGATTTCCTCCAGGCCCATGCGGCCCTGGCCGAAGATCTCGCCGTTCAGGAAGATGGTCGGCACCGCCATGATCTGGCGCTGGTTCACTTCGTCCTGGTACAGCGCGCCGTCGATCATCACGTGGCGCACGTTCGGGTTCAGCACCGCCATCAGGTTCAGCGCCTGCACGACTTCCGGGCAGTTCTGGCAGGACAGCGAGATATAGGTCTCGAACAGGAAGTCGCCTTCAAGCGCGCGCACCTGCTCGATGACGGCGGCGTCGGCCTTCGGCGGGTGGCCGCCGACCTGCAGCAGCGCCAGCACCAGCGAGGTGAATTCATGGCCCATCGGGATGCCCGCGAAACGGATGCCGATATCGCTGCCGGTGCGGTTCAGCGAGAACGACGGCGCGCGCTCGCCGTCGCCGGGCTGCTCGGTCAGCGTGATGCGGGTCGACAGCGCGGCGATATCCTTCAGCAGCGCCAGCATTTCCTGCGACTTGTCGGTCGCATCGAGCGAGGCGACGATCTCGATCGGCTGCGTGACCTTTTCGAGGTAGGCTTTCAGTTGGGTTTTCAGGTTGGCATCCAGCATGATGGCTCTCTTCAAAAAAAGGGTTGCTAGGTTCTTGCGGGGCGCAGTGCGACCGCCGGGTCAGCCTCGGCTGCCGGTTCGTAAGGCTGATCGGGGGGTGGCGCTGCTGCCGGGCCGCTGTTCTGGCCCGGCGGTGTGTTTACTGATTAATTGCTTGCTGCTGGTCGATTACTTAGATCTTGCCGACCAGGTCGAGCGACGGCGCGAGGGTGTCGGCGCCCGGGGTCCACTTGGCTGGGCAGACTTCGCCCGGATGCGCGGCGACGTACTGGGCGGCCTGCACCTTGCGCAGCAGTTCCTTGGCGTCGCGGCCGATGCCGTTGTCATGGATTTCGCACAGCTTGATCTGGCCTTCCGGGTTGATGACGAAGGTGCCGCGCAGCGCCAGGCCTTCTTCCTCGATCATCACGTCGAAATTGCGGGTAATCGCGCCGGTCGGGTCGGCGATCATCGGGTAGGTGATCTTCTGGATCGTGTCCGAGGTGTCATGCCATGCCTTGTGCGTGAAATGGGTGTCGGTCGACACGCTGTAGATTTCCACGCCCAGCGACTTGAAGGTGTCGTAGTTGTCGGCCAGGTCGCCCAGCTCGGTCGGGCAAACAAAGGTGAAGTCAGCCGGATAGAACACGACCACGGACCATTTGCCCTTCAGGTCGGCATCGGAAACCGGAACGAACTTGCCGTTGTGGAAGGCGGTAGCGTTGAATGGCTTGACGGTGGTATTGATCAATGACATGGAAATTTCCCTTTGGTTAAAAATGGTAATCGGTAGGCAGGATAATAGCGAAGATTTATCGAAATTTGAAATCGATAGTTCCAATTAATGCCATAGCTTATCTTTATCGCACTAGCGGCCATTATCCTAACGACAAAAGATGGTTACGCTTTCGGACAGCACAAGGGACAGATGGCGTAAGCGCCAGGAAGTTCTTCGCGGACCGGGGCGCCGGACGGTTTTTGCGCGCTTTTCGCCCGGCGCCTTCCGCCACCGGCCCTGCTAGGCGCCGCGCAGCAGCACATCGTCCAGCGCCATGCCGCCCCGCAGCATGGCTTCGAGCCTGGGCAGCAGTTCCTGCAGCGCCTCTCCCGCCTTCAGGCAGAAAAGATGGTCGGCCCGCGTCTTGCCGGCGTTCAGCGCGGCCAGCGGCTTGCCCGCCTCCGCCGCCCGGGCGCACAGCCGGTAGCCCGAATGCACCATCACCGAGGAGCCGACCACCAGCAGCGCGCTGGCGCTTTCCACCCGTTCGCGCGCTTCGCTGGTGCGCTCGCCCGGCACGCTGTCGCCGAAGAACACCACGTCGGGCTGCAGCATGCCGCCGCAATGCAGGCAGTCCGGCACCTGGAAGCCCTCGATGCTGTCGGGGTCGACATGTGCGTCGCCGTCCGGCGCCGGCTGGGCGAATACGCCGGCCAGCAGCGGGTTCAGCGCTTCGAGCTGCGCCTGCACCGCCGACCTCGCCTGCCGTTCGCCGCAGGCCAGGCAGACTACCGCGTGGATGCTGCCGTGCAGCTCCAGCACGCCGGCGCTGCCCGCGCGCTGGTGCAGGCCGTCCACGTTCTGGGTGACGATGGGGCCGAGCAGCCCATGCGCCTGCAGCCGGGCCAGCGCCGCATGGCCGGCATTGGGCTGCGCATTGCGCATCACCGGCCAGCCCGCCATGCTGCGCGCCCAGTAGCGCTGGCGCACCGCCGGCTGGGTGCGGAAGGCCGGACCCTGGATCGGTTCCCGGCCGCGCCGCACGCCGTCGGCGTCGCGGTAATCGGGTATGCCGGACGCGGTGCTGATGCCGGCGCCGGTCAGCACCAGCGCATCGGGATGGCGCTCGATGAAGCGCGCGATCTCATGCAGGCTGTCGGTGTTGACGCTCACGTTGAATCCTCCTGTGATGAATCGCCGGGCCAGGCAACGCCGGCTGGCGTTTGCTGGCTGCGGCCATGCAAGAGGATAGGCGAATCGGGCTCAGGCTGCCTGGCGTTCGGCGACCAGCGACTGCGTTCGCGGCAAAAACATCTCGCGCTGGATGCGCACGCCGTCGGACACGTCGGCGATGCGGTAACGCTGGAGGTCGAAACCCGGATAGGACGCGCAGGCATCCTCGACGGCGACCACGATGTCCAGCCAGTCCATGGCGCCGGACAGGCGCGCGGCCCCATGCAGCGCCAAGCGCAGGCCGACCTCGCACGGCTCGCCGTCGAGGTTCAGGTAGGACACGATGAAGCGGGCCGAGCCGGGCGCGGCGCGGGCGATCTTCAGCACTTCGTCTTCAGCCGGCGTCGACGCCCAGAAAAAGCCTTCGCGCAGCGGCCGCCCATGGACCGGCACTTCGAATGCGTCGTACTGCGCGCGGTCGATGTCGGCGCAGCGGGAAAACTGCTTTTCCACCGCCTGCAGGATTTCCGACGGCGTGCTCCAGCCGGAAGCGCAGGCCGGCCTGGGCCGCGAGAGGTCGACATGGTGCCGCATGTCGATGCCGAAGCAGCCGCGCGAACCGTCGGCGGCCAGGTAATCGACCAGGAAGGTTTCCGGGGCCATGCTGCCGGCCGCGGTCGCTTTCTGCCGCACCCGCAGCGTCCGGTGCCGCCTTGCCTGCAGCACCCAGCCCGGCAGGCAGTCGAAACCGCCGCGCAGGCAGTCGTTGAGCACCGCGGCATAGGCGTCGCGATACTGCCCGGCGTCGGCCAGCACCGCGTCCGGGAACGCTTGCGGCGGCCCGCTGCGTTCGGCGATGCGCTCCAGGTAGGCGGCCGCCAGCGGCAGGCCGGTTTTCGGATGACGGTCGCCCAGCGCGCGTTCGGCGCAGAATCCCGTGTTCTCGCGCAGCGGGGTGACGGCGAGCGGATAGACCTGGTAGGAAAGCTGTCCATTGGCGTCGAAGAACGGCGCCGCCGCATCGTAATGATAGGCGCCGTAGATCGCGCCGCCGGCGGCGTCGAGCATCGCGGCATCGGCGCACTGGGCACTGATATCGACCACGATGACCCGCGGCCGGATGGTGACTGGATGAGCGTGGAACATGGCGGACACCTCGATCTGGCAGCACTGATGAGATCGATTATATCCACACGGCAACTTCTGTAAAGCGGGTTATCAGCGGCTGTCGTTTATCGGCACAGCCCCTTTCTTGCGCGTCAGTCGGGCGCCGGCAGGCTGATGAAGGCGACCACGCCGAGCGCCAGCGTGGCGGCGATCAGGCCCAGCGCCGCCGAATAGGTGTCGGCATGCCAGCTGCTGGCGTTGGCCATCGACGCCACCGTGCCGCTCAGCCATTGCACCAGCGCGACGCCGAGAAACATCGCCATGTTGAGCAGCGACATCGCCCGCCCGGTCAGCGCAACCGGGTAGGACGCGCGCACGTCCGCATACTGCAGCACGATGAAGCCCGAGAGGAAACCGACCAGCAGCGAGCAGGCCAGCACGGCGCCGGCATTCGGCGCCAGCGCCATCGCAATGAACAGCGCGATCAGCGCGAACGTGCAGCTGACGATCCAGCGGCGCCGGCCCTTGCCCTGCGGGCCGAAACGGCCGAACAGCGGCGGTCCCATGATGGACACCACGGACACCAGCAGCGCCACGTTGCCGCTTTGCACCAGCGTGTAGCCATAGCGCTCGACCAGCAGCGGTCCCAGCCACAAGCCGCGCAGCGACATGAACGCGGCGTAGGTGACCGCGCCCAGCGCCATGATGCCTATGGTGTGCGGCAGCGTCATCAGCCCGGCCATGCCGCGCACCGCGGCGCCCAGCGATTCGCGGTGGCGCGGCTGCTGCTGCGGCGATTCGCGCACCACGATGAAGATGAGCAGCCAGGCCAGCGCCGACAGGCCGGCCAGCACCAGGAAGCCGACGCGCCAGGATACTTCCTGCACCACCCAGGCCAGCGGCGTGGCGGTCAGCAGCATGCCGCCCCCGCCGATGCCCAGCACCATGCCGGACACCGACGCAAAGCGCTCGGGCGCGAAGTAACGGGTGATGAAGACCGTGCAGACCAGGAACGCCGCGCTGCAGCCGACGCCGATCAGCACCTGCCCGAGGACCACCATGCTGTAGCTGTGCGCCAGCGCCGACAGCAGCGCGCCGGCCACCGCCAGCGGGAAGGTCGCCAGCATGGTCCGGCGCACGCCATGCAGGTCGATCGCGAGGCCGACGAAGAGCTGCATCGCGCCAAAGGCGAAATGGAAGGCGCCGGCATAGCTTCCCAGCTGCTGCGGCGACAGCGCAAACTCGGCCTGCATGCGCCCGGCCATCATCGCGGCCGCGGTGCGGTAGGCGTGGCTGAGCATGAAGGCGCTGCATAGCGCGGCCAGCATCAGCCATGCGGGACGCGGCGAGGACGGCGCGCGGCTGGCGCCCCCGGATTGGACGGACATGTCTCTTCCTCTTATTGTTATTGCAGCGACGGTGAGCCGCTGCCTGCAACCTTAATGCAGCGAACCCCAGCGTTCCACGGCGGGTTCGGCGATCGCCCATTTCCAGCGGCTTTCCTGCCGGCAGACGTTGGTCGAAAACCAGCCGCGCGCGGCATCGTCGGGCCGGGGCGCCGCCTTGCGCTCGACCACGCTGAACATCACTTCCTTGCAGCTGGCAAGCGGCGTGTCGATCACCCGGGTGACCTGGATTTCGCCCTGGTTGTTTCCATACGGAATGAAATGCCGGACCTGCCACTGGCGGATCTCGCCGGGCGCCATGCTGCCGGCCAGCGCGGCGATTTCATCCTGCTCGTCCTGCTGCAGCGAACGCAGCACGTTCTTGACCTCGGCGTCGGTGGCCGCCTTCACGCTGACCGATACCGCGATGCCGATAGCCGGGTTGCTGGTAAACGAACCGGTGGCGATGCCGGCCACCGTGCCGGCCAGTCCACCGACGGTGGAACAGCCGGCCAGCAGCATGACCGCGGCGGCCAGCAGCATCGCGCCGATGCGGCGCTGCGCAGGGTTGACGCTGCGCGCGCTCACTGCAGCGATCCCCAGCGTTCGGTGGCCGGTTCGGCCGACGCCCATTTCCAGCGTGCGCCGTCACGGCAGATCATCGCCACGTAAAACGCCTTCGGGCTTTGCGCCTTGGGCGGCTGCTCCACCGAAAACACGATTTCCCGGCAATCGAGCGCCTTGGCGCCGACCACCCGGCTGACGGTGACCTCGCCGCGGCTCGATGGCTCGATCGGAACCTGATGCGCGACATTCCAGGACGCCACCTGCCCCGGTCCCAGCGTGCCGGCAATCGCGGCGATCTGGTCCTGCTCGGCCGTATGCACGGAGCGCTGCCAGCGCTGCACGCCGGCCTGGGCCAGCGACTGCACGCCGACGCCGATGCCGGTCGCGACCGCCGCGTCGGACGTGACGCTGGACGCAACGGCCGCGCCGCCGACGCCGGCCACCGCCCCGGTGCCCTGCTGCAGGAAGGAGCTGCAGCCGCTAGCCGCCAGCAGCGCCATGCCTGCAATGGTCGCGAAGACCGTTCTTTTCGCCTGATATCGATCCATCTGCCGCCGTCCCGCCATAGTTGATCACGAACAAAATTATAACGGGGCAGCTTTGCCGGCGTTCCCCCATCCGGTCACCGACCACGATTACCGTAAATCCAGCTGCTTTGCAATTGTGAAATGTTTTGTAAAAACAACCTTTACACCGGGCAAGGTAGTAGCATCATGCTGTCGTCAAGCCAGCCAGGCCAGCCCTGCCATCCCGCAGATGGCAATCCACCAGGAGAGCGCATGGACTACACGCAACTGATGCCGGGACGTGCATTCAAGCCATTGCACAGCCTTCTGTATTACACCCAGCGCGTCATGACCCCGCGCCCGCTTCGCCGGGCAGTGGTCCGGGGCCTGGCCGGTTACCTGCGCGTGCGGCACGGCATGCCGGATCAGAAGGCGTTCGCCGGCTGGGAGCACGAGAAGACGCTGGCGGCCATGCATGCGGACGGCTATACGCTGCTCGGCCCCCTGCTGTCGCCGCAGCAGCTGGGCGACATCCGCGCCTACCTGGCCGACAGGCTGCTCGCGCCGCATGGCCGCACGCAGCCGACCTTCCCGGCACAGGCGCCGCCGCCGGGACTGCGCATGGCCGAATACAGCCTCGCCGACACGCTGGGCTGCCCGCACCTGCTGGCGCTGGCCAACAGCGCGCCGCTGGTGCGGCTGGCCGCGCGCTACATCGGCTGCAAGCCGACCATCTCGGCGATCGGCCTGCGCTGGTCGTACCCGCAGGACGGCAGCGGCGCCGGCAGCGGGCTGCAGGGCTTCCACCGCGACTGCGACGACTGGCGCTTCATCAAGGTGTTCGTCTACCTGACCGATGTCGACGAGGCCGCCGGCCCGCATGTCTACGTCCGCGGCAGCCACCAGGAGCATTGCAGCGTGCGCCTGCAGCCTTACAGCGACGACGACATCGGCAGGCGCTACGGCGCGTCCCGCATCGCCAGCATCACCGGCCAGGCCGGCGCCGGCTTCGCGGTGGACACGCACGGCATCCACAAGGGCATGGTGCCCACGCAGACGCCCCGGCTGCTGCTGCAGATCCAGTACTCGCTGCTGCCCGTCTACATGTACCGCTACGACGCGCCGCGGCGCACCGCGCAGGGCCAGCTCGACGCCTATATCAACCGGCTGTTCGTCCGCCAGTCCAAAATATGACCCTGCGGCAAACAATGACAGTCCTGCATCAGTTGTCGTAACATCCAGAAAGCTATTTTCACGCGCCGGGCAAGGCGCCTGGCGCCGTTCATGGAAAGCAAATGGATAAGCGCACTGTATCGACACTGATCAAGGGCTGCGGCTGCGTGGCCCTGGTCCTGGCAGCGGCGCTTGCGGGCAGGGATGCGCTGCGCTCCGTCACATCGATGCATGAAGCCGCGCTGCTGCAGGTGCGCACCCAGCACAACCTGAACGACGTCACCCTGACCCTGCTGAACGCCGGCCAGACCCCTGCCGACGCCCCCACCCATTCCGACCCGGCGCTGTCCAGCCTCGAACGCGACGCCAGCGCCGAACCCGCGATGCTGGCGCGGGTGCATGAACTCGAGGACCAGGTGCTGGCCTATCGCGGCGCCGGTCCCGGCGCGCGCGCCGAGCACAGCCTGCGCATCTCGGTGCTGGTCGCGGCGATACAGGCCGAAGCCGCCCGCCGCGCCGCCGACCGGCGCGCGGCATTGTCCGGCCGGATGTATGGCAGCCTGGCCGCCGCCGCGCTCGCCTGCCTGCTGCTGGGCGCATTGGCGTCCGCCTGGAACGGCGGCAGGCGCCGCGCAAGCAGCGAAGCGCTGCATGCCGGCCTGCTGCAGCAGGCGCTCGAAAGCCTGCCGTTCCCGATGTCGATCGTGGACCGGGGCGGCCAGCCGGTGATGGTCAACGCAGCCGCGCGCGAACTGTGGCATGACCAGCACGAGCAGGTGCGGGAATGGCGCCGGGCCGACCTCGAAATGCGGTCCGAGAACCGCGCGCTCTACCAGGCGCTGCAATCGGGCTACAGCCGCGGACGCGAGGCGGTGGACATCGTCGCCCAGGACGGCGCCAGCCAGCGCCTGGTCGTCACCGCCATGCCGCTGCGGGACGCGATGCACAAGGTGGCCGGCGCCTTCGCCATCTACATCGATTGCGCGCTGCCCAGCCAGTATGCCGGCCTGCAGGGCATCGCGGCCCCGCCGGAGTCGCTGCCGGCGCTGCGGCTGCCCGACGCCAGCGTCGGCGCCAGCTACGAGCCGGTGCAGCCGTCGCAGGTCTTCCTGCTGGACCAGGAAGGCGTGATCGTCGCCATCAACCAGCCGGCCATCGAGTCCAGCGGCGTGGACCGCAGCGGCGTCAGCTACCTGGCCGTGTGCGACGCGTCCGCCGCACGCGGCGTGCCCGAGGCGGCCCGCATCGCCGCCGGCATCCGCGCGGTCATGCGCGGCGACGCGTCGACGTTTTCGATGGAATACGTCTGCCAGGGCAATGACGATTTCTTCTGGTCGCGGGCGACCGTGAGCCGCATGCGCGAAAGCGCGGCCGACCATATCGTGGTGGTCCATGAAAACATCACGCAGCACAAGGCCACCGAGTCGGCGCTGCGGGAATCGGCGCTGTCGATGCGAGAGCTGGCCGAGCACCAGGAGTCGGTGCGGGAAGAGGAACGCAAGCGCATCGCGCGCGAGATCCACGACGAACTCGGGCAGCAGCTGCTGGCGCTGAAGATCGACGTCTCCATCCTGCAGGGCCAGCTGTCGCACGTGCCCGAAGCGTCGGCGCAGCTCGAAGGCATGTTGCGCAGCATGAGCAGCCTGATGCAGAGCATGCGCGCGATCATCAACGACCTGCGGCCCGCGGTGCTCGACCTCGGGCTGCATGCGGCAGTGGAATGGCAGACCAGGGAGTTCCAGCGCAAGACCGGCATTTCATGCGTGCTGATGTCGGACGGCGAAGACATCGTGCTGTCCGACGCCTGCGCGACCGCCCTCTTCCGCACCCTGCAGGAGTCGCTGACCAACGTCAGCCGCCATGCCTGCGCAAGCCATGTCGACGTGCAGCTCTATGCGACCGACGAAAGCCTGCTCATGCGCGTGTCGGACGACGGCATCGGCCGGCTCGGCCAGCAGGACAAGCCCGACGCGTTCGGCCTGCGCGGCATGCGCGAGCGCATCGGCTCGCTCGGCGGCCGGCTGACCGTCACGGCCGCGCCCGACCAGGGCGTCACCGTCACCGCGGTCATCCCGATCAAGCCCGGCCTGCAGATGGTGCAGCCCGGCTTCGACCGCCGTTCCGCCACCGACCGCCGCGCCCGCGCCCGGACTGCCTGAATCGCCTGAATCATCCGAATGGCAAGCCTGAACCTTGCGCTGCGCCAGGCCGCGCGACGAATCTGTGCGCTTGCCGGACTGGTTGAGCTTTGTCAATGAAGTGACCCCCACCCCGCATACCATCGAAGCAGACTACTGTGGAGCTCATCATGACGAGGCAAGGCTATAGCCGGCGCGACTTCATCAAGGGGGCAAGCGCGCTGATGGCGCCCTCGTTGTTCAGCCGCCCGCTACTGGCCCAGACCGGCGCGGTGCAGCGCCTGGAATGGAACACCTTCAGGACGACCAGGCATTATGCGTCGCTGGTCAACGCGATCGCCACGATGAAGGAGAACACCAATCCCGGCGACAAGCGCAGCTGGACCTACTGGGTGAATGCGCATGTCAATTTCTGCCCGCATGGCGTGCCCTACTTCCTGGCCTGGCATCGCGGCTACCTGTACTACTTCGAGCAGCAGCTGCGCGCGGTGTCGGGCAACAAGGCGCTGGTGCTGCCGTACTGGGACTACTACACCACGCCGCAGATGCCGGCCGAATTCACCAACCCGTCGCCGCTGAATCCGCTCTACGTAGCCCGCGTCAATACCAACGTGATCGATGCGCTGACGCTGGCCCCCTTCGCCGGCACCGTCATCAACATGCAGCGCGGCCTGGCGAATGCGTTCGAGACGTCGTTCGAGGGCATGCCGCACAACCCGGTGCATAACATCATCGGCAATGTCATGGCCGACATGCAGTCGCCGGCCGATCCGATCTTCTGGCTGCACCATGCGAATGTCGACCGGCTGTGGTCGGCCTGGCAGCAAGGCGGCGGCGGACGCACGACGCCGCCCCTCACCAACAGCTACTGGAACGGCAACTTCACCTATGCAAGCCGCTTGACGATGCAGCGCAACTGGACATTCGACACGCGCAGCGCGCTGCGGTACAGCTACCAGAACGAGACCATGCCGGCCTCGCTGCCGGTGGCCAGAAACGGCGCCGATATCGACAGCGACAGCGACAATGGCTTCCGGCTCGCGGCCTTCGACAGCGCCGCCCCGCAGCTCGCGCAGCTGACGCCGCGCACCGGCAGCGCCACGCCGCGGCTGCTGGCCCGGCCGGCGCTGCGCGGCTTCAGCCCGACCGCCGCCGGGCTCGTCGGCCCGGACCGGCTGTCGCTGGGCGGCGTGTCGCGCATTCCGCTCGATGAATTTTCCGTAAGCGCGCAGGTGGCCATCGACGACGCGTCCGCCGACCTGCTGCAGCGGGTGCTGACCGGCGCTCCCCGTGGCCGGGGTACGGCCTATCGTTCGGCCCGGGTCGTACTGGACAACGTCAGCATCAGCGACCCCGGACGCACCGGCGGCTATTTCTATTACCTGTACCTGAACCTGCCGTCGACCACCGACGTCGCCAGCGCCAGCGGCGCCTACCTGCTGGGCAGCATCGGACCGTTCGAGATCGCCGGCGCGATGCACAGGGTGCACATGAACATCGAGGCCGGCGGCAGCGAGCCGGGCACGGTGCGCCTGGCGTTCCCGGTGACGCTGCAGCTGGCGGACCTGCTGGTGCAGGACCCGCGCCGCCTGACCGTGTCCTTCGTGCGCGTCAGCGGCGACACGTCGCCGGGTGGCCCGGTGATACAGGTTGGCGAGGCGCGGCTGGAACTGTCCAGGGATGCGCCGGTGTAATCGCTCCGCAGAAGCGGGCAGCGCCGTCTGCGGCTGACCCGGCGCGGCCATGCCGCAGAGGGAGAGGAAGGAAGCAGCGGTCGGCGCAAGCCGGTTCGATGCGCCGGCCCGCCCTGCCTGCGCTGGCAGTTCCGGCAGTTGCCGGAGCGCCCGCCGTCAAAGCACGTAATTGGCCGTGTCCGCCTGCTGCAGCAGCGTTCCCGTCAACGTGGCCAGCGCCACATAGCCGTTCGCGCCGCCGTTGCTGTCCACGCGCACCGTCGTCGATGTGCCGGACGACATGTCGAACTGCAGGTAGCCGCCGCTGAACGCATTGCTGCCGTTGAAGCCGGTGAAGGTCAGCAGCAGGTCATGCAGGTTCAGCACGTCGGTCCCGTTTGCGCCGGACCGGCTGAAGTCGGCGATCGTGTCTCCCGCGGTTCCGCGGTCCGCAATCGCGTTGAAGTCGAACACGTCGTTGCCGAGGCCGCCTGTCAGCGCGTCGTTGCCCGCGCCGCCGGTCAGTATGTCGTTGCCTGCGCCGCCCACCAGGATGTCGTTGCCGGCATTCCCGTTCAACAGGTCGTTGCCGGCGCCGCCGGTCAGGCTGTCATTGCCGGCGCCGCCGCTCAGCGTGTACACGACGCCGCTGTCGGTCTCCGCTGCCGCATTGACGGCCAGCGTGTTGCCGCTGCCCAGCGCAAAGCCGTCGACCGATGCGGTCTGGATCCCGGTCAGCATCGCGTTGTTCATGGTCAGGCTGTAGTTGCTGCCGGCCTGCACCGCGATGCCTTCGATGCCGGTCAGCGTGGCCGCGCCCAGCGCGAGGCCGGCGCCGTAATCGCCGTTCAGGTAAAGCAGGTCGACGCCGGCGCCGCCATTGACCTGGTCGGCCGCGGTCAGCGCGCTGCCGGCATAGATGGTGTCGCGGCCGGCGCCGCCGCTGACGGCATCGTTGCCGCCGAAGCTGATGTCGAAATAGTCAGGGCCGGCGCCGCCGGTCAGGATGTCATTGCCGGCGCCGCCGGTCATCGTGTAGCTCGCGCCGGCCTCGGTCTCGGCGGCCGCATTGACGGTCAGCGTGTTGCCGGCCAGGAGCGCGGAGCCGTCTATGCTGATCGAGCTGGCGACGACGGTGCCGTCGCTGGTGGTCAGGCTGTAGCTGTTCCCCGCGGTGAGGAGGATCTCTTCCACATTCACCAGCGTGGCGGCGGCGAAGCTCACGCCGGCCGCATAGTTGCCGTCCAGGACCAGCACGTCCGGCTCGATGGTGTCATCGACCTCGGTGCCGCCGTCGATGCGGTCGGCCGCGTTGAATGCCGCGCCGGCCAGTATCGTGTCGGTGCCGCTGCCTGCGGCGACCGTGTCATTGCCGCCAGCGCCGATATCGATCAGGTCGTCGCCCACGGTGCCGGCCAGGGTGTCATTGCCCGCGGTGCCGGCGATCGCCTCGGTCACCACATCGGTCACCGTGACGGCCACGGCCTGCGTCGTGTTCAGCGTGCCGTCGCTGGTCTGCACGGTGAGGTTGTAGACATTGTTCGCGCCTGCGTCGGTCGGCGCCTCGAAGTTCGGCGCGGCGGCGAAGGCCAGCGCGCCGGTCGCGGCATTGATCGTGAATGCGGCCGCATCGCCGCCCGCCACCAGGCTGTAGGTGACCGAGGGGCTGTCGGCATCGGTCGCGGCGACCGTGCCCACCGCCGTGCCGTTCTCCGGCAGCGTGAAGGTGGCCGGCGACGTGAAGGCCGGTGCGACATCGTTGACATTGGTGACCGTCACCGCAATCGCCTGCGTCGTGTTCAGCGTGCCGTCGCTGGCCTGCACGGTGACGTTGTAGACATTGTTGGCGCCGACGTCGGCCGGCGCCTCGAAGTTGGGTGCGGCCACGAAGCTGAGCGCGCCGGTGGCCGAATTGATGCCGAAGCGTGCCGCATCCGCGCCGCCCGCCAGGCTGTAGGTCAGCGTCGGACTGTCGGCGTCGGTGGCGGCGACCGTGCCCGCCGCCGCGCCGTTCTCCGGCGCCGAAAAAGTCGCTGGCGATGTGAAGACAGGCGCCGCGCCGATACCGCCGGTGAAGCCGCCAACCACGCCGATGAAGTCGCTTGCCGTCAGTGCCATCGAACCCGCATTCTGCAGCGCGATCATCACGTCCGGCGGCGGATTGTTGTCGATGTCGGCATAGATGAAAGCCTGCGTGCCGGAATTGACATACCAGACCGCGTTGCCCGTCGGCGTAGTCCCGGCCCAGGCCAGGTCGGTTGCGCCCAGCAACGCGCTCAGGTCGATCTTGTCGCTGCCGAGCGTGAAGTCGGTGATGACATCCCATACCCGGGTCACGCTCCCGTCCGGCGGCGTCTGCCAGTTCGTGTTGGCCGGCGAATCCTGCGCGCTGGCGACGACGAAGGTGTCGCCGCCGCCATTGCCGGTGAGCGTGTCGGCGCCGCCGTTGCCCGTGAAGGTGTCATTGCCCGCCGCGCCGGCCAGCGTGTTGTCCGCCGCGTTGCCGGTCAGGGTTTCATTGAGCACGTCGGTGACCGTCACGGCCACGGCCTGGGTGGTGTTGAGCGTGCCGTCGCTGGCCTGCACGGTCAGGTTGTAGACGTTATTCGCGCCGGCATCGGTGGGTGCCTCGAAGTTCGGCGCGGCGGCGAAGGACAGTGCGCCGGTCGCGGCATTGACCGTGAAAGCGCCCGCGTCGCCGCCGGCTACCAGGCTGTAGGTCACCGTGGGACTGTCGGCGTCGGTGGCGACGACCGCGCCCACCGCCGTGCTGTTTTCCGCGATGCTGAAGGCTGCCGGCGATGTGAACACGGGTGCTGCGCCCGTAGGCGTTTCGTTGACATCGGTGACGGTCACGGCCACGGCCTGGGTTGTGTTGAGCGTGCCGTCGCTGGCCTGCACGGTCAGGTTATAGACATTGTTCGCGCCCGCATCGGTGGGTACTTCGAAGTTGGGCGCGGAGGCGAAGGCCAGCGCGCCGGTCGCGGCATTGATCGTGAAGGCAGACGCGTCCCCGCCAGCGACCAGGCTGTAGGTCAGTGCCTGGTTATCGCTGTCGGTGGCGGCGACCGTGCCCACCGCCGTGCCATTCTCCGGCACGGAGAAGGTCGCGGGCGAGGCAAACACCGGCGCTGCCTCGTTGACATTGCTTACCGTGACAGTCACCGCCTGCGTCGTGTTCAACGCGCCGTCGCTGGCCTGCACGGTGAAGTTGTAGACATTGTTGGCCCCGACGTCGGCCGGCACTTCGAAGTTGGGCGCGATCACGAAGCTGAGGACGCCGGTAGTCGGGTTGATGCTGACGCGCGACGCATCCACGCCGGCCACCACGCTGTACGTCAGCGCCGGGCTGTCGGCGTCGGTGGCGGCGACAGTGCCGATCGCCGTGCCGTTTTCCGGCATGGTCCAGTTTGCCTGCGATGTGAAGATTGGCGCGGCATTGGTCCGCACCACGACGCCTGTGAAGTCGCTTGCCGCCAGCACCGTCGTGGTGCTGATGTTCAGCAGGTCGATGCGCATCTCCGGCGTGCCCGGCAAGCCATTGGTGTCGACCAGGATAGACACCGTGGTGCCGCTCCTGCTGTACCAGACGCCGTTGGCCGTGGCGGTCAGGCCGCCCCAGGTCAGGTCGGTGGCGCCCAGCAGCGCGGTCAGGTCGATACGGTCGTCGCCCTTGGCAAAGTCGGTGATCACGTCGCCGTTGGCGCCGAAAGGGGAATCGGTCGTCGCCGTATACACCGCGGTGTCGCGGCCGCTGCCCAGCGTGATGGTGTCGCGCCCGCCGCCGCCGCGGATGACGTCATTGCCCGCGCGCCCGTTCATCGTGTCCGCGCCGGACGTGCCGACCAGGTTGTCCGCGAAGCTGGTGCCATTAACCGTCGCCATGATGTGTCTTCCGCTGGTTGAGAACGGCGCGGCGTGGGCCGGCCGGCAGGTGCAATGATGCAGGCTAGTCCATCACCGCCCGTCCGGGTCAATCTGGATCAATGCCCGTGCGGGCCTGTTCAGCGTTCGCGCAGCATTGCGTCCCTTGCGCGGACGATGGGCTTGAGGAGGTAGTGCAGCACGCTCTTCCTCCCGGTGTGGATGTCGACGGTCGCCACCATGCCCGGCATGATGGACAGGGGCCGGGCAGCGCCGGTCGGCGTGCTGCCGCGCGTGCGGACCTGGACCAGGTAGTAGCTTTCGGCGCGCTCGCCCGGCCTGTCGGGCGTCAGCGTATCGGCGCCGATCTGTTCGAGCGTCGCCGGGAAGCCGCCGTAGATCGCGAAGTCATAGGCGGAGAGCTTGACCAGCGCGTCCTGTCCGGCATGCAGGAAGGCGATGTCGGCCGGCCTGACCCTGGCCTCGACCAGCAGCGTGTCTTCATGCGGAACGATTTCCATCAGCTCCATGCCGGGCTGTATCACGCCGCCCACCGTATTGACCTTGAGCTGCTTGACCACGCCCGCCACCGGCGCCCGCACTTCGGTGCGCCGCAGCCGGTCTTCCAGCTCGGTGTTGGCCGCGGCCAGCGCGGCCTGCTCGGCCCGGGCCAGGCTCAGTTCCTTCATAGCGTCGGCGCGGAAGCGGGCCGTCGCCTCGTCGACCCGTTCGCGCGCCTCGCGCAGCGCCGCCTGCAGCCGGGGCAGCGCCAGCCGGGCGGCGTCGAGTTCGCCGCGCAGGTCGTTGGCCTGGCGCTCCAGCCGCACCGCGTCCAGCCTGGTGATGTAGCCCTGGTTCGCCATCGGCTGCACCATCTCCAGCTCGCGGGTCACCAGCGCGTGGCTTTGCTGGAGCTGCGCCTGCCTGGCCTGCTTTTCCGCCAGCTCCTGTTCGCGCTGGTCGGCCTGCTGCCGCAGCACCGCCAGGTTGGCCCGCAGCGCCTGCTGGCGTCCGGCATGCAGCGCGGCCTCCTGCTGCACCAGCGCCGGCGCGCTGCCGGCCAGCGCCGGCGGCGGCGTGAACGGCAGTCCGGCCGCTTCGGCGGACAGCCGGGCGATGCGCGCCAGCAGCGCGCGATCCTTGGCCTGACCTTCCTGCGACGCCGACGCGAAGCGCACCGGGTCCATCCGCAGCAGGGGCTGGTCCTTCTCCACCCGGTCGCCGGTCTTCACCAGCACTTCGGCGACGATGCCGCCCTCCAGGTTCTGCACCAGCTGCAGCCGCGACGACGGCACCACCTTGCCCTCGGCCACCGCGTACTCGTCGACCTGCGCCAGCGCCGCCCAGGCCACTGCCGCGAGCCAGAACAGCAGGGTCAGCCAGAACGCCCAACGGGTCGCCCGGCGCGGCCCGTGCAGCAGCATGCCGCCGACGCCCTGAAGGTAGTCGGCGTCGTTGACCGGCTCGGGCAGCGCCGCGCCCGGCGCCTGCCAGGCCGGCGGCGCGCGCATCCGGGATTCAGCGCGCGACATGGAGCTTGCCCGCGGCCAGCGCGGCCAGCACGGCCTCGCGCGGGCCGTCGGCCACCAGCCTGCCCTGGTCCAGCACCAGCACCCGCTCCACCAGCGACAGCAGCGAGCCGCGATGGGACACCAGCACCAGCGTGCGGCCTTCGATCTGCGCCGCCAGCCTTTCCTTGAACAGCTGTTCCGAACGCGCGTCCATTGCGCTGCTCGGCTCGTCGAGCAGCAGGATGGGCGGCGCCAGCAGTTCGGCCCGCGCGATCGCGATCGACTGCCGCTGGCCGCCGGACAGGCAGCAGCCGCGTTCGCCGACCTGCATGTCATAGCCTTCGGCCGACGCGGCGACGAAGTCGGCGACGCCGCCGATGGCAGCGGCCCGCAGCATCGCCTCGTCGTCGATGCCGCTTTCCCCGAGCACGATATTGTCGCGGATGCTGCCGTAGAACAGGGTCACGTCCTGCGGCACATGGCCGATCTGCCGGCGCAGCAGCGACGGGTCGAGCTGCCGCACGTCGGTGCCGTCGACCAGCACCGCGCCGGCATCCGGCGCATAGAGCGACATCACCAGCTTTTCCACGGTCGTCTTGCCCGAGCCGATGCGGCCAATGATGGCGACCCGCTCGCCGGCGGCGATGCGGAGCGAGATCCCGTGCAGCGCCTCGGCCTGCTGTCCCGGGTAGCGGAAGCGCACGTCCCGGAACTCGATCTCGCCGCGCAGCGGGCCGCGGTCGAGGAAGCGCTGCCCGGGCGCATGCTCCACCGGCAGCTGCATCACCTGCGCGGTGACATGCAGCGCATTGCGCGCCTGGTGGTAGCGCGCGAGCAGGGACGCGATCTGCGACCACGGCGCCAGCGCCCGCCCGGCCAGGATGGTGCAGGCGATCAGTGCGCCGAGCGTCATCCTGTCTTCCGCGATCGCCAGCACGCCGACCACGATGACCAGCACGTAGGCCGCCTGCTGCGCGAACTGCGCGAAGTTGATCGCGCAGGCCGACAGCAGCCGCGCATTCATGCCCAGCCGGGCGATCTGCGCTGCCAGTTCTTCCCAGCGCCGCTGCAGCATGCGCTGCGCGCCCGCCGCCTTGACCGCTTCCAGCCCGACCAGGCTTTCGACCAGCGTGGCCTGTCGCTGCGCGCCCAGCCGGCTGGTCTGCGCCACGAGCCGGGACAGCGGCATCTGCAGCAGCAGGCTGGCGCCGAGTATCACCGGGATCGTCAGCACCGGCACCCAGGCGACGCCGCCGCCGACCCAGAACATCGCGCCGATGAACAGGATGACGAACGGCAGGTCGACCAGCACCGCCATCGTGGCCGAGGTCGCGAAGTCGCGCACGCTTTCGAACTCCTGCAGATTGCTGGCAAATGCGCCGGCCGAGGCCGGCCGCGCCGCCATTCGCAGGTCGAGCACGCGCTGGAACACCTGGGCCGACAGCTGCAGGTCGATGCGCTTGCCGGCGATGTCGATGAAGTAGCCGCGCAGCATCCGCATGCCGAAGTCGAACAGCGTCACCGCGCCCATGCCGATCGCCAGCGCCCACAGCGTCGCCATCGCATGGTTGGGCACCACGCGGTCATAGACATTCATCGAGAACAGCGGCATGCACAGCGCGAACAGGTTGATCATCAGCGACGCCAGCACGACTTCGCCATACAGCGGCCACAAGGGCAGCAGCGCGTCGCGCAGCCAGTGCGCGGCCGCCGGCGGCGCGCTGGCTGCGCTGCGCTCGTCGCAGTTGACCACGGGCCGGGCCAGCAGCACGGCCCCGGCGTAGCGCAGCCGCAGCTGCTCGACCGGCATCACGGTGGCGCCCTGTTGCGGCATCAGCAGGTGCGCGCCCTCGTCGTCCCTGCCCACCAGCACGCAGGCGCTGCGCGCGTGCAGCAGCAGCACCACCGGCAGCATCGCCTGGCCGATGTCGTCGAGTTCACGCCGCGACAGCGCGCTGTCCAGGCCGATGCGGCGCGCCGCGCGCAGGAACAGCTCAGGCGTCAACAGCCCGTCTTCGAGCGGCAGCCCGCCTAACAGCGCGGCGCGGCTGGCTGCCCGGCCATGCAGGCGCGCCAGGTCCAGCAGGCACGCAAGCAGCGGGTCGGGCAGTTCTTCGGCGCGCGGCGGCAGGGGCCAGCCGGACGTCGCCTGGTTCAAGGTGTCGGCTTGCAACATGGAAAAAAGGAAGAGTCAGAGCAACTCAACCCTAATAGCTGTCGCTGCGGCAGTCTTGAGATCGGACAAGCTCGGCGCTTCGCCACTGTTCAGTTCATTGCGCCTGCTTGTCGTGCTGCAATGACACGGGCATCGGGCCGCGCAGCGCATTGCATACGACCAGCCCTTCCGCGCGCTTCAGATCATCCAGCGTCAGCCTAGCCTCCCGTGCGGCCCATGCCGGATCGTCCAGCAGCACGCTGCGCATCACGCCGGGAAGCACGCCCGCGCCCAGCGGCGGCGTGAGCCAGGCGCCGTCCAGCAGCAGGAACACATTGCTGCGCCCGCCCTCGGTCAGCTCGCCCCGCTCGTTATGGAACAGCATGTCGAATGCACCTTCGGCCTGGGCCGCGCGCCAGGCGCTGTCGTAGCGTTCGCGCAGGCTGGTCTTGTGCCTCAGGAACAACTCGTCGGAGCAGGTCGGCTGCGGCGCGAGCAGCACCGTGGCCGGCCGCGGCCAGGGCGCCAGAGGGCTGGCCGCGATGCTGGCGCTGCCGTCGAAGGCCAGCACCAGCTTCAGAGCATGCGCGCCATCGGGCAGTGCGGCGCAGGCCGCGTCAAGCGCGGCCTGCACTCCCGCTTCGTCATAGCCGAAGCCGAAGTACTGGGCCGACGCCGCCAGCCGGGCAAGGTGGCGCCGCAGATGTGCGCAGCCGCCGTCGCGGCTTGCGCGCATGGTTTCGAACAGGGTGAACGGTTGCGCCAGCCCCGTCAGGAAACGCGCCTTCTGCAGGCACTCCGCATATTCGTCGGCGGCGCGGCTGTCGTGCACGATGCCGGCGCCCACGCCCAGCACGCCGCTGCGCAGGCCGCCCCGGGGCGGCGCCAGCGCCAGCGTGCGGATCGGCACCGACAGGCAAAAGTCGCCGGACGCCTCCAGCCAGCCTATGGCGCCGGTATAGATGCCGCGCGGCGCGTCTTCCAGCTCGCGGATGATCTGCATGGCGCGGCGCTTCGGCGCGCCGGTCACGGAGCCGCAGGGAAAGAGCGCTGCCAGCACCTGGCCCGTGTCCACGTCGGCCCGCCGCGTCGCCGTCACGGTCGACGTCATCTGCAATACCGCGCCGAACCGCTGCACCTGAAACAGGGCCGGCACCCCCACCGAGCCGGTTTCGGCGACCCGGCCGAAGTCATTGCGCAGCAGGTCGACGATCATCAGGTTCTCGGCGCGGGACTTGGGGTCCTGCTGCATGTGCGCCGCGGCCTGCGCGTCGCGCGCGGCGTCGCCGCTGGCCGCGGCCGTGCCCTTCATCGGCTGCGCCGTCAGCCTGCGGCCGGTCTGCCGCATGAACAGCTCGGGCGACAGCGACAGGACCGCCCTGCCGTCCGGCAGCAGCACCAGCGCGCCGTAGGGCACCGGCTGGCGCGCGCGCAGCCGGCGGTACAGCGCCGCCGGCTCGCCCCAGGCGTCGAAATGATAGCGCCAGGTGTAATTGATCTGGTAGGCGTCGCCGGCTTCCAGCCAGGCATGGATGCGCGCGATGGCGCGGGAAAAGTGTGCCGCGTCCTCGCCGGCGCGCAGTCCCGCGATGCCGGCCGGCGCGTCGCCGGCCCTCTGCGCCAGCCAGGCGTCCGCCTGGTCGGCGCTCAGCATGCGGCATGCCGAAAAAAGCAGCACTTGCGCACCCGTCCCGGACGGTGGCCGCGGCGCGATGCGATGCAGGCCTTTCCCGAGTTCGTAGTCGCACAGCAGCACCGCGTGCAAACCGCGCGCCAGCGCCTGCTGCGCGTGCTGCAGCAGCGCGTCCAGGCCAGCCGCATCGGCGGAGACCAGGGTCTGGACATGCCCGGTGTAGAGCCGGGAGGTCGGCGCCTCCGGGCTGGCATGACAGTCGTCGAGCAGGACGCAGCAGTCGTGCTGCGGGGATGCCTGGTCCACCGTGGCGTCGCCTGGCGTCAGGTCTTGGGCAGGGTCACGCCGGTCTGGCCCTGGTACTTGCCGCCGCGGTCGCGATAGGAGGTTTCGCAGATTTCATCGCTCTCGAAGAAAAGCACCTGGGCGCAGCCTTCGCCGGCATAGATCTTGGCCGGCAGCGGCGTGGTATTGGAAAACTCCAGCGTCACGTAGCCTTCCCATTCCGGCTCGAACGGCGTCACGTTGACGATGATGCCGCAGCGCGCGTAGGTCGACTTGCCCAGGCAGATGGTCAGCACGCTGCGCGGTATGCGGAAATATTCGATGGTGCGGGCCAGCGCGAACGAGTTCGGCGGAATGATGCAGACGTCGCTCTTGATGTCGACGAAGGAGTTTTCATCGAAGTTCTTCGGGTCGACGATGGTGCTGTTGATATTGGTGAAGATCTTGAATTCGTCCGCGCAGCGGATGTCGTAGCCGTAGGACGAGGTGCCGTAGGAGACGATCTTCTGGCCGCTGGCGTTGGTGCGCACCTGGCCCGGCTCGAACGGTTCGATCATGCCGGTCTGTTCGGCCATGCGGCGTATCCACTTGTCGGATTTGATGGTCATGTGCGTGCTGTCGGGTGGGTGAAGGAATAGCGCGGAATTTTACGCGAATGCGGACGGCTTCGGATCAACGATTCCTGGCAGGCATTCATCGCTGGCGCCAGGCATGGTGGCAGCGGGAGGTAATCGTCCAGGCCAAACGGTGTTTAACAGGCAGGCATGGCATTGCGGGTATCCGCGCGGATCCGATCCGCGGCAGGCCTAACGCATCGGCGGCGCTGCCCGGATGACGGCCGGGATGCCCGGAACGGGATCTGGCCGGGAGAGCCCCCATGGCGCCGGACGTGTCGCCGCCGCCGGCGACTCCGCCCTGCCCGCTTCCTCTGCCTGGTTCACTGCCAGTCCTGCTTCCGTTACCTGGACGGGCTCCGGATTCTCGACAAGGGCGTAATTATCTGCCGGCGCCTGGGCCGTTCGCGGGAAGTCGACACGCAGGTCGCCATGTTCGATGGACAGGATGATATTGAATCGATGTACTTCTTTCAGCGTGACACCCGCTTGTAGTTGCCCACCAAGTCTCACCACAGCCGCAGGCTCCCTATTGACGGAAATAATGGCCATGCGATCGGTAATCGCGCCCGAAAAAATCACCCCGGTCAGCTTGTAGTCGCGGCGCGTCAGCATCTCGACACGTTTCCCGAAGAGATTCCGGGCAGCAGTGACGTCAAGCGATGATTGCGCTTCCCGGGGGATGACAGCCAAGGGCAAGGACGCCGGCTTTGAAAAGTGGCTGAACCAGTAATTTCCGGAAGCGAAAATTGCGGCAATCAGCATACCAGTAGCCAATAGGCGAACACATTTCATTTCACTCCCTAGCCATTTCCAGTTTGAAGTTCGATCACTCCAATTAGATCGATTGCGTAGTGATAACCGAACGCACCAATTTCACTTTGTGCGATCAGTAAATTAATAAGACGGTATTTGAATCGGCACGGGAAAAAGATCGTTGAACGCCAAATTTATTTTATCCAAATCCTATCTTAACGCAGGAAATAGGAGTTAAATAGATAAATGGATAAGCGATATTTTGTTAAATAACTAGCATACTTTATGCTGGCGGCAATACTTAATGCCGGATGCAATACGGTGATGCCATTTATATAATGAGAATGATCGATTAACGATCACTTTAGCTTAGCAAAAGTCGTTATTAAAAACCAAGCCAAGTCGCTATTTTAAATTTAATTATTGGAGAGTAATCATGTTCAAAAAAACCCTGCCTATCCTTGCCCTGTTTCTCTCGTCCGCCGCCATGGCAGCGGATACAACGGTGAACGTAACCGATTTTTATGCTGATCCAAATGACGTGATTATCGGTGGCACCAAGTCATCGACATGCGGCGGCAGCTTGTACAACGTACCAAGATCCAATACCAATTTTCGTGAAGTGTTTGATCTAGCCCTGGCAGCAAAACTTGCTTCTCGCCAGGTAAGGCTTTATTACACCAGTTGCCAGGGAGACCGGGCAATCATCACGCATGTCATGCTGGTGAATTGACGCACCGGCAATACCAGCGTTTTCGTCGAGATTCATTTCCGCAAAATTGCCTTCTTCAACAGAGAAATTTGTCGAAGGCATATACTCATCGAAGGAATAAACATGTTTTCCAAAAAATTTTCGCGAAAGACGCGGACGCTTTCAGCGGGCATGCCTATTCTTGGGGCGGTCCTGCTTTGCATGATGATGGTTAATCCGGCACAGGCAGCACGGGCCATTGTCACCAAGATCGCGCTGGCCTATGGCAATACGACACCTGGGGGTGAAAAGCTTTCAGGCTCGGTGGACGAAGCGTTGTCGGGGGCGGGTTACAGCGCCGTAGAATCGTTTAATTACCTGGATACGACTTCTTCGGAAAGCTTCGAACCGAAAGACCACACGCAGAGCATTGTGCGGACGCACAAGCTGGATGACGGTACGTCTCGCGTGTTCATCAGCAATGCTGAAAATGTCAATAATGAGAGCAAACAATGGGCCTCGCCTTTCTCGAAACCGACAGGCGATCGAGGGTCGATCATGGGTTTCAAAGTGCCTGCCAGCCGTCTCGACGCCAATAGTGGAATGTTGAAAGCAGGATCGGCACCATTCACCAGGGAACTTAGTCAATCACTTAATAACACGTTCGCCGGATTTCCAGATGAAACACATCCGTCGAGCCTGGCCTGGCTCCCGGACTCCTCCGGCCCTGGTAGTAAGGGAGGGTATCTGTTTGCAACGTTTGAATATAACGGCAGATCGATGGTTGCTTATTACTGGAATCGGGAAAACCCCTATGTTCTGGAAAACCTGCGAGAATTTAAATTCTCGAGCGATACAGCGTTGCCCCGATTTGTTTCAATCATAAAAAATAAGGGCATGTATAGGCTTATGGTTAGTGATAGCGGACATTCAGAGTTTTATCAAGCCTTACCCATGGAATTATTTAACGGGCGAAATCGCATTAACTTCGAAGCTTTCCGCCGAACAAATGATCTAAATGTTGACAATAACAAGCTGCCAGCAGATAGCAGCACGCCAGACGGCTCCCGACGCGCATTCGGCCAGAATGTCTACTTCATCCAGGACAAAGACGAAAATCTTTTCCTCGTTGGATACCAGAATCAAAATGAGCTGGCAAATGGAAAAGACCGGGCATTCCTACATCCGGTAACAGTGGACAATGCGACCGGCAGTGTCACAGTCGATTCTGTAAGTGCCATTTACAATTACCCTTCGCCGACGGAGGGACCGGTCGCGGCAATGATTGGTACCTCTGTTGGTGGCCTATTCGGCGGGATACTGGGTGACAAGTATTTACCGGGATATCTCGTTCCCAATTGCGAAGCCGGCTGTAGTCATTGGGTAAGCCCGTCTGGCAAGTTTGAATTGAATAAAGTAGCGCATTACTCAACGCTATTTGGCACCGATTGGCAAACCATTATTGAATCGCGACACCGTTAGGACACGGATTTAGACGGGTTAATGGACTCAGGCTGGGCGTAAATACCTATGGCAAGCCGCGACGGCGATTTCACGTTTCCGCAGCCGTGCCACGCGACGCCGGATTACAGTGCCTGATGAGGTGGCGGACAGCGGAAGCGTTAGCTGGCACAGGAAGTAAGCAGGCGTGGGTCAGGCGGCTGGCGTATTGTTTTCATCCGCGAAGTCAGCGACGCCTGGCCAACTGGCGGAATTCATTGCGAGAGACACTTCAGAAAGTTACATGGGGTAGATACAAGTCACCCTCCGTCAGGGCTGGTGCGCCACTTCTCGCGAAATAGCGCGGCGAGTCTCATGGATGAGGCACAGATCACCACGACTGAAGACCGCGATAGCAAATAGCGGTTTTGACGCGACATCGCTGCTTTCTCTACGCTTTATCCAACGCGCGATGGAGGAGCGATAGAGACCAGGTTAAACAGCGAAAGACCGCGCTAGCACATGGCAATGGCCCTATTCGCCAACCGCGACAAGCACCATCCTCGCTGCCGGCGCAATCACCTGCCTCCGTTACCGTATATTCACCTCGACCCGCCGGTTGCGCGGCTCCGCCACATTGTCGGCGGTAGGCACCAGCAGGTTGCGTTTTCCGTGGGACACGATGCTCAGTTCCAGCGCCTGCAGGCCGGTCCGCTGCAGCATCGACGCGATCGAGCGCGCCCGCATCAGGCCCAGCTTTTCGTTGGATGCGTCATCCCCCACCGTGTCGGTATGGCCGATGATGGACACCGCCGCGGCGCCGCGCTGGCGCACATCTTCCAGCACCACCGGGATGAAGTTCGCCGACTCCGTGGTGAGGCTGGTGCCGCCGGTATTGAAATAGAACTGGTAGCGCGCCGGCAGCGCCGGCTGTGCGTCCCGAGCGGCAGCGAAGTCGGCTTGCAGGCGGGCGGCCTCGACGTCGAATGGCGCGCCGTTCGCACCGTCCATCGTCACGCCCTGGTTCTTGCGATTCACCAGCTGGCCGCCGCGGCCGCTGTCGACGATGATCGCCCCGGTGCTGCCATCGGGGCTTTCCACCAGCACCACGTAGGACTTCGACGCGCAGCCTGCAAGGGCGACGCTGGCCGCCAGGACCAGCGCGCCGGAAAGCCTGGCCAGCATCAGCCGTCCACCTTCACCAGGAAATGGGTGCCGCGCACGCCGATGGTGCCGGTCGGCGTCTGCACCTGCACCGCTTCGGGCTTGAGCTTGGCGATCACGCCGGAAATGAAGTTCATCGTCCCGCGGGTGATGCTGGCGGTCAGCTTCAGTTCATTGCGGGCGGGCGCGAACAAAAATTCGGCGACGCGCAGTTCGCTGTTCGGTCCGAAGGACATCACGGTGTTGTCCTTTAGCGTCACGCCCATGGACCCGGCCGGGCCGGTGCGCAGCGTCGAACCCTGCAGCAGCGGCGTGCCGACCTCCGCGGGAACGGCCTTGCCGTCATTGACGACGGTCGCTTCGCCGCTGACCTTCATCACATAGCCGATTGCGCCGGTCTCCTGCGCGACGGCGGGCGCCGTTGCGCAGGCCAGTGCCATCGCGATCGCCATCGTCCTTGTCACCGCGGTGGCTGCCAGCCGCATTTTCCGTCCCGTTTTCAACATCGCGCTCCCCCTAGTTGTTGCCCAGAAACAATCAAACTCCAAATTAATTTCCATACTGCAATACAATGCTACATTATTCCTTACACGAAAACTATTCTTTTGCGATCCAATCATGCAAATGCCAGCAACGCTACGTGACCCCTGCACCTTGCCGCGCGCGGCCGCCCCGCTGATGCAGCAAAGCCTGACCGAAGTGCGCGAGCAGCTGGCCAGCCTGGTGGAAAACGGCCTGCTGCTGGCGTCGGAGCGGGACCGCGACAAGCTGCTGCGGCATATCCTGATGGCGGGCAAGCGCATCTGCAATGCGGACGCGGCGACGCTCTATTTGAAGACCGAGGGCGGCGGGCTGCGCTTTGCGCTGCGCTCGCGCTCCGACCACCTGCCCTCGGTTGAAATCCCGCTGATCGACCCGCACACCGGGCGGCCCGACGAACGCCATGTCTGCACCAACGTCGCATTGAACAACAAGAGCGTGTTCATCGACGACGTCTACACCGAGTCCCGCTTCGACCTGAGCGGCACCCGGCACTTCGACCTGGAAACGGGCTACCGCACGGTGTCGATGCTGGCCGTGCCGATGGCGCCGCGCGGCGGCGAGGTCATCGGCGTGCTGCAGTTCATCAATGCGACCGACCGGCAGAGCGGTCAGGTGGTCGCCTTCAGCCGGCAGGATACGAGTTTCGTCGAGGCGCTGGCCGCCCAGGCCGCGGTGGCTCTGGAGAACCATCACCTGATGGCGGCGCAGAATGAGCTGATCGACGCGATGGTGCGCATCCTGGCGGGCGCCATCGACGCCAAGAGCGCCCATACCGGCGGCCACTGCGAACGCGTGCCGCAGCTGGCGATGATGCTGGCCGAGGAAGCCTGCGGCGTCGACAGCGGCCCGCTGGCCGATTTCCGCTTCGCCAGCGCCGACGAATGGCGGGAATTCCGCATCGGCGCCTGGCTGCACGACTGCGGCAAGATCACCACGCCGGAACACATCGTCGAGAAGGCGACCAAGCTCGAAGTCATCCACAATCGCATCCATGAAGTGCGGCTGCGCTTCGAGATCCTGCGGCGCGACGCCGAGATCGCGCGGCTGCAGGCCAGGCTGGACGGCGTCGACGCGGCCGTGGCCGACGCCGCCTTCGCGGCCAGCGTGCGCGAGCTGGAAGACGATTTCGCCTTCGTCGCCGGCTGCAATATCGGCGGCGAGACCCTGGCCGCTTCCGCGGTCGAGCGGCTGCATGCGATCGCCGGCCGCACCTGGCTGCGCCATTTCGACGACCGGCTGGGCCTGTCCAACGAGGAGCTGTCGCGGGTCTCGCTGCTGCCGCCGGCCCCGCTGCCGGCGCAGGAACGGCTGCTGGCCGACAAGCCGCATCACCTGATCCCGCGCCCGGCAAGCCCGGGCCTGGACCCGGCCTACGGCTTCAGGATGAAGGTGCCGGAACACCTGTACAACCAGGGCGAGCTGTACAACCTGTGCGTCTCGCGCGGCACGCTGACCGCCGAGGACCGCTACAAGATCAACGAACACATCATGCAGACCATCGTCATGCTGGAACAGCTGCCGCTGCCGAAAAATTTGCGCCGCGTGCCGGAATATGCGGGCACGCATCACGAGACGCTGAGCGGCAGCGGCTATCCGCGCGGCCTGGGACAGGAAGACCTGTCGGTGCCGGCGCGCATCATGGCCATTGCCGACATCTTCGAGGCGCTGACCGCCTGCGACCGCCCGTACAAGAAGGCCAAGACGCTGTCGGAGTCGATCGCCATCCTCGCCCACCTGAAGCAGATCGGGCATATCGACCCGGACCTGTTCGACCTCTTCCTGAGCACCGGCCTGTACCGCCGCTACGGCGAGCGCTACCTGAAGCCCGAGCAGATGGACGATGTCGACGTCGCCGCCTTCATCGGAAACACCGGAAAGCGCGCATGAGCATGGCTGCGCTGCTGGATCATCCGCCGTTCCGGATGACGGCCGACATGGACCCGTTCGCGGCGGCCCGCGACATCGTCGCCGCCTTCGACACGCTCGCGGCGACGCCGGCGCCGCTGGCGCAGGCGTTCACGCTGGCGATGCAGGTCACCGCCGTGGCGCCTGCGGATCCGCTGCACCGCGCAGGCATGGCGGCCGCGCGGGACATCGACGCCGGCATCGGCGCCGGCATGGCCAATGGCTACCACAACGCCCGCCACTACCGCGAGGTGCTGCTGTGCACGCTGGCGATAGCCCAGCTGGCGGCGCTTGCAAGGGAGGAACAGGCGCTGCTGCTGCTGGCGGCGCTGCTGCACGACTTCCACCACGATGGCGGGCGGCGGCTCTACCCGTTCCAGCATGAACTGTGCTCGATCGAGGCCGCATCTCCCTACCTGGCAGCCGCCGGCGTCGCCGCAGCCGACCGGGCGGTGCTGGCGACGCTGATCCTGGCGACCGAAAGCGCGTGCGGCGTGCCGCTGGCGCGCTGCTGCCACGACTGGCACAGCGGCATCGTGACGCCGCCGGCGGCGCCGCCGCGGCCGGAACTGGCCAGCCTCGTGACCCGGCCGCGGCTGGCGCTGATGGCCGCCGCGCTGACCGAGGCCGACGTGCTGCCGTCGGTGGCCCTGACGCCAGCCCATGCCGCGCTGACCACCGCCCGGCTGGAAGCGGAATGGAACACCGTGCTCGGCGCGTCCGGCAAGGTCGAGTTCATCGACCGCCATGTCGGCGCCTTGCAGGTCGCGCGCTTCTTCCAGCCCAACCTGCGCCGGGTCCGGCAGGCCAGCCTGGCGTGACGCTCCTTGCGCGATACGGGATGGCAGGCATCCTGTCGTTTAACATTTCCATTGTCCACTAAGCCTTTTTCGTTATAATTTGCTAAGTTCTTTTCCAGAAAATGCACGGATTCCCCGCAGGCGACCAGGGACATCCCGCTGGAAAAATTTATCAATTCGAACAAGGACGGACGATGAGTCGTCTATTTTCCCGGCTCGAAACCATGGGCCAGGAGCCGAGCGAAATTCCATCGCCGGCGTTTCCTGCCGGGGCTGACCGTCAGGATCCGCCGCACGCGACCGTTGCCGCAGCTATCTCCGCGCCGGGTGACGCCGGCCCGCCCGCGATGCGGCCGCTGGTGCCGGGCTATGCGATCTCCTCCAGCATTGCAATGCCGCAGTCCGGTCCGGCGCAGCCAAGGCCGGCCTGGCCGGTCAGGCTCTGGTTTGCGTCGCTGCTGATACTGGTCGGCGCATCGCTGGCGATCCTGGCGATGCCGGAACGGCTGCTGCCGTTGGCGGCGCGGCCGGCGCCAGCGGCCACCGAACCCACGCCGGCGGCCGCTTCCGCCGCACCGGCTTCCACTGCACCTGCTTCCGCCGTCCCAGTCCCTGCCGTCCCAACGCCTGCCCCCGCGCCGACCGTTCGCAAGATCCCCGCTCCCGCCGCGCCGCTTGCGGCGGCTCCGGCCCCACGTGCGCCCGCGCGTGCAGCCCCCGCCGCTGCCGCTGCCGCCGCGAGCGAACGCCCGACGCCGCCGGTCGCCCGCAACGTCGTCGCCGCGCCCGCAGCCGCCGCGCTTGCCGTGCCGCCACTGCCTGCCGAAAACGCCGCCTGCAGCGAAGCGATGCGCGCGATGAACCTGTGCAGCAAGTCTTCCCCATAACTACCGGAGCCGCCCATGAAACGTTACCTCCTGCTCCTCCTGATGCTGGGCCTGCCGCCGACCGCGGCGCTCGCCCGGGCGGAATACAAGATCGTCACCGCATCGGAGCGCGGCACCTATATACAGATAGGCCGCGACCTCGCCAAGTTCGTGGCCGAACCGGCCGACATCAACCTGGAAGTGCTGCCGTCCAAGGGATCGGCGGACAACGTCGCGCGGCTGCGCGACGAAGCCGGCGTGAAGTTCGCGCTGGTGCAGTCCGACGTCTACCAGGCGTTCCTCGACCAGGCGGCAAGCGGCAACCGCGCCGCCGGCCGCATCATCCGTCCGCTGCGGGTGGTCATGCCGCTGTACAACGAGGAAATCTATTTCGTCGTCCGCGCCGATTCCCCGCTCAACTACATCCATGAAATCAAGGACAAGAAGCTCAGCATCGGCCCGGTGGGCAGCGGCACCGCGCTGTCGGCGACCACGCTCTACCGGCTGATGTTCGAGCAGCCGCTGCCGGAAAGCAATGCGACCTATGTCAGCAACGAGGAAGCGCTGATCAGGCTGACGACCGACAAGTCGGTGGATGTCGCCGTCATCGTCGCGGGCCAGCCGGCCAAGCTGTTCGCCGACATGAAGCCGGAAGCGCGCCAGTTCATCAAGCTGCTCAAGCTCGACGACAAGGCCAGGGAAAGCAAACGCGCCGTCGAGACCTACTACCCGGCGGCGATCCGTCCGTCGAGCTACCCGAACTGGATCACCGAGGAAGTGCCGACGCTGACCGTGAAGGCTTTCCTGGTCACCTATGACTACAACCTCGAGCACACCACGCGCTACCTGAACGCATTCGCCGATTCCCTGTGCCGCAACTTCGACACGCTGCAGTCGCAGGGCCATGCGAAGTGGAAGGAAGTCAAGCTGGAACTGCCGGCGCTGGGCAAGGGCTGGAGCTATTACCCGCCGATGGAACGGGCGATGCGCAACTGCATCGCGCAGCAGGGCGCCGGGGCGCCGGCCGGCCTGCGGCAGTCGCGCCCGGCAGGACCGGCGGCGCGCAGCTGCACGCAGCAGGAAAAGGTGATGGGGCTGTGTGGAAGCTGAGATGCGCGTGGACGGCTGGGCGGCGATGATCGCATTGCTGCGCAATGGCGCGGACCTGACCGGGCTGTGCCTGCTGACCGCGCTGCTCGCCATCAGCGCCTGGACCTGCCTGCGCCCGCAGCCCGTGCCGCGGCAGTCCAGGCCGGCGGCCGGCCAGACATTCGGCTTCTATTTGCTGCTGTGCGCCATCGCCGCGCCGCTGCTGATGTTTGCAAGCCTGGCGCTGGGCCTGGGCCTGCTGCAGAAGGCGCAGCCGCTGGCCGCGGCCTCGATGCACTGGAAGCCTTACCGTAGCCTGCTATGGGTGCTCTATGGACTGGTCGGCGCGCAGCAGTTGTTTGCATTGCAGCGGCTGGGCTTCTGGCCGGCGTCGTCGACGCGCCGGCTGGCGCCGCTGGCAATCACCGCGCTGCTGCTGATTCCGCTGGCGATGGCGGCCGGCCTGCTGGCGCTGGACCGTTTCTATTTCCAGCAGCCGGGCCTGCTCAACGCGGCCGTGCTTGCCGCCGCACTGGCCGCCGTCAGCGGCATTCTGCTGTGGCTGCCCGCGCAGCTGCTCGCGACGCGCGGGGACACGGCGCCTGGCGCCGAGCCGGCGTCGCCCGGCGCGTCGGCGCACGATCATCCATCGCAGGCGGCTGCCGCGCCGGCGACGCAGCCGGACGGCCTTGCCGGCCGGTTCGACAGCGCCCGGGAAATGGAGCGGCAGCTCAATGAACTGGCCGCGCTGCTGGAGCAGGAAAAACGCGAAGCGGAACACCACAGCCATCGCGAATTGCTGGAAAAGGACAAGGCGCTGCAGGAGACGACGATACAGCAGCAGGTCCACGAGCAGAAATTCCTGTTCGAAAGCGGCCTGCCCTGCAATCTCGGCACGCTGGTCAACGGCCTCATCATCCTCGACCAGCCGCTGGACCTGCGCGACCACGTGCGCGGCGACAGCCTGCTGCATGCGGTGGTACGGGACGGCAGGCACCTTCTCGCGCAGCAACTGATCGACAATGGCGCACCGCTGGCCACGCTGAACTGGGCCGGCCTGCCGCCGCGCGCCTGCACCCACGACCCGGCCATGCTCGACCTGCTGGACGCCGCGGCCGGGGCCGCCAAATAAAAACGCCCTGCGATGCAGGGCGTTGTCGGGGCCAGTAAGATCAGCGGCGATTAACGCTGGCCGCTTACCCGTTCCCAGCCGTGGCGCACGGCGGCCTTGAAGTTTTCCCAGGTGCTGTTGGGATAGCGGGTCTGCCAGTCATTGCGCGCATCGGACTCGATCTCGTCCCACGAACGTCCCTTGTAGCGGGTGTCCGCGCCCAGCGTCGAACCGTAGCGGTAGGCCGGCGCATAGTCGTCGTAGCTGCCGCCCATGCTGGCGTAACGGGTGTTCCAGTCGCTGCGGAACGCGTCGTCATAGTCCGCCGACGTATTGGTGGCGGCCATGTTGTCGGCAGTGGTGCCCATCATGCTGCCGCTGATGCCGGCGCCGGTGTTCCTGCCGTCGTTCTGCACATCGACGACGGTCTTGCGCACGGTGTCGCTGACCTGCTCGGTACGCTCGGTTGCAGTCTTGCCCACGCTGACCTCCTCTACCACGCGGGCCGTCTTGTTGACCACGGCTTTTTCCGCCGTCTCGCGCACCTCGATGCTCTCGCCGCCGAAATTGGCCAGGTCGGCTTCCGACGCCGGGCGATCGACCGGACGGCGCTCGATGCTGGCATGTTCCTCGCGGAGCGTGACCGATTCATTGACCGGGGTCTCGACCATGCGCGACACCACCCTCACCGAGCCCAGGTCGACCTGGCGCTTGCCGACTTCCAGCTCTTCCTCGACCACCGGGATCACGCGGGAACGTTCCTGCGCGATTTCGTCGCGGGTATAGGGAGCCGCAGCGGGGCTGTAGCCCTGGTATCCGGACTCCTTCCATTCGGCGACGCGCTTCTCGATGTCGACCGCCCCGGTGGCCGCAAGCGCCTCGCGTGCGCTGTCGACGCGGGATTCGTCGGACACCGTGACCGCCACGACCGCGCCGCCGCGGCGCACCGCTTCGGAATAGTGTCCGGCATCGTCCGCGTCCGGTCCGAACAGGTCGGAAAAGAAGTTGCGGACGCTGTCCATGAAGCCGACATCATGGTCGGTCGTGGTGGTGGTCGTTGCGGTCGTGCCGCTGCGCCCTGCTCCGGAAAGGTCCGCGCCATGCGCGCGGACCTGCACATCGTTGGCGGAGAATCCGCGTGAAATCAGCTGCTGTTGCGCACGCTCGGCATGCTCGTACGTGTCGAATACGCCTATGACGGTCTGGTCCATGTTGGTGCTCCTTAGAGTAGCTTGATGGTCTTGCAAATAGTGGGCGATGGGCTATAGCGTGGGTTCGGGCTTCCAGCTCCCGCTTGCCGCGTCATAGCGCTCGACCACCGCTTCTTCGCGCTTCAAGGTAACTTGCTGCCTGCTTGCTTCGGGATTGCGGCGGGTCGTGATACGCACTTCCTCCACCAATACCAGGTGCCGGGTTACGACTTCCTCGAAAATCGGGATGACGAGCGTGTCGCCTTCCTGACGTGGCTGGAACGTGTTTTCCACCACCTTGTTTACCGGCACCCGTGTAACGCTGACTTCCTCCTGCATTAACGTCAGGTCGACCGTGCGGTTTTCCTCGTGGACGATCTTTCTCACCCTTACCGCGCCGGTTTCCACCGGGACCTTGCGAATCTCCAGCTGCTCTTCAAGCACCGGCAGCACGCGCGTCTCGCCTTCGGACAACGTGTTCCCCGCTGCTTGCCGCTGTGCGACGACGCCCGCGGGCGTTTGGTCGTTGTGCTGTGTCATCGCATGCCCCGGAATGGATCAGGAGTTGCATTTTTCTCTATAAACACCGGGCAAGGAATCAGACATACACCCTTATCGGCGTCAGCGCTTTCTTACTTAAAAAGTTGCCAGAAACATCTGGTAACGATGCTTACGCGTATCCATTGGCTTTATGACCGGATTCGCGGTTTAATTAATCATTAACGATGGAGAATGAAATGAAGATCCTGAGCTCTGGACTGATTACCCTGCTGGCCGGCGCGGCGCTGCTGGCGGCTGCGCCGGCAATGGCGCGGGTCGATGTCGATATCAATGTCGGCGTGCCTGGCGCTTATATAGCGCCGGCTCCCTACGGCCCGCCGCCACGCTACCTCGGGCCGCCGGCCTACGTGCAGCCCGGCCCGGTCTATGTGCAGCCGGCACCGGTCTATGTCCAGCCGCGCCCGATCTACCGCGAGGAATGGCGCGGGCATGGGCATCACCATGGCGGCCGCCACTGGGACCGCGACGGCGACGGCGTGCCGAACCGCTACGACCGCCGGCCGAACAACCCGTACCGCTACTGACGCCGCTGTAGCCGACGACCCCGCCGCGCCGGCATCGGCCCGCGGCGGGTTGATGCTATCCGGCTTTCGTTGCAAGCCATCTCCCTTTCCCGGTTGCCTCCTGTACAAGATTGCTGTAAAACAGCAGCGCACCTACAATTCAGGGCGGCGTCCTGCCAAGGCCAGCCGCCTGTCAAATGGAGAACAACCTTGCAGAAATCCCTCGTCGCCATTGCGCTCGCCGCTACGTTCACGGCAGCCGCCCCTTCTTACGCCCAGCAGAAATACCAGCCTGAATACCGCCTGTCCACCGTCCTCGGCACCGCTTTCCCGTGGGGCAAGGGCGGCGAGCGCTGGGCGGAGCTGGTCAAGGAAAAAACCCAGGGCCGCATCAATATCAAGATGTATCCGGGCACCTCGCTGGTGGCCGGCGACCAGACCCGCGAATTCACCGCGATCCGCCAGGGCGTGATCGACATGGCGGTCGGCTCGTCGATCAACTGGTCGCCGCAGGTCAAGGAACTCAACCTGTTCTCGATGCCCTTCCTGCTGCCGGACTACCGCGCGCTCGACGCGCTGACCCAGGGCAAGACCGGCCAGGACCTGTTCAAGGTGCTGGAGAAAAATGGCGTGGTGCCGCTGGCATGGGGCGAGAACGGTTACCGCGAGATCAGCAATTCCAAGCGCGAGATCCGCAGCCCGGCCGACATGAAGGGCATGAAGTTCCGCGTGGTCGGCTCGCCGCTGTTCAACGACACCTTCACCGCGCTGGGCGCGAATCCGACCCAGATGAGCTGGGCCGATGCGCAGCCGGCGCTGGCGTCGGGCGCCGTCGACGGGCAGGAAAACCCGATCTCGGTCTTCACCGGCGCCAAGATCGCCGCCGTCGGCCAGAAGTACCTGACGATCTGGGGCTATGTCGCCGACCCGCTGATCTTCGTGGTCAACAAGAAGGTCTGGGATGGCTGGAACAAGGCCGACCAGGACGCGGTGCGCGAAGCCGCTCTGCAGGCAGGCAAGGAAGAGACCTCGATGGCGCGCAAGGGCCTGACCGCCGCCGACGGCAGCGCCTACAAGGAAGTCGAAGCCAGCGGCGTCAAGGTCACCCGCCTGTCGGCCGCCGAGATCGCGCCGTTCAAGGAAATGACCCGGCCGGTCTACGACAAGTGGGCGAAAACCATCGGCCCGGCTTTGGTGAAGCAGGCCGAAACCGACATCGCCGCGCGCAAGTAAGCGCCTCCCGCACCCGTCGCCGCCTGGCCTTGCCGCCGGCGGCGTTTTTCTTTACAAGGCCGCCCGGCCGCCCCATCCGCCGCAACCATGAGTGAACTGCCTGAAAAAAAAGACGCGCCCGAAGACCAGCCCCGGGTGCCGATCAAGATCGAGGAGGCCTGCGCCGCGCTGGCCATGGCCCTGATCTGCGTCATTACCTTCGCCAACGTGCTGGTGCGCTATTTCACCAACGTGTCCTTCGCGTTCACCGAGGAATTCTCGATCTTCCTGATGGTGGTGCTGACTTTGTTCGGCGCCGCCGCCGCCTTCGCCCGCGACCGCCATATCCGCATGACCTTCATCGTCGAGCGCCTGCCGGCGTCGCTTGCCCGGCCGCTTGAGATACTGGTGCTGCTGCTGGGCATGCTGATGTTCGCGGTCATGGCCTGGTACGGCTATTTCCTGTTCCTCGACGACTGGCAGTACGACACGACGTCGCCCGGCATCGGCATCCCGCAGTGGCTCTACAGCCTGTGGCTGCCGCTGCTGTCGGTGGTGATCTTCCTGCGCATCCTGGGCCGCCTGGTACGCACCGTGCGCAATGCCGGGAGCCGCCCATGATCGCCGAAGGCAGCATCATCCTGTTCCTGGGTTTCGCGCTGCTGATGGCGATCGGCGCGCCGCTGGCGGTGGCGCTGGGCGTCAGCGGCACCGCGGTGATCCTGATCGAAGGGCTGGGCATCATGTCGGTGCCGACCAATGCGTACAACGGCGTGGCCAAGTATCCGCTGCTGGCGCTGCCGGTCTTCATCCTGGCAGGCATGATGTTCGAACGGGCCGGCGTGGCCTTGCGCATCGTGCGCTTCGCCTCGGCCATCGTCGGCCGACGCCGCGGCGCGCAGGGCATCGTCGCGATCCTGGTCTGCATGTTCCTGGGCGGCATATCCGGCTCCGGGCCGGCCGACGCGGCCGCGGTCGCGATGGTGATGATCCCGGCGATGTTCAAGCAGGGCTACCCGAAGCCGTTTTCCGCCACGCTGATCGCGGCCGCGGGCTCCACCGCCATCCTGATCCCGCCGTCGGTTGCGCTGATCGTCTACAGCGTGCTGGTGCCGAGCGCATCGGTGCCGGCGCTGTTTGCCGGCGGCGTCATACCCGGCATCCTGGCCGGCCTGTCGCTGATCATTCCCACGCTCTGGTTCTCGCACAAGCACGGCTGGGGCCTGGACGCCGACGAGGAGACGCCGCGCTTCTGGGACAGCTTCAAGGAAGCGATCTGGGGCCTGCTGGCGCCGGTGATCATCCTCGGCGGCCTGCGCACCGGGCTCTTCACGCCGACCGAGGCGGCGGTGGTCGCGGCCTTCTACGGCTTCTTCGTGGGCCTCTTCGTGTACCGGACGCTGACGCTGCGCAAGGTCTACGAAGTGCTGGTCGAGTCGGCCGAGATCTCGGCGGTGGTGCTGCTGATCATCTCGCTGGCCGGCGTATTCGCGCATGCCGGCTCGACGCTGGGCGCATTCGACGCGTTCGCCAAGCTGCTGCTGGGCTTCACCTCCAACGAGGCGCTGATGCTGCTGATGATCACCATCATGATGCTGATCGCCGGCATGCTGCTCGACGCGGTCTCGATCTTCCTGGTGTTCCTGCCCATCCTGCTGCCCATCGTCACCGCCTACGGCTGGGACCCGGTCTGGTTCGGCATCATCCTGACGATGAACATGGCGATCGGCCAGTTCACGCCGCCGATGGCGGTCAACCTGATGGTCACCACCCGCATCGCCGGCGTCACCATGGAGTCCACGGTAGGCTGGGCGCTGTGGATGGTTGGCGCGATGCTGGTGGCGCTGCTGCTGGTGACCGCCTTCCCGCAACTGGCGCTATGGCTGCCGCAATCCCTGGGGTACTGAACATGCAGGACGACATCGTTTACCTGAGCGCGGTCGACATGGCCGCGCAGATCCGCGCCGGCCATCTGTCGGCACGGGACGTGATGCAGGCGCACCTGTCACGGATCGAGGCGGTGAACCCGAAGGTCAACGCCATCGTCACGCTGCACGCTGAACAGGCGATGGCGGCCAGCCTGGCCGCCGACGACGCGCAGGCCCGGGGCCAGCCGCTCGGTCCGCTGCACGGGCTGCCGGTTGCGCACAAGGACCTGATCATGACCCGCGGCATGCGCACCACCTACGGCTCGCGCGTGCACGCCAACTACGTGCCGACCCGCAGCGCGCTGCTGGTGGAGCGGCAGCAGGCGGCCGGCGCGATCAGCATAGGCAAGACCAACACGCCGGAATTCGGCGCCGGCTCGCAGACCTTCAATGAAGTGTTCGGTGCGACCCGCAACCCCTACGACCTCGGCAAGACCTGCGGCGGCTCCTCCGGCGGTTCGGCCGTGGCGCTGGCGACCGGCATGGTCGCGCTTGCCGACGGCACCGACATGGGCGGCTCGCTGCGCTGCCCGGCCAATTTCTGCAACGTGGTCGGGCTGCGGCCTTCGGTCGGCCGGGTGCCCGACTTCCCGTCGCAGAACGGCTGGGGCAGCCTGTCGGTGTACGGACCGATGGCGCGCAGCGTGGCCGACCTGGCGCTGCACCTGTCGGTCATGGCCGGCCATGACGCGCGCGACCCGCTGGCCATCAGCGAGGACGGCGCGCAGTTCCGCGCGCCGCTGGAGCGCGACATGAAGGGCAGGCGCATCGCCTGGGCGATGGACATGGGCGGCCTGCCGGTGGACCCGGAAGTGGTCAAGGCGCTGGACGCGCAGCGCAAGGTCTTCGAGGACCTGGGCTGCATCGTCGAGGACGCCTATCCCGACATGCGCGACGCCCATGACATCTTCATGGCGTTGCGCGCATATGCGTTCGAGCTGCACTACGGCGCGGTGATGGACCGGCATCCGGGCGTGCTCAAGGAAACCATCGTCTGGAATATCGAAGCCGGCCGCAAGCTCAGCGCCGCGCAGCTGGCGCGGGCCGAGAAGCTGCGCACTGCGCTGTTCCTCCGCATGCACCGCTTCATGGAAACCTACGACTTCCTGGTTACGCCCGTGAACCAGGTGCCGCCGTTCGACATCGAAAAACCGTATATCGAGGAAATCGCCGGCGTGAAGATGGAGAGCTACATCGACTGGATGCGTTCCTGCTACACCATCACCGCGACCACCCACCCGGCGCTGTCGGTGCCGGCCGGCTTCACCGACGGCGGTCTGCCGGTGGGCCTGCAGCTGATCGGCCGCCACCAGGGCGAACTGGCCCTGCTGCAGATGGGCCATGCATTCGAGCAGGCCACGCTGGCGGGCCGCCGCCGGCCGGCGCTGGCGGACTGACCAGCCGGCCGGAAAGCGGGACTGACCTCAGTCCAGGCTTTCGTCGCCGGCGTCCTCGGCCCATGCGCCGTCCACGCCCAGCGACTCGATGCCGGCGCGGATGGCCCTGGACGAAAAGCCGCGGTAGGCAAGGAAGCGGTAGATCTTGGTTTTCAGTTCCTGCGTCATCCCGCCTTTCCTGACCTGGTCGCGGAATTTCCCCACCGCATGCAGCACGCGCTCCTCTTCGGGCGCGAGCTGCTGCACCTGGCTTTTCGCGAGGCCGGCGTCGATGCCCTTCTGCCGCAGCGTCATCTCGATGCGCAGGTTGCCGGCCCGGTTTTCCGAGCCGCGCGAACGCTGCTCGGCGAAGCGCTGGTCGTCCTGGTAGCGGTTGTCGATGACAAAGCCCATTGCGCCATCGACCTCGCTGTCGTCGTAGCCGCGCGAGGACAGCTTGCGGCGCAGGCTGGCGGCGCTGTAATCCTGCCGCGCCAGCAGCCAGACTGCGTAGGACTTGGCCGACTGCGCCGGTTTCTCGCGCTTCGCGCCAGGCTCGGGACGGGCGGTCGGCGTGCGCTTGCGGTCGGATGTGCGGGTGATTTCGCCGGGGACGGCGGGGGGCGCGCTCTTGCGCGGCTTGCGGTCGGACGTGCGGCTGTATTCGCCGGGAATGGGCGCGGCTTTCTTGCGCGACAGGCTGTTTCCGGAAAAACTGCTGCCACTCCGGGCCGGCTTCGCCACCTTGGCAGGCGGCTCTTCGTCCTCGGGCAGCGGCTCGGGCAAACCGGTTTTATTGTTGATCAGGTACATGATCGCTCGATGATACTGCAAGGCCCGCCAGCCTGCGCATGGCGGCTGTCGGCCGTTTCCGGCGCGGCTCGCCTGGCAAGGCCCACGGCGCGCGGGACATTCCGTCTCCCGCGCCGCGGCCCCTTATCGGCCCTTATCCCAGCATGCGGCTGTAGATGCGCGTGGCCATCAGGCCGGCCGGACTGTGGTGGCTGGCCGGCGACATCAGCTTGGTCAGCAGTCGCATCGCCTCGTCCCGGCTTTCCATGCCGGCCAGGGTTTCCTCCAGCGTGCGGAGCTCGACATTGAAGTCGGTCTGGTCCTCGGCCGCGCTGCGCTGCGCCGGGTTGCGCAGCACGCCGCGCACGCCATGCCAGCCGATCTGCGCCGGCTCGCCCAGCGTGTCCATCAGCCGCTGGCGGGCGCGGAAGCTGATCTGGCGGCGCTGCGCACCTTCCCAGCCGTCGGCGATCCAGTCGTAGATCACCTGCTGCTCGTAGGCGGAGAACACGCCGAACATCTCGGCACGCTCCCCCTGCAGCAAGCGCCAGAAGCGGCTGTTCTGCGGATCCTGGCCGCGACGGATCCAGTCGCGTTCGACCAGCGCATCGAGGAAGGCGGGAATCTGCGCCGGGTCGGCCAGCCAGTCGTTGATCGCACGGCCGCCGATACGGCAGTAGTCCGAATGCGCTTCCTTGCCGACCACGCTTTTTTCCGCGAACAGCGCGACGATCTCGCGGTCGATGTCGAATTCGTCGATGACCGAGTTGGTGCCGGCGCCCAGCATGTTGAGCTTGTAGCCGCGCGCCACGCGGGCCATGAAGCTGGCGCGGTCGCCGATGCGCGGCATGGTTTCGAGCAGGCCCTCGAGCGCCTTGCGCGCATGGCCGGTGTCGGCATTGTCGACGGTCACATGCAGCGTGAAATAGGTCGGGTCGATGCCCAGTTCATTCAGTTCGTATGCGCAGATCAGCAGGTGCAGCGGCAGCTGTTCGTAGCCCAGGTTGAAACCGATGACTTCCGGCAGGAAATTGCCTGCATGGCGCGCCAGCGCCAGCTGCAGCACGCCCTGCACGTAATGATCCTCGCTCAGGTTTTCCCAGCGGTCGCAGCCGTGGGTCGACAGCAGGCGCTTGAACAGCAGCACATGGTTCTTGTCCGGCACGCCGTCGCCCAGTTCCTCGAGATAGATGCGGATCAGCGCGGTGAAGCGGGCGTCGTTCCAGTGCGGCACCAGGCCGTACAGCCAGGCGCCGTCGACAAGCTTGGTCGGCGCGACCGATTTCAGGAAATACAGTGCATGCGACTTGTTCGAAAAATATTGGCGCGGGCCGCCGGCCTTGCGATCCTGCAGGTACTTGCGGTACTGCTCGCCGACCAGCGCGGTGTTATGCACGATCCAGTCGGAAATATCGTCGATGTCCGCCGGGAGGTCGGACTCCAGCGCGTCGGTCGCGGCAAGCTGCTTGCGCAGGTATGCATCGGCATCGTCCACCGCCCGCGCCGACGGCTCGTCGCGCATCAGGTCGCGGTACAGCCGACGCAGCGGCGTGGCCGGCGCGGCCCGGTCAGGCTGCCTGTAATGGATTTGTTCACTCAACTGCATCGGCTGGTTCAGCATGGTTTCGTCTCTTCCTCGGCACTGGCGGCATCGTTGTAGCAGCGTCGCCGGCATATGGATTGGCCTGGGCCAACTAGTCCCCGGATTATCGGCACCGAAGTGCCTGCCAACAATCAGCCAACAGGAGGAATGCGGGTCGGACAATCCCTACAAGCGCATTCTTTTCGACAACGCTTGCACATTGTTTCAGACACATTGCACATCCGTTCAAATCGGCGTATATTTACAGAAATTCATAGGCTCGGCACATCTGTTCACCTGTAGTTTCTGAATAGAAATTCATGCCGGCGTGACCCCTCATTGACTGATCTTTATTGACGGACGCAGCTACCATGCATATTCCCTCCCAGGTTGACATGCTGATCGTCGGCGGCGGCATCAACGGCGCCGGCATCGCACGCGACGCCGCAGGCCGCGGTCTGTCGGTCGCGCTGTGCGAGCAGAACGACTTCGCCAGCGCGACTTCATCGGCCAGCACCAAGCTGATCCATGGCGGCCTGCGCTATCTCGAACATTACGAATTCAGGCTGGTGGGCGAAGCGCTGGCAGAGCGCGAGGTGCTGCTGAAGATAGCGCCGCACATCGCCTGGCCGCTGCGCTTCGTGATGCCGCATGCCAAGGGCCTGCGGCCGGGCTGGATGATCCGCGCCGGCCTGCTGATGTACGACAGGCTGGGCGGCAAGACCACCCTGCCCCGCTCCAAGGGCATCGACCTGCTGCGCACGCCGTACGGCGCCGGGCTCAAGACCGAGTTCCACAAGGGCTACATCTATTCCGACGCCTGGGTCGACGACGCCAGGCTGGTGCTGCTGAACCTGCGTTCGGCGGCCGAGCATGGCGCAAGCATCCTGCCGCGCACCCGCTTCATCAGCGCCCGTCGCGACGGCGGCCTGTGGCACGCGGAACTGGAAGACACGGCCACGCAGCAGCGCCAGACCGTGCGCGCCCGCATGCTGGTCAACGCGGCCGGCCCCTGGGTTAGCCAGGTCGCCGGCACGCTGGGCCATGCGCGCACCAAGGCCAGCGTACGGCTGGTCAAGGGCAGCCATATCGTGGTGCCCAAGCTGTACGAAGGCGACCATGCGTACATCGTGCAGGACAGCGGCAAGCGCATCATCTTCATGATTCCCTACGAGCGCGATTTCACGCTGATCGGCACCACCGACATGGTGGTCAACAGCATCAGCGAGGGCGGCGCGATCAGCCAGCAGGAGCTCGACTACCTGTGCAGCCAGGTCAGCCGCTACTCGGCCAAGCCGGTGACGCCGGACCAGGTCGTCTGGAGCTACAGCGGCATCCGCCCGCTGTACGACGACGGCAGCGAGGACCCGTCCGCGGTCACCCGCGACTACACGCTGGTGCTGGAGGACGGCGAGGTCAACGTGCCGCAGCTGTCGGTCTACGGCGGCAAGATCACGACCTACCGCAAGCTGGCCGAAGCGGCGCTCGACAAGCTCGCGCCGTGGATGGGCGGCGCCAACGGCAAGTGGACCGGGTCGGAAGCGCTTCCCGGCGGCGACCTGCCGCCCGGCGGCCAGGCCGCCTTCCTGCCGCAGCTGACCCAGCGCTACCCGGACATGCCGGAATCGCTGCTGACCGCGCTGATGCAGCGCCACGGCAGCAATGCCATCGAGATACTGGGCGACGCCCGCAAGCCTGCCGACCTCGGCGAGCACTTCGGCGGCAGGCTGTATGAACGCGAGGTGCGTTACCTGATCGAGCATGAATGGGCCCAGGAGGCCGGCGACATCCTGTGGCGCCGCACCAAGGCCGGCCTGCACATGACGCCGCAGCAGCGCGATCACTTCGCCCGTTACATGGAGAACAGCAGGATCACGCCGTTTTCAGCATGAACGCCCTGAATGAAAGCATCCTGCTGCACCTGCTGACCGCGCTCTGCGCGGGCGGCCTGATCGGGCTGGAGCGCAGCTACCACGGGCGTCCGGCCGGCTTCAGGACCCACGTGCTGGTCTGCGTGTCGTCCAGCATGCTGATGCTGGTGACCCTGTACCAGTCGGTCTGGTACATCGCGCCGCTGGCCGACACCGTGCGCACCGACCCGACGCGGATGGCGCAGGGCATCATGACCGGCATCGGCTTCCTCGGCGCCGGCGTCATCATGAAGGACGGCCTCTCGGTGCGCGGCCTGACCACCGCGGCGTCGATCTGGATCACCGCCGCGATCGGCATCCTGGCCGGCATCGGTTTCTATTTTCCCGTCATCGTGGTCACGGTGCTGACCATTGCCGCGCTGTCCATCTTCCGCTGGATCGAGCGCATCCTGCCGGCTTATTACTATGCGCTGCACGTAGTGCGCTTTTCCTGCGCCAGCGTGATGACCGAGGATGCGCTGCGCGACCTCATTACCGAGCATGGCTTTTCCATCGCCAACATGAGCTACAGCATGGAAGAGTCGGGACGGGTCTTCGAGTACCGGATGGTGATCCGCTCGCGCGACCGCGAAAATGCGACTCGCCTCGCGCAGACATGGCACAAGGCCAACGGCAGCGTGCTCGAATTCCGCATCGAGCCGGCATGACGACCCGCGCAGCCGCCCTATCCCGCGGAGACATCCGATGCGCCTGATCACCTGGAACATCCAGTGGGGCCGCGGCTGCGACGGCCGCGTGGACCTGGCGCGCATCGTCGACCATGCGCGCGCGCTGGCCGACTTCGACGTGCTGTGCCTGCAGGAAGTCGCCGACAACTTTCCGGCGCTGAAGGACAATGACGACCGCGACCAGTTCGCCGCGCTGGCGGCGCTGCTGCCGGGCTATACCGCGGTTGAAGGCGTCGCCATCGACCTGCCGGACGGCCAGCGCCGGCGCCGCTTCGGCAACATGATCCTGTCGCGGCTGCCGGTGCGGCAGGTCTACCGGCACCTGCTGCCGGCGCCGCCCGACCCGTCGACGCGGAACATGCGCCGCCTGCTGCTCGAAGCCGTGCTCGAGGCGCCGTTCGGCCTGGTGCGCGTGATGACCACCCACCTCGAATATTATTCGGCGCTGCAGCGCCCGGCGCAGCTCGAAGCGGTGCGCGCGCTGCATGCCGAAGCCTGCGCGGACGCCCGTTCATTCATCGAACTCGACCGCAGCGAGGGCACCTACCGCAGCCTGCCGCGGCCGGCCACCGCCATCATCACCGGCGACTTCAACTTCAAGCCCGACGACCCGCTGCATGCGCTGCTGCGGCAGCCCTACGCCGACGGCAGCCTGCCGCTGCATGACGCCTGGACTGCCCGCTGGCCGGGCATTGCGCATCCGCCGACGCTGGGCATCTACGACCGCCACCAGTGGCCCGCCGCCTATGCCAGCGACTTCATCTTCGTGACCGGCGACCTGCTGCCGCGCATCGACGACGTCCGGGTCGATGGCCTCACGCAGGCGTCGGACCACCAGCCTGTGCTCCTCACACTGCGATGAACATCGCGGCCAACAACACGACAACCACTAAAACAAACGCCTGAAAGATTTTCGCATGCTGCCACTGCACGACCTGCCCGATGCCGACCTGGCAAACATCGAGGGCCTGTTTCTCGACATCGACGACACGCTGACCACCGACGGCAGGCTGCCGGCGCATGCCTATTCGGCGCTCGAAGCGCTGCACGAAAGCGGCCTGCTGGTGGTGCCGATCACGGGCCGTCCGGCGGGCTGGTGCGACCACTTCGCCCGGATGTGGCCGGTCGACGCGGTGGTCGGCGAGAATGGCGCGTTCTACTTCTGGCATGACCACGAGGCCAGGAAACTGCGCCAGCGCTTCCTGGTGGACGACGCCACCCGCGCCGCCAATGCCTACCGCCTGAAAGTGGTCGCCGCCGACATCCTGGCGGCCGTGCCCGGATGCGCGCTGGCGTCCGACCAGTTCTGCCGCATCGCCGACATCGCCATCGACTTCTGCGAGGACGTGCCGGCGCTGTCCAGGAGCGAGGTCGAGCACATCGCGGCGCTGATGCGCGCCGCCGGCATGACGGCCAAGATCAGCTCCATCCATGTCAACGGCTGGTTCGGCGACTACGACAAGCTCAGCATGGCGCGGCGGATGATGCAGGAGCGCTATGCGATCGACCTCGACCAGGCGCGGCGGCGTTATCTCTTCATCGGCGACTCGCCCAACGACGAGCCGATGTTCGGCTATTTCCCGCAGGCGGTGGGCGTGGCGAACGTGGCGGAATTTGCCGCCGACCTGACGCATCCGCCGGCCTACGTGACCAACGGGCGCGGCGGCGACGGTTTCGCCGAGCTGGCGCAGCGGCTGCTGGCCGTGCGCCGTTAGCCGCCAGGACACACTGCCGCGTCAGCGCGTTGCGAAGTCCGCGGCGATCAGGTCCACCCGGTCGGTGCAGAATGCATCGACGCCCCAGTCCAGCAGCCGCCGCGCAATCGCCGGGTCGTCCACTGTGTAGCAGAACAGGCCGAACCCGGCGTCCTTGACGGCCTTGGCCTGCTCTTCCTTCAGGTTCTTGTAATTCGTATGCAGCGCGGTGGCGCCCACCTGCTCGAGCCGCGCCTGCCAGTCGTCCGGCACCTGGCCGATCAGCAGGCCGCGCGGGATCTCGGGCGCGATGTCGCGGGCCGCCATCAGCGCTTCCGGCGAGAAGGACGAGAACAGCGGCATGAGCCGCTGCCCGCCCTGCTCCGCCAGCGCCTGCTTCAGCAGCGCCGCCGCGGCGCGGCCGGTCTCGGCGGCATAGCCGGGGGACGGCTTGATCTCGGCATTCATCCAGATGCCGTTCTCGTGGCAGAAGGCGATCACCTCTGCGAAGCTCGGCACCGGCTCGCCGGCGAACTTCGGGCCGAACCAGCTGCCGGCGTCCATCGTCGCCAGCAGCGCGGCGCTGGTTTCCGACACGTTGCCGATGCCGGGCACGGTGCGGCCGAACGCCGGGTCATGCATCAGCACCGGCACGCCGTCGGCGGACAGCATCACATCGAATTCGGCGGCACGATAGCCGTGCTCGAGGCCGCAGCGCAGGCCGGCGATGGTGTTTTCCGGGGCGAGCGTGCCGCCGCCGCGATGCGCAATGATTCTGGGATAAGGCCACATGACTTGCATTACTCCTGGGTTGAAAACTGTCAGGCAGGGTCGATCCGGAACTCGATCACGCCATGCTTCATGCTGCGCCAGGAGTCGACCAGCTGGCTGACGTTGGCGCGGTCGCGCGATCGGATGACCATCCGGTACTCGAAGGTGCGGCCGCCGTCCTGCATGCCGTAACTCATGTTGGCGATGGAAAAGCCATGCTCTTCGATGAGCTGGCGCAGCGGATCTTCGGCCAGCACGTCGCCGCGCTGGAATCGCACCACGTGATGCGCATAGTAATACGACGGCAGTACGCCTTCGAGCCAGCGGAAGAAGGACAGCGCCGACACCGTCAGCACCGTCGCCACGATGACCGGGAAGTAGAAGCCGATGCCGGCAAGGATGCCGATCGCGGCCGTGATCCAGATCGACGCCGCGGTGGTCAGGCCGCGCACCGAGAAACCGTCCTTCATGATGACGCCGGCGCCGAGGAAGCCGATGCCGGTCATGATGCCCTGCGCCATCCGCGTCGGGTCGGTGCTGCTGGGCGCATGGGCGACGCTCATGCCATACCAGACCGACTGGTACAGCGTCACCAGCATCAGCATGCTGGCCGACACGCAGACCAGCACGTGGGTGCGGAAGCCTGCCGGCCTTCCCTGGTAGCTGCGCTCCAGCCCGATCAGGCCGCCGGCCACCAGCGCGGCCAGCAGGTGCATCAGGATCTTGTATTCAACGGTGTCGGTCATCTGGGGTTTTCTGCGCCGCTTCATCGGCGTTACTGGTTTCGAGCAGCAGCCTGGCGGTCGGCTCATCGATGATCAGTTCATTGATGAAGCCGCCTTTCAGGGCCGCCCGCAATCCTTCGATCTTGCCGCGTCCCGACGCCACGCAGATCGAATGCCTGGCCCGCCGGAACAGTTCGAGGTCGGGTCCGCTGGTGCGGCTGTTGAGCGCGATGTCGCTGTAGCTGCCGTCGGCCCGGAAGAACACGGTCGCGATGTCGCCGACCGCGCCCGCCTCGGTCACGGCCTGCAGGTCCTGCGGGTCGAGGTAGCCGCCGCTATGGATCTGGCTGGGCACTTCGGCCGCCAGCGCGCCGACGCTGTAGAGCAGGATGTCGCAGCGCTGCTGCAGCTCCACCAGCCGGCGCACGCTGCGTTCGCGCCACAGCGCGGTCTTGGTTTCGGCATAGTCGAAGAACGCCGGCACCGGGAAGGGCTGCGGCCGCGCGCCATAGTTGGTGGCGAAGCGCATGATGATCTCGCTGCTGAATGCGTTCGACATGCTGTGCGTCGTGCCCGAGCCGTTAAGCTGCACGACTTCGACGTTGACGGTCGCCTTGGGCGTGAGGCGCGAGACGATCTCGTTGACCGTGTTGCCCCAGGCCAGGCCGATCACCATGTTCGACTGCACCAGCCGGTTCAGGTAGCTGGCGGCGTGGCTGGCGACACGCTCCAGCCACTCGCGCTCGCCGCCCATCTCCGGCACCGTGACCACGTGCGCATGCGGCAGGCCGAAGCGCTCCTTGAGCGCGGCCTCGACCTGCTGCGGATGGTCGCGCGGGTCGTTGATGTGGATTTCCACGAGGCCGTTGTCGCGCGCAAAGCTGAGCAGGCGCGAAACCTTGGAGCGCGACAGGTTCAGCTCGCGCGCGATGACCGTGGTGGTCATGTCCTGGTAGTAGTACAGCCGCGCCACCGTGACGGCGTTGATGTACTGCGCCGAGTCGTCGGTGGAGGGAACGATCTGCTTATCTTCGCGCATGCCGGCCTCCGGAGGCAGCCGGCGGCCTGGGGCGGCCGGCACTGCTGGTGAATGTGTCCATCGTCGTCATGATACGGCGTGCGTCGCGCCCTTTTACCGCAGCCGCTGCGGATCGATCGAAAACACGACCGGGTAGGACACCTGCCAGCGCGACCAGCGCAGCGAGCCTGCCTCGGAAACCGTCCACAGGCGCCCGGTCTCGTCGAATGCGATGTCCTCGATGCCGATCACCATGTCATGCGAGGCCAGCACCGCGCCGCTGGCCGGATCGAGTTTCTGCAGGCGGCCGAACTTGCTGTTGGAAAAGGTCATCCACAGGCCGCCGTCGCGATCGAAGGCGGCGCCCTGCGCCTCCGCCGGGATCGCGAAGCTGCGGCTGGCCTGCGACGGCTCCAGCGTCGCGCCGTTGTGCGTGTCGAACAGCGACAGCGGCAGGAAGAAGGCCTGGGCCTTGGACGCATCCTTCTCGGACGAGGCGATGAAGATGGACTTGCCGTCGAAGTCGACCAGCGAACCCTTCATCCCGCCGGTCAGGTTCAGCGTGGCGACCACCGCGTCGGCCTCGCCGGCAAAGGCGCGCTTCATGTCGATCTTGTACAGCCTGCGGGTGTCGGCCACCAGCAGCATGCCCTGCCCCAGGTACGCCATGCCGCCGGCATGGCCGCAGCCCGGCGGCATGTCGAACTGCCCGACCGTGCGGCCGCTGGCCGGATCGATCCGGTGGACCCGGCACGGCCCGGTGCCGACCTTGGGGTCGGTGCTGCGGTAGCTCGATATCAGCACCTCGCCGTTCGCGACCGTCACGCCCTGCGGCACATAGCCGGCGTCGATCTCCGGCGCCCAGATGCGGTTCGCGATCGCCTCGGCGTTGGGAACGGCCGGGAGCTCGGCGCCAAGGTGCGCGGGCCTGGCGCCCAGCACGTCGGCCGCGCCGGCGGAGCCGCAGAGCGCCATCAGCGCAAGGAATCGGAATGCAAGCCTGCCCATGTCGTCCCTCCGTTTGCTTTTTATTATGCCGCCATCGAGGGCAGCGATATCAGTTGAGCCGCTGCGTGGTGGCGGCGTCGAACCAGTGCACGGTCGATGCGTCGAAACCGGCGCTGACCTTCTGCCCGGCCTCCACGGCGGTGCCGGCAGGCGTGCGTATCACCAGCGTCTGGCTGCCCGCGCGGCCGTGCACCAGCAGGTCCGCGCCCAGCGACTCGACCATCTCGACTTCCATCTCGATGCCGGGCTGGCCGAGGCGCAGGTGTTCCGGACGCACGCCGATCACGCACTCGCCCTGGACCGGCGCGACGACGCCGGCAGGCAGCGTCACCGCGCCATTGCCGTCGAGCTGGAATTTCCCGGCCGCGCCGGACTGGCCGCGCAGCAGGTTCATCGGCGGCGAGCCGATGAAGCTGGCGACGAAGGTGGTGGCCGGGCGGCCGTACACTTCGGCCGGCGTGCCGATCTGCTCGGCGCGGCCGCCGTTCATCACGATCATGCGCTGGCCCAGCGTCATCGCCTCGACCTGGTCGTGGGTCACGTACAGGCTGGTGGTGCCGAGCGCGCGGTGCATCTTCTGGATCTCCAGGCGCATCTGCACCCGCAGCTTGGCGTCGAGGTTGGACAGCGGCTCGTCGAACAGGAAGACCGCGGGTTCGCGCACGATCGCGCGGCCCATCGCCACCCGCTGCCGCTGGCCGCCCGAAAGCTGGCGCGGCGTGCGCTGCAGCAGCGCGCCCAGTTCGAGGATGCCGGCCGCCTTCTGCACGCGCGTCTCGATGTCCTGCTTCGAGAAGCCGCGGATCTTCAGGCCGTAGGCCATGTTCTCGTACACGCTCATGTGCGGATACAGCGCATAGTTCTGGAACACCATCGCGATGTCGCGGTCCTTCGGTTCCAGGTTGTTGACCACGCGGTCGCCGATGACGATGTCGCCGCCGGTGATTTCCTCCAGCCCCGCCACCATCCGCAGCAGCGTGGACTTGCCGCAGCCGGACGGTCCGACCATGACCACGAACTCGCCGTCGTCGATGTCGATGGAGATGCCGTGGATGACGGCGACCGATTTCGCGCCGTTGCCGTAGGTCTTGGTGATGTTCTTCAGGTGTACTTGTGCCATGGGGTTTTTCCTGTGCCGCGGCACGGTTGCCGCGGTCTGATTTCTACGCGCCTGCCGGCTGGTCTACTTCTCCGAATCGACCAGGCCCTTGACGAACCATTTCTGCATGATGACCACGACCAGGCCCGGCGGAAGCATCGCCATGATCAGGGTGGCCATCACCATATTCCATTCCACTGCCGCGTCGCCGCCGGCGATCAGGCGCTTGATGCCGATGCCGATCGGGTACATGTCCTGCTCGGTCGCGATCAGCAGCGGCCACAGGTACTGGTTCCAGCCGTAGATGAACATGATGACGAACAGCGCCAGCACATTGGTGCGCGAGAGCGGCCAGATCACGTCCTTGAAGAAACGCATCGGCCCGGCGCCGTCGATGCGCGCCGCCTCCGCAAGCTCGTCGGGCACGGTCAGGAAGAACTGCCGGAACAGGAAAGTCGCGGTGGCCGAGGCCATCAGCGGCACGGTCAGCCCGGCATAACTGTTGAGCATGCCGAGGTCGGACACCACCTTGTAGGTCGGCGTGATGCGCACCTCCACCGGCAGCATCAGGGTCAGGAAGATCATCCAGAAGAACAGGTTGCGTCCCGGGAAGCGGAAGTAGACCAGCGCGAAGGCCGACAGCATCGAGATCGCGATCTTGCCGATGGCGATGGCCAGCGCCGACACCAGGCTGACCCACATCATGCGGCCGACCGGGGCCACCGCGACGCGGGTGGTGCCAGTGCCCAGCACCTGCGAATAGTTCTGGATGAACTGGTCGCCCGGTATCAGCGAGATCGGCGACATCGACGACTGCTCGACTGTCTGCGTGCTGGCGACGAAGGCGACATAGATGGGGAATGCGACGATCAGCACGCCCAGGATCAGCACCAGGTGGCTGATCATGTCGAGAATGGGTCTACGCTCGATCATGAGTAATTCACTTTCTTTTCAACGTAACGGAACTGGACCACGGTAAGCGTGATAACGATGAACATCAGCACCACGGACTGCGCTGCCGAGCCGCCGAGGTCGCCGCCCTTGAAGCCGTCCGAGAACACCTTGTAGACCAGGATCTCGGTGTCCTTGCCCGGACCGCCGGACGTGGTCGCCTCGATGATGCCGAAGGTGTCGAAGAACGCGTAGACGATGTTAATCACCAGCAGGAAGAAGCTGGTCGGCGACAGCAGCGGGAAGACGATGCTGAAGAAACGGCGCACCGGGCCGGCGCCGTCGATCGCGGCGGCCTCGATCAGCGACTTCGGGATCGACTGCAGGCCGGCCAGGAAGAACAGGAAGTTATAGCTGATCTGCTTCCACACCGCGGCAATCACGATCAGTATCATCGCGTGCCTGCCGTTGAGCGCATGGTTCCACTCGATGCCGAGCGGCCGCAGCGCATGCGAGATGATGCCCAGCGACGGGCTCAGCAGAAACATCCACAGCACGCCCACCACCACCGGCGCCACCGCATACGGCCAGATCAGAAAGGTGCGGTAGACCGCCGTGCCGCGCACGACGCGGTCGGCAAAGACCGCGAGGATCAGCGAGATCGCCAGTCCCAGCACGGCCACCGACACCGAGAAGATCGCGGTTGTCTTGAAGGACTCCAGGTAGTTCGGGTCGTTCCAGAGGTTCTCGAAGTTCTCGAACCAGACAAACTGCACGCTGCTGCCGAAGGCGTCCTGCAGCAGCACCGACTGGTACAGCGCCTGCACCGCAGGCCAGAAGAAGAAGAGTACGGATACGATAAGCTGCGGCGCCACGAGGGCGTAGGGCAACCAGGCAGATTTGTAGCGGGCGCGTTTTTCCATGATGGCTCTTGTATGCCTGCCGACTAGCGGTTGGCCTTTTCGAATCGGACCAGCTGCTCGTCGCCGCGCTTGACCGCTGCGTCCAGCGCTTCCTTCGCGGTTTTCTTGCCGGCCCAGACGTTTTCCAGCTCTTCGTCGATCACGTTGCGGATCTGCACGAAATTGCCCAGGCGGATGCCGCGGGACTTGTCGGTGGTCTTGACGATCATCTGCTGCACGGCGACGTCGGTGCCCGGGTTCTTTTCATAGAAGCCGGACTTCTTGGTCATGTCGTACGCCGCCTTGGTGGTGGGCAGGTAGTTCGTGTCCTGGTGCCACTTGGCCTGCACTTCGGGCTGCGACAGGAACTTGAAGAACTGGGCGACGCCCTTGTTTTCTTCCGCCTTCTTGCCGCTCATGGCCCACAGCGAAGCGCCGCCGATCACGGTGTTCTGCGGCGCGCCCGGCACGTCGTTGTAATAAGGCAGCGCCGCCACCGCGAACTTGAACTTCGCGTTCTTCGCGATGTTCGCGTAGGTGGCGCTCGACGACGTCAGCATCGCGCATTCGCCGGAGAAGAACTTGGCATCCGGCTCGCTCTTGCGTCCGCCGTAGCTGAAATAACCCTGCTTCATCCAGTTCGACAGGTTTTCGATATGGCGCACATGCAGCGGGCTGTTGAACTTCAGGCGCGTGTCCAGGCCGCCCAGGCCGTTGCCCTTGCTGGCGAACTCGACGTTATGCCAGGCCGAAAAGCTTTCGAGGTGCACCCACGACTGCCAGCCGGTGGTGTACGGGCATTTCTCGCCGCTGGCCTTGAGCTTGGCGGCCGCCGACACGACTTCCTGCCAGGTCACCGGCGCCTTCTCCGGGTCCAGGCCGGCTTTCGCGAACTTGTCCTTGTTGTAGTAGAAGACCGTGGTCGATGCATTGAACGGCAGCGACTGCATGTCGCCGCGGGCCGACGTGTAGTAGCCGGACACCGCCGGCACGTAGGCCGACGGATCGAAACTCTCGCCAGCCTGCTTCATCAGCTCGGCCACCGGGACGATCGCGCCCTTGGACTGCATCATGGTCGCGGTGCCGACTTCGAACACCTGCAGGATGTTGGGCGCATTGCCGGCGCGGTAGGCGGCGATGGCGGCGGCCATCGCTTCGTCGTAGCCGCCCTTGTAGGTGGCCGTGATCTTGTATTCGGACTGGCTCTTGTTGAACTGGTCGGCCAGTCCCAGCACGCGATCGCTCAGCGCGCCGGTCATCGAATACCACCAGCTGATTTCAGTTGCCGCGTGGGCGGAGGTGAGGCTTGCGGCGCCCAGGACGGCAACGCAGAGCGCCTTTCTGGCGTGGGACATACGGATCTCCTGTCAATATTCTCGCGCGGACTGTCGTGGCAGCTACGACACGGTCCATCGTCGGCTTGCGCTGCAAGTTTGCCAGCATGAAAGCTGGCGAGAATATAACTGATGTTGAACGTATGTGCAATTTATTTGAAATTATGTGCATTGCTGCTCCGGCAGCAAGCCGCCGTGCCGAAACAGCAGCTTGCGCGCGGCTTGCAGCGTGCTATTTCACCGGTTGCAGGCGGATGCGCTGGCGCGTCGATTCGACCACTTTCGCCCGTGAATACAGCAGCGGAAAGTAATCGCCCTTCAGCCACATGTCCGCCAGGTCGCGGTAATGCGGGCTGTCCGGGTCGCCGGACTGTCCCGGCGCATTGACCGCGCGCGAGTTGTCCCAGTTGCCCACGTCCACCACCACGCGGAAGGACGGGCCGTTGGTCTGCCGAAAGTCGGTGGCCCGGTAGGTCGACTGGTTCGGCGTGTAGGCGCCGCCGCGCTTGGGCAGCGGGCCGACATTCAGGCGCGCCTTGCCGGCCTCATCCATCGCCGCGGCCAGCGGATGCTCCATCAGCGTATGGTGCAGTTTCCCCCACTGCCACTGCGACGGCTCCGGTCCCTGCAGTTTCTCCAGCTCGGCATAGGCGCCGGCCAGGCTTTCCAGCAGCACCGCGTTGCGGCGGGCCTGCGCGTCGGCGCCGAACAGCGCATCCGGCTTTTCCAGCGCGTCGAGCACCACGGCCACGTCCGGCGCGCCCATCGCGGCCGCCGCTTCCGGCGTCAGCACCGCCTTCTTGAAGGCATTCCCCAAATGCCGCGACAGCCAGACTTCATACAGGGCCGCCGGCGCCGAGTCGGCGCGCTCGACATAGTCCCAGCCGGTGAAGACACGCTGCGCCGCGTGCGCCTTCGGGTCGGCCGCGCTCAGCGGCTGCACCAGCGCGACCAGCCGCCGCGCCGGGATCGCCAGGTCGTCGTTCTGCAGCCGCATCGAATCCTCGATCGACACCCTGGGCGTGGCCGCCAGCACTTCCTCAATGCGCGCATGGCGCGAGCCGTTGGTCCATTCGAAGCCCAGCTTGCGCTCCTTGTACGGGTAGTCGGCCGGCAGGTTCATTTCATTGGACGAGGAAAACCAGCCGTTCGCCGGGTTATAGCTGTACGGCATCTCGTTGCCGGACCAGAAGCCGTCCCATTCATAGCGGCCGTCGCCCGGCACCGGCAGCAGGCCGTCCCAGTTGGGCCGTTTCGGCGCCAGGCCGCCCGGCACCCAGCCGATGTTGCCGTGCACGTCCGCATACACCTGATTCTCGGTCGGCGCGCCCCAGTTCAGCATGGCCTTCTTGAAGTCGCGGAAATTCTTCGCCTGCATGTAGCCGACGCTGCCGAAGTACGGCGCCATGCCCGGCTCCAGCCAGCCCGAGCGCACGGCGAACGCGCGGTTCTTTTCCTTTTCGACGAAGATCACCGGGCCGTGGCGCGTGTAGCGCAGCTCGACCGTGGCCGGCGCGCCGCCGCGCACCGCCACCTGTTCCTGCACCACGCGGAACGGCTCCCACTGGCCGCGGTAGCGGTACTCGTTCGGCCGCTCCGGGTTCAGTTCGTAGACGTACAGGTCTTCCTGGTCAATGTTGAAGATGGTCAGCCCGAACGCGATGGTGCCGTTGTGCCCGATGGAGATGCCGGGCAGCGCCGGCTCCCCTGCCCCGATCACGTTCATGCCGGGCGCGTTCAGGTGGACGATGTAGCGCAGCGACGGCGTCGAATAGGCGCGGTGCGGGTCGTTCGCCATGATGGCGCGGCCGGTGGCCGACTTCGACGGCGCGACGACCCAGTTGTTGCTGCCCTCGGTCGCTTCGGGATTGCTTTCGGCGGCCAGCCGGATGTCGGCGCCGGCAGCCGCCGCGCGCACCGAGTCCTTCTTGATCCGCACCTGCTGCGTCGCCAGCCGGAACACCGCCAGCAGGTCCTTGGGCAGGCACGGGTCCAGCCCGTCCGGCATCGCCGCCTGCCACGGCGGCGTCAGGCCGAAGCGCACCTCGTCCGACTTCAGGTCGGCCTTGCAGGCGACCGCGGCGCGCGCGACTTCGCTGTTGAGGTTGCGGGTGAGGCCATGGCTGCGGATGCGCACCACGTCCTCCGGCTGCCACTTCGCCGGCGCATAGCCCAGCGTCTTGAATTCGAAGGGCATGCGCTCCGGGTGCGCCTGCAGGAAGTCGACATAGGCGTTGATGCCGGCGGTGAACGCGCGGGCCATGCGCTCGGCGTCGTCGCCGTAGGCGCGCCACTCGCGCTGCATGTCGCCCCGGTACAGGAAGAGCCGGGTCGCCTCGTCCTGCGCGACATAGGCCGGCCCCATCACTTCGGCCAGCTGGCCCAGCCCGCGCCGGCGCCACAGGTCGATCTGGAACAGGCGGTCGCGCGCGGCATTGAAGCCCTGCGCGAAGATCGCATCGTCCTGGCTGCGCGCATAGATATGCGGCACGCCCCACCGGTCGACCAGGATCTCGGCCGGCCTGGACAGCCCGGCCACGCGATGGGTCTCCATCTCCATCGCCTGCCTGGCCTCGGCCGGCAGCGCCGGGACCAGGGAAAGTGCCAGCGTGGCCAGCACGGCCGCCGGCAATGTGCGCAATACGATTTGCATCCTTCGTCTCCTTATAGTTGATTTTTTTATCCGCGCTGCTTATCCGCGCCGGCTATCCGCGCTGTTTTATCCGCGCTTGAACAGCCGCTTCGCCAGGCTCACCACCATGAACACGATGCCGCCGGCGACGATGCCTGCAATCGCGCCGCCCAGCGGATTGGCCAGCCAGCCGAGCACGCCGCCCACGCCCGGCAATGCATGCGCGCTTTCCTCGATGTGATGCATCATCTCGCCAAGCGCCGGCACGCCATGCACCAGGATGCCGCCCCCCACCATGAACATCGCGGCCGTGCCGATGATGGAAAGCGATTTCATCATCCACGGCGCGCCGACCAGGATGGCCCGTCCCAGGCTGCGCTGGAAACCGCCCGCCTGCTGGCTCAGGTAAAGGCCGGCATCGTCCAGCTTGACGATGCCCGCGACCAGGCCATAGACGCCGATGGTCATTGCGATGGCAATGCTGGCCAGCACCGTCACCTGCGTCAGCAGCGGCGCATTCGCGACCACGCCCAGCGTGATGGCGATGATCTCGGCCGACAGGATGAAGTCGGTGCGCACCGCGCCCTTGATCTTGTCCTTTTCCAGCGCGACCATGTCGACCTTGGGGTCGGCCAGCGCAAGCGCCAGCTTTTCGTGCTCCTCGTCGCCGCCATGCGGCCAGAAGCGGTGCGCGACCTTTTCGAATCCCTCGAAGCACAGGTAGGCGCCGCCCAGCATCAGCAGCGGCGTGATCAGCCACGGCACGAAGGCGCTGATGGCCAGCGCCGCCGGCACCAGGATCAGCTTGTTCAGCATCGATCCCTTCGCGACCGCCCATACCACCGGCAGCTCGCGGTCGGCATTCACGCCGGTGACCTGCTGCGCATTGAGCGCCAGGTCGTCGCCGAGAACGCCGGTGGTTTTCTTCACAGCCACCTTGGCCATTACCGATACATCGTCGAGGATGGTGGCGATGTCGTCAATCAGCGCCAACAGGCTGCTTGCTGCCATTAAGAACTCCTTGGTTATTGAGATTAGGGTGCGACCGCGGCCAGGCTGCGGTCGAGGTCGAGTGCGGTGATGTTGACCGGCATGAAGTGACGGTTCTGCGGCTGGAAATCCCAGCGTTCGATGCTGCAGGCCCAGGCTGGCCGCTGGCCGTCGGCATAGCGGATCAGGTTGACCGAGTTATTGGCGCCGTGGCGCAGCCTCGACGACACCGCGGTGCCGGCCTGCACGGCCCACATCCGCCGCGCCAGGTAGGGATGGCGTTCATTGAGCGGGATGACATAGGGCAGGTGTATATGCCCGCCCAGCACCAGGTCGGCGCCCGCCTCGGCCCAGCGCCGCACCGCGCCCGCATGGCCCTGCAGCACATTGACCTCGTCCTCGGGCACGAGCGCGCAGATGGGCTGGTGCGTGACGACGATGCGCAGCTGTTCCGGCGACGCCCGCATCAGCCGGGTGGCGACGCGCTGCACCTGCGCCACCGACACCTCGCCATCCGCATGCTTGTACGGGCGGGTCGTGTTCACGCCGATCACCAGCAGCTGCGGCGCGGAAAACTCGGGCTCCAGTTCGGCCCCGAACGCGCGGCTGTAATTGGCGTACGGCGCCAGCAGGCGCATGCCCATGTTCAGCAGCGGTATGTCATGGTTGCCGGGAATGGCCACCAGCGGCGTCGGCGCCAGCCGGTCGGCAAAGGCGCGGGCGGCGGCGAACTGGCTGCGGCGCGCGCGCTGGGTGATGTCGCCCGACAGGATGACCAGGTCGGGCTTCTCTTCCTTGAACATGCGCAGCAGCGCCTCGACCACATCAGGCTGCTCGGTGCCGAAATGGGTATCCGAAATCTGCATGACCACGCTCATGCCGCGCCGCCCGTCGACACGGTGTCCTTGAGCAGGTACAGCGGCTGCGGCGACACCTTGAAGCGCAGCGGCTCATGCAGCCGCAGGATTTCGCCGTCCACCGCGACCTTGATGCTGCGGCTATGCCGTTTCGACTGCCTGACTTCCATCTCGCGCAGCGCAAAGCTGCGCACGTCGCCGGCCTGGCCCAGCGTGCCCAGCGCGCCGCGCAGCGCCAGCCACAGCAGCGCGCCGGTGCCCACCGGCCGCGGCGCGATCGCCACCAGGAAGCCCTTGTCCAGCGCATCCGCCTCGGCCATGCCGATCTGCTCCATCTGCAGCTTGTTATTGGCGACGAACAGCGTCGGCGTGCGCCAGCTGGCAACCTCGCCGCCGCGCGTCAGGTGCAGGTGCAGCTGGCGGCGGGCGCCGATCACGCTGGCCAGCGCCGCCCACATCGCCACCATGCGGCTGCGGCCGTACTGCTGCTTCCACGCTTCCCGGTCCTCCAGCAGCTTCGGATAGAGACCGAGGCTGGCATTGACCAGGAAGATATGGTCGTTCACCAGGCCCACCTGCACCGGCTGCGGGCTGGCGTTCAGCAGCATCCGCACCGCTTCCTGCGTGTCTTCGGGTATGCGGTGCGTGCGTCCGAAATAATTGAACGTGCCGCTGGGCAGGATGCCCAGCGGGCAGGCGCTCGGCAGCACCGCATTGGCCACCGTGTTGATGGTGCCGTCGCCGCCGGCCACCACCACCGCGCCGCCGACCTGGTTGGCCTGCGCGACCGTGGTTCGCGCAATCTCGGCCAGGTCCTGCGGATTTTCCACAAGCCGCAGGTGATGCTCCCTGCCCGCTTCCCGCATCACGCGGCTGATGATGGAGCGCGTGTCGCCGGCTTCCTTGTGGCCGGAAGCGGCATTCAGGATGATGAAAAACGGCATGGCGGGCTGGGTGGCTGGCATCTGGCGGTAAAAGTTGGCTATGGGTTCCTGGCGGCGACGTGACAGGGCAGCGGGCAGTATAAGGAGGACAGCCGGGCTGTTCGGTCTGTTGGCTCACATCGGCATGCGAAAAATCATGGTCGGGCCTGGATGAAGAAGTTGCGAACATTGCATTATACGAATGTCGGCGGCTTCCCCGGCCCGATGTCATGACGGCCGGCCCGGCGCCCGCCGCCGGTTTCCCGCGCCGCCCATGAAAAATCCCCTCCGGGCCGTCGGGCCGGGAGGGGATTTCCGGGCAGGATGAATTATGCCTGTGGCTGCGCTGCCTCGGCTTCAGGCGCCGCTGCCGCCTTCATCGACAGCTTCAGGCGGCCGCGGTCGTCGGTCTCCAGAACCTTGACGCGGACCTGCTGGCCTTCCTTCAGGTAATCGGCGACCGCATTGACGCGCTCGTTGGCGATCTGGCTGATGTGCAGCAGGCCGTCCTTGCCCGGCATGACCTGGACGATGGCGCCGAAGTCCAGCAGTTTCAGCACGGTGCCGTCGTAGGTCTTGCCCACTTCGACCGATGCGGTCAGCTCTTCGATGCGGCGCTTGGCTTCCTGGCCGGCGGCGGCGTCGACCGACGCGATGGTCACGATGCCTTCGTCGCTGATGTCGATCTGGGTGCCGGTTTCCTCGGTCAGCGCACGAATGACTGCGCCGCCCTTGCCGATCACGTCACGGATTTTTTCCGGATTGATGCGGACCGTGATCAGGCGCGGCGCGAAGTCGGACAGCTCGCCCTTGCCATGCGGCACGGCTTCCTGCATCTTCGCCAGGATGTGGATGCGGCCTTCCTTGGCCTGCGCCAGCGCGACCTGCATGATTTCCTTGGTGATGCCTTGGATCTTGATGTCCATCTGCAGCGCGGTGATGCCCTGCGCGGTGCCGGCCACCTTGAAGTCCATGTCGCCGAGGTGATCTTCATCGCCCAGGATGTCGGACAGGACCGCGAACTTGCTGCCTTCCTTGATCAGGCCCATCGCGATGCCGGCGACGTGCGATTTCATCGGCACGCCCGCGTCCATCAGCGCCAGGCAGCCGCCGCAGACCGACGCCATCGACGACGAGCCGTTGGATTCGGTGATTTCCGAGACCAGGCGCACCGAGTAGCTGAAGTCTTCCGGCGCCGGCAGCGCGGCCAGCAGCGCGCGCTTGGCAAGGCGGCCGTGGCCGATCTCGCGACGCTTCGGCGTGCCGACGCGGCCGGTTTCGCCGGTGGCGAACGGAGGCATGTTGTAGTGCAGCATGAAGCGGTCGCTGTACTCGCCCATCAGCGCGTCGATCTTCTGCTCGTCGCGCGCGGTGCCCAGCGTGGCGATGACCAGCGCCTGGGTTTCGCCGCGGGTGAACAGCGCCGAGCCGTGGGTGCGCGGCAGCACGCCGGTGCGGATCGAGATCGGGCGCACGGTGCGGGTGTCGCGGCCGTCGATGCGCGGCTCGCCTTCGAGGATCTGCGAACGGACGATCTTCGCTTCCAGGTCGAACAGGATATTGCCGACATCGACGCTGTCCGCGCTGATGCCGTCGGCGGACAGGGCCGCGCCGACTTCGGACGTCACGTCCTTGAGCTTGGCGGTGCGGGCCTGCTTGTCGCGGACCTGGTAGGCCTCGCGCAGCTTGCCTTCGGCCAGGCCGGTGACGCGGGAAATCAGTTCCTCGTTCTTCGCCGCCGGCTTCCATTCGACTTCCGGCTTGCCGCCGTCGCGCACCAGTTCATGGATCGCGTCGATCACGGCCTTCATCTGGTCGTGGCCGAAGACGACCGCGCCCAGCATCACTTCTTCCGACAGTTCCTGCGCTTCCGATTCCACCATCAGCACGGCGGTCTCGGTGCCGGCCACCACCAGGTCGAGCTTGGTCTTCGCCAGCTGCGACACGGTCGGGTTCAGCACGTATTCGCCATTCACATAGCCGACGCGGGCGGCGCCGATCGGGCCGGCGAACGGGATGCCGGACACGCACAGCGCGGCCGACGCGCCGATCATCGCGGCGATGTCCGGGTCGATCTCGGGATTGACGGACAGCACGTGGATGATGATCTGCACTTCATTGAGGTAGCCCTCGGGGAAAAGCGGGCGGATCGGGCGGTCGATCAGGCGGGAGGTCAGGGTTTCCTTCTCGGAAGGACGGCCCTCGCGCTTGAAGAAGCCGCCGGGAATGCGGCCGGCTGCGTAGCTTTTTTCAACGTAATCAACGGTCAGCGGGAAAAAATCCTGGCCCGGCTTGGCATCCTTGCGGGCGACCACGGTGGCCAGCACGACGGTGTCTTCGATCGACACGAGGACGGCGCCGGAAGCCTGGCGAGCGATCTCGCCAGTCTCCAGGGTGACCTGGTGCTGACCATACTGGAAGGTCTTGCTTACTTTGTTAAACACGGGCGTTCCTTTCTAATATGCCGACAGATTTTCAGGAGCTGTCGTTCCACCTCATTACCGACGGCACGCATCGCGGCGCGCCATCTTCATGCACCCGCCGCCAGGCCCGATGAACCATAAAACGAAAAATGCCCGCATCAGTTCACTGATGCAGGCATTTCACACGATTTTGCAGGCTGGCAACGAGCTTACTTGCGCAGGCCGAGCTTTTCGATCAGGGCGCGGTAACGGGTCGCGTCCTTGCCCTTCAGGTAGGACAGCAAGCTCTTGCGACGGTTGACCATCATGATCAGGCCACGGCGGGAGTGGTGATCCTTGGTGTGGGCCTTGAAGTGGCTGTTGAGTTCATTGATGCGGGCGGTCAGCAGTGCGACTTGCACTTCAGGAGACCCGGTATCGTTTTGGCCGCGTGCGTTGTCCGCAATGATCGCTGCCTTGCTGCTTTTTTCTTGCGCCATGATATACCTTTCACATGCGGTGCCTGGAGACATGACCCCTGGCACCGTGAACGACGAGTTGATTAAATCCCATCCGGAATGGACGGGACCGGCGAGTATAGCGGAATACGGCCGGCGATTCAAACCCTAACTAATTACACCGCTGACAGGAGCACGACAATGAAAAATTACCTGGCTGCCGCCCTGCTGGCAATGGCCGCGCTCGGCGGTTGCGCGAGCATCTACACCGCCCCGCCCCAGCCGGGAGAATCCGAAGCGCAGATCGTCGCGCGGCTGGGCGAGCCGACCCACCGCTACGGCGAAGGCAACACGCACCTGCTCGAATACATGACCGGCCCGTGGGGCCAGGCCACGTTCATGGCCCGCATCGGCGCCGACGGCCGGCTCGTCTCCTATGAACAGGTGCTCGACACCGCGCATTTCAGCCGCATCGAGCCCGGCAAGTCGACCAAGCAGGATGTGCTGCATACGATAGGCGCGCCCAGCGCAACTTCCTACCTGCGGCTGCCGCAGCTGGAAGTCTGGTCCTACCCCTACCGCGAAAGCAATGCCTGGGACTCGGTGATGCACGTGCATTTCGACAACGCGGGCATCGTGCGGATGATGCAGAACGGACCCGACCCGCGTCGCACGCCGGACATGGCCTGGCCGTTGGGCAGCCGCCGGTAAACCACCGCTCAAAAAATTTGAATTCGCCATTTTCGGACACTTGAAATCGGTTTGCCGCGCCCTATTTACGGAACATCGGAGCGACGCTCCAAATCGAACCCAGGAGAAAATAAGATGAATGTCATTCTGCGTAATCGTGCTTTCCCCCTGCTGCAAACCCGTGCCTTCGACAGCAACTTCGAACGCCTCGTCGGCGGCCTGCTCGAGAACGCGCCGCTGGCGCCGCGCATGAACGTCGTCGACACCGGCGCCGCTTACCGGATCGAAGCCGAACTGCCGGGCGTGACCCGAGAGGAAATCCGCATCTCGGTAGACAAGAGGCGCGTGTCGATCGACGCGGAGTCGACTGTCGCCAATGAGGTCGCGGAAGGTGAAAAGGCGCTGCTTACCGAACGCCGTTCGCACAAGTATTCCCGCGTGCTGACGTTGGCCGGCGAAGTCGAGGATGCCGAGGCGGTGGCGAAGTTTGAAAACGGCGTGCTGACCCTGACCCTGCCGAAGAAGGCGGCGGACCAGCCGAAGCAGATCGCCGTGCAGTAAGCGCATGCGCGATTGAAGCAGCCGGCGCCCGATGGCCAGGCAATGCCGGCGGCGACCGGGCGCTGGAAACAGAAAGGGCCGGATTTTCATCCGGCCCTTCTGCAATGCTGGCGTCCCCAAGGGGATTCGAACCCCTGTACTCACCGTGAAAGGGTGATGTCCTAGGCCTCTAGACGATGGGGACATGAACTGTCCGTACTGCATGTTGCGGTCCCGCGTGGACCGTCGAGACAAGGGCCGCAACGCGGCCCTGCTGTATCCACTTCCCGGCATGCTGCCGGATGATGCTGGCGTCCCCAAGGGGATTCGAACCCCTGTACTCACCGTGAAAGGGTGATGTCCTAGGCCTCTAGACGATGGGGACAGAAACCTGCCCGTACTGCTGGCCACTACCGATACTGCTGTTGCTGCTTTACTTCCACTGCCCTGCGATCCGAAGCGTTGGTGGAGGTAAGCGGGATCGAACCGCTGACCTCTTGCATGCCATGCAAGCGCTCTCCCAGCTGAGCTATACCCCCCTGCGACGGACCCGAGATTATAGCCTAGCAATACAAAGGCTGTAAATCCGCTTTCCGAAAAACTTCCGATCATCGCCCTGATGAATTGGGCAATTTTCAAACAAAACCCGCCAGCCGACTGCTCGGCTGGCGGGCCCGTGCTGGCGTCCCCAAGGGGATTCGAACCCCTGTACTCACCGTGAAAGGGTGATGTCCTAGGCCTCTAGACGATGGGGACAGAAACTGTCCGTGCTGCCTGTACCGCTATGCGTACTGCCGAAACCATGTTGGTGGAGGTAAGCGGGATCGAACCGCTGACCTCTTGCATGCCATGCAAGCGCTCTCCCAGCTGAGCTATACCCCCCCGAACAGGCGCGCATTATAGCAAAGGTTTTCAGCAATACAAACCCGGGTTTCGGCCGCCGCGACAAAGCGTCCGGGAATGGCCGCGCCGGGCTGGCGGCGCAGCATCGCCGCCCCGAAAGAGCGCCGGCCCCGGCCATTGCCAAGGACGCAGGTCACACCGCCCACTGCGCCAGCAGCGCCGCCAGGCTGCCGGTATCGAGCGGCTTGACGAAGTAGCGGTCGAATCCTGCGCGCCGCGCGTCCTCCTGGTCGCGGTCCTGGCCATAGCCGCTGAGCGCCAGCAGCCTGCAGGCCCTGCCGCCGGGCCGGGCGCGCAGCTGGCGGGCCAGGGCGCAGCCGTCGATTTCGGGCAGGCCGATGTCGAAGATGCCGGCATCGGGCAGGCCTGCATCCAGCAGGTCGAGCGCGCTGCGGGCGTCATACCGGACATCGACTTCATGGCCGAGCCCGGAAAGGTAGGCGGCCAGCGTATCGGCGGCGTCGACATTGTCATCCACCAGCAGGATCCTGAGCGCCCGCGCCGGCAGCGCCGCCGCGGGCGGCTGCAGCGCGGCGCCGGCGATCACGATCGGAATGTCCAGCCGCGGCAGGCGCACGGAAAACACGCTGCCCTGCCCGATGCCGCCGCTGTCGGCGGCGACCGTTCCCTTGTGCAGTTCGGTCAGGCTCTTGACCAGCGCCAGGCCGAGGCCGAGACCGCCCTGCGAGCGGTCGGGCGAGCGTTCGGCCTGGGTGAACAGGTCGAACACCCGCGGCAGCAGTTCGGGCGCGATGCCGATGCCGTTGTCGCTGACCGTCAGCTCCACGTGCTGCGCCAGCAGCCTGACGGCCAGCGTCACATGGCCGCCCTCGGGCGTGTACTTGGCCGCATTGGTCAGCAGGTTCGCGGCAATCTGCACGATGCGCAGCCGGTCGGCGCAGATGCAGGCCGGCTCGGCGGACGGCTGCACGACCAGCGTGTGCCGCCGCGCGTCCATCAGCGGGCGGACCTGCTCGACCGCGTCCGGCAGCAGCGCGTTGAGGTCGAGCGCATGCTGCTCCAGCGCCACCAGCCCGCGCGTGACGCGCGACACGTCGAGCAGGTCGTCGACCAGGTTGACCATGTGCCCGACCTGGCGCGCGATCACCTGGCTGATCTGGCGCACGCGTACCTCGTCGCCCGGCGCGCCCATCAGCAGCTGCGCGGCCATGCTGATCGGCGCGATCGGGTTGCGCAGCTCATGCGCGAGCATCGCCAGGAACTCGTCCTTGCGGCGGTCGGCCTCGTGCAGCGCGGCGGTGGCCCGGTTGCGCTCGGTGACGTCGCGCACAATGGCGATCAGCAGCTCCTCGCCATGGACCTGCACGATATTGGCCGAGGCCTCGACATCGATGATGGTGCCGCGCGCGGTGCGAAGATGGCCGGGATAGTCGCGCACCGCGCGCTCCTGCAGGAGCTTCCTCGCATATTCCTTGCGCTGGTCGGCGCCGGACTCGGGCCAGATGCCGACTTCATATGAAGTCTTGCCGATCACGTCCTCGCGCCGGAAGCCAAGCATGCGCTCGAAGCCGGGGTTGACGTCGATGAAGCAGCCGTCGGACAGTCGGCTGAAGGCAATATAGTCGGGCGATGCGTAGAAAATACGCCGGTAGATTTCCAGCTCGTTGGCGCCGGCCAGTTCGGCCAGCGCATCGCTTGTTCCTGTCTCCGTCTTGTGCGCTTGCATAGAACGCCTTTTATGATGCCCGGCCAGGGCAACGGCGTCACGCGATGTCAGGCCGGGCTTGAATCTGTGCCGCTATCCTGGCCACTCTGCCATAAAAGCGGCGAAAAAGATTGCTACGCACACATTTTTATCATAAATCCGGCCGTGCCGGATGGTCAGCCGCGCTGCAGCCGCTCCAGCACCGTGTCGCGGCCGAACAGCTCGACCAGCGCGTCGATCGACGGCGTCTGCAGCTGCCCTGTCAGCAGCAGGCGCAGCGGCATCGCCAGCTGCGGCATCTTCAGCTTGTGCGCCGCCAGCACTTCCTTGAGCATCGCCGCCAGCGCAGCCCTGTCCCAGGCGACCGTGCGCAGCCGCCCGGCATAGTCGGCCAGCGCCGGCTTCACCGTGTCGTTCAGGTGCTGCTGCAGCAGCGCCGCATCCGGCCGGGGCTGGCGGTAGAACAGCATTGCCGCGTCCGCCAGTTCGACCACGGTGGCCGCCCGTTCCTTCATCAGCGCGATCACGGCCGGCAGCGGCGGCGCGCCGTCAAAGTCTGCGCCGTCGCGTTCCAGCAGCGGCCGGGCCAGCGTCGCCAGGCGTTCATTGTCGGCCGCCTTGATGTAATGGTTATTGAGCCAGGCCAGCTTTTCGGGATTGAACTGCGCCGGCGACTTCGACAGGTGGCCGAGGTCGAACCAGGCGCAGAACTGCTCCATCGTGAAGATTTCCTCGTCGCCGTGGCTCCAGCCCAGGCGCGCCAGGTAGTTCAGCATCGCCTCGGGCAGGTAGCCCTGCGCCGGGTATTCCATCACGCTGACCGCGCCGTGGCGCTTGGACAGCTTCTCGCCGTCGGCGCCGAGGATCATCGGCACATGGCCGTAGATCGGCGGCGTCGCGCCCAGCGCCTTCAGGATGTTGATCTGGCGCGGCGTGTTGTTCACGTGGTCGTCGCCGCGGATCACGTGGGTGATCTTCATGTCCCAGTCGTCCACCACCACGCAGAAGTTGTAGGTCGGCGTGCCGTCCGGGCGCGCGATGATCAGGTCGTCCATCTCGCGGTTGGCGATGGTGATCGGGCCCTTGACCGCGTCTTCCCAGGTCACTTCGCCGTCCAGCGGATTGCGAAAGCGCACCACCGGCTTGCGGCCTTCCGGCACGGCCGGCAGGGTCTTACCCGGCTCGGGCCGCCAGGTGCCGTCGTAGCGCGGCTTCTCGCCGGCGGCGCGCTGGCGCTCGCGCATCGCCTCGACCTCGTCGGGCGTGCAGTAGCAATGGTAGGCGGTGCCGGCCGCCAGCATCTGCGCGACCACTTCGCGGTAGCGGTCCATCCGCTGCATCTGGTAGAACGGGCCTTCGTCATGATGCAGGCCCAGCCACTGCATGCCGTCGATGATGGCCTGCACCGCTTCCGGCGTCGAGCGCTCGAGGTCGGTGTCCTCGATGCGCAGGATGAAAACGCCTTCGAAGCGGCGGGCATAGGCCCAGGCGAACAGCGCGGTGCGGGCGCCGCCCAGGTGGAGGAAGCCGGTCGGGCTGGGGGCGAAACGGGTGCGTACGGTCATGGCGGAGTGATGGCGGCCTCGCCTGCGCGGGCCGTGTTCTGGGAAAAGCGCCATTCTAGCGCGAGCGTCCCCGGCCATGGACACCGGCCATGCCATTGCCGCCCGGACTGCTAGAATTACTGTTTTAGCCGGTCGTCCACATTTCCCTTACCGAACGCACTTCCTTATGAGCCAGCCACAGCCGCGCACGCTTTTCGTCACCACCGCCCTGCCCTATGCCAACGGCGCATTCCATATCGGCCACATCATGGAATACATCCAGGCCGACATCTGGGTACGGTTCCAGCGCATGCAGGGCAACGAGGTCAATTTCGTCGGCGCCGACGACGCGCATGGCGCGCCCATCATGATCGCCGCGGAAAAAGCGAACGTGACGCCGCAGGAATTCGTCGCCGGCATCGCCGCCGGCCGCAAGCAGTACCTGGACGGCTTCCATATCGCCTTCGACAACTGGCATTCGACCGACGGCCCGGAAAACCACCAGCTGTCGCAGGACATCTACCGCAAGCTCCGCGACGACGCCAAGCTGATCTCGGTGAAGACCGTCGAGCAGTTCTTCGACCCGGTCAAGTCCATGTTCCTGCCCGACCGCTACATCAAGGGCGAATGCCCGAAATGCCACGCGAAGGACCAGTACGGCGACTCCTGCGAGGTCTGCGGCGCGGTCTATGCGGCGACGGAACTGATCAACCCGTATTCGACGCTGACGGGCGCAACGCCCGTGATGAAAAGCTCCGAGCACTATTTCTTCCGCCTGTCCGACCCGAAGTGCCGCGACTTCCTGCGCGGCTGGGCGCTCGACGACAAGCGGCTGCAGCCCGAGGTCGCCAACAAGGCGCGCGAATGGCTGGAAGGCGACGAGGGCCTGGGCGACTGGGACATCAGCCGCGACGCGCCCTATTTCGGCATCGAGATCCCGGACGCGCCGGGCAAGTACTTCTATGTCTGGCTGGACGCGCCGATCGGCTACCTGGCCTCGCTGAAGAATTATTTCAGCAAGACCGGCCGCGACTACGACGCGTTCATGGCCGACCCGGCGACCGAGCAGTATCACTTCATCGGCAAGGACATCACCTACTTCCACACGCTGTTCTGGCCGGCGATGCTGCACTTCGCCGGGCTCAAGGTGCCCAACAACGTGTTCGTCCACGGCTTCATCACGGTCAGCGGCGAGAAAATGTCGAAGTCGCGCGGCACCGGCATCTCGCCGCTGCGCTACCTCGAAGTCGGCATGAACCCGGAGTGGCTGCGCTACTACATCGCGGCCAAGCTGTCGGCCAAGGTGGAGGACGTGGACTTCAACCCGGAAGACTTCATCGCCCGCGTCAACAGCGACCTGATCGGCAAGTACGTCAACATCGCCAGCCGCGCGGCCGGCTTCATCAGCAAGAAGTTCGACGGCGTGCTGGCCACGTCCTGGGCCACCGAGGCCGACCCGTTCCTGCGCCGGCTGCGCGACGCCGGCCCCGCGATCCAGGCGCTGTACGAGGGCCGCGAATACGGCAAGGCGCTGCGCGCGGTGATGGACGAGGCCGACGCGGTGAATGCCTATGTCGACGCCAACAAGCCGTGGGAACTGGCGAAGAAGCCGGAACAGGCGGCGCTGCTGCAGGAAGTCTGCAGCCGGCTGATCGAGGCATTCCGCATCCTCACGATCTACCTGAAGCCGGTGCTGCCCGAAGTGGCGCGCCAGGTCGAGGCGCTGCTCAATGTCGCGCCGATGCAGTGGAGCGATGCCGGCACGGCGCTGCCGGACGGCCATCGCATCAATACCTATGCGCACCTGATGACGCGGGTCGAGCCGAAAATGCTCGACGCGCTGTTCGATGCGCCGGCTGCCGCGCCGGCGGCTGCACCGTCGGCGGCACCGGTTGCTGCCGAAGCGGCTCCGGCCGGCATCGAGCCGCTTGCCGCCGAGATCGGCATCGCCGACTTCGCCAAGGTCGACCTGCGCATTGCCCGCATCGTCGACTGCGCAGAGGTGGAAGGCTCGGACAAGCTGCTGCGCCTGACGCTGGACGCCGGCGAGGGCCGGATGCGCAACGTGTTTTCCGGCATCAAGTCGTCCTACAAACCCGAGGACCTGGTCGGCAAGCTGACCGTGCTGGTGGCCAACCTGGCGCCGCGCAAGATGAAGTTCGGCGTCTCGGAAGGCATGGTGCTGGCCGCCTCGGCCGCCGATGAAAAAGCCAGCCCGGGCATCTACATCCTCAACCCGTGGCCGGGCGCCGAACCCGGCATGCGCATCAGCTGACGCGATGGACTTGCTGCTGCAGGAAGCGACCCTGGCGGACGCCGCGCTGATCGCCGCGATGACGCGGCAGGCATGGAGCGGCCGGGTCGCGCCCAGTTCCTCCGGCCACGGCGAAAGCGAGGAACGGGTTGCCGCCGACCTGCAGGCCGGCGGCGGGCTGATCCTGATGATAGACGAGGCGCCGGCCGGCTCGGTGCGCTGGCTGCCGGCCGACGGCGAGAGCGCGGTCTGGGAAATCGTCCGCATGGGCATCCTGCCCGCATGGCGCGGCCGGCAATTGTCCGAGCACCTGCTCGAAGCGGTGATACACCAGGCGCAGCAGTCCGACATAGCCGAGTTGCGGCTCGCGGTGCGCCATGACCAGCCGCGGCTGCTGGACCTGTACGCGGCCTACGGCTTCGAACTCGCGCCCGAACTGGAATACGCACACGCCAATCCCGCCGAGCCGGCGCCGGTCATGATGCGGCGCGTGCTGAAGCGCTGAAGCGCTGAGACGCCGGGCGCCGGGCTGACGCAGGCCAAGGCAGCTCGAACCAGGCTGCCAGGGCCGCCAAAACAGGCGCAGAATGCCAGGTTCAACGACAACGGGAGGCCCCGATGCCTGCTTTCCGCCTGCGCTTTCGCCCCAGGCTGCTGGACGAGCTGCGGACGTACGACGGCACCCGATTCGGCCGCGACCTCGGCGCTGGCGTCACGGTCGCCGTGGTCGCGCTGCCGCTGGCCATGGCCTTCGCGATCGCATCCGGCGCAACGCCGCAGGCAGGGATCATGACCGCCATCATCGCCGGCCTGCTGATCTCGATGCTGGGCGGCTCCCGGGTGCAGATCGGCGGGCCGGCCGGCGCATTCATCGTCGTCATCTACGGCATCATCGAGAAGTACGGCTACGGCAACCTGCTGGCCGCCACCATGTACGCCGGCGTCATGCTGCTGGCGATGGGCGCGCTGAAGCTGGGCTCGGTGATCCGCTACATGCCGGTCGCCATCGTGGTCGGCTTCACCAACGGCATCGCGGTGCTGATCGCGCTGTCGCAGCTCAAGGATTTCTTCGGCCTGGACATCGGCCGCATGCCAGGCGACTTCTTCGGCCAGATCCGGATGCTGGCGCAGCATGCCGGCAGCGTCGACCCGGCCACGCTGGCGCTGGGCCTGGCCTCGCTCGCCGTCGTCTTCCTGTGGCCGCGGCTGTTCGCAGGCCGGCGCAGCGCGCAGCTGCGCGACCAGGCCTGGTTCCGGCTGCTGCGCGCGCTGCCGGGCAGCATCATCGTGCTGGTCGCGGCCACCGCCGCGACGGTGCTGCTGCAGCTCGACGTCGACACCATAGGCAGCCGCTTCGGCGGCATCCCGCAGACCCTGCCGGCGCTGGCGGTCCCGGTGTTCTCGCTGGACCTGCTGCGCGAGCTGTTCGCGCCGGCGCTGACGATCGCGCTGCTAGGCGCGATCGAGTCGCTGCTGTGCGCGAAGGTCGCCGACAACCTTATCGGCGACCGGCACGACCCGAACCAGGAGCTGATGGCACAGGGCATCGCCAACATGCTGGTGCCCTTCGCCGGCGGCCTGCCGGCCACCGGCACCATCGCCCGCACCGTCATCAACATCCGTTCCGGCGCGTCGTCGCCGGTGGCCGGCATGATCCATGCCGCGACGCTGCTGGTCATCATGCTGGCCGCCGCGCCGCTGGCGCGCCACGTGCCGCTGGCGGCGCTCGCGGCCATCCTGCTCTACGTCGCCTACAACATGTTCGAGTGGCATTCGCTGCCGCGCATGATGCGCCTGACGCTGCCCTACCGCATCCTGCTGCTGGCGACCTTTGTGCTGACGGTGGCAATCGACCTGACCGTGGCGGTCGAGGTCGGGCTGGTGCTGGCCTGCGTGTTCTTCATCTACCGCATTTCCAGCCTGACGACGATAGAGCCGGTGCAGCCGCAGTTCCTGCCGTCGTCGCTGCCGACCGGCGTCGAAGCCTACGCCATCTTCGGCTCGCTGTTCTTCGGTGCCGTGGGCAAGCTCGAAGCGCTGCTGGCCCCGGACAGGCTGCCGCCGCGGGTGCTGATACTGGAGCTGCACAAGCTGATCAACCTCGATGTCACCTGCCTCGAGGCGCTGGAGCAGATCCACGGCACGCTGCTGCGGCACCATGGCCGGCTGATCCTGTGCGGCGCCAACCACCAGCCGCGCGCCATGATGGAGCGCAGCGGCTTCCTCGACCGGCTGGGCCGGGAAAACTGCGTGCGCGACCTGCATGCGGCGCTGGCGCTGGTGAAGGACGAAGCCCTCGCGGCCTGAGCGCGGTTAAGCCACCTCGCCCGGCTTCAGCCCGAAATGGCGGGATCGGGCGATGACGATGTCTGCGTGACGCGGCCGGTGGCCTTGTCGAAATGGACATTGAAGAAGCGCGGCGTGTTGGTCGGGTCGAGGTAGCGCCAGTCCCAGACTTCCTCGTTCTTCAGCCGGTACTCGGCGACGCTCTTGGGCCGGCCCAGCATGTGCCTGACCTCGTCGCGGCTCATGCCCGGCCGGATCGCGCCGAAGTTGGCTTCGCTTAGCACCTGGCGGTAGTCCTTGAGCTTGCCGTCGCGGTCGATGTCGAACATCCAGGTCCGCGCGCCTTCCGGCCCTTTCGGGTATTCGAGCGTGCGCGCGCCGTCGTCCTGTTCCCATACCGTGTCGGGCTGGCCCATCACGCCGCGCACGTCGGACTCGGTGGAAACGCCCTTCGCCAGTTTATCCAAGCCAAACTCCTGTATCGGGTTGCCATTACGGTCGCAGGCGCCGAGGGCGAGCGCGCAGGCCAGCGCGAACGCGGCTGCAAGTGGTCGTTTCATCCATTCTCCTTTGCCTGAAGCAAGAGCAAGTCAGGGTAGAATAGCGCCTCCCGCTACCCGATACATTGTCCAAAACCTCATGAAACTGAGCAAGCAGAAGCAGGGCTACCAGTCCGAACTGACCGAATTCCTTTCGGGCCTCAAGGCCAGCAATCCCCAGCTCGAAGCCGAGCAGCGCGCCGGCCGCGCCCGCCTGTGGGACAAGCCCGCAGTCGATCTCGACACCCAGGAGCGACTGAGGATGGCGCGGGTCAGCCAGAAGCCTTACGTCTACCAGAATAGCTGACTTGCAGGTTACAGGCGTGAACGGCGAACTGGCGGCTGACGGCGCAGCGACGCCTGTCGCAGCGGAAAACGCCGGGCCGGCCGCACAGGCGCGGCTCTATGGCGAGCCGCTGCTGAAGATGCCCAACGATCTCTACATCCCGCCGGATGCGCTGGAGATCTTCCTCGATGCATTCGAAGGCCCGCTGGACCTGCTGCTCTACCTGATCCGCCGCCAGAACTTCAACATCCTCGACATACCGATGGCGCAGGTCACGCGCCAGTACCTGCATTACATCGAGCAGGTGCGGCTGCACAACCTGGAGCTGGCCGCGGAATACCTGCTGATGGCGGCAATGCTCATCGAGATCAAGTCGCGCATGCTGCTGCCGGTCAAGCGCGCCGACGACGACGAGGCTGCCGACCCGCGCGCCGAACTCGTCCGGCGGCTGCTGGAATACGAGCAGATGAAACTGGCCGCGCGCCAGATCGACGCGCTGCCCCAACTGGGGCGCGACACGCTGGCCGCGCAGATCCACATCGAGCAGAGCATGGTGCTGCGCTGGCCCGAGGTCAATGCGGCCGACCTGCAGGCCGCCTGGTCCGACCTGATCAAGCGCGCGAAGCTGGTCGCGCATCACACCATAGGCCGCGAGGCGCTGTCGGTGCGGGCGCACATGACCGGCATCCTGCGGCGGCTGCAGTCGGCCCGCTTCGTCGAGTTTTCCGACCTGTTCGACCCCGGCCTCGGCGTGCCGGTCGTGGTGGTGAACTTCATTGCGCTGCTCGAGCTGGCCAAGGAAACACTGATCGAGATCACCCAGGCCGAGGCCTACGCGCCCATCTATGTTCGGCTATCCTACACACCGAGCTGAGAGCCGGTATTTTGGCTGCGCAACGCGTGGCGTCCCAACCTGAAGGCCATCATGAAAATCATTTCTTCCATCGATGAACTGCGCGACCAGCTGCGCGGCCAGCTGCGCACCGTGTTCGTGCCAACCATGGGCAACCTGCATGAAGGCCACCTGTCGCTGATGCGGCTGGCGCGCAAGCATGGCGACCCCATCGTCGCGTCGATCTTCGTCAACCGGCTGCAGTTCGGGCCGAACGAGGACTTCGACAAGTATCCGCGCACCTTCCACGCCGACGTGGAAAAGCTGGAAAAGGAAGGCGTGTACGTGCTCTTCGCGCCGACCGAGCGCGACCTGTACCCGGAACCGCAGCAGTTCCGCGTGAACCCGCCGAACGACCTCGGCGGCATCCTGGAAGGCGAATTCCGGCCGGGCTTCTTCACCGGCGTGACGACCGTGGTGCTGAAGCTGTTTTCCTGCGTGCAGCCGAAGAGCGCCGTGTTCGGCAAGAAGGACTACCAGCAGCTGATGATGGTGCGGAACATGTGCCGCCAGTTTGCGCTGCCGACAGAAATCATCGCCGCCGAGACCTACCGCGCCGAAGACGGCCTGGCGCTGTCGTCCCGCAACATGTACCTGTCCGAGCAGGAGCGCGCCGAGGCGCCGGCGCTGTACCGCACGCTCAATGAAGTCGCCGAGGAAGTGCGCCAGGGGCAGCCGGACATCTTCACGCTCGAACGCGACGCAATGGCCAGGCTGGCCGCGCGCGGCTGGAAACCGGACTACATCTCGATCCGCAAGCGCATCGACCTGCAGCCGCCGTCGGCCGGCGATATTGCGCAGGCGGAGCCGATGGTGGTGCTGGCGGCGGCCAAGCTGGGCGTGACGCGGCTGATCGACAACCTCGAAGTGTAATCGGCGCGGCAAGCCGGGGCGTAACGCGTGCAGGCGCGTTGCGCCCCTTTTTCGTTTTCGGCCTGACGAGGGCCGATGCCGGTCGTGCGCCGGCATTTATCCACAATTGCCGCCATCCCTCCCCTGCCTGTTTTTCTCGACAAGATTAATTTCGCATCAGATCAAGCACTTGGCGCGTTGCAGGCATGGTTATCAACAGGGTAGCCCACAAAATCTGTGGACAATTTACCGGCCCTGGACCATGCCGGCCGACGATGATCTTCAACCCGCCTCCGACCGGTCTTTCGAGCGTAACCCCCGGTTTGCTGCGCATTTTTCGACCCGAGCGTATTTGTACTTAAAGATCAAGCAGTTGCCCTTTTTACCCCTGACTTATCCACAGGATAACGCACACAAACTGGGGATAACAAAGCGCTTGCGCCTAATGAATGACACCGGCGATGTCGAAAAAATATTTCTGATATGAATCAACAATTTGCCGTCGCGCCTCCCAACTTATACACAGAGTTGACCACATAAATTGTGGATAACTGGCGCAATCGTACGGCGCGCGGTTTTTCGCGTGTATGCTCTGCCGGCTGCATTCGACTGGCGCGAAAATGCAAACCGGTTTATAACCAACTCTTGGTTATGTGATCCTCAACCGAACACGGCATGGTCGAAACCGGGCCCGAAATCCATGGAGAAAGACAGGCATGCTGTTCAATGACAGGCAGGTCGCCGACATGTCCCCGGACCGGGCGTCGGCGAGCGTGCTGCGCGTCCCGGCGCCCGCGCCGCACGGATGCGCTGAAGACGGGAGTTTCTGGTGACAATCTCCATCGATGGCGACGCCGCATTGCCCTGGCACGGCCAGCCTTACAGCATCAAGCGTTTCGGCACGAGCATAGACAATTGCGCAAGCGAACCTGTGCAGACGCCAGGCTGCATCCAGACACATGGCGCCCTGCTGGTCGTGCAGCCGGACGATCTCCTCATCCTGCAGGCCAGCGAGAATACGGAACAGGTGCTGGGCCATCCGGCGTCTGCGCTGGCTGGCGCATCGCTGGCAACGGTGCTGGGCGACGATGGCGCCAACCGCGTCCGCAGCTTCCTCGAATGCAACTCGACCGATTGCAATCCGATCTACCTTTTCTCGCACCCGGCCCGGGACGCAGACATGCTGCTCGATGTTTCGGTGCATACCATCGACGGCGTGGCAATCGTCGAATTCGAGGAAACCGAGCGGGCGGGCAAGGAAGCGCCGGATTACCTGTCCCGGTTGAAGGCCAGCGTCGCGCGGCTGCAGCAGGCGGCCAGCCTGCAGGACCTCGGCGACATCGCCGCGGCCGAAGTACGGGCGCTGACCGGGCTGGACCGGGTCATGGTCTACCAGTTTCACGAGGACGGCCACGGCGAGGTGGTCGCGGAAAGCCGGCGCGCCGACCTGTCGCCCTGGCTGGGCCTGCATTATCCTGCCGAGGACATTCCCGAGCCGGCGCGGGAAGTTTTCCGGCAAGTCTGGATACGGCCGCTGCAGCAGGTCGGCGTGCCAATCGCCGAGATGGTGCCGCTGGCCCACCCGACCACCGGCAAGGCGCTGACCATGACCTACTGCGCACTGCGCGCGCCGTCGGCGATCTATACCGAATACCTGCAGAACATGGGCGTCACCGCGGGCCTGACGATGTCGATCCGCCGCGGCGACAAGCTCTGGGGCCTGATCGCAGGCCATCATTACTCAGGGCCGGCCCGGTTTCCCTATGGCCTGCGCGCCGCCTGCGAACTGCTGGCCCAGATTGTCTCGCTGCAGCACCAGTCGGCCGAGGAACGCGGGCAGCTGGCCTATCGGCTGAAGCTCGACGAAATCCAGCAGCAGCTGATCACCCTTGCGGCGCGCCAGGGCGACCTGGCGGCCATGTGCGACAGTACGCCCAACCTGCTCGACGCAATGGATGCCGGCGGCGTCGCGCTGTTCCATTGCGACCGCTGGTGGCGCATCGGCGAGACGCCTTCCGAGCCGCAGCTGGACGCATTGAAAGGCTGGCTGCAGACCCGGCCGGAACTCATGACGCCGTTCCGTCCCGTGGTGGCAAGCCACTGCCTGGGCCGCGACTATGCAGGCGGCGCCGGGATCGGCGACGTCGCCAGCGGGCTGCTCGCCATCTCGCTGTCGCAGCGGCACAGCAACCTGGTGATCTGGTTTCGCCCGGAAATGCGCGGCACCATAAAGTGGGCCGGCGACCCGGATGAAAAGCCGATGGTGACCGGCCCGCACGGCGCGCGGCTGACGCCGCGGCGAAGCTTCGAGATTTTCACCGCATCGGTCCAGGGCCAGTCCAGCCCGTGGAAAGCGGTCGAGATCGACAGCGCAATCCGTTTCCGGATCACGCTGATGGAACTGATCGTCAGCCGCGCCGAACAGCTGGCCGAACTCAATGCCGACCTGGCGCAGAGCAACGAGGAACTCGACGCCTTCGCCTATATCGCCAGCCACGACCTGAAGGAACCGCTGCGCGGCATTTTCAAGTACGTCCACCAGCTCGGCGAGACCGGCACCCTGACCGACCCATCCAGCCGTGCACGTCTGGACGGTCTCAAGCGTCTGACGCTGCGCATGGACAGCCTGCTCGACTCGCTGCTGCATTTCTCGCGGGTCGGACGGGTGATGCTGCATTTCGACGATGTCAGCATCGACGAGGTGGTTGCCGAGGCGCTGGAAATGGTGGATGCGCGCCGCACCGAGAAGGCGTCCGAAGTGCTGATCCCGCGCAGCCTGCCCAATGCGCTGTGCGACCGGGTCCGCATCCGCGAGGTGTTCGTCAACCTGCTGTCGAACGCCTTCAAGTACAACGACAAGCCGTCGGCGCACATCGAGATCGGCTACCTTGCGCCGCATGAACTGGCGCGGCGCGCCCACTGGCCGCAGGACACCGGGACCGGCCCGGTCTATTTCGTCAGGGACAACGGCATCGGCATACGGCCGCGGCATTTCGACCAGCTTTTCAAGATGTTCAAGCGGCTGCACGGGCGGGACGCATTCGGCGGCGGCACCGGCGCCGGCCTTGCGATCGTCAAGAAGCTGGTCGAGCGGCACGGCGGCCAGGTCTGGCTGGATTCCGAGCCCGATCAGGGCAGCACCTTTTATTTTTCCTTACCAGCAGGGACCGCGACATCACATGCACCAGATACCTGACCTGCCCCGACTGCTGCTGGTCGAAGACTCCGACGAGGATGCCGCCACGATGCGCGAGGCGCTGGAACTTTCGGGCATCCCCGCCAGCCTGCAGCGCGTCGTGACGGGCGACGGATGCATGGACGCGCTGCGGGACGCGGCGTCGCCGCCGGCCCTGGTGATCCTGGACCTGAACACGCCCGGCATGGACGGCCGCGAGGCGCTCACCCTGATCAAGTCCGACAAGCTGCTGAAGAATCTCCCGGTCATCGTCGTCAGCACATCGGGTAATCCCCGCGACGTGGATTTCTGCTATGCCGCCGGCGCCAACGCCTATCACGTCAAGCCGGTGAAGTATCCCGAGCACCTGAACAACATGACCGAGCTGATCATCTACTGGCTGGGCAATGCCACGCTGCCCTGCCGCATGCTGGAGCATCCATGAAAAAGGGACTGATGCATATCCTGATCGTCGACGACAACGACGACGACCGGGCGGAGATGCGCCGCCTGCTGCTGCAGGGCTCGGACGAACATTACGCATTCACCGAGGCGGAGACAGGCCAGGCCGCGCTGGCGGCGATCGCGGCCGCCGCGGGCCGCATGCCGGACTGCGTCCTGCTCGATTACTACCTGCAGGACATGGAAGCCCCGGAAGTGCTGGACGCGCTGCGCGGCGCCGACAATGCGGCGCTGTGCCCGGTCGTGGTCCTCACCGCCGCCGCCGAATGCAGCTTCGGCCCGCTGCTGCTGCGGGCCGGCGCGCAGGACTACCTCAGCAAGGAGCACCTGACCTCGCCTGCGCTGACGCGCGTGGTCGCGAACGCGGTCGAACGCTGGAAGATGGGCCGCGAGATCATGGACCGCGAGCGCGAACTGCGGATGATTGCGGACAATACGCCGGACATCCTGAGCCGCTTCGACCGCGCCTACCGCCATGTCTTCGTCAATGCCGCGGCCGAACGCTCGAGCGGCCACCCGGCCGCCTACTTCATCGGCAAGACCAGCGGCGAACTCGGCGCCCCGGCACACCTGTGCCAGCTGTGGGAAACCGCGATGGAAGCGGCATTCACGTCTGGACAGCCGCAGTCGATCGAGTTTTCTTCCGGCATCGGGCCGGCCCGGCACGACTATGCTGCGCGGCTGGTGCCTGAACTGGGCGCCGACGGCGCGGTGAACTATGTGCTCGGCGTGACCCATGACATTACCGAGCGGCGCCATGCCGAATCCCTGATCAAGGCCAGCGCCCAACGCCTCGAAATGGCGCTGTCGGCGGCCCGGTCCGGCGTCTGGGAATGGGACATACCGGCCGACACGATCAACTGGTCGCCTGAAAGTTATGTGCTGTACGGCCGCGACCCGGCGCTCGGCCGGCCGGCCTATGCCGACTGGCGCGCCTGCCTGCACCCTGACGACCTGGCGCAGACCGAGCAGCAGATCCGCAAGGCGCTGACAGGCGAAACGCCCGACTTCTGCCATGAATTCCGGATATGCCATCCGCGCCGCGGGATACGCTGGCTGTCGAAACTGGGGAAGGTCGATTTCGACGCGGCGGGCAAGCCGCTGCGCATGTTCGGCATCAACCTCGACGTCACCGAGCGCAAGCAGATGGAAAAGGCGCTGCTCGACGAGGACAGGCGCAAGGACGAATTCCTGGCGACGCTGGCGCACGAGCTGCGCAATCCGCTGGCGGCCATTTCCGCGGGCCTCGACCTGCTCGGCCTGACCCAGGACGATGCGGCCGGCGCCGGCCGGACCCGCGCGATGATGCAGCGGCAGTTCGGCCACATGCTGCGCCTGGTCGACGACCTGCTCGACATCTCGCGGATAGGCAGCGGCAAGATCGAACTCCAGCTCGCGCCGGTGACAGTGCAGAGCGTGGTCGAGCATGCGCTCGAAAGCAGCCAGGGGCTGATCCAGCAGCACGGCCACCAGCTCGATGTGCGGATGCCCGGGGAAATCATCTGGGTCAACGGCGACCTGACCCGGCTCGCGCAGGTGCTGGCAAACCTGCTCAACAACGCGGCCAAATACACGCCGGACGGCGGCAGCATCACGTTGTCGGTGGAAGCGGAAGGCCGGCAGGTCGCGATCCGCATCGCGGACAACGGCGCCGGCGTCCCGGCCGACATGCAGGAAAGGATATTCGACCTGTTCGCCCAGGTCGAAAGCACGCTGGACAGGGCGCGCGGCGGACTGGGCGTCGGCCTGTCGCTGGCGCGCCGGCTGGTCGACATGCACGGCGGCGCGATCGGCTGTGAAAGCGGCGGCCCCGGACAGGGGAGCACCTTCACGGCCAGGATCGACATGGTTGCCGCACCGCCGGCCGGTTCGGCAACCGAGGTCCGCGACGCGCCGCCGATCGCGGCCGCCGCGGCAGAGCAGCGGGTGCTGATCGTGGACGACAACATCGACGCCGCCGACGCGCTGGCCTTGCTGCTGCGCATTAGCGGCTACCAGACGATGACCGCGCATGACGGCCACGAGGGACTGCAGGCCTCGCGCACCTTCGAACCCCATGTCGTGTTTCTCGACATCGGCCTGCCCGGAATGAACGGCTATGACGTGGCCCGCCGCCTCCGCGCCGACGAGCAGACCCGGGCGGCCTACCTGGTCGCGCTGACCGGCTGGGGCAGCGAGGAGGACAGGCAACGTTCCAGCGACGCTGGCTTCGACCTGCACCTGACCAAGCCGGTCGAACTGCAGACGCTGGCGCGCGTGCTGCAGCAGTCGGTCAGTTCACTCCATTCAACCCAGGAAGCCGCGACGGAAAACCGCCCCGGCTGACCGGGCTTCACGCCGGCGAACCGGCGCCCTTCTCGAACACCAGTTCACCATTGCGGACATCGACTGCAATCACGTCCTTCGGCCCGAACTTGCCCTGCAGGATGGCCTTGGACAGCGGGTTCTCGATTTCCTGCTGGATCGCCCGCTTCAGCGGCCGCGC
>NZ_FXUL01000022.1 GCF_900182955.1 Noviherbaspirillum suwonense | reverse complement strand
ATTCTTCATCGCTGACGTCGCTCGGATAAGGCTTACGGGTGTCCGTACCCGCAATTGATTTCCAGACCGGTCCATTAGTTCATAACAGGCTCTAGCCGGGCTGGAAGCCGCGGGCGTTGTACAGCGTCAGTTCCCAAGTATTCGTCGCGGCGTCATGGCGCAGGATGTAGCTGGCCTGGTCGCTCGCGGTGACCTTGAAATAGGTGCGGTCCATCGCGGGCCAGCGGTCGATGATTTCCAGCACCGCATGCCGGGTTTCCCCGAGCCAGAAAGCGGCGGGCTCCATCATTCCGGCATGTCCGGCCACGGTTTCAACCCTGAGCAGCATCGACTCTCTCAATCATCAGATGAATTTCAATGATGCACCGCATCGCCGGGGATAGCTTGATTCAACGCTAGCGGCATTGCCGGCCGGTCTGCCCCGGTTGTCCCGGTTGCGTGAACATGCATGGCGCGCCATGCATTTTTAGTACGATGGGCATATCCGCAGCGCTTTCCGCTGCGCTTCACCAAAGCCCAAGCCCGACACCGACCATGACCGTTCCCGAATCGCCCGCCGCCGCCCTGCCTGACGACCTGCCCGAATCCACGGAACCGCCGGCCGCGGCGGAGCGCCATGTCCGCGCCGCCGGCGGCGAGCTGGTCAAGCAGGAGGGAAGGGTGTTCGTGCGCTTCCAGGGCGAGGTGCAGGCCGACCTGCTGCGCGTGGCCTACCGGCTCGTTCCCGAGCAGGGCGTGCTGGCCCGGCCTGCCAAGTGGCGCAAGATGGATGCCGACGCACAGCTTGCTCTGGTGCAGGAGCGGGTCACGGCTGCGGCGATGGAGCGACTGCAGTCGCAGGTCGCCGCCTTCGTCCGCGAGATCGAGGAGGATGCGGAGGACGCCGGGCTCGACGCGATGGTGTTCCTGCAGGCGCTGGCGGACCGGGACAGCGCCGATCCGGCCGGTTTCGTGTTCGACAGGATCAGGCAAAGGCTGCAGCATGCGATCGAACGGGACCAGGAGGAGCGTCATGCCGCCCTGACCCGCGAAAGCATCAACCTGGCCGAGTATCCGGATTCCTTCGAGATGGCCCGCCGCCTGCCGCGCCGCTTCATCGCGCTGCTGGGGCCGACCAATTCTGGCAAGACGCACCAGGCGATGGAAACCCTGATCCATGCGAAAAGCGGTGTCTATCTTGCGCCGCTGCGGCTGCTGGCGCTGGAAAACTACGAGCGGCTGGCGGCCGCCCGTCCGCATGGCGAGGCGCTGAAGGTCAGCCTGGTGACCGGCGAGGAACGCCGGATCGAGGAGGGCGCGACCCATGTCGCCAGCACCGTGGAAATGCTGGACACGCGCACCAGGGTGGATGTCGCCGTGATCGACGAGATCCAGATGCTGGCCGACCGCGACCGCGGCGCCGCCTGGACCGCCGCGGTCTGCGGCACGCCGGCAACCACGGTCTACCTGCTCGGCGCGCCGGAAGCCCGCCGGGCGGTGGAGGCGCTGGCCGCGCGGCTGGAGTGCCCGCTGGAAGTGCATGTGCTCAAGCGCAAGGGGCCGCTGTCGATGGAAGCGCAGGCCGTCAGGAAAGTGCGCAACCTGCGCCGCGGCGACGCGGTGATCGCGTTTTCGCGGCGCGACGTGCTGATGTGGCGCGACATGATCACCGAGACCGGCCTGTCGGTGGCGACCGTGTACGGCAACCTGTCACCCGAAGTGCGGCGGGCGCAGGCGCAGCGTTTCCGCGAGGGCGAGGCCGACATCGTGGTGGCGACCGATGCGCTGGCGATGGGGTTGAACATGCCGATTTCGCGTGTCGTCATGACCACCTCGGTCAAGTACAACGGCGTCGAGGAAGAAGAGATTTCGGCATCGCTCGCGCGCCAGATCGCCGGCCGGGCGGGACGCTATGGCGTGCATGAGGAAGGCTTCGTCGCCGGCTACGACGAGGAAACGCACCAGGTCATGCGCTCGCTGTTGAAGGAGAAACTGGCGCCGGTACCCGCGACCGGCTTCGCCGTCGCGCCCACGCTCGAGCACCTGCACCGGATTTCCTCGGTCACCGGCGAGCAGTCGCTGGCCAGGCTGCTGAAGCGCTTCGTGCACAATATCGACGTCCCGGACGGCTTCTTCTATCCGCGCATCACCGACGAGCAGTCCGAGCGCGCGCTGTGGCTCGATACGCTGGCGCTGACCATCGCCGAAAAATTCACGATGTCGCTGGTGCCCATCACGAGCCGCATCAGCGCGCTCCAGAATGCCTGGGAAAACTGGGCCAGGGCGCTGGCGAAAAAGAAGGTCGTCGCGCTGGACGCGGCCGCAAGCGAGCTGGGGCGGATGACGCTGCAGGAGGTCGAGGACCATTGCCGCCTCTATGCGGCCTACGCCTGGCTGGCCTATCGCATCCCGGAATACTTCCCCAGCATCGAGCTTGCGCAGTCGCTGGCCCGCCGTGCATCGGACCGCGTCGACGCGTTGCTGCAGGCGCAGAACGCGGCACGGCGGCTGCGCGGCAAGCAGGGCGGCCGCTGAGGCAGGGCGCTTCACTGCTGCCGGATGTGCGCCGGGCCAGGCCCGGCAGCAGGCTAGCCGCGCGCCGCGCTCAGAACGTGGCCGGCGAATTCACCCACAGCACCCGCGCCACGTCCGGTCCGGCATTGCGGTAGCCATGCGGCACATTGCTGGGAAAGGTGAAGGCGTCGCCTTCGCCCAGCAGGTAGCGTTCCTCGTCCAGCCGCAGTTCGATCGAGCCTTCAAGCACATAGCCGACTTCCTCGCCGGCATGGACGATGGTGCCGTCGCTGGAGGCGCCCGGTTCGAGGATATGGATGTTGGCCTGCAGCAGCCCGCCCCTGGTCGGCAGCACCAGCCGCTCCAGCGCGATATCGCCGGCCCTGATCACGGGCCGTTCGCCGCGCCGGCGTATCGGTCCGCCCGGCGGCGTTTCCTCCGACGTCAGCTCGGCGATATTGGTGCCCAGCGCCACGGCCAGCCGGTGCAGCATCGCCAGCGACGGGCTGGCCGCGCCGTTTTCCAGCTTGGAGATCAGGCTTTCCGAGCAGCTTGCCTTTTTCGCCAGCTGCAGCAGGGTCAGGCCGGCGACCAGCCGCGCATGCCGCAGCCGCACGCCGAGATTCATCATCGGGGACTTGTCGCCGGCCTGTCCGGACGCCGGGGCCGCGGCCTGCCTGGATTTCATCGCGCTCACTGGTTGGCCAGTTCGACCACGGCATATGCCAGGGCCTGCGCGCCGAGGAAGAGTTCGTCCGGCGCCGTTTCCTCGGCGGCGTTGTGGCTGATGCCGCCCTTGCTCGGCACGAACAGCATCGCGGTCGGGCAATGGTCGGCGAGATACATCGCGTCATGGAAGGCGCCCGAGGTCAGCCGCAGCGGCGCGGCATGCCCGGCAAGCGCGCAGACGCGGCTGCATGCCCGTTCGACCGCCGACACCATCGCGTCCGGGAAGAAGGTCGGGGCGCGCGAGAAAAAGCAGGAGACGCCGACCTGTCCGCGCCACGGATATTCCCGCGTGACCTGGTGCAGCACCTGTTCGAAACGCTCCAGCGCGCTGGCGTCCAGGCAGCGCACGTCGACCGTGAATTCGACCTTGCCGGGTATCGTGTTGACCGAGTTGGGGCTGACCTGCCAGCGGCCCATCGTCAGCCTGAGCTGGCTGCTGCTCTCGCCGGCGGCGTACGCGTAGAGCTGGTGCGCGATGCCGACCGCGGCCGCCATCGCGTCGCTGCGGTCTTCCATCGGCGTGGTGCCCGCGTGGGCCGCGCTGCCGGTGCATTCGACGCGGTACCAGCGCACGCTCTGTATGCCGGTCACGACGCCCAGCGGGATGCCGGCCCGCTCCAGCACCGGGCCCTGTTCGATGTGCAGCTCCAGGCAGGCCGCGATGGGCTGCCGCAGCGGCCGGCGCTTCAGCTCGGGCGTCGCCTCCAGCGCCGCATCCAGCGCAGCGCCGAAACTGATGTTGTCGCTGTCGAGCGCAGCGCGGTACGACGCCAGCCGCGACGGTTCGACGAATGCGCTGGAGCCCATCGCGCCAGGCCCGAAGCGGCTGCCTTCCTCATTGGTCCAGGCCACCACCTCGATCGGCCGCAGCGTCTCGACGCCGGCGTCGTTCAGCGCGGCAAACAGCTCCAGCCCGGCGATCACGCCATAGGCGCCGTCGAGCTTGCCGCCCACCGGCTGGGTGTCGGCATGGCTGCCGGTCAGCACCGGCGGCAGCGACGTCCTGCCGCGCCGGCGGAAAAACAGGTTCGCGCAGTCGTCGGTCTCGACCTCGCAGCCGAGCGCGCTGGCGCAGGCGATCAGGTGCCGCCGCGCATCGAGATCGGTCTGCGTCAGCGTCTCGCGCGCGACGCCGCCGTCATCGCGCCCGCCGAACTGCGCGAGGGCCGCGAGCGCGTCGTCCAGCCGCTTCTGGCTGACATGCGCCCGCACGGTTTCGGGCGCGCCGCCATTCGATTCTTGTTGCCCCGTCATGTGATTTCCTTTTTATTCAGTGCTGTGAGGCGATGCCGCATTCAAGCAGCGCCGCCGCCGCCAGCGTGCGGGCATCGGCCCAGCGCGGGCCGATCACGGTCACGCCCAGCGGCAGGCCGGCAGGGCCGGTGGCGGTCGGCACATGCACGCAGGGATTGCCGAGGAGCGACCACATCCGGTTGAAGACCGGGTCGCCGGTCGCGCCCAGGCCGGCCGGCGCCTCGCCTTCGGCGCTGGGCGCAAGCAGTATATCGACGCTATCGAATACGCGTGAAAGCGCGTGCCGGCTGGCGGCGGCCAATGCCTGCGCGGCGAGGAAGCGCTCGCCGTCGATCTGTTGGCCGGTAGCCAGCAGCGCGGCGAAGCCGCTGCTGAAACGGTCGGCCGCGGTGCGCGCCTCGGGCGCGAATGCCGCGGCCGCCTCGTAGCCCATGATGTCGATCTGGGCAGCGGTCAGGCCGTCGCATGGCGGCGGCAGGCTGACATCGATCAGCACGGCGCCTGCGCGTTCCAGCGTCCTGCCGGCCTGTTCCAGCGCCTCGCGGGCGGCGGGGCTTGCGCGGTCCCAGTGCATGGTGCGGCACAGTCCTACCCGCAGCCGCGTTCCCGGCGCCGGATCGGGCATCAGCGGCAGCCGCGCCAGCGCGCCGACGAAGAATGCCGCGTCGGCAACCGTGCGGGCAAGCACGCCCACGGTATCCAGGCTGGGCGCCAGCGGCTTGATGCCTGCCAGCGGCAGCGTCCCGTGCGTCGGCTTGTAGCCCACCACGCCGCAATATGCCGCCGGCCGGACGATGGAGCCGGCCGTCTGGGTGCCGAAGGCCACCGGCACCATGCCGGCGGCCACTGCCGCGGCCGAGCCGCTGGACGAGCCGCCCGGCGTGTGCGGGCCGGCGCCGGCCGCAACGCGCGGGTTGGCGGTCGGGCCGGGCTGGTAGGTTGCGAATTCCGTCGTGACCGTCTTGCCCATGATGACCGCGCCGGCGGTGCGGCTGGCGGCGACGCAGCCGGCGTCCGCCACCGGGCGATGCGCGGCATAGATCGGCGAGCCATAGGTGGTCGGCATGTCGACGGTATCCATCAGGTCCTTGACGCCGACCGGGATGCCGTACAGCGGCCCCGCGACCGGCTGCCGGTCGAGCTGCCGGGCCTGCGCGATCGCCAGGCCGGCATCGAAGAACTGCCAGGCTCGCACCGCCGCTTCGCGTGCCTCGATGCGATCGATGAACTGGCGCACCACCGCTTCGACGGTGATGTCGCGCCGGGCGATGGCGGCTGCAAGTTCATGCACCGGCGTGTCGAAAATCGTCTTCATGCCATCGTTTCCTTCAGGTGAAGTAAGCGGAGCGCACCGCGTCATTGCCGGCCAGCGCCTCGGCGGTACCCTCGGTCACCACCCGGCCCTGCGACAGCACATAGCCGTAATGGGAAATCGCCAGGGTCTGGCGCGCATTCTGCTCGACCAGCAGCACGGTGATGCCGAGCGCATTGATCTGCCGGATCACGTTGAAATTTTCCTTGACGAACAGCGGCGACAAGCCCAGCGATGGCTCGTCGATCACCAGCAGCCTGGGCTCGGCCATCAGGCCGCGGCCGATGGACACCATCGCCTGCTCGCCGCCCGACATGGTGCCGGCAAGCTGCGCCGCGCGTTCCTTAAGCCGGGGGAAGATTTCATAGACGCGGGCAAGCCGGCTGCGGACCCGCGCGCTGTCGGTCTCGAGATACGCGCCGAGCGCCAGGTTCTCCGCCACGCTCATGCGCGGGAACACCTTGCGTCCTTCCGGTATGCAGGAAATGCCGCCGGCAATGATCGCATGGGTCTTCTGCCCGGCCAGGTTGCGCCCGTCCCACAGCACTTCGCCCTTGCGCGGCGGCGTCAGGCCCAGGATGGCGCGGATCAATGTGCTCTTGCCCGCGCCGTTGGCGCCGAGGATGCAGGTGATCTTGCCCGGCGCGACATCGATCGACACGTCATGCAGCACATTGACCTTGTCGTAGCCGGTGGTGAGGCCCCTGACGCTAAGGTGGCTCATGCGGCTTCTCCCAGGTAGGCGGTCTGGACGTTGGCGTCCGCGGTGATTTCGGCATAGCTGCCCTCGGCGATCTTCTTGCCGTAGTTGAACACGATGCAGCGGTCGGTGATGCGCTCGATCACGTTCATCTCGTGCTCGATGAGCACGATGGACAGGTTGTCGAGCTTGCCGCGCACCTGCAGGATGTCTTCCATCAGCGCGTCGGTTTCGTCATGCGTCATGCCGGCCGAGGGCTCGTCGAGAAGCAGCAGCCGCGGCCGGCTCAGCAGCGCCCGGCATACCTCGATGCGGCGCCTGTCTATCATGCTGAACGTTTCCACCGGCTCGAACAGGCGGTTCACCAGCGGAGGGCTGAAGATCTGCAGCAGCGCTTCGATCTTCCCGACATAGGCATCGTATTCGGCCCGGAACGCGCGGCGCCTGAACAGGTTGAAGAACAGCCCGTGCTGCATGTGCTGGTAGTCGCCGATGACGATATTGTCGAACACCGTCAGCGGCAGCGACAAGCGGGAACGCTGGAAGGTGCGGGCCACGCCGCTGCGGTAGATTTCCTGGGGCCGCTGCCCGATGACGTTGCGTCCGTTGTAGGTGATGGTGCCGCTGCTCGCCTTGTACAGGCCGGTCAGCACATTGAAGAAGGTGGTCTTGCCGGAGCCGTTCGGCCCGAGCAGCCCGAGTATTTCGCCTTCCATGATCTGCATGTCCAGCTTGTCGAGCGCGGTCAGGCCGCCGAAGCGCATGGTCAGCCCGGCGACGTCGACCAGGGCCTGGCGATGATTCGTCATGCGGCCTCCCGGCGGAAGAACAGCCGCCGCGTGCGCGGGAGCAGGCCGTCGGGGCGGAACAGCAGGATGGCGATCACCAGCGCCGCATACAGCAGGAAGCGGTATTCCTGGATGAACTGCAGCTTCTCCGGCAGCATCAGCACGATGATCGCGGCCGGGATCAGGCCGACCGGATTGCCCAGGCCGCCGAGGATCACGATCGACACCATCAGCAGCGAATCCGAAAACGTGAAGTTGTTGGGCGCGATGAAGCCGACCACGATGCCGTACACGCTGCCCGCAACCCCGGCAAGGAAATTCCCCAGCGTGAACGCGACCACTTTCCAGCGCACGATATGCAGCCCGAAGGTCGCGGCGGCGGTTTCATCGGTGCGCACCACGTCCATGCTCAGGCCTATCCACGAACGTTCGAGCGCCTTGACCACGACGAAGGCGGCGGCGCAGATGACGAGGCTCAGCACCGCGTAGACCGCGTAGAAGGAAAACTCGATGCCGCCCAGCTTGAAGTTGTCGTTGAACGGATGGCCGAACAGGGTCATGCCGGGCACCTGCAATCCCTGCGGGCCGCCCAGCACGTCGTTGACCTCGATGAAGGTGCGGAACAGGATGCCGAACGCGATCGTGACCAGCGCGGCGTAATGGCCGCGGGTGCGCAGCACCGGCAGGATCAGCACCGAGCCGATGATGGCCGCCACCACGCCCGACACCAGGATCACCAGCAGGTGCGGAATGCCGGTATGGGCGAACAGCACGGCCGTGGTGTAGCTGCCGATGCCGAAGAAGGCGGCGCCGGCAAAGTTGGCCACGCCCGCATAGCCGGTCTGCACGGTCAGGCCGAGGCAGGCGGTCGTATAGAGCAGCACCGAGCAGATCATCAGCAGCACGAAATGCGCATCGTGGAAGGCTGCCACCAGCGCCAGCACGCCGATCACGGCCCACAGCCGCGCGAGTCCCGGACGCTGCGCGGCGGCGTCCTCGATGCGCCGGGCCATGCCCAGCTTCCTGCTTCCCAGCGCAATCAGCACGGCCGCGACCAGCAGCGCGGCTACCGCCGGCTGCGATTCCGCGTGCAGGAACAGCCACATGTAGCCGGTCAATGCGAGCGCCAGGAGGGCGAGCGTCAGCCCGGCGCGGCGGGGCTTTACGGTTGCATCGTTCATCATGTCAGACCCGCTCACTTGATTTCTCGGCGATCAGGCCGGTCGGCTTCCATGCCATGAAGATGATGACCGCGGCGAATGCGAACACGTCCTTGTAGGCGCTGGGGATGTTAGGGATCAGCGCGGGCAGCGTGGCGCTGCCGATGACCTGGAGGCCGGCGAACAGGAAGCCGCCCAGGATGGCGCCGTAGATATTGCCGAGGCCGCCGAGGATGGCCGCGGAAAACCCGATCACGCCCAGCAGCAGGCCGACATTGAAATTGATCTCGTTGTAATAGAGCCCGTTCATGACGCCGGCCAGCGCCGCCATCGCGGACCCGAGGCCGAAGGTAAGCAGCACGATGGCCTCGAAGTTGATGCCCATCAGCCGCGCCGTCTCGCCGTCCTGCGCCACCGCGCGGATCGCCATGCCCAGCCTGGTGCGGGTAATCAGGAAATGCACGCCGCCTATCGTGGCAAGCCCGCTTGCAAGCAGCAGCAGGTTGTCCGCGCGCAGCGACAGGCCGCCGAGGTCGATCGATGCGTTCGGCAGCAGCGCGGGGAAGGGCTTGGAATTGGAGCCGTCCGGGTAGAACAGCCGGACCGCCTCGCGCATCACGGTGCCCAGCATCAGCGTGGCCAGCAGCGTGTTGAGCGGCGGCGCGCGGTGCAGCGGCAGTATCAGGAACCTGGCGATCGCGGCGCCGAGGAGGCCGGTGACGATCACGGCGGCCAGCACCATGGCGATCAGGCGCAGCCAGGGGGAGCCCACGTCCAGCATCATCACGCCGGTGGCCGCGGCCAGACCGGCGAAGGCGCCCACCATCAGGGTGTCGCCGTGCGCAAACTGGATGACATTAAGAACGCCGAAAAACAGCGTGAAGCCGACTGCCACCATCGCGTAGATCAGGCCCAGCATCAGGCCGTTGAATACATACTGACCGATTACACTCATCGTTGCTCCTTTACTGCATGGGCGCCGGGCCGGCGCTGCGTCCGGCCCGGAATGGCGCGACGGCTGTTACAGCCCGGTGAGCTTGCGCTTTTTCTGGCCGTAGGCGCTGTCTTCCCAGACCACCCACTTGCCATCCTCGACGACATACTTGGTGACCAGCGAGACGACGTTCTGGCGATGGTCGTCGAAGGTCACCTTGCCGATCAGCGTGTCGGCGTCCTTCGTGTTGTTCAGCACCTCGAGCACCTTCTTGCGATCTGGGCCGACCTTCTCCACGGCGTCCATGATCAGGCTGGCCGCAGCGAACGCAAACGGGCCATACGCCTCCGGCGGCTCGCTGTATTTCTGCTGGGTGTATTTGCCGGTGAAGAACAGGCCGCCCGGCAGTTTCTCCCATGGCGCGCCTTCGATGAAGGCCAGCGAACCTTCCGCCAGCTCCTTGCCCGCGCCCTGGATGTAGGCATCCGACATGATGCCGGACGTGCCTTCGAACTGGGCCTTGATGCCGAGCTTTTCCATCTGGGTCCGTATCCGCACGCCGAGCGGCGTGAGGCCGCCGAAGTAGACCACGTCCGGCTTCAGTTCGCGGATCTTGGTCAGTTCGGTCGTGAAGTCCTGCTGGTCGGCGGTCACGCCGAAAGTGGCCAGCACCGTGCCGCCGTTTTTCTTCAGGAAGTCGGAGAAGTACTTGTTGTGGCCCTTGCCGTAATCCGTGGTGTCATGAATGATCGCCCACTTCTTGTAGCCCATGCCGGTCATGAACTTGGCGGCCACTTCGCTCTGGTTGATCATCGTGCCGTTGACGCGGTGGACTTCCTTGTAGTCGTTGCCGTAGGTGATGTCCGGCAGCACGGCGCCCCATACCACGGCGGGCATGCCGAACCGGTGGTAGACGCCCACCGTACCCATCGCAACCGCCGAGCAGAAATGCGTCACGCCCGCGATGATGCTGTTGTCCGCCGCGATCTTGGTCGCGACCTGGACGCCGACGTTGGGCCGGCATTCGTCATCCTGCGTCACCAGCTGGTAGGTGTATTTCGACTTGGGGTCGGCATTGCGCAGCCGCACCGCCAGGTCGGTCGAGTTGCGGCCGCCCAGACCGATGGCGGAATTGCCGCCGGTAAGGGGGCCGACGAATGCGATCTTCACCACGTCCTTGGCCATGGCCGGCGTGGACAGGACGGCCAGGCCGACACAGGTGTACAGCATGGCCCTGGCCAGGGCGGTAAGCTTGTTGCGCATCGCGATCCCCTAAAAATGAATACTTGTGGATGAAAAATTCAAGTGACTTGAATGAAGTTAATGACAACTGCATGATTGGTCAAGTAACTTGAATACGGCAGTGCAACAAATGTGCCAGCAAAATCGCGGGGAAATGCATTGGGGTGGTGCGGTTTGGGGATGCGGCGTGCCTGTGCGTGAAAAAGGGCTGCACTTAAATGGCGTTCATCCGGCCCGCCGCGGTGATTGCAGCGGGGACGACCCTGATGAATCGGTCAGTCCAGGTCCGGTTCTTCGGGCGCCGCCAGGCTCAGCGTTGCGCGCCCGACGTGAGGATTTTCCATGATGCGGTGCTCCAGCCTGCGGAGCAGCCGGGCCAGTTCGGCCTGGTCATGCTGTCCGCTCAGCTCCACCCGGGCCGAGATCAGGACTTTTTCCGGGCCGATGTATTCCGCAAAGAAGGCGGTCACCCGACTGATCTCCGGCGCCTGCTTGAAACCCGCGATGACCTTGGCGCGCAGGTCCGGCGGCAGGGAAACGCCAGCCAGGAAGCGGCGGTTCATGTCGATCAGATACAGGCCGACCGCGCCCATCAGTATGCCGATCGCGATCGACCCGGCGCCATCGAACTCGGCGCGGCCGGTGACCTGGTGCAGGGCCATCGACAGGCCCGCGATCGCCAGTCCCAGCAAGGCCAGCAGGTCTTCGGTGATGACCGCGCGAAGCAGCGTGTCCGATGTGCTCAGCAGGTGGCCGACCACGCCCAGGCCGCGCAGCGACGCTTTCTGCCGGACGAACCGCACCGCCTGCACCAGCGACACGGCCTGTATCACGAATGCGCATCCCAGGACCAGGTAGCCGAACAGGAAGCCGAAGACCGGTTCGGTCGAATGCAGTTGCTCGATGCCGCGCCAGACGCCGAACTGGGCCCCGAACAGGAAGGTGCCCGCCGACCCGAACAGGGCCCAGACATAGGATTCGCGGCCATAGCCAAGCGGGTGGTTGTCGTCGGGCGGTCGGGATGCGACCAGGTAGGCATTCGCGCGGAAACAATCGGCAACGACGCCCACCCAGGAATGCACGGCCTCGGCGAGCATGGAACTCGAACCGGTCACGATGGCTGCCGCCGTTTTCATCAGCGCGATCACGGTCTCGCCGGCGAACGCCTTGGCTAACGCAAGTCGTCGATCAGCAACGTGGTTCCCGAAGCCAAGCTTCTTGTGAAAACGGTTGAATGCGCGCACGGCTGCAATGGTAAGCGGGATTTTCGTCCAAGGCATTGCGCCGCATCGCCCGTCGCTACCCGCGCGGGGCCGGGTCCGCCAATACGTCGGCATCCGGCGCCGACGGAATGAAGGGCGAGGGAATCGCGCCGCATGCAACGCGCGGCCGGCGCAGGGGCATGACAAGCATGCCATCCCTGACCTCGATCAAATCGCGGGCAACGCAGTCAAGCACACTTGCAGCAGGAGCGCCGGCGGCCTTCGGCTGCGATGTCCATGGCGCATCGCCAGACGGCAACGATCATGGAGGAACCGATGCGGTCCTTACACATTAGCTCCGGCAGTCTCGTCGGGTGCGCGGCTTCGGCGTCGCTGCTGTGCCTGTGCACCCATGCATACCCGGCTGGGTTCGCGCTGAACGAGATGAGCGCCGCGGCGATCGGCAATGCATTCGCCGGCGCCGGCGCGACAGCGGAAGACGCCAGCACCATCTATTACAATCCCGCCGGGCTTTCGCGGATGACGGGCCGGCAGTTCTCGCTGACCGGGTCGGCGATAAAGCCGTCGATACGCTTTGAGAACAGGGGGTCGACCACGGCGACCGGCGCCGCCTTAAGCGGCGGAAATGGGGGCGACGCCGGCAGCTGGGCTGCGATTCCCGCGCTGTACTTCGCCACCGATGTCGTCCCCGGCCTGCGCTTCGGCATCGGGCTGCAGTCGGCCTTCGGCCTCAAGACCGAGTATGACAATGGCTGGGTTGGCCGCTACCAGGCGCTGAAATCCGAGCTGCAGACCTTCAACCTGAACCCGACGCTGTCCTACGCGGTCAATGAAAAACTGTCGCTCGGCATCGGCGTCAGCGCCCAGTATGCGAAGGTGGAGCTGACGCGCGCGATCGACTTCGGCACCGTCTGCGCCGGCGCGCTGGGTGTCGCGCGCTGCGCGCCGATCGGCTTCCTGCCGCAGTCGAAGGATGGCAAGGTTACGCTGGACGGCAAGGACTGGGCCTACGGCTTCAATCTCGGCGCGCTCTACATGCCGACGCCGACCACGCGTTTCGGCCTCAGCTACCGTTCCCGCATACGGCATGACGTGTCGGGCGGCTCGGCCAGGTTCGACAAGCCGGCCGGGCTGCCCGGCCCGCTGGCCGCTGCCGCCGCCTTCGCCGACAATGACGTGAGCGCGCAGCTGAACCTGCCGGAGACCGTCAACCTGAGCGCCTATACGGAGCTCAACGACAAGTGGGCAATGTTAGGCGACATCAACTGGACGCGATGGAGCCGCTTCGACGAATTGCGCGTGAAGTTTTCCAACGGCTCGGCCGACAGCGTGGTGCGCGAGGAATGGCGCGACACTACCCGCTTCGGCGTCGGCGTCAACTACCGCTACAACGATGCATGGCTGCTGCGTGGCGGCCTGTCCTATGAACGTTCGCCGGTGAAGGACCAGTTCCGCACGGCCAGCGTGCCCGACGCGGACCGCACCATCCTGGCGTTCGGGATGCGGTACAAGCCGTCGCCGCAGAGCGCATGGGATTTCGGCTATGCCCATATTTTCATCAAGGATGCATCGATCAACAGGGCCGACCTGCCGCTGAATGGACGGCTGGTCGGCGAATACAAGAATGACGTCAACATCCTGAGCCTGCAGTACAGCCGCGCCTTCTGATGCAGCCGGCCTCAGCGCTGCATGGTCGTGCCGCGGCCTGAGCCGGAGGCGGACCCCAGGCCCGAGCCGCCGCTGCTCGACTGGCTGCGGGCGGACGCCAGGTCGCCGCTGAGGTTCGTCTTCGCTTCGCGCATGCAGGACGCGCGCTGGCCGGCTGCCATCCGGCCGCATTCCCTGACCGCCTCCGCATAGGCCGCGTTGGCTTCCTTGACCATCCTGCTGTAGGCGGCGCGCGGACTGCTGTCCTCGGTCATCTGGCGTCGTTCCTCCGTGCGGCTCATCGCGTCGCCCGTGTTCCGCGCCGCCGAAGCGGGCAGCGCGCTGCAGGCCAGCAGCAGGAAAAATGCGCATCGTGGAATTACCTTATTCATCTGTTTTACCCTCCTGTCCATGGATCGATACATCGAAATATTCAAACTGCTCGCCGCCGGGGCTGGCCCTCATCTACCGACTTCACTCTGCATCCTGTTCCCAGCGCGCCTGGTCCATCGCCGCCTGCCGTTCCTGCGCCGCATCGACCTCGCCGGCGAGCCGCTGCAGCTTTTCCGACACCCTGACCGGGTAGGGCTGCGTTGCCTTCAGCAGGCGCAGCGCCGGCGGCAGCGCGGCGATCTGCGCCCGCACCCGTGCGCGGATCCCGGACAAGGCGGGACCGGCCGCCAGCGGTTTGCCGGCGCGCATTACCGGCTGCAGCAGGCCGTCGCCGGGCTGGTCTTCATCGGCCAGCGCGAGCACATCTTCCTGCAGCCCGCCATCGCTGCGCGCCCGGCGGAGCACCTGCTTCGCGCCGGGCCAGAATGCCTTGCCGGCCGATCGCTTCCGCAGCGGACGATGGTCGTATTCCACCAGCTTGTAGGCGCAGTCGAGATAGGGTGCGTCGCTGGACGTATTCATCCGCGTGCCGACGCCGAAGCCGTCGATCGGCGCGCCCTGCGCGACCAGCGCCGCGATCGCGAATTCATCCAGGTTGCCGCTGGCGAAGATGCCGATGTCGGGACAGCCGCCCGCGTCCAGGATCCCGCGCACGGCGGATGCCAGCGCGCCGAGGTCGCCGCTGTCGATGCGCACGGCCTTGATGCGCGTCCGTTCCTCTTCCCACAGCCAGTGCGCCAGCGGCACGACCATGCGGGCCGCGGCGATGGTGTCGTAAGTGTCGATCAGCAGCGTCGCATTGTCGGGAAAGGCCTGTGCGAATGCGGCATAGGCGTCGGCTTCGGACGCATGCGCCTGCACGAAGGAATGCGCCATGGTGCCGGCGACCGGGATGCCGAATAGCGGCGCGGCCAGCGCGGTGGCCGTGCTGTCGAAGCCGGCGAGGTAGCTCGCGCGCGCCGACAGCAGCCCGGCCTCCGCGCCGTGCGCGCGTCGCAGGCCGAAGTCGACCAGCGTCCGGCCTTGCGCGGCGATCACGCAGCGGGCCGCCTTCGACGCGACCACCGTCTGGTAGTGGATCAGGTTGACCAGGCGGCTTTCGATGAACTGCGCCTCGCGCAGCGGTGCACGGATGCGCAGCACCGGCTCGTCGGCGAACATGACGGTGCCTTCCGGCACGGCGTCGAGGTCGCCGGTGAAGCGGAAGTCGTTCAGCGACGCGATGAAGCCCGGATCGAAGCGGCCGCATTCGCGCAGCCAGGCCAGGTCGTCTTCGCCGAAGCGCAGGCTTTCCAGGTAATCGATGAGCTGGGCCAGCCCGGCGGCGACCAGGAAATTGCGACCGTCCGGCAGGCGCCGCACGAACAACTCGAACACCGCTGTCTGGTTCATTCGTCGCAGGTAATACGCCTGCAGCATCGTGACCTCGTACAGGTCGGTCAGCAATGCACGTTCGCTATAACGTTGCACCAGGCCTCCAGGGCTTCATTCCCGGTCAGGTTAGGACGACCCCCGGGCATGGCCTTGAGATGCGTCAATTTGTCCGGCAAAGCCGTCGCCATGCGCTTCCTGCGCCTTGTGCCCGTTTTGCGTATCCGGCGACGGCTGGCAGTCGATGCCCAGTGCGTGCGCCAACGCCATGCACAGGCCGGCCACGTCGCCCGGCGACAGGCGATCGGCGTCGACCGCGATGGCATGCGCCATTTCCGCATCCGACAGCGGCCGGGCATGGGCGAGCTGCCGGGCCAGCACCGCGGCGTCGGCGTCGGACGCATCGGCGCCCGCATTGGCGCGCAGTGCCAGACGCTGCATCATCACGGCCGGGCTTGCTCGCAGGTCGAAGATGCGAAAGGGCAGCTTGGCGCGGGCCGCGTAGCGGGCGAAGGGCCGTCGCTGGGCAGCGTCCAGAAAGGCGGCGTCCACCAGCGCGACCATGCCGGCCGCCGCCACCGCACGCGTCAGCGCCAGCAGGCGTTCATAGGTGCGCCGCGTGGCGTCGGCATCGTACAGCGGCGATGCGTGCGCCGCGCCGCTGCGGTCCAGCGGCTGCAGGCCGTGCAGCCGCTTGCGTTCGATGTCGGAGCGCAAGTGCGCCGCGCCCAGCAGCGCCGCCGCTTCCCGCGAAAACGTGGTCTTGCCGCTGCCCGAGCAGCCGTGCGTGATCAGGACCGCGGGCTTGGGTGCCCCGGTAAGCCGCGCCGCATGCGCCAGGTACGCCAGCGCCTCGCGCCTCGCCGCATCGCGGGCTACTTTCGACACAGCCTGCGCGGCGCGCAGCAGCATGACCAGGCAGCGCACCAGTGCGCGGTGCATGCTGTAATACGCCAGCAGGACCAGCCCCGCATAGTCGCCGGTCTGCGCCAGGTAGCCGTTGAGCAGGCGCGTCGCCAGGTCTCGGCGCTGGCGGCATGCCAGGTCCATGTATGCGAACGCGAGGTCATTGATCACGTCGATCCAGCGCAGCGGCTCGCTGAACTCGATGCAGTCGAATACCCCGACGCCGCCCTCGGTGGTGACGATGTTGCCGAGGTGGAGGTCGCCGTGGCATTCGCGCACCATGCCCGCGTCCTTGCGTGCCGCGAACTCTGGGGCCAGCCGCCTGTGCTCGGCCGCATCCCATGCGCGCAGCCGGGCCAGCGTCGCCTGGCTGGCCTGGTCCGGCGCCAGGCGTGCGATCGCGTCGAACGTGGCTGCGGCGGTGGCCGCCAGGCTTTCCGGCCGGCCCCAGGCAGTCCCGGCGGATGCGGCGGCGGCCTGCTGGTGAAAGCGCCCGAGGAGGTCCGCGAGGGCGTCCACCTCCTGGACCGACAGACTGCCCTCGTCCAGGCGGCGGCTCCACAACGCCGTTTGCGCAAAGGCATGCATGCGCACCGCATACTCGATGGCCTCGCCCTTGCCGTCATCGCCGAGGCGCGGCTGCGCGGCATCGCCCGTCACCGCGACCACATCGACATACAGCGTGGGCGAAAGCCGGCGGTTCAGGCGCAGTTCCTCCTCGCAGAGACGGCGGCGTGCAGCCAGCGTCGAGCAGTCCAGGAAATCCAGCTTCACCGCCTTCTTGATCTTGTATGCATAGCCGCCGGCGACCAGCACCCACGAGATATGCGTGTCGAAGCACTGGGCCGGCTGGCCGCCGGCGCCCAGCATCCTTGCGAGCGCGGTGACCAGCGCGGTCTGCGCGGCGAGCGGCGCGGTGCTGTCAGTCATCGATTGCCTGCTGCCTGCTGCCTGACCCGGCCTGGCGGCTGCGGGTCAGAAGCCCGGAATGGCAGGCAGGCCGGATGCGACGCCGGCGTCGGGCTGCGCATGCTCGACCACGATGCAGTCGGTGGTGAGCACCAGGCCGGCGATCGACGCCGCATTGGCCAGCGCCAGCCGCGTGACCTTGGTCGGGTCGATCACGCCCATGCCGGTCAAGCTGCCATAGGTGTCGGTGGCGGCGTTGTACCCGAAGTCGGCCGCGCCATGCGCCACCTTCTCGACGACGACATCAGCCTCGCCGCCGGCATTGGCGATGATCTGCCGCAGCGGTTCCTCCAGCGCCCGGCAGACGATCCGGACGCCCGAGGTCTGCGCGATGTTGGCCAGCTCCAGCTGCGCGATCGCATCGCGCGCGCGGATCAGCGCGACGCCGCCGCCGGCGCCTATGCCTTCCTCCACCGCCGCCCGGGTAGCATGCAGCGCGTCCTCGACCCGCGAACGCTTTTCCTTCATCTCGGTTTCGGTCGATGCGCCGACCCGTATCAGCGCGACGCCGCCTGCCAGCCGGGCAGCCCGCTCCTCGAGCTGCTTGCGCTCGAACGCCTCGGCCGTGCCGGCGGCCTGCTGCCGCACCTGCGCGATGCGGCGCGCGATCGCATCCGGCGCGCCGGCGCCGCCGATGATGGCGGTGCTGTCGCGGTCGATCTCGACCCGGTTCGCACGCCCCAACGCGGACATCGGCAGCGTCTCCAGCGCCAGTCCGGCGTCGCTGTCGACGACACGCGTGCCGGTGACGACCGCGAGGTCTTCCAGCAGCGCTTTCCGCTGCTCGCCGAAACCCGGCGCCTTGACCGCGCAGGTTTTCAGCGTGCCCCTGAGCGTGTTGATGACCAGCTTCGCAAGGGCGTCGCCGCTGACATCCTCGGCAATGATCAGCAGGGCCTGCCCGGCCTTCGTCACCTGTTCCAGCAGCGGGAGAAGGTCGTTGATGGCGGTAATGTTTTTCGGGTACAGCAGGATCAGCGCATCCTCCAGCACCACGCGGTCCTTCTGCGCATCGGCAATGAAATAGGGCGAGGCATAGCCGCGGTCGAACTGCAGGCCTTCCACGACTTGCAGTTCGTTCTGCATGCTGCGTCCGTCCTCGGCCTTGATCACGCCCTCCCGGCCCACGCGCTGCATCGCCTCGGCGATCATGTCGCCGATGGCGGCGTCGCCGTTCGCCGAGATCGTCCCGATCTGCGCGATTTCCTGGTTGGCCGATACCGGCCGGGAATTCTGCTGCAGCCTGGCAATCACCGCTGCCACGGCCGCGTCGATGCCGCGCTTGAGCTCCATCGGGTCGAAGCCGGCGGCGACGAATTTCATGCCCTGGCGTACGATGGCCTGCGCCAGCACGGTCGCTGTCGTGGTGCCGTCCCCGGCCATCTCGGACGTTTTGGCGGCGACTTCCCGCACCAGCTGCGCGCCGACATTCTCGAACGGGTCGGCCAGTTCGATTTCCCTGGCCACCGTGACGCCGGAATTGATGATGGTGGGAGAGCCCATGCGATTGCCCAGCACCACGGTTCGTCCGCGCGGCCCCAGCGTGACCTTCACCGCGTCGGCCAGCATGTTGAGGCCGTCGCACATCTTCTCGCGCGCCTGCTCATGGAACAGCAATCGCTTCGCTGACATCGCGGTTTCCCCTGGATGGATGAGGCCCGGGCTGGGACGCGCCCATGGCGGATGACTCATCATAGGGAGCCGGGCTAGCCGCCGGGCTGATGTAGGTCAAGCCGACCGGGGCGGGACTTGACGCGCTGCGTGCGGTATGCCTTCATGATTGGGCCGCATCGGCCGGTCGAGCGGGCCGGGCGGGCATGCGGAACGATAGACGGAGGCTTTCATGACAGACCCCGCGCCTTTTTCCACGCCGGACCAGGGCCTGATGCTGTTCGCGCCGGAGGCCAGCGCGGAATTTGCCGGGCGGGTGGCCCGGCACATGGGCATCGCGCTGAGCGCGCATGAAGAACGCGAATTCGAGGACGGCGAGCACAAGATGCGGCCGCTGGCGAGCGTGCGCGGGCGGCATGTGTTCGTGCTGCATTCGCTGTATGGCGATGCGCTGCAAAGCGGCAATGACAAGTTATGCCGGCTGCTGTTCTTCATCGGCGCATTGAAGGATGCCGCCGCGGCCAGCGTGACGGCCGTTGTTCCCTACCTTGCCTATGCCCGCAAGGACAGGAAAAGCAAGCCGCGCGACCCGGTCATCACGCGCTACGTGGCCGCGATGTTCGAGGCGGTCGGGACCGATGCCGTGATGACTATCGATGTGCATAACCTGGCCGCCTTCCAGAATGCATTTCGCTGCCGCACCGAGCACTTGGATGCGATCGGCCTGTTCGTCGCGCACTTCGCCCCGCTGGTGCAAGGCCGCAGCGTGGTCGTGGTGTCGCCGGATGCGGGCGGCATCAAGCGCGCCGAGCAGTTCAGGCGGCACCTCGGCGAGGCCATCGGCGCCCCGGTCGGCTCGGCCTTTGCGGAGAAGCACCGCAGCGAAGGCGTCGTCAGCGGCGACTTGCTGGTAGGCGACGTCGGCGGCAGGGATGCGATCATCATCGACGACCTGATCAGCAGCGGCACGACGCTGGCGCGGACGGCGGACGCCTGCCGCAGGCTGGGCGCGTCGCGGGTGTTCGCTGCCGCGACCCATGGCCTGTTCATGGACGGCGCGCCGGCGATCATTGAAAACGAGGCGTTGCAGGGTATCGTCGTCACCGACACCGTCCCCGCTTTTCGATTGGCCGGGAAGGCGTCGCACACCAGGGTTACCGTCATCAGCTGCACGGAATTGCTGGCGCAGGCAATCCTTCGGGTTCACACCGGCGGTTCGGTGACGGCATTGAGCGCGTTCTGATATTTCGTCGCCAGTTGAAGATAGGCGAGCGCGCGCCGATGCCACTCCTCCGAATGACGGAACCGTTCCTCGTCCAGGTGCCGGATCGCAATGGCCGCGCGCAGCACCGCGCGGTAGCCCTGGTAGAAGCAGACCAGCGGCCTGCTTGGCCTGTCCCCGGAGGCCTTCCGATAGGCCAGGAGCAGCAGTTCGCCCGACCGGACCGAGCCCAGCCGTTCGCATTCCAGCGCGAGATAGCCCACTTCGTCCATCGGGTCGACCGTGCGCAGCGCGCTTGAAAATTCCAGGCAATCGATGACGGCGACATCTGGGCGCAGGCAGACATGTTCGGGCCGCAAGTCGCCGTGGCCTTCCACGACTTTGCCGGCGCGTACCCGCGCGTCCAGCCATTCAGGCTTGTGTTCCACGAAGGCCCGCTGCATTGAACAGAGCTGGCGGACAGGCGCGGCCGGCAGCCGATAGGCGGGGCGGGTCAGGGTCTGCTCGTTGCCGGCAATGCCCTGGACAAAGCCCGCGCGATAGGTTGCCGCGTCGATGGCAAGCGGCGCGCAGCGACGATAGAAGTCCGCAAGCCTTGCCGCTACCCGGCGGATATCGTCGTCGCGCACCGCCCCGTTCCTGATCGCATAATCGAGCATGTCCGCGGCGGGGAGCCTGCGCATCATCACCAGCCAGTCGACGATGGTCTCGCCCTCGCCGCGGCCGTCCTCGCAGAGTCGCAGGTGTCCCAGCGCATTCATCGAAAGCGCGACGACACCCAGATAGACCTGGTCCGCGAGCCGCCGGTTCAGCCGGACTTCCTCGTCGCAATAGAAATGCCGCGCCTCGAGGCGGCGGAAGTCGAGCGCTTGCAGGCGGACAGGCTTTTTCAGCTTGTACGCATAGCGTTCGGTCAGGAAGACCCATGACATATGCGTTTCGATTGCCTCGACCCGATACGGCCTGTCGGGGAAACTCATGGGCTGGCGCAGGAAGGCGACCTTGGCTTCCAGCGCGATCTCGGGAAAGGTGGCTGACACGGCGATACACCCCTGCAATGACGAAACATTCAGTCCTTCAGTCCTTCAGTCCTTCAGTTGTTCAGGCGGCGGGCCGGCACCGGAAGGCTGGCCCGATGCCGCTTTTCATGCTGCACCCTTGAACGCATCTTCGAATGCGCGGATGAATTCGCGCAAGGCCCAGGCGGGCAGTCGCGCGATGCTTGCCCCGGCCGGGCGACCGCCGCCGCCAAACCGGCGGCACAAGCGGTCGGCGCCCTGCAACGCACGGCTTCCCTGCAACGGCGCACGCACGCTGACGGCGTAGCCGTCGGTGCCGTTCGTCACGAGAAGCGCATGCGCGGCGCCGGGCGATGCCTGCGCAAGCTGGTTGGCGTAGATACCCCGCACCCGGCGGCTCCAGGCCGCATCCGGCAGCACCAGCATGCGGCCGGACGCGGAGGAAAGAGGCCGCGCCAGGCGGATTGCGCAGTCCAGGTCGCTGTCGCGCGCGGTGCGCAGACGTTCGTAGAAGGGCTCGTTGCGGATGAAGCCAAACGGATCGGCATACCGGTGCAGGCATGCGTACAGCAGCGCCGGATCGGCATGCAGGTCGGAGACGGCGTCGCCGTAGGCGTTGTAGTTCAGGCATATGCCGAGCTGGCGCAGCGCCGCCGTCTGCGCCGCATCGAACGACAGCGATCCGGCCAGCAGACGGGCTTGCGCATCGAGGTTGTCGCCGAAGGCGGCCACGACAGCCCATGGCCGGAAGCGCCCTTGCAGATACCGGTCCACGATCATGCCGGTGCACAGGCCGGGGCTGTTGTCGATATGCGCCTCCAGCAGCGGATGGGCCGGTATGCCGGCGTGGCTGTGATGGTCGGCATAGAAAACGGCTGCGCCGCGCGCGAGCATGGCGAGCAGCGGTTCACGGTTCGCATCGACAGAAATGTCGAGCACGGTCACCCGGTCGCCCGCGGCGGCGCTCACCCGTTGCAGCAGGGCGATATCGCTCTTGACGCCGGTGACCAGCACCGACTTCGCCGGCTCGGCAAGGCGCAGCTGGTGCAGCGCGCATAGACCGTCGGCGTCGCCGTTGAATACGTCGTAGTGCGTCATGGCAGCAAGACCATGCCGGATCGCTGCGGCGGCACGCACAGCAGGAACCGCGTGTCGCCCGGCAGCCGGCCCGGCAACACGCGAGCATCGCAAGGTTTATGGAAATCGGCGCGAGGGCCGATGCGCATCTGTGCTATGCCGTCAGGCTAGCGGCTGTGCGCGGGCGTCGCTTGCGCAATCTCAACCAAGCGGGATCGGGCCGCAGGGTGCCGGCTGGCATCGGACGAGCGCATTCATCGCCGACTGTCCCGGTCGCGCGGCCGCGCCCGGTGGATGCCGGCTGATCTGGCGCAAGGCCGCGCCATGTCCGCTTCCTATATTGGTTGAACGCGCGTGGGGAAAACGCGGCGTACAGGCCGCCAGGTGATGCCATGTGGGATGCAATCGTGATCGGCTCGGGGATCAGCGGCCTTGCCGCTGGCGCGGCGCTTTCCAGGGCCGGAAAGCGTGTGCTGCTTCTCGAGCAGCACATGACGCCGGGCGGGCAGACGCAAACCTACCGGCGGGGCGACTGGACCTTTGCAACGGGCGTGCATTACCTTGCCGGCGTCGGGCCATCGTACCGTGCAGGCGGGCGTTTCGGCCGCGTGATCGGGCAATTCGGCCGCCTGCTCGACTGGCTGTCCGACGGGCAAATCCAGTTTGCCCCGCTCGCCAATCCCTACGATATCGTGCGGCTTCCCGGGTTCGAGTTTGGCATCGAACATCCTGAAGCCGCCTACCGCAGCGCGCTGCTGGAACGCTTCCCGCACGATGCCGCAGACATCGACCGCTGGTTCGATGCCTGCCACGCCGCGCGTGAACAGGCCTACGCGCTGCTGGCCTTGCACAGCGCGCCGCTGTGGGCGACATTCGCGCTGCACATGCTGCGAGGAGCCGACCTGAATCGCTGGGCCCGGCACACGCTGGCAGACGAGCTTGCGAGAATCTCCAATGACAAGCTCCGGGCCGTGCTGGGCACGCGCTGGCCCGACCATGGCGCGCCGCCGTCCCGCGCGCCCTTCATCGAACATGCGATTGTCACGGGCGCATATAACGAAGGCGCATATTATCCGGTCGGCGGTCCGGCACGTTTCGCCGAGGTGCTGGCGCCGCTGGTGTCCGCGGCTGGCGGCGAACTGCGATTGGGCGCGGATGTGCGCCGCATCGTCGTCGAACGCGGCAGGGCGGCCGGCGTCGTCTACAGCGCCGGCGGCGAGGACAGGGAAGAACGCGCCCGCCATGTGATCGGGGCAATGGGTGCAGCCAACATCGTCCGTGCGCTCGACCCCGCCGTCGCCCATGAATGGCAGCAGCAGGTGCAGGCGATGCAGCCCGGCTTGTCCTTCCTGCTGCTCAGCATTGGCTTCGACGGCGATATCGCCGCTGCCGGCGCCAGCTCGGCCAATGTATGGATACATGAAAGCACGGAGATAGAGCGGATCTGGACATACCCCGGGGACGGGGACGCGCCCGGACTGTTCGTGTCCTTCCAGTCGCTGAAAGACCCGGCCTACCGGGGCTTGCCCACTGCCGAGGTGCTGGCGATGGTCGACAGCGGCTCGTTTGCGCAATGGCTGGGCGATGCGCAGGCGCCGCGCCAGGCTTCCTATCTGGCGCTGAAGGAAAAGTGTGCGGCCCGGATGCTGGCGCAGTTCGGGCGGCATTTTCCGTCGCTTGCGGGCATGGTGCGCTTCCATGAACTGGCCACGCCTGTCACGCAGCAACACTACGCGCGCACTCCTGCCGGGTCGATTTATGGCACGGAACTGAGCGCGGAGCGCATGACCGGGCCGGTGCTCAGGGTGCGCACGCCGGTGCCCGGCCTTGCGCTCGCGGGCCAGGATGTTTTCGGTCCCGGGCTGCCAGGTTCGTTTGCATCGGGGCTGTATGCCGCGGCGGCGGTGGAGCCGACGCTGTGGCCGCGGCTGCTGCAGGCATGAGGCGGATCGTCCGCGTCCCGGCGTCGACGCGATCCCGGCATGTCGGCAGGGCATGGCCGCAGGCGGCGGGGCGCGTATTGCCGTCTGCACGCTTCAACTTTTTTCTAAATGGAGGAAAAAATGATCGAAACCCATTTCAGCTACGACCTGCTGCCCAATGCCGACATGAAAGCCTATGGCGACTGGGTGAAGAAAACCGTCAAGACCATGCTGGAGCAGCCCGGCCTGGTGGAGTTCCGTGCGCAGCGGAACGTGCTGGGTACGCCGCAGATCCGGGCGACCAGCGTGTGGCAGACGCTGGCGGACTGGTCCAGGTTCATCGAGAGCGGCACCTGGCAAACCATGCAGGCCGAGATGCGGACCTATGTGGGCAATATCGATGTCCAGATCTGGGGATCGTCGCCGTTGATGCCCGAGCCTCTTCGTCCGGGCAAGTAATCGGCCTGGCGCCTGATCTCGCGCCGGTCGTGGATAGGCAGGGCAGGCCCGGCGTCAACCGGGGCCGCGGGCCTGCAGCTTCGCGGCAAGGTAATCGAGCAGCTTGTCCAGCGTGTGCAGGCGGGCGTAGTCCGCCTCCGGGATATCGACCTTCAATGCCTGGTGCAGCCCGATCAGGAAATTGAGCCAGTCCATGGAGTCCAGGTCCACCTGCTGGCGCAGCGGACGATCGCTGGCCAGCTCGTCTTCCTCGATTTCCGGGGCGATGCCGCGCAGCGTCGAGAGGACCAGTGTGCGTAGCGCTTGTCGTTCCATGTCTGCCTCGCAGGTCAGAGTTGTTCGGGCCGCTGCAGCCAGTCGCGCACCTCGGCCAGGAAAAGGGCGCCATAGTGGCCGTCCGACACCCGGTGGTCGGCAGCAAGGGTCGCCGTGACGGCAGGCATCGCGCGCAGCGCGCCGTCGCTGGCCCATGCGCGCTCCTGCACCCTCCCAAAGCCCACCAGCGCCACCTGCGGCGGATAGATCACGCCGGAAACGGCGTCCACGCCCTGGTCGCCGAGGTTGGTGACGGTGATGGTCGGGTCCGACATTTCGGAACTGCGCAGGGAGCCGGCGCGCGCCCGCCTGACCAGGTCGCTCAGGTCGCGCATCAGTTCGTCCAGCGACTTCTGCCGCACATCGTGGATTGCCGGCGCGATCAGGCCCCCATGGCGCAGCGAAATCGCGACGCCGACGTGGACGGCGGCCGAAGGACGGTGCGCGCCGTCGAGGTAGAAGCCGTTGATGTCGGGATGGCGGTCAAGCGCCAGCGCCACCGCCTTGAGCTGCAGCACCGCCAGCAGCAGCCGGCTGCTGATGTCGCGGCCTGCATTGGCGTCGGCCAGCCAGGCCTGTGCATGCTGCAGCGGGATCGGTTCGCTCAGGTAGTAGTGGGGAATTTCACGCTTGGAGCGGCTCATCGCGGCCGCTATCGCGCGCCGCATTTCCGCATGACGGTCGGCGCCGGCCGCCGGCGCCCCGGCCGCCTTCAGCTGCGCTTCGGCCGCATGCTGCACATCCTGCAGCGTGACCGCGCCGTCCGGGCCGGTGCCGGGCAACTGGTCGATCGCGATGCCATGCTCCTCGGCCAGCTTGCGTGCGGCCGGCGAAACCCGGCGGCGGCCGCCGGAAGGCGCAGCGGCTGCAGCAGCTATAGCGGCCGGCGCAGGCTGTGCGGCCCGCGAGGGCGGCGCTGCCGGCGCGGCAGGCCTGGCCGCGGGCGTGCGGACCGCGGTCTCGGGCGTCTCGCCGGGCTCCAGCAGCGTCGCCAGCACTGCGCCCACCGGGATCGTCTCGCCCGGCGCGACCAGCAGCTCGAACACGGTGCCTTCCTGCCAGCTTTCCACGTCGACCGCAGCCTTGGAGGTGTCCACCACGGCCACCACCTGCCCGCGCCCGACGCGGTCGCCGGGCTTGATGCGCCACTGGAGCAGCTTGCCCTGGTCCATGTCCGACCCGAGCGCCGGCAAGGTAAAGGAGATCATCGTTTCCCCGTGAGCTGATGGGCCGCCGCGACGATGGCCACCGGCTGCGGCAGCGCCGCTTCTTCCATGTGACGCGCATAGGGCACCGGCACTTCGGCGCTGCAGACCCGCAGCACCGGCGCATCGAGATCGTAGAAGCCCTGTTCCATGATGCGCGCGACGACCTCCGCGGCAAGGCTGCCGGTCTTCCAGCCTTCGTCGACCACGACCGCGCGATGCGTCCTGCGCACCGACTCGAGGATGGTCCCGTCATCCAGCGGCCGCAGCACCCGCAGGTCGATCACCTCGGCCTGGATGCCGTCCTGTTCCAGCAGCTCGGCCGCGCGCAGGGTCTTGGGCAGGCTGCCGCCATAGGTGATCAGCGTCAGGTCCGCGCCGGCGCGGCGCACGGCTGCGCCGGCGATGGCGCAGCGCTGCGGCGTGATGTCTTCTTCCATGTTGTACAGCTGGGCATGCTCGAAAAAGATCACCGGGTCGGGGTCGTCGATCGCCGGTCCGAGCATGCCATAGGCATCGGCCACGGTGGCCGGCGCCAGCACCCGGATGCCGGGGATATGCGCATACCAGCCTTCCAGGCTGTGCGAATGCTGGGCCGCGACCTGTCGGCCCGCGCCGGTGGCCATCCTGATCACGACCGGCACATGGAACTGGCCGCCGGACATGTGGCGCAGCGTGGCCGCGCTGTTGAGGATCTGGTCCAGCGCCAGCAGGCTGAAGTTCACCGTCATCACTTCCACGACCGGACGCATGCCGCCCAGCGCGGCGCCGATGCCCGCGCCGACGAAGCCCAGCTCCGACAGCGGCGTGTCGCGGATGCGCTGCGGGCCGAACTCGGCCAGCAGCCCCTTGGAGACCGCATAGGTGCCGCCGTAGCTGCCCACGTCCTCGCCCATCAGGAAGACCCTGGCGTCGGCCTGCAGCGCTTCCCGCAATGCCATGCGCAGCGCCTCGCGGTAGCTCATCTTCATGGCTGCGCCCCGGCGGCGCCGACGTCGGTCGTCAGCGTTTCGACCGCTTCCCAGCGCGAGGCGTCGGCGAATGCGACGGCGGCCGCCACCTCCTGGCCAACGCGGGCGTCGATCTCCAGGAATTGCGCTTCGCTCAGCATCCCTTCCTCCTTGAGCCTGGCAGAAAAGGTGTGGATCGGTCCGCGCTGCTTCCATGCCTCGATCTCGGCCTTGTCGCGGTACAGGTCGGGGTCGAACATGGAATGGGCGCGGAAGCGGTAGGTGCGCAGTTCAACGAAGCACGGCCCATTGCCGGCCCGCACCTGCTGCGCCGCCGCGGCGACGGCATCCAGCACCGCGATGACATCCATGCCGTCGGCCCAGCTTGCCGGCATCGCATAACTGGCTGCCTTGACGCACAGGTCGGTCTGCGACTCGGAGCGGGCCAACGCCGTGCCCATTGCATAGAAATTGTTTTCGCACAGGAAGAGCACCGGCAGCCGCCACAGCGCCGCGAGGTTCATCGCCTCGTGGAATGCGCCTTCCGCAACCGCGCCCTCGCCGAAGAAGCAGGCGCTGACCCGGCGTTCGCCCTGCATGCTGTCGGCCAGCGCCAGGCCCACCGCCAGCGGCAGGCCGCCGGCCACGATCGCATTGCCGCCGTAGAAGCGGTGGGCGCGGTCGAACAGGTGCATGGACCCGCCACGCCCATGGCAGCAGCCGTCCCACTTGCCGAACATCTCGGCCATGATCGCGTTCATCGGGATGCCGCGCACCAGCGCATGGCCATGCTCGCGGTAGGTGGCGACGATATTGTCCTGCGCCTCCAGCGCATGCAGCGCGCCCACGGCCACCGCTTCCTCGCCGATGTACAGGTGCAGGAAGCCGCGTATCTTGCCCGCGCCATAGAGTTCGGCCGACTTTTCCTCCAGGCGGCGGATGCGCAGCATGTCGGTCAGCAGGGACAAACAGGTATCCCTGTCATGCGCGATTTCCATGGCCGCCGCGTTGCCGGTCATGACTGGCCCTCCAGCGTCGAGAGGTCGCCTTCCGGCAGGCCGAGTTCGCGCGCCTTCAGCAGGCGGCGCATGATCTTGCCGCTGCGCGTGCGCGGCAGGCTCGGAAGAAACCCGATCTCCTTGGGCGCCACGGCCGCGCCCAGCCGCTTGCGGGCATGCCCGAGCAATTCCATGGCCAGCGCATCGCCGGCCTCGAAGCCGGCTTTCAGCGAAACGAAGGCCTTGACCATTTCTCCCACGGTCTCGTCCGGCTTGCCGATGACGCCGGCCTCCGCCACCGCCGGATGCTCCATCAGCACGCTTTCCACCTCGAACGGCCCGATCAGGTGGCCGGCGGATTTGATCACGTCGTCGGCGCGGCCGACGAACCAGAAATAGCCGTCCCGGTCCTGCCTGGCAAGGTCGCCGGTCAGGTACAGGTCGCCGGCGAAGCACTTGCGGTAGCGTTCCTCGTTGTTCAGGTAGCCGCGGAACATCGAGGGCCAGCCGCGCCGCAGCGCAAGCTCGCCCTCGACCTCCGGCGTCGTGACCTCGTGGATGTTTTCCTGCTCGTCCCTCCGCACGATGCAGGCGTCGATGCCGGGCAGCGGGCGTCCCATCGAGCCGGGCCTGATATCGAATGCGGGGGTATTGGCGATCATGATGCCGCCGGTCTCGGTCTGCCACCAGTTGTCGTGTATCGGCAGCCCCAGCACTTCCTTGCCCCACCACACCGCTTCCGGGTTGAGCGGCTCGCCGACGCTGGCGATGAAGCGCAGCCGCGGGAAGGCGTAGCGGCGCGCGACCTCCGGCCCGGCCTTCATCAGCATCCGGATGGCCGTCGGGGCGGTGTACCAGACACTCACCTGCTGTTCCTGCAGGATGCGGTACCAGCGGTCTGCATCGAAATCGGCTTCGTCGACGATGGAAGTCACGCCGTGCAGCAGCGGCGAGAGAATGCCGTACGAGGTGCCGGTCACCCAGCCCGGGTCGGCGGTGCACCAGAAGATGTCGTCCGGATGCAGGTCGAGCGCATAGCGCCCGGTCGCCCAGTGGGTCAGCGCCGCGTCATGCACATGGACCGCGCCCTTGGGCGTGCCCGTGGTGCCGCTGGTGAAATGCAGCAGCGCCATGTCCTCGGCCAGCGTGGGCACGGTGTCGAAGCGGTCGGACGCTGCGGCCATCAGGCGGTCCAGATCCAGCGTGCCGGCAATGCCGTCGCAGGATGCGCCGTCGCTTGCGACGAGCAGCACGTGCCGCAGTTCCGGCAGCTGAGCGCGGATCTTCTCGACCTTGCGCCGGTAAAGCTCGACCGTGGTCACCAGCACGCTGGCGCCGCCGAGCTTGAGGCGCGTGGCAATCGGCTCGGGGCCGAACGCGGAAAACAGCGGACAGGCGACGACGCCGCGCTTCAGGCTGCCGAGCACCGACACGTAGAGTTCCGGGATGCGCCCCGCCAGCACGAACAGGCGCTCGCCTTTGCCCACGCCCAACTGCGCCAGCACATTGGCGAAGCGGCTGCACAGGCGGGACAGGTCCGCATAGCTCAGGGTCTGCTCGCCTTGCGCCTGCAGAAAGCGGAACGCCGTCCGGTTCGCGCGCTCGCCGGCCAGGTGCCGCTCCACTGCCGCATCGGCGATGTTGACGGCGCCGCCGAGCTCGCGCCGGACCTGCTCCCAGGAAAAGCCGACGCGGCCGGCTTCGTAGTCGGTCCACTGCGGCGCGACCTTGAGGTCAGCCGCGGTCTTGCGGATGATGGAAGGGCGTGCCATGGCTTCCCTCTCTTGCTGCGTGACGTTGAACCATTGTCACTCCCCGAACGGCCGGCCGCCCTTGATACGTGTCAAAACAGGGCCGAAGCCCGTCGCCGCCAGCGCGGCTCGCGCAGGCACAGCCGTAAGCGCCCCTCTCCGGCAAGGCAGCGGACCTTGCATGCCGCAAGGCGCATGGATGCGAGCGCCGCCAAAAGGTGCGTAATCCCCGCGGTCCCGTCCTTGATCTGCGTCAGCCGCCGGAAAAACGGGCGATCGCATAATCGAGACAGCTTGCGCGGATCTCGTCCGCCTGGCCGTCATGACGTGACGTCAAACCCAGGAGGGGATTCATCATGTTCAAAACCATCCTTGTGCCAACCGACGGATCGGAGCTTGCGGACAAGGCCGCGCAGGCAGCAGCCGAATTTGCACAGGACACCCATGGCAGGATCATCGCCCTGGCCGTAGCTGAACCCTATCCGTATTCCCCGTTGGCTGAGCCGGCATTTCTTCCCGATCCCGCCGCCTACGACAAGGGCGTGCTGGAACTGGCGGAAACCTATGTGAGCAAGGTCAAGGCCGCCGCCGAACAGGCCGGCGTGCCATGCGAAACCTATACGATGCTCTCGGCCGACCCGGCGAAGGAAATCATCGCCACCGCATCCAGGCACGGCTGCGATGCCGTCTTCATGGCATCGCATGGCCGCCGCGGCATCCAGCGGCTGCTGCTCGGCAGCGTGACGCAGAAAGTGCTCGCGCATTCGACGCTGCCTGTCGTGGTATTTCGCTAGGGCCGGCGCGCCGGGGGCCAGCGATGGAAAGCCTCGAACGCCTGGTGACGATACCGGCCGGCAGCGCCGACCTGGAGGGCATGCTGCATGTCCCCTCGCAGCCGCTGGGCGTGGTGGTCTTCGCGCACGGCAGCGGCAGCAGCCGCTTCAGTCCGCGCAACAGCCATGTCGCCGAAGCATTGCGCGCGCTCCGCATAGGCACCTTGCTGATGGACCTGCTGACCACCGGGGAAGACCAGCGGTACCGGACCCGCTTCGATATTCCGCTGCTGACGGAGCGCCTTGCAGCCGCGCTCGACTGGCTGCGGAAAGAGGGTGGCCAGGCCGCGCTGCCGCTGGGCCTTTTCGGCGCCAGCACCGGCGCGGCGGCCGCGCTGCAGGTTGCTGCGCAGGTGCCCGTCGCCGCGGTAGTGTCGCGCGGCGGCAGGCCGGACATGGCCGGGGCCGCGGCGCTCAGGCAGGTGCATGCGCCGACGCTGCTGATCGTCGGCGGCGAAGACAGGGCAGTCATCGAGCTGAACAAGGCCGCGTACGATGTCCTGCATTGCGAGAAGCGCCTGGCCATCGTCGCCGGCGCGACCCACCTGTTCGAAGAGCCGGGCGCGCTGGACGAAGTCGCCGAGATGGCAGGCAACTGGTTTCTCGACCACTTCACCGGACGCCATCGCGGCCACGGCAAATAAGACCGCCCTGGGCCGGCCCGGCGCGGGCCTGCATGCTGCATGCCGCTCCGTATCTTTCAGGCGCCTATTTCCGCGCCTACCCTGAGCCGCACTTTCGGGCTTTCGATCTTGCGCACCAGCAGCAGGGCGCAGCCTGCCTCCTCCAGCAGGCGCTTGAGCACCAGCGCGCGACCGGCATCGAGCGCGCCATGCCAGCCGAGCGCGAGCACGCTGCTGGCTTGCCGGCCGGCCTGGTCGAGCAGCATGTCGGCCGGGTCGCCGTGCCGCAGAAGCACTTCGCGGACAGCATGGCATTCCTCGGTGCGGCAGGCTGCCAGCCCGCGCTCGAGCATTCCCTGCATACGGCGCGCATATTCATGGTGCGCGGCATCGGCGTAGGTGCCGAATGGCGTCGCGCGGGACACGCCCGGATCGCTTTCCGCATGCAGCACGCTGACCTTGAGCCGCAGCGCGGCGGCAAGGCGCGCAGCCGTTTCGAGCGCCTGGTTGGCGGCCGCCTCGCCGCTGGCGGCCACCAGCATCGAGGTCCAGGGCAGGGCCGCGCGGTAGTGCAGCGGCAGCAGCACCACCGGCGCCGGGCTGCGCTCGATCACTGCCCGCGCTACCCGTCCCAGCCGCTGCGACAGGTTGATCCCGCTGGAAATGGAGACGCCGCGCGCGCTCATCACGACCAGGCCGGCCTGGTGCCGGTCGATCGCGTCGAGCACCGCGACTTCCGCAGGCGCCTGCGTCTGGTGCAGGATGATCCGCGCCCGGTCGGTGGCGGGAAAGTGAAGCTGCGCCAGCGCATCGCCTGCCGGCAGCGGGTCTGGCGCGGCATAGAGCAGATGCAGCGTGGCATTCAGCTCCCCGCTCAGCCAGATCGCGCATCCCGCGGCCTTGGCCGCCTCGGGCGAACCGTCCAGCGGCAGCAGGATCGATGCAAACGGGTTTGTCGGCGGATTCATCGGCGGCTCCTCATTGTTCGACGCCGCATCCGACCGTCACCGCATGGATGCGGCCGCGATAAGCGATGTTCAGCGCGATGCCCTTCCACCCGAAAGGCAGCCGCTGCTGCGCGTCCGGACGGGGCTGCGGACCGGCATCGCTGAAGCGCATGCCGAGAAAGCCGAATACCAGCGCCTGCCAGGCGCCGCCCATCGCCGCCGGATGCACGCCCAGCATGCTGTTGTCCATCGCATTGGACAAATCCAGCCACAGGCTTTGTTTCCAGTAACGTTCGGCGTCGTCGCGCAGCCCGATGCGGGCGGCAATCGCCGCATGCACTGCCGGCGAAAGGCTGCTGCCGTGGTCCGTGATCGGTTCGTAGTAACGGTAGTTCGCCGCAACGGCCTCGTCGGAAAAGGACTCGGGGAACAGCAGCGGCAGCATCAGCACGTCCGCCTGCTTGAGGATCTTCAGCCGGTTGATTTGCTGCCAGTCGTAGAGCCGGCTGACCGGCGCCTTGAAGCGTTCCTCCCTCGGCAACGGATGCTCATCGAGCGCGAAGAAACCGTCGAACTGTTCGAGCACGCCGCGCTCGTCCGGCTGCGGGATATACAGGGACTGCGCGACGCCGGACCATTCGTCGGCCTCGGCGAGATGGGTGCCGGACTGGCGCGCAAGCCAGGCCGCACGTTCCAGGTTGAAACGCGCCATCCAGTTGGTGTACGCATTGTCGTCGACCGCATAGTGGTATTCGTCCGGTCCGACGACGCCGCGGATATGGCAGCGATGGCTGTCGCGACTCACCCGGCTGTGCCAGAAGCGCGCGGTGTCGAACAGGATGTCCGCGCCGGGACCGGCGAGGAAGGCCTCGTCGCCGGTCGTTTCCCAATAGCGCCATACCGCGTAGGCAATATCCGCGGTCACGTGGATCTGCTGGCTTCCGGTGAATATCGGGATCTCCTTGCCCGAACTCTTCAGCACGATCTTGGTCGGCGTCACGTCGGCGCCGGTCACGGTCGACTCCCAGGCGAAGCAGGCGCCGGCGCAGCCCATGTCGCGCGCCCGCCGGCGCGCGCCGGGCAGCGTGTGATAGCGGTAGAGCAGCAGCTTGCGCGCCTGCAGCGGCTCGGTGTGCAGGTAGAACGGCAGCATGAAGATTTCCGTGTCCCAGAACACATGGCCTTCATAGGCCCGGCCCGACAGCGTGCGTGCGCCGATCGACACGTGCTCGTCCGCGCCGAGCGGCAGGCGCAGATGATAGCTGCCGAAGCGCAGCGCCTGTTCGGCGGCGGTGTCGGCGGCTATCCGTATGTCTGCGCGCTCCCAGAATTGCGCCCATTTTGCCGAATGCGCGGCGAACAGCGCATCGATATTGCCCGGGTCCAGCGACGTGGAATGGGCAAGCGCCGCGGCCGCCGGATCGTCGTCGTCGCGGCTCGTGAAAACGGAGACCAGCCGGCGCAGCACGTTGCCCGCCCGGACAACGCGTGAGACGAGGCAGATGCAGATGCGCGACGCGCGGGTGACGTAGCGCACGGTTTCCAGGTCGCCTTCCACCGTGCGCGCCAGGCGCCGCAGGTGCGGGTGCCGCGTCGTCAGCTCCGGCTCGTCCAGCGTGGCCGCCAGCGCCACGTCATGCGCATGATCGTCCGGCGCGACCACCACTTCCTGGAGCAGCAGGTGCGGATCTGCCAGCGATGCGCAGCGGCGCGTGCGTACGGCCGTGCGCAGCGAACCCGGCGCCTGGTGCACGGCGCTGGCATGCAGCACGCCGTCATGGAGGTCCAGCACCCGGCGCAGTTTCTTGCCGTTGGCGCCATCGCCGTGAAAGTCCAGGAACATGCCATCGACGCTGACCGTCACGCGAAATGGGAAAGGCAGCGGCACCAGCTCGGAATACGGATCGGCGCGACCGGAGGGCGTAAAGAACTCAATTTCGGAGTAGGGGAGATCGGCCCGCTTGCGGTCATAGACCCCGGCGATGAACAGGTCGCATTGCGAGCCGGGCGGCGGGCTGTCGAGCGCGGCGCGCACGCCCATGTAGCCGTTTCCCACGGTGAACAGGCTTTCCATCTGCCGTTCCCGGTCGGGGTCGTAGCCTTCGGCCTCGATGCGCCAGCCAAGCGCGCCGCGTCGCGCCTGGAATGCCGCCTGCAGCGACGCCACGTCGAGTTCGGCCAGGTCCCGGACAACCACATCGGCGCCGGCATCCTGCAGCGCCGCCGCATTGCCGCCGCGGTCTACGCCGATTACGAGGCCAAAGTTGCCGCGGCGCCCGGCTTCCACGCCCGCCACGGCATCCTCGACGACCATGCTGTCGGCCGGCGTGCTGCCAAGCATCGCGGCGGCGCGCAGGAACATGTCGGGATCGGGCTTGCCGGCCAGCTGCTGCGCATCGAGGTCGATGCCGTCCAGGCTGGCATCGAACAGCGCGGCGATACCGGCCGATTGCAGCAGTTCGCGGCCATGGCGGCTCGACGTGACGACCGCTGTCTTCACGGCCATGGCGCGCAGCGCCCCGACCAGCGCGACGGTGGACGGAAAGGTTTTCACGCCGCGTTCATGCACGATCCGTATGAAGCGCTGATCCTTGCGCTCGGCGGCCTGCTCTTCTTCCGCCGCGGAAAGCGCGATGCCGCGCGCGCGGACGAATGCGCGCACGCCTTCGATGCGCGGCTTGCCGTCGACATAGGCGTAATAGTCGGCATGGTCGTCGAACAGCCGCACGTCCGCACCGGGCGTCGCATGCTGGCGCAGGATCTCGTCGAAGGTGACTTTCCATGCGGCGGCATGGATGCTTGCGGTCTGCGTGATGACCCCATCCATGTCGAATATCGCGGCTTGCAGGCGGCATTCTGGATGCGCCATCTGCTGCTGCGGGATGTGCGGCAACGTCATCGGCTGTCTCACGCGCCAGGCTGGGGCGGCGCAGCGCCGTCCCTTCAGCGCCGCTTGCGAAGCAGCGCGGACGCGACCAGCGCGACGCCGGCGACGATGCTCAGGATGGGCCACAGGCCGCCGGGAACGGGTTCCTGGCCCAGCCTGGTCTTGACCAGCTCCCACACGCCCGCCGCCGCAAAGAGCGTCCCCATCACCAGTCCGACGCCTTCGACGCGCAGGCCGAAGCGCATCCGGCCCAGCTGGACCGCGAGCATGATGATGCCGATGCCGAGGAATCCGACCCCCCAGCCGATGCGCAGCAGGGTCGCGATGCCTATCCATATGAACAGCATGCCCCAGCCGGCCGCGTCCAGCTTCCTGACCAGCGCGCGCTTGTCTTCCACTGTACGATCGAGCTTGTCGCCTGTCATGATCCACCTCGTTTCCTTGCCTGCGCTGTTTTTTGCAGGCATCCCGGCAGCGGGCTGCAAACCGCTGGCCATGGCCGTGTCCTGCGGCAACCGCCGCCAGGCCAGCCGATGGCCGACGATGTCCTAATTCTGACCACATCGATGCTCTTTTCCAAGCACCAGTCTGCACCGTTTTTGAGCCAGCACAGGCCGACTGCAAAATCGGGTTGGGACCGTGGGCGTTTGTTCTAGACTGTTAAGCTTGAGCATCCAATGTCGTTGTGCCCGCGCCGGCTCGCGGCGCGCCAGCGATGCCCGCATATGAAAATTGCGCAGGTTTCCCCGCTCTTCGAATCCGTGCCTCCCGTCACCTACGGCGGAACCGAGCGTGTCGTTTCCTACCTGACAGAAGAACTGGTCCGGCAGGGTCATGAAGTGAGCCTGTTCGCCACCGCCGACTCGGTGACCAGCGCGCATCTCGTTCCCGCGCTCGGGACCAGCCTGCGCAAGGGCACCGCCGTGCCGAGCGCATCGAGCTGGCTGAGCTGCCACGTGATCGAACTGGGCATGGTGGCGGACCTGGCGGATACGTTCGATGTCATCCATTTCCATACCGACTACCTCCACTTCTGCATGGCAAGGCAGCTGCCGACGCCGCATCTCACCACGCTGCACGGCCGGCTGGACCTGCCCGAGCTGCAGCCGCTGTACCGCTATTTCAACGACTTGCCCCTGGTTTCCATTTCCAACAGCCAGCGCGCGCCGCTGTCATGGGCCAACTGGCGCGCAACGGTCCACCACGGCCTGCCCATCGATCTATATGGATTCGAGCCGGAGGCCGACGATTATTTCCTGTTCGTCGGCCGGATCTCGCCGGAAAAGCGCGCCGACCGGGCTATCGAGATCGCAATACGCATCGGCCTGCCCCTGTACATTGCCGCCAAGGTCGATCCGGCCGACCAGGTCTATTTCACGTCGTACATCGAGCCCCTGCTGGATCATCCGCTGGTGCATTTCATCGGTGAAATCCGGGAGGGGGAAAAGCACAGCCTGCTGAGCCGGGCAAAGGCGCTGCTGTTCCCGATCGACTGGCCAGAACCCTTCGGCCTGGTCATGATCGAGGCGCTGGCATGCGGCACGCCCGTGATCGCCTATCCGCATGGCTCGGTGCCCGAGGTGCTCGAGCATGGCGTCACCGGCTACATCGTGTCGAACCAGGAAGATGCGGTCGCGGCTGCGCGCCAGGTCGAACGGCTGGATCGACGCGACTGCCGCGCAGCCTTCGAGCAGCGCTTCACCGCGGCGCACATGACCCAGGCCTACCTGAAGCTGTACGAGCGGATGCGGGACGAGCCGCGCATCAACGGTCATGCGGCGCGCCACCCCGAAGCCAGGCTTACGGCAGGCCAGCCGCAGGCGCCCAGCCCGCGGTAAATCCGGTTGAGCTATCGCAAACCGCGGCGAACCGCTTCACGCAAGGATTTGAACACGGCCGCAGCAGATCGTCGATGCCGTCGCGGTGGCGGTACCGGACAGGCCCGGAAAGGAAGGGCGAGGCCGTAAGCGATCGTGGAACAGGAGCAATGTCATGGACCAGTCACAGCGTGATTTCATCCTGCGGATCATCGACAGCGCCAGGGATCTCACCCTGGCCACCATCAGGCCGGATGGCTACCCGCAGGCGACGACCGTAAGCTATGCCAATGACGGCATGACCATCTATGTCGGCATCGGTAAGGCCAGCCAGAAAGCCGACAACATCGCGCGCTGCAACAAGGTGTCGCTGACCATCAACCTGGACTATGCGGACTGGAAACATATCAAGGGACTGTCCATCGGCGGCATCGCCGGCATCGTGACCGACCCCGACGAACTCAACCATGCCGGCGCATGCATGCTGAAGCGTTATCCGCAGATCGTCGAATTGATGCAGTCGCCGCAGGCAGCCGACTTCGCGATGCTGAAGATCACGCCCCAGGTGATCTCCCTGCTGGACTACGAGAAGGGATTCGGGCATACCGAGCTGGTGACGGTATAACGCAGGATGGCGCGGCCCCGGAGCCCGGCGCGTCCGGTCGGGCCGGCGTTTTTCGGAGGAGTGATGGCGGACACATTGTTGACCGAGCCGGTCGCCATGCAGGTCTGGGATGCCAGGTACCGGCTCGCCGAGGAAGGCCGCGTAAGGGAACCCGGCATCCAGGCGACCTGGGAGCGGGTGGCCATCGCATTGTCCGCTGCAGAAGCCCATCACCATGACGACTGGCGCACCCGGTTCGCCGATGCGCTCGCTGCATTTCGCTTCCTGCCCGGCGGACGCATCCTCGCCGGCGCCGGCGCCAAACGGCGTGTCACGCTGTTCAACTGCTTCGTCACCGGGCAGCTGCATGATTCGCTGCACGGGATTTTCAGCGGCCTTACCGAGGCGATGATCACGATGCAGGCCGGCGGCGGCGTCGGCTGCGACTTCTCGCCGGTGCGGCCGGCCGGGTTCGTGGCGCCGGGGTCGGGCGGCACCGCCTCCGGGCCGGTTTCCTTCATGCAGGTTTGGAACGAGGCTTGTTCGGTGCTGACGTCCGCCTCCCCGCGGCGGGGCGCGATGATGGCGACCCTGCGCTGCGACCATCCCGATATCGAAGCATTTATCGATGCGAAGAAGGATGGCGGAGCCTTGCGCAACTTTAACCTTGCGGTGCTGGTCAGCGATGACTTCATGACCGCGGTGGAGGCAGACGCGCCGTGGCGGCTGGTGTTCCCGGTGGCCGGCAGGCCGCTCCCGGCCGACGCAATGGTATGCGACCGGAAATGGTCCGGCTCCACCGGGCCTGAACCATGCATCGTCACGCGCATCGTGTCGGCCAGGGCATTGTGGGAGCGGCTCCTGAAAGCGGCATTCGAATCCGGCGACCCCGGCATCCTCTTCATCGACCGTATCGAGCGCGACAACAACCTGTATTACGCGGAATCCATCGGCGCCACCAACCCGTGCGCGGAAGTGCCCTTGCCGCCGCATGGCGCCTGCAACCTCGGCTCGATCAACCTGGCGAAATTCGTCAGCGATCCGTTCGGCCCGCATCCGAGGCTGGATTTGCAGGCTATTGCCGGCACCGCGGCGGTAGCCACCCGCATGCTGGACAATGTCTACGACGTGTCGGCATTTCCGCTGAAGGTGCAGGAAAAGGCGGCGCGCGCCTCGCGCCGCATCGGCCTGGGCATCACCGGCCTGGCAAATGCCTATGCGATGCTGGGCGTGCGCTACGGGTCGGCGGCTTCGATCGAGATTGCCGACAAGGTGATGGCCACGATACGCGATGCGGCATATCGCATGTCGATCGACATGGCGGCGGAGCGGGGCGTCTTTCCGCAATACAGCGCGGCGGATTATCTCGCCGCGCCCTTCATCCAGTCGCTTCCGCCCGAGCTGATCGACGGCATACGCGGCAAGGGCATCCATAACAGCCACCTGACCGCGATTTCGCCGGCCGGGTCGATCAGCCTGCTCGCCAACAATGTCTCCAGCGGCATCGAGCCTGTCCATGCGTATCGTGGCCTGCGGCATGTCCGGGACGCGCAGGGCGTGCCGCGGCAGGTAGCGGTGCACGACTATGCATGGAAACTGTTCCGCGAACTGAAGGGCGAGAACGCGCCGCTGCCCGCTTATTTCGTGGAGGCGCACGAGGTGTCGACCGAGGCGCAGCTCGAATTGCTTGCCGCGCTGCAGGCGCATGTCGACCAGTCGATCTCGAAGACCTTCAACCTGGCTGCCACCGCGCAGGTCGGTGACTGCGAGGCCATCTTCAAGCGCGCCTATGCGCTCGGCCTGAAAGGCTGTACGCTGTTCCGGTCGCGGCTGGGGCGGGAAGGGATCTTCCCCTCGTCCACTGGCTATATGGCGGATGCCTGTCCGTGATACGGCGTCTGCCAGGGCGACCGGCAATGACGTTCAACTGGAGAAATCGCGATGACGGACATCCTTCTGAATCCGGCGGACGCGCTGGTCATCGTCGACGTCCAGAATGATTTCCTGCCCGGCGGCGCGCTCGCGGTCGGCCAGGGCGGTGCGATCTTTCCGGCGCTCAGGCGGTATATCGACCTGTTCCGCGAACGCGGCCTGTCCATCTATGCAAGCCGTGACTGGCATCCCGCAGCGCATTGCTCATTTCATGCGCAGGGCGGCATCTGGCCGCCGCACTGCATTGCCGGCACCGGCGGCGCCGCCTTTCCGGAAGCGCTTGCGCTGCCGCCTTCCGCCGTCGTCGTATCGAAGGCGGTCACGCCAGGCGCGGATGCGTATTCCGCCTTCCAGGGCACCGGCCTTGCGGACCAACTGCGCGCCGGGCGCAAGCAGCGGCTCTTCATCGGCGGCCTGGCGACGGACTATTGCGTGCTGCACACCGTGCTCGATGCATTGAAGGAAGGCTTCGAAGTGATGCTGCTGTCCGACGCGATCAGGGCAGTGGATGTGCATCCGGGCGACGGCGCTGCGGCCATCGATACGATGCTGCGCCACGGGGCTGTAAGCGCGACCGTCGACATGATCGCCGGCATGCCTGCTGCATCGGCAGTGCGCCAGGCAGGCTGATGCGGAAGAAGCTGACCGGAATATACGGCGTCCGCCGAGGCGGCGCCGCATCCATGCGCGCCAGAAACGCGAGTGCGGAGAATCTTGCGTTTTATCAGAGTTGGTCTGGTCTTCGCTTGTAGCCTCTGCTGAGGACCACGAACGAAGACCAGGAGCGCCTCATGGACAGTCATATCCGCCGCCTTCATCACTTGCTGCTTGCCGGCCTGATCGCGGCAATTTCGTCAGCCGCGTTCGCCGCGCCGTACACCGGCCTCGTGGTCTTCGGAGAAAGCCTGTCCGACAGCGGCAACAATGCATTCGTGTTCGACAATGTGCTCGGGCCGCCGCGGCCGGCCGGCACGCTGCGCACGCCCGTTCCCATTCCTAGCCCGGGCTTCATTCCCGACTTTCCGTATGCATCCGGCCGGTATTCCAACGGGCCGGTCTGGGCCGAACGGCTGGCCTCGGGACTCGGCGTGACGGCCTTGCCCTCCATGGCCGGCGGCACCGATTATGCTTTCGCCGGCGCCCGTAGCGGGCCATTGGGCTCGTCGTTTCCGTACAGCCTGCTCGACCAGGCCGCGATGTTCCTGAACCAGAATGGCGGCAGGGCGTCGGCAGGCAATCTCTATGCGCTCCAGGGCGGCGCGAACGATGCGCGCGATGCGTTCGCCACGCTCGCGTCCGGCGGCGACCCCAGCGCGCTGCTGTTCTCGGCGGTGAGCACCATCACCACGGTGTTGAACCAGCTGACGGCGGCGGGCGCCGAACACCTGCTGCTGCTAAATGTGCCCAACCTGGGCGCCGCCCCGGCGGTGACTGCGCTCGGTCCGGCTGCCTCCGCGGCGGCGACCGGCATTGCGATCGCGTTCAACCAGGCGCTGGAGTCTTCGCTGGCGCAGCTTCCCGCCTTTACGGACGGCGATATCGAGCTGCTCGACCTGTTTGCCCTGCAGGGGCGGATCTTCGACGATCCGGCGTCGTTCGGATTCACGAACCTGACATCGGCATGCGCACTCAGCCCGGCTTGCATCGCCGACCCGTCCGGCGCTTTCTTCTGGGACGGCATTCATCCGACCGCCCGCGTCCATGAACTCATCGCGCTGGAAGCTCTAGCGCAGATCCCGCTGCCGGGCACCGCGCTGCTGCTGGCGCTGGGCCTGCCGATGATTGCCTTTGCGACCCGCAGGCGCTTAGGCGCTGCTTCAGGACGCTGAAGGGCGGCCGGCGGCGGAACGCGCCGGCCTGTCCGCATCGTGCCCGCCATTGTTCCATTAAGCGCAATAAGCTATTGAAGCCGGCATTGTTTATCTGGCCACAGAGGTTGAGTAGACTGTGCTTCATCGATGAGCACACAAGCAAACAAGTGCGACTCAGCGAGGCAGGACCCGACGGGCAGCTTCAATGCCTTGACCGCCGAGCCCCGAGTCACTCACTAATCTCTGGAGAACACCATGAACGTCAAGAAACTGATCGCCGCTGTCGCCGTGTTTGCTGCTGCCGGTTCCGCTTTCGCGCAGCAAGCTGAATTCACCGCACCGGACGCAGGCTTCAAGTCCAGCCTGACCCGCGCCGAAGTCCGCCAGGACCTGTCCCAGGCTGCAAGCCAGGGCGCCATTGCCCAGCGCCAGCACGACGGCCAGGACACGGTGTACGTCGCTAGCGGCCGTACCCGCCAGGAGGTCCGCGCCGAAGCCGTCCAGTCAGCACAGTCCCGCCGCGCCGGCGACGTGAACAACCTGTACTTCGGCGCCTGAGCCGCAGTGATCCGGCAGGCTGCGCCCCGATGGCGCAGCGCCGTATCGACAGAAAAAGCCGGCGCCATGCCGGCTTTGTCGCATTCAAGTCCTGTTAGAAGCGCGGCTGGCATTCATTGCCAGTAATTATTTTGTTCGATACGCTCGACGACGCCGTGAATGTTATCGGCGCTGACGGGCGGGCTGAAAAAATACCCCTGGCCGATCAGGCAGCCGTGCTCGACCAGCCAGCGCATCTGTTCCATGGTCTCCACGCCCTCGGCAACCACGCGCATCTCCAGCGCGAGTCCCATCGCGATGATGGTCTGCGTGAGTTTTTCCGCATTGCCATCCTTCAGCATGCTCTGGATAAACGACTGGTCGATTTTCAGGCTTTGCAGCGGCAGCTGGCGCAAATAGCTGAGCGATGAGAATCCTGTGCCGAAATCGTCCAGGGTGGTCGCAATGCCGCGCAGGTTCAGGGCCTGCATCACGGTCTTGGTCTTCTCCGGTTCGCCCATCATCGACGATTCCGTCACCTCGACTTCGAGCGCGCCGGCCGGCACGCCCGATTCCGCCAGCAGCCTGTCGAGGTAGCCGACCATGTCGGTCGACAGGATATCGGCCATCGACAGGTTGATCGCGATCGGCAGCAGCGTGCGGCCGGCCGCCAGCCATTTTGCCTGCGCCTCGATGGCGGCGCGCATTACCCAGCGGTCGATGCGGATGATCTGGTCGCTGCGCTCGGCGACCGAGATAAAGACCTTCGGGTAGCAATAACCGCGGCTCGGATGATTCCAGCGCACCAATGCCTCCAGCCCGACCACATGGCCGGACAGCAGGTCCACCTTGGGCTGGAAGGCGAGCACCAACTGGTTTTTTTCCACGGCGGTGTCCAGGTCATGTTCAAGCCGGTAGAACTCGAGCTGGTTGGACTCCATCATCGTCTCGAACACCACGCTGCGCGAGCGTCCGAGCGACTTTGCGTGATACATCGCGAGGTCGGCGCGGCGCATCAGCTCGCTCATGGTCCGGCCATGCTGCGGAGGCAGCGCAATGCCGATCGATATGCTCAGGCTCACCTGCTGGTCATTGATATCGAAGGGCGCGCCCAGCGCCCGGTGAAAGCCCTCGGCCATGCTGAGGGCGAGCGACGCATCGGGACTGTGCAGCCGCATCAGCGCCATGAACTCGTCGCCCCCCAGCCTGGCCAGCAGGTCGAAGCCGGTGACTGCCGCGCCCAGGCGCTTGCTCAGTTCCTGCAGCAGGATGTCGCCGCTGCCATGGCCATGGGTGTCGTTGATTTTCTTGAAATTGTCGAGGTCGAGCAGCAGCAGCGCGCAGTTGAATTGCTCCAGCCTGAAACGCCGCGACACTTCTTCCTCCATTGCCTGCCGGTTCAGCAGGCCGGTCAGCTGGTCATGATGGGCGCGCCAGTGCAGCTTCTTTTGCAGCTTGCGGTTCAGGTGCAGCTTGTGGACTTCGGCGGCAACCTGCACCAGCCTCGTCAATCCTTCCGCCTCGGCCGCGGTCCATGCTTCCGAATGGCCACGCAGCGCCTGCTTCCATTCCGCAAAGGACCGGCGCGGTTCCAGGCGCACCGTGCCTTCCGGGACGCGAACGGCAGGCTTGTGCGGCTTGCCGCCCCAGCGCACCTGTTTCCCGACCTCGGGCCGGGTCGCGAAGGCGAAGCTCATTTCGTCCTCGTCATGCCGCGCCACCAGCAGCCCGGCCGCATCGGGCAGGCCGGCCAGGGAGCGCTGCCTGTCAGCCAGGACGTCTTCCCACATGCCTGCCCGCGGCGCCGACCCCTGCGTGTCGACCCATTCCGCGACCTCGTCCAGCACCGCGCGCGCCGGGCCGACGTGGCGCCCGGGTCCGCCGACATAGTCGACCCCTGCCATGCGCAGGCCCAGGCTGGAGGCCTGGAACGCCTTCAGCAGGTCGGGCAGGCAGGCATCGAGCCCGGAGGGGATGCTGTGCGCGGTGCTCAACGCCTGCCGCACCTGGTTGAGCAGCAGATCGAAGGAAAGGCGCGTGCGCACCATTTCGATCTTGGACAGGGACTCGATGCGCATGATGCTGATCTCGGCCACCAGTTCGCAGATCTGGCGCAGGCCTTCGCGCACCTGCTGCGGCGGCACCCGGGGCTCATGATGGTGGCAGGCGATCAGGCCCCACAGCTTGTCGTCGCAGACCAGCGACAGCGTCAGCGTTGCACGCACGCCCATGTTGCGAAGGTAGGAGAGGTGCACCGGCGACAGGCCGCGCAGCAGGCACTGGCTTTGGTCGAGAACGCTGCCGTCCGGCAGCTGCGACGGCGCCAGGGTGTCGGCCGGCGCCTCGACATCGGCCAGGATGCGCAGCCGGTTCGTCAGGTACAGCCGGCGCGCCTGGCTGGGAATATCGGAGGCCGGAAAGCGCAGGCCGAGGAAGCGCTGACGGTATGCAGGCGAGGTATGCTCGGCTACCACTTCGCCGCACCCATCCGGCAGGAAACGGTAGATCATCACCCGGTCGAAACCGCTGAATTCCTGCACCACCTTCACGCAGTCGCTGAAAAACGAATCGAGCTTGTCGGCATGACGCAGCCGGTTGATGGCGCGGGTGATCTCGGTCAGGGTGCGGTTCTGCAGGTGGTTTTCATTCGGGCTGCTGTCGGATGGCAGCCACTCCAGCACTGCATAGTCCTGCACCCGGTGGCCGACGCATTCCCATTCCCTGGAGTCGGCAATGGCGCCGCCGCTCCGCTCGAACCGCAGGCGCCAGGCCATGGTCAGCGGGTAAGCCGCGGGCAGCGAAGACAGGCTGCTGGCGCCAATGCCGTCCACCCACTCGGCCAAAGGCTGGCCGATCAGCACTGCACCGTCCGCCAGGCCAGGCCAGTGGCGGACGATGCCGCTGGAAACCTGCACGATCCGCTCCGAGGCGAGATCCGCCACCATCAGGAAGCCATGCGGCTGCACTGTCCCCAGCAGATGGATTTGCTCCAGCGCACAAGACTTTTCCAGTTCGGCGGAGATCGTGTCGATGTGCTCATGGTGTTTCATTGGCTGGCAATTTCCCGTCCGGGCTCACCGCTCTGTCCTTTCGGCGTGCTATCGCTGGATGCGGTCAGAGCAGTTGATCGAGTGCACACAATTGGATTCCCAAGCAGCGCCGGAGTTCGTATTTTTTTGACAATACGCCTGGTACGGGGCCATCCTCCGCATGGACCCTGTCGCGCGGCAGGTTTGCCGTGGAAGCTGACCTGCATGGCAAATTGCCGTCCGACCATTCCCCGGGGAATGATGGTCGAAGAACCGGGGCAGGGAAGGGCCGGTCAGCAGCTGGTCAGGCGGGCAACGGCTTCTTATTGGCAGGGAAGAACCATTCGTCCAAGCGATGATCGAATTCCCTGATGTGCCGCATGCCTGTCGTGAGGCGGCATGGCGCGGGAGCCGATGTGCCGGATGAACGTCCTCGCGCCAGGAGCACGGGCCTTTATGCCAATCAACGCAAACCATCCGGACTACGGAGAGCGACATGGCTGACAGGATACGGCTTGGCGAAGAGTGGTACATCCTCGCTACGTCTTCCCCGCCGGACGAACGGCGCAGGGTGCTGAAACATGACAACCTGTTCGCGCTGTTCGACCGTTTCGGCGACGTCCAGCCGATCGGTCTTCATGAGAACGGCATCTATCTCGGCGATACGCGCTTCCTCTCGCACCAGGAGCTGCGCATAGACGGTGTGCGGCCGATGTTCCTGAACTCCACCGTACGCGACGACAATGGATTGCTGATCGTCGAGTTGATGAATCCCGACCTGTATCCCGACGGCCTCAAGCCCGTGCAAAAGGGCCTGCTGCATGTCTTCCGCGCCAAGCTGCTGTGGAACGACGCCTGCCATGAACACCTGCGCATCGTCAACTATGGCCTGGAGCCGATCGAAACCGTGCTGTCGATGGAGTTTGGCGCCGATTACGTCGATATTTTCGAGGTGCGCGGATTCACCCGCGGGCAGCGCGGGACGCCGCTGCCGCCGCAGATCAGCGACAGCGAACTGGTGCTCGGCTACCGCGGGCTGGACCAGGTCGTGCGCCGCACCCGCATCGTCTGCAGCCCGAAACCGCATGCGCTGGGCGCGGAAGGGGCCGCGTTCCGGGTCGTCCTCAAGCCACGGGAAGAAGCGCATGTCTACTTCACGATCCGCTGCGAACTGCAGGACGGGAAACCGCCGCCGGTGATGGATTATTTCACGGCCTATGCGGAGGCGAACCGGGCAGTGGAGAAGCGGATGCAGGATCGATGCCGCATCGTCACGTCGAACGCGATGTTCAACAGCTGGCTGGACCGCTCGACCGCCGATCTGCTGATGCTTAACACCGACGTTCCGGAAGGCACCTATCCGTATGCAGGCCTGCCCTGGTATTCGACCACCTTCGGGCGCGACGGGATACTGACCGCGCACGAATACCTTTGGCTGGACCCGCGTCTCGCAAAGGGCGTGCTTGCTTTCCTGGCCGACACCCAGGCCACCGTGCGCGACCCGACCCGTGACGCCGAGCCGGGTAAGATCCTGCACGAGGCGCGGCTGGGCGAACTGGCTGCGCTCGATGAAATCCCGTTTCGCCGCTATTACGGCACCGTCGATGCCACGCCGCTGTTCGTCGGTCTGGCCGGCGCCTACTTCGAACGCACCGGCGATCTCGATTTCATTCGCCTGATCTGGGACAACATCAAGCGCGCGCTGCACTGGATCGATCATTACGGCGACGCCGACGGCGACGGCTTCGTCGAATACGCGCGCCATAGCGACGCCGGGTTGACCCACCAGGGATGGAAGGATTCGCATGACGCCGTTTTCCACGAGAACGGCGACCTGGCGCAGGCGCCCATAGCGCTGTGCGAAGTGCAGGGCTACGTGTACGACGCCAAGCTGCGGGCCTCCCGCCTGGCCGCGCTGCTGGGCGAGCACAGCCTTGCAGTCGAGCTGAATGAAGCCGCGGTCGAACTGAAGGCCCGCTTCAATGAACATTTCTGGTGCGAGCGGCTCGGCACCTATGCGATTGCGCTCGACGGCCGCAAGATGCAATGCGCCGTCCCGTCGTCGAATGCGGGCCATACGCTCTGGACCGGCATTGCACTGCCAGAGCATGCGGACCGGATCGCGAAACAGTTGCTGAGCGAGGAATTTTTCAGCGGCTGGGGCATACGCACGATAGGCGTGAACGCAAGCCGCTACAACCCGATGGCTTACCACAACGGATCGATCTGGCCGCACGACAATGCGATCATCGCCAGCGGCATGGCCCGCTACGGCTACACCGATCGCGCGATCACCGTTTTCAGCGCGCTGTTCGAAGCAAGCCTGGCGATGGACCAGCATCGGACGCCGGAGCTGTTCTGCGGCTTCCCGAAGCGACCGGACGAAGGGCCGACGCTGTATCCAGTGGCTTGCTCGCCGCAAGCCTGGGCGGCCGCCAGCGTGTTCTATCTGCTCCAGGCATGCCTCGGCCTGTCGTTTGCACCGGACAAACCGGAAATCCGCTTCCGCAACCCGCGCCTGCCGCCCTTCATCGACACCGTCGAAATACGCGGCCTCGAAGTCAACGGCAGCACCGCCGATCTGCTGCTGCAGCGCTATCCGAACAACGTGGGTGTCAACATCATCCAGAAGCAGGGGCCGATGGATGTAGTCGTGGTGGCGTAATTCGTGGTGGCGCAATTCGTGGGCGTGGCAAGGCACGCAATCGTCGCGCCGTCGTTTTCGCGACCGAGTCGGCCATCGCCGATGCAGAGCCAGTAAAACTGGCGCCGCCGACTGCCATACAGTCGCACACAGCGGCCAGGCATGCGCACGCCGATCAGCAGATTCAGCCGCCCAAGCCAACGGAGCCACAAGTCAATCCAAATCCTCATTTTCGTACTAACGGCAATTGCCGTTGCATTTGGCATCCTGTCTCGGGTGGTTGCTCTTCTTTGGCTGTTCTAGATTTTCTGTTTATCGATTGCTTGAACTTTTACAGAAATATCAGCCAATTGATTCGAAACTCACCTCATGCGTGTCGGCTAAACGTCGATTGGCGTTAGTACGAAAAGCATTCGTGAGGTTTATTGCGCGATTAGATGCCTTCCTAATTTCAAGCCAAGCCCAGTTTGAACTTCAGGTCTGTGTGTCATAACGCCACACGCGGCGGTTGTTCGTCCTCTTTAACGCCTCCCTCGTTTTGACAAATCAATGCCGATGCCAAGGCCATCGAGACAAGCGCGGCGAAAATCGGCACAGCCAGGTGGCGCGCACGTTTTAACCGGTTCCGACGATCCGGCTTTATGTTTCTACAAAATTTTGGGCGACTGGCGTCATGGTGCCCAATTGGCCGGGGTGGTCGTCGTTGCATATTCGTGCTCGGCTGCGTCAAGACTTCCGGAAAGGCTTTGGGCCCTCTAGTGCGCACCGTCCGTGACGCTGGCTAATTCGGACGGACGGCGGATCCGGTTGAAGCGGCCGACATGGGGAACCTGGCTGAACGCCAGCAATTCTGCGACCGAATCACAGGCCTCTTCGGGATGCAGCAGAGGTACTGGATAGTACCGTCCCCGCCAAAGCGCCTGAAATCAGCTCGCGGATCCGTAATCTGGTGCTGCCGGCGCCGCAACCTGCACTGCGGTGGGAGTCGGCCCCAGCAAAATTGCCGATGCGGAACCTGACAGGCTTGCTACGGGTGTAAATGCCCAGTGCAATGCCAATGCTAAATGCACGGCCGTTTATCAGTCATCCGCAGAAACACCTTGCACAAGGATCGCGCTGGCGATAACGCCGAAAAGATGGTCGGCACGAGACCTTAGCGAAGGCTGATCGTTTATCCAGGCCAGGGCGCCCAACAGCGCGAACAAATCGGCGCCGTCGATATCGGCCCGCGCCTTGCCTTCCGCCTGCGCGCGGGCAAGCAGCCGCGTGCCGGACGCGCGCATCGTCATGCATGAGTCGTGCAGCGCGGAATCCGGGTCGGCGATAGCGGCTGTCATCGACGCGATGACGCCCCGGTGGCTATGGGCAATTGCGACAGTCTCACGCAGCCACGATACCAGCGCTTCGCCGGGCGAGTCCGACGTTTCGAGGCCGCCCGCTTTGGCCGTCAGCTGGTCGAAACTGTTGCGAAGCAACGCTTCGAGCAAGGCCTCGCGCGTCGGGAAGTGCCGGTATAGCGTGCCGATGCCGACCCCAGCCCTGCGGGCAACATCGCGCATCGATGCATCGGCCCCTTGCTCGGCAACCAACTCGCGACCGACCTCGAGCAGGTGGTCGTAGTTCTTTTTCGCATCAGCCCGCATACATGTGACTTGACAAGCGGAACACCGCTCCCTATATTTGAGCCATCTAAGTGGAACACCGCTCCGAATATAAGGAGCGTTGTTCCGGTAATGAGCTGCCATTCTTGACGAAAGAGAAACCCATGTCAACTCGCACCATGAAAGCGATCCGCCTGCACGAATTCGGGGGCCCCGAAGTGCTACGTTATGAAGATGTACCGATGCCGGAATTGAACCAGGGCGAACTGCTCGTGCGCTGCCACGCGGTCGGCATCAATCCGCCGGACTGGTACCTGCGCGACGGCTACAGCACGCTGCCGCCGGACTGGAGATTGGCGGTGCCGCTGCCAGCCATCCCCGGAACGGATGTGTCGGGCGTCGTCGTCGCCGTTGCCTCCGACGTGCGGGATTTTTCGGTGGGCGACGAGGTGTTCGGCATGCTCCGGTTTCCCAGCTTCGGCGAAAGCGCGGCCTATGCCGAGTATGTCGCGGCGCCCGCGTCGGATTTTGCCCGCAAGCCGCCCGGGATAGACCACGTCAGCGCTGCGGCCGCGCCTATGGCGATGCTCACCGCGTGGCAGTTCCTGGTCGATCTCGGGCATGACCAGCCTAACCCATTTCAGGCAGGCCCGCATCGCCCGGTTCCGCTCCAGGGCAAGACAGTGCTGGTCAACGGCGCCGCAGGCGGCGTGGGCCACCTCGCGGTGCAGCTGGCGAAATGGAAGGGCGCGCATGTGATCGCAATGGCTTCCACCGCGCATGAGTCCTTTTTAAGTGACATCGGCGCCGACGCATATGTCGATTACACCAAGGTCAAGCCAGAGGACGCTGCGCGGGATGTCGACGTGGTGCTGGATACGGTAGGCGGCGCAGGCGCAGCCCGCTTCCTGAATACAATCAAACGGGGCGGCGCATTATTTCCGGTGTACCCGCTAGGCTTCTCAGGCGCAGAACAGGCGGCAAGCGCGGGCGTCACGGTATCGGCGACCCAGGTGCGCTCGAATGGTGCGCAACTTGCCGAACTTGCCAGGCTGCTCGATGCGGGAACGATACGTGTCGCGATCGACAGCACGTTCCCGCTGGCCGACGCCCGTGCCGCGCACGAGCGCGCGGCGCGGGGGCACATCCGGGGAAAGATTGTCCTCACGGCTGTGTAAGGACGTAAGCCCAGGTAGGCCAGGCCGATCGACGCCTGGATTTCCCTGAGCGCTGCTTGTACCCGGATTGGAACGACCGCTAGGGTTCAATGCCAGTTCCATCGCCGACAAAGGACCAGCCGGTCCGCGGTCGACGATGGAAATTTTGCTTTAAGGCGTCACGTTGAGCAGCGAGGCTTGAATGCCCTTCACACCAGACAGGCCCAGGATGGTGAGCAGCACGTCCTGCGGACCGCGATGAGCATTCACCGGCGCCCACCATTCATTCTTCGCCGAATGAATGCCGGACGAAGAGCCGCCGCCACTCATCGTGATCGACGGTATGCCCAGGCTCATGGGCAGGTTGGCATCGGTCGAATGCGCACTGTCGAGAGCGGGTTTTCTGCCCTGCACCGAGGATGCTGCCAGCGCCACCTGGACGATCGAGGACGTCACCGGCATCTTGCCCGGCGGACGGTCGCCAATCAGCGCCGTCTCCACCTTGATCGCGCTGCTATTCCAACGCTTGTTCGTCTCGTCCGCGCCTTGCTGCACGGCTGCAAGGATCTGCTTTTCGATTGCCTGCAACGCCGCCTTGTCTTCCGAACGCATGTCGACCAGCATCGATGCGGCGCCCGAGATCGTATTGACCGACTGGCCGCCTTCGATGACGCCCACATTGAAGGTCACCTTGGGGTCGGTGGTGACACGCAGATCGTCTATATGCGACACCGCCCTTCCCAGCGCATGGATTGCGGAAGGCAGGCCGAACGCTTCATAACTGTGCCCGCCGGGGCCCTTGAAGCTGATCTTGTAGCGCCTGCTGCCCGTGGCCAGATAGGTGACCGGTTCGCCTTCATCCCCGCCCAGCGTCGGCTCCAGGCCGACGAAAGCCTTGATGTCCTTGTTCTTCGCGAAGATATGCTTGACGCCTTTCAGGTCGCCCAATCCTTCTTCAGCGACATTGCCGCAAAAAATAATGTCGCCTTCCGTCTGGATCTTCGCCGTCTTCATCGCCTCGACGATCACCAGAATGGCTGCCAGCGATCGCGCATTGTCTGCAATGCCGGGCGCATAGAGACGGCCATCCTTTTCAGTCAAGGTCAGGTCGGTCGCCATTGGAAACACGGTGTCGAGGTGGGCTGCCAGCATCACGGTCGGGCCGCTGCCGCTGCCCTTGTAGGTGCCCATGACATTGCCCGCTTCGTCGGTACGCACGTTTTCCAGGCCCAGCGTCTTCAGGCGCGCCGCGAAGTCGGCTGCGCGCTTGCCTTCTTCAAAGGTGGGCGCAGGAATGGCATTGATGGCCTTGGTGTTCGCTATGGTTTTCGGCTCGTTCTTCTCGATGAAATCGAGGGCCTGCCTGATCGATGCCTGCATGACGAGGTTGCCCATCGGTCCGCTGATTTTCGGGGCAAGCGCGGGGACTGCGTCAGCAGAGATGGCAACGGAGGTTGCCGAGACGCTTAAAACGAAAGCAATAAGTCTAAAGCTGGGATGCATTGTCTTAATTCCATATAATTTTTGTAAAGGCACCGGTTTAGGCGAAACGATGCCAGCCATCGATTGCGTGCCTTTCCGCATTGGTCAGGTACGCAGTCCTTGCAACCGGGGCATTGTAGATGGCTGGCATTGGCGGCCAATGGTTTTAAATCATGCTGTCCCGATTACGTAAAATTTTTCCCGATACCGGTTGGCCGTATGGATATGCGGCGCATTACGCATACTGGGCCTCGCCATTACCCAGGGACCAGTTTTCCTTTTTTACCTCGACCAGGCTGATGAATACATCTTCACGGCGCAGGCCCAGCCGTGCGTGCAAGCCATCCGCTAACGCCTTGTAATACGCCTTCTTCAGTTCCAATGTCGCTCGACCCTTGTTCAGGGTGATCTGAATAATGAGCGCGTCCTGGCTTCTGTGAATGCCATGGTAGGTCGGATCAATGATCAGATCTGCAGACGCGTGCTCGGTGATGACATGAAATCGGTTGTTTTCAGGGACATTCAGCGTCGTGATGGTCACGTCATAAACCACGTCGCTTATGGCGCTGCGATACTCGGCGGATTTGCCTTGCGGCAGGTGGATGCAGACGAGCGGCATGGGAAATCTCCTTCATGTGTAATGAAAAATGTTTGGTTTCTAACAGGGGCGGCATTTCGTGTCGATCGCTGGCAATGACGCCAACACCAGCATTGTGCTGGTCAGGCCGGCACGCAACAACTGACTTTAATTCGCGCATGAAATAGAATAACTATCCAATGAAAAATCTTCCGCCGCTGCGCTCCCTGGTCGCCTTCGATGCGGCGGCAAGGCATTTGAGCTTCGCCAAGGCTGCCCAGGAACTGTATGTCACGCCAGGAGCAGTGGGTCAGCTCATTCATAAGCTGGAAGACTGGCTCGGTTTAAAACTATTTCATCGGGACGTACGGAAAGTTAGGCTCACCGATGCCGGAGCACTCTATTTCGGACGCATTAACGGGGCCTTGGGACAGATCTCCGATGCAAGCCTCGCACTCAGGAAGCGCCAGCGCGACGAAGTGCGTATTTCCATGCCGCCCAGCTTTGCAAGGAAGTGGTTCGTTCCACGCATGGTGCGTTTCATGGACCTTCACCCCGGCATCAGCATCAGCATCGATGCGAGCGCAGCGGTAGTGGACTTTGATAAGGAATCGGTTGATGTCGCTATCAGGCATTTCACTCCCGTGGCAAGCGACCGGCTCGATATTGAATTGCTATTTTTGGAGGAATTAAGGGTGTATTGCAGCCCGGCCTATCGAACAAGACTGGCACTGCAGCAGCCGAACGATCTGGCGCGAACGACGCTGCTGGCAACCAGAATCCATCCTTACTGGGACCAATGGTTCCGGCAATTTACGACTTTGCCTGAGCGTGGGACGGGAGGAATTCCCGCCATCCACTTCGATGCATCCCATCTGGCAATCGATACTGCAAAATGCGAACAGGGCGTCGTGCTGACCAGCGCGTCGCTCGTTGAACAGGAAATTGCAAACGGCGAATTGATAGAGTTGTTTGAAGCCCGGCTTTCCGTCACCGAGGGCTATTATCTCGTCGCGCCGAAAGGCGCTTTCGCGCAGGGCGGTGCGGTCGATGCCTTAAGGCGTTGGATCAGGCAGGAATGCGCCCCAAGTTAGATCGAAGTGGACATGGCAGAAGACAGCCCTGCTCTGATGCTGCTCACACAGGCTGGCTTGGGCGTTCGACTCACGCGGGTTCGGTAGATCCCGAATGCATGGATCGCGTCTTGTTCCCCGCATGCCGTTGCCAGCAAATTTTCAAAGGCCGCCGGCGCAACGCACGATGGACCCGGTCATGTACGACGCTGCATCCGACAGCAGCCAGACGACCGGCTCCGCGATCTCTTCCGGCGTGGCCAATCGCCCCATCGGGATTTTTGGCGCAACCCGGGCCGGCCGGCCTGGCTCGCCGGCAGTCGCATGAATTTCCGTGAGCGTGGATCCCGGCGCGACCGCGCAGACGCGGATGTTCCTGGAAGCGACCTCGCGTGCCAGCCCCAGCGTGAACGTCTCGACCGCGGCCTTGCTGGCAGCATAGTGGACATATTCATTCGGACTGCCGGTCGCCGCTGCAATCGAGGAAATATTGACGATCACGCCCGCCGTGCCGGAACGCTGAAAACATCGCAGCGCCGCACGACAGCAGTGCATCGCGCCAAACACATTGGTCTGGAAAATCTGCTCGATCGAAGCCGGGTCGGCATCGATGAAGGCACCGATGCGGCCGGTGATTCCCGCGTTATTGACGACCCCGTAAAGTGGGCCAAGCATCGATTCCGTGGTTTCGAACAGCCGTTCCACGTCGGCTTCGACAGCCACGTCGCCTCTGACCGTGCATGCGGTGCCGCCATCCGCCGAGATGCTTGCCGCCAGCTTTTGCGCCGAGCCCTCGTCGTGGACATAGTTGATGGCGACGGCATAGCCTTGCGCTGCCGCCAGCCTGCAGATGGCGGCGCCAATGCCGCGGCCGCCGCCGGTAACGAGTATCGCCTTCTTCATCGTCCAAGTCCTGTCGCAGAGAATGACACGACAGTGTACCGCCGGATGCGCAGCATGCAAGGAGAGGCCGCGCGGCGAGTCAGCGCGCCCTTATTCCAGCTTCGCCGTCGCCTGCTCGAGCGTCGCGTCAAATGCCATCTTGCGCGGCGCGGTCGGCGTCCATTGGTCCCATGTCGCGCTTAGGCTGCTGTTATTGGGATTTCCTGTCCTGACAAATGCCGCGATACTTTTCTGCATCAGGTTGGAAAGGGCCAGGCGTCCCGGCTCGTTGATCTTGGTCCAGCCGAAGCTGTTGAGGCTGAGGTTGAAATTGCCGAAGACAAAGGGCAGGTCCCCCGTGTGCCATGCGCCGTACACGTCATTCCACGGCGCGGGCTGCTTGTTCCACTTGAAGTTATAGGCGTAGATGGGAACCTTTGAATAATAGGCTGCATTCGTTGCCGCGCCGAGGTTCAGGAAAGCGGCGGTGGTGATGCTCGGCGCCGGACTGACGCGGTTTGCATTGTCGAATATGTAGGTGTTGTAGTTCGCCAGCGTGAGCGGCGTGACGATCGTGCCGTCGATGAGGTCTTCGAACCTGAGATTGCTTACTGTGCCCAGGTAGGTGCCGTTCATCCACTTGACCCGGGTATAGTCGTCGACCTTGAATGCCGATGAAAAGAGCTTGCCTTCCTCTGCGGTATTTCCAACCAATAACGGCACCTTGTTGAAATTACCGCTCGAAATGGCGGTCGTCACATTCGAAGGCATGACGGTGCCGTCCGCAATCGGTGCGACCGTAGCCCACAAGGTCGCGGTGCTTGAACCCGGTTCGAAGGTGCGCGAGCCGGTGCCCCACTTGCCTCCTGTCGGATCGACCTGGATATTGTAGAGATCGGCACTGGTCTTGGACATCAGATAGTTCTTGATCCACGCATTGCTCTGGGCGGCGCGATAGGCGTCGGCGGACGCCTTGTCGGTCGCGAGGCCATCCTTGATCAGCAGGGCATTGATAAAGGCGTTCGCCTTGTTGACGGCCGTTGCCGGCGGACTGGCGCTGACCCCGCCGCTGAGCGGAATGGCCTTTTGGAAGAGGCCCGCGGCAAGCGGCGAAACGATCAGCGCATTCACATTGGTCGCACCGGCGGACTGGCCCATGATCGTCACGTTGTTGGGGTCGCCGCCAAAGCTGGCGATGTTATCCTTCACGAACTTGAGCGATTGGATCAGGTCGAGCAGCGCGAAGTTGCCGGAATCGCGTAGAGGGTCGCCGGTGTTCAAGGCCGGATGGGACAGCCAGCCCATCACGCCAAGCCGATAGGCGACGGTGACGACAATGGCGTTCGCATTGTTGGCCAGGTTGCCGCCCAGGTAAATCGGGTCATGGGCAGCGCCGACCACATTGCTTCCGCCATGAATGAAGACGATGACGGGCAGCTTCGTTCCATCGTCGTTCAGCGGACGCCAGATGTTCAAGTTCAGGCAGTCTTCGGAACCGACCGGCTTGTAGAAAGTCTCCGAAATGGCACTGTAATCCTTGCCTTTGGGCGGCGGCCCGAACAGGCCGCCTATCTGCGTGCATGCGTCGGCAAAGTCCTTGGCCGACCTGATGCCTGTCCATGCATCGGGCGCCTGCGGCGGCTGCCAGCGGAGGTTGCCGACAGGTGGCTTGGCATAAGGAACGCCGAGCCAGGCCATCGTCTTGTCTTCCTGGCTTGCCACGCCTTCAACCAAGCCGAATTGCGTGGAGCGAACCTGGCTGTCGGCGCCGCTGCTGTCCGAGTCGGAATCGCTGCCACCGCATCCGCCAAACCCCAGGCTCAGGGTTGCGGCTGCAATCAGGGTCAGGGCGGTCTTGTGCTTTTTAAAGATAGTCATGTCTCACTCCTTTTTATATTGTGTGTGCCGGCGCGTTTCACTCGTCACCCGACATTCCTCGTCGCCATGCCGGGTTGCATGCAACATGCAGGCAGGTAATACACACTCTTTCTGATAGCTCGACCCGGGTCAATGTGAGTTTTGCACACAAAAAAGTGGATGCATGTATGAGAACCGGACAGCCTGCGGCTCGAAGGCCAGGCGAGCCCCCTGGTTCTGCCGGAAGCCATGCATGAGCCATGCAAAATCCGGCGGTAGGCAGCCCCCGTCAGCGTCGACATGGGGCAGGCGAATGGAATGCACTTCCTTCGCCTACACCTGTCCCCTAGCCAAATTTCGGCTCGACCGGGCTACCGTACTGTTCGCTCCCGTTCAGCGCCTTTGAAAGCTCGAGCTTGTATTGTTCCCAGCCAGACACCGGAACGGCTTCGCCGCGCCGGTCCTGGATATCCGGCAGCCGGGCACAGATCTGTGCGACCGGATCGTCGACATTACCGATAAACACGCCGCGCGTCATCGTGATGTTGGCAGTTTCAAAGCTGCCGGCGCCAGCAAGAAGAATGGTGCGGCTGGGCGCCTCCTCGCCGACAAGCGCCACCAGGCCCGGGCTTACTGCCGACGGTTCAAGCCGTGCAAGCGCTTCAGGCGCAAGCACGCCTTCCGTCATCGACGTCGCCGCGGTCGGGGCCAGGCAGTTGACCCGGATGTTGTACTTCATGCCTTCCAGTGCCAGCGTCTGCATCAGGCCGACGACCGCCATCTTGGCTGCGCTGTAGTTGGCTTGCCCGAAATTTCCGTAGAGGCCGGACGACGATGTCGTCATCACGATGCGGCCGTATTGCTGCGTCCGCATCTGCTCCCAGACCGCCTTGGTGCAATTGACCGAGCCCATCAGGTGGGTATCGAGGACGATGCGGAAGTCATCGAGCGTCATCTTGGAAAAGCTCTTGTCACGCAGGATGCCGGCATTGTTCACGAGGATGTCGACGCGACCCCATTCACCCATCGCCCTGGCCACCATCGCTTCCATCTGCGCGAAGTCAGTCACATCGCCGCCGTCGGCGATCGCCATGCCGCCATTGCGCACGATCTGGTCGGCGACAGCCCTTCCGGGCGACCCGGGGCCAGACCCCTTGAAATCGTTCACCATCACCCGGGCGCCATACCTGGCCAGCGCCAGCGCATGCGCATGCGCCCGCCCCAGTCCAGTCCCGGCACCGGTTACGATCGCAACCCGATCCGCCAAAAAATTCTTCATTCCCTCTCCTGCATGTTCGTTAACGTTATGGGTACCGTCGATCACTGCAACTGGGTTCCCTGCCCATCATGCGGCTAGTTCTCCACTGCCGGTATCGCCTGCGGCCGACGAAGTCAGAATGCGACTACGTCTTTCCCCTTGAGGCCCAGCATTGCCCGCGCCTCATCGGGCGTGGCAACTTCCAGCGACAGCTCGTCGAGTATGCGCCGTATCTTGCGGACCTGTTCCGCAGACGATTGCGCCAGTTGTCCCTTGCCGAGATAGAGGCTGTCTTCCAGGCCCACCCGCACATTCGACCCCATAACGGCGCCCATCGTCAGCAGGGACATCTGGTGCCGTCCTGCGCCCAGAACGGAGAAACGGTAATTGTCCCGGCCGAACAGGCGGTCCGCGGTCGTGCGCATCGTGAAGAGATTCTCGGGGTCCGCACCGAGGCCGCCGAGGATGCCGAAGATCGATTGAATGAACAGCGGACCGCTGACCAGGCCCTCATCCACAAAATGGGCAAGGTTGTAGAGATGACCGACGTCGTAGCATTCGAACTCGAAGCGGGTGCCGCAGTCGTCGCCCAGCACCTTCAAAATGTTCTTGATGTCGCGGAAGGTGTTGCGGAAGATCAGGTCCTCCATGCCCTCGACGTAAGGCTGTTCCCAGTCATGGTCCCAGTGCGCGATCTTGCGGGCAAGCGGATGGATAGAGAAGTTCATCGAACCCATGTTGAGCGAACACATCTCCGGCTTTGCGAGGAGGGGATAAGCCAGCCGTTCTTCCAGCGTCATGCGCGTGCTGCCGCCGGTGGTGATGTTGATGACCGCATCGGTCGCCGCCTTGATGCGCGGGACGAACTGGTCGAACACCTTGGGATCGGCCGTCGGGCGGCCATCGCGCGGGTCACGCGCATGCAGGTGGAGAATTGCAGCACCCGCTTCGGCCGCCTCGATCGCCTGCTGCGCAATCTGGTCCGGCGTCAGCGGCAGGTAGGGCGACATCGTCGGCGTATGCACCGAGCCCGTCACTGCGCATGAAATGATGACCTTGTCCTGAATCCTTGCCATGGCAACCTCTTTAAAATGCAGTCTGGGTAAATGTAGAAATGTCGGTAGCGATCAGACCGCCAGCCACTCGGCGAGCAGTTTTTCATTGGCGGCGAGTTCCTGCGGCGTGCCTTCGTAGACGATGCGGCCATGCCCCATCACGCAGACGCGGGTCGACACCTTGAGCGCGATGGCGAGCTTCTGCTCCACCAGCACCACCGAGACGCCCTTGGCATGCATGTCCCGGATGCATTCGCCGACCTGGGCGACGATCTTCGGCGCCAGTCCCTCGGTCGGCTCGTCGATCAGGATCACGAGCGGATTGCCCAGCAGGGAGCGGCATATGGTGAGCATCTGCTGCTCGCCGCCGGACAGGCTGCCGGCCTTGGTATTGCGACGCTCCTTGAGCCGTGGAAAATAGTCGAACATCTGCTCGGTGGACCATCGGTAAGCGCCATGCACGGCCGGCTGCTCGCCCATCCGCAGGTTCTCGTCGACCGTGAGGTTCGCGAAGGTCTCCCTTTCCTCGGGCACGAATGCGACGCCTGCCCGGCAGATGGCGTAGGGCCTGGCGCCGGCAAGCTCGCGGTCCTGCAGCCGGATGCTGCCGGCCGACGGCGGCACCAGGCCCATGATGGCCTTCATCGTGGTCGACCGTCCCGAGCCGTTGCGACCCAGCAGGCTGATGACTTCATTGCGCGCCACCCGGAAGCTCACGCCATGCAGGATGTGGCTCTTGCCGTAATGGGCATGCAGCCCATCGATGCTGAGCAGGGTGCCGGATTCAGCGCTCATTGGGCCAGCTCCTCGCCGAGATAGGCTTCCTTGACAGCCGCATTGCCGCGTATCTCCGCGGGCGTGCCGGTGGCGATCACTTCGCCATAGACCAGTACGCTGACGCGGTCGCTCAGTGAAAACACCACGTCCATGTCATGCTCGACGATCATCAGCGCGCGGCCCTTCGTCACTTCCTGGATGAGGGCAGCGGTGTACAGCGTTTCCTCATGCGACATGCCTGCCATCGGCTCATCCAGCAGGATCACCTTCGGATTGGAGGCAAGCGTCATTGCGATCTCGAGAGAGCGCTGCTCCGAATAGGCCATTTCGCCGGCGATCGTTGTCGCCTTCGCTTTCAGGCGCACCAGCTCCAGCAGCTTGTCCGTCTCTTCCCGTATGCGCCGGTCCCGGTCGATCAGCTTCCAGAACACATACTGCATCCGGTGCTGCCCCATCACTGCGAGCCGGATGTTCTCGAATACGCTCAGCCTGGGAAAGATATTGGTGATCTGGAAGGACCTGGCCAGGCCCAGCCGGTTGACGGCTTCCGGCGACTTGCCGCCGATCCGCTGCCCGTCGAAAATGATGTCGCCGGATGTCGGCGTCAGGTTGCCCGAGATGAGGTGAAACAGCGTCGACTTGCCGGCCCCGTTCGGGCCGATCACCGCGTGCCGCTCCGATGGCAGCAGGTCCAGCTCGACGCCGCGCATGATCTCTGCCGAACCGAATGACTTGCGCAGCTTGCGTATGCTGAGTATGGGCTGGCTCATGCGATGCCCTCCTTGGTGTTGATGGCCGGCACGTCGGTCGCGATGCCTTCCTCGGCGAGCCGCTCGTATCGTTTCACGCGGTGGCGGCTGAACCAGGCGAGGATGCCGCCGGTCAGGAGCAGGCCGGCCGGCACCAGCCAGGTGGCCGCCGCTGCCGGCAACCAGGCACGCCCGAACAGCGTGATGGCAGGCAGGGCCGCGCCCGGGTTGAGTTTTGCGAGAGAGCGGTAATCCTGCGAGAAGACCCGCTGCAGCATTTCGATCAGGAATGCGCCGCCAGCGCTCAGCAGCAGGGCCGCGGCGACCGTGAGCGCTACCAGCGGGATCACACGCGCCAGGCCCATGCGCCGCCGCATCTGGTTGACGGTGCCGAACAGTCCCATCAGCCCCGACGGCACGTACATCATTACCAGCACGAACAGGATGCCCTGGTAGAGCAGCCACGACCGCGTCATGTCCGATACGGCATAGCCGAAAAAGGTCATGATCGCCGCGCCGAAAGCCGGTCCCAGGAAAACCTTGACGCCGCCGATGTAGGTATTGAGCACCACCGCTGCCGACAGGCCCGGATCGAACACCACGTAATTGGCCGACTCGTTGCTTACGACCTGCAGTGCGCCGGCGACGCCGGAAAACATGGCGGAAATCGCAAACACCATGGTGCCCAGGCCATGCACGTTATAGCCGAGGAAGCGAAGCCGGTGACTGTTCTCGCGCAGCCCGTAGGTCAGCCGGCCCATGGGCGTACGCGTATAGGCGTACAGCAGCGCCAGAGAGAGCAGCACCCATGCCAGGGTCAGGTAATACACCTGCGTCGTAGAGCCGAAATCCAGGCCCCAGGCGGGCATCCGCATGGTCGAGACGCCGGCCTCGCCCCCGAACAGCCCTTTCAGATGCGGCGCCAGGGAGTGGACGAGTTCCGCGATGGCCAGGGTGATCATTGCGAAGTAGGTGCCGATGCGCCTGGTGGCGAACACGCCGGCAATGGCGCCGAAGAGCAGGCCGCCTGCGGCGCCCGCCAGCGGCAGCAGCGGCGTGGGCAGCAGGCCTGCGCCGCCGATGGCATTCATTGCATGCACGGTGGCGAATGCGCCGACGCCGAAGTACGCGGCATGGCCGAACGACAGCATGCCGGCCTGGCCGCACAGCAGGTTATAGGCGCAGGCGAACAGTGCGGCGATCAGCATCTGGATCGCTGCATTGACCAGCCCCTGGGAAAGCAGGAAGGGCAGCGCCAGCAGCAAGGCAATACCGACAGAGAGGGAAGTCAGGCAGGTTTTCATCGCATCACGCTTTCTCGCCCAGGAGTCCGCTTGGCTTTATCAGGAGGACCAGGAGCATCAGTGCAAAGGGCAGGGTGGCGGACAGGCTGGACAGCTTCAGCGTCATCAGGCCGCCGATGCCGCGCGCCCAGTCGCCGGCCCCGAACAGCGCCAGCAAGTCTGCCAGGCTGCTGTCTATCCCCACCGCCAGCGACGTGATGACGCCGATAAGCAGGGAAGCCAGCATCGCGCCGCCGAGCGAGCCGAGTCCGCCGACGACCACGACCACGAACACCATCACGCCAAGTTCCAGCGCCATGTTGGGATTGGTCGTGTAGAACGCGCCGGCGACTGCGCCGGCAAGCCCGGCCAATGCGGCGCCGACGCCGAATACCCCCATAAAGACCAGCGGCACATTGTGTCCGAGCGCCTCGGCCATCCGCGGCTTGTAGATCGCGGAGCGGACCACGATGCCGACCCGCGTGCGGGTGAGCAGCAGGTAGATGACGATGAACATCGCGATGGCCACGCCGCCCATCAGCAACCGGTAGGCCGGATACTGCGAACCGCCGAGGCTGAATGCCGAAAAGTCCAGCGATGGCGGCACGCGATAGTCCACCGGGAAATTGCCGAAGAACAGCTTGATCAGCTCGGCGATGATGAACGATAGTCCGAAGGTCAGCAGCAGTTCATGCGCATGGCCATGGTGATGAACGCGCCGCAGGAAGAATCGCTCGACCACGACCCCGACCAGGCCCACGAGGAGGGGCGACAGCAGGATGGCGGCCCAGAATCCGATCACGTCCTGCAGCGTGTACGCAAAGTAGGCGCCAAGCATATAGAACGAGGCATGCGCGAAGTTGAGCACGCCCATCATGCCGAAAATGAGGGTCAGGCCGGCCGATACCATGAACAGCAGCAGGCCGTAGATGACGCCGTTCAGCAATGAGACAACAATAGTGTCCATGGGTCTCCTTTGCCCGGCCGGCGGCAAAGCCGGCCGGGCTCAAGTCCTGTTTATTTTTTCCAGCCTTCGAACGGACGGACGTCAGTTCAACCAGGTCGCTTCATCGAGCAGCTTGCCTGCACCGGGGCCGCCGCCTCTTCCGCCGTGAAGCGTTTGACCGGCTTGAAACCCATGTCGGTGCCATCGACCTTGAGCTTGGCGTCCCTGGTGACCGTCGACACCACGATGGGCAGCAGCACCTGGTGATCGGCCGCGCGCATCGACATCTCGCCCATCGGCGTCGCGATCCTGGACGTTTCCAATGCCTTGGCAAAGCTGTTGACATTCAGCGAGCCTGCCTCGGGCTTGGTACGCTTCAATGCGTCCGCCACCATGGCCATGCCATACACGGTCTGCGGCTCGATGAATACCGGCGCATGGCCGGTCTTTGCCTGGTAATCGGCGACGAAGCGCTCGCCGTCCGCCGCGCCGGCTTCGGCATTGAAGGTGTGCGCGACGAAATGGCCGAGGGCCAGGTCGCCCGCATTGGCCAGGTTGCCGGGCTGGTCGAGGAACACGGTCCCGAACCGGACTTTCAATCCGGCTGCTTTCGAGGCCTTCATCAGCAGCAGCAGGTCGTTCGACCAGTTCCCGGTCAGCACCGCATCGGCCTTGGAAGCGCTGATCTTTGTGACATAGGGCGCGAAGTCCTGCACCTTGTTGACGTCATGCAGCGTCTTTTCGACCACCTGGTAGCCGCCCGCGGCCGCGTTGTCCTCGATGGCCTTTTCCATGTCCTGGCCCCAGGAGTAATTCTGGTTGATCGAGTAGACCTTCGTTCCCAGCGCATTGGCCTGCTTCATTGCCGTGACCAGCGCCTTGGTGCGGACCTGCGCATTGCCGCTGAAGCGGAAGTGATGGAAACTGCACTTTTCGCCGGTCAGTTCCAGCGCTTCCGCGCCGACATTGATATAGACCATTTCCCTGCCGGGATTGCGCAGGTTGTGCTTGCGTATGTCTTCGGTAATCTGTCCGCCCACGGCCGACGAGGCACCCTGCACGATGATCTGCACGCCATCCGCGGCTGCTGCCTTGAGCTTGTCGGCGGCGCCCGCCGGGCCGCCCTGGTTATCGTATTCGAGCAGCTGGACCGGCTGGCCGTTCCAGCCGCCGGCGGCATTGATCTGGTCAACCGCATACCGGACGGCCGTACGATAGGACTGGCCGGACGACGCCTGCGGGCCTGAAAGCGTTTCGAGGACGCCGACCTTGACCGGTGCGGCGGCGGCGATGCCTGTCATCAGGCAAAGGGCCGGAACGATCGCAATGCCAAAGTTTTTGCGGTGGTGCATCGAAGTCTCCATTATTAAAATTTTAAAAACCGAAGGGGAAGCGTTATTGCGTGCTGCAATCAAAGGTATTCGACGTTCCCGTCGACGCTGATCGCCTGGCCCGTCACATTGCGAGCGGCCGGCGAACTGAGGAAGAGGGCCATCGCCGCAACGTCGTCCAGCGTGACCATGCGGCGCAGGGAAATCTTGCGCAGGTACTCGTCGCGCATGGCCTCGACCGACATGCCGGTCGCCGCGGCGCGGGCGCTGATGACGCGGCTCATCCGATCGCCTTCCACGACCCCGGGCAGGATTGCATTGGCGCGGATGCCATGCGGGCCCAGTTCGATCGCGAGGGACTTGACCATTCCCACGATGGCCCATTTGGTCGATGCGTACGGCGTGCGGAATGCATAGCCGAGCCGCCCGGCGACGGAACTCATTGCGATGAGGCAGGGGCTGCCGGTCGATTGCCTCAGCATGGGCACCGCCCGCTGGGCGAAATAAAATTGGCTGTTGAGATTCACTGCAACCGTGCGTTCCCAGTCGCCGCGTTCGATGTCCTGTATCGCGCCGGTGGGTCCGGCAATGCCGACATTGTTGACGAGGACGTCGAGCCCGCCGAGGTTGGCCTGGACATCGTCGAACACCATGTCGACTTCCCTGGGCACGGAAGCGTCCGCCATGCTCACGCTGATACCGGATACGTCGGCGCTCAGGCGGTTGAGCGCCGCCCGGTCGATATCGCAGACATGCACCCGGGCGCCGGTTTCATGGAAGGCGCGGGCAACCGCGGCGCCGATGCCCGACGCGCCGGCTGTCACGAGAACACGCAGGCCGGGTCTGGGTTGAAGTAGTGCAGCGATGCTCATGATGGCCTTTCCTGGAAGCGGGTCTCGTACGTCGGCGGCGCACGCTCCGCAGCCAGGTGCCTGGTCCGCATGGACTGCCGATGCTGTGCATGGCTTGCAGTGTCCTGGATCGGCGTCTTCAAAACTATATGGACACCGCACACATTCAGGCCGAATGGAGTGTGATAAGTACACCTACCCCCACCGGATAAATTAAAATAGCCTGTCACGGATCGTGGCGGCGACCATGTGGCATGACCCATGGACCATGGGCAGATAGAGCCACGGACCGATCGGCTAGCCTGTCCGGCAGGCTGGACCAGAAACCGAATAACAAGTAATTGCGAGGCAGGAGAGACGCTACGCGGCAAGCCTGAGCGCACGCAGGCTTCATGGAACGGCGAACCATGCGCCGCCAGCGCGGCGCAGCGCCTGCCGACGATGAGCGGCACAGATGAATCAGACAGCGCAACACATCATTTCCGACCTGATCGGCCTCCTGCATCGGGACGCCTCTCCCGAGGAATTCGCCGTCAGGCTCGCCCAGGCTGAATCGCTACAGGCCGACCCCGGAACGAATGCCGGCACCGTCGAGCTGGTGCGCATGGCGATGGCCATCCGGAACCGGCTCGAGTCCCAGCAGCAGAACGAGCAGGGCATGCTGGCGGTCGTGGAGTCGGCCAAGGACCTGTCCAGCCGCCTCGACCTGACCGAGCTGCTGCGCGCCATCGTTACCCGCGCACGCAACCTGCTTGGCGCGCAGCTGACCTGGCTGACGGTGTACGACGCCGAGAACGACAAGTTCCGCGTGCTCGTCAGCGATGGCGCCATCTCGGGAAGCACCACGCAGATGACAGTGGGCCGCGACCTTGGGGTCGCAGGCGTCGTCATGACGACGCGGCTGCCGTTTTCGACCGCCGATTACCTGCAGGACAAGCGCTTCCCGCATGACAGCCTGCTCGACGACACCTTCCGCGGCGAAGGCATCGAGGCGCTGGTCGGCGTGCCCCTGCTGTATGACGACGAGGTTACCGGTCTGTTGTTCGTGGCTGACCGCTACCACCGGACCCATACCGCCCTGAACATTTCGATACTGTCCACGCTCGCGACGCATGCCGCGGTGGCGATCAACAACGCCAAGGCGTTTGAACGGGCAAACGCGGCCTTCCAGAATGCCGAACTGGCGCGGGCGCAGCTGGAACGGCATGCGCGCAATGTGCAGAGCGCAGCCGAAGCGCACGAGCAGCTGACCTCCCTGCTGGCCAAGGGCGCGTCTCTCGGCACGATCTGCCTGTCCGTTGCGCAGCTGCTGGGGGGCAGCGTGATCGTCATCGATGAAGCTTCGCAGGTGATCAGCCGCGCGACGGCGCCCGGCTATACTGGGACCGCGGCCGATGGGTACGCGCCGCATGCCGCGCACAGCGGCGCGATCCGGCAGGCGCTGCGCGAGAGCCGGCTGGGCGGACGCTCGGTCATTGCATATACGCAGGATGGCGAGCTGTGCAGGGTCATCGCGGTCATCGCGGGCAATGAAGTGCTGGGCGCGGTGCTGCTCTATCGTTTCGATGAACTCGATGAGACCGCCGTACGCACCTTCGAGCGGAGTTCAGGCATCATCGGCATCGTGCTCCTGTCGCAGGAGAGAATGGAAGCGACCAGGAACCGCGACGTTTCCATGCTGCTGCGCACGCTGGTGTCGCCGAGGCAGGACGAGCCGGCGCTGACGTCGGACCGTGCCGAACGTTTCGGGCTGGACCTGACGCAGCCGATCTCGCTGATGCTGGTCGAGATCGACGACCTGAAGCCGGCCTTCATTGCGCGCCGCCTGCGCGCCCATCCGCCGTTTTCGGAGATCCTCCTCGACGAGGTCGACGGCGCACTGGTCATCGTCTGCGGCGCGACCAGGGCCCAGGACATCCTGGCCGAATTGACGTCCAGGGCGGAACGCGAGTTCGGCGGCAAATACCGTGGCGTCATGTCGAGGCCAGTGAAGGCGGCTGCGGAAATCCCGGCGCTGTACGGGACGCTGAGGCGGGCGCTGCTGGTGCTGGGCCGCATCGGCATCCACGGGAAGATCGTCGCCCAGGATGAACTGGCGCTGTATTCGGTGCTGTTTGAAACCTATGACCAGGCAAGTCTCAAGACCTTCCTGAATGCGTCGATAGGCGAGCTGATCGCCCACGACCAGCGGCGGGGCGCCGATCTCACGAATACCCTGCTGAGCTATTTCGACAGCAACCAGAACGCGACGACCACTGCCGCGCGACTGGGAATACATGTCAACACGGTCAGGCAACGGCTCGCCGCCATCGAAGAACTGCTCGGTTATTGGGGCAGCCCGAACCGGGCGCTCGAGATCCATGTCGCATTGCGCCTGTGGAGCCTGAGCATGCGCGGCGCGTGACGGCGGATTGCGCTCGTCTCGCCGCATGAATGCAGCGACTTCGCCGCCGGCGAAGTCGCTGGTTGGCGGCCCGATCGGCGCCGGGCCGTGGACTCAGTTGACGCAGGAGAATGACGATGCGAGATTCACGTCGCCGGCGCCGTTATACCTGGGCCATTTCGGATAGTCGCAGAGCGGCCGGGTGCGGCCTGCCACGCCTGCGGTATCCATGACGACCTGGTTGTCGGGAGGTGCGCTTTTCTCGACCCAGTTCTCGAGCGTCGTCAGCGAGTCCCATGCGGCATTGAACACGGTGCTGACCGCATGTCCAAGGCCGGCCACTTCATAGTAGCGGGCAAACTTGTCGACTTCCGCCGGACCCATCTGGCTTTGCAGGCGCTGGTAATACTCCTCCGTCGCACGGGTGCTGACCAGCACGTCGACCAGCCCATGCGCCAGCAGCAGCTTGCCTCCCTTGGCGGCAAACGGCGCAAGGTCCACCCTGGTATCGAGCTGCGTGCTCAGTTCGCTGATCCGGCCTGCCCATGGCCCCGGATTCGCGGGATCGAGCGTCAGCGAATCGAAATTGGGGTCGCGTGTCACCGAATACTTGATCCACTGGTCCAGCAGGACGCCGGCATAGGGAGCGGTCCGGGGCATCGGCGTTGCCGGCGCCGACGTTCCCAGCGCAAGGAAGGTCACGGTCGGCTGCAGCGGCGAAGGATTGGTCGTTATGCCGAGATCGGCGCCCCATATGTTAACGCCCGAGTAATGGTCCTCGCCGCTGGCGAGCGAAAAGTTGAAGCGGATGTCGGTGGTAAGGAGTTTCAATGCGTTGATCTGCACGTCCGACAGGCAGCTGTCGCCGGTGTCGACCCCGCCTGCGCAGCGCAGCGGATTGCCGTTGTAGACCGCCGTCGATGGATCGAAGAGCGCGTTGCAGCGCTGCTGGTTGCTGATCAGGCCGTCCGCCACGCCGTCCAGGCTATCGCATGCCGCCATGGAAGCGTTGTACAGCAGCGCCCGCTTGGCCGGGCTCGGATAGGCGCCGGGCTGCGCCAGCGTGCGGCTCAGGCGCTGCCCTGCGAGCAGGGCGGCCGCGTCATTCCAGGCCGGATACCAGGAAATGGCGCCGTCCCAGTCGGCTGGCCAGTGGGTGATCGCCGCCAGCGCCTCGCGCCCGCCGGTCGAGCCGCCGGCAAAATAGGCCTTCTGGACCTTGTCGACCGCATATCTCATCTTGGTCAGGTAGATCGCGGCGTCGCGGGTTTTCTTGATCGCCTCGCCGCCGAAGTTCCGGACGGCTTCCTCATTGAGCGCGAACGAACCGTCCTGCGAGCCAAGCGCATTGGCCTGATGGCCCGAGTCGCTGGCAAAGGTCGCGTAGCCGCGGCCGATGGGCGTGGGCTGGTTGGTCGGACCGTTCGGCACATTTCCCGTGACGTTCGGGACGCTGCCGTCGAATCCGCCGCCGCCGAACATCAGCGCCTTGCTGTTCCATGCAGTTGGCAGCGCGAGCCTGAACTGGATATTCGGCGCCGTCTTGTCGACTGGCAGGATTGCGCCAGAAACCAGGCAGTGTTCCGGTACGGCGCTTGCGCCGGTGCCGCTGGCGCTCACCACGGTCGCCGTGTTGACTGCCCCGCCCGAGGTCGGCAAACCGATGGCCGACGCCGGGATGGCGGCGCCGACCAGCTGCGCGCATGCTACCGGGCTGACCGTAGGCGTCGCCGGGGAGGAGGGCGTGCCTGTTCCCGTGCCGCCGGCGCTGGTTCCACCGTCCGCGACCGTGTCGTTTCCACCGCCGCCGCATCCGGCGAGCGCCACTGCCAACACGGACGCACAACCCAGCGCCTGCGCAACTCTTGCGTTTTTCATACTGTCTCCTGTTATTGGTTTCTACTGTCCGGACGGCATGAGGCGGCGGCAGCCGCGCGCTTTGTGGCGACAGTAAAGGTCAGCCGTTATTGCCGCCAATTAAATTACCTCTCCCTGATTCTAGTGGCGCCAGTCCAGGCATCAATGTGCAAGGGGCACATAGAAACATGGGGATTAACGTCATCCGCTGACATTTCCATCCTGAAGTTTTAGACAGGGAGCACGGCGGGAGCCAATGCCGGAGCCTCCGGCAACATCAACCTGGGCCAGGTTTTGATTTTACATAAGGTAAATTATGAATTATTTTTCGCTGCAGCAACATCTGGAACTTACCGATGCATTGGTGCGACCATTTGCAGCGTTTAAATCCGCCGCCGCCGTTTAGCCTATCCGCGATTGCTGCTTATCATGGAATACATTTTCTGTGCTTGCCGGCGCGTTAACTTACGCTACGCTAGCTAATTCCAGCCACCAGGAGACAGCCATGGATGACAACAGCCAGTGGAAAACCGAGGAATACCATCATCACGACATGCACGTGCTCGCCCGGCGACGCCCGGTCGAGAACCCGGATCTCCCGGGACATGGCGACCAGTGGGATTTCACCGTCAAGGTGACCTCGCGCGGCGCAGGCCCGGACGCGGCCGATGCGGAAACCGTCAGGTCGGACCCGAATGTCTTCTATTCGACGCAGGCAATCGCGGAGAACATGGGCTTTCTCAAGGGACGGGAAATCATCGAGGGGCGTGCACAGGACGGCGCCGGCGGCGCCGTCGCCGACGGCCAGACGCTCTAACTGCCCGCTCCCGATCCGCCGGCCATGCCGGCAGCGCCGGCAAACCTCATGACGCCGGTCCTGGCCGGCGCGAGCGCACCAGGGCCAAGGCCGCCAGGCCGATAGATAGGATAGCGATCGACCCCGGTTCCGGGATCTCGTTCGTGTCGGGCTTCAGGCTGAAGCGCAGGTTGTCAATGGCGACCGCAGTCGTCGATCCGGGCGTCACGCGGAGTTCCAGCCTGTCGATGAATGCGCCCGGACCGGGCTGCCGGGTCGCGAAGCCGCCCGTCGCAGTGTCGGCAAACGAAAACTGCTCCTGGTTGCGCAGCAATCCGCGGATTTGCAGGCTGCCGCCTTGCCGGTCCGGCCCCAGCGCACCGATGTCATAGCCGTCAAGCGTGAAGGAACGGCCGCTGGTGGTGTCGGTGCTGAATATCGCCGGTCCTGCCGGGGCGTTGGGAAAGGGACCGATGGCAACCGGGAACCCGACCAGCGCGCTTGGCGGGTTGCCCGTATCCGGGGACAGGATGAAATTCCAGAAGAAGGCATAGCCCATTCCTGCCTCGGTGTAGTCCACCCCTGCCCTGAATTCTGCGGACTTGTTTTCGAAAGTGACGACGCCGGCCGATGCCGTCAATGGCGCAAGGCTCGCAGCGGCCGCAAGGCCGACGGCGGCAACCAGCCATTTCGAGGAAGCATGCGCCGTCAGTTTTCTAGAATCGGAAAGTCGTTTCATCATGATATGGATGGGTTGTGCTACCGGCACGCGATTGCCGCTCCTGGCAGCTTAATCCCGCAATTCGCCCGCCTGATGATGTGTGCCAAACGGGCGAATCAAAATTGAGCGGGCCATCCACATCCCGGCGCCAGTCGAGCCGGGCATTGCCCGCTCTATCGCGGATGCGCCGATAAATGGCTTATGATGGTGCGGCGCCCGCGGCCCCAGCAGGCATGGAAGATGCATGCGTGATGCCGTTACATGCATTCGCCTGTTCCTGACGATGTCCAACCTTGCCATGAGTATATCGATGACGAATCAAGCTTCTTCCATTGCCAGGCCACGACCGGCCGCCCACCGACTTCTCGCTTCCATTCTCGCGGGCGCCGTCGTCGCGATGCTCGCGCCGGTTGCCCATGCGGCCTTCCCGGACAAGCCGGTTCACCTGATCCTGTCCTTCCCGCCGGCCGGCGCCACCGACATCCTCGCCCGCGGGATCGGCCAGAAAATGTCCGAGGCGCTCGGCCAGCCTGTCATTGTCGAAAACCGTCCGGGCGCCGGCGGCAATATCGGCCTGATCGCTGCGGCCCGTGCGCCGGCCGACGGCTACACGATCTACCTCGGCGCGGTGACCAATGCGGCCATCGCCGCCGCGGCCTACTCGCCGCAGCCGGCGCACCTGGTCAAGGACTTCACGCCGGTCGCAGGCGTGGCGACCGTGCCGCATATCCTGGTCGTGCCCGCCATGTCGCCGGCGCAAACGGTTCCCGAGCTGATCGCGACGCTCAAGGCCGCGCCCGGCAAATACAATTTCGCGTCGCAAGGCGCCGGCACCCTGTCGCACCTCGAGTCCGAGCTGTTCAAGATAAAGACCGGCGTGGACGTGCTGCATGTGCCTTACAAGGGGAGTTCCCAGGCCCTGCCCGACCTGATGGCCGGCACCGCCGCGATGATGTTCGACAGCATTCCCGCTTCGATGCCGCAAGTGAAATCCGGCCGGCTCAGGGTCCTGGCCGTTGCGTCCGGAAAGCGCGTGAGTTCGCTGCCCGACGTGCCCACCGTGCAGGAAGCCGGCGTGCCTGGCTTCGAAGCCAACAACCTGTTCGGCTTCATGGTGCCCAAGGGCACGCCAGCCGCCGCGGTCAAGACCCTGGCCGGCGCGATCGAAACCGCGCTTGCCGCGCCCGGCATGCGCCAGACGATGGAAGCGCAGGGCGTGGAGCTGAAGTTCACAGCTGCGGATGAATTCGGCAAGATGGTCGGCCAGGAGTTTGCCACCTGGCGCCAGGTGGTCGAGGCCGCGAAGGTCAAGCTGGACTAAGCCCGGCGGGCGGCCGCGATGCAGGGACGGCCGATGCATGCCAGCCGCCCTTCCCCCTGCTTTCCCGGCGCGCCCGGGACGGCGTCATGAAACCTTGATCGTGCGGCCGCTGCTGCCGGCGCGCTTCGGCACCCGCACCGTCAGCACGCCGCCCTCGTAGCTCGCCAACGCCCTGTCCGACTCCACGCTGCGGGGAAGCGTGAAGGTGCGGTGGAACGCGCCGTAGGCCCGCTCCATCATGTGATAGGTGCTGCCCTTGGTCACATGCTCCATGTGCTTTTCGCCGCTGATGCGCATCATGTTGTCTTCGATGACGATCTCGAAATCGGACTTCTGCAAGCCTGGCGCCTCGACGCGCACCACCACTTCGTCCGCGGTCTCCTCGATTTCGCTGGACAGCAGGCTCCAGCGCGGGAAGTCCAGCGCGCCCTCCTCCTGCCTGCCCTTGTCATGCTGCCGCTCGAAGCGCGTCAGCGCATTGTTGCTGCGGCTCAGCAGTTCGCGCCAGCCCTCGGAAAGGCTTTCCCACGCACGGCCCAGTTCGCGTTCGATGTGACGGCCGGCCTGTTTCAGGCTTTCAAGCATGTTGCTCTCCTTGTTTTATCCCTGCCTGCCCAGGGTTCGCCCCGGCCTCGGCAAGATAATGCTTCACGAAATCCAGCGACGACACGACGCCGACGAGTTCCTGGCCGCGCATGACCAGCAGGTGATGTACCTGCCGCTCCAGCATCAGCTTCGCGACCTGGGCAATGCTCGCGTCCGGCGCCACCGACAGCGGCTTGTAGGTGCAGATCTGCCACGCCGTCAGCTCATCCATGTCGCCGCCGCTGCTCTTGAAATGAAGGACGTCGCTGGCGCTGATGATGCCCAGCGCCGGACCGCCCGGGCCTTCACAGACGGGAACGAAGGACAGTTTATGGCGCGCCAGCACGTCGGCCACCGTGGTCAGCGTGTCGTCGGCCCTGACTGTGATCGCGGGCGCTGTCATCAGCAAGGAAATCGGTGTATTCATCATGCGTCCTTCAGCATTGGCGTTGGCGTCAGCGGCTGCGCGGCGCCAGCCCCAGTTCCTGCTCGGCCGTGAGCAGCCTGCGGATGGTGCGTATCACCGAGTCGGGATTGAGGCTGATGGAATCGATGCGCTGCGTGACCAGCCATGCGGCCATCTCCGGGTAGTCGGACGGCGCCTGGCCGCAGATGCCGACATGCCGGCCATTGCGCTTACCGCCTTCGATGGTCCGACGTATCATTTCCTGCACGCCCGGGTCGCGCTCGTCGAAGTCGAACGCGACCATGTCGGAATCCCGGTCGACGCCCAGCATGAGCTGCGTCAGGTCGTTGGAACCGATTGAAAACCCGTCGAACAGCGCTGCGAAAGCGTCGATCTGGATCACGTTATTCGGGATCTCGCACATCACATAGATCTCGAGGCCATTCTCGCCGCGCGCAAGGCCAAGTCCCGCCATGGTGTCCAGCACTGCCTGCGCTTCCGGTATGCGCCGGCAGAACGGGATCATCAGCCTGACATTGGTCAGTCCCATTTCCTCGCGCACCCGCTTCATTGCGCGGCATTCCAGCGCGAAGCCTTCCGCGTAGGCAGGATGCGCATAGCGGGCCGCGCCGCGAAACCCGATCATCGGGTTGGCCTCGTGCGGTTCGAACCAGCGGCCGCCCAGCAGGCTGGCGTATTCATTGGTCTTGAAGTCGGACATGCGCACGATCACGGGCTTCGGGAAGAAGGCAGCCGCGATGGTCGCCACGCCTTCCGACAGGCGTTCGATGAAGTAGTCCGACCCGCTGGGCCACGGGCTGACCATCCTGCGCAGCTGCTCGCGCTCGGCCGCGTCCTCGACCCGCTCCGGGTGGATCAGCGCCATCGGATGCGCGCGGATATGCTCGGCGACGATGAACTCCAGCCTCGCCAGGCCCACGCCATCGTTCGGGATGAAGCTGGTCTGGAAGGCAATGTCAGGGTTGCCGATGTTGACCATGATGTGCGTCTGCGGCATCGGCAGCGCCGACAGGTCGGTGCTCGTCCGCGTGTAGGGCAGCCGGCCCGCGTAGACATGGCCGGTGTCGCCTTCGGCGCAGGACACGGTGATGTCATCGCCGGTCCTGATCTTCTCGGTGGCGTCGTCGCAGCCGACCACCGCCGGAATGCCGAGCTCGCGCGCGACGATGGCTGCATGGCAGGTGCGGCCGCCCCGGTTGGTCACGACGCCGGCGGCCTGCTTCATGATCGTGCCCCAGTCGGGCATCGTGGTGTCCGCGACCAGGATCTCGCCCGGACGGAAACGGTCGAGCTGGGCGACATCGGTGATCACATGCGCGCGGCCCGACACGATGCGCTGGCCGACCGCGCGTCCGCGCGCCAGCAGCTCGGCCTTGCCATCGATTGCGTATTCCTCCAGCACCGCCAGCGACTTGCGCGAGGCGACCGTTTCCGGACGCGCCTGCACCATGTACAGCAGACCGTCCAGGCCGTCCTTCGCCCATTCGATATCCATCGGCATCGGGTGGCCGGCGCGCTTGCTGTAATGCGCTTCGATGCGCACGACCGCGTCGGCGATCTGCAGGACCTCGTCGTCGGACAGGCAGAACCGGCCCTGGTCCTGTCGCGGCGTCGGCACGTTGCGCGTGGTGTCGCGCCCGGCCGAGCGCGCATAGACCATTTTGATTTCCTTGCCGCCCAGCGAGCGGCGCAATACGGCGCGCCGGCCCGCCTGCAGCGTCGGCTTGAACACATAGAACTCGTCCGGATCCACGGTGCCCTGCACGACGTTCTCGCCGAGGCCGTAGGCGCCGTTGATCAGCACCACGTCGCGGAATCCGCTCTCGGTGTCGAGCGAGAACGCGACGCCGCTCGACGCGAGATCGGAGCGCACCATCTTCATGATGCCCGCGGACAGCAGGACCTTGAAATGGTCGAAGCCGTTCTCGATCCGGTACATGATGGCCCGTTCCTTGAACAGGCTCGCATAGCAGCGCCGCACCGCATCCAGCACCCTGGCTTCGCCGGCGATATTGAGGTAGGTCTCATGCTGGCCGGCAAAGCTGGCCGTGGGCAGGTCTTCCGCCGTCGCCGAACTGCGTATGGCGACCGTCAGCTGCTCGCCGTACTCGCCGACCAGCCTGCGATACGCGTCGCTGATCTGCGCCGCCAGGTCCGCAGGCAATTCGGCGCCATAAATAATCTCACGCGCCAGGCCGGCCCGCCGCGTCAGGTCGTTGACATCGGACGGGTCGAGGCCGTCGAGCGCAGCCTGCAGCCTTTGCCATGCGCCACCCTGCGCAAGCGTGTAGCGGTAGGCGTCGGCGGTGACAGCGAAACCGTTGGGGACGCGGATGCCCTGCCCCTCCAGCTCGCGGTACATTTCGCCGAGAGAAGCATTCTTGCCGCCCACCAGCGATACATCGGCAGTGCCGAGTTCGGAAAACCACCGGATGAATCGGGTGTCGCCGCTCATTGATCGCTCCCTCGGACAGCGCCGGCCAGATGCCACCGGCGCCGCCATGCAGGCCTGTTCATGTGCCTCACTACGCCGGATTGCAGCCTGATCTACTGGACGGTCAGCTGCTTGGCGCCGGTGCCGGCTTTCTTGGGCAGCGTCAGCATCAGCAGCCCGTTCTCATACTTGGCTTCCGCCTTGCTCTCGTCCACCTCCTGCGGCAGCGTGAAGCTGCGCGAGTGCTTTCCATAGTAGCGTTCGCTGCGCACCATGCCCGTGGTGCGCTCGTCCTTCTCTTCCCTGACCTCGGCATTGATCGCGACCCGGTTTCCCTCCACCGCGATCTTGATGTCTTCCTTCTTCACGCCCGGGATCTCGGCCTTGACCGTATAGGCCTGCTCCGTTTCAGCGACATCGGCCCGGATGCGCGGCTCCGCACGCATAGCCCGCATCGACGGCAGCAATGAAAATTCACGGAAGAAATCGTCCATGTTCCCGAATGCATCGAACGGGCTTAGGTCGGAAAACGGATCGAACTTCGTCAGATTGCTGGCCATGATTCACCTCCTTTAAAAAGCTGGTTTGCGCAGCCTGCAGGCCTGTGAGAGGCCGGCCTGGGAAAGCGTGGAACAAACGCGGGGCGCGCCCGCTCCGCCGCCATCGACGACGAGAGTGTCGCCGGCCTGCCTATGCTGCAACCGCCGGCTGCGCGGTATCGGCGGTCTCCTGCATCACAATGGCTTCTGCCCTGAGCCAGTCGTCCAGCGCATAGCCGTCGACGCAGCCCCGCGCTTCATAGCTTGCGTAGGCAAGCTCGCGTATCCTTTCCAGCCGGTTCGCCCCGCCAGCCTTCTCCACGGAATCTGCGGCCTCCATGGCGCCGCCGGCGGACTCTTCCTGCACAGGGCTGGCCGGTGCAGCGCCAGTCTCCAGCGACTCTGCGAATTGCGTGGACATGTCGTATTCCTCTGCTCGGTGGAAATGCTGTTCATGCGCTCGGCCGGCTGCCGTCGTCGGCGGCCAGGCCCGAAGTCGCGGCCGCCTTAAATTCGCCGCCGCAATGGGGCAGCGCTTTCCGCCATGCCCCTTTCCACGCAGTGCCCTGAAATGCCGCATGAATATTCGGCGGCGCATACTGCGATCCCTTGCGCCGGAAGCGAACAGGTGAATCCGGCTCGTCCGATGCGCATGCACTGACTGTATGTGGTCAAAATGATTATGCGTACCGAGTGTGCGGCGCGCCTGATCCAGATCAAAATTTTCCGAGTCGCCGCCGGGCGTGCGCATCCATCTTGCGTCGCCTGCATTTCATCGATGCCGCATTGATGGAGAATGCACGGGCGGCAGACGAATGCATCAGGCCCGCTTTGCAGCCAGTCATCCGATCCCATCAGACCGAAAGAGGCAACAATGAATCCCCCCATCCAACATGACCCGGCCCTGTCCGCGCTGTTCGAAGCCCAACGCGCCGCGTCGCGCAAGGACGGCGTCGTGCCGTGGGCGATCCGCGCTGACCGGCTCAAGCGCCTGAGCACGCTGGTGCGTGACAACCGGAGCGCGATTGCCGCGGCCATCAATGATGATTTCGGGCAGCGCTCGTTCCATGAAACGGAGCTGCTTGAAATTAACCATGTGCTCGACGGCATCGGGCATTCGCTTCAGCATGGCCGCAGCTGGATGAAGACGACGCAGCGCAGTCCCGGCTACAAGTACTGGCCGGGGCAGGCGTCCATCCTGCCACAGCCGCTGGGCGTGGTCGGCGTGGTCGTGCCATGGAATTACCCGCTCGAACTGTCACTGGGCCCTGCCAATTCCGCAATGGTGGCGGGCAACCGCATCATGATCAAGCTGTCGGAACTGACGCCGCGTTTCGGCGCGCTGCTGGCCGAGCTCGTCGCGCGCCGCTTCGACGCCGACGAGCTGTGCATCGTCAACGGCGGCGTCGATGCTGGCCGCGCCTTCTGCGGGCTGCCGTTCGACCACCTGCTGTTTACCGGGTCCACCGCGGTCGGCCACCAGGTGATGCAGGCAGCAAGCGACAACCTCACGCCGGTGACGCTGGAACTGGGAGGCAAGTCGCCGGCCATCTTCGGCATGCAGGCCGGCCCCGGCGGCGACTACGACAAGGCCGTGATGCGGCTGATGATAGGCAAGACCCTGAACGCGGGACAGACCTGCATCGCGCCGGACTATGCGTTCATCCCGCGTGGCCAGTTGGACCGCTTCATCGGGGCCGCCCGCCGCGCGATCGGACAGTTCTACCCGTCGCTGGCCACCACGCCCGACTACACGAGCATCATCAACAATCGTCATTTCGCGCGGCTCCAGGCGCTGGTGGACGATGCGGTGCAGAGGGGCGCGCAGGCATGGCCGCTGTCGGATGCCGCAAGCGAACCCGCACGGCGCCGGTTCGCGCCGGTGGCGCTGAGCAGCGTGGCGGCGGGCAGCACGGTGCTGGAACAGGAGATCTTCGGGCCGGTGCTGCCGCTGGTCGAGTATGACGACATCGAGGAGGTGATCGCCGCCATCAACGCGCGTCCCCGCCCGCTTGCGCTTTACCTGTTCGAAAGCGATAGAAAGGTGATCGCGCGCGTGCTCGGCGGCACCCTGTCGGGCGGCGTCACCATCAACGACGTGTTCTTCCATGTCGGGCCGGACAACCTGCCCTTTGGCGGCGTCGGCGCGTCCGGCATGGGCGCCTATCACGGCGAAACCGGTTTCCGGACCTTCACCCATGACAAGCCGGTGTTCCGGCAACCCACCTTCAGCCTGCTGTCATGGGTCTATCCGCCCTATGGCCGCCGCGCCGAACGCCTGCTGCGCATGCCGGCAGGCGCGAGCCAGGAGCGGATGCGCTGATAGACCGCAAGGCTGCTCAGCAGGTCGAGGTGATGCACGCCGTAGGCCACCCACTGGCGCGACTTCGGGATCGACAGGCTGTGCCGGCCATGCACATGCTTCCCCAGCGCCGTATCGAGCGGAATGAGCCCGTCGCCCAGCAGGCGTTCGCGCAGGTCGCCGTCGCTCTTTCCGACCGAGCCGGCGACCGCATAGCAGCGTACGCCGCGCGGCAGCGGCACCGGTTCCCTGCGGTCGTCGCCATGTTCAAAGCGGTCGAGGCCGACCCAGTCCTCGTCGCGCAGGTTGCCATAACGCAGGTCGGTGATGCCGGCGCTGCGTATCCGTCCCAGGCGCGCAAACGGCGCGGTGTAACGATTGCGGCCAAGCACGGCGGTGAGCCAGTTGCCGCCGCGCTCCAGCGACGCGCCATGATGCGGCGTCCCCAGGAAGACCATGTTGCGCAGGTGCGCGAGCCATTCATGCCCGGCAAGCCCGGCGTAATGGCAGGCGCTGCGGGCAAGCAGCCCGCCCATGCTGTGGCCGACGATGCTGATTTCCTCGACGGGCACCGGCCACGCGAGGTAAAGCGCCTCGAGCTGCCCGGCGAGCTGCTTGCCATTGCTCGATATATGCAGTCCGCTGTTGTAGTGCAGGTAGACCGCCGTATAGCCGAGGTCGCGTGCGAGCGCCTCGCCGTGGTCATGATGATTGCGGCGCCATTGCAGGTCAGAACGGCATAGTCCGTGTATCAGCACCAGCAGCTTGCCGCTTGCGGGCTTCAGCGCCGCGGCCAGCGCCTCCGGCGTGGCCGGAAGCGGCTTGCCGCCGACGCGCAGCCGCATCGGTATCTGCATCGGATTGCCGGATTCCGCTAGGTGGTCGCCGATCAGGCCGTTGATGGCGGCAAGCACCGCTTCCCGCTCGGCCGTCGACTCCCAGCCTGCCGGCCGGCTCGAATGCGGCGGCAGCAGGCGGGTCAGGCATCGGTCAAGGATGCGGGAAGAGCTTCTCGCCTTTTGATACAGGAAAGCAGTCAGCGCGCCGACCGGCTGTATGCGCAGGAAGGCGCCGGCGATGGATTCATGCAGTTCCTGCGCCAGGTCCAGTCCGCCTTCCAGCGCGGTCGCCGCGAGCTGCCTGAGCCCATGGAAGTCGGACGGATGCAGATGGCAGCGCCTGCACCAGCCATGCGCGTTTTCCCCGGGGCCAGCCAGCGCCGCCGGCTGGCCGGGCGTTCGCCGCCTGCGCGGAGCACGCTGGCTAATCGTCGAGTTCTTGCCTTGCAAGGTCAATATCCAGCCTTTCCATCGCGTCATGCGGCCGCAGCGCGGCCGCCTTCCTGCACAGGGCCGTCGCGCGCTCCAGGCCCTTGCGGCCGTCGAGCATCGCGATGGCATTCGCATATTCGACGTGGGCAATGGCGGAGTCCGGGTTCAGCGCAAGCGCTTCATCGAAATGCCTCATGCTCGCCGACCGGCTTGCGCCGTACGTGAGTCCGGCCACGACCCCGCCCACCTTCGACACCACTTCGGCGTGGTAGACCCCCAGCGCGATATGCGCGTCCGCATGGGCCGGCGCGAGGCGCAAGGCAGTCTCCAGGCCTTGCCTGATCCTGCTGCCTATGCCCTGGGTCAATGCCGCCAGCACCGACAGGGCCTGCGCCCGGCGGCCCAGCGCATAGGCATACCAGTAATAGCCGTTCGGATTATCCGGCTGGCTGCCCTGCTGTTCCAGGCAGCGGGCGGCGACGGCGTCGAACAAGGCCTGTTTGCGCGCCTTGTTTTTCTCAAGGTAATTCGCGTAGATGCAGGTGGCCTTGGCCGCCACCGTATAGCCATCCAGTCCATGTTTCAGGCCATGCTGCGCAGCCGCCTCGAAGCGGCCCGCGTGGAAGTCCCGCCATGCATCCACCAGAGCGGCCTGTTCCGGGAACGGTTCGGCATCGCCCGCGTGCAGCCGCGCCCATGCCTTCTTCAGCGTCGCGCGGCTGTACTCGAAAGCGTCGTCCGGGTAGGGAAACGTGCTCCACGTCATCGCTCGTCCCTGTCAGTCCATGCTGCCTGCGCGGTGCGGCCGGCGCCGTCAGGCGGCACCGGGCGTCCGCGGTTTTTTCCGTGCCGCCGGCGCGCTTGCAACGGCGTCCGCGGCCCGCGCCGTTCGCCGCGCGCGCACGGCGGGCGCAGCCCGCTTCGCAGTCTGCACAAGCGCGTCGGGCGAGATATGCGCGCCCGTGGGCAGGCGCGAGATGGCCTGGTTCAGCGCCTCGATCTGCCGCGTCAGCGCCTGGATATCCTCGCGGGTCGGCACGCCGAGGCTGTGCAGCGCGCGGCCCACCCGCTGCTCGAAAACTTTTTCAAGCTTCTCCCAGGAACCGGCCATCGCGCCCGCCGGCGGCGCCGGCAGCGCATGCCCGGTGCTGTCCTCGATCCGCTTCTGGACGCTGGCCCCGCGTTCCACCAGCTTGCCGAACAGCGCCTCGCCCTGGCCCTGCGCCGTCGCGAACGCGCCCAGGCCTGCCTGCCAGATCTGGTGCGCCGACTGGCACACCGAGTCCATCAGCGTCGCGTCGTCGCCGTCCGGCCCCGCCAGTTCTCTGAGTTTCCTTGCCATCCTTCACCTCCTGAATCGGCATGTCGGCTGCACCATCGCGTACTACGCTGCAACCTGTGATTTCTTCTCTTCTTCTTCCTTCACGATCCGCCGCAGCACCTTGCCGATATTCGACTTCGGCAGCTCGCCGTCGCGAAACACGATGTAGCGCGGCAGCTTGTAGCCGGTGAGATGCTTGTGCAGATGGACCAGCAACGCATCCGCCGTAAGCGTCGGGTCGCGGCGCACTACGACCAGCTTCACCACTTCGTCCGAGTGCTCGTCCGGCGCCGGTATCGCCGCGGCCTCATGGATGCCGGGATGCAGCATCGCGGCATCCTCGACCTCGTTGGGAAACACCTTGAAGCCGGAGACGACGATCACGTCCTTCTTGCGGTCGACGATGCGGAAATAGCCGGCGCCGTCCATCACCCCGATGTCACCGGTGCGCAGCCAGCCGTCGCTCGTCATCACCTTTGCGGTCTCCTCGGGGCGCTGCCAGTAGCCCTTCATGACTTGCGGGCCGCGCACGCAAAGCTCGCCCGGCGCGCCGATGCCGAGCACGTTGCCGGCATCGTCCATGATGGCGACGTCGGTGGAAGGCAGCGGCAGGCCGATGGTGCCGGTGTAGGCGGCGATCGTCAGCGGGTTGGCGGTGACGATGGGCGAGGTCTCGGTGAGGCCGTAGCCCTCGATCAGCGGCACGCCGAACACCTTGTGCCAGCGCTGCGCCACTGCCCGCTGGACCGCCATGCCGCCGGCCACCACGACCTTGACGCTGCCATGGTTGGCCTGCTCGATATGGGGCGCATCGAGCAGCACGTTGAACAGCGTGTTGACGCCTATCATCACGCTGAACCGGGTATGCCGCAGCTCCTTCACCAGCGCTTCCGTGTCCCGCGGGTTCGTGATCAGCACGTTGTGCGCCGCAAGCCTGAGAAACGCCAGCGTGGCGGTCAGCGCGAACACGTGATACAGCGGCAGCGGTATCACCGCGGTTTCCTCGCCTTCCAGCAGCACGCTCTTCACCCAGGCCGCGGTCTGCTCGAGGTTGGCCACCATGTTGCCGTGGCTGAGGATCGCGCCCTTGGGCACGCCCGTGGTCCCGCCGGTGTACTGCAGGAAGGCCGTGTCGTCCGCTTGCAGCGGCACGACCTCGAACGCCTGCTGTTCTCCTTCTTCAAGCGCATCCATGAAGCGGTCGGCGCCGTCGATATGCCATTCCGGCACCATGTGCTTGATATGCTTCACGACCATGTTGACGATCTGCGCCTTCGGGAAATGCAGCATGTCGCCGACGGCCGTGACGATCACATGCCGCACCCTGGTGCGGCTCAGCACCTGCTCGGCGACATGGGCGAAGTTGTCCAGCACCACCAGCACGCTGGCGCCGGAGTCCAGCAGCTGCCGCTCCAGCTCCGTAGCGGTGTACAGCGGATTGGTGTTGACCACCACGCCGCCGGCGCGCAGCACGCCGAACAATGCCACCGGGTACTGCAGCAGGTTGGGCAGCATGATCGCGACGCGCTCGCCCTTTTGCAGCGCGGCGACTTTTTGCAGGTAGGCGGCAAAGGCGAGGGACAGGCGGTCGAGCTCGCCATAGCTGATGGTCGCGCCCTGGTTGCTGAACGCCGGGCGGTGCGCATGGCTCGCGCAGATGCGCGCAAGCAGCGCAGGAAGTGAATCCGAAGCATCGACGCTGATGGTGGCCGGCACATCCGGCGGATAGCTTGTGAGCCAGGTTCTTTCCATGATGGGTCTCCCGCATAAATGGGCCGGCTTGCAGGTCAAACTCCAATCGCCATCCGGTTGTGGCGCATGCCCGTGCCGTGGAGTGTGCAGGTCCCATGGTCGTCACGGGAGTCTTGGGCCGCCATGACCTGGATCAAATGCGCCGCCCAGCACCGGGCACACAGTATCGCCATCCTCGACACGTACGGGGTGCTGCGGCATTGCAGGCAGAACAGGTGCCGCAAGGCTGGCATGCCATCACGCAGGCTGGCCGCACATACGCGCATTCAATCCGTTCAATCAAAGGAGAAATGATGACTACCAGGCAAACCAAGTCGGACTCGGCCCATGGCGGCCAGACGGCGAAACGCAAGGCCGGCGAAGAAGCGCAGAATGTTTCGGTCACGATAGAGCACGCGGCCGACACGGTCCGGCAAGGCATCGTCACCAGTCTTTCCAGCCTGGACACGATCGAGTCCGAGATCGCCACGCTGGTGCGCAGGACGGTTTCCGACACGCTGCGCACCAGCGCCGCCGCCGGCACCGACAGCGTGCAGCTTGTCAGCCACGTGGTGATGGCGGCCATCGAAGCGGCAGAGCATGTGGGCACCGGCCTCACGATGAGCATCAAGAGCGTGACCAAGGGCGCCATCCTGGGCGTGCACGATGTCGGCGGCGACGTGATCGGCGCATCGGCCGAGATCATGCGTTCGGTGATCCGGCATGGCGCCGCGGTCGGCGCAGACATCGCCGGCGTGACACGACGCGCAGTCGACGGCCTGATCGAGGCGACGGCCGAGACCGGCGGCGACATCGCGGGAATAGGCAAGAAGGCGGTGCAGGGCGCCATCGAGGAAGCGGGAACCATCAGCCACCTGACCGTGAAAACGGTGAAGGAGGTGCTGGTCGGGCTTGCGGGCAGCGTCGGCGAAACCATGCAGGCCGCCATGCCGCAGGCGTCGATGCAGGGCGGGCACCTGATGGACAAGTCGAAGGGCGGGTCGCGGCAGGTGCACCATAGCTGACGCGGCGCTGCTTCAGTCCCTGCGAGCCGCAGAAGGCCAGGGCATCAGCAGCAATGTCAGCAGCAGCGTTTCGAACTCGGCCTTGAAATGATGGGCGATGCTGGCCGGTTCGGGAACGCGCTGCGCGTCCGCCAGCACGCCGAACGCGACCTCCCCGGCATAGCTCAGCATGCTGATGCCCAGCCCGATCCCGCCGGACTGCGGCACCCAGAACATCTGGCGTTCTATCCTCTGCCCGGCAAGATAGCGCGGCTGCTCGATGCCGTGGACATTGCTGATGACCAGGCTGGCATTGCCGGACAGCGCGTCGGAAAGGCGCTGGTTCAACGCATCCGGCGCGACGCCCATCGCATTGAGAATGGCCAGCGAGACCGCGGGCTGCTTCGACCCGCGCAGCGCCCGCATGCGCCTGTGGACTTCGAGCACGCGCGCCAGCGGCTCGGCTATGCCCAGCGGCAGGTCGAGGAAGACCAGGCCGAACTGGTTGCCAAGTGCCGTCAGCGGGCCGGGCGGCCGCAGGTTGACCGGCACCAGCGCCCTGACCTCCGCCGCTTCCAGGTCCTCGCCCTGCTCCTGCAGATAACGCCGCAGCGCGCCGGCGATGCAGGCCACCAGCACGTCGTTGACCGAGCAGTCCATCGCGCCGGCAATTGCCTTGACTTCCCCCAGCGCCAGCGGCGGCGTCCATGCGACCCGTTTCATCACGCCCAGCGGTCCCTTGAGGCGCGTCGGGCTGTCGGGCGGCATGACGGCGATGGCCGTCGCCGCCAGCGCATAGTCGACCCCGGTCACGGCATAGCCAAGGCCGTGCAGCGGATGGGCAAGCAGGTCCTTGCCCACTGCCGACGCGCCCAACGCGGTGCGCAGCGCGGCGCCGGCCGCCTGCGTGACAGGACCCAGCACCCGCTCCAGCGCGCTGCCCGCCGCCGCGTGCCGCGGCAGGTCCACCGGGGCCGGGTGCGCCCGGTTGGGCGCCTCGTCCATCATCGACGAGATCACATGCAGCATCGCAAAGCCGTCGCCATAGCAGTGATGAATCCGCAGCAACAGCACGCTGCCGCCGCCGCTGTCGTCGATCAGGTGGAACTGCCACATCGGCTTGGACCGGTCGAGCGGCGTGCTGACCAGCACGCCGACCAGCTCTTCCATGCCGACCCCGCTGCCCTGTTCCGGCAGCGCGATATGGCGAACGTGCCAGTCGACATCGAAGGTTTCGTCGTTTTGCCAATGCGCATCGAAGCCGGAACCGTCTATGCGCTGGCGAAAGCGATGGAAACACAGCAGGCGCTGCTGCACCAGCGCCTTCACTGCCGCCAGCCGCAGCCTGTGCCTGAACATCATCATCCCGCAGATCACCATCAGGTTGGTCGGCCGGTCCATCCGCAGCCAGGCGCGGTCTACTGCCGACAATGCCTCTCCGGAATTCATTGCATCCTTCATTGCATCCTTTAGAGGTGAATGCCGTGCAGGAGCTGCCGCATGGCCAGGTATTCGGCGGAATGCCCGGCCGGCCGCTGCGGCGCCTGCCCTCCGTCCTGGGCGGCGGGCGCTGAATCGGGCGACAGCCGGTAGGCGGTGTTGAGCACGGTCTGCGCCAGCCGGGGCGCGAGCGCATGCAGCGTCTGGCCGACGATGCCGACCCGCGTGGCGATGCGCACCGGCCGGTTGATGATGGCCTGCGCCACCAGGTCCGCAGCCTCGTCGGGCAGCAGCGTCGGCGCATCGTCGTAGACATGGCTGGGCTTGATCATCGGCGTGCGCACCAGCGGCATGTTGACTGTCGTGAACTGTATGCCTTGGTCGGCGAACTCGGACGCCGCGCACTGGGTCCACGCATCGAGCGCGGCCTTCGAGGCGACATAGGCCGAGAAGCGCGGCGCATTGGTCAGCACGCCGATCGACGAGATATTGACGATGTGGCCGGATCCCTTCGCCAGCATGGCCGGAAGCAGTCCCACGGTCACGCGCAGCGCGCCGAAGTAATTGAGCTGCATGGTGCGTTCGTAATCGTGGAAGCGGCCGAAGCTGCCTTCCACCGAGCGCCTGATCGAGCGGCCGGCATTATTGACCAGGATATCGACACGTCCATGTTCGGCCAGCAGCAGCTGCACGAAACGCTCGCAGTCGGCCGCATCGGTCAGGTCGGCCGGATAGGCTTTCACCGTGCCGCCGCCGGCCCCGATCTGCTCGCAGGCAGCCGTGAGCCGCGCCTGGTCGCGGCCGCAGATCAGCGTGGTCGCGCCGGCGTCGGCCAGCTTCCGCGCGGTTGACAGGCCGATGCCGGACGAGCCGCCGGTCACCAGCGCCACCTTTCCTTCCACGTGGGAGCGCAGGCTGCGGCCGACGAACAGCGCCGGGTCCATGTGCCGTTCCCAGTAATCCCAGATCACGGTCGCATAACTGTCGAGCGGCGGGCAGGCGATGCCGCTGCCCTTCAGCGCGGCGGCGGCCTGCCGGTTGTCGAACCGGGTCGGATAATTGATGAATTGCAGGATGGTGTCCGGCAGCCCGAGGTCGTCCAGCACGGTTTGCGCCAGGCGCCGCACCGGCGCGACGGCGGCCAGCCCGCGCCGCACGCCTGCCGGCACCAGGTCCACCAGCGCGGCATTGATGCGCAGGGTCATCGGCGGCGCGTGGGCGGCATGGGCAAACAGGTTCAGCACATCGCCGACCCGTTTCGGCGCCGGGTCGGTCAGGTGGAAGCAGCCGCCGTCCAGCCCGGGCACCGCCGCGATCCAGGTCATCGCGTCGACGACATAATCGACCGGGACGATGTTGATGCGGCCGCCCTCCACCCCGATGGCGGGCATCCAGGGCGGCAGCAGGCCACGCAGCCGCTGTATCAGCTTGAAGAAATAATAAGGGCCGTCGATCTTGTCGGCTTCGCCCGTGCGCGAATCGCCGACCACCAGGCCGGGGCGATAGATGCGCCACGGCAGCGAACGCTCGGCGCGCACCAGCGCCTCGCTGTCATGCTTGCTGCGGAAATAGGGATGCTCGATATGCTCGGCTTCCTCGAACATGTCCTCGCGGAACACGCCGTCGTAGAGGCCGGCGGCGGCGATCGAGCTGACATGGTGAAAGCAGCCGGCATCCAGCGCCCGGGCCAGCGCCAGCGCATTGCGGGTGCCGTCGATATTGGTCGCCAGCTCATGCGCCGGATCGGCACGCAGGTCATAGACCGCGGCAAGATGAAAGAAATGGTCGACCTTGCCGGCCAGCGCCTGCAGGTCGGCGTCGGTAAGGCCGCAGCGCGCCTGGCAGATATCCCCGGCCACCGCAATCGCGCGCGACTCCGCGGGTCCTAGGAATTCCCGCAGCGCCGCCTCGCGCGACCCGCCCGGCCGGCGGACCAGGAAATGAACGGTGTTGCCTTCCGACGCCAGCAGCTTGCGGATCAGCCGCCGGCCGATGAAACCGGTGCCGCCGGTAACGAAATAACGCATGTTCTCCTCCTGCCCTGCCGGAGCCGTGCCGCCCCGGCTATTGCCAGCGTCCCGGCTGAAGCGTCTCCGCCACCGGAGGCGGGGACGCTTCGGCGGCCGCGTGGCCGTTTGCCAGCCGGATCATGTCCGCCGCCTTTTCCGCGATCATCACGGTCGGCGCATTGGTGTTGCCGCCGACCAGCGTCGGCATCACGGATGCATCGACCACCCGCAGCCCTTCCAGGCCGTGCATCTGCAGCCTGTCGTCCACCACAGCCATGTCGTCATGCCCCATCCTGCAGGTGCCGACAGGATGGTAGATGGTCTCGGCCCGCGCGCGGATGAAGTCCGCGATGTCCTGGTCGCTCCGCACCCCTTCCCCCGGCTGCAGCTCCACGCCGCGATAAGGGTCCAGCACGCTGGCGGCAAGCACCCGGCGCGCAGCCTTCACGCCGGCAATCATCACCCGCATGTCGTCCGGCGCGGACAGGTAGTCGGGATCGATCAGCGGGCTTGCGGCCGGGTCCGCGCTCCTGAGCCCGATGTGGCCGCGGCTCAATGGCCTGAGATTGCATGCATGCAGCGAGTAGCCGTGGCCCATCATGGTGCCTGCGGCGCCGCGCAGGCCGCGGCCATGGCCATGCAGGTGCGCCGGCGTGAAATGGAATTGCAGGTCCGGTATCGCTTCCTGCGGCGTGCTCCTGACGAAGCCGCCGGCCTCGGCGCCGTTGGTCGTCAGGCCGCCGGTGCGGTCGCGCAGGTAGTTGCGCACGTGCCTGAGCTGCAGCGGCAGCGTCGACGCCGAAATCCCGCTCGACACCGGCAGCCGGCACCGGTGTATGACCAGCACGTCCAGGTGGTCCTGCAGGTTGCGGCCGACGCCGGGCAGCGCATGCCGCACCGGGATGCCATGCTGGCGCAGCTCCGCCTCCGGGCCTATGCCCGACAGCATCAGCAACTGCGGCGTGTTGATTGCGCCGGCGGAAAGGATGACTTCGCGGCGCGCGGTGATGACGGTCTCGCCGTCGCGGCCTGCGCAGACCAGGCCCACCGCGCGCCGGCCGTCGAGCATCACGCGGCTGGCATGCGCGCCGGTCAGCACGGTCAGGTTGGCGCGGGCCAGCACCGGGTGCAGGTAGGCGCGGGCGACGCTGCAGCGCTCGCCACCCTTCTGCGTCACCTCGTAGAGGCCCACGCCTTCCTGGCTGGCGCCATTGAAGTCCTGGCTGCGCGGATAGCCGGCTTCCGCAGCGGCGTCGACGAACAGGCGGGACAGCAGGTTGGGTGAACGTTGCGCGGCGACGTTGAGCGGACCATCGACGCCATGGAAGTCCGAAGGCCCGGCTTCGTGATGCTCGCTGCGCATGAACAGCGGCAGCAGGTCGGCATAGGACCAGCCGCGATTGCCCAGCGCCGCCCACAGGTCGTAGTCGGCCGCATGGCCGCGCGTATAGACCATCGCATTGCTTGAACTCGACCCGCCCAATGTTTTTCCGCGCGGCCAGAACAGACGCCGGTCGTTCAGCCAGCGCTGGGGTTCGGTGAAGTATTGCCAGTTGAGCTTGCGGCTCGACATCAGGTACAGGATGCCGATGGGCAGGCGGATGAACGGGCTGCTGTCGCGCGGCCCGGCTTCCAGCAGGATGACGGTGGTCGACGGATCGGCGGACAGTCGGTTGGCAAGCACGCAGCCGGCCGACCCGGCGCCGGCGATCACGTAATCAGCGGTCAGTTGTCTGGTCATCGGGGCCCCCGTTCCGACCTGGCGATTGCACCTGTGAAGACATGGCAGAACCTGGCAAGCGCAGTCGCTGCGCTTGCCACCCCTGCATATTAGTGAAAAACCCTGCCGGCAATGCCGCTGTCTGGCGCCGCGCTGATGTAGACCAAGCCTGTTTCAACTGCATTGCGCCGGACCACGCAAGCGACCGCAGGCTGCGGGAAGGCCGTTCCGCAAGGTCGCAGCTTCGCGGAAGGCGCGATTCAGTAAATGGACAGCATGCCATTCGATATCTTTCCGCGCCAGGCAGCGATCAGGTCGCGGTACAGCTCGCCGACCGGCTTGATCTCGCGGTCGAGGTTGAACAGGCCGTAATGGTTCACCCTGCCATTATTTTCCACGAGCAGCGAGTCCCAGTCGACCTGGTCGATCAGGCTGTACCAGGTGAAGCCGACGATGGGCACGCCGTCTTCCTTGAGCCTGACCAGGTTGCCCCACTGCCGTTCCAGCCAGGAACGCGCATCCTTTTCCACCTGTCCGTCATCGCGGTTGTTGGTCTCGGTATGCATGACCGGCAGCCGGTAACGGTCATAGTATTGCTTGGTGATGACGTAATAGCCGAGCATTTCGTACTGCTGGGTCCGGCCGTCCGGAAAGACGATGTGCTCGTTGGTCGCATAGTAATCGTTGCCCATGATGCACACCGGCCGGATGTTATGGTCCAGGAAGAAATGGAACTCGTCCCTGGACATGCCGTTGTCGAGCAGGTATTCATAGGTGGAGGCGCACAGGTCGTAGCCATAGCAGAGGTCGAGCGACAGGAAGCGCCGCTCGTTGAGCGCCCGCGCCACCTTGACCGCATCGGGATTGGACGGATGAAAATATTCGGAGGATTCGCTCTGGATGAAGCGGGCGGCCGGCTGGACCTCCATGATGGCAAGCGTGGCCAGCAGGTTGGCCTTCGCGATGTGCTTGGTGGCCGTCACGAATGCGCGGTCGCTCTTCAGGCATTCATTCCACAGGCCGAGCTGGGCGGAGAAATGCGCAGCCACATACATCTCGTTGATCGGCGTATACAGCCTGACCCACGGAAAGCGTTCGGCGAAGGCGCGCGCATAGTCGGCGAAGTGCGCGGGGAACTCCGGGTTCTGGAAATTTTCCAGCCAGTCCGGCAGGCCGAAGTGGCACAGGTCGACGCAGGGCGTAATGCCCAGGCGCCGTATTTCACCGAACGCGGCATCGCTGAAGTCCCAGTCGTACCGCCCCGGTCCGGCATGGGCGCGGTAATACGGCGCGCCGTAGCGGAGCACGTCGATGCCTAGCGCCTTGGCCAGCGCCAGGTCTTCCCTGTAGCGCTGGTAATGCCCCGTCGCTTCCATCTGGTCGACACGCGCGATGCGGCCGTCGCGGCGCATCACGCGCGGCGAACTGTTCTCGATGCCGGTTGCGAACAGAAACGACTGCACCTGGACCTCCCGCCTGATCTTTACCCGGAAGTGGCCCGGTCAGGCTTGCGATGGCTCAACCGGATTCTGGTGCGCGCTGCTAAGGTCTACTGGAACGCACGGGGAGTTTCTCGCATGTTTTCACGGATACTGATACCGACCGACGGCTCGGCGGCGTCCGCCGAGACCGGCATGGCCGGCATCCGCTTCGCCCAGAAATTCGACGCAGACGTGGTCGGCATCTTCGTCGCACCCGCTTTCCAGTACCCGCTCTATATCCAGACCATGCCGCCCGCCTATCTCAGCGACGAGGAGTATCGGAATTCGATGCAGACCGTGGGCGAGACCTACCTGAACGAACTCAGGATCATGGCGACGCAGGCCGGCCTGCATTTCACGGCCGAGGTCGTGTTCTCCGATGCCGTCGCGATCGCCATCATCGATGCCGCGCGGCGCTTCCATTGCGACCTGGTCTTCATCGGCTCCCATGGCCGCAGCGGCTGCCAGCAGCTGTTCCTCGGCAGCGTCACGCTCAAGGTCCTGTCAGCCTGCCCGCTGCCTGTCCTGATGTACCGCCCGGCCACGGCGACCTGATGCGCGGATGCCGGCGCCGGGCGCCCGGCGCGTTCGCAAGGCAGGCGCTGCGCATGGCCCCGCCTCGGTTAAGATGCGCTGGAACCCGCATATTGGATAATCGAGCAGGCATCTGGAGAAGCATTTCATGACCAAAAATCTGACCCTGTTTGACATCGGCGCCGCCGATCTCGAAGCGTCCCTGAACAGGGCATTCGAGGCATGGGTCGTCCACCGGGCAAATTCGCAGTCGCGCGCAAAAAGCGAGCGTCCACTGTCGGACGAATCGGTCAATGTCTACCGCGAGATGTGGCAGGCGTTCGCCAAGTTCTGCGCGGAGCGCAACCTGGACCTGCGTGACATCGCGGTGTCCGACCTGGAAGTCTTCCTGACCGTCCGGGGCACCGGTCCCGACCCCGAACATCCGCGCCAGACCACCCGCGGCGGCAACCTGTCGGCGCGCTACGCGAACCGCTACCTGGTGCTGGTGCAGAAGGTGACGCAGTTCCAGGCCCGCGTCGATGGCGAGGAAACCAACCGGGCAGCTGCCCTGCTGCGCGAACGGCCGGAATACCGTTACGCCGAGGCAGCCGACAAGGACCCGCCGCCCGAGTACCTCGACGAAATGCAGGCCAGGCTGCTGATCGCCTACCTGACGCGGGCGCCCCAGCCCGACAGCAACGAGAAGATGACCTGGAAAACCGTGCGTGACCGCACCGCGGTCGCATTGATGCTGGGCGCGGGCCTCGCGCCGGGCGACGTGCGCAGCCTGAAGCTCGACGGCGTCATCACCGTCGGCGGCCGCCGGGCCGGCGTACCCTGGAAGCTTGCGCTGGAAGGCAACGGCAACTCCCCGGCGCGGGAAACGCCGGTGGCTGACTGGGCCGGACGCCAGCTGGCCTTCTGGCTGCGCATCCGCGCCCAGCAGGGCATCCCCGGCGACTACCTGTTCCCGTCGACGATGAACGGCACCCAGTGGTCGCACACCCGCTGTTTCGAAGCGAGCCGCGATGTGCTCGAAGGAGCGAAACTGGGGAAGGATGCCGGCGGCCTGTTCAAATTAAGGCACACCTTTGCGCTGCGGCAGTTGCGCAAGGGGAAATCGGAGGAGGATGTTGCGCGCTGGCTGGGGTTGCTGGATATAAATAGTATGACGCGGTACCGGCGGATTGTTATTGGGTACCAGGACGTGGTTTAAAGCAGCGTGATGGTGGGGCGGCCCATAGATTGACCGGATCGACCTCGAGGCGAGGCTGACGACTGCCAGCGCACAAGGATGGTAAAGAATGACAACATCAATCATTTTTATCCAGGAGAAAACCACATGCGCAAGATGATCATGCTCGCTCTGGCAAGCTTTGTATGGAAACAGGTTCAAAAACGCATAGCGCGCGGCCAGGTCAGGCCGACGGTGCCGCGCCGCTGAAAGAGCGCGTTAAGACCGGTGTGGGTCGCCGGTCGCTCCCTATACTTTGCTGCCTTACTTAATTCCTGCCCATTTTAAAAAAAGACGATTAACGCCGACGACAATCTCATGCTAAGCTGCAACAAGTTGCAACCAGCAAACATAGAGAATGTCGAATCCCACCGCCTTTGTCGAGCCGCAGCCGACCATCAGCCGCAAGACCATCCTCCACGAACTTGACCGATATGCAAGGCCGAGCAATTTACGCGGCAGCTTGCTTGCCGTTAGGGAATACCTGCTTTATTGGGGAGCGATCTCCGTCATCCTGTTTGCGCCGTGGATGTCACTGAAACTGGCGGCGTCCCTGTTCGCCGGTTTCCGTTTATCCAGTTCGTACACCATTGCCCATGATGCCGCCCACCGTGCGCTGGTCAAGGACCGTCGGCTCAACTGGGTCATTGCAATGTTACTGGGCGTACCTTCCTGCCAGAATTACCGCATGTGGGTAGCCGACCATAATGGCGGACATCATCCGAAAACCAACGGCGAGTCGGTCGATTTTTATCGACCGCTGTCAAAGCAGGAATTCGACCGCCTGTCGCTACCAGCCCAATACCTGGAGCGATTCATCCGCGCGCCGAATGTCTTCGGCTTCGGCTTCAATTTCATGTTCCGCTGGCTGCTGCCGCTGCGTATACATCCGACATCCGCAACGCTGGACCGTAACCGTGCCAAGGGTTGGACTTACTTTGGGCTGATGATGACCTATCACGCGGCCCTGGTTACTTTTCTGGTCCTGATCGCGCCGCTGACGAATCTGTCGACCGGCGGCGCCGTGCTGCTGGGATGGTTTCTGCCCCTCTGCGTGCACTGCGAAATGAGCGGCGCATCGCTGTACCTTATGCACAACAACCGCCGCATACCCTGGTTCCGGGAAGGACAGGACCGCACGGGCTTTCCGCCTGAACGCTGCTCCACGCACCTGGTGCTGCCCAAGCTGGTGTCGAAACTGGTCAACAATGTGTACTCCCATGCTGCGCACCATGCGCATCCCGGCATACCGTGCTACCACCTCTACGAGGCACAACTGCACCTCAACCGGCTGGTCGGAAACCGTGCTGTTGTGGAGCAAATGTCGCTTCGGAACATCATCGCCACGATGCGCGCCTGCAAGCTGTATGACTACGAACGGCACCAGTGGCTGGATTTCGACGGCAAGCCCACTACGCCGCAGATCAAGCCCGAAGCGTCGTCCATTTAATTCTCCTGCTGCAGGACATCAACGGTTTGATACCAGGCTGACTGCGGGGTAGCCGAGCGCCGCGTCCGACGCTGCGCTCAGCGCCCGGACGTAGGATTTCAGGTCGGCGTCCTGGATGAAGCTCGCAGCCGAACTCGCTGCCAGGATGCGATCCGGCGTCTGCGGCCTCGCGACCGCATAGCCCTGCACATAGTCCACGCCGATTTCGACCAGCGTCTGCACGGTAGCGTTATCTTCGGCCCACTCGGCTATGGTTTTCATGCCCAGGTTGGTCGCCAGGCTGACAATGGCTTCGACGATGGCGACGTTGGCCGGGTGCGCATTCATGTTGACGATAAAGCTGCCATCTATTTTCAGCACGTCGGCTGGCAAGTCTTTCAGGTAGGAGAACGAGGTATAGCCAGCGCCGAAATCGTCCAGCGCGATCCTGACGCCACAACTCCGCACCTGGTCAATGAAGCGGCGCGTGTTGGCAAGATCGTGCAGCGCCACGCTTTCGGTGATTTCAAGACACAGCATGCTTGCAGCGCGCCGATTCTTCTCCAGCATCTCGAATGCGTCCTGCACGAAGCGCTCGTCGTTGAGCGAGGCCCCGCTCAGATTCATGCAGACGAACTGGGTGCGGTCGAGCTTGTCCTGGTTGACATTGAGCCAGGCCAGCACGTTTGACAGCACCCAGCGGTCTATCATGCCGATCCGGCCGCTGCCTTCGGCGGCCGGCACGATGCGCCCTGCCGGAATGATGCTTCCGTCCGTGTCGCGCATCCGAAGCAGGACTTCGAAATTCATCGACGCGTGGGGATTTTTCAACGACATGATGGGCTGCATGTCGACAAACAGCCCATGCGGCGCGCTGGCGCCGGCAAAGCGTTCCACCAGCTTCAACTCGGCTTCGCGTTCGTGAAATGCAGCGGCGTTTTTTTCATAGACCACCAAACCGTCCGGCGCCGACTTCGCTTCCCGGCACGCGCGGTCCGCGCTCGATATTGCGTCCTTCAGCTTGACGCCTGCGCTCAGTTCGATCAGGCCGATGGACACCCTGACCTGGAATGCCTTGTTGCCGATCCGGTACGGAGCAGCGCTGATGGCGTCGACGATGCCGCGGCAGACCCAGGACGCCGCGGCAATCGGCGTGCCCGGAAAAACGATTACGAACTCGTCGCCGCCGACGCGTCCGATCCGCTGCCCGCCGGTCAGCATTGCGTCCATCCGCTCACACGCCTGCTTCAGAATCTCGTCGCCTGCCGGATGACCGTAAAGGTCGTTGATCAGCTTGAAACGGTCGAGATCGAGATATGCGAGTGCCACCGGAATGCCGGCTGGAATCGCGATGATCGCCAGTTCGAGCACGGTATCGATCCCGCGCCGGTTCAATACCTTGGTCAAGGGATCGTTGTTCGCCATGAACTGCAGGTCTTCAGTTGCTTTCGAACGCTCGGTAATATCCTGCAGCGAGCCTTCGATCTTCCCACGCGCCAGCGTAGCCTTGACCAGAAAACGCTTTTCCTCCTGTCCCGGCATATTCTTGCAGCGAATCTCGAGTTCGCTGTTGCTTTGCGAATGCACCAGCCTGTGCAGGTGCGGCCAGGCGCCTTCGTTAAAGTAAGCGTCCCAGGTGTTGCGTCCCGGCGACAGATCGTGGATGCCCAGCATGGTGCGCATGGCAGGGTTGACGCTGATAAACTGGCCGGCGTTATTCAGTGTGAACAAGCCTATCGGCATCGCTTCATAGGTATGCCGCAGTTCGGCCTGCGCCTCGAGCCACTGCTGATGTTTCATCCGGAGCTGGGCGGCGATGGCCAGCGCGGCAAGCAGGCTGGACGACAGCGCCGCGGTGACGCTGTTGATGCTGCCGATCAGGCCCTTGAAACCAACTGCTGCCGATATCACTTCGTAGAGACTTGCCACCAGCGTGATGCCCAGCGACGCGCCATACCACATGGCGACCGGCGAACGGGTTAGCACGAGTATGCGGCTCAGGAAAAAGACCAGGACGCCGATGCCGATGCCGGTGGAAATCCAGACGACAGGCAGAAACAGGTGATAGGGCAGCACAAACGCTGACAGCATGACTGGCAGACAGCTCCATACCGTGACGCTTAGTAAGCGTGCATGCCCGATCTTTGAAAGTTCATCGCGGAATAGATTGCGAAACAGCGCGGCCGTCAGTGTGTAGTAAGTCGCCATCGTCAAGGCGCGGGCATGGAACAGCCATTCGACCGGCACCGTGTGTCCAAGCCACTGGACATCCCACCCGGATGACAGCCCCGCCATGCGCAGGTTCGCCAATAACCACGCCGCGAATACTATATAAGTACTCTCGCGATTGATTAATCCCGTGATCAGCACAAACATTCCAAGCACGATCAGCCCGCCGTCGAGCAGCCCCGCCATACGGTCGAATGCGCGCGCTCCCTGATCCAGTTGTGCCGTATCCCACTGCATCACGGAGATGCGCGCTGGCCCGGTGTAGGTGGCCTGGCAGAGCACCTTCTTTTGGGCCGGGAGGTCGGGAAATGCGATGGAGAAACCGGCTCTTACTGGAAGTATCGAGCCCGAAACGTTCAGCCGGTCGGCCCTTCCCAACTCCTGGAGTGTAGCGCCGTCCCAACAAACCACGGTATTGGAGTGACGCGACGGAAGCTCGATCGAGACTGGCGCTCCTGGCCCACGTGGCGATACCGAGAAGCTAAGCCAGAATGGCTTTTCGGAGAGACGGGTATCGAAATGCCGTACTACCGGCTGGTCGGCAAGAAGGCGGAGGGCAGCGGCAGGCGCCAGTTCAGCGCTTGTCTGCTTGAAAACCTGGAGGGGCAGCACCTCGCCACCGTCGGACGGATAGTGATTTTCCCAAAAAACCAGTGCGATCAGCGAAACGATGCCGATCGCCACAGGAACCAGATACGCGCTGAAAAACTTCAGCACCTTGTCCGGATCAATACGGGCATCGTTTTTCAACAGCTTATAAAATGCCGAAGTTTTGATCATTTCTTTCGGTTCCCTCTACCCCGGGTACCACATCGTTCGTGGAGAATTTCCACAGGGTAACTTAATGAGGTACTAATGTAAAGAAAAAGAAACAACCGGCAGTTATCATCACTGCAATTACCCGCAGGCATCAGCACCCGGCATTTTGGCGTGCTTCAGGAAGCTATATTGAAGGCAAGCCAGCAAATGCAGCCTATCAGGCAGCGTTTCGGCTCTTCTCCAAGCTTGCTTCGTAAAGGCTGGTTCCCACAACGTTAATATCTTCATGAAATGTATGAAGAATAAAACCAAGCAGCGGATGTCGCGCTTGCGTCCACAGGCGCTCTGCGTCATTAACGTTGAGGCACATCACGCGGTGTGGCATGTTGCCGACATGCTTGAATGGGATATACCCCAGCTCCGGATAAACATCGGTAAACAACAGACGATCATATTGACGGTCGACCGGCGAACGCGCAGTGATAACCATCTGGTCGATACGATTTTGCCGGCAATACGAAAAGAAAGCCTTGAACAGGGCTATTGTCACCATCCGGCCGACGCGCTCCTGGGTCACGCCAAGGCGGGTTGCTTCCGCGAGCCGCTGCTTGCTCAGGGTGGCAGGCAAAGCGACGGATTGTTCGAGGGTCAGCGGCTTGTGATCGTTAGTCTGAATGCGGAGCGTACCGATTGGCGAACCATCCAGCTTCGATTCAGCTAGCAGCACGACGACGCCAGGCTCGGAATCAGCATTCTCGGGCAGGGTTAATTCATTGGCGAACCCTGGAACATGACGCATGTAAGCCGCGTGCCTGATCCGTACCGCCTTTTCCAGGTCGCGTATGTTGCTGACAACCCGTATGGTGAAAGGCAGGGACTCTTCCTTCATCGCATGATCGTGGCCTCGGAATCCAAACTGGTGCGCAGTTGCTGTTTTGGACGAAACTTGCGTAGCGATGATCATGGCCTGAACCCTTTTGTGAAACGGAAGAAAGAAATTTCCCTAAAACAACATATTGCACATACACAAGGTTAATCAGTTCAGGCTACGGTGCTGCCTATTCGCCAGACGAGTTAACATCGAATGTCGTTGCACCTGATTAACGTTTTTCTTGAGTAATATTACTCCAATGTAAATGATTTATACAAACAAATTTTATCAAGAAAGTTTCTTATAATCATCATCTTAGCCGTTTTAGTTCCTATCGGAAATTAAATTGATTATAGGAAATAAATGCGCGGTTGGATGGACGACTGAAAACAGATCGGTTTAATTTCTTTTGCCCATCAACATGCAAATTAATTTCCATCAATCAATATTCTTGCAAATCCGATTCAGTGCAAAAGCATGGGACTCAGCTTAAATTTTCTCCTCGGAAATTAAATGATCCATTGCTTCGCATGTCTGAAATAATCCGGTTTTTCGTTCCAATAACTAATGGAGACAGCAATGCATTTCGACACCCCCCTCTTCCTCTGCGGCCCGCTGCGCCAGCCTCGCCAGATGCTGGCCGACCAGGAATACAGCGGCCACACGTCCATCCATGACGACGCGATGGCGGAAAAACTCGGGTTCCGCGCCGGGCCTATCGAGGGGCCGACGCATTTCAGCCAGTTCGTCCCGCTGCTCGCGCACCTGTGGGGCGATGCGTGGTTTGAGCGCGGCTGCTTCTCGGCGCATTTCCAGAACATGGTGGTCGAGGGCGAATCGGTCCGCGCCTTTGTCGAACTTGCCACGCCGGGCGCAAGACGGGCACGCGCCTGGGCCGAGAAGGCCGATGGCACGCCGGTGCTCGAAGCCAGCGCCAGCATCGGGCCGGACCATGGGACCTCATTGCTCGAACAGCGGCTTGCGCAGCTGCGTCCGCCGGAAAAGCTGGTGATCCTGTCGGACCTGCATGTCGGCATGACGGGCGCGCAGGACGAGCCGGTGCGGATGGACGCGAACCAGCATATGGGCAAGCTCTACCCGTTTTCGCTGAACCAGAAACTCGCCCGCATCACCGAGAACTCGCCCTGGTATTCGGACGGGACATCGTCGCCGTGGGGCCGGGCCATCATCCCCCTGGAAATGATCAGCGTGCTCGCCGGGTATACCACGCCGCTGGCGCAGTTCCCGGTGAAGCAGCCGGTGGTCGGCCTCTTCGCCGACCAGGAACTGCGCATGGTGGATGGGCCGCTGTTCGTCGGAGAAGATTACCTGATCCGGCGGGAAGTCGTTGCGCTGTCCGAGAGCAAGCGCACCGAGTCGTACTGGGTCCGCAGCCGCATCTATGACAAGAGCGGTGAACGGCTCAAGGCCGAGATGCTGCTCAACCATGCAACGCTGAAGCAGTCGTTCGCGGACTACGAGACGCTGCGCAACGCCGGATAGCCCGGGAGCCGGCGACGCAGCGTCCCGGGCCGCCGTTGCGCTAAGGCGCTGTGTCCCGAAAACCGGACCCTGCAGCGCGCCGGCAGCGCCGCTTCGGCGTCGCCGGCAATGGCATCAGGACGGCCGTCCCAGTTCGGCCAGCCGGCGTTCCTGCCGCCGCGTCAGCCGGGCGATGTCGGCGATATCGCTTGCCGACAAGGCTGGCCCGGGCCTGCGCACCGTGGCCGATGCGATCATGCCGCGGTCGGCCATGATGTGCTTGCGCACCGCGAGGCCGATGTTGGTCTGCTGCTCGTAGCGCGCCAGCGGCAGGTAGGCGTCGAAGATGTCATGCGCGGCCTCGATGTCGCCGGCCGCATGGGCGCGGCAGACGCCGACCATCATCTCGGGATAGGCAAAGCCCGTCATCGCGCCGTCGGCGCCGCGGGTGAGTTCTTCCGGCAGGAACAGGCCACCGCCATTGCCTGCCAGGATGGCGACGCGGCGCACATCGCCGCGCGCGCTGGCGGCGCGGATCGCACTGAGCTTGGCAAGGCCGGGGCTGTCCTCGTGCTTGAGCATCACGCAGGTCGGGCTGTTGCCGATGATCTTCAAAATCACGCCGGTCGACATCTGGACGCCGGTCGACACCGGGTGATCCTGCAGCACCCACGGCACGTCCGGGCCCAGGGTCTCGGCAACCATGTCGAAATAGGCGACGATCTGGTCGTCGGTGCGCAGGTTCGGCGCCGGCGCAACCATCACGCCCGATGCGCCCATGTCCATCACCGCAGCGGTCAGTTCGCGCATCGGCGCGAAGCCGGGCGCGGAAGCGCCGACGATGACCGGCACGCGGCCGTCGACGCGGTCGATCACGCGCTGCGCAAAGCGGCGCGACTCGTCGGCGGTCAGCTTGGTCGCCTCGCCCATGATGCCGAGTATGGTCAGGCCGTCGACGCCGCGCTCGAGGTAGCTGTCGACCATGCGGTCGGTGCTGTCGAGGTCCAGCGCGCCGTCGCTGGCGAACGGCGTCACGGTGATCAGGTAGACGCCCGCCGCGGATTCATTGAAAGTCGCCATGCCCGTCCCCTTACTTTGCAAAGACCTGGGCCATGTCGCCGAATGCCTTGAACTCCAGCGCATTGCCCGACGGGTCGAGGAAAAACATCGTCGCCTGCTCGCCGGGCAGGCCCTTGAAGCGTATGTGCGGCTCGATGATGAAGCGCGTGCCGGCCGCCTTCAGCTTGTCCGCCAGCGCATGCCACTGGTCCATCGACAGGATCACGCCGAAGTGGCGCACCGGGACATCGTCGCCGTCGACCGCGTTGCTGGCGGCAGGCCGGGTTTCATCGGGCGCCAGGTGTGCGACAAGCTGGTGACCGAAAAAATTGAAGTCGACCCAGGACTCGGAACTGCGCCCCTCCGGGCACCCAAGCAGATCGCCATAGAACGCACGGGACTGCGCAAGGTCGTGGACGGGAAAGGCAAGGTGAAACAGCGGTGTGGATTCCATGGCTCGTGTCGGTATAGGTTGAACGGGTTGGTCGGAACGGGTCGGGTCATTATAGTGTCTGCGCACGGGGCCCGGGCGCCGCGGAATGACCGTGCCACCGGCGCATGTTCAGCGATCTTCGTACACGGCCCTGCTCGCAAGAAGGCTGCCGATCCCAGCGTCGATCATCACGTATGTTTTGACCCAGGCCGGCCGCCACGCCAATGGCATGGCAGCGGCTGTCCCTTATCCACCTGGGATGTCGCCGTGGCATTGCGATGCGCAAGGCGCGCGCTGCCGACTTAACCCGGCCGCAAACCGGCTGGTCTGCCGGATCGATGCCCCTGGCAGAGAGGAAGCGCGTTATGCACGGCGCCGGCGCTTCAGCACCAGCATGACCAGGATTGCCGCAGCGGACCCGGCCAGCACCGGCGAGGCATTGATGATCTGCATCAGCCCGTCCAGCACTTCGACGCTGGACTGCTGGACATAGGCGACCAGCGTCGCGACGTCGTTGGCCGAGACCGCAAGCGCGTCCTCGACCCGGATATGGAGCCGGTCCTGGCCGTTGCGGAACCATATCCTGGCGAAGACGCCGTCGGCCAGCGCAAACAGCGGCAGCAGGTTGAGCGGCCGGACCAGCAGTTCGAGCAGCCGGCTTTTCTCGGGCGGCGACGCCTCGGAATAGAGCTGGGCGACGAGTTGCGGGATGTCATGGTCCGACTGCGCGTGACGGTCCGGCGGCAGTCCTCTTTCCTGTTTCATCGATGGGTCCTCCTGGCGTTCAGACTGGCCCGCGCATTGCGCCGCGGGCTTCGTCCTTCAGTGCGCATTCTGGGCGCGGATTGTCACAGCAGTGTGTCAACATTGTCAGGAATGTCAGGAATGTCCCGTCGCATGCATGGCCGTGCGGGGACAGGCTTGCCGGGAATGCATCATCGGGCCGTACAATCGACCCTGCCGTTCCGAATCACCGCCACTGTTTCCTTTCACCTGTCCGCTGCGCAACGGAGCAACCATGTCCATGATCGCCATCCTCGCCAATATCGTCGTCGGTCTCGTCGCGCTGATCCATGTCTATATCCTGGTGCTGGAGATGTTCCTGTGGGATAAGCCGGCCGGCCTGCGCGCATTCGGGCAGACCCCGGCGGCGGCGGCCGCGTCCAAGGTGCTGGCGGCGAACCAGGGGCTGTACAACGGTTTCCTCGCCGCCGGCCTGTTCTGGGGCCTGAGCCTGGGGCCGGCCGGCCATGACGTGAAAGTGTTCTTCCTGCTCTGCGTGCTGGCGGCCGGCCTGTACGGCGCCGCCACCGCGAGCCGGAAAATACTGTTCGTGCAGGCGCTGCCGGCGGCGATCGGGCTGGCATTGCTGCTGATTCGTTAAGGCCGTCGCCCGACGGCTTCCACCCTTGATCGCCCGCTTGCTTATAATCAGGGGCTGACAGCACGAACCCCCGAAAAATTAAACCAGGAGAGACACCAGCATGGCTTACCCGAATACCCAACTCTTGATCGACGGCCAATGGCAGGACGCGGCCGACGGCCGCACGCTGGCCGTGTCGAACCCGGCAACCGGCAGCGAGATCGGCCGCGTCGCGCATGCCGGCATCGCCGACCTCGACCGTGCGCTGGCCGCGGCACAGAAAGGCTTCCTGCAATGGCGCGACGTGCCGGCCGCGGAACGCAGCAAGACCATGCGCCGCGCCGCCGCGCTGATGCGCGAACGCGCCGTCGACATCGCCGCGCTGCTGACCCAGGAACAGGGCAAGCCGCTGGCCGAAGCGAAGATCGAGGCGATGGCCTCGGCCGACATCATCGAATGGGCCGCCGAAGAAGGCCTGCGCGTCTACGGCCGCGTGGTCCCGTCGCGCAACCTGAACGTGCGGCAGCTGGTGCTGAAGGACCCGGTCGGCCCGGTGGCGGCATTCACGCCCTGGAACTTCCCGATCAACCAGGCGGTGCGCAAGATCGCGGTGGCGCTGGCGACCGGCTGCTCCATCATCGTCAAGGCGCCCGAGGAAACCCCGGCAGCACCGGCCGCGCTGGCACAGGCATTCCTCGACGCCGGCCTGCCTGCGGGCGTGCTCGGGCTGGTATTCGGCAATCCGGCGGAAATCTCCAGCTACCTGATCGCGCACCCGATCATCCGCAAGATCACGTTCACCGGCTCCACCCCGGTCGGCAAGCAGCTGGCTGCGCTGGCGGGCCAGCACATGAAACGCGTCACCATGGAACTGGGCGGCCATGCGCCTGTCATCGTGGCCGAGGATGCCGACGTCGAACTGGCGGTCAAGGCCGCCGGCGGCGCCAAGTTCCGCAATGCCGGACAGGTCTGCATCTCGCCGACCCGCTTCCTGGTGCATGAAAGCCTGCGCCATGAGTTCGCCGCCGCGCTGGCGAAGCACGCGCAAAGCCTCAAGGTTGGCGACGGCAGCACCGACGGCACGCAGATGGGCCCGCTGGCAAACAGCCGGCGCCTGACGGCCATGGCCGAATTCGCCAGCGACGCGGTGCAGCGCGGCGCCAGCATCGTGACCGGCGGCGAGCGCATCGGCAGCGTCGGCAATTTCTTCGCGCCGACCGTGCTGACCGACGTGCCGCTGGACGCGAAAGTGTTCAACGAAGAGCCGTTCGGCCCGATGGCGGCGATCCGTCCGTTCAACACGCTGGACGAGGCCATCGCCGAAGCCAACCGCCTGCCCTACGGCCTGGCCGGCTACGCGTTCACCGGCTCGCTGAAGAATGCGCACCTGCTGGCGCAGCGGCTCGAGGTCGGCATGCTGTGGATCAACCAGCCGGCCGCGCCATGGCCGGAAATGCCGTTCGGCGGCATCAAGGATTCCGGCTACGGCTCCGAGGGCGGTCCGGAAGCGCTGGAAGCCTACCTCAACACCAGGTCGATCTCCATCCTCAACGCCTGATGCGCCGCCGTTGCGGGCCGCAAGGTCCGCAACCCGGTCCCGCGTGCCGCCCCCGGTGCGCGGGAGCTGCCGCCGCCACACAACCGATCCGAAAGAGCGCATGACCGCATCCGGCACCGACACCCGCGACGCCCTGCTGCGGCGCATGAGCGATTACGGCGAGCTGCCCGCGATGGGCAAGTCGGTTTCCGAGGTCGTGCGCATGGCGTCGTCCGAAGGCGACTCGGTGCAGGAACTGGCTTCCTTCCTGCTCAATGACGTGGCGCTGACGCAGAAGGTGCTGCGCCTGGCCAACACCGTTTGCTACCGCACCGCGAGCGGCGCGCCGGTGTCGACCATCACCCGCGCAATTTTCCTGCTCGGCTTCGAGACGGTGAAGACCAGCGCGCTGGCGATGTTGCTGGTCGACGGCATGAAAGGCCGCAGGGGCCAGCATGTGCGCAACGAGCTGGCGTTTGCGCTGTGCGCGAGCGTCATCGGGCGCGAGATGGCGCGGCGCACGCAGTTCAAGGATGCCGAGGAAGCGGCGGTGGCGGCGCTGTTCAAGAACATGGGCCGCCTCGTGGTCGCCGCGCACGACCACAAGCTGTACGGCGAGATCGCCGCGCTCAGCGAATCGGAAGGCATTTCGCCCGCGCTGGCCTCGACCCGCGTGCTGGGCTGCAGCTTCGACGCGCTTGCCGAATCGGTGCTGCGCGGCTGGAACATCCCGGATTCCATCGTCCATTCGCTGGCGCCGCTGCCGGCCGGCGTGCTCAAGCCTGCCAGGTCGCGCAGCGAGTGGATGCAGCAGGTCGCCGCGTTCAGCGCCACCCTGGCGACCATGCTGTCCCGCCGCGGCGCCGCCGGCGAGCCGGCGCAGCGCAAGGCGCTGCTGACCCGCTTCGGCCCGGCGCTGGACCTGGACGATGAAACCCTGACCGAACTGCTGGAAGGCGTCGCCGACGAAGCGATGGCGCTGACCAGCAATTCGGATATCACCTTCGCCGAGAGCGAGGACGAGGAAGCCCCCGCCGCGGCGGCCGCGACGCCGGTCGCCGCGGCCGTCGCCACCGCGCCCGACCCGCTGGCGGATTTGCGGCTGGAAGCCCCGGGACAGCCCGCGGCCGACGAACGTCATCCGAGCGGCAAGCCGGTGCGCGCACGGGAAATGCTGATGGCAGGCGCCCAGGCCATCTCGGAAATGATTGCCAGCGGCGCAGGCGGACTCAATGACCTGATGTTCCTCGCGCTGGAAACGGTGTACACCGGCATGGGCTTTCGCTATGCCACCATCTGCCTGCGGGACGTGCAGACCGGGCTGTACAAGTCGCGGCTGGCGCTGGGTGCGGCCACGCCGCGCCTGCAGCGCGGCTTCGCCTATGCGGCCGCCGGCAACAAGGACCTGTTCTTCCTGTCCCTGCAGAACAATGCCGACCTGCTGATTTCGGATGCATCGACGATGAAGATCGCGTCCCTGCTGCCGGTCTGGCACCGGACCATGCTGCCCGAGGCGCGCAGCTTCATCATCCTGCCGCTGGTGGTGGGCGGCACGCCGATCGGCTACCTGTACGCCGATCGGGACGTCACCGCGCCGGAAGGCGTGACGCCGGAAGAGACAGCGGTGATCAAGATGATCAAGGCGCAGGTCATTGCCCGCATTTCGGCCCGGTAACATCGTGACAGAATCGTAACGAACGCTTACACGTTTGGCGTCAACTGGCGTATCCGGGCGGCGTTAGTGGAGGGGCAGGCAAACTGCTTAACCACTCAACGAGGGCATTATGAAAAATCTGATCGCACTGGCCGTAGCCACCCTGTTCGCAAGCGCCGCATTTGCCCAGGCAGGCACCACCACCACGACCACGACCGCCCCATCCGCCAAGGCCGCCGTCCAGGCCGATGCCAAGGTAGAGAAAGCCGACGCCAAGGCCAGCGAAAAGGTCGTCAAGGCCAAGGCGGATGAGAAGGAAGCGGTCGTCAAGGCAGATGCAAAAGCCGAAAAGACCAAGGCCAAGGCGCACAGCAAGGCAGAAAAGAAGATCGCCGAAGCCAAGAAAGACAGCAACGAGACCAAGATCGACGCCGTCAAGAAATAATGCGCAACTGACCCCTAGTCATCGAAGCCGCGGATTCCGCGGCTTTTTTTCGTCCGTACGCTGCGATCGAACGAAGTAATACAACAGAATGTCCATGAAATGTTCAGGACATAGTATTGACACAGTGCAATCAATCCGGTCTAATAGTTTCCGCGCGGCATTAATATGCGTGGTTTCTCTACTTTGCCCCCAACCAATCAAGGAGAAAAAAATGGGTGACATGGACCTCGTGGGTTTTAACAAGGCGGACATCGACAATGTGCTGAACCGGATGGCCGAAAAGGATATCGACAAGCTCGCGTTTGGCGCGATCGAACTCGACGGCACGGGCAAGGTGCTGCGTTATAACGCGGCGGAAGGCGCCATTACAGGCCGTTCTCCTGCTGCCGTGATCGGCAAGAATTTCTTCCGCGATGTCGCGCCCTGCACGTCCAAGCCGTCGTTCAAGGGCGTCTTCGATGCCGGCGTGCGGGACAACAACCTCAACACCATGTTCGAGTATGTGTTCGATTATCAGATGAAGCCGACCAAGGTGAAAGTCCACATGAAGAAGGCGCTGAGCGGCGGCAATTTCTGGATCTTCGTCAAGCGGATCTGACCATGCCCGTTGCGAGCGACAACGCCGGGGCCGGCGCCGCCTGGTGGGACGACGAGGCAGGCATGCAGCGCTTCGTCGCCGACCTGGTCGCCGGCGAACTCGCCGCGATGCGGCTGACCGGGCCGGCGCTGCCGCCGCGCCCGTGGCCAGCCGACCTGCACATCGGCCGCGACCTGGGCGCCGACTCGCTGGAGCTGATGGGCGTGGCCAGCGCGCTGGCGGACGCCCTGCAGATGCATGAGTCAGGCATCGAGGACTATCTGCTCGTGCGGCTGACGCTGGGCGAATGGACGCAGATCGCGCAGACCAGCCTGTCGCGCTTTTCCCACCGGCTGACGTTCCGCACCTCGGGCAGCACCGGCATTCCCAAGAGCTGCGTCCATGAGCTCGATGCGCTCCTGCAGGAAGTGCGCGAGATCGCGCCACTGCTGCAGGGGACGCGCCGCATCCTGTCGGCGGTGCCCAGCCATCACATTTATGGCTTCCTCTTCACGATGCTGCTGCCGGCGGCGCTGGGCCTGGCGGCCGGCGATGTGATCGATCTCCGGTCCGGCTCGGCCGCGTCGCTGGGCCAGCAGTTGCGCCAGGGCGACCTGGTGATCGGCCATCCTGAATTCTGGCGCGCGGCGGTCCGCGCCGTTCGCGTTTTCCCGGACGGCGTGACCGGCGCGACATCGACCGCGCCCTGCCCCGACGAGATCAGCGAGGCATTGCAGCAGGCCGGCCTAGCCAGGCTGCTGCAAGTCTACGGCAGCTCGGAGACGGCCGGCATCGGCTGGCGCTTCGACCATGAAGCGCCTTACCAGCTGCTTTCCTTCTGGCGGCGCGCCGGCGTGGACGGGGCCGGCCTGCTGCGCGACGGCGATGACGCCGTCCGGCAATGCCAGGACAGGCTGACCTGGCTGGACGAGCGGCGCTTCGTGCCTACCGGGCGCATCGACCAGGCGGTGCAGGTCGGGGGCATGAATGTGTTTCCGGCCCGCGTCCGGCGCGAACTGCTGCTGCATCCCGACGTGCTCGACGCCAGCGTGCGCCTGATGCGCCCGGCGGAAGGCAACCGCCTGAAGGCCTTCGTCGTGCCGCGCGATGCGGCGGCCGACCCGGCTGAACTGCATGCGAAGCTGGACGCCTGGGCCGGCGCGCGGCTTACCGCGCCGGAACGTCCGCGCGCCTTTTCATTCGGCGCCGCGCTGCCGGTCGATGCCAAGGGCAAGCCGGCCGACTGGCTGATCCGCGGATGACCGTGTTCACAGCTGGAAACCCAGCCACAGCACCAGGCCTTCGGTGAAGTCGCGCCACAGGCTGGGCTTGCCGGCGCGATAGGGCACGGCCGCCGCGCGGTGCGCGTCGAGCACTTCGGCAAAGCGCCTGATGTCGGACGGCGCATAGAAGGCGACCATCAGTTCATAGTTCAGGAACATGCTGCGCGAATCGAGGTTGGCCGAGCCGGACATGGCCAGGTCGCCATCGATCACCATGGCCTTGGCATGCAGCATGTACGGCGTGAGCCAGATACGGCCGCCGGCGGCGGCGAGCGCGCGCAGCGCCCGGTGCCGCACGAAGTCGGCCAGGTGATGGTTCGAATGCGCCGGCAGGATCAGGTCGACGACCACGTCGCGCCTCGCGGCCAGCACCAGCGCCATCAGCAGCGCTTCGCCGGGAACGAAATACGGCGTGACCGCGACGATCTGCGTGCGCGCCTTGAAGCATCCGGTGACCAGCAGGTTGTGCACGGTGTCGTCGGCCTGGTCCGGGCCGGACGCGATCAGTTGCGCGTACGGTTCATCCGGTCCCGGCGCCACCATGCGCCGCGGCGGCCGGGCGGCGCCGTTCGCATAGGCCCAGTCGCTGTTGAACAGGTCCAGCGCCTGCGCGGCGAACGGCCCATGCAGGTCGAAGGAAATGTCGCGCCAGGGCGGGCGCCCCTCCGCGCCTTCGAAATATTCGGCGGCAAAGTTGCGGCCGCCGCACCATAACCGGACGCCATCGGCGACGACGATCTTGCGATGGTTCCGCAGGTTGGGCCGGCTGCGGCCGGCCAGCCGCAGCACCGGGCCGAATAAAATCACTTCAACGCCCGCGGCTTTGAGTTCATGCAGGCTGAGGCGGCCGCCCAGCAGGCGGCCGAAGCCGTCGACCATCAGCCGCACCTTGACGCCGCGCTGCGCCTGCGCGGCCAGTCGTGCCAGCACCGCATTGCCGATGGCGTCGCGTCCAATGATGAAGGTGCATAGCGACAGCGCATGCTGCGCGCTGTCGATCACCTCGAACAAGGCCTGCAGCGCCTCGCGGCCTTCCGCATGCACCCGCAGGCCGCCGTAGGACTCGACCGGCGGCTGGCCCATCGCCGCGGCCAGTTGACGCGGCCAGGCGTCGGCCGGCAGCGGTTCCGGCGGCGGCATGGGCTTGATGCTGAGATTGCGCGCCTGCAGCCGCTTGCGGCTGCCGAACAGCAGGTACAGCGGCAGCCCCAGGTACGGAATCAGCGCAATCGCCAAGACCCAGGAAATGGCGGCGGTCGGGTCGCGCCGCTTCTGCATCGCGTGGCTGCTCAGTACATAGATCAGCAGGCCCAGCGCCACGACCAGGCCATGCACCGATAGCCAGCCTGGAATATGAAGGATGGTCAATGTCGGACCGCCAGGGCGCGCATGCGGCGGATATCCGGCCCGGCCTGCCTTGTCGGGATACGCTTCATCAGGCTTTTGCGCGAGATATCCCGGCATTCATGCCGGGGAGGGATAGCGCAGCACGCGAAGCGTGCCCGGCACCCGCTGAAATAGTGCTATCCATGTTGAACCAATAACCGTAGCCATCTGCGCGTTGCACCATGGTGCAGTACTGATGGCCGATTCCTTGTACCACTTCCTTGCCCATCTGGATGTTGAAGCTGCCAGAGGCTCGTACTGCCAACCGGCCTACATAGGTCCCGATCTTCTTGCCCTTTGTGACGGTCGCACGGACCATGTCGCCGGTTTGGAATCCCTTGACGAACTTTTCACGCATCAGGTAACCACGCGGGAAGCCGTACTTGTCCAAGCGGGTGCGCTGGTAGGCGCCACGACCCGTTGCCTTGATGGCCAGCGTAGGTCGACGCCAACCTGCCACAGCAGCCACATCCCCGACGCACACCGCATCAAGCGCATGGGTCTTGGGCAGGTACAGTCGGCATCGGTTGAACTTGGTCCGCCCGCCGGAGCATGCTTCGACGGCAAGCCCGGTGGCTTTCAGGCGGTTGAGCAAGACCCACCTTGTCGCATTGACTGCAGCCGCATCCTTCAGCGGCCGCTTGGCCTGCGCCAGAATGCTTGTAAGCCGCGCCGGATCCTTCTTCAGAAACGCCTTGATGTCGCGAGCCGCCTTTTTCTGGTTGCATGGCTGACAGGCGATGCCAAGGTTGCCCGGGCGGTCAGTTCCGCCGTTTGCTCTCGCATGGATGTGCTCGACCTGCAGTGGTACGCCTTCCTTGTCACAGTAGATGCACTTGTGGCCCCATTTTTCCAGCAGGTACTCGCGCAACTCGTAGCCGGCCAGCGTGCCTTGCTGGTACGCGACGCCGGATATCCCGGGGTTTTCCATGGCCTGCATGTCGAAGCGGACCAGTTCCGTGCTCAGCGC
>NZ_FXUL01000021.1 GCF_900182955.1 Noviherbaspirillum suwonense | reverse complement strand
AAGCCCGAAGCCCGAAGCCCGAAGCCCGAAGCCCGAAGCCCGAAGCCCAAAGCCCAAAGCCCAAAGCCCAAAGCCCAAAGCCCGAAGCCCGAAGCCCAAAGCCCAGCCCGAAGCACAAAGCCCAGCCTAGCCCAAAGCCCAAAGCCCAAAGCCCGAAACCCGAAACCCGAAACCCGAAACCCGAAACCCGAAACCCGAAACCCGAAACCCGAAACCCGAAACCCGAAACCCGAAACCCAAAGCAGGATGCCTTTCCGCATGCAGGCGCATGTCGTTGCCGAAGCGCGAAGCAGGTTTCGCGAAACTCCTATTGCACTTCTTTCAGCAAGCAATCCGCCTCGGACTCACCCAAACCTGTCAGGGCAAACGCGCCCCAGGCCAGTGCACGACCGATGCCAAAGATCGTGGGCGCGAATCTGCTTTCAGTTTCGTCAGCGACTTGCGCGTCGTTTTTCGACGTCCATCGAATACGCTGTCACTGCGACTTTTGCGTCTCGCAGTATCGGGACATGCGCTGCACATGCAGCGCATGTCCCGGGCATTTAGTATGGAGGAAAGAACTGCGTCCGTGATGTCCCATGGGCAGGGTGTCAAATTCATAGAAATATGCAGACGCCGGACGCGACTTCCAGCGCTCGCGGCATGAGCACATCGGTAAGCGCGATGAAAAGTGGTCGCTCCCATGATTGCTTGTAACGCGAATTATTTCGAAGTCCTTTCCATTTCAGGCCCGGGTTGCACGCGTCCGCACGACGCAATTTCAACGGTGTAAAAGGGTGGCTGGTCAGATCCTGGAATTCCATCGTCGTGGCTGCTGGAGTTTGGATAGGAAGTCAGCAAGGATGCTTCCTCGGCTCTGCGTGCACGTTTCGATCGCGCGCCAAAGCGGTCCTCGTAATTCCCATCTCCTGACTAAAAAAATTCTGGCATTGGTACTGCTCGTTCCGCGTTCGCCGGATGCTGGATGCTGGACTGTAAAGGAAGACAAGTGTGGATGGCATGTAAATCGCTGCTGCCCTCTACCAACCCAGTGAGTGCCAGTCCATTTCAGCTTTTCCGTTCGATTAAGGATCTCTCGTCCGCCATTCCGCTCACGCAAGACTAACGTTTGATTTGTGCCCCTAATAAAGAAGCAGATATCTTTATTAACTTTATAAACTCCAGGCATTGAAGTTCAACGCAGTCTGATTCAGACGGGCCAGTTCGTAATGGCGAACGCCAGCCCGGTCCGAGAATAGAGGAATAGCGTATGGCAGATGGCGCATCAATCGCAGCCGCGAGCATGAGTAGCGATATACAACGCATTAATATCATCAGCCAGAATCTGGCAAATGCATTGACGCCTGCCTACAAGCGCATGTTGCCCGTCTCGTCCGGTTTCGACACATTCATGACGCCAGCGGGCATGCATGAAGTGCAGGGTAATTCAGGGGGACTAGGCACCATCCGGGATTTTCGCGCCGCACCGCTTCGTCATACCGGGAACCCGCTGGATCTGGCGATAGAAGGGGATGCGTTTTTCGTGCTGCAGGATGCGGCGGGCGCGACTACTTACACTAGGCAAGGCAGCCTCGCCCTGGACGCAGGCGGCCGGCTGGTCGCCCCTGGCGGCGCCGCTGTAATGGGCATCAACAGCGATATCCGCCTGGAATCGGGCCAGGCCAGCATCGACCGCGCCGGGCGCGTAGTTGAAAAGGACACGGTCGTCGGCCAAATCAAGCTGGTGCGTTTCGACGACGCCCGCAAGCTTGAAGCGGCGGGAGTGGGCGTCTACAGGCAGGGTAGCGCGCTGCTGGAGCCAGCCGGCGAAACTGCCGCGCTCAGGCAGGGTCACGTCGAGGCGTCCAATGTTGTGCCGGCAGACGAGATGGTGCGCATGATCGAGACGATGCGCCATTTTGAAGGTGGACAAAAAGTCATCCGGTGGTACGACGACATGCTTGAACAGGCGTTATCGCGCCTGGGCCAGTACTAGCCGATGCCCCTAGCCTGCATGAACATCCGCGTACCTCTTCTCGCTTCTTCCACATGACCTACTATTAAAGACATTGCATGCAGAACTCCCTGTACGTGGGCGCCAACGGCATGGCGGCGCAGCAAACCTACATCAATACCATCTCCAACAACCTGGCCAACGTTAACACGCCGGCATACAAGAAGTCGCGCGTCAGCTTTCAGGACATGGTGCTGCAGCTCCAGGACCGCGCCGACGCCAGCGCCAGCAGCGACCTGCAGCGCAGCAGCGGCGCGGGCAGCGTCGCGCTGATGCTGGGCAAGCAGTTCACCGTAGGCCAGTTGAAGAAGACCGATGTCCCGACCGACCTGGCGATCAATGGCGATGGCCTGGTGGAGCTGGTCATGCCGGATGGCTCGACTGCCTACACCCGCAACCTGTCGCTGCAGGTGACGCGGGACGGCTTGCTGGCAAATGCCGACGGTTACCCCCTGCATCAGCAGATACAGGTGCCGCTGGAAGCGACTGCCATGCAGATCGATGCCACCGGCAAGGTCATGGTTACCGTTCCCAACGAGAAAGCCGCGGTGGAAGCAGGGCAGATCGAGTTGGTGCGCTTCGTCAATCCAGCAGGGTTGGCGCCCATGGGCGACAGCTTGTACGGCGGCAGCGAGAAAGCTGGAGACCCGCTGCGCGGCAAGCCTGGGGAAGCCGGCTTCGGCTTGCTGAGCCAGGGCTATGTCGAAGCCTCGAACGTGCAGCTCGTCGAAGAAATGGTAGGGCTGATGCTGGCCCAGCGCGCCTATGAAATCAACGGCAAGGTGATTCAGGCGTCGGACGAAATGCTTGGCATCGTCAATGGCCTGCGACGCTAGTTCCGCCATGCGCGCGGCGATCCTGCTAATGGCGATAGCTGCCGGCGTTTGCCGGGCAGCGCCGGTATCCGTGGACTTGCGCGATAGCGCGACGCTGGAAACGCGCATGGTTCGGCTGGCGGATATCGCCAGCGTGCAGTCCGACGACCAGGTCCTCGCCAGGCGCTTCGGCGATACGCAGATACTGATGCTGGGCCAGCGTGGACAGCCGGTGCGGCTCACCCGGGAGCGCATACGCCATGCGCTGGACAAGCGCCTGCCCGGCTTACAGGACGCTTACCAGCTTTCGGGGGCGCCCGCGGTCCATTTGATCTGGTCGGGACGCATGCTCGATAGCGGGGCGCTGCAGGCCTGGTCGGCATCGGCGCTAAGCGCTTTGCTGAGCGAGAGCGCGCCGCATGCCGACGTCAGCATCACACCCTATCCGCTGTCTTCGGCCACGCAGCTCTACGTCGCACCCGGCCGGATCGACTATGCGGCACGGCAGGTGCATCAGGGCTTGACTGAGCGCATGCATATGCTGGTCGATGTGCTGGTGGACGGCACGGTGGCGCTGTCGGTCCCGGTCTGGTTCAGAGTGCAGGGGACCCAGCTCGCGTGGCGTGTCCGGCAGGATGCGCAGGCGGGCGCCGCGCTGGACGCGTCCATGCTGGAGCCAGTGAGGGCGCCCCTGTCGCACCAGCAGCTCGCCGCGCATGAATCGCATGCGCTGGACAGCGCGCGTCTCAGGCGTGCAAAGCAAGCGGGCAGCCTGCTGCTTGCCGACGACATCGACCAGAAAAAGCCGGTGGAACGCGGCAGCGAAATACTCGTCCGGGTCGTGCGAGGCGGCATTGCGGTAGAGGACCGGGCGCTGGCTCTCAACGAGGCGGCGCACGGTGCGTCGGTGCGCGTTGTCAATCCCCGGACCCAGGCCAGCTATCTTGCGACCGTCGTTGGCGATGGCGTGGCCGAAGTCAGATGAGAGGGCAGCCATGACCGATCGCAATAAGCAACGTCAAGCCGGTTGGCCGCATACCTGCGCGGCGACGGTTTTCAATACGGTGCTGGCGGCTGCGTTAATCACGGCAATGGTAATGGCGCTGACGCCTGCCGCACCGGTCCGCGCCGCCAGCCTCTACCAGGGTGAAGGATCCTATCGTTCGCTGACGTCGGACAAGCGTGCCTACCGGGTTGGCGACATGCTCACTGTGCTGGTCGTCGAAAATTCCAGCGCCAGCGCAAATGCCAATACCAGCACCGAAAAGAGCGGCGGCCTGACCTTCGGAATGAAGACCAGCACCAGGGGCGAGACCGGCAGCCTGCAGCTCGGCGACACGTTCGGCGGCAAGGGCCAGATCCAGCGTTCCGGCCGGCTGCTCGCGCAGCTGAGCGTGATCGTGCGCGAGGTCGACGCGGCCAGCGGCACGCTCAGCGTGGCTGGCGAACAGCAGATACTGGTCAATGACGAAAAGCAGGAGATCAAGCTGTATGGCAAGGTGCGTCCGATCGATATCCTCGACAACAATACCGTGCTGTCGACCCGGCTGGCCGAAGCGCACATCAGCTACATCGGCGATGGCATCCTGAGCGAGAAGCAGCATCCGGGATTGCTGACCCGCCTGCTCGGCTGGCTGGGCATACTATGACCCGCTATCCGAAGAACATGGCGATGCTGCACCGTGCGCTTTCCGTGCTGCCGCTGCCGCTGCTGCTTCTGGTGCTGCTGCTCATGCCACCGATGGCCGGCGCCGCCGTCGACAGCGTACGGCTCAAGGATATTGGCCGCTTCGGCGGCTGGCGCGACAACATGCTGGTCGGCTACGGCGTGGCGACGGGCCTGGCGGGTACCGGCGACTCTGCGCGCAGCCGCACCGCCCGGCAGTCGATTGCGAATTTACTGAGCCAGTTCGACATCGTGGTGCCGGCCGACCAGATACAGAGCCGCAACGTGGCGACCGTGATGATTACCGCGACGCTGCCGCCATTCGCCCGCAGTGGCGACAAGCTCGACATTACCGTGACATCGATGGGCGACGCCCGCAGCCTGCTGGGCGGCATCCTGCTGATGACGCCGCTCAAGGGGCCGGACGGACGCACCTATGCGCTGGCGCAGGGCGCCTTGTCGGTCGGCGGGTACAAGTACGACCTCAATGGCAACGTGGTGCAGAAGAACCATCCGACCGTTGGCAGCATTCCGGGCGGGGCATCGGTCGAGGTGGCCGTCGGCAGCGACATGCTGCACGACGGCCGGCTGGAATTCGTGCTGTCCGACCCGGACTACACAACGGCAAGCCGTATCGCCAGCGCCATCAATGCCGGGCTCGGCAGCGCGCTGGCAGCCGCGGTGGACGCCGCCACCGTCAGCATCGTGGTCCCTCCCGACTATCGCAACAGCCTGGTCGGGTTCATGACGCTGGTGGAAGGCGTCAGCGTGCAGCCGGACAAGCGCGCGCGCGTCGTCGTCAACGAGCGCACCGGCACGGTCGTCTCCGGCGCCGACGTCACCATTTCGCGGGTCACGGTGAGCCATGGCGACCTGCGGGTTGCGGTCGTCACCGACTACCTGGTGTCGCAGCCCATGCCGGCGCGGATCAACGGACCGGGGGTGCGCACGGAGGTGGTGCCGCAGACGCGCATCGACGTCAGCGAACCGAGGGTCGAGGCGGTGCAGCTGGGCGTGGGCAGCACGGTAGCCGACCTGGTGCAGGCGCTGAACCGGATCAAGGCCAGCCCGCGCGACATGATATCCATCCTGCAGGGCATCAAGGCAGCGGGCGCACTGCGGGCCGAACTCATCATCCAGTAGCGCTTACCAAGGTCTCGCATCATTTTCCAGGAAGGCTGAAGCATGGCACCGATACTCCCCCTACCATCCGCGGCACTGCAGGTCGTCTCGCTGGCGCTGGACGCGGCCGGCCTGCGGCATCAGGCCATCGCCGCCAATATCGCCAACGCCGGCAACCCGACCTACCAGCGCCGCGGCGTCAGTTTCGAAGCCCGGCTGCGGGAGCTGGCGGACGGCGCGTCGCTGGCAGGCGCCAGCACCGCGTCGCTGCAGCCGCGCCTGGTCAACGACAATGGTGCGGCGGCGCTGGACCAGGACGTTGCCGCAATGGCCGCCAACGCGCTGCATTTCCAGACGCTGCTGAAGGCGCTCAATGCCGAACTCGAGCTGATGGGAATGGCAGCCAGCGACGGGAGGCGCTAGGCATGGATTACCAGGCTGCTTTCGCCATCGGCGCCGCCGGCATGGCTGTGGAAAAAATGCGCGCCGACCTGGCTTCCCTGAACCTCGCCAATGCCAATACCACGCGCACGGCCAATGGCGGCTATTACCGCGCCGGCCGGCTCGTGACGCAGTCCGCGCCCGGCTTCGATGCGCTGATGCAGGCCGGCGCCGCTGCGGCGCTGCCGCTGCCCCATGCCAGCGGCGTCGTCACCGTCGAGGCGCCGCCGCGCCTGCTGCTCGAACCCGGCCATCCTCACGCGGATAGCCGCGGTTTCGTCGCCTATCCGCAAATCGACACACTGGCCGAGATGGTCACCATCATGAATGCAACGCGTGCCTACCAGGCCAATATTGCATCGATCAGCGCTGCGCGCAGCATGGCGCAGGAAGCGCTGAAGATCGGCGGCGGGCGATGACGGCGCCGATCGCATTCATCCCGCCGGGCGCCGACCTGCAGGCGCTCGCAAGTGCCGGCATGGCGGCGCCGGGTGCTGCCGGGTCCGGCCTGCTGGATGGCCCCGGCGGCACCGCGTTCGGCAACGTGCTGCAGGCGCAGCTGGCCGAACTGGACCGCAGCCTGAAGTCCGCGGGAACGCAGTCAATCAGGCTGGCCGCCGGACAGGTCGACAGCCTGCACCAGCTGATGCTGGAGATCGAGCAGGCGCGCATTGCGTTTCAGCTTGCGCTGCAGGTGCGAAACCGCTTGATGGAAAGCTGGCAGGACGTCCAGCGTATGCAATTGTAAGGACATGAACATGCTGGAAAAAATCAGGCAGCAAACCCTTGCTCTCGGCGCACTCGCCCGCGTCGCCGTCGCCGCCATGCTCTTCCTGCTGCTTGCCGGCGCCGTTGCGCTCGCATGGCGCCTGATGGCGCCCGAGTACCAGGTGCTGTTCTCCGAACTCGACGCCCAGGACGCCAGCGCCATCATCAGCGAGCTGGAACGGATGAAAGTCATGCACCGGCTGCAGGACGAAGGCCGCACCATCCTGGTGGAGAGCCACGATGTCTACCCGGTCCGGCTCAAGCTGATGAGCAAGGGCGTCAACCTGCGCGGGACGGTCGGCTTCGAACTTTTCAGCGATTCGGACTTCGGCATGACCGAGTTTGCGCAGAAGATCAATTACCAGCGGGCGATGCAGGGCGAACTGGCGCGCACCATCATGGCGCTGGAAGAAGTGCGCGCAGCACGCGTGCATCTGGTCATACCGGACTCCGGCCTGCTGCGCCGGGGCGACAGCCATGGGAAAGCGTCAATCACCATCACCACCCGGCCCGGCAGGCAGTTGCAGCCGGCCCAGGTGCTGGGCATACAGCGCCTGGTCGCAGCCGCCGTGCCGCAGATCGAGCCGGCCGCGGTGACGATACTGGACAACCGCGGCGTGGCGCTCAACGCCGCGGCCGACGCGGACAGCGGCACTGCGCTGGCGGGCGGCGACGCCCGGCTCGACATCAAGCGCCAGACCGAGGCGTATTTCATCGAGAAGGCGGGCAAGGTGCTGGACCGCGCAGTCGGTCCCGGCCGGGCCATCGTCACGGTCGATGCGCTGCTCAATCACGAAGCCTTGAAAGTCACGCAGGAGCAGGTGCTGGTCGCGGCCGGTAATGGCGGCGAAGGCGCGGTGGTGCGCAGCAAGCAGACCAGCCAGAGCGAAGGCAGGCCGCGGGCGGCCGCTGGCGCGCAGACGTCGGATGCCGGCGCGGCGGCGCGCAGCGATTCCAGCATCAACGAAGTCGAGTTCCAGCATGGCAAGCGCATCGAGCAGATCGTCACCGCGCCCGGCGCGATCCGCCGCCTCAGCGTCGGCGTGGTGTTGCCCGAGACCTTGCCGCCGGCGCGTGCGCAGAAACTGACCGAGGTGGTGTCCATGGCGGTGGGCCTGAACCAGGCGCGCGGTGATGCCATTGCCGTCTACAGCCTGGAAACCCTCGCCGGTGCGCGGCATGAAAGTCAGGCGGCCGAGGCGCCGGCGACGGATGCGCCGCCGGCCGGCACAGACGCCTTCGCCCGCATCGCGAGGCCGGGAGGCGCAGGCGCGACGCCGGTCTCGCGCGATGAACTGGGCCATGCCTACGCGCTGCCGGCGGCCTTGCTGATCCTGGCCTTGTCGCTGGCCATGCTGTTCCTGCGGCGGCGCCGGGCGGACGCGGTCCGTCTGTCCGACAGCGAACGGGTCCGGATGCTGCATGAACTGCAGGAATGGCTGGCGCCGCGCTCTCCCGGGGGCATGCGATGACGGCGCCGGGGTCTGAACGCTTGCGCAAGGCCGCGCTGGCGTTGCATGCGCTGTCGCGCGATGACCGCAGCTGGCTGTTGCGGCGGTTGATGCCGTCGATGCGCATGCCCCTGCAGTCCCTGCTCAAGCAGCTGCAGGCACTGGGTATCGCGCCCGGCTTGCGGCCCGGGGAGTCGCTGCTGCCGCCGGTCGATGAGGACCCGGCGCTGGATGCTGACGAGGTGGTGCTGGTCGATACGGCCGACGTCCGGCAAATAGCGGAGGTGCTGGCGCTTCAGCCCGAGCAGTTGCGGGTGGCGCTGCTCGACATGCGACCGTGGCGTTGGCGTGCCGGCTACTGGGATTCACTGTCGGCCTTCCAGCGCAGCCGCCTGGCCGAACTGTCGGCTGCGGCTCCCGTGCTACGTGCGGCAATGCGCGCGGCGCTGCTCCACGGATTTTCAATGGCGCTGGCGCCAGCCGACAAGGCTGCCCGCGCTGGCGCCGGGTCGAAGCCGGCCGCAGCAACCGGGATGCGCGGATGACACCGGTCATCAAGGCGAGCCGCGTGGCCGCGACCGGCGTGCCGCTGCGGCAGCATCCGCGCGTCGCGCATGCTGCTGAACGCTTGCCGGCCCAGCAGCTTGCGGATGTGCCCGATCTGGCCGGCGGCCGCGCGCCGATGTCGGGACCGGAGTCGATGCCGGGAACGCCCGCCGCCGGTGCGGCCGTAGCCGCGGCCGCCCCCGGCGACGATGGCCGGTTCACCCAGGACGATCTGCACGCGCAGGCTTACGACGCCGGGTTTGCGGCCGGACGGCAGGAGGGCTGGGACGCAGGCCGCGAAATGGGCATGCTTGACGGCATGCAGCAAGGTCGCCAGGACGCCGACGCGGCGGCCACGGCCCAGGCCGCTGCGCTCGCCGCACTGGGCGCCGCTATCGCCGAAGCCTGCACCCGGCGCAGCGCCGCCATCGAAGCGATGGCGATCGAGATCGCGTTCGCCGCGCTGTCGAAATTGATCGGCCAGAGCGCAGGCGACCCTGCCGTCGTCACCGCCACCGTGCAGCGGGTGCTGGAACAGCTGCCTGACCGTGCATTGCGGGCCATCCGGGTGTCGCCCGCCCACCATGCGCTGCTGACGCAAAACGGCCATGCGCTCAAGTCCGGCAGCGCGATCCTGGTCGCGGACGAACGGGTGCTTATCGGCGGCTGCATCGTCGACACCGACGCCGGCAGCCTCGACGGCCGGCTTGAAACCCAGCTGCTCGAACTCAAGACCCTGCTGGTCGGCCTGCAGCGCGCGCATGGGGCACCGGCATGAGTGGCCAGCGCTACGCCGACGCGGTGGCCCAGGCCGAACTGGTGCGGCGCATCGGCCGCGTCACCCAATTCTATGGCCTGGTGCTGGAAGCGAGCGGTCCGGACGCGTTCCTCGGGGAAGTCTGTGAAGTGTATTCCCGCGGCCAGGCGGCGCCCGTGCTGGCCGAGGTGGTGGGCATACGCGACGGTCGGGTGCTGCTCATGCCTTACGGCGAATTGCGCGGCATCGGCATGGGCGGCGAAGTCATCGCGCGCGGCCGGCCCTTGCAGGTGCCGACCGGCTCCGGCTTCCTGGGACGTGTGGTGGATGCGTTCGGCCATCCGATCGACGGCATGCCCGCGCCGCCGGCGCATGCCATGGTCTCGCTGCGCAAGGACGCGATCAACCCGCTGGCCCGGCCGCCCATCAGGCAGGTGCTGGAGAGCGGGGTGCGGGCCATCGATGCGTTGCTGACCCTGGGGAAAGGCCAGCGGGTCGGTATTTTCTCGGGCAGCGGGGTGGGCAAGAGCACGCTGCTGGGCATGCTGGCGCGCAATGTGAAGGCGGATGTGAATGTGATCGCCATGGTCGGCGAACGCGGACGCGAGGTCCGGGAGTTCATCGACTGCAGTCTGGGTCCGGAGGGGCTGAAGCGGTCCATCGTGCTCGCCTCCACCTCCGACCAGCCGGCCCTGATGCGCTGCAACGCCGCTTACGCTGCCACGGCCATGGCCGAATACTTCCGGGAGCAGGGCGCCGACGTCGCGCTGATCATGGATTCGGTGTCGCGCTTCGCCATGGCGCAGCGCGAGATCGGCCTGGCGGTCGGCGAGCCGCCCACCGCGCGCGGCTACACGCCATCGGTGTTCGCAAGCCTGCCGCGCCTGCTCGAGCGCTGCGGCACCGGCCCCGAAGGCGGTTCCATCACGGCGTTTTATACGGTGCTGGCGGAGGGGGACGACCTGTCCGGCGACCCGGTGGTCGACGCCGTGCGTTCGGTGCTGGACGGGCACATCGTCCTTTCGCGCGCGCTGGCCGACCAGCGCCATTTCCCGGCGATCGACATCCTCAGGAGCATCAGCCGCCTGATGCCGGCCTTGATCGGCAAGGCGGAACAGGACCTGGCGCGGCGCACCGTGAGCCTGCTGCACCGGCTCGAACGCAGCCGCGACCTGATCGACATCGGCGCCTACAAGAGCGGCTCGAATCCCGAGCTGGACCGGGCGCTTGCGCTGGCTCCCGAGCTGGACCGCTTCTTAACGCAGGACGTCGCCGAGGCCGTGCCGCGCGCCCGGGCGCTGCAGGCGCTGCAGGCCATCGTCGAGGAGAACTGATCCGATGTCATCCGCCTACCGTTATCCGCTGCAGACCTTGCAGGACCTGCGCGAGGCCGAGCTCCTGCCCGCCCGCGCCGCGCTGGCGGCGGTCGAACAGCGCATCCGGCACATCGAGCACGAGACCGCGTGCTGCCGGGCCAGCATCGGCGACACGGAACAGTCGCTGCGGCGCAGCCAGGCCGACGGCATCCTGGACATCGAGCGGCAACGCGTCACCAGGCTCTACCTGGGCAGCCTGCAGCGGGACGCGGGCCGGCTGGCGGCCTGCGCTGCGTCGCTGCAGTCGGAACGGGCGCAGTGCATGGAATGCCTGGCAAGGGCCAGGAGCGCGCTGCGGATGCTGGAACTGCATCGCGCGCGCCTGGCCGGCGAACATGCGATCCGCACTGCGCGCCGCCAGCAGAGCGCGTTCGACGATGGCTGGCTCAGCCGCATGCGGCGACGCGGCGGGCAGGCATGAGCGCGATCGACGCGCTGCCGGCGCCGCATGCCGCACCGGCCCGTGACGGCAGGCGTGCGCCCGATAGCCTGTCTGCATGGCGCCAGGCGTTCGACCGGGAGCAAATGGCCGCGCTGGACAAGTTTCGGTCGGTGAAGGCGCCGGGCTTCGCGGCGGTATCGTCCCGCGGGGGCGCAGCGCCGGTCGCCGCCAGCGATGTCAATTCCTCCCTGGCGACGGCCGGGACCGCCGCTGCGAGCAGACCGGCTTCCGGGCCTGCCGCCAACAGCGTTCGCGGCCAACAAGCGCAGGCTGCGTGGCTGCCTGCGGCGCGCTCGTCGTCGCGGCAGTTGCCGCCGCCACCGTCCCAAGCGTTGTCCGGACGCTCTTCCGCCGGTCCCGCGCCGCTTGCCGTCCAGACGGAGTCGAAATCCGGCGTCGCCAATGACATCCGCACCGCGCTGCCTGCCGGCATGCTGGCGAGATGGCCGTGGCGCAAGCTCCACTGCATGGCTGACGCCGACGGCCTGCACCTGTGGCTGCGGGACGCCGACGCCACGCAGCATGACCCGGCGCTGCAGCGCTGGCTGCGGGAACTGGGCGGCGCGCTGGCCGCCGCCGGAACGCCGCTGCGCAGTTTTACCCTGAACGGCAGGGACTTCCCGCTTCCGTCCATCGTCTTGTAAAGGAAATGGCAATGGCAATCGAATCGATAGGCGGGCTGGCCGCTCCGAGCGCACCGGCGGCCCAGGCCAGCAGCCTGGGGCTGGAAGATTTCCTCAAGGTGCTGCTGACCCAGCTTACCTACCAGGACCCGCTGAAGCCGCTGGACAACCAGGAATTCATCGCCCAGCTGGCGCAATTCACCTCGCTGGAACAAAGCCGCCAGGTCAACGACAGGCTGCAGCTGCTGCTGACCATCCAGTCGGCGACGCAGTCCGTGGGCCTCCTGGGCCGCACGGTCGAGGTCCAGTCGGCCACCGGCGGCCCGACCACCACCGGCGAGGTCACCGCCCTGCGGTTCCAGCAGGGCGAGCCGCGCGTCACGATCAAGGCCGGCAATGGCGGCATCCTGACCGACCTGCCGCTGTCGCAGGTCATGCTGGTGCGCTGAACCGTTTAATTCCAGTACAGGACAAGCAATGTTCGAATCCATCTACACCGGGCTTACCGGCCTGTCGACATTCTCGCGGGGACTTTCCAATATCAGCAACAATGTCGCCAACCTCAACACGGTGGGCTACAAGCGCTCGGTGCTGCAGTTCCAGGACCTGATGCCGGCGCGGGACAGCGTCACCGGCCAGCGCGGCAATGGCGTCGCCGCCGGCCAGCCCCATGTCGTCTACAAGCAGGGCGAACTGCGCCAGACCGGCAACGTCCTCGACGCCGCGGTCGACGGCGCCGGCTATTTCGTGCTGCGCGACGGCGAGGGCCAGACCTTCTACACCCGCGCCGGCCAGTTCGAATTCGATCGCGAGGACAAGCTGGTCTCGCGCGACACCGGGCACGAGGTGATGCTGCTGGGCAGCGACGGCGCACTGTCGGCATTCAGCCTGGCGCCGTATCGGAGCATGGCGGGAAGCGCCACGGCCAGCATCAGCTTCGATGGGACGCTTTCCACCGGCGACGCCGACCGCAGCCACACGATCACCGATATCAGGGTCTACGACAGCGCAGGCGTCCTGCATGCGCTGACCATGCGCTTCACCGACCAGTCCGATCCGCAAATCGGCACTGCCGACCGTGCATGGCGCTACAGCCTCAGCGACGACCGGCAGAATGTGCTGGGTTCGGGCACGCTGCGCTTCGGCGCCGACGGTGCGCCGGCGCCCGACGCCGTGCCGGCCAGCTTCGCATTGACCCTGCCGGACGGTGCCACGCAGCAGGTAGCGCTGAACTTCGGCACGCCGGGCAGATTCGACGGCATCACCAGCTTCAGCCTGGGCAGCGACTCCACCGCCAGGGTGGCGGCTTCCGACGGCGCAGCCAGCGGCACGCTGACGGAGAGCAGCTTCGAAGCCGACGGCGCGATCCGCCTCCGGTACGGCAATGGCATCACGAAAACCGCCGGGAGCCTGGCGCTTGCCTGGTTCGGCCATCCGCAGGATCTCGAGGCGGAGGGCCGCAGCCTGTGGCGCGTGGCTGCCGGCGGCAAGCCGGTGCTCGGCGCCGCCCGGAGCACCCTGTTCGGCAGCATCGCGGGCGGACAGGTCGAGGCGTCCAATGTCGACCTGACCGCGCAGTTTTCCGAACTGATCGTCACCCAGCGCGGGTACCAGGCGTCGTCCCAGGTCATCAGCACCGCCAACGAAATGATGCAGCAGCTGTTCGACATGCGGGGCCGCCGTTGAAGGCCGTCCACGCGTGGCGGCTGCTGGGCGCTGCGGATATCGAGGCCATTGCGTGCAGCTTGCGGCCTTTGGTCCAGGCCTGGGCGGACGAATGGTTGCCGGAGGCGGCCGTCGCGCTCAGCGTGGCCGGGGCCGATGGCCATCCGCTGCTCCGTGTCGCGGACGGCGAGCAGGTCCTGGCAATGAGGGACGGGCAGGGCGAGCCTGGCGTCGCCGTCATCTACGGCAGCGGGCTGGTCGGCGCGCTGCAGCAGCAGGCACTGGCCATCCTGGGCGTGCCGCCCTGCGAGCGCGCTTCCAGCGGCGGCCTCCCGGCGGCGCTGGCGCATTACCAGTTGCGGGACCTGCCGGCGCGGCTGGCCCGGCTGCCAGCCGGCAGCGCGCGCCAGGAAGACCTCTACAGCCACGGTCATCGGCTGCATGCTCCCGCCCGCAAGGGCAGCGGCGCCGTGCTGCTGCGACTGGCATTCGACCAGCACGCGGTGCGCATCTGGCTGCCGCATGCCTCGGTGGCCCCCTGGTGCCGGCGCCCGGTCCGCGGCATGCAGGCGCCGCTGCGGGCACGCGCAGAGGCGCTGGCCGGATGCAGGTTGCCGGTCAGGGTGCAGGCCGGATCGGCGACGCTGGCGCTGGCCGACCTGCTCGCACTCCGGCCGGGCAACGTGATCCGGCTCGACACCCGGCCCGATCAGCCGCTGGCGCTGGTTTCGGGCAGCGGCCCTGGCTTTGGGCGCTGCTACCTGGGCCTGCAGGACGGCCGGCCGGTCATTCAACTTTGCAGCTGAACACGAAGGAAGCAACATGAACACAAGTAATCCGGCCAGCGAGTCCTTGCAGGATGCAACGGAAGTCAGCCCGATCGAACTGCCGGCGCTATCGGCGCTGCCGATGGAGGGGCCGCCCTTGTTTGGCGGCAGGCTCGACCTTGTCGGCGGGCTGAAGGTGCGCATCCGCGCGCTTGTCGGCGAAGGCGAAATCTCGGTGACCGAGCTGTTCGGCCTGAAAGACGGGTCGGTCGTGCCGCTGGCATGCGACGTCAACCCCTTGGTCGACGTACAGCTGGACGACCGGACCATTGCACGCGGTGAGCTCGTGGTCGTGGATGACATGCTCGGCGTACGCATCACGGAGCTGGGCCATGGACTGGCGTAAGGTCGTCTATCCGGCATTCGGTCTTGCCGGCCCGGCCAGCGCAGCGGATGGCGGCATTCCTTACCGCGCGGATGCAGCTGGAACGGGGCTGCAGGCAGGCCTCGCCTACGCCGCTGTGGTCATTCTGCTGGCGCTGACCGTGGCAGCACTGTTCATGCTGCGCAAGCGGCTGGCGGCGCGCCTGGCCGGCGGGCTGACGCCTGCCGCAGGCTTGCACAGCATCGCCACACTGCGGCTGCCGCAGCAGACAATGGTGCATGTGGTCGGCTACCGTGACCAGGAAATCCTGTTCGTGCAATCCGGCGACAAGCTGCTGCGGCTGGGCCAGTTCGCGCGCAGCGCCGATGCCGCGGAACGCGACGCATGAGGGCGCTGCTGCGCTGCCTGATCGCCCTCGGCCTGACCGGCGCCAGCGCCTGCGCCTGGGCGGCCGCGCCCGCGGCCATCGAACTGCGCCTGCCGGCAATCGCCGGGGACGGCGCCGACCTCGCCATGCCGATCCGGATCATGCTGCTGCTGACCCTGCTCAGCCTGGCCCCGGCGATGCTGGTGACAATGACCGCATTTACCCGGATCGTGGTCGTGCTGTCGATGCTGCGCCATGCGATCGGCATGCAGGAGACGCCGCCCAACCAGGTGCTGGTCAGCCTGGCGCTGTTCCTGTCGCTGTTTGCGATGATGCCGGTGATCACGCAAATCAACGAACAGGCATTCCAGCCCTATAGCACGGGCAAGATGGGCAGCGAGCAGGCAGTCTCCATTGCCGCAGGCCACCTGCGCGACTTCATGGTGCGCCAGACCCGGGAAGCCGACCTGGCCCTGATGGTCGAACTGTCCCATGCCGCGCCGCCGGCCCGCGTCGAGGACATCAGCCTGGTCCAGCTGACGCCGGCGTTCATGCTCAGCGAGCTGCGCTCGGCATTCCAGATCGGCTTCATGATCTTCCTGCCTTTCATCATGATCGACCTGGTCGTGTCCAGCGTGCTGATGTCGCTGGGGATGCTGATGGTGCCGCCGGTGATGATCGCGTTGCCGCTGAAGCTGCTGATGTTTATCCTGATCGATGGCTGGAATCTGGTGGCGCGTTCGCTCCTGGGGAGTTTTCACTGAGAAGTATCAGCCATACAGGCTGCGTGCCAGCTCAACCCCGGCGCATCCATCGCCGTCAGGTCATGCATGACATCGATCGATGCCCGCTCGCAGCACAGCGGGCCGCGCACTGAAGCCGCAAGCGGCCTCAACCGGAGCGCGCGTCCTTGCCTTGCCTTCGACGACGCCACGCGTGTCCGAGGGCTTATACCAATCCCAGGCTATGGCGTAACGGACGAGACCGACGGCGCCGATTCGTAGGGTGTAATAAGCAAAGCGCATTACACCATTGGTTGCGAACAGGCGACGGTCGTTGATTGGCCAGTGGTGTAATGCGCTTTCGCTTATTACACCCTACGGACTTGCATGGCTCCTTTGAACCGGGATTGATATCAAACCCTTGAAACCTGTGCCTGCCGCCTGCACGCCGGCCGGCATGCAAACGCCCTATGTGCGATCTGGCTGGTTCGCCGAGGCCATGGCGTTGTCGGGCATCTGCTGCAGTTCGCATGCGCGGGCGATGTAAAGATTGTCGGCAGGTGCGGTCTGCAGCAGCGCGTCGATGTGCCGGCTTGCATCGGCCGGGCGATTGCGGCTGGCCAGCAGCCGCGCCGCGTTGAACAGGGCCGGCGGCAGCAGCGGCTGGCATTCTAGGCGCTCCCGGCCAGGTCATGTGGATCAGGCATCTGGATGCATCAACCCGGCGGACAAACGCCATGCGGCGCAAGCTCGCCGCATGATGCCGCTTTCCGCAACCGGTCGGGCAGGCAGGCGAAGCATCGCGGTGGCTAGTTCGGGGCGTCGTCCTGCTTGTAGGCGGACAGCCAGACATTGCTGTCGGCGGACGCCGCATCCACCGCCGGGGCCGGCAGCGCATCCAGTATTTTCCGCATGTCGCCATTGAGCGCGTCATTTTGCGCCTTGAGCGCGATGCCTTGCGCGAGCGCTGCGCGGCACTCGGGGAAGCGGTCGTGCATCAGGTGCAGCAGGCCGAACGCGAAAGAACGGAAGCAGCTGCCTTCGTCCAATGCGCATAGCGGCTCGAGCGTCCTGCCGCTGGCATCCACGTTGGCCTGTGTCAGGTACAACAGGCCGAGCTGGAGGCGGGCGGCATGCAGGCCGGGCGCAAGCCTGAGCGCATGTTCCATTTCTTCCGCGGCACGGTCGTACATGCCCATTTGCGCATGTTCCGCAGCCATCAGGTAGTGGAGTTCGCCGTCCAGCGGCGCTTGCCCGATCGCCTGCTTCAGATAGCCCAGCGCACGCTCGGCCTGCCTGCCGCGGCTGGCCTCGATGGCCAGGAATTTCAGTTCCTGCGAGTCGAGCCCGATATTGGAATTCATGGCGATTCCCTGTCCGTGGTTGAAGCGGCGGAAGCGTCCTTCCTTGCCGCGGGATTGCGCAGCAGGTAGCGGCGCACGACGTCGGCCAGGTTGCCGCCGGCCGGCGCCTGGAAGCTGCCCATTGCCTGTTCCAGGAGCTGGCGCGCCTTGTCAGGCCGGCCGCGATGTTCGAGCACCAGCGTCTGCGCAAAGCGTCCGGCGAACGAGTCGGGCTGGAGCCGCACCGCGGTGTCGGCATGCTGCTTCGCTTCCGCCCAGCGTTGTTCGAATGCGCGCAGGACGGCAATGGTGCCGTGGGTTTCGCCGAAATTGTGGTTGATCCGCAGCGCGGCTTGCAGCATGGCCTCGGCAGCGGCATGGTCCTTCTGCAGCATCGCGATCCATGCCAGCGTATTCCATGAGCCGAGATGGGAAGGCATCAGCCTGACGGTGTTTTCAAATGCCGTGCGCGCAGCGGGGAAGTCCTGGCAGGACAGGCGCGCCAGCCCGATGCCCATCCACGCGCGGCCATTGTCGGCATGCGAGCGCATGGCGCGCTCGAAGTGCGGCAGCGCATCGCCGGCCTCTTCCATCGCCAGCGACACCGTGCCGGCGCTGATGAGCGCGTCGATGTTGTCCGGATGCGTTGCCAGCACGCCGGCAGCGAGCCGGCCGCCTTCCTCGAGCCTGTCGGCGTCCGTGTACAGCAGGCTCAGCATGCCCTGCGCAAGCGGCTCCGCGCCCAGGCCCTCGGCAATGCGGATCGCGTCCTCGATCCGCCCGGCGCCGTGCAGCGCCCGCACGTACAGGTGGTTGAATTCGGGCAGGTCGCCGGCACGCGGCAGCAAGCCCTCGAGCACGGGTTCCGCCTCGGCATGGCGGTTGGCAAGGATCAGCGCGCGCGCATGCTGGAACAGCACCGCATCCTGCTGCAGGCCCTCGTCCAGCAGCGCTTGAGTCAGCGCCAGGCTGCCGGCCGCATCGCCGTCCTGCGTCAGGATCACCGCCCGGCGGTAGCGGCTTACCGGGTCATGCGGCATCAGTGCGAGCATGCGGTCGACCAGGGCCCTGGCCTCGCCCCAACAGCCTTCCTGCAGCGCCAGGTCGGATGCATCGCGCAGCAGCGCAATGTTGTCCGGGTCATGTTCCAGGTAGCCCAGCAGGCGTGCAAGCCGGCTCGATTGGCAGGACGGTGACAAGCCATGCATCGAAAGTCCCTATGGTTGTTGGACGAAAGCGCGGCATGCCGCCGGACGGGGTGTTGGAGTAAACGGCATTGCAGACATGCGCGATGCGCCGAGCATAGCAGAGCAGATGACCGTCGCAACAGCTAAAACGCGTTAAACGGCAAGGCTTGCATGCTAATAAATCTCGCGATGTTCGAATACCAGTTAAGTGAAAACGATGTGTCACAAGTCCGCAAGAATTCGGTTTTTCCATGCCATTCAATGAACTGGAGAAACCTTGCAGGCACTCATGGCGCGAGGACGGACGGGGAGATGCGGTCCCTGCCCACGCCCCTGCCCATGCTTCGCGAGCAGTCCCTGCCATGCGGTTGAACGGCTGCGCGCTGCTGCCGGTGGCCCCTGCGCTGGCTGTCCTCTCACGGGCTTTTTTTGTCAAGGTTCTGGAAAGAGTTCATGTCGATCGATCTCGCGGTAATGCTTACCTCGAAAACCCTGTGGGCTGCCCTTCTCGTCGCCGCCCCGGTGCTGCTCGCGGCCTTGCTGGTGGGGCTGCTGGTCAGCGTGTTCCAGGTGGTCACCCAGATCCAGGAAATGTCGCTGAGCTTCGTGCCCAAGCTGCTGTCGGTCGTGGCGGTGCTGGTGATTGCCGGTTCATGGATGCTGCGCCAGATCGTGTCCTTCGCCGCATGGGTGTTCAACGCCATTCCTTCCTACCTGTAAAGCGCCGCCGATGACAGCATTGCATATCGATGCGCAAAGCCTGCTGGCCGGACTGCTGCTGTCGATACGGCTGGGCATGGTGCTGTTCATGACGCCGGTGCTGGGCGGTGCCGGCGTGCCCGCGCGCATCCGGGTGCTGGCGCTGCTTGCACTGACCTCCTGCCTGACGCTGGCGCTCGCGCCTTCAATCGCCGTCGACATGCGCTCGACACCCGCCGTGCTGATGGCCATGGTTCACGAGGCGCTATGGGGCGGCCTGATGGGCTTCGGCCTCAACACGGCTTTCGCGGCCTTCCTTGTGGGCGGGCGCCTGCTGGACCTGCAGATGGGATTCGGCGTGGCGACGCTGTTCGACCCGGGCACGCGCACCCAGGTGCCGCTGCTCGGACTGCTGCTGCAGATGACCGGCATCGCCGCCTTCCTCGGCGTCGACGGCCATCACATGGCATTGCGCGGGCTTGCCCTTTCGGTGCGGGCCGCACCGCTGGGCTCGAGTCCGCTGGGCGTTTCGCCGGCAGTGGTCCTGCAGCAGTTCGGGCTGATGTTCAGCCTGGGCATGATGCTGGTGAGCGCGGCGGTGTTGTGCGTGTTCCTGGCCGATGCCGGCATGAGCGTGGTTGCCCGCGTGCTGCCGCAGGCGAATGTCTTTCTGCTGTCGATACCGGTCAAGATCGTCGCCGGTCTGTCCGTGCTGGCAATGTCGGCGCCGCTGATGGGACCGGTGCTGTTACGCATTTTTGAATCGGTGTTCCGCTATTGGGACGCCTTGCCGGGGAGATGAGATGGCGGAAGAGGAACAGTCGCGCAGCGAGAAGGCCACGCCCTGGAAGCTGAGGCAGGCGCGCGCCAAGGGCTCGGTGCCCAAGGGCGTGGAGCTTGGTTCCTTCCTGGCGCTGACGGTGCTGGCCTGCATGCTCTACTGGAACGGGCCGGCGCTGTTCAGCGGCATGCTGCGGCTGTTCGCCGCCGGCCTCGGGCAATCCGGCGCGATGCTGTCGCCGCGCGCCGCCCAGGTGCTGGCAACGTCGATGCTGAGCGCCGGGCTGCGCCTATGGGCCGGCCTGGCGGTCCTGCTGATGCTGGCCGGGGCCGCCGGCTGCCTGATGCAGACGGGGCCGGTACTGAGCTTTACGCCGATCACGCCGGATTTCAAACGCCTGAACCCGGTGGATGGACTCAAGCGCTTCTTCAACAGCAAGCTGCTGTTCGACACGCTGCGGGCCGTGGCCAAGGCCTTGCTGCTGGCCGCGGCGATCTGGACTGTCCTCAGGCATTCGATCCCGCAGCTGCTTGCCCTGATCCAGAGCGATGTGCGGACCTACCCGATGGCTGCGCTGAGCCTGGTGCTGCGCCTGCTGGCCTGGTGCCTGCTCGCGCTGATACCCATCGTGCTCTTCGACATCGCCGCATCGCGCCGCCACTTCGGCAAGCAGATGATGATGAGCCGGCGCGAGGTGCGCGACGAGCACAAGCAGCAGGAAGGCGACCCGCGGATCCGTTCGCGCCGCCGGGCATTGCAGGGCGAGGCGCGCCAGCGCAGCGCGTCGCTTCGGCGTGTCAGGGATGCCGATGTGCTGATCACCAATCCGACTTGGCTGGCCGTGGCGCTGAAGTATGACGATGCCGGCATGCCGGCGCCCGTGGTGCTGGCGAAAGGCGCCGGCAAGCTCGCGTCGCTGATGCGCGAAATGGCCTGGCGCCATCGGGTGCCGGTGGTGCAGAACCGGCGCCTGGCGCGCGCGCTGTTTCGCGGCAGCGCGATCGACCAGCCGATTGCCGCTGACAGTTATGTCGACGTCGCGCGCGTGCTGATCTGGCTGCGCACGATGGCCAGGACCGGCGCCGGAGCGCGCGCATGAACCCGCTGCGCAAGGTGCTGGGCGAGCAGGCCGATGTCGCGCTGGTGCTGCTGACCATCGGCATCCTGGTGGTGTTGTTTACGCCCATCCCGTCGCGGCTGCTCGACTTCCTTATCCTCGCCAATGTCAGCCTGGCGCTGCTCGTGCTGCTGCTGACCTTCTACACCCGCACGCCGGTGCAGTTTTCGACGTTTCCCTCGCTGCTGCTGATCGCCACGCTGTTCCGGCTTTCGCTGAACATCGCCGCCACCCGGCTGATCCTGTCCAGCGCCGACGGCGGGCGGGTCATCGGCGCCATCGGCAGCTATGTCGTCGGCGGCAATTACGTGATCGGCCTGCTGGTGTTCCTGATCCTCATCATCGTGCAGTACGTGGTGATCACCAGCGGCGCGCAGCGCGTCGCAGAAGTCGCGGCCCGGTTCACGCTGGACAGCATGCCGGGCCAGCAGATGAGCATCGACGCCGACCTGAACATGGGCTTCATCGACCAGGCCGAGGCGCAGCAGCGGCGCAGGAACATCGAGAAGGAAGCGAGCTTCTACGGGGCGATGGACGGCGCGTCCAAGTTCGTGAAGGGCGACGCGATCGCGGGCATCGTGATCCTGCTTATCAACATCGTCGGCGGCTGGGCGATCGGCGTCATGCAGATGGGCATGAAGTGGGACGAGGCGCTGCGCACCTATACCTTGCTGACCATAGGCGACGGCATCGTCACCCAGGTGCCGGCGCTGGTGATTGCGCTGGGCACCGGCATCATCGTGACCCGTTCGGCGTCGGACGAGAACCTGAGCACGGAAGTGTACCGGCAACTGATGCTGTTTCCGAAGACGCTGGGCATCGTCGTCGTCGCGTTGACCGTCATGCTGCTGCTGCCGGGCTTGCCCATGCTGCCGCTGGCCTCGCTGATCATGCTGTTTGCGCTGGCCTGGTGGTTCGCGCGCCGCGCGGCGTCGAATCCGCCGGCGACAGCCACGGACACGGCCGCGGCGGCGAAGGAGGAAGACCTGTACGACCTGCTCGCGGTCGATGCGATCGAGGTCCGTATCGGGCAGGCGCTGGCGCCGCTGATCGGCGATGCCAATGCCGGGCTGATGGAACGCATCAGCGGTTTTCGCAGGAGTTTTGCGCTGGAGGACGGCTTCGTGCTGCCGAAGGTGCGCATCCGCGACGAACGCAAGCTGGCAGCCGGCGCCTATGACGTGCAGCTGTATGGCAACCGGGTCGCCGACGGTGAACTGATGCCGGACCATATCCTCGCGCTGCGGTCCGGCAGCGAGCCCCACGCGCTGCGCGGCATCGAGACCCGCGACCCGAGCTATGGCTTGCCGGCGGTCTGGGTGCTGGAGGCGCAGCGCAACGAGGCGCGGCAGGCCGGCTACACGCTGGTCGATCCGGCCACGGTTTTCCTGACCCACCTGGGCGAAGTGCTGCGCAAGCATGCGGCGCTGCTGCTGTCCCGCAGCGAGGTGGAACGGCTGGTCGGCACGGTGCGCAAGACCAATGCCGGCCTGGTCGAGGAACTGGTGCCCACCGTGCTGGCGCTGTCCGAAGTGCAGAAGGTCCTGCAGAACCTGCTGGAGGAGAAAGTATCGATCCGCAACCTGGCGCTGATCCTGGAAGTGCTGGCGGACGGCGCCCGCCAGACCCGCGACGCGGCGCAGCTGACCGAACTCGTGCGGCAGCGGCTGGGCGCCACCATTTGCCAGGCGCTGCTGAACAAGGGCAGCGAGCTGGCTGTGCTGACGCTGGACCCGTCGATCGAGCAGTCGATCGCCGCCAGCCTGCGCAGCGTCGACGACAAGGCCACGCTGATTCTCGAGCCGCGCTATGCGGAACAGGTGCTGGCCCGGCTGGCGGCGCAGGTGGAAAAAATGGTCAAGAGCAACCTGATGCCGGTGCTGGTCTGCGCGCCCCAGCTGCGCCGCCACCTGCGCATCCTGACCGAACGGGTATTGCCGCAATTGTCCATCGTGTCGATGGCCGAGGTGCCGCCGTACCTTGCGCTGCGCGCATTCGGCACGGTGACCTTGTGACGTTGCGCGGCATCGCCGGACGCGGTGTGTGGCTGGCGGGGTGCAGCGCGCAGGAGTGGCAAGCCGGCAGGCAGCACCGGGGGCCAGCGGGCAGGGGACGGGCAGGCATGATGCCCGGATGTGCGGCCTGCTTTTGCGTGGACATGGATTTTGATGCTGTGCCGACCGCACCTTATACCAATCCCAATCCATAACGGACCGGATGAAATCGATGGGTTTTTTCGCCTGGCAAGGCGTAGGAGGAATGAACAGCAGGCTATTAATAGCAGGCTGTTCACGACGGGTGCAACGCGGCCAGGCGGAAAAAAGACCCGATTTCCCGATGCGTTTATGGGTTGGGATTGGTATGACTGCACAATCCCGGTTCCGGCCTGTCCAACGTGGATTCATCCTGCCTGCGGGCCCAGCATCCCGAACCGATTACGGACATTCTAGGAGTTTTCAATGACTTCGCTGAAATTGCATCGAACGCCGGACGACCCGATCATTCCGGAAGGCATCCCGATACCGGGTCCCCGCCCCGGCCGCTCCGACCATCCTCCGGTCACGGAACCGGACAGGCCGCCACCGCCGCCAGCCCGGGAACCGCCGGCTCCCGCCAGACGGGACCAGCTGGCCCGCTGAATCTGCCGCCGATCTGCCCGGCAGCACAGGTTACGGCGCCCGTGCCGGTAGGTCATGCCGACGCATGGTTCGGCGGATCGTGCGCGGACTGTCGCTTCTTCCGGCGTTTATCCGCCGGATGCACACCGGGTATGCGTATTAGAGATTCCTGGCCGAACCGATGCGCGGCCCGGCGAAGCCTGCCGGGACAGTAGCGATTTCCGGGGCTCATTCACCGCATGGATAGCGGGTATCCGCAATGGAAATTGGTAGTCCAGCCCAGCCGCCCCATATCCTTACCATGAAAGAGCCATCGGGAAAGATGGCTGCGTTATCGGTCCAACTTCAAGGAGTCATCATGTTTGCATCAATCGATACATTGTTCGTCAGTCTCGGAATCGCCGCCTATGTGAGCGCCCACGCGTACGTGTTGCTGGTATTGAAAGCGCCAGCCGCCAGGCAGGCGTACGAACAATCCCGCCAGCGCGGCCAGGCTTGAACGGCTGGACGCCTGCGCATCACGCGACCAGGAATATTGAAATGCGTATTGCAGAAAAACCCAAGTCGCTGCCATGGCTGGCGCGCCGGGCCGGTGTGCCCGACCAATTGATCGATTCACTGTGGAACAAGGCGCTTGCGCTGGCTGGTCTCTGCAAGTCGCAGGCCGCCGATCCGCGCCGCCAGGCCGAGGCCATGCAGTACCTGTTGCTGATGTTTGGGCAGGCGAACGGTAGAACCGCTGGCGCCGCCAGCCGGTCCGCAGCGCCGCAGGCTGCCGTGCTCTAGTAGAAAATCAGGTAGCCCAGGCCTTTTTCACGGGCTTCGGCAAGCATCGGCTGCAGCCTTGCCGGCGCATCCGAAAGCGCTATGCCCAGATCCAGCACGAACCCGCCTGCCAGTGCTTCGGCGCCAGCCGCCTGCGCCAGTCCGCCATGGCGGCGCACCCATTCCCACTCCTCCCCATTGTTCTCCGGCTTTTGCTGACCGACCAGGTCGGAAAGCGGGAACGATGCCGACTTGCGTATTTCCGACGCCGGAAAGAAGCCGCCACTGATGCTGTTGTCATCCGGGTCGAGGCCCAGCAGGTCTTCGGCAATCTCGGCCTGCTCGGGCTCCAGGTTGTATATGACCTGGGGCAGCATGGCCATGACTTCATTCAGGCGCAGAAACTGGCGGATTTCATGGAGTGTCGTATCCTCGTCCAGAAACGGGTTGCCGTTTATTTCAATTCCCGCCCGCACAAGCAAATTAAGCATCGTTGAAATATGCGCGATCAACGGCTCGACTGCATGAATGGCTGCCAGTGTATTCTGGGCTTCCGTTCCTGGCAGCGTCGCCTGCAGCCGACTTTGTTCGAGGCAGGCATGCAGCAGGCTCAGCAGGGTATTGATCTGGACTTGCAGCGCATTTTTCTGGGTCATTGCCTGCTCGCCGCGGGATTGAAGCAAAATGCTGTCGAACAACTTTGAAACGTCGGAAATGCCATGGAAAACGTCGCTGGAACGGTTATTCATTTTACGATTTCTACATCAGGATTTTACTTTCGGGGTCAGTCCATCATGCACTTCTTTTGTTAAAGCTGCCAGAGGAAGCGAGGGAAAAATTGTCATTCCTGTCTCGTTTTTACCGCATGCAAGACAGGTCGAACGCCACACTTAATGTTTCCTTTACGAACCAGCCCGTACGGACGAGAAAAGATTCGGTAAGCTGATCATTCCGGCAACAGCACGCGACAGGAGGAAATGCGATGGACAGGGAAGAACCGCAGAAAGATTGGCGCAGCGATGGCGTCCGCGTGGTCAGGCACGATGCGCTCGACAGCAACACCGCGCAGACGCCCGGCATGAACCGCGCAGCGGCGATCGACCATGCCCGGGTCGGCGCCCAGAAAATATGGGCAGGGACCGTGACCATCCATCCGAACGCCAAGACAGGCGCGCATCATCACGGCGCGCTGGAAAGCGTCATCTACATAGTCAGGGGACATGCGCGGATGCGCTGGGGCGAGCGGCTGGAATTCGTGGCCGAAGCCGGGCCGGGGGATTTCATTTACGTGCCGCCGTATGTGCCGCACCAGGAGATCAACGCCAGCACCGACGAGCCGCTGGAATGCGTGCTGGTGCGCAGCGATAACGAGGCGGTGGTGGTGAATCTCGACATTGCCGCGGTCGAGGCGCCCGAGGAGGTGGCCTGGGTGGACCCGATACACCGGCATCCGCATTCCTGAAGCAGGCGGTAGCGCGCCCGCCCGGGCCGCTCAACGTGGTCCAGGCGGGCTTTCGCGGATAGGCCGGAAAGCGCAGCCGGCGTCAGGCCTCGGCGGCCGGCCGCCGGTGCAGCCCTAGCGCCGCGGTTCCGCCGGAACGGGCGCCGGGACCGGGCTGCTGCGTGCGGCCAGGCGCGGCTCCGACTTGCGCAGCGCCGCTTCGTCGCCGACGATGCGGGCCGCTTCGTCCAGCCAGATGTCCTTGGCTTCCTTTTGCGCCTTTTCTTCGGCCAGCTCTTCGCTCAGGCTGCGTTCGCCGGCTTGCAGGCCGGCGTCCTGCGGCACGATCTTGCGCGCTGCCGCGGCTTGCTTGTTCGGCTTCCCGCCCTTTGCGGCATCCGCTTCATTGCCGGCTTCCCGCTGCTTGAGGCGGGCTTCGCGCTGGTCGCGCTCGCGGCGGCGCTCGGCTTCGTTCAGCGACAGCTGGCGCTTCGCGCGCTGCTGCTGCACCTCGCGCAGGTCCTCCAGCAGGTACTGGAAATCCTTGTCCTTGGCGATGCGGCTCGCATGCCGGTCCTCGAGCAGCGGCAGCAGGCGCGTCAGGTCGTTCGACGGCATGAAGTTGGCCGCCTTGATCTGCGTCCACGGCAGCGCGTTGTCATAGCTGGATTCGCCGAACTGATCGGTGTCGGACACCGTCGGGAAGCGGATGTCCGGCACGACGCCGCGCAGCTGCGTGGTGCCGCCATTGATCCGGAAGAACTGCGCGATCGTCATCTTCAGTTCGCCGAACTGCGGCTTCTCGTTGCGCGCCATCTGGTCCAGGTTGATCACGGTTTGCACCGTGCCCTTGCCGAAGCTGGGTTCGCCGATGACCACGCCGCGCCCGTAGTCCTGTATGGCCGCGGCGAAGATCTCGGAGGCGGACGCCGACCCGCGGTTGATCAGCACGCCCAGCGTGCCGTTCCAGGTCGCACGCGGCGCCTTCGCGCTGTCGACCTTGACGTTCCCGCGCGAGTCGCGCTCCTGCAGCACCGGACCGGCGCCGGTGAAGATGCTGGTCAGTTCGATGGCCTCGTCGAGCGAGCCGCCGCCGTTGTTGCGCAGGTCGATCAGCAGGGTGTCGACCTTGTCCTTCTTGAGTTCCTCGACCAGGCGGGCGACGTCGCGCGCGGCGCTCTTGAATTCCTTGTCGCCGCGCCGGCGCGCCTCGATATCCTGATAGAACATCGGCACGGTGATGACGCCGACGGGGCGGGTCGCGCCGCCTTCCTTGACCTGGATGATCGACTTCTTGGCCGCCTGCCGTTCCAGGTTGATCTTGTCGCGCACCAGCGAGATGCGCCGGGTCTTGGCATCCGGTCCGGCGTCGCCGGACAGCACGTCCAGCCGCACCGTAGTGTCCTTGGCGCCGCGGATCAGCCCGACCACGTCGTTGACGCGCCAGCCGACGATGTCGGTCATCGGACCTTCCGCGCCCTGGCCGACGGCAATCAGGCGGTCGCCAACCTTGAGCCTGGTGGAGAGCGCTGCCGGGCCGCCTGGCACCAGGTCGCGGATGGTCGTGTACTCATCGCGCTCCTGCAGCACCGCGCCGATGCCGACCAGCGACAGGCTCATCGCGATATCGAAATCGGCCGATGCGGTTGGGCTCATATAGTCGGTATGCGGCTCGATGGCGGTCGCATAGGCGTCCATGAATACCTGGAACGCATCCTCGGACTTGTACTTCTCGACCCGCGCCAGGGTGCTCGCGTAACGCTTGTCCAGCGTCGTGCGGATGAACTTGTCGTCCTTGCCCGCCAGTTTCAGGCGCAGCCAGTCGCTCTTGACGCGCTTGCGCCAGACATCGCGCACCTCGTCCAGCGACGCCGGCCACGGCTCCTTGTCGCGCTGGTACTGGTAACTTTCATTTTGCGTGAAGTCGAAATCCTGCTTCAGCAATTCGCGCGCGTAGCCGAGCCGTTCGGCGGCGCGCTGCTGGTACAGGTTGAAAATCTCGAACGGCACCCGCAGGTCTTCCTGGGCGATGGCGTCGTCCAACCGGGTTCGCGCGGCGGAAAACTGCGTGATGTCGCTTTGCAGGAAGAACAGCCGTTCCGGGTCCAGCGTCTTCAGGTAGCGGTCGAATATCTTTTGCGACATCGCGTCGTCCAGCGGAAGCGCCCGGTAATGATGCCGGGTCAGGATCTGCGCGGACAGGTTGGCTGCCTGCGCCTGCTGTGGTGCAGGCGCCAGCGGCACGGCGGCTTGCACGGCGGCGCTCAAGCCGACCAGTGCCGTCAATAGCAGTTGCTTGTTCATGCGTTTCCCCAATTTGAATCCTGAAGTATAACGAGCTATGCAAAATAGCACTTGATCGCAAAGAAGCTGGCCGTCGAGGAACGGGTGGCGGTCATCATCCGATATGCGGGCATGCTGCCGCAATGAAATGGGAATCTGGAAATCTGCGGGGATGGAAGGCATCGCGCCGGGGGCACGCATTGCGTGGCCGGAGAAACTGCGGGTCTGCGGGTCCGTTTTCGCCTTGAGGGGCAGCTCGCCCTTCCTGGTCCGGCCCGTGCCGGCAGCCATTCCCTGCTGTCATCCGTTTCCGGGAAAGAAGGTCGGAATGGAGGACCGCGGGAAAGTCGTGCCATCGACGATATGGCACGGTGGCCATGTCGAAGGTTGGTGTTGCCAGCCAGGCAGCTCCGGTGCGAAGCCGCTCGGCCTGCTGAACGAACTCAGACGCGGAATTGTTCCTTGTCCTTGCCGGAAAGCCAGTTTGGCATTCTGCCGCGTCCGCTCCAGGTATCGCCGGTTTCGGTATTCCGGAATTGCACGGTACCCGATTTTTTATTTGCACCTTTTTTGGGCGTTTGCAGGTCATTTACCGTAATGCCGTATTCCGACATCATTTCGCGGATACGCTGAACGGCGGCGCCTAATTCATTTTCGCGCTGGGCAGCGGCCTGACGTTGCAGGTCCTCGATTTTTGCCTGAATTTCTTTATAGGTAGCCATATTAAACACCCTGAAGTATTAGTTGAGAAAAGCCAAATTTCATTGGCGACGGAAGCGTATCTTATTTGATAGACTATTTCAATGCGTAAGCTGACGCAGCTTGATTATTCTCAGTGTGAAACGTTGGTGGCTCACCTTCCACGTTTAATCGGGTTGGCGAAATTCACGCGAACAATGTTAATAAAGTTTCACATTCGACGCCTGCTGCGGTTTAGCGCCGTGGCGGATTGCCATTCCCGGACTTGGTGCCGGACGATAGGAACGGTTCCGCTCAATTGGTCGGTCCGTTCGCAAACCGCCATTTTTTACGAAAAATATACCCCAATCCGTATCGGAATTGGTTAGCAAATCGCAATAAAAAAATTCCGTTTGAAAAGGTGAAAATTGATCCGGATTCTTTCGCTAATCGTTTGATTTTGTTCGATTATAAAACTATTTATCCTGAAAACACTTATTTGCAAGGCAGGCTGCAGTTCTGTGCTACGGCATGTCTGCATTAAGCGAAAGCTTGTTACCTTTTTTCAATCAACGCGCGGCCTTGAAAGGACAGTGACGCGTATTTGTTCCAATAATTAGAACGGGTTTTCCGCGGGAACGATTTGCCATTTCTTGCGGTCGTAACATTCCCGTGAATTTGTAGCGTTTAACAGTTGGTTTCCCTAAATTTCGCACATGCCGTTTTCGGTAGCCCGATATAAATCAAAAGGTCGACACATGGAAAGCATCAACCCGCAATCAGGAAAAGTCATCCAAACCTATTCGTCCGCAACCGACGAGGCCTTGCAGACGCGCCTGCGCGCGGCCGCCGACGAATTCCAGCACTGGAAGCTGAACTCCTTTCCCGAGCGGGCGAAGCTGATGCACGCCGCCGCCACGCTGCTGCGAGCGAGGAAAGCGGAATTGGCGGAGCTGATGGCCGATGAAATGGGCAAGGTGATACGGGATGGGATTGCCGAAATCGAGAAATGCGCGGGATGTTGCGACTATTACGCCGAACATGCGCACCAGTTTCTGCAGAAGCAATCAATTGCCAGCGACGCGCAGGAAAGTTACGTTGCCTACGATCCGCTGGGCGTGATCCTTGCGGTCATGCCGTGGAATTTTCCGTTCTGGCAGGTCTTCCGTTTCGCCGCGCCCGCCCTGATGGCCGGCAATGTCGGCGTGCTGAAACATGCGTCCAACGTCTCCGGGTGCGCGCTGGCGATCGAGGCGGTGTTCAAGGACGCAGGATTCCCGGCCCATGCATTTTCCACGCTGCTGGTCGAAAGCTCGCGGGTCGAGGCGCTGATACGCAACCCGCTGGTCAGCGCGGTCACGCTGACCGGCAGCACGCCGGCAGGAAGGTCGGTGGCTGGCATAGCCGGTTCGGAACTGAAGAAATGCGTGCTCGAACTGGGCGGCAGCGACGCCTACATCGTGCTGGAAGATGCGGACCTCGATCTCGCGGTCGACCTCTGCGTGAAGAGCCGGCTCATCAATGCGGGGCAAAGCTGCATCGCCGCAAAGCGCTTCATCGTGGTACGGCCCTTGCGCGCGGAATTCGAAGCCCGTTATGCGGAAAAATTCAAGGCGATCCGGTATGGCGACCCGCGGGACCCCGCCACCGACATCGGCCCGATGGCGCGCACCGACCTGCGCGACCAGGTGCATGCGCAGGTGATGAAAAGCGTGGAGCAGGGCGCCAGGCTGCTGGTGGGCGGCGTCGTTCCCGACGGGCCGGGCGCCTACTATCCGGCCACCGTGCTGGCGGGCGTCAAGCCCGGCATGACCGCGTTCGACGACGAAATCTTCGGCCCGGTGGCGGCGATCATCGAGGCTGATGACGAGGAGCATGCGATCGCTCTCGCGAACCAGTCGGTGTTCGGCCTGGGCGCGGCGCTCTTCACGCGCGACAGGGACAAGGCCGACCGCCTTGCCCGGCGCATCGAGGCCGGCTGCGTGTTCATCAATTCATTCGTCAAGTCCGACCCGCGGCTGCCGTTCGGCGGGATCAAGCAATCGGGGTTCGGCCGCGAGCTGTCCTGGTTCGGCATCCAGGAATTCGTCAATATCAAGACGGTCTACCATGCGGCGGCCGCCAAGCCTGCGCACGCAGTCGAATAACATCGCATACCATTGAACTACGGCGGCCGCCGTGCTTGAATGCAGGCCGGCGGCACGCGGTATGCGAAAAGAAATCGTTTGCGAAAAATAACAGCGCCGCTCACGGCGCACACAACGGGCGGGAACACGGATGGCGAGTTGGCAGGCCAGATTGGCGGCATACATGGTGCGGCGGCGGGTCAAGCCGGCACTGGGCGACATGAGCGACATCGGCAAGGTGCGCTCGGTATTTGCAACACGGCTGCCGTCGCCTTCCGGCGTGCGCTACCGGCCAGCCACGCTCGGCGGCGTGCCGGGCGAATGGGTCGAAGCCGATGCGCCGGGCACGGCGGCCTGCACCCTGCTGTACCTGCATGGCGGCGGATTCGTCGGCTGTTCGCCGCAAACCCACAGGCCGCTGACCGCGGCGCTCGCGCTGCAGGGCATGCGGCTGTTCGTCCCTGACTACCGGCTGGCGCCCGAACACCCGTTCCCCGCCGCGCTGGACGACGTGCGCGCTGCCTGGGACGCGCTGCGCGCTGACGTTGCCGCGGACGGCGCCGGCCGCCTGGCGGTGGCCGGCGACAGCGCCGGCGGCAACCTCGCGCTGGCGCTGATGCTCTCGCTGCGCGACGCCGGCCAGCCGCTGCCCGACGCGGCCGCGCTCTTTTCGCCGAGCACCGACCTGACCGGCGCCAGCCCGTCGCTGCTTGCCAATGCGGCGCGCGACGCGATGTTCGACGGCGCCGCGCTCGGCCGGCTGGCCGACGCCTACCTCGCCGGCGGCGACCCGGCGCAGGCGCTCGCGTCGCCGCTGCTGGCGGACCTCGCAGGCCTGCCGCCGCTCTTGGTGCATGTCGGCGAAAACGAAGTACTGCGGGACGATGGGCTGCGCCTGGCAGACAAGGCGCGCGCTGCCGGCGTGCAGATCGAGCTGGCGGTATTCGACGTGGTGCCCCATGTCTGGCAGCTGTTCTGGCGGCTGCCGGAAGCAAAGCGCTCGGTGCGCGAGGCTGCGCGCTTCCTGTGCAGCGCCGGCGGCCCGGACAACGTGCCCGTGGAAGACGTGATCATCGTCGGCGCCGGGTTGTCCGGCATCGGCGCGGCATGCCACCTGCAGACCCGTTGCCCCGGCAAGCGCGTGCTGATCCTGGAAGGGCGGGAAAGCATGGGCGGCACCTGGGACCTGTTCCGCTATCCGGGCGTGCGCTCGGACTCGGACATGTACACGCTGGGCTACGCATTCCGGCCGTGGACGCAGGGCAAGGCCATTGCCGACGGCCCGGCCATCCTCGACTACATCCGCGACACCGCGCGCGCTTACGGCGTGGACCGCAAGATACGCTATGGCCAGCAGGTGAAGGGCGCGCGCTGGTCGACTGCCGACGCCTGCTGGACGCTGGACGTGGCGCAGCCGGATGGCCGCGTCATCCAGATGCGCTGCAATTTCCTGTTCATGTGCGCCGGCTATTACCGGTACGCCGAAGGCTACCGGCCGGAATTTCCCGGCGAGGAGCGCTATGCCGGGCGCATCGTCCATCCGCAGCACTGGACGCCGGACATCGACACCGCGGGCAAGCGCGTGGTCGTCATCGGCAGCGGCGCGACCGCGATGACGCTGGTGCCCAGCATCGCGGCGCATGCCGCGCATGTGACCATGCTGCAGCGCTCGCCGACCTATGTGGTGGCCCGCCCCGCCAGCGACGCGCTCGCCAACCGGTTGCGCAGGCACCTGCCTGCAATGGCGGCATACCGGATCACCCGCTGGAAGAACGTGTTCCTCGGGATGTTTTTCTATCGGCTGAGCCGGCGCCGGCCGGAACTGGTCAAGCAGCGGATGATCGCCGGCGTCAGGCATGCGCTCGGGCCGGACTACGATGTCGCCACCCATTTCACGCCGTCGTACAAGCCCTGGGACCAGCGGGTATGCCTGGTGCCCGACGGCGACCTGTTCGACGCGTTGAACAGCGGCCGCGCCAGCGTCGTCACCGACCATATCGCCAGCTTCACCGAGAGCGGCCTGCTGCTGAAGTCCGGCGCGCGGCTCGATGCCGACATCGTCGTCACCGCGACCGGCCTCAACCTGGAAGTGCTGGGCGGCATCCGCGTTGCGGTCGATGGCGTCGACATCGACCTGTCCCGGACGATGAATTACAAGGGCATGATGTTCAGCGACGTGCCCAACCTCGCATCGTCATTCGGTTATACCAATGCGTCCTGGACGCTGAAGTCGGACCTGACCGCGATGTATGTCTGCCGGCTGCTCAAGCGGATGGACCGCACGGGAATGCGGCAGTGCACGCCGCGCCGCAGCGACCCGGCGATGGCCGAGGAGCCGGCGCTGGACTTCACGTCCGGCTACGTGCAGCGCGGGATAGGCCGTTTTCCGAAGCAGGGCGCGAAGGCGCCGTGGAAGCTGTACCAGAACTACCTGCGCGACCTGCTGAGCCTAAGGTGGGGCAAGGTCGACGACGGCGAAATGCATTTCGGGAATCCGGGCAAGGACCCGGTGCGTGGCCTGTAGCGCGGATCGGGCGGGGCGCTGCCTGCGCGGGCAGAGGCTGACGAGTGCGCTCATCCTCGGCATCGGCTGATGCCGAATAAGCTAATGTGAAACGCTTCGTTGGGTACGTCGGGCTAGCCGTTACAATCCGCCCAATACCAGAAGTCATGCTTCTTATCGAGAGGATTGCCGATGATTCCAGCACTGCAAACTGCCGCCGCTTTACAGCCGCCCTTGTTCCTGGCCGCGTCGCTGGCGCAAGCACAATCGTTCGCGCGTCCGCGTCTGCGCTCGCGATCGGCGCCGCCGCCGACCTTGCTGCACCATACGCCGCATGCGCCGCAGCGCGAGAAAATCCTGGGCCTGCCGCTGGTGCGCGGGCTGGGCGGCGATGCGCTGACATCGTCGGCGCTGCGGGCGCTGACGGCCGGCAGGACCGTGCATCTGGCGATGTTCTGGGGCTTTCGCAGCCTGCTCCCGGCCGAGCAGGGCCTGAATGCGGCCGAACGCAACACCCTGCGCGGCTTCCTCGACATGGCGCAGTCGCTGGGCGCGCATTGCAAGCCCGTGCTGCTGCTGGCGGACGCCCATGCCGCGCATAACGGCATTCCGGCCGCGCTCTCGGCGCCTTACTACGACGTCGTCGCCAGCCAGGCCAAAGGGCTGGGACTGCGCACGGTCATGCTGAGCAGCATCATGGCGTCGCTGGGCATGACGCCGCAGCAGCTGGCCGGGCAGGGCAAGGCGCTGGTGCTGCGTCCCGGGCAGGCCGGCGGGCCTGGCGCCACCGCGCTGACGCCGGATGAATGGCGGCAGCTCAAGCTGCAGTCCAGGCACCTGTGCGCGCGCTTTCCGCAAGTCTTTCCCAAGCCATCGGGCGAGAAAGCCAAGCGGGCCCTGCACGAGTCGCGGGCGCTGGCCTACGTCCAGCTGCGCGCGGCCGAAGGACGCCACCTGCTGCCTGCGTTGAAGGCTTGTTTCGGCGGGGAATCGGTGCTGCCGGTGCACCTGTCCGACCCGGCCACCGAGCGGCTGGGCGTGCATGGCCTGCATGTCTACGCAATGAATGCCGACAATGAGCGGCAGGTCGCCATCCCCTGGCGATAAGTCGCAACGGCTGTGGTGAAATTCATTTCCAGGGAATGGCGACTGTCGCTCCATCGAACGGGTTCTCGCAGGGCCAAGCGGAATCCGGAAGGCCGACCGCGAAGGCTCAGCGCGCCAGCCGGCGTCGCGGCCACGATGGCTGCCCCGTGAGCGGCGTCATGCCGGACCGGGTTCAGGCATCGTCCATCTGGTTGATCCACTGCAGCGCCCGCAACAGCGCCGCATGTTCGGCGGCGGAAACCGCGCAGTGGGAAAGGACGAAGCCGGCTTTCTGGACCAGCCGCCTATCCTTTTCGATCACGTAGCAGGCATGCCAGCGGCCTTCATGCTCGCGGGCCGCGCCGGAAACCGTATACCCCTTGAACAGCACTGTTTGCGGCATGGCGCACCCGCTGGAAGAGTGTTGGATGGTCCGAGATTGTGCTGGTTTCCCGCGTTGGCGGGAAGACCCGTGACGCTACAGCAGCGACTTTGCCTGCGACAGCACGGTGTCGCAAACCTGCTTGGTGACCTGGGCCTTCAGGCCGCCGCCGCCCAGGTCCAGCTTGTTACCGCTGGCGCTGTTCAGGATGCCCTTGGCGCCGTCGCCATAGCCGCTGTCCGACTTTGCCGAACCGCCGGGCAGCTTGCCCATCAGCGCATCCTTGACGCCGGAAGCGGCATTGCCGTTGAGGTAGTTGTTCCTGATGCAGAATTCCAGGATGCCGGCGACATTGCCGGTGCTGCCGGCCGTCATCGACTGGCCGGACAGCGCGCCGCCCAGTCCACCCAGGGCGCCGGACGCGCCGGACCCGCTGGAGGCGCCAGCTCCCTTGGCCTTGTCGAGCAGGTCCCCCAGCTGCGCGTGGGCGCTGGCGGCCGGAAACAATGCAGCCGCCAGCAGGCTGGCGGCGACGAGGCGTGGCAGGGTGGCTTTCATGACGCTTCCTTTCCTGGTTCTGAACCGTGGGTTTACTCGCCGCTCGCGGCGGCCCTGGGCTTGCGCCCGCGGCCGGAACGCGCGCCGGTGCGCTTTTGCGGCGCGGCAGCGGCGTCGCCGTCGGCGTCCATCGGCGCCGGCGGCGCAGCTTCCTCCGCATCCATTACCGGCGCGACTGCGACCGGTTCGGCTGGCGCATCCGCCTTCGGCTTGCCGCGCGCCGGCTTGCGGGCGCTGCTGCGCATTGCGCGGCGCTGCGCGTTGCTGATCGGCAGGTCGATTTCGCGGGACGGGGTCGGCGTCGGCATTTCGACCGCTTCGTCCTGCGGCTCCGGTGCGGCGGTCAATTCTTCCGCTTCTGCCGGCCGTGGGGCCGGGATCGGCTCGTCGGCGGGCTGTGGCGCAGGCATCACGGCATTGCGGCGCTGGGAAGCGGTCTTGCGACCGCCGCGCCTGCCACGGCCATCTTCACGCGCCGGCGCGGCCGGCGTCTCGTCGTCCGCGGAACGGTCGTCTTGCGGCAGTTCTTCTGCATCCGCATTCGTTTCCGCGTCGACTGCGCTGTGCAATGCCTGCACGGATACGTCTTCCGGCGCGGCATGGCTGTCGACTGGCGCAGCGGCGTCATCCTGGGCGGGCGATGTGTCGGCAATGGCGCCTTCGAGCGGCGCGGCGCGGCCATTGCGGCGACCGCGGCCCCGTGGGCGTTCGGCCGCTTCCGGCGCGGCAGGTGCGGCGGCGGGTGCGCTCGTCGCAGTTTCAGCGGCCGGCGCGGTTGGCGTCACGGCGGCGGCCGGGGCTGCGCTGGCTTGCGCCTGCTGCGCCGCCAGCGCCGCTTCGGCGGCCAGCGCCCGGCTGCTGCGGTAGACATAGGAACCGGACTTGTCGTCGCGGCCGATCTCGAGCAGGCCGCGTCCCTGCGCCTCTTCCAGCAGGTTGCCGAAGGTGCGGAAACCGAAATACACCTCGTTGAAGTCGGGCTTGCGGCGCTTGATTGCCTGCTTCAGCGCCGACGCCCAGATCTTTCCGTTGTCGCCGCGCTCGGCCATCAGCGCCTCGAAGGTTTCCGATGCCAGGTCGATTGCGCGGTTCTTGCGCACTTCCAGGCTTTCCTTGGGCTTCAGTTCTTCTTCCACCTGCGCCGGGCGGCGCGCGGCGGCCGGGGTCTGGCGGGTTTCGCGGCTGGCCGCGGCCCGGCGGCTTTCGCGGACCAGGTCGTCGATGAAGATGAATTCGTCGCAGTTGGCCACCAGCAGGTCGGACGTGGAGTCCTTGACGCCGACGCCGATCACGTATTTCGCGTTCTCGCGCAGCTTGGACACCAGCGGCGAAAAGTCGGAATCGCCGCTGATGATGACGAAGGTGTTGACGTGGGACTTGGTGTAGCAGAGGTCCAGCGCATCGACCACCAGGCGGATGTCGGCCGAGTTCTTGCCGGACATCCGCACGTGCGGGATCTCGATCAGCTCGAACGAGGCCTCATGCATCTGCGGCTTGAATTCCTTGTAACGGTCCCAGTCGCAATAGGCCTTCTTGACCACGATGCTGCCCTTGAGCAGAAGCCGCTCCAGCACGGGCTTGATGTTGAACTTGTCGTATTTCGCGTCGCGCACGCCGAGCGCGACATTCTCGAAATCGCAGTACAGGGCCATGCTGATGTTGTCGTTGGGTGCAGCCATAAAATGTAAATCTCCGATAAGTGTTGTTGTCCGGAGCAGTGCCGCGGGTAGGGCATGCGTGGCTGCGTCATGCGCAACCGGGAGTCAAGGCTCCGGATGATGTGTCTGGCGTGCCGGCGTTCGCTGCCGCGTCGTACCTGCGCAGCCTTTTCAGGCGCATGCCGGATGGTACGCCCGCGCCATTATAGAGAGCAATGGGTTTCGCCACCGGAAAGTGGCTGCCGGAAGCGAATCGGCGGCGGGTATTGCCGCCCTAAAATGCGCACCGATGCGCGGTTCGCTGCGCAGCGGCGGACAGGAATCAGCGGCGCCGGACCGGGTCGGGCGTGTAGTCGCTGCCCAGCCAGGCCTCGAAATGGCCGGGGCGGGTGCTGTTCTCGAAACCGTTCATCCGGCTCAGCCGGGGCACCGGGACGCCGGCCGCCGACAGCGCCTTCTGGACGGTCAGCGCCGCTTCCCTGTCCTCGTCCCGGAAATACCGCACGTCGGCCACGCTCGGGCCCTTGTTCATGACCTTGACGTCCACCACCTTGATGCCCTGTCCCGCCAGCTTGCGCGCCATTGCCTGGAGCCGGTCGCGCTCGCGCTGGCTGCGCACGTGGATATATACGGTCGGTGTGCCGCGGGCCGCGATCGGGCCGGATGCGGCGGGTGCTGTGGGCGCTGTGGGCGCAGCGGATGCGGTGGGCGCTGCGGGCGCTGCGGCTGGCGCTTCGGATGCCGGCGCCGGAGCCGGTGCTGTTGCAGCCATCGACGGCGCCGCCATTAACGGCGGCGCAGGGTTTGCCGGCTTCGGCTGGGGTGCGGCGGTTTCCGCTTCCCTTGCGGCTGCGGCATCCTTGCCCGGGCTGGCGATGCTTGCCGCTGCCGTAGCTTCCGGTTTGGCCGGCGCCTGGTGCCGGTAGGCGTAGAAACCGGCGGCTGCCGCCAGCACGACGGCCAGCAGCGCCATCGGGGCCTTGCTGCGCGGCGCGGCTGCGGCCGGCTCCGGGGTCCGGGCCGGCGGGTCGGCCGGCGTCGGCAGCACGGCGGACGGCTCCGGCGCTGCCGGCGGCGCGAGGTCGGCTTCCCGGTATGCCGAGAACGACGGCTCGCGCCTGGTGATGACGGGTTCGGGTTTGGGAGCCGGCGATGTCTGCGACTGCGACTGCGACTGCCATTGCGACTGCGGTTCCGGTTCCGGTTCCGGTTCCGAGGCCGGCTGGTCCTGGATGGCGCGATCGGCCAGCGTGTCGTTCACGATGGTGTCGTTGCCTGCCGGCTGCACGCGCTGCACGGGTTCGACATCGGCAGGCGGCTGGCCGCTCTCGGCGGGCCGCGGCGGGGCCGGCGGGATCGCTTCCCGGGGTTGGCCCGGCGCTGCTTCATCGCCCGGCGCGATCGCGGTCAGCCGTTCCAGCAGCATCCCGAACGAGCGGTCGCGCCGCGACGCCCGGCCGGCATCCGGCGCCGCTGTTGGCGTCTCGTCGCGGCTGTCGCCGATGCCGCCGGCCGGCATGCGCAGGCAACCGTCGCCGATGCCCGGAATCCCGTCCTGGAAACGGCCGAGCAGGGATTCGGCCGCTTCGTCCTGCACCAGCAGGAAATGCACGTCGAGTTCGTCGTCGTTCGCCATCTGCACGAACGCCTGGTCGAACGCGGCATTCCGGGGATCGTCGGCCGGCTGCGCCAGGTAGTCGTCGAAGCGGTCGAAGATCACCAGCAGCGAACGGCGTTCGCGCGACTGCAGCCGGCGCAGCCCTTGCGCCAGGCTCTCGCCCGGTGCGGGGGCGACGTCCGGGTGTGCGCTGAACAGGGCTGCGGCCAGGTCGGCGAGCGGGTCGCCGCGCCAGCGGTCGAACAGCACGCTGGTTTCCGCATGCGCGGTCAATTTCGCCGCCTCCTGCAGCGCCGGTCCGGCGCGATGGCCGGATTCCAGCGCGACAGTCACCCGCGAAATGCGTGACAGCGCCAGCACGCCGGCCAGGAATTCACCAGTGCGCGGCGCGAGTTCGCCGGTGCCGGTGTCGAAACTATCGCTGTTGCCCATAAGCCCTGCCTCGTATGAAGGTCTGGCTTGCTGCCAGTTTTGTTGGAATGTCATCAGTTTAAGGCTGTGACATTATGCTATGCATCAATTCTCAACCGATTAACGCACGTGTGACCGAAATCAAACAGCGCGGCAGTTCGGAAACCCAGTTACGGCCTCAGAAACGGCGCGCCGCTTTCGGTTTTTTCGGCTTCTTCGGTTTTTTAACCACCTGGCCGGCCGCATCGGTCATCGGCACACGGTGCTCGGGCACGAAGCCGGGTTCCTCGATGCGCTGCAGCGGCGTTTTGGTCAGCATCTCGATTGCGGCCAGCTGCGGCACTTCGTCCGCGGCCACCAGCGACAGCGCCTCGCCCTGGGCGCCGGCGCGGCCGGTGCGGCCGATGCGGTGGATATAGTCTTCGGCCACCGTGGGCAGGTCGAAGTTGATCACGTGCGGCAGGTCGTCGATATCCAGGCCGCGGGCCGCGACATCGGTTGCCGCCAGCACCTGCACCTCGGCCGCCTTGAAGCGTTCCAGCGCGCGCAGCCGGGCCGGCTGCGGCTTGTCGCCGTGGATCGCGTCGGCCCGTATGCCGTGCGCCAGCAGCGCCTCGACCAGCAGGTCGGTGCCCTTGCGGGTCTTGACGAAGACCAGCACCTGCTTCCAGCGCTTCTTTTTCAGCAGGTGCAGGAACAGCTCGGTCTTGCGTTTCTTGTCGACCGGGATCATCCACTGCTTCACGCCTTTGGCGGTGGTGTTGCGCGGCGTCGCCTCGATCGACAGCGGCTGCCGCAGCAGCGTGTTGGCCAGGCCGCGGATCGCGTCCGAAAACGTCGCCGAGAACAGCAGCGTCTGCCGCTGCGCCGGCAGCAGCGCGAAGATGTCGTTGAGTTCGCGCGAGAAACCCAGGTCCAGCATCCGGTCGGCCTCGTCCAGCACCAGCGCTTCGAGCTGGCCGAACTTCAGCGCATTCTGCCGGTGCAGGTCCAGCAGCCTGCCCGGCGTGGCCACCAGCAGGTCGGCGCCGCGGCGCAGCTTCATCATCTGCGGATTGATGCTGACGCCGCCGTAGGCCAGCGCCATGCGCAGCGGCAGGTTCTGCCCGTACGCGCAGAAGCTGTCGTAGACCTGGACCGCCAGTTCGCGGGTCGGCACCAGCACCAGCAGGCGCACCGAGTTGGCCGCCACCTGCGGGCCCTGCATCGTCAGGCGCTGCAGCAGCGGCAGCGCGAAGCCGGCGGTCTTGCCGGTGCCGGTCTGCGCAGCCGCCATCAGGTCGCGCCCGGCCAGTACCGCCGGGATCGCCTGCGCCTGGACCGGGGTGGGCTTTTCATAGCCCAGCGTGTCGAGCGCGCGCAGCAGGGGGTCGATCAGGCCGAGTGTAGGGAAGGTCATCGTGGGTCGGGGCAAAGCCGCCATTATCGGCGAAGCGGCCGCCCGCGGCCGGGGATTCTTCCGGCGCCGCGCCGCTGCCGGCGCAGGCATGACTTCCGGGCCGATCACGTCCTGCCGCGGCTATACGTTCCGAATCGTCACCAGCTTCGACAGCCCGAGGAAATTCACATTCCGGGCCGACACGACTTCCCAGTCGTGCCGCAGCACCTGCTCGTTGTAGCAGAAGTCGGAGCGGAAACCGATGCGGTCGGCCAGCGATCGAACCGCGCGTTCCAGGAGCCACCAGAATCGGCTGCCGCTGAAATGGTTGAGGATCAGGATGGTGCCGCCCTTGCGGCAGACCCGGCGGATTTCCGCGACCAGCTTCTCGGGATTGGGCGTGACCGACAGCACATAGGGCAGCGCGACGCAGTCGAAGTAGCCGTCCGGGAAATCCATGTGCTCCGCATTCATCTCGCTGAGCTGGATATTGTGGTCGGGAAGCTGTTCGGCGCGCCAGCGGGCGATGTCGAGCATCTCGCTGGATACGTCGATGCCGACGATCTCGGCATTGCCCGGGTATTGCGACAGCGTGAGGCCGGTGCCCACGCCGACTTCGAGCAGGGACTCGGGGCGGACGGAGCAGGCCGCTTCGGCCAGCGCCCGCCTGCCGGGCTCGAATATGGCGCCGAACATGCGGTCGTAGAGGGGCGCATAGAAGCGGTAGGTGCTGACGACATTGTCGACGGAGACTTGTTTCATACGGTCACAATTCTAATTGTCAAATTGGAATCAGAGCAGTTTGAAATTCAGAAAGTTCTCGGAATTTTGCGGGAATATGCAAATTTCCGGCGCGGCGGCTGCCAGGCGGCACTGCAACGCGGTTGCCGGCGCCGTCTCAGACGGCGACATTGTCCTTGGCGGCCGCCTTTTCCGCCGCAACCATCGCATCGACCTTGCCGCCGCGCAGCCACCAGAACAGCACGGCCATCATGAACGGGCCGATGAAGAGCCCGATGACGCCCATGGTCGAGACGCCGCCCAGCAGGCCGAACAGCACCGCCAGGAAGGGCAGCTCGACGCGCCGCCCGATCAGCTTTGGCCGCACGAACTTGTCGACCAGGAACAGCTCGAACGCGCCCCAGCAGAACAGCCCGAGCGCCGCGCCGGCATGGCCCTGTCCAAGCAGCAGCAGCGACACCAGCGTGAACGACAGCGGCGCGCCGCCCGGGATCAGCGCCATGTAGCCGGTGACGACGCCCAGCAGCACCGGCGCCGGCGCCCCCGCTATCGCATAGGCGATGCCCAGCACGATGCCTTCGAGCAGCGCCACCGAGCACAGGCCCAGCGCGGTGCCGCGCACCGACAGCGGGAACAGCCGGCGCAGCACCGCGTAGTAATTGGGAACGATGCGCAGGCCGGCGCGGTCCACGTACTTGACGACCGCCGGCCCCTGCACGTAGAGCACGAACAGGGTCAGCATCGCCAGGAACAGGTAGAGCGCATTGGCCAGGATGGTCGGTCCCAGCGTGCTCACCGTGCTCGTCAGGTGCGGCACCAGGTCGCCGGCCGTGGTGCGCAGCAGCGTATTGAGCCCGCCGGGCACGGCCAGGTGTTCCTGCCACCAGGCCAGCACCGGCTTGGCGACCAGCGGCAGGCTGGCCAGCCATTCGGGCGGCGGCACCCCGGTCTGGTTGAGCTGTCCCAGCAGCCGTTCGACGGTCGACACCTCGTTGCTCAGCGTGTTGAACAGGAAGATCGACGGCCCGCTGAACGACAGCAGCAGCGCGCCCAGCAGCGTGGCGGCGCTGCCGACCGGCGACCAGCCGCGGCGCAGCAGCTTCTCATGCAGCGGCCAGGTGATCACGGCCAGCAGGCAGGCCCATGCGAGCGAACCCAGGAAATGCCTGAGCAGCATCATCAGCGTGACGACGAACAGCACGGGCAGTAAGGCGGAGAGTGGGAACATCGCGCAATGATTGTGTAAAAGAGATCGGGTCGTCAATCACGCCGGCGACAGGCGGCAAATGGCGTCAGGCGGCAGGCAGCGATGCAGGACGGCTGCGCGCCGCCGCCGGTTTACTCAATGGCGATCAGCTCGACCTCGAAGTTGAGCGTGCTGTTGGGCGGTATGACGCCGCGGATGCCGGCCTCGCCGTATGCGGTGCTGGCCGGGCAGACCAGCCGCGCCTTCTCGCCGACATGCAGTTTCTGCACGCCCTGGGTCCAGCACGGAATCACCCGCGACAGCGGGAACTTGGCCGGCTCGCCGCGCTTGTACGAACTGTCGAACTCGGTGCCATTTTCCAGCGTGCCGCGGTAATGCACCTTGACCTGGTCGGACGCCTTGGGCTGGGCGCCGCCGGTCTTGTTGAGCTTTTGCACGGTCACGCCGGAAGGCAGGGTCTCTACCGCGTCGGCCGCCTGGGCCAGCGGCGCGGCGAGGAAGGCGATGACGAGCAGGGGAATCGATAAGCGCATGGAAATCCTCGATAGATGGGTGGCGGCTAGTATAGCCGGTGGGCAGGCCATTTCATCTGCTTAATCCAGCGGCGCCAGGCCCGCGGACGGCAGGCTCTCCGGTTGAAACCACGCAAGCCCGCCCGCCGCCCGGCCGTTATGCTCGGTCTTTGGCCCGGACGGTTGGGGCCGGTGCCGCTTAACCGGAAGGCAGGACTGGATTTGGACAACACGAACACATCGCCGGCGCTGGCGCGGCGCATCCTGCAGCGCATCCTCGGCTGGTGCCGCGCGCTGGTGCAGCCGGGACTGGGATGGCGGCAGCGGGCCGCGGCCGCGGCGAAACTCTGCCTGCTGCTCGGCACGGCCGGCTTCGTGCTGCTGTGCGCCTATGCGGTTGCGCTGATCCCGCTGACGCCCAGCGTCGCCGACCTGCGCAAGACGCGCAACGAGCAGCCCAGCGTGCTGATCTCGGTCGATGGCCAGCGGCTGGCGACCTACCGCCGCTTCAACCGCGAATGGGTGCCGCTGAACCGGATCGCGCCGCATGTGCCCAGCGCGCTGATCGCGACCGAGGACCACCGCTTCTACCAGCATCACGGCATCGATTTTTACCGCACCGCCGGCGCGCTGGTGCGCACGCTGGGCGGCAATGTCCAGGGCGGCTCCACCATCACCCAGCAGCTGGCGCGCAACCTGTATCCGGAAGAGATCGGCCGCGAGCGCTCCATTACCCGCAAGCTCAAGGAAACGATCACCGCGCTGAAGATCGAACATACCTTCACCAAGAAGGAGATCCTGGAAAACTACCTGAACACGGTGCCCTTCCTGTTCAACGCCTTCGGCATCGAGATGGCGGCCCGCACCTACTTCGACAAGCCGGCGTCGAAGCTCACGGTGCTCGAAAGCGCGACGCTGATCGGCATGTTGAAGGGCAACAGCTATTACAACCCGGTGCTCAACGCCGAACGCGCGACCGCCCGCCGCAACGTGGTGCTGTCCCAGATGGTCAGGCGCGGCGTGCTGAGCCAGGCCAGTTATGCATCGCTGAAGGACAAGCCCATCCAGCTGGACTTCGAGCGCCAGCTCGAAGCGCGCGGCAATGCGCCGCATTTCGCCGAACATATCCGCAAGTGGCTGGTGGACTGGGCCGACCGCAATGACTACAACATCTACGCGGACGGACTGAAGGTCTACACCACGATCGATTCGCGGCTGCAGGCCGCCGCCAACCAGGCCGTGAAACGGCAGGTCGATGCATTGCAGGCGGTTGCCGATGTCGAATGGTCGAACGGCCCGGAACGGCCGCTGTCCACCTCCACCGCATCCTATGTGAGCGCCCAGCGCCAGGGGCGGGCCTTCGATTATTTCTGGCGCTCAAAGAGCGGCCTGGTCGATGCCTTCGTGCGGGAATCGGCCCAGTACCGGAAGGCGGTCGCCGGCGGCGCGCAGCCGGCGGACGCGCTGGCCGCGCTGCGCCGCGACGACGACTTCATGGGCAAGCTGCGCGCCGAGAAAACCCGGCTCCAGGCCGGCATGGTGGCGATCGACCCGACCACGGGCGACGTCAAGGCCTGGGTCGGCAGCACCGACTTCGACACCGACCAGTACGACCACGTGGGCCGTGCGCAGCGCCAGCCAGGCTCCACGTTCAAGCCCTTCGTCTACGGCGCGGCGCTGGAGCAGGGAATGCGGCCGGACCGCCAGTTCGTGGACAAGGTGCAGGACATCCCGATGCCGGACGGCACGGTCTGGCGGCCCGAGGATGTCGGCACGCCCAGCGGCCGGCCGACCAGCATGCGGGACGGGCTGGTGTATTCGAAGAACACGATCACCGCGCAGGTGATGTCGCAGGTCGGCCCGGCGCGGGCGGCGGATTTCGCGCGGCGTGCCGGCGTGCGCCAGAGTGAGCTGAAGCCGGTGCCTTCGCTGGCGCTGGGCACCAGCCCGGTGACGCTGCTGGAAATGACCGCGGCCTACGGCACCATCGCCAGCGGCGGCCTGCACCGCGCGCCGATGATGGTGACCCGCGTCGAAGACCGGAACGGGCGGGTGCTGGTCGAATTCACCCTGCGCGGCGACCGCGTGCTGTCGCGCGGGACCGCCGAGGAACTGACCGACATGATGCGCGGCGCCATCGACCAGGGCACCGGCCAGGCCATACGCAGCCAGTTCGGCATACGTTCCGACGTCGCCGGCAAGACCGGCACCACCCAGGACAACACCGACGGCTGGTTCATCCTGATGCACCCGCGGCTGGTGACCGGCGCATGGGTCGGATTCAACGACGCCCGGGTCACGATGCGCAGCGACTACTGGGGGCAGGGCGGCCACAATGCGCTGCTGCTGGTCGGCGACTTTTTCCGGCAGGCGTCGACCCGCCGGATGATAGACACGGCCGCGGTGTTCCCGCGCGCTCGCGACGGCCTGCCTGGCGCCGCCATCTGGGGGCCGCCGCTGGACTGGCTGCGCAGGCTGATCGGCGACGACCCGGCGCCGCGCAAGGCCGCGCCGGCCAATAACGTTTCGTCACTGGAAAAAATGGAACAACTGATCCGGGACGCGTTCGAAACCGGCGAGGCGGTACAGCGGGAATGGCGTCGCCTACGCGACTTTTTAGACCGGGTCTTACAATTTTTCGGTTAATTGCGCTTCGCTTTTCCCAATAAAAATTACCTTAATGAAATTTTCGATGTTGCAATGGCATCGAAACCGGTAATTTTTACAAAAAAACTGCTCTGCAAATTTTGCCGGCATGTCAGCGCTTTCTTACAGCATGCCGGACACATCCATCTATTCTTTGCACGATTTCCCGCCCGTGCGTTCAATTGATAATTCGCTTTCCGCGAGGAAAAACTTTATTTCCGCATGGATATGAACTTAGCCAAGTTTGTAATGGTCAGTGTTCAGGAGTTTTAACTGCTGGTACCTGCGCCAGCCCATGTGATGAAAGAAGCTATTACCCATGATCAGTTCCGCATTGTCTTTTCGCCATTCCACACTCATTGCCGGTGTTATTCTTGCATTGCCAGTTGCAGCGCCAGCTTTTTCGGCCACGCTGTCCGCCGGGCCCGGAAAGGCTTATTCCACCCCGTGCCGCGCGCTGACCGTGGCTGCCGACGGCGATACGATCGAGATCGACGCCGCGACCTATGACGGCGACGTCTGCGTGATCAAGGCCAATAACCTGACCATACGCGGCGTCAACGGCCGTCCGAAGATCAATGCAAATGGCCAGAACGCGGTCGGCAAAGGTACCTGGGTGCTGTACGGCGCCAACACCACGATCGACAATGTCGAAATGTACGGAGCCGCCGTTCCCGACGAGAACGGCGCGTCGCTGCGGCTGGATGCGCCCAACCTGACGCTGCGCAACAGCTATATCCACCACAATGAAAACGGCATCCTGACGGACAACAACCCGCAGTCCAATGTCGTGATCGAGAACACCGAGTTTTCGGACAATGGCCGCGGCACCGGTTATACGCATAACCTATACATCGGCAATATCAACAGCCTGGTCTTCCGCGGCAGCTATTCCCACGACGCCAACGTCGGCCATAACCTGAAGTCGCGCGCCCGCACCAACACCATCGTGTACAGCCGCTTTTCCAGCTCCTACAACCAGCCCAGCTACGAGATCGACCTGCCCAATGCAGGCACGTCCTACATCATCGGCAACGTGATCCAGCAGCCGTCGGCGAACCAGGCGGCCACCATGGTCGGCTACGGCTGGGAAGGCGCGACCAACCCGGGCCGCGACCTGTACGTGGTCAACAATACCTTCATCAACCAGGACAGCGTGCGCGGCACCTTCGTCTCGGTGTCGGACAGCGTCGGCACGCCGGTGCTGATGCAGAACAACGTGTTTTCCGGCACCGGCAGCGCGAGCAACCAGACCAATGCCATCGACCGCAACAACTACCGCACGCTGTCGCCGGCATTCCTCAACCTCGCCGCGTTCGACCTGCATCCGGCGGGCGGATCGCCGATGATCAACGCCGGCGCCGCGCCGGGCGGTGCGTCGTCCGGCGTGTCGCTCGCGCCGACCGCGCAGTACAAGTTCCCGGTCGGCACCGAGCCGCGGCCTTCGAACGGCATCATCGATATCGGCGCCTATGAAGCGCTTGGCGCCGTCGCCGGGGTCGTCGGCGCGGTGCCCGCACCGGCCGCGCCCGTCGCCACCCCGGCGCCTGCGCCGGCTCCGGCCCCGGCCCCGGCCCCGGCAAACGCCGGCGGCTGGACCGATTGCGCCAGCGAAGGCGGCACCTGCTCGTTCAGCGGGACCCGCCAGGTCCGGTACGGTGCGAACGGCAGCTATAAATACCAGTCGGCGACAGGGTCGATCGACTGCAGCAACGGGACGTTCGGCGACCCGATCTACGGCGTGGTGAAGAGCTGCGGCTACTCGGGATCGGCGTCGGCTGCAGCGCCTGCACCGGCGCCGGCGCCTGCGCCCGCGCCTGCCCAGGCAGCGGCCGGCTGGACCCAGTGCGCAGTCGAAAATGGCAGCTGCTCGTTCAGCGGCACGCGCCAGGTGCGCTACGGGGCGAACAACGTCTATACCTACAAGACCGTCACCGGCCCCGTCACCTGCGACAACAGCTATTTCGGCGATCCGCTGTTCGGCGTCGTGAAGACCTGCTCGTACAGCAGCTGAGCAGGCGCGGCGGCGCGCCGGATGGCGGCCGCCGTTCCGGGCGCATGACGCTCGCCGTTCCGCGGTTCGTCAGGCGCCGATGCCGGCATGCGTCGTCCCGATTCAGGGCTTGACGAATTTCAGCACGAACTCATCCTTGGGCTGGCCGCCTTCGGGCGTCTCGCGGTCGCGCGGGTCGGCCGGATTGCGCAGGAAGCTGCCTTCTTCCGCAAATTTGAATCCGGCGGCCTCGACCTCGCGCCGGACGAAGTCGGCCTCGATGCGATGCAGCGTCGAGCCCTCGCTGGCCCCGGTGCCGGGCCGGCCCGCATGGTCGGCCACCACGTAGACGCCGCCCGGCCTCAGCGCATTGAACACCGAGCGGTTCATCACGGTGCGGTCCACCCCCATCGCGCCGAGGTCGTGGTAGTTGAACATCAGCGTGGCGACATCCAGCGTCCGGGCCGGTATCTCGGCCGCGACCAGGTCGTCGTAGGGCAGCAGCACCGGCACGATATTGCCGCTGCTCAGGTTCTTTGCGCGTTCCGACAGCGTGGCGAAGGAGGGCGGCGCGCCGCCGTTGCGCGGCGCGACCTGCGCATAGACCCGGCCGCCCGGCCCGGCGGAGCGCGCCAGCAGTTCGCTGGTGTAGCCGCCGCCGGCGGAAATGTCGAGCGCGGTCATGCCGGGGCGCACGCCGATGAATGCCAGCATCTGCGCCGGCTTGCGCCGCATGTCATTGGTGCGGTCGGCCGCGCGCCGGTCCGGGCTGGCGATGACGGCGCTGATCCTGTCGGCGGCCAGTGGCGCGGCGGACGGCGCCGACGGACTGGTCGATGCGCAGCCGGCAAGCAGCATCGCCGCAGCCACAGCCATTGCGGAAAGACGGCGCGCAGTGCGCGCCCGGTATGTCAGAAGTCGCATTTTGCTGGCCTTTTCTTGCGGTTGGATTCGGGGTCGGACCGTCATCGGGGCAACCGGGCCGCCGGTCGCTGCCGGCGCCTGCGGCCCGACGGCGCGCCGTGGATTTTAACCCGCGCGGCCGGTCCGCCGACGCCGGGGCGCCGCGGCGCTTGATCCGGGGCAAGCGGTCATGGCGGCCGGCGTCGCCCTCTACGCGATGCGCGGCAGCCGCGACAGGTAGGCTTCGAAATCCGAGAGCGACAGCGGCTTGGCCAGAAAATAGCCCTGCGCTTCGTCGCAGTCCGCATTGCGCAGGAACTGCAGCGTGTCGCTGGTCTCCACCCCTTCCGCCACCACCGACAGTTTCAGCGCATGGGCCATGTCGACGAAGGCCTTGATGAAGTCGAAGTTATGGTCGTTCTCGTCCTGCTGCAGCACGAAGGACCGGTCCAGCTTCAGCACGTCGAGCGGGAAGCGGCGCAGGTAGGCCAGGCCCGAATAGCCGGTGCCGAAGTCGTCCACGGCCAGCCGGATGCCCAGTCCCTTCAATTCCTTCAGCAGCCGCGCCGAATGCTCGATGTCCTCGATCAGCGCGCTCTCGGTCAGTTCGAGTTCCAGCAGCGGCGCCGGCAGGCCCGAGCGGTCGAGCGCGTCGCGCACCTGGTCGACGATGTCCCGGCACTTGAGCTGCCGCGCCGACAGGTTGACCGAGATGCACAGCGGGCGGCCCGACCAGTCCATCAGGCGCCGGGTCTGCATGCACGCCTCCAGCAGCACCCATTGCCCGATCGCCTCGATCAGCCCGGTTTCCTCCGCGATCGGGATGAACTGCATCGGCGACACCTGGCCCAGTTCCGGGTGGTTCCAGCGGATCAGCGCTTCCATGCCGACGATGGCCATGGTGCCGAGGTCGATGCGGGGCTGGTAGTGCAGCACGAACTCCTCGCGCGCCAGCGCATGCCGCAGCGACAGCTCAAGCGTCATCCGGGTGCGCGCCTCCACCGTCATCTCGGCCGCGAAGAAGCAGTAGCCGTTGCGCCCGCCGGCCTTGGCCCGGTACATCGCGGTGTCGGCGCTCTGGAACAGCAGTTCCTTGGTGCGCGCATGCTCGGGAAACATGCTGATGCCGATCGACGCGCCGATCACCACTTCCTGGGCGCCGATGTCGATCGGCGACGCCAGCGTCGCGAGCAGTTTCTCGGCGATGCTGGCTGCCGAGACCGTGCCGTCGGAACAATACGCGGCCACCACGAATTCATCGCCGCCCAGGCGGGCGATCACGTCGCTCGGCCGCAGCGCGCGTCCGAGCCGGCGCGCGACCTCCCGCAGCAGCACATCGCCCGGCTCATGGCCGAACGAGTCATTGACTTCCTTGAACCGGTCGAGGTCGATGAACATGATGGCGACTGGCATGTTGCGCGGCCCGGCATCGAGCATCTGCTGGACCCGCTCGTTGAGCAGCGTCCGGTTCGGCAGGCCGGTCAGGGTGTCGTGGGTAGCCAGCCGCTGCAGCCGGCTTTCCGCTTCCTTGCGGGCGGTGATGTCGGTCAGCAGCCCGGTCATCAGCTGCGCCTTGCCGTCGGCGTCGCGCTTGACGCTGCCGTTGAACAGCACGTAGACCTCGTTGCCCTGCTTGTGCCGCAGCACCGATTCCATGCCATGGGTCGATGTCGGTCCGTGCGTCGCGGTCACAACGCCCAGCCACGGGCAGTAGGCGAACAGCCGCGCCACGCCCTGGCCGATCAGCTCTTCCCTGGCATAGCCGGAGATGGCGCACAGCGCCGGATTGACGTCGAGTATGGTCGCGCTGCCGTCGGCGAGCACGTAGCCGGCCGGCGTCATTTCGATCACTTCGCGGAAACGCTGCTCGCTGTCGCGCGTCCGTTTCTGGGCCTCGATGCGCTCGGTGACGTCGCGCGCGGTCGCATACATCAGCTGGTTTTCCTCGGACCAGCGCACCGCCAGCGACAGGTGGATGTATCGCCCGTCCTTGCGCCGCCAGCGGCTCTCGAAGTCCCTGATCGTGTTCTGGCCGCTGCGCAGGCCGGCGTTGACCGCACCGACCCGGTCCACTTCGTCGGCATGCAGCAGGTCGGCGTAGCGCCTGCCCAGCATTTCCTCGGGCAGGTAGCCCAGCACCGGCAGCGACGCCTCGTTGACCCGCAGGAAGCGCCCGTCCCGGTCCAGCAGCACGATGATGTCCAGCGAGTTCTCGACCAGCGCCTTGTTCTCGGCCGCCAGCTGCGCCAGTTTTTCGGCGGTCTGGACTTCGTGCGTGATGTCGCGCGACACGGCGACCGAGCCCAGCCTTTCGTTGGTCGTCGGGTTGACCAGCAGCTTGACGCTGGTGCCCATCCACACCATGTGCCCGTCCTTATGCCGGACGCGGAACTCGATCACGCGACTGTCGTCGGCGCGTTCGGCCTGGCGCTGCAGTTCCTCGCGGATCACGCGCACATCGTCCGGATGCACATGCGAATAGATGCTGATGCGATTCACCAGTTCGGACGGCGCATAGCCGAGCACGCGCTGGAAGGCTGGCGACGCGTACTGGAACATGCCGGTGTTGGCCGCGTGCTGGCTGATCAGGTCCTGGCTGTTCTCGGTCAGCATGCGATGGCTGGCCTCGCTCTTGGCCAGGCGTTCGAGCGCATCGTAATGGTCGGTGACGTCGATCAGCGCACCGGCATAGCCAAGAAACTCGCCGTCCGCGGAAAAGCGCGGCGCGCCCGAGCCGGTAACCCAGCGCAGGCTGCCGTCGGGCGCACAGACGCGGTAATCCGCCTGGCATTCCTCGCGCGCTGCCTTGGCCCGGTCGAAGATATCGGCCACCCGCGCCCTGTCGTCCGGATGGATGAAACTGGTGTACATGCCGACCGACAGCACATTGCCCAGCTCAAACAGGTGGGCGATGCTGCGCGACAGGTAGACGATCACGTCATTCACGTCGCTCATCCACACCAGGGTCTTCACCTGCTGCGGATGGGCGGCGGGCAGGTTGGCCGGCGCCGGCTGCGGCGCTTCGGGCGCGTCGGGTGCATCGGGCACGTCAGGCAGGCCGGGAAGATTCATCGTGGATCGCTGCATTGCCGCCTTGTGTGCAAGTTCAGGAAAGGTTATTCCGGTTAAAGATTCTTTTGGGAAAGATTGTATCAGCGGAATGGGCCTGGCGTTAACGAATCCAGCCATTGCTTTTGTTCCAGGCCGGCCATGTATTTCGCGCGCAACGCCTTCCCGCGCCAATTTCGCCCGCATTTGCGGAGAAGGCGTAGAACCTTGCCGGACTCTTGTGGACTAATCAGCATGCGCCGGACGCGTCGCTGCACAGATCTGTGCTACCTGGTGCCTTTTTGTGAAGGATTTGCCGTGGATCGTACTTCGCAGTTATTGCAAGCCACGTTTTTGCAGGCGCTATGCGACGAGAAAACGCCGGTGTTCATCTTCCTGGTCAACGGCATCAAGCTGCACGGGACCATACAGTCCTTCGACAATTACGTGCTTGCCGTGCAGGGCGACGTCACCCAGATCGTGTTCAAGCACGCGATATCGACGGTGATGCCGGCCAGCGGCGGCATCCCGCCGGGCAGTTCGTCCGGGCCATCCGGCGCGCGCAGCAGGCCGCCGCGGGGCGGGCCGTCGGGGCCGCGCCAGGGATAAAGCGTGCGGGCATTAAAAAAGCCCGCTAACCGGGACGGTGCAGGCTTTGATCGTCAACTAGCCGCGTGGTAACGCGACTGGCTTACTTTAGGCTGGCTGGATATTGGAAGCTTGCTTGCCTTTTGGACCCTGGGTAACTTCGAACGTTACCTTTTGGCCTTCTTGTAGAGATTTGAAGCCGCTCGCGTTGATAGCGGAAAAATGCGCAAACAAATCTTCGCCGCCTGCATCAGGGGTAATGAAGCCAAACCCTTTTGCGTCGTTGAACCACTTAACAGTACCTGTTGCCATAATTGCGTCCACATTCCTAAGATAGTAAATACGAAAATGCCGTAAGCCTGGGCCGACATGCATCTCCTTGCTTTACTGAAATTCCCAACGTGCCGGGTTAAGTCAGTAGTCAGCATAATGGCACATTCAAAGTAAATGGCAAATCACCAATTTGCATGTTTAGCATCGCAAACTGCAAATGATGGCGATTTAATTGCGGTTTATCAGTTAAAACCTAAACGTTTTGGCCTGCTGCGCCAAAAAAGTGCGGTTTTCTTCCGTTGCCCGCTGTTCCTGCCCGGCTTAATAACGATAAGGATTGCCCGGCGCGCGGTCATACCGGTTCGGCACACCGTCGGCATCGCGGTCGCGGTACACCCGCGGGGGCGGGCTGTAGCGCTCCCGCTCGTAGGAACGGTGATAGCCGGCGCCGGCATCGTACGGCACCGCGATACAGCCTGAAAGCAGCACGGTGGCTGCTGCCAGCGAGAAGATCACTTTTTTCATCGCATGCTCCTGTTCGATGGGCCGCGGCCCGGAAAACGCCGTTTCCCGGGCCGCGGCAGGTTCAGCGGGGATGATCAATAGCGACGCGGGTTGTTCGGACGCGCGTCGAAGCGGTTCGGCACGCCGTCGCCGTCACGGTCGCGGCGCACGCCTGCCGGCACCGGACGGCGATGGTGGCGGTCGTAGCGGCTGTAGTGGCCATAGTGGCGCGGCGCTGCATGGTAAGGGCGTCCGTGGTTGTAGCTCGGACGCTCGACGATGCGGACATCGACATCGCGCGCCATTGCGGCGGTGCCGGACATCATCAGGGTGGCGCCGGTAATCAGGCCAGCAGCAATTTGGATCAGCTTTTTCATATGCACCTCCGAGTGGGTATGGGCTCATTAAACCGAAAAAACGCACTTACAACTAGGCAAGAGTCGTAAGCCGCGTTACCAGATGTTTCGATGACAAACTGCGCAATTTACTGTGGTGCATGCCGGCAGAATGGCGGAAAGCCTGCATCCCCCGGGCGCGAAACACCCTCATGTTCGCAATCAACTTGCATCGGACGGTCTAAATCTAGAATGAGGAAACGTTGGGACACTTGCCATGCAGACAATTGAATTTCAGACCAAGGAAGACTAGTGAAGAAGAAAATTGCCGTAATCGGCGCAGGCTTTTCGGGCGCCGTGATTGCCCACGAGGCCGCCAAGGCCGGATACGAACTCGACGTGTTCGACGCCCGCAGCCATGTCGCCGGGAACTGCCATACCGAGCGCGATGCGGAAACCGATGTGATGGTGCATGCGTACGGCCCGCATATTTTTCACACCAGCAATGAAAAAGTCTGGGATTACATACGCCAGTTCGGCGAGTTCATGCCATTCGTCAACCGTGTCAAGACGGTAACCGGCGGACGGGTGTTTTCATTGCCGATCAACCTGCTGACGATCAACCAGTTTTTCGGCAAGACCTTCAATCCGCAGGAAGCCGAGGCCTTCCTCGCGTCGATCGGCGACCAGGGCATCGCGGACCCGCAGACCTTCGAGGAGCAGGCATTGCGCTTCGTCGGCCGCGAACTGTATGAAGCGTTCTTCAAGGGCTACACGACCAAGCAGTGGGGCATGCATCCGTCGGAACTGCCGGCCAGCATACTGCGCCGGTTGCCGGTGCGCTTCAACTACGACGACAACTACTATGCCAGCAAGTACCAGGGCATGCCGCGGGATGGCTATACGGCGATCGTGCAGAAGATGCTGGACCATCCGAATATCAGGCTGCACCTGAACACCCGGATGAACCGCTCGGACGCAGCCGGCTACGACCAGGTGTTCTACAGCGGCCCGATCGACGCCTGGTTCAACTACAGCGAGGGACGGCTGGGGTACCGGACGCTGGACTTCGCCACCGAGCGGCATGACGGCGATTACCAGGGCAATGCGGTGATCAACTACGGCGACGTGGACGTGCCGTACACCCGGATCTCGGAGCACAAGCATTTCTCGCCGTGGGAAACGCACGAACGCACGCTGATCTTCAAGGAGTACAGCCGTTACTGCGAGGAAAACGACACGCCGTATTACCCGATCCGCCTGGCGAAGGAAAAGACCCAGCTTGGGCAGTACATCGAGAAGGCGCAGCAGGAGCGCAACATCACCTTCGTCGGCAGGCTCGGCACCTACCGCTACCTCGACATGCACGTGACCATCGCCGAGGCGCTCGACGTGGTCGAGCGCTTCCTCGACGCCGCCCCGCGCGGCGAGGCGATGCCGGCATTCATGGTCGATCCGCTGGGCTGACGCGATCCGGGCGCCGGCCCGGCCTCAGGCGCGGCCGGACTGGCGTTCGCGGCGGCGTTCGAGCATTTCGTCGCAGTCGTGGACGTCGGCCTGGCGCCGTTCCGCGGGCAGGTACATGACGCCGTCGCTGCTCATTGCAGACAGCGCCGGCGGCTCGTCCGTCAAATGCTGGCGTCGCCGGGCGGGATCGAATCGCAGTATCTTGCAAACGTTCATTCGCGTGTCCTGAACATGAAGAAAATCCAGTATAGACGGCCTGCCGCGCGCTGCCTGTGACATTTTGTATCGGGCAAATGCACGAAAACTGTTTTGCTGGCATATTTCCGTGTTGACCACCAACCAGGAAAGGCATGTCATGGGTATCGAACCAATCCCGCTGGACGAGCGTGTCGTCAGCGTGCTCTCGGGCATCACGACGGCGACGCTGACGACCGTGCTGTTGAAGAAGGGCTTGCGCAATGTCTGGATGCGCGGCGCGATGCCGCTGCGGCCAGGCCATGGGCGACTGGTCGGGCGCGCGTTCACGCTGCGCTTCGTGCCGGCGCGCGAAGACCTGGCGACGCCGGCGTCCTGGAGCGCGCCGATCTCGACCCGGGCCGCGATCGAGGCCATGCCGGAAGGCTGCATCGCGGTGGTCGACGCAATGGGCACGACCGATGCCGGGATTTTCGGCGACATCCTGTGCGCGAGGATGAAGAAGCGCGGCGTGGCCGCGCTGGTCACCGACGGCGTCGTGCGCGACGTCGCGGGCGTGCTGGAAACCTCGCTGCCGGTCTGGTGCCAGGGCACCGCGGCGCCGCCGTCGGTCGCCGGGCTGACCTTCGTCGGCTGGCAGGAAGCGGTCGGCTGCGGCGGCGTCGCGGTCTTTCCGAATGACGTGGTGGTGGTCGATGCCGATGGCGCGGTGCTGATACCCGCGGCGATGCTGGACGACGTGGTCGCTGCCGCGGTGGAGCAGGAGATGCTGGAAACCTGGATCATGGGCGAAGTCGACGCCGGCGCGTCGCTGCCCGGCCTGTATCCGCCCAATGAAGAGAACAAGGCCCGCTACGAGGAATGGGCGGCCGTCAGGCGGCAGAAAGGCTGAGCACGCCGCTGCGGCACGACCGTCACGCGTTTCCGTAGGCGGTCGGGAAGGTGCGCGGCGGCAGCACCGGCTGGCTGTCGCCGGCCGGCAGCGGCCGGGAGATGAAGAAGCCCTGGACTTCGTCGCACTGCAGCGTGCGCAGCAGCCTGACCTGCGCCAGGTTCTCGACGCCCTCGGCCACGACCCGCATTCCCAGCGCATGCGCCATCGTCACGATGGCGGTGAAGAACACCATGCCCTCGGCCGATGTCTCGATGTTGGCGGTGAACGCCTGGTCCACCTTCAGCACGTCGAAATCCAGCCGGTGCAGCTGCGACAGCGATGAATAGCCGGTGCCGAAATCGTCGACCAGGATCTTGATGCCCTGCTTCTGCAGCTGCGACAGGGTGCTGGAGACCGCGGCATCCTCGTCCATGACGGACGACTCGGTGATTTCCAGTTCGATCAGCGAGGGCGGCACCTTGTGCCGCGCCAGCGCTTCGCCCAGCACGCTGCCGACATCGCCGTTCCTGAACTGCTGCGGCGAGACATTGATCGAGACCGGGACCAGCGCGGCGTCATGCTCCGACCAGCGCGCGATCTGGGCGCAGACCTTGTCGATGACGAGGGCGCCCAGTTCGACCACCATGCCGGTGTCCTCGGCCAGGCCGATGAACTCGGCCGGCTCCAGCAGGCCGCGCTCCGGGTGCTGCCAGCGCACCAGCGCTTCCATGCTTTGCGTCATGCCGCTCAGGATGTCGACGCGCGGCTGGTACACCATCAGGAATTCGTCGCCTTCGATGGCGCGCCGCAGTTCAGCCTCCCGGTCCAGCCGGTCGCGCAGCGCATTGTAGAACTTGGCTTCGTAGAACTGGTAGCCGCCCTTGCCATTGGTCTTGACCGAATACATCGCGATGTCCGCCTTCTCCAGCAGCGTCGAGGTGTCGGCGCCGTCGGTGGGGAACAGCGCGATGCCGATCGACGTGCCGACCTGGTGCACGCCCTGGCTCAGCCGGAACGCTTCCCCGAAAGCCGCGCCTATCCGCTCGGCCACATGGGCCGCGTCCATCCGGTGCTCGACATTCTCGATGATGACGACGAATTCGTCGCCGCCGAAGCGGACCACCTTGTCATGCGGCCGCACCGCTTCCTGCAGCCGATGCGCGGCATGCATGAGCAGTTCGTCGCCGGCCGCATGGCCGGCGGTGTCGTTGACCTTCTTGAAACCGTCGAGGTCGATGAACAGCAGCGCCAGGCGCTGCCCCTCCTTCTGCGCATGCTGCAGGGCGTCGGGCAGGTAGCCCTGTATCCAGTGCCGGTTGGGCAGGCCGGTCAGCACATCCTCGTTGCCGCGCCGCTTCAGTTCGGCCACGTGGGCCTTGGCGGCGCTGATGTCGCGCAGCCTGACTGCGAGATTGTCGCCGGAGCGGATGATTTTCAGGTGCGCCCAGCGCAGCCGCAGCGCGGCATTGCCAGGCACGTCGATCTCGTTTTCGTAGACGCCGTTCTCGGACGCCTGGTGCAGGTAGTCGATGAATGCGGCGGTGTCGAGACTGCCGCGGAATGCGGAAATGCTCTTGCCTATCAGTTCCTGCGGCCTGGCATTGAAAAATTCCGCGCCGGGCTGGTTGCAGTCGATGACCATGAAGTCGAGCACCAGGCCCTGGCGGTCGCGCACCGGCTGGATGATATAGAAGCCTTCGCTGCCTTCCTCGGTGGCCAGCCGGTAGGTGGCCTGCGCCATGCCCAGCCGGTGCTTGCGCCAGGCCAGTTCGGCGCTCAGCCCAGACGCCAGCGCTGTCAGCAGCGCCAGCGCGGCGCTGGCCCATGTGCCGTACCAGATCGCGGAGTGGCGGCCTGCATGGTACTGGGCCAGGGTGTCGGCTTCGTCCAGTCCGATCACGGCGACGATCTGGTAATTGGGCACCGGATGCCAGCCGATGAAGCGGGCGCGTCCGTCGTTGAACTGCTGCGCGGGAAGACGCATGCTGCCGCTGGCCTGCGACAGCGCCGGGATGCTGGTGAATCCATGTTCCTCCGGCCCGATCAGGCGCGTGCCGATGCGCACCACTTCCAGCGTGCGGTCGCTGTCGAGCATACCAAGCAGCCCGTGCGTGCCGAGCACGGTGGGGTCATAGTTCGCGGTGAAGAAATGATTGGCGACCGATATCAGCACGACGCCGGAAAACATGCCGTCGGCAGCGCTCAGGCGGCGCGCGATATGCATGACATTGCGCTGTTCCAGCAGGCCGTAGCCGGGCGCACTGACGGACAGCGGATCGGCGACCGTGTTGCGCAGCGCGATGAAGAAATCGCGGTCGTCCACCGGCGCGGGCGAAATCGTCGGGGCGGTCGATGTCAGCGGGATGCCGTCGCGATCGAACAGCGTGACTTCGTACAGTCCGGCCGGCGAAAAGAAACCCTCGGTACGCAGCTTGTGCAGGTCCAGCGCGCCCTTCGCCAGCTGCCATTCGAGGCGGACGTGGCGCGCGACCTGGTCCATTGCGTCGAGGCTGCGGGCCAGGCGGTCGGCATGGGTGCGCGCGAGCGCGCCGGCTTCCCGCAGCGCCCGTTTCTCCACCGCTGACTGCGCTTCCTTCAGGTTTGCCAGCAGCACGCCCCAGCCGATCAGCGCGACCGCCATCGAGAACAAGAGCCAAGTGGTGAATACGCTCGGCGTGCGGCGCACGAACCTCAGCTTGTCGAGCAAGCTTGCCTGCCATGCTTTCTGCTGCAATCGGTCGGCGCGCACTGTCTGGTCCCGTGCAATTGCGTTGCACGACGGTGAAGGGCTGCTGGTTCAGGGCAGCCCGTCCGCCCCGTTTCAGCAATGAGGGGCAGACTCGCGGTCCGCCCGGTCTAACCATACTGCACTTCGCGCTGCCGGCATGCCTCCGGCATCGGTACGACTCTGCTTACCGCAATATAACGGCAGCGCGAGACCTCCGCGCCGCCGCTGCTGCATTCCGTGCTGCCGCGCTCACGGCACCGCTTTCTCATGCGAGTTGGCAGCGGCGCCGCGCTGGCCGGCAGGCGGCGCCACCGGCGCCTTGCGCGCTTCGGCCAGCAGGCTGTTGCAAGGGCTGTCTTCTGTGGGGCCGGCATGCGTCAGCGCGGCCAGGCCGGCCAGCGGCACCGCGATCGTGCCCAGCGCCACCGCGGCGCCTGCGCGCAGCGCGATGGCGGTCTTGTTGACGCCGACGTCCGGATCCTTGAACGTGCCTTTCACATACAGCGGCGAGCGCAGCGAAAAGAGCCGCAGGCCCTTGCTGCGCGGGCGGATATCGAGGTCCAGCGTTTCCTTGGCCAGGCTGATGTTGCCATCGATCTGCACGATCGCATCCTCGGTGTCGAGGATGAACAGCTGCGGCTCCATCAGCCCCTGCCGGATATTGATGTCGGTGGCCAGGCAGTTGAGCTTGACCTGCTTGTCGCCGAAGAGCTTGTTGACCACCACCCGGCCGGCATTCAGGCCCATTGCCTCCATCACGAATTCACTGACGGTGCCGTCGCTCACGAGCGCCTTGACTTCGCCGTTGGCGCCCGCGGCCAGCGCGGCGAACGAGTTGCCGGTGGCGCTCGCCTTGGCGTCGCCGTTGAGCTGGCCGAGGCTGGCGCGCATGGACTCGACCTTGGGGAAGAGTTCGTTGAGCTTGAGGCCGCGCGCCGACACGTTCATGGTGGCCTTCGCCAGCTTGCCGCTGCCGTCGATCTTCAGTTCGGTGGCGATGCGGCCGCCGGCGACGCCGAAATTCAGCGGCGCTAGGGACAGCACGCCCTTGTCCATGACGATGTGGGTGTCGAGATGGTCGATCGGCAGCCGGTCGGAGTGGATGATCTGCTTGCCGCTGAACTTGACGTCGGCATCCATCTTGCCCCAGCGGTCGGTGTTGAACGGCGAGACCGGCAGCACCTTGCCCGGCGGCTGCTTCACTTCGCCCGATTTCTGCTTCTTCGGTTCGTCGCCGGCGCCGACCACCGCGCCGAGGTCTTTCCAGACCAGCTTCTGCGACACGACTTCCCCGCGCAGGATGGGGTGCGGCTCCCGCTCCAGGTATTCGAGCGTGCCGGCGATGTCGCTGCCGCCAACCTGGCCCTTGAAGTTTTCATAGCGCAGCCGCAGGTTGTTGCGGCCCAGCGTGCCGACCACGCGGCCCTCGGTCGAGAACTTCGGCGTACGTGGCAGCAGCACGCCGCCCAGTGGGAACAGGTCGGCCATGCTGGCGCCGAGGATGGACAGGCGCACGTCGAGCGCGCTCGGGTTGGCCGGGTCCGTCAGCGTGCCCTTCGCGGTGATGGTGGTTTCGCCGACGACGACCTTCGCCTCGATCGGATAGGCGACGCCCTTTTCCTGCAGCGACAGCAATGCGCCGCTATGGGCGTTGCCGGTGATTTTCTCGTCGTTGAAAGTGCCGTTGAGCGCCCAGCGCATGCTGTTGTCCGGCTCGGTGTCGACCCGTGCGGTCAGGTCGGCGCGCTTGAGCTGGTCGACATAGCGCACGGTGCCGGCCGTCATTGCGACGCTCTTCAGTTCGAATGACCAGTCCGACTTGCTCTCGCTTTTCGGGAAGTCCCAGTTCTTGCGGCTCTGGCGGTCCTGCTCCAGCACCAGCCGCGGCTCGGACATGATCAGCGAATGGACGCTGACGGTCTTGGTCAGCAATTTGAACGGGTTGATCGTGAAGTCGATCTGCGCAATGCGGGCCATTTCCGGTCCCGTCGATGCCCAGTCCGGGTTGCCCAGCATGACATCCTTGGCCCGCAGGTGCGGCCAGGGCACCAGGCTGCGCCAGCCCTGTTCCTGTCCCGGCCGCTCCCAGCTCAGCGACAGGTCGCCGTTCATTGCGAAGGTGCGTCCGGTTGCCGTCGATACCTTTTCCTCCAGCCAGGGCTTGGCGCGGTTCAGGTTGACCGTCGACAGTATGACCAGTGCAATCACGACGATTGCGACCACGGTCCCAAGCAAGCCGCCCGTTATTTTTAATATACGTTTCATGTCAATGTGACATCACCCTGTTTGTTTAGTTCGGCTTGCACTGATGCTGCAGGGCATTAAGCGGTCAGGGCATGCGCGTGCGCAAACCCTGGCCAGATTCACCTACGCGGCCTCGCCAACCATCGCCATCAGGTCGACCACGGCCAGTCCGGCCAGGTCCTGCGTGGTGTTGCCGGCGAATGCGGCCCGGCTCGGCGCCGTGTTCAGCAGGTGGCGCGCGGCGACGCCCTTGAGCTGCTCGGCGGTGCATTCCAGCACGCCGCGCCGGAACTGCACGCGCATGGCGTCGGTCACGCCCGCCTCGCGCAGCTGCCAGGCCTGCATCGCTTCCTGGTGCGGGCTGCGCGGCTTGTCGAGCTCGCCGATGACGCCGATGATGGCTTCCTCGATGTGCTCGCGGTCCAGCGCCGATTCGATTACCCAGGCGATGGCGCGGGCGAAGTCGTCATAGGTGCCGGCCAGCCGCGGGTCGCGGTAGGAGAGCATCGTGAACACGCCGCTGTGCGCGGCGTAGCGGGCGGTGCCGCCATAGGCGCCGCCTTCCTCGCGCAAGGCCTGGTGCAGCACCTGGTTGGTCATCAGGTTGGCCAGCACCGACAGCACCGGCGCATCGGCATCGCCGAGGCGCGGCACCGACCAGCTGGCGAAGCAGTGGTTGACCTGCGCAGGCGCCACCAGCGCGATGCTGGCGGGCGCAACCGGCGCACGCTCTGGCGCCACGGCCGGAACGGTGGCCGGGTCGGCGCCCGGCACGTCCAGCATCGCGGCCAGCTCGGCGCCATCGCTGCCGACGCCGGCGGCAATTACGCGCACCGGCGCGGCCAGCACCCGCTGGTGCAATGCGGCGAGACGTTCGCAGATGGCCTGCAGGCCATCGTCGCTCTCGATCTGCTGGCCGAGCGCGCTGTAGAAGCGCAGCGACGCGGCGCCGTCGACCGCATCCTGGAAGCGGCGGCGCAGTGAATACGGCAGTTCGGCGGCGATCACCGCATACTGGTCGCCCTGGTCCGCCAGGTCCTGCACCTGATTCTCGGCGATCTGCTCGATCAGGAACGCAATGCGATCGCTTTCATCGAACCGCGCGCTGCGGATCGAGGTCGACAGCAATTCGGCGATCGCCGCCTGCTCCTCGCGCACATTGCGGGACGAGAACGCCAGGTGGATGCGCAGCGATGCGCCGGCCCCCGCCAGCGACTCGTGCGCGTCGAGGTCGACCGAGAACGACGGGGCGAGCTGCTTGCGCCACGAGCCGGCCTGCGCGAAGTCCATCTCGCCGACGCCCAGGTCGGGCAGCAGTTCCGCGTACAGGTCGAGCCAGGGCCAGTCGGCCTCGTCGAACGCCGACACGTCGTAGACCACGCGGGCATAGCTGATGCCGTTCGACGCGATCTCCAGGCCCAGCGTGCGTCGCGTCCCGTCCGGCAGCTGGTGCAGCGGCCGCGGCAGCGGGCTCACGTCGTCCGGCCGGATGCGCGGCAGCACGTCGTTGTTGACCGGCCGGCGCTGGCGCGCCAGCAGCGACTCGGATTCGGTTGCAATGCGCGCGGCTTCGGCCGGGTCCATCGCTTCCTGGCGTTCGGCCAGGCGACGCTGTTCGACTTCGCTGCGGGCGTCGAAATAACGCGCGTCAGGCTCCACGGTGGCGGTCAGCCGGGTCGGCGACGCCAGCAGCTCGCGCACCATCGACTTGAAGAAATCCGGGTCGGCGATCTGCTCTTCCAGCTGCGCCAGCGTCGCTTCGCTGTCGAAGGCGGTCATGATGTCGCCGCCGGCCATCTCGAACGGCAGCGCCTGCAGCAGCTTGCGCATGCCGTACGGCAGCTGGCCGCCCTGGATCTCGCGCTGGGAGAAGCGCAGGTCGCGCAGCGCGGCCCGCAGCACCGCATGCGGCACGCCGGTCTCGGCGGTCTTTTCCAGCGTGCGCCAGATCAGGTCGCGGGCCTTGCCGACCTGGTCGCGCGTGAGGCCTTCCATGCCGAGGTGGAACACCAGCTGGCGGTGGCTCGGGTCCATCCCGTTGAAGGCCGAGGGCCTGCCGTAGCCGGCCGATTCCATCACGTGCAGCAGCGGCGCTGCGGCGTCGCCGACCAGGCCGGCTTCCAGCAGCTGCGCCCGGTAATACGCGGTCGCGTCGGCGGACTCGCCGGCCAGCCAGGCCAGCTGGATGCCGAATTCGTCATCCTTCGCGGTCGGCGACGGGATGCGGATGGTTGTCTCCCTGGGCGCATCCCAGGACGGGGCCAGTTCCGGCATCATGCGCCGGGCCGTGCCCTGCAGCCGGCTCAGCACGTGCTCGGCGATCACCTGCTGCACCTGCAGCGGGTCGATGGCGCCGGCGGTCATGAACACCGCCTGCGACGGATGGTAGTGGCCGGCATGGAATTGCCGCAGGTCCTCGTGGGTCAGCGACGGAATCGCCAGCGGGTCGCCGCCGGACTCGACTTCATAGGTCGTCCCCTTGAACAGGACCGAGTCCATGCCCTGCGCCAGCGCGCGCATCGGGTCGGCGAACGCGCCTTTCATTTCATTGAACACGACGCCGCCGTAGCCGAGCTTGCCGTCCTCCAGCGTGTAGCGCCAGCCTTCCTGCAGGAAGTCGAGGTAATCCAGTTTCGGAAAGAACGCGGCGTCGAGATAGACGCCCAGCAGGTTGAAGAAATCGGCCTTGCTGGTGCTGGCGAACGGGTACACGGTGCGGTCCGGGTAGGTCATCGCATTCATGTAGGTCGCGGTGGAGCGGCGCAGCATCGAAAAGAACGGGTCGCGCACCGGGTAGCGGTTCGAGCCGCACAGCGCCAGGTGTTCGAGGATGTGCGCGCGGCCGTCGTCCTTGTCGGGCACGGTGGGAAACGCGACCAGGAACACCATTTCCGCATCGTCCGTCGCCAGGTGGATGTGCCGGGCGCCGCTGGCCGGATCTTCGTATTCCTTCAGCACTGCCTGCATCGCATTGATGGGGCGGACCCGCTTTTCAATAAACGTCATTAACTATTCCTATCGATATCCAGTTTTATATAGCTTTTATAGCACAGATGCGCCAATGTTTTCCAGCGCAGCAGATGGCTGACAGAGTACATGAGGTTGTGGCGGGCAGTGGCGATACAAGGCCGCGCGGAAACGGTGCGGACAAAAGAAAAGGGCCTTGCGCAAGCAAGGCCCCGGATGACGTCGGCGTGTATCAATAGCCGTAATAGTAACGATGGTGATGTCCACGCCACGGGCGCGGGCTTTCAACGATTACCGCGGCGGGCTGCGGCTGGTAATACACCGGCGCCGGCTGGTAATACGCCTGCGGCTGCGGCGCGGGCTGGTAATACTGCGGCGGCGCTTCGTAGTAGGTCCGGGCCGGCGGGGGCGGCGGGTAGTAGGCCGGCGGAGCCGAATAGACCGGTGCGGCGGCCGCATTGGCGATCACGGAGCCGATGGCCAGCGCGCCAAGCACGCCAGCGGCGATGGCGACGCCGTTCCCGCCATGGCCGCCCCGGTGCCGGCCGCCGTCGGCGTAGGCCGAGGTTGACAGGGAGGTAGCCAGGACGCCAGCCAGGGCTATCGTTGAAATCAGGGTTTTGCTGCGCATGATGGTAGCCTTTCCGTGGAAACCGCCGATGGGTGCGGCGAGGACTTCACTATAGCGGCTGCATTTTTTCGCGGGTCGAATCTTATGCCTTGTTACAAGTTTTTGAATGGCAATTGGAAGGCTAGCGCGGATAAAGGCGCTCCAGCACGCGCGCCATGCATTGCTGCAGCAGCGCCGCCAGCACCGCCGGCTCGGCGCGCAGCGCGGCAGGCAGCGCCGCTTCATGGCTTGCGATTTCCCGTTCCACCTCGTCCTGCCAGAATCCCGGGGCCTCGCTCTCGACGAAGCCGCCGCGGCCGCGGCCGAAGTGGGCGACGGCCAGGTAGCGCAGCAGGCCGGCCACGACCAGCGAGCGCAGGAAGGCATCGGAGAAATGGACGGTGGACGCATTGCGGCCGGTGCGGGTGTTGAACGTCCAGGCCGCGCCGGCGAAGGTCAGCGCGCCGACGATGCCGCCCAGCAGCGCGCCGGCGCCGAAGCTCAGGCCGCCGGAGAGCAGGTCGGCCGACAGCCCGCTGGCGGCGCCCGACACCACCGCGCCAAGCAGGCCCGCCTGCCTGGCATCGACCGGCGTGCGCACCACGTAGGCCTTGCGCACCCGCTCGTTGATGGTCCGCGCCGCGCCGGCGTCGAGCTTGTGAAGGCGCAGCAGGCCGGCGGTGCTGGCCGCGATCGACTGCTCCAGCCGCGCGGTCAGCGCTGTCATCGCCTGGTCTTCGCGGCGGGCGCTGGCGCGCTCGCCGAGGCCGACCGCCTTTGCCACCGATTCCAGCATCGGCCGGCTGGCGGCGGACAGGGGCTCGCTGTCGCGCGCGGCGGCCGCGACCTGCTCGGCGACCAGCGCCATCGCCGCGTGGAAGCGCGCCTCGTTCTCCCGTTCCCATTGCGCCACGAGCCGCGCATGCGCCGGTTTCCTGTCGTCGGCCAGCCAGGCGCCGATGGCGTCGTAGAACACCCGCTCATGCACCCAGCAGCGCGCGAACGCGTCCAGCGCAAGCACCTCGCGGACCGCCGGATAGGCCGCCAGCCCGGTGCGCCAGCGTGCCTGTTCGAGCTGTTCCGCGGCGGCCGGGCGGGGCGGGCCCATCTGGTTCAGCAGCACCAGGACGGGCTTGCCCAGCCATTCCAGCACCTTCATCTCGGCGTCGAGATAGCCGGCGTCCTGCGGGTCCTCGGAGGAGTTGACCAAGTAGAGCACCAGGTCCGCCGCCTCGCGCGCGGTGCGCAGCGCCTGCTGGCTCAGCCAGAACGGCCGGTCGCGGTAACGGTCGATGACTTCGCGCAGCAGCCAGCCTATCGGGTTGTCGGCATTGGCCAGCCGTTTCGCCAGCCGCACCGAGTCGCCGAAGCCGGGCGTGTCCCACAGCAGCAGCGCATCGCCATTCGCGGTTTCCAGCAGCGTATGCGACTCGGAGGCGGTGGTCACATGCGGCGCATCGCGCACCTCGCCGATGTCCATGCCGACCAGCGTCCTGGCCAGCGTGGTCTTGCCGGCATTGGTGTGGGAAATCAGCACCAGCTGGATGCGGGCGGCGTCGTTGCTCATGTGGCGTTCATTCCCGGCGCCAGCAGGCGCTCGATGTCATCCCGGCGGCGCGCCGGGTCGGCGAGGTTGACGACCGCCATCGGCACCTGGCGCAGCGCGCAGAACTGGCGCCACAGCTCGGCGCGCTCCGCCGCGCGGCCGGCGCCCTGCGGACCGAGGCGTTCGAGGTAGCCGGACTCGTCTACCAGCGCGACGACCGTGCCGGCGCGCTTGAGCTGGTCGAGGAAGTCGCCGTGATTCTCCGGCTCCGGCGTGGCGCTGAGCGGGAACAGCGCCGCGCACAGCGCCCCTGCCGGCGGCGCAACGGCCGCGGGCGGCGCGCCATAGGCGGTGGATGCGTCCAGCACCAGGCCGGCCTGTTCGCCCAGCAGCCCGTGCGCGACCTCGGCCAGGCTGCCGCGCAGGCTGTCGCCGACCCGGTAGCTGTACGGGCGCACCCACAGGCAGGCGGGCGCATCCGGCGTGAGGCCGGCGCAAAGCCGCGCGAAATACGGCTGTCCGAGGTCCAGCGGAAAGGCGGCGGCGAGCCGCCTCTCGCGGCGCCAGGCCAGCGCCGCCAGCGCCAGCCGCGGCAGGATCACCAGCAGCAGCAGGGTCGCCGCATACAGGTGGACCCACAACGCGCCAGAGCTGCCCGGCGCCGCTTGCGGGTATTGCAGCGCGCGGACCTGGTCGAGCGTGAAGCCGGGCAGGCGCAGCAGCGCCATGGCCGGCTCGAAAATGAACGACAGCAGCCGATATACCTGCGACGCATCGAGGAAGGTGCTTTCCCATCCGACCTGGTATTGCGCCAGGATGCCGCGCAGGTAAAGCGAGGCGGCCGCGCCCAGCGCCAGCATCGCGGCGGCCAGGTGCAGCGAACGCTTCATCCGCGCCGCCTGCAGCGGCGCGGACAGCCGCAGCCATTCGGCGCCGAACTGCGCGAGCGCCGCGGCCAGCCAGGGCGGCGGCCGGCGCAATGGAAACGGCATCGCCAGCGCGGGCCAGCCGGGAAGGCGCGGCCGGGTCGCTCCGGGCCGAGCCGCCCGCAGCACCGGCCACAGCAGCAGGCCGAGGTAGACGACGAGGTTCCAGAGCAGCATCAGCAGCAGCGGCGCCGACAGCAGGTCCACCCGGTGCGGGTCGCCGATGCGGTCGACCATCACGCCGCACAGCAGCGCCGCGAACGGCAGCACGATCGCCGCCAGCCTGCCCCAGGGCCGCGGCCTGAAAAAGGCGGCGGTCGCCGGCTTGCGCTCGGCCAGCCTGGCGAGAACCTGCGCAGCGCGCCGGTGCAGGAACAGCGCCGGCGTCAGCGGCTGCTTCCTGTCGGTCGCATCCCACTGGGCGAGTTCGCGCGCGCTGCGGCTGGCGTGGCGCCTGTCGTCCTCGCTCAGCACGTCGCGCGCCTGGTCGGCGGTTTCGATCGCCTTCACCAGCAATACGTCGCGTGCAGCCGCTTCGTCCATAACGCCCTTGCCCTTGTTGATCGGACTTTATTGTAGTTTGATTAAGGGCGGCGGATCGCTCCGGATATGCCGCGCCATTGTCGACTGACAAAGTCGCCATCGGGCGCAATCCGGGCTGATATAATTTTTTCCATGCAGATGAACCTTTTCACGCGCCGCTTCGCGGCCTGGGCCGCGTGCCTGGCGATACTGATGTCCGCGCTCGCGCCATCGGTGTCCCATGCTCTGGCGCTGGCACGCGGTTCGGACATTGCGTGGATGGAGATCTGCTCGGTCGCCGGCGTCAAGCTGGTCAAGGCGGATGCCGCGGTGAAGAAGGCCGGTACGCCGGCGTCGCGCGACACGCTGGCGGAGGCGGCCCATTGCCCGTTCTGCAGCACCCATGCCGCGTCGTTCGCGCTGCCGCCGGCGGCAGCGCTGGTCTTCGCCGTCGATTCCGGCGCCCGCATCCGGCCCCTGCTGTTCTACCGGTCGCCGAGTCCGCTGCCGATATGGACCGACGCCCAGTCACGCGCGCCGCCCCGGTTTTCCTGATCCCTGCAAGAAGCTGCCGCCACGACGCCGCATCGCGCATCGTGTCGCAGCCCTCATCAATCGATCATGAATTTCGGAGCACCGATGAAAGCGCCGTCCAACCCGCATGTCAGAACGCAATCCATCCCGTATTGCAAACCCATCGCCGCGTCCCTGCTGGCCGCATTGTCCGCCGGCGCGTTCGCGCAGCAAGCCGCCGATTCCCCTGTCCGTGAACTTGGCACGGTGACGGTGACCAGCGGCCAGCCGACCTCGCTGCCGTCGCAGATACCCACCACGATGGAAGGCGTCACCGGCCAGCAGGTCGAGCAGACCGTCAATGCGACCGACAGTGAAGATGCGCTGAAATACTTTCCCAGCCTGCTGGTGCGCAAGCGCTACGTCGGCGACTACAACCACGCGGTGCTGTCGAGCCGCGCGTCCGGCACCGGCAACAGCGCGCGATCGGCCGTCTACGCCGACGGCATCCTGCTGTCGAATTACCTGGGCAACGGCGCGACCTATGCGCCGCGCTGGGGACTGGTCACGCCGGAGGAAATCGAGCGGGTCGACGTGATGTACGGGCCGTTCTCGGCCGCCTATCCGGGCAACTCGGTGGGCGCGGTGGTGGACTTCGTCACCCGCATGCCGCGGCAATTCGAGGCGCATGCAAAGGCCAGCTACTTCACCCAGCCATTCGACCTGTACAACACCCATTCCACGTTCAGCGGCCACCAGGCCAGCGCGTCGCTGGGCAGCAGGAACGGCGACTGGTCCTGGTTCTTCAATGTCAACCGCACCGACAGCGTCGGCCAGCCGCTGACCTTCGCCACCCGCACCCCCGGCACCGCGGCGCCGGCGGCAAACGCGCGTGCCGTGACCGGCGCCGTGCCCGAGTTCGACCGCAACGGCGCGCCGTGGCTGATCCTCGGCACCGCCACCCAGTACCACACGGTGCAGGACCATGCGAAGGCCAAGCTGGCCTACGATCTCTCGCCGACGCTGCGGGCCAGCTATACGCTGGGCTACTGGCAGAACACTTCCACCGGGCGCGCCGACAGTTACCTGCGCGACGCGTCGGGCGCGCAGGTCTACAGCGGGCCGGTCAGCATCGGCGGCCGGGGCTACACGCTGGGCGCGTCCGACTTCGCCGTCAGCAACGAGTCGCTGCAGCACGTGATGCACGGGCTGTCGCTGAAGTCGAACACGCAGGGCGTCTGGGACTGGGAAGCCGCGGCCAGCCTGTACCGCTACGACCGCGACCAGCTGCGCACGTCCGGCGTGGCCCTGCCGGCGGCGCTGTCCGGCGGCGCCGGCACGCTGCAGGACCAGGACGGCACCGGCTGGAGCACGCTGTCCCTGAAAGGCATATGGCGGCCGCAGGGCGTGAGAGGCGAGCATGTCGTCGACGTCGGCTACCAGCAGGATACCTACAAGCTGCGCATACTCCGCACCAACCTGGCCGGCGACTGGCGCGACGACGATGCCGGCACGCCGGCCAACGACGTGGGCGGCCGCACGCAGCTGCGCAGCCTGTATGCGCAGGACCGCTGGGACTTCGCGCCGAACTGGCGCGCGGTGCTGGGCGCGCGGCTGGAGAACTGGACCGCGGACCGCGGCTTCACCCGTTTCTCGGCGGGCAGCGCGGCCAATACCGCCTATGCGGCGCGGGACGAAAACTTCATCTCGCCGAAGGCCGCGCTGTCCTACCAGTGGAGCGCGGACACGGTGTTCAAGGCCTCGGCCGGCCGGGCGGTGCGCATGCCGACGGTGGCGGAGCTGTACGGCGCGACCTCCACCATCAATTCCCGCTTCGTCAACGACCCCAACCTGGCGCCGGAGAAATCCTGGACCACCGAACTCAGCGCCGAAAAGGACCTGGGCAATGCGCTGCTGCGCGTCACCCTTTTTTCGGAAAACGTGAAGGACTCGCTGTATTCGCAGACGACCTTCGATACGGCGGCCAATGCCAACATCAGCCGCGTGCAGAACGTCGGGCGCATCCGCACCCATGGCGTCGAGCTGGCGTTCAGCGGCACGGATGTCATCGCCAGGGGGCTGGACCTGTCGGGCAGCATCACGTACGCCGATTCGCGCATCAGGGAGAACAGCGGCTTCGTCGCGACGCCGGGCGACACGCTGGGCAAGGTGCAGCCGCGGGTGCCGTTCTGGCGGGCCACCGCGCTGGCCAGTTACCGCTTCACGCCGGCGCTGACGGGTACGCTGGGCGCCCGCTACAGCGGCACCCAGTACTCGACGCTCAACAATGCCGATACGAACGGCTACGCCTACATGGGCTCGAGCCGCTATTTCACGACCGACCTGCGGCTGCGCTACCAGGTGGCCAAACAGTGGACGGCGGCATTCGGCGTCGACAACCTGAACAATGACAAGTACTGGAACTTCCACCCGTATCCGCAGCGTACCTACGTGGCGGAACTGAAGTTCGACCTGTAGCCTGGCCGGCAATCGCCTTGCGCTCTTGCCATGGCCCGGAACTATTTTGCAGAATGGGGTTTTCGCCTTGACGGATGCAGGCGTCAATCTTTACCGACCACAGGAGACGCAGGCATGGACACCGTATCGAACATTCCCCCGGGCAGCGCGGCGCAGGCGCCGGCGCTGCGCCATCTGTGCCGCATCACCGCCCGCGTGTCGGCGCTGGTGACGCTGGGCGAAGGGCCTTACGGCGAACGGCGCTACGTGCCCATCGTCGGCGGCGAGGTGGAAGGCGAGACGCTGTCGGGCGAAGTGCTTGCAGGCGGCGTCGACTGGCAGATCCAGCGGCGGGACGGCACGCTGGACATCAGCGCGCAATACGTGATCCGCACCAGCGAAGGCGACCTGATCGAGGTCGAGAGCCGCGGCTACCGTCATGGACCGGCCGACGTGATGGCGCGGCTGGGCAGGGGCGAAGCGGTTTCGGCGGACGACTACTATTTCAGGACGACGCTGCGTTTCCAGACCAGCGCGCCGAAATGGCAAAGCCTGAACTCGGTGCTGGCGATCGGCAAGGCGATGCGTCGCCCGGATGCGGCGGTGCTGGAAGTCTTCCTGGTAGGCTGACCGGCGCCAGGGCCTTCGCTAGGCCTTCGGGCCGATGCACAGCTTGCCGAGCAGGTTGCGCAGCTGCTGCCGCTCGTCGGCGCTCAGCTGCTGGGCGACGCGGTCGTCATGCTCCCTGACGGCGGTCTTGTATTTCTTCAGCTGCCGCTGGCCGTCCGGCGTCAGGCGCAGCATGTACGACCGGCGGTCGCCCGAGTCCTGGCGCTCCACCAGGCCGGCCTGCTCGAAATTGTCGATGATGGACACGACGCCCGAGCGGGCGATGCCCATCACCTCGGCAAGCCGCGTCTGCGATATGCCGGGATTGCTGCCGATGATGACCAGCGAGGAAAAACGCTGCGGCGTGATGCCTTCGACGCCGAGCGTGGCGGCGAAATCGTCGTAGATCGAGAGCTGGGCGCGCCGGACCGCGTAGCCGGTCAGCTCTTCCAGCACGTCGTAATCGATCCCCTCGATCCGCGCATTGAATGAGGGCGCGCCCGCCTCGCCCTGCACGCGCCTGGCCTCGCCGGTCCTGTGCCGTTTTCCCGGCGTGTTTTTTTTCGGAATGGACGTGTCGGCAGGTTTCACGGAAAGGCTCTGGGAGAGGGGCTGTGCCGCATTGTAACCGCTGATTTTCCGGAAACGCCGGCGCGGCGCCGCCCGTTTGGCGTGCGTAAAACAGCGCTTGTGTTCTCTAAAATAACTGTTATACAGTGTAACAATACAAACTGGCGACGGCGCCCGGCGCGCTGTCCCGGAGTTCCTGGAGGAAGACATGAAAGTAGCAATCGCCGGCGGCGGCATCGGCGGACTGACGCTGGCGCTGATGCTGCACGAGCGCGGGATCGATGTGCACGTCTACGAAGCGGTCGGCGAGATCAGGCCGCTGGGCGTGGGCATCAACCTGCTGCCGCATGCAAGCCAGCAGCTATGCCGTCTGGGACTGGAAAGCGTGCTGGCCGCGCAGGGCGTGGAAACGTCGACGCTTGCGTATTTCAACAAGTTCGGCCAGGAAATCTGGCGCGAGCCGCGCGGCCGGGCCGCCGGCTACGACACGCCGCAGTACTCGATCCATCGCGGCGAATTGCAGATGTCGCTGCTGCAGGCCGTGCAGGAGCGGCTGGGCGCGGACCGCATCCATTGCGGCCACGCGTTCCGGTCCTTCGAGCAGGTGGCGGACACGGTGCTGTCCACGTTCGTGCGGCAGGCGGACCAGGCCGAGGTGCAGGTCGAGTCCGACGTGCTGGTGGGCGCCGACGGCATTCACTCCGCGGTGCGCCGCTTCATGTACCCGCAAGGCGACCAGCCGCGCTTTTCGGGCCGCATGCTGTGGCGCGCGGTGACGCAGGCCGAGCCCTTCATGGACGGCCGCAGCATGTTCATGGCGGGACACCAGGACCAGAAGTTCGTCTGCTATCCGATTTCCGAGCCGCTGCGCAAACAGGGGCGTTCCCTGCTCAACTGGATCGCGGAACTGCGGGTGCCCGACGGCGAACCGCCGAAGTCCGACTGGAACCGCAAGGTCGACAAGGCCGTCTTCAGCAAGCCCTTCGACAGCTGGAAATGGGGCTGGATCGATATCCCGGCGCTGATCGACGCCGCCGAGGTGGTCTATGAATTCCCGCTGGTCGACCGCGACCCGCTGCCGCGCTGGACCTTCGAGCGCGTGACGCTGATGGGCGACGCCGCCCACCCGATGTACCCGATCGGCTCGAACGGCAGCGCGCAGGCGATCCTCGACGCGCGCTACCTGGCCGACTGCCTGAGCGGCGAGGACGGGCTGCTCTACGCGCTGCGCGAATACGAGGCGGAGCGGCTGCCGCGCACCACCGGCATCGTGCTGCGCAACCGGATGAACGGGCCGGAGCAGGTGATGCAGCTCGCCGAGCAGCGCGCGCCCGATGGTTTTTCCGACATCGCCGACGTGGTGCCGCGCTCGGAACTCGAAGCCATCTCGCTGCGCTACAAGCGCCTGGCGGGCTTCGACAAGGACACGCTGGTGCAGGCGCAGCGTTAATCGACGGGGCGGGCCCGGATGCCCGGACACAGCGTTAAACAACAATGACAACGGAGACAGGAAATGAACATGATCAAGGAAAACACCGGCCCGCGGCGCAAGCTTGCGCTCGCCGTTTCGCTGCTGGGCATGGGGCTGGCAGGGTCGGCGCATGCGGACATCACCGTCGGCGTCATCCTGTCGCTGACCGGCGCGGCCGCGTCGCTCGGCAAGCCGGCTGAAAACACGGTCCGCGTCTGGCCCACCGAGATCGGCGGCCAGAAGGTCAGGCTGGTCATGCTCAATGACAATAGCGATGCGACCGAGGCGTCCAAGCAGGCGTCGAAACTCATTACCGAGGAAAAGGTGGACGTGATCGTCGGCCCTTCGATCACGCCGCCATCGATCGCGGCGATGGAAGTGGCCGGCCGCAACGGCACGCCCATCATTGCGCTGGGCGGCGGCAATGCGATCGTCGAGCCGCAGGAAGGCCCGCGCAAGTGGGCGTTCAAGATGGCCGCGCCGGAGTCGCTGTCGGTGGAGAAGGCCATCGAGCACATGAAGGCGCACAAGGTGAAGAATGCCGCGGTGATCGCGGTGACCACCAGCTATGGCGAAGGCTTCCTGAAGGCGTTCAGCACCCAGGCGCCGGCCGCCGGCATCAAGATCACGGCCACCGAGCGCATCGGCGCGCAGGATGTCTCGGCGACGTCGCAGGTGCTGAAGGTGATGGCGGCCAACCCGGACGCGGTCTACATCTTCAGTTTCGGCACGCCAGGCGCGACGCCGCATATCGAGCTGGCCAAGCGCGGCTACAAGGGCGCGATCTACCAGACCCACGGCGTGGCGAACGCGGACTTCCTGCGCATTGGCGGCAAGGATGTCGAGGGCTCGTTCATGGCGGTGGCGCCAGTGCTGGTGGCCGAGCAGCTTGCGGCCGGCAATCCGGTCCGCAAGCCGGCAATGGACTACGTGACCCAGTACGAAGGGAAATACGGCGAGAACACCCGCTCCCAGTTCGGCTCCACCGCATGGACCGCGCTCAACTGGCTGCAGGCGACGGTGCCGGTGGCGCTGAAGAAAGCCCAGCCCGGCACGCTGGAATTCCGGCAGGCGCTGCGCGATGCGCTGGAAGGCATGAAGGAAGTGGTGAGCCCGGAAGGCGTCTTCAACATGAGCGCGGCCAACCATAACGGCCTCGATGCCCGCGGGCAGGTGATGGTCCGCATCGACGGCGGCAAGTGGAAACTGGTGGACGACGCCAAGTAAGCAGGCGTCGAAGCCGCGGGAGCGGGGAAATCGGGCAGCCTTCCCACTTGCATGCCCGCAACCGGCCGCTCGCGGAGGAAGCGCGGCCCGCGTTCTCCCGCAGCCGCCGCTTCATGCACCCTTTTTCCCCAGCGCGGTCCTGTTAGTTGAAAACCGCATAAGGCCGCACGAAATAATTCGTTCGCTATCGCGAGCCCCTTCGATAACCTTCAGGTTCGGAAAACGAATTCATGAAGGGTTGTCATGTTGCTTAAGAAATTGTCCGGCCTTGCCCTCGTTCTCGCCCTGGTCGCGCCGGCGCTGCAGGCAGCCGAAGTCAGCCTGCTCAACGTGTCCTACGATCCGACGCGCGAGCTCTACCAGGACGTCAATGCCGCGTTCGCGAAGCAGTGGAAGGCCAAGACCGGCGACGACGTGAAGGTCAAGCAGTCGCATGGCGGCTCGGGCAAGCAGGCGCGCTCGGTCATCGACGGACTGGAGGCCGACATCGTGACGCTGGCCCTCGGCTATGACATCGACGCCATCGCCGAGCGCAAGATACTCGCGGCCGACTGGCAGAAGCGGCTGCCGCACAACGCCGCGCCCTATACCTCGACCATCGTGTTCCTGGTCAGGAAGGGCAATCCCAAGGGCATCAAGGACTGGAACGACCTGGTGAAGCCCGGCATTTCCGTCATCACGCCCAATCCCAAGACGTCCGGGGGCGCACGCTGGAATCACCTTGCGGCCTGGGGCTACGCACTGAAGCAGCCGGGCGGCAGCGAGGCGAGCGCAAAGGAATTCCTCGGCAAGCTGTACAAGAACGTGCCGGTGCTGGACTCCGGCGCGCGCGGCGCAACGACGACCTTCGTCGAGCGCGGCATCGGCGACGTGCTGATCGCCTGGGAAAACGAGGCGATCCTCGCGATCAAGGAACTCGGCCCGGACAAGGTCGAAGTGGTGGCGCCGACGGTCAGCATCCTGGCCGAACCGCCGGTCGCGGTGGTCGACAAGAATGTCGACAAGCATGGCACCCGCAAGGCGGCCGAGGCGTACCTGCAATACCTGTACACCGACGAAGCGCAGGAAATCATCGCGAAAAATTACTACCGCCCGGCGACCGAAAAGGCGGCCGCAAAATATGCGGCGCAGTTTCCCAAGGTGAAGCTGTTCACGCTGGCCGACGTCGCCGGCGACTGGGCAAAGGCGCAGAAAACGCATTTTGCCGACGGCGGCGTGTTCGACCAGATCTACCAGCCCGGCAAGAAGTAATCCGTTGACGATCGCGGAACCGACATGACCATATTGCTCCTTGCAGGCAGTCCGTCCGCGCCATCGCGCTCGACACGGCTGCTGCACCACACTGGCGAGAAACTGGCGCTGCTAGGGCATCGGACGCGCCAGCTGCAGGTGCGGGACCTGCCGGCCACCGCGCTGCTGCAAGCCGACTTCGGCCATGCCGGCCTGGTCGCGGCCTGCGCGCTCGTCGCCGACGCCGATGCGCTCGTGATCGCCACGCCTGTCTACAAGGCAGCATACAGCGGCGTGCTCAAGGCTTTCCTGGACCTGCTGCCGCAGGACGGGCTCAAGGGCAAGCTGGTGCTGCCGCTGGCCACCGGCGGCAGCCAGTCGCACATGCTGGCGCTGGACTATGCGTTGCGGCCGGTGCTCTCGGCGCTCGGCGCTCGGCATGTGCTGCCCAGTATTTACGCAACCGATGCGCAGGTGGTGTGGACCCAGCCGGGCGGGCTGACGCTCGACGCCGATATTGCCCGCCGCATCGCCGAGGGCGTCGACCTGCTGTCGGACGCGCTGCCGCTGCCGCCGCCGCCGGCTTCCCCCGCCAACGCCCTGGCCGGGCTGCGATGTAGCGCGTAAGCAGCGTCCGCTTTTCGCCGTTTCCCCTCCTGCCGTCTGAAGCCGTTTGAATGTCGGCCGCGCCGTGGCCGCATCGGGGGGACGCTTTGTCCAAATTTCACAAGATCGGGGATCACCATGAACAAAACACAGCAATCGCGTCTGGCCAAGCGCCGCACCCTGGCGCTGCTGTCGGCCGCCGCCGCAGGCGCACTGGCCGGCTCGCTGGGCACGCTCGCCCATGCGCAGGAAAAAGGCGTGCTGCGCATCGGCTATCAGAAGTACGGGACGCTGACGCTGCTGAAGGGACGCGGCACGCTGGACAAGCGGCTTGCGGCGCAAGGCATCACGGTGAAGTGGATCGAGTTTCCAGCCGGCCCGGTGCTGCTGGAAGGGCTCAATGTCGGCAGCATCGACTTCGGCACGGTCGGCGAAGCGCCGCCCATCTTTGCGCAGGCCGCTGGCGCCAACCTGGTGTACGTCGCCAACGAACCGCCAGCGCCGCGCGCCGAAGCCATCGTGGTGCCGAAAGGGTCGGCGCTGAAGACGGTGGCGGACCTGAAAGGGAAAAAGGTCGCCCTCAACAAGGGATCGAACGTGCATTACCTGCTGGTGCAGGCGATCGAGAAGGCGGGGCTGCAGTACAGCGACATCACGCCGGTCTACCTGCCGCCGGCCGATGCGCGCGCCGCGTTCGAGCGCGGCAGCGTCGATGCCTGGGCAATCTGGGACCCGTTCCTGGCCGCGGCCGAAAAACAGATCGGCGCGCGCGTCCTGGCCGACGGCACCGGGCTGGTCTCGAACCACCAGTTCTACCTGGCGTCCCGCCCGTATGCCGACCGGCATGCCGATATCGTGCAGGTGCTGATCGAGGAACTGGCCCGGGTGGACGAATGGGGCCTGGCCAATCCGAAGGAGGCGGCCGCGGTGCTGTCCGCGCAGACCGGCCTGGACGCCGGCACGGTCGACCTCGCGGTGGAACGCTACGCCTACGGCGTCAAGCCGGTGACGGCCGCCGTCATCCAGGAACAGCAGCGCATCGCCGACACGTTCTTCAAACTCAAACTGATTCCCAAGCCGCTGCGCGTCGCCGATATCGTCTGGCGGCCCGTGGCTGCGCAATCAAGCAAATAGGACAGCCACATGACTCCCAATATTTTCTGGTTCCTCCCTACCCACGGCGACAGCCGTTACCTCGGCACCACGCAGGGCGCGCGTCCGGTCGACCATGACTACCTGCGCCAGGTCGCGGTGGCGGCCGACACGCTGGGCTATGAAGGCGTGCTGCTGCCCACCGGCCGTTCCTGTGAAGACGCCTGGGTGGTCGCGTCCAGCCTGATCGGCGAAACCCGCCGGCTCAAATTCCTGGTGGCCGTGCGCCCCGGGCTGTCCACGCCGGGCCTGGCGGTGCGGATGGCGTCGACCTTCGACCGCCTGTCCAACGGCAGGCTCCTGATCAATGTCGTCACCGGCGGCGACGAGGCCGAGATGCTGGCCGACGGCCTGCATGCGGACCACGCGACCCGCTATGAAATATCGGATGAGTTCCTGCGCATCTGGCGGGCGTCGCTGGCCGGCGAGGGCGGCGCGCAGGGCTTCGACTTCGAGGGCAAGCACATTACCGTCAAGGGCGCCAAGACGCTGTACCCGCCGGTGCAGAAGCCTTATCCGCCGCTGTATTTCGGCGGCTCGTCGGAAGCCGCGCATGCGCTGGCCGCCGAGCAGGTCGACGTCTACCTGACCTGGGGCGAACCGCCGGCCGCGGTGGCGGAAAAGATTGCCGACATCCGTGCCCGCGCAGCGAGCCACGGCCGGACGCTGCGCTTTGGCATACGCCTGCATGTGATCGTGCGGGAAACCAGCGAGGCCGCCTGGAAGGCCGCCGAGGAGCTGATCAGCCATGTCGACGACGATGTGATCGCCCGCGCGCAGGCGGCGTTTTCAAAGATGGATTCCGAGGGCCAGCGCCGCATGAGCGCGCTGCACGGCGGCCGCCGGGACAAGCTGGAAGTCTCGCCCAACCTTTGGGCCGGCGTCGGCCTGGTGCGCGGCGGCGCAGGCACCGCGCTGGTCGGCGACCCGGAAACCGTCGCCGCGCGGATGCGCGAATACCAGGAGCTGGGCATCGAGACCTTCATCCTGTCCGGCTACCCGCACCTGGAGGAGTCCTACCGGTTCGCCGAGCTGGTGTTCCCGCTGCTGGGCAAAGGCAGGGCCGCGGTGAACGACCAGAACCTGTCGGGCCCGTTCGGCGAAGTGGTCGCCAACGGGCTGTATCCCAAAGCGTCGCAGAGCTGAGGAAGCCGCGATGAGCGCCTATCCTGCCCCTGCGGCCCTGGTCCGTCGCAAGCAAGGCCGGCTGCCGTCAGGCGCCGCCTGGCTCAAGCCGCTGGCGCCGTGGGCGGTGCCGGCGCTGCTGCTTTGCGCATGGCAGGCCGCAAGCCAGTTCGGCTGGCTGTCCAGCCGCGTGCTGCCGGAGCCGATGGCGGTCCTGCGCGCGTTCGTGACGCTGGCGCAGTCGGGCGAGCTGGCCCGCCATGTCGGCGTGAGCCTGGGCCGCGCCATCTATGGCTTCGTCGTCGGCGGCGGCCTGGGCCTGCTGCTGGGCCTGCTGACCGGCACGTTCCGCAGCGCCGAGACGCTGCTGGACACGACGCTGCAGATGGTGCGCAACATCCCCGCGCTCGCGCTGATCCCGCTGGTCATCCTGTGGTTCGGGATCGACGAGACAGCCAAGCTGTTCCTGGTCGCGATCGGCGTGTTCTTCCCGGTCTACCTCAACACCTTCCATGGCATACGCTCGGTCGACAAGGGCCTGGTCGAAATGGCGCGCAGCTACGGCCTGTCGGGCTGGCCGCTCTACCGCGACGTGATCCTGCCCGGGGCGCTGCCTTCCATCCTGGTCGGCGTGCGGTTTTCGCTGGGCCTGGTCTGGGTGCTGCTGATCGTGGCCGAAACGATATCGGCGCAATCCGGCATCGGCTACATGACGATGAATGCCCGCGAATTCCTCCAGACCGACGTGGTGCTGGTCGGCATCCTGCTGTATGCGCTGCTGGGCAAGCTGGCCGACATCCTGTCGCGCGGGATGGAGCGTTACTGGCTGCGCTGGCATCCCGGCTACCAGCACGGCAACCGATCATGAAGGAACACACGATGCAGACAATGCAGGAAGGACAGGCTGGCGCCGACGCAGCGCGACGCGGCATCGCTGTCAGCGTTCAGGGGCTGGGCAAATCCTATGGCGCCCGCCAGGTGCTGCGCGGGATCGACCTGACGCTGGCCGCAGGAGAATTCGTCGCGGTGGTCGGGCGCAGCGGCTGCGGCAAGAGCACGCTGCTGCGCCTGATCGCGGCGCTGGAAACGCCTGCCGCGGGCGCGGTGCGGTTCGGCGACGGCACGGCGCTGCCGGAGACGCGCGTGATGTTTCAGGATTCCCGCCTGCTGCCGTGGAAGAATGTCGCCGACAACGTGGCCTTGGGCTTGTCGCGCCATGTCGATGTGCGCCCGGTGCTGCAGCAGGTCGGGCTGGAAGACCGGGCGCACGACTGGCCGTCGGTCCTGTCCGGCGGCCAGCGCCAGCGGGTGGCGCTGGCCCGTGCGCTGGTGCACGACCCCCAACTGCTGCTGCTGGACGAGCCGCTGGGCGCGCTCGATGCGCTGACCCGTATCGAGATGCAGCAGGTGATCGAGCGGCTGTGGCGATCGCGCGGCTTCACCGCGCTGCTCGTGACCCACGATGTGCAGGAGGCCGTGGCGCTGGCCGACCGCGTGGTGCTGATCGAGGACGGCGAGATCAGCATGGACTGCAGGATAGACCTGCCGCGCCCGCGCTCACGCGGCAATCCGCTGTTCGCCAAGCTGGAAGAGGACATCCTGTCGCGGGTGCTGCAGCCCGCGTGAGGCCGCGCAGAGTGCGCCTGTAACGATAGGGGCAGCGCGCCGTCCGACGCGATGCTTCGAAGGTCTGCAGCGATGCTCGATATTAATCCCGCTTCACAATGCGCCATGAAAATCCGTAGGGTGTAATAAGCGCAAGCGCATTACACCACTGGCCAATCAACGACGATCATGTGTTCGCAACGACTGGCGTAATGCGCTTTGCTTATTACACCCTACGAGCTGCGATGACGAATCGGAATCATTGATTTCACCCGGTACGCGATGACCTGGGATTCGTATAACGCGATGGCGCGCCCGCTTGTCGGCATCGCCGCAAAGCCGGGCGTTCATGCCGATCGCCATTGTTAGAAAACGCATATCGATCCTCGATATGCTTCGTTCCAGCCTTGCCATCCAGCCCATACACTGGTCTTCCTTTTCCATGTCACACGGGAAGCCCAACCATGTCCGCTGTCATTGCCCAGGCTGTTGAAAGCCAATTCGAGGTCGTCCCGTTCGAAGCGCCGCTGGGCGCCGAGATCATCGGGCTGGACCTCACGCGTCCGGTCGACGATGTCGCATTCGCGCGCATCCATCGGGCGCACCTCGATCACCATGTGCTGGTGTTTCGCGACCAGCGCATCACGCCGTCCCAGCAGGTGGCGTTCAGCCGCCGCTTCGGTCCGCTGCAGATCCACGTGCTGCGCCAGTTCCAGCTTGCCAGCAATCCCGAGATCCTGATCGTCTCGAACATCAGGGAAGATGGAAAGCCGATTGGCCTGGGCGACGCAGGCCAGTTATGGCATTCCGACCTGTCTTACAAGGAGCATCCCAGCCTCGGCTCGATGCTGCATGCGCAGGAACTGCCGGAGGAGGGCGGCGACACGCTGTTTGCCAACATGCACCTGGCATGGGACACGCTGCCTCTCGAGTTGAAACGCATCGTCGAAGGCAGGAAAGCCGAGCATAGCTACCTGGCCAATTACGCCGAGCTGCAGCGGCGCAGCCCGTGGCGTCCCAACCTGACGGCCGCGCAGATTGCGGAAGTGGCGCCGGTGCTGCACCCGGTCGTGCGCACGCACCCGGAGACCGGCCGCCGCGCGCTGTTCGTCAGCGAGCATTTCACCACCCGCATCGAAGGCCTGCCGGAAGACGAGAGCCGCGACGTGCTGGACCGGCTGTTCGCGCACAGCGTGCGGCCAGAGCATATCTACCGTCACCGCTGGCTGCCGCATGACATGGTGTTCTGGGATAACCGCTCGCTGATGCATCTTGCCGCCGGCTGCCCGGAACACTGCCGCCGCAAGCTGTACCGCACCACGATAGAAGGCGACGCGCCTTACTGAGCCGCCTGTCAGAACCTGATCCGAACACATGTAACCAGGAACCACGATGCCATTGCAAAACCCCCGTCCACGCCGCCACGCACTTCCCACCCTGTCCACACTGATCGGCAGCGCCCTTGTCGCCGGCGCCTGCATGGCGATGGCCGTGCCCGCGCACGCCGAGGGCAAGATCCGCGTTGCGGAACAGTTTGGCGTTGTTTACCTGCTGCTCAACGTCGCGCAGGAACAGAAACTGGTGGAAAAGCAGGGCAGGAAGGATGGCCTGGACATCCAGGTCGAATGGACCAAGCTGTCCGGCGGCGCCGCGGTCAACGACGCGCTGCTGTCGGGCGCGATCGACATTGCCGGCGCCGGCGTCGGGCCGCTGCTGACGATCTGGGACCGCACCCGGGGCAGGCAGAACGTGAAGGGCGTGGCCTCGCTGGGCAATTACCCGTACTACCTGGTCAGCAACAATCCCAACGTGAAGACCATCGCAGACTTCAGCGAGAAAGACAGGATCGCGCTGCCGGCGGTGACGGTGTCGGTGCAGGCCCGCATCCTGCAGATGGCCGCGGCCAGGCAGTTTGGCGAGAAGGCGTTCAACCGCTTCGACAAGCTGACCCAGGCGGTGCCGCATCCCGACGCGGCAGCTGCGGTGATCGCCGGCGGCACCGAGATCAATGCGCACTTCGGCAACCCGCCCTACCAGGACCAGGAGCTCGCGCAGAACAAACAGGCCCATATCGTGCTGAACTCGTATGAAGTGCAGGGCGGACCCAGTTCGGCGACCGTGCTGTATGCGACCGAGAAATTCCGCAACGACAATCCGAAGACCTATCGCGCTTTCACGGCGGCGCTGGCGGAAGCAGCGCAGTTCATCAAGGCCAACCCGGAGGCGGCAGCCGACATCTACCTGAAGATCAACAAGAGCAATCTCGACCGTGCGCTGCTGCTGTCCATCATCAAGAGCCCGCAAGTCGAGTTCAAGGTGGCGCCGCAGAACACGCTGGGCCTGGCGCAGTTCCTGCACAGGGTCGGCGCGATCAGGAACAAGCCGGAAAGCTGGAAAGACTATTTCTTCGACGACCCGGTCACCGCGGGAGGCAGCTGATGAATACGCGCAAGCCGCAATCGCTGCAGGTCGTCGGTTCGCACGCCGGCCTGCCGGAGCCGCTGCTGCAGGTGCAGGACGTGTCGCTGGAATACCGCAGCGCCGCGCGCACCGTGCGCGCCACGCACCGCGTCAGCTTCGACGTGCACCGCGGCGACCGCTTCGTGCTGCTGGGACCGTCCGGCTGCGGCAAGTCTTCGCTGCTCAAGGCGGCTGCCGGCTTCATCGCGCCGGTGGAAGGCCGTATTGCGCTGAATGGTGAAACGGTGAGCGGCCCCGGACCGGACCGGGTCGTGGTGTTCCAGGAATTCGACCAGCTGCCGCCATGGAAGACGGTCAGGGAAAACGTGATGTTCCCGCTGCTGGCGAGCCGCCGGCTGGGCCGGCGCGATGCCGAGGCCCGTGCGCTGCACTGGCTGGAAAAGGTCGGACTCGCGCCGTTCGCCGACGCGTATCCGCATACGCTGTCCGGCGGCATGAAGCAGCGGGTGGCGATCGCGCGGGCGCTGGCCATGCAGCCCGAGGTGCTGCTGATGGACGAGCCGTTCGCCGCACTTGACGCGCTGACCCGCCGCAAGATGCAGGAGGAGCTGCAGCTGCTGTGGGAGGAACTGCGCTTCACGCTGCTGTTCGTCACGCATTCGATCGAGGAGGCGCTGGTGGTGGGCAACCGTATCCTGCTGCTGTCGCCGCACCCCGGCCAGGTCCGCGCCGAACTCAACAGCCACCAGTTCAACCTGCATAGCGCGGGCAGCGACGCCTTCCAGCGGGCCACTCAGCGCATCCACGGCATGTTGTTCGACGAGGCCGCCGCCGCGCCGGCGGTTCAGGCGCTGCACCGGAGCGCCGCATCATGAGCGCCATCCTGGAGCCGCCCGTCCGCAGCGAGTATGAGCGCCCGCCGGAGCCATTGCGCGACGTGGCGCTGGAACGGCCGCTGAAGGGATGGGAACGGGTATGGCAGCATGGCTGGCTCAGGAAGGGCCTGCTGCTGGCGGCGCTGGCGCTGCTGTGGGAAGCGGCGGCCCGCTGGCAGAATAACGACCTGCTGCTGCCGACCTTCCTGCAGACCATGCGCGCGCTGTGGGAGGGCGTGGCCAGCGGCGAATTGCCCGGCAATGTCGCCACGTCGATGGGCGTGCTGCTGCAGGGGTATGCGGCAGGCGTGGCCCTGGCGTTCGTGCTGACCTCGCTGGCGATATCGACCCGCATCGGCCGCGACCTGCTGGAAACGCTGACCTCGATGTTCAACCCGCTTCCCGCGATCGCCCTGCTGCCGCTGGCGCTGCTGTGGTTCGGGCTGGGCCGCTTCAGCCTGATCTTCGTCATCGTGCATTCGGTGCTGTGGCCGCTGGCGCTCAATACCTACGCGGGATTCCGCGGCGTGCCGGAGACGCTGCGCATGGCCGGCCGCAATTACGGCCTGGGCGGGCTGCGCCTGGTGCTGCAGATACTGGTGCCGGCCGCGCTGCCGGCCATCGTGTCGGGTCTCAAGATCGGCTGGGCATTCGCATGGCGCACCCTGATCGCGGCCGAGCTGGTGTTTGGCGCCACGTCAGGCAAGGGCGGGCTTGGCTGGTACATTTTCCAGAACCGCAACGAGCTTTATACCGACAAGGTGTTTGCCGGCCTGGCGCTGGTCATCCTGATCGGGCTGCTGGTGGAGAACGCGGTGTTTCGCACCATCGAGCGGGTGACGGTGCAGCGGTGGGGAATGCAGCGCTGAATGGGCGCGGCGGCGATAGGCCGCGCCGCACCTACATCCCGGAAATGGTTTCCGGGATTTGATTTGCTTAGTAGCTTGGTTGCTTAGTAGCTGAGCGTGCCGTTGGCTTGCAACTGGCCTTTACCCGACACGATGTTCTGGGTGCCGGTCAGCTTGCCTGAACCGGTTGCCGCGGTAAACCGGCCTGTTCCGCGGCTAAAGCTGTAGGTGCCGCCGACGACGGTGAACACGTTAGGCGTGCTAGTCGGCACGAACGAACCGCTGAACGTGCCGTTTAGCGTGTCGCCATTGGCTGCCATCAGGATGATGCTGCCGTCCCTGAAATTGAACACGGGCGCCGTGTCCGATGTCGGCGGCGTTACGCAGTTGGTGCCGGAAATTGCCGTGCGGCCGAGATGGCTGGCATTGCCCTGGCCAGAAATCACGCCGATCATCATGCAGTCGGGGGTAGGGCCTTCACCGAGCGTTTCGTCGATGGTGAAATTGGCGCTGAACGGGCGGGCTACTTGGGCGAATGAAGCGGAAACCGGGAATGCGAGGGAACCGAGGAGGAGGGCGGATAAGGCGGTGGAAAATTTCATGTAGGAATGGGCTGGGTTTTTTTGTGGAAATAGGAGGCTACCGAAACCAGGCCGACCGGCATGTGATTGCAATCAATCAAGGCGGCATCCGGCGCCCGACCGTTGCGTAACGTCCAATCAACTCATGCGTTGCCGTGTATTTCCTTCTGGTCACAGCGTGTCCTTGCTGTCCGGACACAGCTTTCCCTGCCGCATTCCGGCTTGCGATGGATACGGTGCAGCCGGCAAGTGCCGGCAGGCATTTTTGTCCCGTTCCGACGGGATTGAGGCGATGCCCGATTCCCGTCGGCGCTGCCGTCCTGCCCGGTAAGTCAGGCGTCCGGGTAATCGGCGCCCAGCGTCGTCGATTCCCACGCATCGAAGTCGCGGCGCAGCATGTCGACCTTCCTGCGCGCAAGTTCAAGCGCCATCTTGCCCAGTAGCAGGCGCAGCGGCGGGTGGTCCGACAGCGCCGCATCGATGATGGCCTGCGCCGCGCGCACCGGGTCGCCGGCCTGGTTGCCGCTGCGCGCCGACGTCTGCTTGCGGCGCTCGCCTGCGGTGGCAGCATAGGCGTCGATCTGGATCGCCGACTGCTTGATCGACGGCCCGGCCCAGTTGGTTCGGAACGGGCCGGGTTCGACGATCAGCACGTCGATGCCCAGGGGCTTGACCTCGACCGCAAGCGACTCCGACATGCCCTCGACCGCGTACTTGGTCGCGTGGTAGTAGCCGGTCGCGGCAAAGCTGGTCAGGCCGCCGATCGAGGAGATGTTGACGATCAGGCCGCTTTTCTGCTGCCGCATCGCCGGCAACACCGCGCGGGTCATGTCGATCAGGCCGAACACGTTGGTCTCGAACATCGCGCGCACCGCGTCGTCCTCGCCTTCCTCGATCGCCGCGAGATAGCCGTAGCCGGCATTGTTGACCAGCACGTCGATGCGGCCGAAGCGCTGCAAGGCCTGCGCCACCACGTCGGTCACCTGCTCATGCCGGGTCACGTCGAGCGCCGCGGCCAGCGCGTCGTCCTCGTGTCCGGCCATCAGGTCCGCCACCGCGGCCGGGTCACGCGCGGTCACCACGGCCCGCCAGCCGCGCGCAAGCACGAGCTTCGAAAGTTCACGGCCGAAGCCGGTGGAGCACCCGGTGATCAGCCAGACCGGTTTGTCTCGATTCATCATGTTGGTTTCCTGTGTTCGGGTTAAGGGGAGGGAACCATGGATGGATGCGGCGGGACGCCGGAGAGTTCCTCGGTCCCGCAAGTCCCGCGATGGCCTTGCCCGGTGCGGTGCGGAGCGGCATCGCATGCGTGGCGTCGTGCCAGGATTCACCGCGGCGCTGGCGCTGCCCGATGACGCATGCCAGCCGCCCCGGCGTCCGGAACGCCGGGGCGCAAATCAAATCGATCATAATAGGCAGCTTCAGAGCCCGATCCGATCCCCATGGACGACAACGAACAGAAGATCCTGGCGTTCCCGCCGGCCGCGCCAGGCTACACGCCCAGCAAGCTGCCATTTTTCGTGGTCGGCATCGGCGCGTCCGCCGGCGGGCTGGTCGCGATTTCGCGCTTCATCGAGGCCATGCCCGCCGACAACGGCATGGCCTTCGTCATCGTCGTGCATCTGTCTCCCGAGCATGAAAGCCAGCTGGCGGGAATCCTGCAGCGCAAGACCCGGATGCCGGTGCTGCAGGTCACCGAGACGGTGCCGATCGAACCCAACCACGTCTATATCATCCCGCCGAAAAACGACCTGCTGATGAACGACGGTCACCTGCAGCTGGCGCCGGCGGCCCGGCCCAAGAGCTATCACGGCGAAATCGACCTGTTCCTGCGGGCGCTGGCCGAGGTGCATCGGGAGCGGGCGATCGGCATCATCCTGTCGGGCGCGGGCACGGACGGCGCGGTGGGCATCGCGCGGATCAAGGAGAAAGGCGGCATCGCGATCGCGCAGTCGCTCGACGACGCCGAGTACGACAGCATGCCGCGCAGCGCGATCGACACCGGGATGATCGATATCGTCCTGCCGGCGGCCGAGATGCCGCAGCGGCTGGTCGCGCTGGCGCGCAATGCCGGGCAGATCAGGCTGCCCGAAGCAACGCCGCCGGCGCGCCGGGCGGAAGCGGGCGATGGCGCCGGGAGCAAGGAAGAAGCCGAGACCGCGCTGCAGGAAATCATGAAGCTGCTGCGGCAATCCACCGGTCACGACTTCCGCTATTACAAGCGCGCCACCGTGCTGCGGCGCATCGAGCGGCGGCTGCAGATCAACGGCCTGCCGGATGTCGTCGCCTACCAGGGCTTCATCGAGCAGCATCCGGAGGAGACCGGCGCTCTGCTGCAGGACATGCTGATCAGCGTGACCAATTTCTTCCGCGACCGCGCCGCCTTCGAAGCGCTGGAGCGCGACATCATCCCGGCGATCTTCGAGAATGCCGCGCCGGGCGAGCAGATCCGCTGCTGGTCGGTCGCCTGCGCGACCGGCGAGGAAGCGTATTCGATCGCGATGCTGCTGGCCGACCAGAACGCGCTGGCGGCGAAGACGCGCCCGCTGCAGGTGTTCGCGTCCGACATCGACGAGCGGGCGATCGGGTTCGCGCGCCACGGCCTCTACCCGGAGTCGATCGCCGCCGACATCGCGCCGGCGCGGCTGCGCCAGTATTTCACCAGGGACGGCCAGCAGTACCGGATCAACGACAAGATACGCCAGAGCGTGCTGTTCTCGATGCATAACATCCTGCGCGATCCGCCGTTCTCGCGGTTGCACCTTGTGGCATGCCGCAACCTTTTGATCTACCTGGAACGGGACGTCCAGAAGAAGGTGCTCGAGGTCCTGCATTACGCGCTGCAGCCCGGTGGCTACCTGTTTCTGGGAAGCGCCGAGACCGCGGAGATCGCCGGCAGCCTGTTCACCGCGGTCGACAAGAAGCACCGGATCTACCGTGCCACGCCGGCCAGGGTCGCGGGTTACCCTCAGGTGCCGCAGCCGGCGACGACGACGGCGGCGACGCCGGTCAAGACGGGGCGCAACCGCACCGAGCGCAGGAAGACGAGCGCGGAAGAACTGCATCGCCGGTTCGTCGAGGACTTCATGCCGCCCAGCATTCTGATCGACGGCAATGGCGAGATCATCTATGTGACCAGCCAGGCCGGACGCTTCCTGCATTACCCGCATGGCGAACTGTCGAGGAATATCCTGGCGCTGGTGCGCCCGGAACTGCGGCTGGAGCTGAGCGCCGCGCTGTTCCAGGCCAGGCAGACGCATGACCAGATCGCCTCCGCATGGACCAGGATGCAGCAGGGCGACAAGGCGGTGCCGGTGCGCATGGTGGTGCGGCCGGGCAAGGACAGCAGCGTCCCCAAGGACACGACGCTGGTGCTGTTCGAGGAGTCGACCGATGCGGCCGAGGTGAGCGTGCCCGAGACGCCGGCGGAAAATACCGCGATGGCGCACCTGGAAAGGGAACTTGGCCAGACCAAGGAAGAGCTGCAATCGGTCATCGAGCAGTATGAAGCCGCGCTGGAGGACGCGAAGGCGTCGAACGAAGAGCTGCAGGCGATGAACGAGGAACTGCGCTCCGCCACCGAGGAGATGGAGACCAGCAAGGAAGAACTGCAGTCGATCAACGAGGAACTCAATACCGTCAATGCCGAGCTGAAGATGAAGGTCGAGGAAACGTCGAAGGCCAATGACGACCTGGAAAACTTCGTCGCCGCCACCGAGATCGCCACCATCTTCATCGACCGCGGCATGCGCATCAAGCGCTATACCAAGCCGGCGGCCGGTCTGTTCAACCTGATCCCGACCGACATCGACCGGCCGCTGCTCGACATTACCAACCGGCTCGACTACCCGCGGCTGCGCCAGCACATCGAGCAGGTGTTCGAGAAGCTGCAGCCGGTCGAGCGCGAGGTGCGCGGCACCGAGGGGCAATGGTATATCGCGCGGCTGCTGCCCTACCGCACGGCCGAGCATCATATCGATGGCGTGGTGCTGACCTTCATCGACATATCGTGGCGCAAGGCGGTCGAGGAAAGGCTGTACCGCAGCGAGCAGCAGATGCGGCTGATCGCCGCATGCACCCGGGACTATTCGATCACCACGATGGACATGGACGGCAACGTGACCAGCTGGAACAGCGGCGCGCAAAAGCTGTTCGGCTACACCGAGCAGGAAATCAGCGGCCGCTCGGCGTCCGTGCTGTACACGCCGGAAGACAACGCGGGCCAGGTCTTGCAGAACGAGCTGCAGACGGCGCTGAAGGATGGCCGGCTGGAGGACGACCGCTGGCATGTGCGCAAGGATGGCACGCGGGTGTTCTGCAGCGGCATCACCTTCCCGCTGTCCGATGGCGAATTGCGCGGCTACGTGAAGATCGCGCGCGACCTGACCGCCTCCAAGCGCACGCAGGACCAGCGCGACGCCAGCCTGGTATGGGAAAGGCAGGAACGGATCCGGACCGAGCAGGCGGCGCGGGCGCGGGATGAATTCTTCGCGGTGCTGGCGCACGAGCTCAAGCAGCCGCTCAACCTGATCCAGCTCACCGCGGAAATGATGGCCCGGATGCCCGAGGCGGCCGCGCTGCCGGCCATCCTGCGCGGTGCGTCCACCATCAAGCGCACGGTGGAAGGCCAGGCCAGGATCATCGACGACCTGGTGGACCTGTCGCGCCTGCACACCGGCAAGCTGGCCCTGGCGCGCGCGCGCATCAATTTCAGCGACGCGGTCGCCCATGTGGTCGACATGATGATGCCGGATGCGGGCCAGAAGAACGTCGGCCTGGTGCTGGAGCCGGCGCCGGACGACCTGTTCATCGATGCCGACATCGTCCGGATCGAGCAGATCGCCTGGAACCTGCTGAACAATGCGCTGAAGTTCACCCCGGCCGGCGGCAGCGTGCATGTCAGGCTGCGCCGGGAACACGATGTCGCGTGCCTGGAAGTGGCCGACACCGGCAAGGGCATCTCGCCCGAATTCCTGCCCCATGTGTTCGACATGTTCCGGCAGGCCGAGGCGGACGCCGACGCCAGCCGCCAGTACGGCGGCATGGGCATCGGTCTCGCGCTGGTCAGGGAACTGGTGACCAGCCATGGCGGACGGATCGACGTCCGTTCGGCGGGCCCGGGACAGGGAACGACGTTCCAGGTATGGCTGCCGGTGTCGGCCGCGCGCAATGCCGGGGCGCCGGCCGCGTCGGCCGCCGGCAGCAGCCTGGCCGGCAAGCGCATCCTGCTGGTCGATGACGGCGTTGACATGCTCGAGCCGCTGGCCAGGCTGCTCGTCATGGAGGGCGCGGTCGTGGCGACGGCAGGCAGCGGGCCGGATGCGATCACCCTGGCGCGGCAGGCCGGCGAACCGTTCAGCCTGATCGTGTCCGAAATCGGCATGCCGGGCATGGATGGCCATGCGCTGCTGGCCGAACTGCGCAAGCTGCCGGCAACCGGCGTCGCGTCGGCCATTGCGTTGAGCGGCTATGCCCGGCCCGCGGATGTCGATATCGCGCTGGCCGCCGGCTTCGACAGCCACGTCCGCAAGCCGGTGGACTTCGACCAGTTCGTCGCGCTGGCCCGGCGGCTATGCGCCTGATGCCGGGCTAGCGCATCGCCGGTGCGGCGCCAGCCTTACTGGCGCGGCGGGCGTTTTTCCAGCAGCGGCTTGCTGACGCCGTCCAGGCCGGCGAGGCCGACGATGGCCATCAGGGCCTTGCTCGCGCCCAGGTAGGCATTGGTCGGGTCGAACCATTCGTCCTGCGAATGGATGCCTTGCGAAAACCCGCCGGCGCCGACCACCGCGGCCGGGATGCCCAGGCTGATCGGCAGGTTGGCCTCGGTGCTGCGTGCGCCGGCCAGCTTGGGCGTGCCGCCGGTCGCCTTGACCGCCAGCCACAGCGCATGCACGACCGTCGAGTCCGGCGACGGCGAGCCGGCCGGACGCGCGCCGACCTGGGTGATCTCGACCCGCAGCTTGTCGCTGCCCCAGCGCCGGTTTTCCGCGACGACCGCGTCGCGGGCGATCTGCAGCGCCTTGCCTTCGAGCTTCAGCAGTTCGTTGTTGTCATTCGAGCGCATGTCGAGGTCCATGGTCGCATCCGCCGCGATCGAGTTGACCGACGTGCCGCCGGCGATGGTGCCGACGGTGAACGTGGTCTTGGGCGTCTTCGGCGTTTCGAGGTCGCTGATGCCGGCGATGGCGCGGCCCAGTGCGTGGATCGCGCTCGGCAGGCCGAACGCCTGGTAGCTATGGCCGCCCGGCCCCTTGTAGCTGATGCGGTAGCGGTTGCTGCCGGCGGCCTGGTACGAAATTTCTTCGTTGGCGACCGTCGGCGACTCCAGCGCGATGTAGCCGTCGATATCCTTGTGATCCTTGAAGAACTGCTTGATGCCCTTCAGGTCGCCGAGCCCTTCCTCGCCGACCGTGCCGCAGAACCACACATCGCCGACCGTGCGTATCTTCGCGGCCTTGAGCCCGCGCACCACCGACAGCATGGCCGCCAGGCCGCGCGCATCGTCGGCGATGCCGGGCGCATACAGCTTGCCGTCCTTTTCCTTGATGGTCAGGTCCGTCCCTTCCGGGAAGACCGTATCGAGATGGGCCGACAGCATCAGCTTGGGCCCGCCGCCGCTGCCGCGCAGCACGCCGCAGGCATTCGACGCGCTGTCCAGCCGGACGTCGTCCAGCCCCGCCTCCTTGAGCCGGCCCAGGTAGTACTGGGCACGCTGCTGCTCCTTCGAGGTCGGCGACGGGATGACGACGATCGCCTTCTGGTCCGCCAGCGTCGCAGCGTCGTCGGCCTTCAGGAAGTCGAGCGCGGCCCGCACGGACGGCGCTGCGCCCAGCGTCGCGTACAGCGATTCGGTGGAGGAGGGGATATTGACCTGCTGGGCGGAAGCCAGCGTGGAAACGAAAAGAAGCGCTGCGGAGGCGGGGAGACGTGCTGCCGATGATTTCATGCTGGAGACCCGAGTTGGAATCGCCAGATATTACCTTAGGGCGTTGTTGTTCGTGGGGTGGCGGCCCGATGTGGTTCCGGACGGCTGCCCAACGCGGCCGCGGTGCGCGTCCAGCCGGACCAGCTGGAAGCACCCCCTTGAACGAGGCCAGCCTAGTCGCGGATCTCCAACGCCCGGTTCAAACTCAGCGCCGCCAGCGAGCCAACCGCACCCGACAACAGATAAAGGCTCACATACGCCAACCCGAAGTGCGCCGACAGCCCCAGCGCCACCAGCGGCGCGAAACCGGCGCCGACCAGCCAGGCCAGGTCCGAGGTCAGCGCCGCGCCGGTGTAGCGGAAGCGCGCCGGGAAGTTGGCCGTCACGGCGCCGGCCGCCTGGCCGTAGGACAGGCCCAGCAGGCCGAAGCCGATCAGCACGAACAGGTTCTGGCCGGATTCGCCGCCATTCATCAGGCTGGGCACGAAGGCGCTGAAGATCGCGATCAGCACGGCCAGCGCGCCCAGCGTGTTGCGGCGGCCGAAGCGATCCGCGATCAAGCCGGACACGACCACACCGACCAGCGCAATGCCCGCGCCGATGATCTGTATCACTAGGAAGTCGCTGACCGAGCGCAGCGAATACAGCGTGATCCACGACAGGGGGAATACCGTCACCAGGTGGAACAGCGCGTAGCTGGCCAGCGCGGCCAGCGCGCCGATGACCAGGTTACGGCCCTGCGAGCCGACCATCTCGAACACGCCGGTCGGCTGCAGCTCGCGTTCGTCCAGCAGGCGCGCATACTCGGGCGTCGACACCAGGCGGAGCCGGGCAAACAGCGCGACGACGTTGATGGCAAAGGCGACATAGAACGGATAGCGCCAGCCCCATTCGAGGAAGTCCTTGTCGCCCAGCGCCGACAGCAGGAAGGCGAACAGCGAGCCGGCGATGATGAAGCCCACCGGTGCGCCGAGCTGGCCCAGCATCGCATACCAGCCGCGGCGCTTCTCGGGCGCGTTCAGCGCCAGCAGCGATGGCAACCCGTCCCACGAGCCGCCGAGCGCGATGCCCTGGCCGATGCGCAGCAGCGCCAGCAGCAGCAGCGCGACGGTCCCGAGGCGGGCGTATGTGGGCAGGAAGGCAATGCCGGCGGTCGACAGGCCGAGCAAGAACAGCGCCAGCGTCAGCTTGGCCTCGCGGCTGTAGCGGCGCTGGATCGCCATAAAAATCACGGTGCCGATCGGGCGCGCGATGAAGGCAAGCGAGAATACCGCGAACGAATACAGCGTTCCCTGCAGCTGGTCGGCGAACGGGAAGAACACCGACGGGAAGACCAGCACCGAGGCGATGGCATAGACGAAAAAGTCGAAATATTCCGATGCGCGGCCGATCACAACGCCGATCGCGATCTCACCCGGCGCAATATGGCCGTCGCGTGCATTGATATTGCGGGCATCGTCGCCAGCTGAGGAAAGGCTGTTCGGGGCGCCTTGGGGACGCCCTTCGTAGGTTGCCGGTTTTGCCATGATGTCGGTCTTTCGGAAGTGCCAGGTGCGGCCAATGCTCCGAGACTAGCCTGTGACCATGCTTCGGGCAAGGGGGGTGGGACAAAACGTCCAATCGGCAAGAGGCCGAATGCTCGCTACAGTAGCATGTCAGCCATCCTCCGTAAGCTATCGAATGACTTCCTCAATCACCCGTCGCGCGCTCGTCCTGATGCCGCTTGCGCTGCTCTCCGGATGCAACATGGTGGTGATGAACGCCTCCGGCGACATCGCCCGGCAGCAGGGCCAGCTGGTCGTGACCTCCACGCTGCTGATGCTGCTGATCATCATTCCCGTGATCGCATTGACCGTGCTGTTCGCCTGGCGTTATCGCCAGAACAACAAGGCGGCGAAGTATGAGCCGGACTGGGACCATTCCACCCAGCTCGAGCTGGTGATCTGGGGCGCGCCGCTGCTGATCATCATTGCGCTGGGCCTCCTGACCTGGATCAGCACCCACCTGCTCGACCCGTACCGGCCGCTGCAGCGCATCGATGAAACCCGCCCGCTCCGCGCCGATGTCAAGCCGCTGGAAGTGCAGGTCGTGGCGCTCGACTGGAAATGGCTGTTCATCTATCCGGAGCAGGGCGTCGCGACAATCAATGAACTGGTGACGCCGATCGACGTGCCGGTGCGCTTCAAGATCACCGCATCGACCGTGATGAATTCGTTCTATATCCCTGCGCTGGCCGGCCAGATCTACGCGATGCCGGGCATGGACACCACGCTGCACGCGGTGATGAACAAGACCGGCGTCTACGAAGGCTTCTCCGCCAATTACAGCGGCGCCGGCTTTTCGCAGATGCGCTTCAAGTACCACGGCGTCAGCGACGCCGACTTCCAGGCCTGGGTCGCCAAGACCCGCGCCGGCGGCGGCGAGCTGACCCGTGCCGGCTACATGGCGCTGGAAAAACCGACGGTGGCCGACCCGGTCAAGCGCTACGGCAAGGTTACGCCGGCGCTGTACCAGGCCATCGTCAACCGCTGCGTCGACACGGCCGCCGTCTGCATGAACCAGATGATGGCCGCAGACAATGCACGTTCCGGCAAGAGCATCGTCAAGCGCGAGGGCGCGCACCCGGGCGTCGAGGCGCCGGCTAGCGGCATCACCGGCAACGCGCAATCGACGGTGCCAAGCTCGGACGCGCCGCCGTCCCAATCCCCAAACCCCATGAAGAGTCACCATGACAGAGCACACTGACCTGATGAAGCTGCTATTCGGCAGGCTGAGCTGGGACGCGATTCCGCTGCACGAACCCATCCTGATCGCGACGTTTGCCGCGGTGGCGCTGGGCGGCCTGGCCATGCTCGCGCTGATGACCCGCTACCGCCTGTGGGTCCCGCTGTGGCGCGACTGGATCACCAGCATCGACCATAAGAAAATCGGCATCATGTACATCATCCTGGGGCTGGTGATGCTGATGCGCGGCTTTGCCGACGCGCTGATGATGCGCCTGCACCAGGCGGTCGCCTTCGGCGACCAGGCCGGCTTCCTGCCGCCGCATCACTATGACCAGATCTTCACCGCCCACGGCGTGATCATGATCTTCTTCGTCGCGATGCCGCTGGTGACCGGTTTCATGAACTACATCGTGCCGCTGCAGATCGGCGCGCGCGACGTCGCGTTTCCCTTCCTGAACAACTTCAGCTTCTGGATGACGGCGGCCGGCGCCGGCCTGACTATGGTCTCGCTGTTTGTCGGCGAATTCGCCAAGACCGGCTGGCTGGCCTATCCGCCGCTGTCGGGCATACTCGCCAGCCCGGACGTGGGCGTCGACTATTACATCTGGTCGCTGCAGATCGCCGGCGTCGGCACGCTGCTGTCCGGCGTCAACCTGATCGCCACCATCATCAAGATGCGCGCGCCCGGCATGACGCTGATGAAGATGCCGGTTTTCACCTGGACCTCGCTGTGCACCAACGTGCTGATCGTCGCCGCCTTCCCGGTGCTGACCGCGGTGCTGGCGATGCTGGGGCTGGACCGCATGGCCAGCACCAACTTCTTCACGAACGACCTCGGCGGCAACTCGATGATGTACGTGAACCTGATCTGGATCTGGGGCCATCCCGAGGTCTACATCCTGGTGCTGCCCGTCTTCGGCATCTTCTCGGAAGTGGTCTCGACCTTCTCCAGCAAGCGGCTGTTCGGCTATACCTCGATGGTGTACGCGACCGTGGTCATCACCATCCTTTCCTACCTGGTGTGGCTGCATCACTTCTTCACCATGGGTTCTGGCGCCAGCGTCAACTCCTTCTTCGGCATCACGACGATGATCATCTCGATCCCGACCGGCGCGAAGATCTTCAACTGGCTCTTCACCATGTACCGCGGCCGCATCCGCTTCGAGCTGCCGATGATGTGGACCATCGCGTTCATGATTACCTTCGTCATCGGCGGCATGACGGGCGTGCTGCTCGCGGTCCCGCCTGCCGACTTCGTGCTGCATAACAGCCTGTTCCTGATCGCGCACTTCCATAACGTGATCATCGGCGGCGTGCTGTTCGGCCTGTTTGCCGGCATTAACTACTGGTTCCCGAAAGCCTTCGGCTACAAGCTCGACAAGTTCTGGGGCACGCTGTCGTTCTGGTTCTGGGTCGTGGGCTTCTACGCCGCCTTCATGCCGCTGTATGTGCTGGGCCTGATGGGCGTGACCCGCCGGATGAGCCACTTCGAGGACCCGTCGCTGCAGATCTGGTTCCAGATCGCGCTGGTCGGCGCAGTGCTGGTCGCGCTCGGCATCGCCTGCATGCTGGTCCAGTTCGTTGTCAGCTACCTGCGCCGCGATTCGCTGCGCGACCTGACCGGCGACCCGTGGAACGGCCGCACGCTGGAATGGTCGACCTCGTCGCCGCCGCCGGACTACAACTTCGCGTTCACGCCGAAGATCTATGACAACGACAGCTGGGCCGACATGAAGAAGCGTAACTACAGCCGTCCGCTGCAGGGCTTCCTGCCCATCCACATGCCGAAGAACACCGCGGCAGGCTTCATCATCGCCATGCTGTCGGGCCTGGTGGGCTTCGCGCTGATCTGGCAGATGTGGCTGGTGGCGGGACTGGCCTTCATCGCGATGATGGCTGCCATCATCATCCATACCTTCAACTACAAGCGCGACTTCTACATTCCTGCGGACGAGGTTGTCCGCACCGAGGCCGCGCGCACACGTCTGCTGGAAAGCCATGTCTGAGACCATATTGCATCCCGGCGCCCAGAGCGCCGCTCCTGAGGACGTGCAGTTCTATGTGACCGAGCATCATCCGGAAAACGGCACACTGCTCGGCTTCTGGCTGTACCTGATGAGCGACTGCCTGATCTTCGCCTGCCTGTTCGCGGTCTACGCGGTGCTGGGCCGCAGCTATGCCGGCGGCCCGACCGGCGCAGAGCTGTTCGACCTGCCGCTGGTGGCGGTCAACACCGCGCTGCTGCTGCTGTCGTCCATCACCTACGGCTTCGCGATGCTGGAGTCGCAGAAGAAGCGGGTGCGCAGCACCCTGATCTGGCTGGGCGTCACCGGCTTGCTGGGCCTTGGCTTCCTCAGCCTCGAGCTGTACGAGTTCTCGCACCTGATCCACCAGGGCGCCGGTCCGCAGCGCAGCGCTTTCCTGACCGCCTTCTTCACGCTGGTGGGCACCCACGGCCTGCACGTGACCTTCGGCATCATCTGGCTGGTCACGCTGATGTTCCAGGTCGGCCGCCACGGACTGAACGTCGAGAACGGCCGCCGCCTGATGTGCCTGTCGATGTTCTGGCACTTCCTGGACGTGATCTGGATCGGCGTCTTCACCTTTGTCTACCTGATGGGAGTCCTGCCATGAGCGCAAGCACGCACAGCCACGAGCACCAGCATGACGATCACCATGCCCACGGCCACGACGAGCATGCGGGGCACGGCAGCCTGAAAACCTATGCGATCGGCTTCGTGCTGTCGGTGATCCTGACGGCCATCCCGTTCTTCCTGGTGATGAACAAGACCTTCGACAAGTCCAGCACCACCGCCTTCGTGATCCTGGCTTTCGCCGCGGTGCAGATGGTGGTGCACATGGTCTACTTCCTGCACATGAACACGCGGGTCGAAGGCGGATGGTCGATGCTGGCGCTGGTGTTCACGCTGGTGCTGGTCATCATCACGCTGGCCGGCTCGATCTGGGTCATGTACCACCTCAACACCAACATGATGCCCGGCATGGCGCCCGACGGCAGTCACCAGATGCACCAGATGCCATGACAGACGGCATGCCGCGCCAGCGTTCGACGCTGCTGCGGCTGACGCTGCTGGCGCTGTCATTGATTGCCTGCGCCGGCTTCGTGGCGCTGGGTACCTGGCAGCTTTACAGGCTTCAGTGGAAACTGGCCCTGATCGAGCGCGTGGAACAACGGGTGCATGCGGCGCCCGTCGCCGCGCCCGGACCGCAGGACTGGCCGCGTGTCAGCGCCGCGTCCGACGAATACCGCAGGGTGAAGGCCAGCGGCACGCTGCTGACCGGCCAGGCCGTGAAAGTGCAGGCCGTCACTGAACTGGGCAGCGGTTTCTGGCTGCTGGCGCCGCTGCGCGCGGCCGACGGCGCCGTCATCCTGATCAACCTCGGCTTCATTCCCGCCGGTGCCGCGCGCGGCGCGCTGCCGCCGCAGCCTGCTGGCGTGTTCGACGTCACCGGCCTGCTGCGCATGTCCGAGCCGGGAGGGGGTTTCCTGCGCCGGAACGACCCGGCGGCCGGGCGCTGGTATTCGCGCGATGTCGCGGCCATCGCGGCGGCGGGCGGGTTGTCAACGGTCGCGCCCTATTTCATCGACGCCGATGCCGGCAGCGCGTCGCGGCTGGCGAAGCCGGGCGGCGTTGCGCCGGTCGGCGGCTTGACCGTAATCTCCTTCCACAACAGCCACCTGGTTTATGCTCTCACCTGGTATGGGCTGGCGCTGATGATGGCCGGCGCATGCTACTGGGTCGTGCGCGACGAACGCCGGCGCTTCCGCGCCGGCCGCACCGGCCAGGAAGGCGGAGATGGCGGTAAGGACGGCTAGCAACAGTCATGGCGGCGGCAGCGGCGGCGAACGGCCGGACACGGTGACCCGCCGCGCCGCCAGCGTCGAGCATGCGGCCAGCCGGATCAACATGGTCCAGCTGATCCAGCTGCGCTGGTTCGCCGTGGTCGGCCAGATCAGCACGATCGCCTTTGTCAACGTCGGCCTGCGCATTCCCCTGCCCACCGCGCAGATGCTGATGGTGCTGGCCTGCCTGGTCGCATTCAACCTCGGCAGCCAGCTGCGATGGCAGGAAGGCAGCCCGGTCAGCAACCGCGAACTGGTGCTGGCCTTGCTGGTCGATATCGCCAGCCTTACCGCGCTGCTCTATTTCAGCGGCGGCGCATCCAACCCGTTCGCCTTTCTCTACCTGCTGCAGGTAATCCTGAGCGCGCTGCTTCTGGAAGTCTGGTCGACCTGGACCATGGTCGCGCTGACCAGCGCCTGCCTGGCGGGACTGTCGATATGGTCCAGGCCGCTGACCCTTCCTCCCGGCAATGACATCGGTTACTTCAGCCTGTACGTGCAGGGCATGATCATCTGCTTCATCCTCAATGCGTCGCTGCTGGTGGTGTTCATCACCCGCATCAATGCCAACCTGCGCACTGCCGACGCGCTGCTGGCCGACCTGCGCCAGCGCGCCGCGGAAGAGGAACATATCGTCCGCATGGGCCTGCTGGCGTCCGGCGCCGCGCATGAGCTTGGCACGCCGCTGGCCACGCTGTCGGTGATCCTCGGCGACTGGCGGCGCATGCCGGAATTTCGCAAGAACCCTGAGCTGACCGACGAGATCACCGAGATGGAAACCCAGCTGCAGCGCTGCAAGGCCATCGTCAGCGGCATCCTGCTGTCGTCCGGCGAGGCGCGCGGCGAATCGTCGGTGCGCACCACGATCCGCACCTTCCTGGACCAGCTTGCCGGGGAGTGGCGCGCGAGCCGGCCCGTGCATGAATTCGAATACCGGAACCGGCTGCTGCAGGACCTTCCCGTGGTGTTCGACTCGACCCTGAAGCAGATGATATTCAATGTCCTCGACAATGCGCTGGAAGCGTCGCCCGACTGGGTTGCGCTGGAAGCCGGGCGCGACGACGACACGCTGGTGCTGACCGTGACCGATGCCGGCCCCGGCTTCTCCCCCGACATGCTGGCGAATTTCGGCAAGCCCTATCATTCGACCAAGGACAAGCCTGGGCATGGGCTCGGCCTGTTCCTCGTGGTGAATGTGTCCCGCACGCTGGGCGGCACGGTCAGCGCCAGCAATCGCGAAGAGGGCGGCACGAGGGTGCGGCTCACGCTGCCCCTGGCGGCGCTCACGCTGGTGGAAGGAGACGAAGATGCAGGCTGAACGACTGCTGCTCATCATCGAGGACGACGCGGCCTTTGCCCGGACCCTGTCGAAATCCTTCGAGCGCCGCGGCTACCGGGTGCTGCTGGCAAGCAGCCTGGACGAGGCCACCGCGGTGCTGCGGCAGCACAATCCCGCCTACGCGGTGGTCGACCTGAAGCTCAACGGCAATACCTCGGGCCTGACCTGCGTGCAGATGCTGCACAAGCATGACCCCGAGATGCTGATCGTGGTCCTGACCGGGTATGCCAGCATCAACACCGCGGTGGAAGCGATCAAGCTGGGCGCGGTGCAATACCTTGCCAAGCCGGCCAACACCGACGACATCGAAGCGGCGTTCGGCCATGTCGCCGGCATCGAGCCGGTCGAACTGACGAACCGGGCGACCTCGATCAAGACGCTGGAATGGGAGCGCATACACGAAGTGCTGGTCCAGACCGACTTCAATATCTCGGAGACGGCGCGCCGGCTGGGCATGCACCGGCGCACGCTGGCGCGCAAGCTGGAGAAGCAGCGGATCAAGTAGGGGCTGCGGGCAGGGCGGGACGGCATGCGCATTGCGCACTACGCGTCGTGGATTTTATGACACCATGTGTCGATGCGGGCGCATAGAAAGCCCGCCAATCCAACGAGGAGCACGACATGAATCCATCGACCGCACCGGTCCTGCTGCAGCGCGAAGGCGGCATCGCCTGGCTGGTGCTGAACCGTCCGTCCGCGCTCAACGCGCTCGACATGCCGACCGCGAACGCCTTTTTAGCCTGCTGCGAGGAATTGGCCGCCGACCCCAGCGTGCGCGCGGTCGTGCTGAAAGGCGAGGGCAAGGCCTTCGGCGTCGGCGGCGACCTGGCCGCGTTGCGCAACGACCCGGCCGCAACCGCGATGGCCCTGATCGGGCCGCTGCACCGTGCGGTGCTGCTGCTGACGTCGATGGACGCGCCAGTCATCGCCAGCCTGCACGGCAGCGTCGCCGGCGGCAGCATGAGCCTGTCGATGGCCTGCGACCTGGCAATCGCCGCCGATACCACCCGTTTCAACCTCGCCTATGTCAATGTCGCCGCCAGCAGCGACGTGTCCGGCTCCTGGCATCTGCCGCGGCTGGTCGGGCTGCGCAACGCGATGGCAATTGCGCTGCTCGGCGACAGTTTCGACGCCGCCGAGGCATTGCGGCTGGGGCTGGTGAATCGCGTGGTGCCGGCGATCGCGCTGCAGGAGGAAACCGATGCGCTGGCGCGGCGCCTGGCCGGCGGGCCAACGCTTGCGATCGGAAGGATGAAGCGCCTGCTGCGGCAATCGCTGGACAATTCGCTGGAAACGCAGCTGGACCTGGAGCGGGACAACTTCCGCGCCAGCGCCGGCACCGCGGACTTCGCCGAAGCGCTGAATGCATTCTTTTCCAAGCGGGCTGCGCATTTCAGCGCAAAGTGATGAAGCAGGGCGGCGCAGGCGGGCGGCTCAGAATCCGAAATCCTTTTTGGCCTCGTCACGGTTTTCCCGGACCGCATCCGCCTTGTCGGCTTCGGCGGTGCCACGATATTCAAGGATGAGCAGGTATTTGTGTACGCCAAGCACTTCCCGTATCAGGGTGACGGCGACCGGCGCGCCGGCGGCGGTGTACACCACGACGTTCGGCCTTGCCCCCGGGGGCTGCGGCGGCGGTTCGCCGAAAATGCCGTCGACCGCATCGCGAAAGGCTTTCAGATTGTCCTCGCCGGTGGCCGAACGCAGTTCGACCCGGACCAGCTTGTCATTTTCAAAACAATACAGCACCCCGAACAGCTGGGCGCGGGCCAGGCGAAGTTCTTCACGGCGGTTGGCATAGCAGCCCGACGGGTTGCTGACTGCGGTTGCGTTTGGCAGGCGCGCGACCGGGTCGCCCCATTTCATGCCGCGAAAACCTTCCGGCGCCGCGGCGCTGCAGAATGCCGCGGCCAGGTACAACAATAGCGGGGCAAGCTTGGGGCAAGGCGGAAGGCGCATGCGGAAAGTCGCTCTTTCAGGGAAGGAATCTGCGGGTAAGCGCTCGGGGCAGATTCTAGCATCAGCAAAAGACAGTGGAGGCAGCGCCGTGGCCGAGAACTAATCGGACCCGGAGATAGTCAACGCTGGATGCAAATTCGCGGAGCGCGACCAGCAAAATGAGCATGACCTCGATTGCAGGCCAGAGCGGCCTGCGCAGGGAGTCGACCGGCAGCGGCGGCACGTTGAGCGACTGCCAGGTTGCGCAGGGACCAGCGCATTCGCCACCCGGGTTTGGGGCGGACGACAATTTCGACGATGCGGATCATGCCGCGCATTACCTGGCGATCTGCGAATTGCTCCAGCGGCATGCAGGCGACGGCTCGGTGCTGGACATCGGCTGCGGCGATGGCAGGCTATATCACTACCTGACCGAGCATGCAGGCATGCCAGCCTCCTGCTATACCGGGATCGACATCTGCGGCGACGCGGTGCGCCTCGCCGCGGCGCGCTTCCCGGAAGCCCGGATCGGACGGCGCGACTATGGCGCCGAATCGGTCGCAAGCCAGTTCGACTGCGTGATCTTCAATGACTCGCTGCATTGCTTTGCCGATCCGGCAATGGTGCTCGACAAGTGCATCGACAGAAACATGCATGCCTGCTCGGTGCTGATCGTCGCCATGCCCGAAGGCATGCACGAACCGGTTTGGGAATTGCTGGCGCAGCGTTATCGGCTGGTGGACGAGAGGAAGGTCCGCGACGCCTGTGGCAGCGCCTGGGCGGTGCAGACATTCAAGTTGCCGGGCAGCCAGCGGATGTGCTGACTGCGCCCCGGCGGGTCAGGCTCGATTCAGATCTGGTCTTCTATCAAGCCAACCGGCAGTTCTTCGGTCTGCGCGGGCGGCATCTGCCATTGTTCGTCGAAATCATTGTCGATGTTGTAGTCAGTCATGGTGTGCTCCGGTTCGGTTTGATGGGTTTACCTTACGTCGTTATGCCGCGACGCACCATTCCCGAAACTCCATACCTGACGTAGGCATTCTCCGACAAGCGCAAGTTTTATGCTGCGATCGCACATCGCGAGCGGCGGCGATTTCAGCGCATGGCAGGCGGAAGATGCCCGCTCATGCCCCGGCGCATGGATTCATTGCCTGGAATAGGAGGATAGAGACAGGAGAAACAGCCATTACCTGTGGCAATCGATCGAAATTTCCGATCTTTGATGAATTTTATGCGGCAAGGTAACATCTTGCTTGGAACAAACATTGTTAGATGCTGTCTGATTCCCGGAAATGGGACATTGCGGAAAATTATCCCCAAAATGTGTCATTGTTTGCTTTATACCAAGTTCTTTGTTTCTTATTGGTATATTATTAACGTACTGCAACTAAATGACGAGTTTGGAAAAAATCATGGACGAACAGCATCCGCTCACCTCCCAGACCGAGTACAACCCGGACAAGCTCCTGGATGCCCTGTTGGACCGGCTGGTTCTGAAAAATGACGCGGCACTGGCCCGTGCGCTGGAGGTGGCTCCGCCGGTAATCAGCAAGATACGGCACCGCCGGCTGCCCGTCGGCGCGTCCATTCTGATCCGGATGCATGAAGTGTCGAACCTGCCCATCCGCGAATTGCGCGACCTGATGGGCGATCGCAGGCAGAAGTATCGCTTGAGCGATGTCCAGGGCAAGCCCAAGGACATCTGAGGTGTGGTCAGTGCAGGCGCTGCACCAGTTTGGCGCCTGTATTGTCCATTTCCGCCAGCGCTTTACGGAAGAAGCTGCTTTCCTGCAAGCTGGACGTGTCGATGCGCTCGGTGCCTGTGAGGGTAATTTCATCGCACAGATGTTCGATCACGTCGGTGAGAAACCATTCGCCGAAGCGCTGTATGTCATGTGAAGCCAGGTCGCCCATGTCGATCAGGTTCAGCGCCTGCGACCAGCCGACGGTTTCGATCATGACGCCGTTCTCCTGGGCGGTCTTGCGGGACCAGCGCGGATCGTGCGCCATGCGCTGGTGCAGGTCGTCGGCCCGGGCAATACGCTGAATGTCCTCGACGGCAAAACGGACCTCCCTGTCGACCACAACACGAAGCGCTTCATTCTGATACCAGATTGTCAATACCTGTTGTGCTGCGGTCTGAGTCGCATCCATGGTCTTCCTTCTTTAAATTCAAGTAGTCGCAATAACATGCCCAGCGGGGAAACATCGTTGCACGCCTGACCCGTTTACGGTTTCCTAGCGGAAACTTTTAGGGTGGCACTAAAATTTATTTGCAGCTTTAACAGGGATCAACTACGTGGTGCGAAAAGCAAGGACGGTTGCAAACCGATTCGTCATGGAAATCCGGTACGCGCCCGTCGCAGAACTATAGCAGCAGTTTTTCCGATTGGAAGAACAGCTTATTTCGAATAGTCAAGATGGCAATGCCGCTTTTTTACTAATAAAAGGCGGTTTAATCGTCTTCCAGAGGGAACGCGTTTCAGGCCCTGAATCTCGTCTCCGGAAGGCAGGTGAAAGCCTGTTGTTTTTTTGTTGTAAAACCCGCCCGGGAGGGATTAACGAACGGTCATTGTGGGGGTAGTATTGCGACCATTACCATGCCGAATTGATATTAACGATCAGATCGTCAATTCGGTACGCAGAGGCGCGCGGCTTCCGGTACACTCCGGGTTCCGCTGCGATAAGTAATTTAAAGACAAAGACCCGGAATAGGAAATACCGGACAATGTCGGACTTGATGTTACTGACAGGCCGGCAGCGAATAAAGTGTTTGGCAATAGACGTGGCTGGCGCTGCGCCGGACGTCCATGCCAGATACCGACGCGTCGATGCGTCTGGCTATGGCCAGGCGTGCATGCGCTGAACCAGTCCGGTTCACCCTGGCAGCGGGCTGTTAGCCATTATTTCCAGGTTATCGACCTGCTCGATGGACTGCCGCAACGAGGCGGCCATCCGTAAGCGAATTAAAGAGTGCGGTGCTGCAATGTCACCCGCGTTTGAACCACCCGTTAAATTAAGCCATGCCTGATAAAATCGAAAAATCCGCTGCACCAAAAGTCATTAAATGGACAGAAGAAGAATGGGCGAGCGTCGCCAACCATCTTTTTGGTCAAAAAGGCGCCGTCCTCCTGTCTTCGCCACGGCTTGAAGAAATCCGCGCCAAGGACGTTTTCCTGGCGCAGGAGGCTTTGCCGGAAGACCGTCATCGCAAGCTGATTTCGATCGCCCAGGGATTCCAGGGCATACGCGACCGCCTCAGCACCATCTTTCAGGGCATGAGCCACGAGCAGGGCCTCGCCGAAAGCACGCCAGCGCCGGAAGCCCCGGCCCCTGCGGCCCCGGCCGAGGCAGCGACCGAGCGCCGGCCCGCAGTCGAAAGCGCGCCCCGCGCCACGCCTCCGGCTGAGCCGGTCGCCGCGGTCGAGGCGGAAGCCGCGCCAGCCCCGGCCGCCGAAGCGGTCGCAGAGCCAGACGCCGCGCCGGCTAGCGCCGCTCCCACCGCTCCCGCCGTTCAGCCTGTCGCCGAAAGTGCGCAGCCGGAACAACCTTCGCAGCGCCGTCAGGATGCCGCTAGCCCCGCGCAGCAGGCACGCGAGCGCCACAAGGAGCGGATGAACGAGAACCGGGCGCAGCCCCAGGGCCAGCCCCAACCCCAACCCCAACCCCAACCGCAGCCCCAGGTGCAAGCCCAGGTCCAGCCGACTCCGGTGGCGCCGCAGGTGCAACCGCCCGCCAGTTTCCTGGAAGCGTCGCGCCCGTTTGTCGCCATGGTGTGCGAAGAGATGGCGCTTGCGCTGGTCAAGGTCCTGGCCACTAAGGGCGGCGACCAGCAATTCGGCGCCATGATCCAGAAGGCGCTGGCGCAATTCGCGCCCGCACAGAACAGCGGCGGCGCGCCCCGGCAGGAGCGTCAGGAACGGCAGGAGCGACAGGAACGGCAAAACCAGCCGCGCCATGAACGCGCTCCCCAGCCGCAGTCGTTCAACACGGTCATCGACACCCCGGAACGCGCCCCATTGGTGGATGGTGTCGACGACGACGGCGGCCATCCGGCGGAAGTGCAGCCCCTGTTCGACCCGAAGCTGCCGCCATCGGCCAACAGCGACTTCAAGCCGACAATCGGCTTGGTGGGTTCCAATATGCGTGAACTCGACGACCTGCAGCTGCTGTACCCGCAGCTGCGCCTGACCGTGGTTGCGCCGGATGCGGTGCGCAGCGCCGACGTGTTCCGCCAGTGCCAGCGCATCATCGGCCTGCGCGAGGATGTTGCCCAGCCTGTCGATGAACTGCTGCGCCGCCTGCTGCGCAACCGTTATATCCGCATTGCCGGCGGCATTCCCCGCGTGCGGGAGCAGCTCAACTCATGGCTCCACAATCCGAACTCGATCAACGCAGAGCCGCGTCCGCATGTGCCGCGTGGCCCCAAGGGTCCGGGACAAGGCCAGGGCCAGGGGCAAGGGCAGGGCGAGGGCGGCGGCAAGAAGCGCCACAACCGTCATCTTCGCTCCACGCGCTGAGCCGCTGAGCCGCTGAGTTGAAAGGAGGGCGCTCCGGCCGGATGCGCTCCCCGGGCGTTCCGGGCCGCATCGACCGTGATGCGGCCTTCTGCGTGCGCAGCCCTTTGCAGGCTGGCGCGCCGCCGGGACGTCCATTCTTCAATTTCCCCAATTTGTCCTTTATCCCCAGAGTGATGCGCATGGCCTGAGCCGGCTATCGTCCCTGGTTCATGCCATGCGCAGGCAATTCCGGCCGACCGCTTCCGCAATTCGCTTGCGCGTGGCGGGACGTATCGGGTAGTCCCGTGCCATCTTTACAATGCCGGCTGCCACGGCGCTCATTCGCGCAATGGCGGCTTCGGCGCGGCCAGGGTCCAGGCTGTTGCTGCTGGCCAGCCGCAAAAGGTGCGACCTTCCCGGGTACCTGCCTTCGCCCTCGATATCCATCTGGTGCTCGCCTCCCGGGCCGTCGCTGAAGGTGAGGTCGTAGCACGGGGCCAGCCTCCACGAAAAACGATCGTCCATCCGGTAGGAAAAATTCTTCACATGGTCGTCGCGGTTATGGAAGATGACATTGAACACGCATCGTTCATAAGCCTTTTCCACTTCGCGTTCGCTGTGCGTCATCGCGCGGGTATTGCGCAGCAGCGTCTGGTAACTGGCTGAAGGAATACGAAAGTCCGCATGCAGCACACCGGCCAGCGTATGCACCGGCACCCGCATGCCGTCCTGCCGGTCGAAGCGTTCGATGGCGAACGCAGCCAGGCCGCGGCCGAGGTCGAAGCAGGCGGTGCGCGGCATGTCCAGGCCGCAGTCGCGCGCCAGCCGGGCATACAGCGCTTCGATCGCACAAACTTCCTTGTGCTCTCCCCGGGCCGGGAATTTGACCAGCCATGGCGTGCCCGCGGCCGATGGCAATGTGCTGATGCGGCCGCTGCCAGGATCGTATTGCACCAGCGCCTTGGGCCGCGCGCCCTGCGGCGAGCCGCCGATGACCGCCAGCTGCGTCAGCGCGGCGACATCCTGGTCTTCGACATCCGCCCTGACTTCGCGGGCGAGCGTCAGCAATGCAACATCGTCCGCCGGCAGCGCAACGTCGGTGGCAGGCTCGAAGGCCAGCGCGCCCATCGCGCGTTCGCCGAGAAAGGCCAGCCGGTCCAGCGGCGATATCTGGTGCGGCAGATAGCCGAGCCTGGCCAGCACCTGGTCCATCAGGCGCAGGCCCCAGCCGTCGGGCAAGGCGTCGGCGATCAGGCCCGGCAGGCGGAACTGGTAAGCCGGGAAATCCCCGTAGGCCTGCGCACGCAGCTTCAGGTGCCGCGGCGAGAATTCAATGTTCCTCGCCAGTGCGGCAGCCGAATATTCGAAAAGCAAGGCGCGGCCATTATCGGCCAGCGTTCCGAGCGGCCACTTTTCGCCCCAGCCGCAAAAGAGGACCGTGATTTTTTTCATGCCGGGGGTTTCGGCGTCGTGGCGCGGGGCGCGCGGCGGCGGCCGGGCTTTTCGGCCTGCTCCATCTGCTCGATCGAACGGATCTGCAGCACAAATAGCGGCTGCAGCTGGTCAGCCAGGCCCAGCGCCATCACGGCGCGGACGAAGTTTTCCAGCGTGCAGCGGCCATGCGCTTCGATCAGCTTGACCGTGCTGGCGCTGATGCCGGCGCGCTGCGCGAGTTCGGACTGCGACAGGCCAAGCGCCAGCCTTTGCGCCTGCAGCCGACGGCCGAGTTCGGCGCGTATTTCATGTTCCGCGGCAAATCCGAAATCCAGCATTACAAGTCCAGGCCATGGAAAGCGCCAAGCCTAGCATTAAAACAGCTATGTGGATTAAATTTAAGCTATTAAGCAGAAAATAGAGATTTAATGGGTTATTTTTAATCCGTTAGCTATTACCTTCGCCTCGGCTTCCACGACCGCCGTCCTGTGAAAACCGCTCTCCCGCTACTCGCCCTCGATCTCGATCTCGACGCCAGCGTCCTTCAACACGGTGCCGGCGGTGCGAAAGGCTTCAAGCGCGGCGGGCGCGCCGGCATAGATCGCCGACTGCAGCAGGATTTCCTGCAGCTCCCGCGCGCTGACGCCGTTATTGATCGCGCCGCGCACGTGGACCGCCAGCTCATGCTGCCGGCCAAGCGCGGTGAGCATCGCAACGGTAATCATGCTGCGCGACTTCGCATCGAGTCCATCGCGGCCCCATACGCCGCCCCATGCCGCTTCCGTCACGAACTTCTGGATCGGCTTGTTGAACGCGTCGACGTTATCCAGCGACTTTTGCACGTGCGCTTCGCCGAGCACTTCGATCCGCTTGGCAAGACCCTTGGCAAATTCGGGCGTATTGAATTCTTCAGGTAAATTCATGGTTGCTCCATGGTTTTTCGTGCCGCAATGTTAACAGAAGCTTATGCGGCCAACCCTTGCGCCTGCGCTATCCGCCAGCCGCCGCAGCCGGAACCATCACCGGGCGCCGGCCTCTGATTCATTCGACAACAAACAATCAGGAACATGCCATGTCTATCGGTACCGATTTCGGAAGGATACTGGAGCAGTACAGCGATCCCTCTACCCAGGCAAACCAGCCGCAGGTCGAACAGGATTTCGACCATGTTGCGCAGCATGCCGCACCGGAAGAGCTGGAGCAGGGCCTGAGCCACGCATTTCGCTCCGATCAGACGCCGCCGTTCGGCAACATGGTCGGCCAGATGTTCGGGCAGGCTGACTCCGGCCAGCGCGCCGGCATGCTGAACCAGCTGATCGGCGCGCTGGGACCGGCCGTTATCGGTTCCATCCTCGGCGGACGCGCCGGCGGCATGGGCGGCTTGGGAGGCCTGGGCGGTCTCGGCGGTGCGGGCGGCCTGGGCGGCGCGGGTGCGGGCGGTCTTGGCGGTCTCGGCGGCTTGCTGGGCAGCCTGCTTGGCGGCGGCGCAGCGGGCGCCGGCGCGGAGGCGCAGCAACCGCCCCAGGTGTCGCCGCAGGACGCGGAGCGCATGACGCCGGAGGAAGTGCAGGAGCTTGCCGCACAGGCCGAACAGCAGAATCCCGGCATCATCGACCAGATGAGCCGCTACTATGCGCAGAATCCGCAGCTGTTCAAGGCATTGGGCGGCGCGGCGCTGGCAGTAGCGCTCGGGCAGATGGCACAGCGGCGGCGCTAGATTCAGCCGGCACGCCCCGGCATGCTGTCAAACAGGCTTGCCGGGGAGCAGCGACCGTCGCCGCGCCCTGCGTGCGGTAGGCGCCGGAATCCGGTCTTCGAGCGGACGCGGCCGTACCGGCAGGCACTGCGCGGCCCGTGCCGTGATCAGTCGCCCTGCCCGGTCGCCCCGGCGCCGGCCTTCACGCTGCCGTCCGGCTGCGGGACCGTAATCGGCCTGACGACCACCGGCGCCACGCCATCCTCCTTCATGTCGAGTTTTTCCGCGACTTTCGGCGTAACGTCGACGATGCGGTTCGCGACGTACGGACCACGGTCGCGTATCTCGACGACGGCGCTCTTGCCGCTGTCCAGGTTGGTCACCCGGGCTTTCGTTCCCAGCGGCAGCGTCTTGCTGGCGGCGACGTTGGCCGACGGGTCCATTCGCGTGCCGTCCGCCATCTTCCTTCCCTTGAATTTCCCGGCGTAATACGACGCCTTGCCCCTGACCGCCTTCCCGCTATGGTCGAGCGCTGTCTTCCTGGCAGCCTTCGCGGCCGGCTTGGCAGGTTTCGCAGCCGCCTTGGCAGGCTTCGCAGCCGACTTCTTCCTGGCCTCCGGCGCATGGGATGCGGAATGATGCGGCGTGGCCGCTTGCGCCGTCGCCGCGAGACAGGCCGCCATGCAAATAACGCTCAATGATCGATAGGTAATTGCCATCATTGAAATTCGATCGATTCCGGCCGCGGAAGTTCAGGAGCGTGCCAGCGAGCAAGTTGGTAGCGCTAAGTTTGTGACTAACCGGCTTTTCCACGTGGCAACTTGGTACAATCGCTGCCGACGACCGGGAACGTCGTCGATCCAGAGCGTCCTACCCAAGAAAACGCCCCCATGCCCAATGACATTGCCTCCCTGATCTTGGCGCTCACCGTGAGCATGTGCACGATGGCCGTTGCGCTGCCCGCCGTCATGGGACAGGTCAATGCGGCTGCCCGGCGCGCGCAGGTCGGCGTCTGCATGCAGGCGCTGGGCTGGGTGCTGCTGCTTGTTTCCAGCATGGTGGCGGGCGGTTCGTGGACCGACCGGCTGCTTTCGACCTTGTCCATGGCAGGCATCGCCGGCGGGCTGGCGCTCAATGCCACCGCGTTCAACCTGTGGTGCGGCCGCAGCCCGTCGGCGCGGATGCCGGCGGTGGTCGCCGTCGTGCTCACCGTCGGCTATGCGCTGGGTTTTTCCAGCTATGCATTCCGCGTCAGCTGGGCCAATGGCCTGCTGGCGCTGCAGATGACGATGGTGGCCGTCACGCTGGCGCGCAAGCCGCTGGTGCCGGTCGGCGGATGGCGCTGGCTGCTGGTGCTGGCGCTGGCGGCGCAGGTCGTCGTCACCGCCTGGCGCGGCGCGCTTGCCGCCTTCGATACAATGGCCTTTCCCTCGTTCATGGCGCCGCATCCGATCAACCTGCTGTTTGCGCTGGTCGCCAATGCGACCGCGGTGCTGTCCCTGATCGGCATCCTGCTGGCCCACCGCGACGAGGCGGCCCGCGCGCTCGAGCGGCTGGCGACGCTGGACGGCATGACCGGCGTGCTGAATCGCCGCGCATGGCTGGCCCATGCCGGCGTCGAACTGGCCAACGCCGCGCGCTACGGCCACCGGCTCGGGGTGCTGCTGATCGACATCGATCATTTCAAGGAGGTCAACGACAGCCGCGGGCACGAGGCGGGCGACCATGCGCTGCAGTTCTTCGCCAGGGCACTGCAGAGCGCGTGCCGGTCCGGCGACCTGGTGTGCCGCTATGGCGGCGAGGAATTCTGCGTGCTGATGAACCGGGCCGACCTGCTGTCCACGCAGGCATTCGACCGGCGCATACGGGCCTACCTGGCCGAAGCGGCGCCGCGCGAAATCGGCTATCCGCTCAATTACAGCGCCGGCATTGCCGTCAGCTCGGCGAGCGACGACACGCTGGACGCGATGCTGCGGCGCGCCGACGTCGCGCTGTACAGCGCCAAGGCGCTCGGCCGCGGATGCACGCTGGACGCCGAGGCGCTGCACATGTCGGCGACATAGCGGCATGGCGCACATTGCCCGGCCCGGCCGGCTGTGGCAGCATAGGCTTTCCACTGGCATAGCGACGGCGACAAGGTCAACTACCCCGGCCTGAGACTCACCTTGGAATGCTTTCTAAGTTCCAAGCTCTGAAAGCGGCAGAAGCAGACAAGCATAGGGTAAGCACGAAACGGTCTGTCGCGAAGGAGTAATCCTGAAGCTGCGTTGCACCATCGTCGAAGGAAGAGCACCGAAAGGTGCCGTAACAAGGCCCGTAAGGGCAGAATTTTAGGAGAAGGACGTGGC
>NZ_FXUL01000020.1 GCF_900182955.1 Noviherbaspirillum suwonense | reverse complement strand
ACTTCGGCCAGCGCATCCGGGTCGACCCGGCGGCCCTTGGGCGCCTCGCGCTTGCGTTGCCGGGTTGCGCCCTGCGCGAGGATGGGAATGACGACCTGGTTCACGATAACTCTCCTGAATTGCCACCATATATGCTTTCGAAAACTTATATGGTAGCCATAAATATGCAGACAGTTCGCAAAATAGCACTCGCGCATGCTCACCGCAATAAGCTATATTTAGCCGAATGTACAAAGTCACCATCAGCCCGCGCTGGGAAATCGCCAGCGGCGCCGCGCCGCCGCTGGACACGTCCGCATTGCTGGGCCTGCTGCGCGCGATCGATGAAGGCGGTTCGATTGCCGAGGCCAGCCGCTCGGTCGGGCTTTCCTATCGCTACGCGTGGGGCCTGCTGCGCGACGCCGAGCGCATATTCGGCCATGCGCTGATCGCCAGCGGCCGCGGCCGCGGCACCCGGCTCACCGCGCTCGCCGACAAGCTGATCTGGGCCGACCGCCGGATCGCCGCCCGCCTGTCTCCGACGCTGGAAAGCCTGGCATCCGAACTCGAAAATGAACTGGGCCGCCTGGTCGGCGGCGCTGCCGGCGCGATCCGGCTGGACGCCAGCCACGGCTTTGCGGTCGCCGCCTTCCTGAAGCGCATCGGCACGGCCGGCATCCCGATCGAACTGCGCTACCGCAACAGCAGCGACGCGGTCGCCGCGCTGGCCCGCCGCGAATGCGACCTGGCCGGCTTCCATGTGCCGCTCGGCGAATATGAACAGCAGGCGGCGGCGCGCTACCGCCAGTGGCTGTCGCCGCGCACCCATAGCCTGGTGCATCTGGCGACCCGGACCCAGGGACTGATCGTCGCCGCCGGCAACCCGCTAGGCATTACCGGCCTCGCAGACCTGGCCCGCAGTGGCGTGCGCTTCGTGAACCGGCAGGATGGCTCCGGGACACGGATGCTGCTCGAACTGATGCTGCCTGGCGCAGGCTTGTCCGCGCAGCAGATCGGCGGCTATGAAAATACCGAATTCACGCACTCGGCGGTGGCGGCCTATATCGCCAGCGGCATGGCCGATGTCGGCGTCGGCGTGCAGACCGCGGCCCAGCGCTTCGGCCTGGGCTTCGTGCCGCTGGTGCGCGAGCGCTATTTCCTGGCGGCGGCGAGCGCCGCGCTCGACAGCCCGCAGATGCGGCAGGCGCTGGACATCCTGCGCTCGGCGCCGTTGCGCGCCGACATCGGCGCCCTCGCCGGCTACGACCCGAGCGACAGCGGAACCATCCTGTCGCTGGCCGATGCATTCGGCCCGGCCCTACAATGACGCGGCCTTCTGGCGCGACGATCGCACTACCATTCGTTTTTCAATGAAAGCTGACAACATGCAAGCTGAACAGATTACCGGCCTGATACTGGCCGGCGGACGCGGCACCAGGATGGGCCATGTCGACAAGGGGCTGCAAAACTTCCGGGGCGCGCCGATGGCGCTGCATGTGATGCTGCGGCTGCAGCCGCAGGTGGGCGAACTGATGATCAATGCCAACCAGAATCTTGCGCCGTATGAATCCTTCGGCGTGCCGGTCTGGCCGGATGAAATGCAGGGCCACATGGGACCGCTGGCCGGGATGCAGACCGGGCTGGTCCATTGCACCACCGACTATATGGTGACCGCCCCGTGCGACTCGCCATTCCTGCCGTCCGACCTGGTGGAAAGGCTGGGCGATGCGCTGCTGGAGGCCGATGCCGACCTGGCGGTGGCGGTCACCGGCGACGGTACGGAGCGCCAGGCGCATCCGGTGTTCTGCCTGATGAAAACGTCGCTGCTGCAGCACCTGAGCGAATACCTGCGCGACGGCGGCCGCCGGATAGACGCCTGGTATGCGTCGCTCAACACGGTGGAAGTGCCCTTCGCGGACGAGGCTGCGTTCCGCAACATCAACACGCTAGCCGAACTGAAGCAGTACGAACCGTCGCCGGGTCAGCAGTAACCCTTGGCAGCCAGCGCCGGCGGGCATGGCTCGCCGACGATGCCGCGCGGTTCCACCTGGAGCTGGTAAGCGGTGCTGTCGGGCAAGGCGATATCCGGGATCTTTTCCACGGTCGAGCAGGCGCTGCACGCGGCGGCGAAAGCAATCACCAGCAATGAAAAAACGCGCATGGCTCCCCGTTCGGTCATGGGTTTCACTAATGAATGGTAAGGATGGATGTCCTGCATCGCCACCATGTCTGGCATGGCGGCGGAATCGCGTGATGGTATCAGGAAATTTCCTGCAGGCCGCAGTCGCTCGCGGTAAACCGCGCAGCGCCGAGGCGGGCGCCGTCATTGCCCAGATAATCATAGGAGATGGTGACGCCGCGCACCAGGAAACCGCGCATTTCCTTGCTGCTGCAGAGCTTGGCCTGCAGCGGCGCGCGGATGAGCTTCTGGAATTCGGCGCGCTTGAACGCCTTCGACTGCACCGAGGTCAGCGTGTAATGATAGGACAGCCGATGGCCCGGACCGGACGTGACCCGGTCGAGCCGGGTGTCGTCGTCCAGCTTGACGGGCGCCGAACGGTTCAGGTAGGCGCTCACATTCGCCAGCGTCTGGTCCAGATTGCGGCTGCCATCGCCTTCACTGACGCCGCCGGCATAGGACCCCATCAGGTTGCTGAACGGTCCGGCCTGCGCCAGTGTGCTGATGCAGACAAGAACCAGCGCCAGTGTGCGTTTTTTCATCGCCATCCTCCCGAAAAATGATGACGAAATCTTACCCCCAATTAGGTAAAAAGTTACAAAAATGACCAGATTACTGACGGAAACTTGATTTGACTTAAACGTTCGCGGGAACAAAGCGAGATGGTTGCGATGCAAACCGCCCGTGGGCGACGCCCGGACGCCGTACCGCCGGACAACGGCAACGGCAACGGCAACGGCACCAGGCGCTTGCAAGGGGCGTGGGATTGCATCGACGCAAATGGAAACCACGTGTCCATTCAGCCACCTGCGACGCCGGTGAACGGCAGTGCGACGCCCTGCCCTGCGCCATGCTCGCACCGCCCGGCAATTCCCGATCGCCCTGCTAACGCCCGGCCTAGGAATGCGACTGCGGCAGGGTCATCCGCGCCCGCAATTGCGCAAGCTCGCGCTCCATCGCCTGCATCCGTTCCAGCAGGCGCATCGCCAGCGCGAGTCCGCTCGGACTCAGGTCGAAATCGTCGCGCAGCCGGCGCGCGGTGCGCGCGGCCTGCATCGCGGCGGATGCGAAGGCCAGGGTGTCGCCAACATCCGGCAATGGCCGGAGCGCGCCGCTCTCGACCAGCATCTGCAGTTCGGCGGCGTCCAGTCCGGACACTTCGGCGAGATGCACCATCGTGCAGCTGCCGCTCTCGTTCAGCCACACCGCATCAAGGACCTTGCTTTCCATAGTCATCCTTTCCGTGGAAAGTGCGCGCGCGGATTGAAGTGGGATTCCTTCGCCAGTTCGGCATAGAGCGCGCGTTCCCGTTCGCCCGGCGATTTCGGCACGTCGATGCGCACGACCGCATACAGGTCGCCGTGCTCGCCGTCCGCGGCCGGAAGGCCGCGCCGGGCCAGGCGCAGCTGGCGCCCGCTCGTGGTGCCGGGCGCAATCTTCATCTCGACACGTCCGCGCAATGTCGGCACCTCGACTTCCCCGCCCAGCACCGCTTCGGACGGCGTCAGCGGCAGGTCCATGTACAGGTCGCGGCCGCTGACCCGATACAGCGGATGCGGCACCAGCTTCATCACGATATACAGGTCGCCGGCCTGCCCGCCATGGATGCCCGGACCGCCCTTGCCGGCAAGCCGCAGGCGCTGGCCGTCGGCCGCCCCCTTCGGAATGCGCACGCGGAAAGTGCGCGGCACATGATGCAGCAGCCCCTGGGCGTCGTATTCGGGAAGATTGAGGCGCAATTCGATCTCGGCGCCGTCATGGACCTGCTCCAGCGTCACCGCCGCGGTCGCCTCGACATCCTGGCCGCGTTGCGGCCTGCGCGTCTGGTGGCCGCCGCGGCGGGCGGCGAAGGCGGCCAGCAGGTCGGCCAGGTCCACGTCGCCGAAATTGCCGGGCCCGCCGAAATCCTGCGCCCAGTCCGGCGGCGGTTCGAACCGCTCGCCCGCGGGCCGGCGGCCGAGCTGGTCGTAGGCTTCGCGCTTCTCGGGATCTTTCAGCGTGGCGTAGGCTTCCTGGATTTCCTTGAACTTGGCCTCGCCCTCGGGATCCTTGGAAATATCGGGATGGAACTTATGCGCCAGCCTGCGATAAGCCTTCTTTATCTCTTTGGCGTCGGCAGTGCGTTCTACGCCCAGCGCGGCATAGTAGTCCTTGTATTCCATGCGGTATTCCGGACACGTGAAGAACGGTTGACGGGCTAATGATTTGCGTCTTTAAGCCGTTATACAAGTCATGATGCAGTGCAGCGTTGAGATGACGCAAAGCCGAAAGTTGGCAAATAGATAAACTCCGAACAATATAATCCAGTACGAAGTCAGGAGTCAAACATGCGCCCTTTCAAACCGACGCTGATCGATACAATCCATGTGCTCGCGGTCCTGACCGTGATCGGCATGCTGATTGAACTGGTCATCTCGCGCCAGGAACCGGCATGGGCCGATTTCATGGCAATAAGCCTTGCAGTGCTGGCAGCGAGCACGGTACTCGCCCGCGTCATCAACTGGTCGGGCCGGCGCTAGTGCGTCCGTTTGATGTCCGTCTGACGTCCGTTTGACGTCCGTTTGATGCTGGATCGAAAGGCCGGGTTGCCGGCCTGTCAGGCGACAGGCCTGGCGCTGTCGGGCAGCAGGTAGGCGTCGGCCACGTACGCGTGGCCCTTCATCAGCACCACGATGCCTGCAAGCAGCGCGGCCTGCAACACCACCATCAGGTTCAGCAGGATCGCGCCGGTCGCCACATAGCGCGCCATCTCCACCTTGCGCATCAATTCGTCGGCGCCGCCGAGAGCCAGCAGGTACAGCCCGAACACGTAGAGGGCGGGAAGCAGCGTGCCCAGCGCCAACATGGCCGGCAGCGCGCGCAGCACGCGGCGTTCCATGCCCGGCGGCTCGGTGCGCGATTCGGATAGGGGATGCAGCAGTTTCATGTTCGCCTCCGCAAGACAGTCCTTCAGTGTCATTGCAGCATAGGCCTGCATGGTCCGCGATGCAGTCGGACAGCAGCCCGAGCTGCTGTAGGACTAGCGGCAACGAACATGACAGACGGAAGCGGCAAGCGCGCCGCCGCTGGAGTCTTACTGCATCGTGATGACGCCGCAGGCGACACGCTTGCCGGAGTTGCCGGCCGGCTGGCTGTTCAGGTCGTCCGGATCTGCATGGATCACAAGCGCCTTGCCCGCAATGGTGTTGGTGGCCAGCTTGCCGATGCCGATGCGGCTGCTGTCCAGCGTGACGCTCATCGTGGCATCGCCGTTCGCGTCAGCCGTCAGGTTGCCGAAGTCGCCGCCATGGTGCTTGGCGCTGTCCGGCCCGCCGTGCGGCTCGCTGGTCGGGTTGTAATGGCCGCCGGCGCTCATTGCATCGGGTGCGCTGCAGTCGCCCTTCTCATGGATATGTATGCCATGCTGGCCCGGCGTGAGTCCCTTGAAACGTCCGTCCACGATCAACTTCCCGCTGCGTTCGACGAAGGTGGCGGTCCCGCTTGCCGTGCTTCCCTGCGTCGGGTTCAGTTCGGCCACTGCGATCGGCACCGGCGGCAGAAACGCGCAGCCAGACAGCGCGGCCAGCGAAGCGGCAAGGATCGTGTATCGTTTCATTGTGTTCCCTAACGTTATTATCAATAACAGAACATTAACCGAATTCGAAAAGGTGTGTCGACTTCGTGCGCCCTGCCCGCCGTCCGCATCAAACTCCGCCGCGCGCAGCCCGCCGCGGATGCGGCGGCAACTGGTTATGCACGTCGGTCGCGGCCACCGCGGCCTGGCCGGTCGACACGCTGATCTGGTTGACGCCCACCACGACGTCGCCGACCGCATACAGTCCGTCGATGCTGGTGCGCTGGTGGCCGTCCACCAGCAGGTCGCCGCAGTCGCCGACGCGGGCGCCCAGCCCGGTCGCCAGCGACGAACGGGCGATTTCCCCCATCATCGGATAAAGCGCGTCGAACGCATGCTCGCGACCGTCGGCCGTATGGACCAGCGGCGTGCTGCCGTTGCGGGTGGTGACATCCAGCGCCGGCGAGTCCAGCCAGGCGATGCCCGACTCGTCCAGCGCCGCGCGCTCGTCCTGGTCCAGCGGCGCGGAATCCGGCGGCAGCATCAGCGTGATGTCGGCGCTGAAGGTGCGCATGAAGCGCGCATGCTGCACCCGGTTTTCCTGGCCTGAAACCACCGCGATATTACGGTCGGTCACGTCGTAGCCGTCGCAGATCGGGCAGAGGCGGACCGCGCCGTTCCTGACCGCGGCATGCCAGTTCTCGGTCGGCAGGCCGATATCGACGATGCCGGTCGCCATGATGACCTTGCTGGCCCGCACGCGGCCGCCGTCCCAGTCGGCAATGAAGCCGTGTTCGTCCCGTTCCAGGCTGGTGACTTCGCCGGTCGTCACGCTGCAGCCGACCCTGGTCAACTGCGTCTTCAGCGTTTCCAGCAGGACCGTGCCCTGCACGCCTTCTGCGAAGCCCGGGTAGTTATGGCTTACCGGTATCAGCGACAGCCGGCTCTCGCCCTTGTCGATGATCATCACGTCGCGGTGAAAGCGCCGCAGGTAGATGGCGGCCGTAAGACCGCCCGGTCCGGCGCCGATGACGAGGCAGTCGAGCAGCGGCAGCGTGTCGGCGCGCTCGTCCCCCGAAGGTGCGGCGGCGATGGCGGCCTGGCCTGCGGCCTCGTAGGTACTCAACGTGCTCATTGCTTCATCCTTGGTCATAGAGTCGAATGCGGAGTCGAATGCGTGGCCCGGTGCGCCGGGCCGCGCATTAGGCATGCGCCCCGCCGGCGGGTTCCGGCTGCCGCGGCCTGATGCCGGATTGCGCAAGGGCGGACCGGCAGCGGCCGCGATGGCCCCGGGCGCCGCCGCCTTGGGAGCGTATAGTTATCATTCGATACAGTGTTTTGGCCTGTATCGCAGACTAACGCATTTTGTTTGATTCGAACGTGGAGAAGAGATCATGGATACCGGTCCAAGCAAGGAAGACCAATTAAAGGAAGCGGCGCTCGACTACCACCGCAACCCGACCCGCGGCAAGATTTCAGTGATGCCCACCAAGGCGCTGTCCAACCAGCGCGACCTGTCGCTCGCCTACTCGCCGGGCGTCGCCTACGCCTGCACCGCGATCGCCGAGGACCCGGCCATGGCGGCCGAATACACGTCGCGCGGCAACCTGGTCGCGGTGATCACGAACGGCACCGCCGTGCTCGGCCTTGGCGACATCGGCCCGCTGGCGTCGAAGCCGGTGATGGAGGGCAAGGGCTGCCTGTTCAAGAAATTCGCCGGCATCGACGTGTTCGACATCGAGCTGGCCGAACGCGACCCGGACCGCCTGGTCGATGCGATCGCGATGCTGGAGCCGACGGTCGGCGGCATCAACCTCGAGGACATCAAGGCGCCCGAATGCTTCTACATCGAGAAGAAGCTGCGCGAGCGGATGAATATCCCGGTGTTCCACGACGACCAGCATGGCACCGCGATCATCTCGGCGGCGGCGCTGCTGAACTGGCTGAAGGTGGCCGGCAAGCAGATCGGCGCGGTCAGGCTGGCGGTGTCCGGCGCGGGCGCGGCGGCGATCGCCTGCCTGGACATCATGGTGAGCCTGGGCGTCGACCGGAAGAATATCTACGTCGCCGATTCGAAGGGCGTGATCTACCACGGCCGCGACGCGCAGATGGAGCCGAACAAGGCGCGTTATGCGCAGGAGACCGGGGCGCGGGTGCTGGCCGACATCGTCCGCGACGCCGACGTCTTCCTCGGCTGCTCGACCGCCGGCGTGCTGACCGGCGACATGGTCAAGACCATGGCCGAGAAGCCGCTGATCCTGGCGCTGGCCAACCCGGAGCCGGAGATACGGCCGGAAATCGCGAAGGCCGCGCGGCCCGACTGCATCATCGCCACCGGCCGTTCCGACTACCCGAACCAGGTCAACAACGTGCTGTGCTTTCCCTACATCTTCCGCGGCGCGCTGGACTGCGGCGCGACCAAGATCACCGAGGAAATGAAGCTGGCCTGCGTGCGGGCCATTGCCGAGCTTGCCGAAGCCGAGACCAATGACGCGGTGGCCGCCGCCTATGCCGGGCAGGACCTGAGCTTCGGCCCGGAATACATCATTCCCAAGCCTTTCGACCAGCGCCTGATCGAGAAGATTGCGCCGGCGGTGGCGAAGGCGGCCGCCGAATCCGGCGTGGCGACGCGCCCGATCACCGACATGGAAGCCTACCGGCAGCAACTGAACCAGCTGGTCTACCACACCGGCCTGATCATGAAGCCGGTGTTCTCGGCCGCCAGGTCGGCGCCGGGGCGCGTGGTCTACACCGAGGGCGAGCAGGAAAACGTGCTGCGCGCGGTCCAGACCGTGGTCGACGAGGGGCTGGCGCGCCCCATCCTGGTCGGCCGTCCGCACGTGATCGCGATGCGCATCGAGAAGGCCGGGCTGCGGCTGAAGGCGGATACCGACTTCGACCTGATCAACCCGGAAGACGACCGCCGCTACCGCGCCTATCACGAGGCCTACCATGCGCTGCGCGGCCGCGACGGCGTCACGCCCGACATGGCCAAGGCGGCGCTGCGCCGTTCCAACACGCTGATCGGCGCGATGCTGATGCACATGGGCGACGCCGACGCGATGCTGTGCGGCACCGTCGGCCGCTTCGAGCATCACCTCGAGCATGTGCGGGACGTGATCGGCCTGGCGCCGGGCGCGTCGGTATTCGCGACGCTCAATGCGCTGATGCTGGACAAGTTTACGCTGTTCATCACCGACACCTATGTCAACGACGACCCCAGCGCCGAGGAACTGGCCGCGATCACGCTGCTGGCCGCGAAGGAAGTCGAGCGCTTCGGCCTGCAGCCCAAGGTCGCGATGCTGTCGCACTCGATGTTCGGCTCGTCGACCAGGCCGTCGGCGAAGAAGATGCGCCGCGCCCATGAACTGGTCGCGGCCGCCGCGCCGGACCTGGAAGTCGAAGGCGAGCTGCAGGGCGACGCGGCGCTGTCGGAAGAGGTCCGGCGGCATTTCCTGCCCGGCACCAGCCTCGCCGGCAGCGCCAACCTGCTGGTAATGCCAACGCTGGATGCGGCCAACATTGCGTTCAACCTGCTGAAGATCACCGGCGGCCAGGGCGTGACGGTCGGGCCCATTTTGCTGGGCGCGGCCAAGCCGGTGCATATCCTGACGCCGGCCGCGACCTCGCGGCGCATCGTCAACATGACCGCGGTCGCGGTGGCGGGTGCGAATGCGCTGATTCAGGCAAGGTAAGGCAGGCCGCAGCGGGCGCCGGCAGGCAGGGAGCGCGGGCCGGTTTTCCCGGCTTCGCCTCCCTGCATCCCCGTCGCGGGAAAATCAGGGCCCAGCCCGGCCTCTCAGCGCCCGGCCGGGCCTGCGCTGCCGCTGATCACGTCGGCGCCCTTGCCCGCCAGTTGCGCCACCAGCGACGCACGCCGCGCCAGCACCGCCGACTGGTTGATATAGCCCTTGTCGGTGATCTCGCCCGCGTCGACCGAGGGCGGCTCGGCCATCAGCAAGGCCAGCGACGCGTAGGTGGAACTGCCGCCGCCCAGCGCCTTCATCGCCAGCAGGCCCTGCCGCACATGCTCGCGGACCGACGCATGGGCCAATGCCTCGGCCGCCGGCGCGTCGGCCGGCAAGCCGGCGAGCGTGCGGCAGGCCGGCACGTTGGCAAACACCAGGAAGCCGACTTCATCGCCGTCATGCCCGGTGACCACGATGTCCTGCGCCACCGGCGCCAGCAGCTCGATGCCCTTGATCCGCACCGCGCCGACGTTGACCCAGGTGCCGCTGGAGAGCTTGAAGTCCTCGGCCACGCGGCCGTCGAACACCAGGCCGGCCTCGGGCCGGGCGGCGTCGGCGAAGCGCACCGCGTCGCCTATCCGGTAATAACCCTCTTCGTCGAATGCCTTCGCGGTAAGGTCGGGCTGGCCCAGGTAGCCCGGCGTGACATTCGGTCCGCGCACGCGGATCTCCAGCTTGTCGCCGGCCGGCAGCAGCTTGAGCTCGACGCCGGGCGCCGGCAGGCCGATGACGCCCGAGCGCGGCGCCTGGTAATGGCAGTCGGTGGCCAGCGGCGAGGTCTCGGTCGAACCCCAGGCGGTCACCATGGGCACCGCCTGCCCGGTCTCCTGCAGCGCCAGTTCGGTCAGGTCCTCCCACAGGTTCTGCGGCAGCGCCGATCCGGCATAGAACATCACCTGCAGCCGTGAAAAAAAGTTGCGGCGCAGCCCGCTGTCGGCCCGCAATGCGCCGACCAGCATGTCGAAGCCGCGCGGCACGTTGAAGTACAGCGTCGGCGCGATGTCGCGCAGGTTGGCGACGCTGGCGTCGAACAGGCCCGGCGCGGGCTTGCCGCCGTCGATATAGAGCGTGCCGCCATGGCGCAGCACCAGGTTGAAGTTATGGTTGCCGCCGAACGTGTGGTTCCAGGGCAGCCAGTCGACGATGACCGGCGGCGTCTGCGCCAGGAAGGGCCACAGCTGCGCCTTGGCCTGCTGCGACGCGCACAGCATGCGCTGGGTATTGATGACGCCCTTGGGATCGCTGATCGAGCCCGACGTGAACAGGATCTTCGCGACCGTGTCCGGCCCGACCGCGTCGAACGCTGACTGCACCGCCTGCCCGTCTTCCGCCGCCAGCAGGCCTGAAAAAGGCAGCGCGCCTGCCGGCAGGCCAGGCGCATCCGACGCCACCAGCAACGCATCATGCAGGCCATCGATGGCAGCCAGCGCCGCCGCATAGCGCGCGGCCGATGCGGCATACAGCACGCCGGGCTGCAGCCGCGACACCAGCGCGCGCAGCTTCGCATGGTCCTGCGACATCAGCGAATACGCCGGCGACACGGCCGCATACGGTATGCCCGCATGCAGGCAGGCCAGCATCAGCAGCGCATGCTCGACACTGTTTTCGGACAAGACCGCCACCGGCCTTCCCGGCGGCAGCCGCATCCGCAGCAGGCTGGCGGCGATGCGGCGCACCGCGTCGCGCGCCTCGCCGTAGCGCACTTCGCGCCAGGCGCCGCCCGCTGCGCGCTCGGCCAGGAACACCCGCTGCGGCGCGGCGTCGGCCCAATGCTCGAGGTCCTCGCCGATGCAGCGCCGGTAAGGCGCGAGCGGCTGCGGGGACGACAGCAGCATCGTGTTGTCTGCGCGGCGCGAGATCAGCACTTCCGGCACGGCGAACAGCGCCGCCGGGTCGCGTTCGATGGATGCCATGGGCTTCCTCCCTACTTGCTGTCGCCGATCAGCTTCCAGTCGCCCTTCTCGATGCGCACCAGCACGCGCGCGCGCTCGTCGTGGCCGTAATGGTCGGTCGCGCTCATGTTGAAGACGCCATGCGTGCCCACCACTTCCTTGCCCGACTCGATCGCGTCGCGCAGCGCCTGGCGGAACGCCGGCGTGCCCGGCTGGCCGGCTTTCAGCGCGACCGGCACCGCCGCCTCGAACAGCTTGTAGGCATCCCACATGTGCGCGCCGAACGACGACACCGAGCCGGCGCCGTATTTTTCCTCGTACAGCCGGGTGTAGTCGACCCCGACTTTCTTCGACGGATGGCTATCCGGCAGCTGCGACGCCACGACCACCGGTCCGACCGGCAGCACCGCGCCCTCGACCGCCTTGCCGCCGACACGGACGAACTCCTTGTTCGCCGCGCCATGCGTCTGGTAGATCTTGCCCTTGTAGTTGCGGTCCACCAGCGCCGTCTGCGGCAGCGCCGCCGGCGTGCCCGAGCCGGCGACCAGGATCGCGTCCGGGTTGGCCGACACCAGCTTGACGACCTGGCCGGTGACGCTGGTGTCGGTGCGGTTGTAGCGTTCGCTGGCGACCACCTTGATGCCGGCGGCCTCGGCGGCCTTGGTCATCTCGCGCGCCCAGCCCTCGCCGTAGCCGTCCGCGAAGCCGATGAAGCCCAGCGTCTTCACGCCGGACGACTTCATGTGCTGCGCCAGCGCCGAGGCCATCACCGCATTGTGCTGCGGGACGACGAAGACCCAGGCCTTGCGGGCTTCCGGCAGCTCGACCGGGGCCAGCGCGATCTGCGGCGTCTTGGTCTCGGTCGCGACTTCGGCAATCGCCAGCGCGGTGGGCACCGCCGACGAGCCGAAGATGATGTCGGCGCTGTTCTCGGTCACGAACTTGCGGGCGTTCTTGTTCGCTTCGGTCGGGTTGGTGGCATCGTCCAGCACGATGTAGTTGATCTTCTGCCCGGCGACGCTGGTCGGCAGCAGGGCCGCGGTGTTCTTCTCCGGGATGCCCAGCGACGCGGCCGGCCCGGTGGCCGAGACCGAGATGCCGACGTTGATATCGGCCCAGGCGGGCGCGGCGGCGAAACAGAGTGCAATCGCGGCGGCGATCCGTTGTGATGGGGTCATGCTTGTCTCCTCGTTGGTTGTGGTGTTTTTTATGGATGTATATTTTTATGAAGGCGAACGACTGCCTAGTCGCGGTCCGGCCGGCCCAGCACCGACATGGTCAGGCGCGACACGCAGACCAGCGCGTCGGCCTCGTCGGTAATGTGGATCTGCCAGACGTGGGTGGACTTTCCAAGGTGCAGCGGCCGCGCGGTGCCGGTGACCCAGCCGCGCCTGGCCCCGCGCACATGGTTGGCGTTGATGTCGAGGCCGACGCAGTAGAAACGCTGCTGGTCGACGCACAGGTTGGCGGCGCAGCTGCCCACCGATTCGGCCAGCAGCACCGAGGCGCCGCCATGCAGTATGCCGAAGGGCTGCACCGTGCGCGCGTCGACCGGCATGCGGGCGGCCAGCCAGTCGTCGCCGATGGCGGTGAACTCGATGCCCAGGTGCCCCTCGGCGGTGTCGACATGAAGCGCCTTCAGATCGTCCAGCGTGAATGCCTTCTTCCAGATTGCCATCGGTCTTCCCTGTTCGTATTGTTGTTGTTCAGCGCCTGGCCGCGTCCGCCAGCGACTGCCGGTCGAAGCCTGCCAGCCGCTTGTAGCGCTGCGAAATCTCGTCGCGCTCGGCGAACGGGATCACGTCGTCGATATTGGCGAAGCCGTTCGGCGCCCTTTCCTCGGCGATCTGCATCACCTGCTCGGGGCCGTTGAGCCGGTTGCGCAGCACGATGCCGGCGGTGCGCGGCAGCCGCTCGGCCTCGTACTCCTTCAGCGCATACAGCAGGTCGCCGCCGCGCGCGGCGCAGTCGGCGATGCAGTCGGCCAGGTAGCGCGCATCGAGGATGGCCTGGGCGCTGCCGTTGGAGCCGATCGGGTACATCGGGTGCGCGGCGTCGCCGAGCAGCGTGACCCGTCCGACGGTCCAGCGCGGCAGCGGGTCGCGGTCCACCAGCGGAAATTCATAGATCGTGGCCGCGCCCTCGATAAGCGCCGGTATGTCGATCCAGTCCCATTTCCAGCTGTCGAACGCGGGCGCAAAGACCGACCTGTCGACCCGCTTGTTCCAGTCGGTGGCGGGCGGCGCGCCGTCCGGCACGCGCAGCTCGGCGATCCAGTTGATCAGCGACCGGCCCTGGCGGCGCAGCGGCTCGGAGATCGGGTAGGCGACGAACTTCTGGTCCTGGTAGCCGGCCATGAACATCGAGCGGCCATCCATGAAAGGCACGCTCTCCGTGATCGCGCGCCACAGCATGCGGCCGGAAAAGCGCGGCTCGTCGCCGACCGGGTGCAGCAGCCGGCGCAATGCCGAATGGATGCCGTCGGCGCCGACCAGCATGCTGCCGCGGGTCTCGACCAGCGCGCCGTCGCTGCGGCGGCGCATCCGGGCGACGACGCCGTCGGCATCCTGCTCGAAGGATTCGAATGCATGCCCGGCATGCACCCGCTGCGGGCCGAGGCGCTCAATCGCCGCGCGCAGCAGCGCGACCTGCAGCGCGCCGCGATGGATGGAGAACTGCGGCCAGTCATAGCCGGCGGCGCGGCCGCGCGGCTCTATCCATATCTGCTGCCCATGCCGGTTGTAATAGGCCAGCTGCGAGGTCTTGATGCCGATGTCGGCCAGCGTGTCCTCCAGCCCCAGTTCGCCCAGCTCCTTGACCGCATGCGGCAGCAGGTTGATGCCCACGCCCAGCGGCTTGATGTCCTGCACCGCCTCCCATAGCTCGACCTCGACGCCGCGCTTGTGCAGCATCAGCGCCAATGCCAGTCCGCCTATGCCGGCGCCGGCGATCGTGATTTTCATGTGCATGTCTCCCGCATAGTCGCGCCGGGCAAGGCCGGCGCGCCGCCGCACCGGGCGGTTGTCCGGCCTGATTCTATAACAGAAGGATGCAAAAACCGGCGCTTTGGGAGCAATTCTGCGGGGCTGCCGCGGCCGGCGTCACGCGCGGGGAAAAACGGCCGGGAGGAGCGGGTCGGCCTTCCCGGGAAAATTGCATCGCGCCTGCCATTGCCCCTCAAGAAACAAACGGTGCTGCCGATAAATCATGTTATTCAATGATACCTATCCAGCCATGAATCCATCGGCCTATCTCAACGGCAGCTACCACGCGGGTTTCGTCCTCCTCTCGGTGTTTGTCGCAATGATGGCGGCCTACACAGCGCTCACCCTGACCAGCCGCGTCACCCACACCGAAGGCCGCACCAGCCTCGGCTGGCTCGCCGGCGGCGCGGTCGCGATGGGCGTCGGCATCTGGTCCATGCATTTCATCGGCATGCTGGCCTTCAGCCTGCCGATCCGCATCAGCTACGACCTCGGCATCACGCTGCTGTCGCTGCTCGCGGCGATCGCGGTTTCCGCGTTCGCGCTGTTCATGGTCACCCGCAAGACCCTGACCACGCGGCACCTGCTGGGAGGCGGCGTGCTGATGGGCCTGGGCATCTGCGGCATGCACTACATGGGCATGTATGCGCTGCGGATGTTTCCGGCCATCGAGTACGACCCGATCCGTTTCGCCGCGTCGGTCGCGATTGCCGTGGTTGCGTCGATCGCGGCGCTGTGGCTGGCCTTTACGCTGCGCACCGGGGATTCGACGCTGGCCCAGCTGAAGCGGGTCGGCGCGGCCGTCCTGATGGGACTGGCGGTCATCGCGATGCACTACACCGGGATGGAAGCCGCGCGCTTCGACGCGGCCAGCATCTGCATGGTCAAGGGCGGCGTGGACAATGACTGGCTGGCGGTGGTGGTCGGACTCGCTTCGGTCTCGCTGCTCACCATCACGCTGCTGCTGTCGGTGGTCGATTCGCGGCTGGCCGCGCGCACCGCGGTGCTGGTGCGCTCGCTCAGCCATGCCAACAAGCAGCTGCATCACCTGGCGCTGCACGACAGCCTGACGAAGCTGCCCAACCGCAGCCTGCTCGAGGACCGCATCATGCAGGCCATCGCGGTCGGCGAGCGTTCGGGCAAGCCGTTTGCGCTGATGTTCCTCGATCTCGACAGGTTTAAGACCATCAACGACAGCCTCGGCCACCACTATGGCGACAAGCTGCTGCAGGCCATGGCCGAGCGCCTGCAGCAGGCGGTGCGCGCCGAGGACACGGTGGCCCGGCTCGGCGGCGATGAATTCGTCGTGCTGCTGGGCGCCATCTCCGAGCCCACCGTCGCGGCCACGATCGCGCAGAAGCTGCTCGACACGCTGGCGGCGCCGCTCGACGTCGAGGGCCAGGAGCAGAAGGTGTCGGTCAGCATCGGCATCAGCATGTACCCGGACGACGGCGCCAGCCTGCGCGAGCTGATGAGCAACGCCGACAGCGCGATGTATCACGCCAAGAAAATGGGCCGCGGCAATTACCAGTTCTTCACGCCCGAGATGAATGCCGCCGCCGGCAAGCGCCTGGCGCTGGAACGCGACCTGCGGCGCGCGCTAGAGCTGAAGGAGTTCGAGCTGCATTACCAGCCCAAGGTCGACATGGCGACCGGCGATGTGCATGCGATGGAAGCGCTGGTGCGCTGGCGCAGCCCGGAGCGCGGGCTGGTGCCGCCGAACGAGTTCATCCCGATCGCGGAAGAAACCGGCATGATCATCCCGCTTGGCGCCTGGGTGCTGCATGAGGCCTGCCGCCAGAACCGCGCCTGGCAGCTGTCGGGCCTGCCGCGGATGCGGGTGGCTGTGAACCTGTCGGCCTACCAGTTCCGCCAGCCCAACCTGCCTGAATTCGTCGCCGCCCTGCTCGTCGAAACCGGCATGGACGCCTCCTGCCTCGAACTCGAGGTGACCGAGAGCGTCGTCATGCACAACCCGGCCGATGCGGCGCTGACGCTGGAGCGGCTGCATGCGCAGGGCATCCATATCTCGGTGGACGACTTCGGCACCGGCTATTCCAGCCTCAGCTACCTGAAGCAGTTCCAGCTCGACACGCTGAAGATAGACCGCTCGTTCGTGCGCGACATCAGCAGCAACGCCGACGACGCCGCCATCGTCAAGTCCGTCATCGCGCTGGCCCACAGCCTGCGCCTGAAAGTGATCGCCGAGGGCGTCGAGACCAACGAGCAGCTGGACTTCCTGCGCATGCTGGGCTGCGACCAGTACCAGGGCTACCTGAGCAGCCGGCCGCTGCCGGCTGCGGACTTCGAGCGTACGCTGCGCCTCTCCATCGACCTGCGGCAGGCGGCGTAAGCCCCTGCCGCGCAGGTCGGAGCCGGGCATGGCCCGGCGCTCGCGCAGCGGCCTTGCCCTTGCCTCTTCGGGCCGATCGGCGCCGGTTGATCCCAGACGAATGGCATGGCGCGGCCGGTGACCCGCGCCCCTCTCCTTATGCGCATGCAGCGCCGTCCCGCCGCACTTAGAATGACAGCCAACCGCTCATTCGAAAAAGGACTTCCATGCAGGACATCTCTTCCTCCGGCCACGTATTCGACGCCGCCGTCGCGCTGACCCCGCAAGGCGGCAACGCGTATGCCGGCCACACCAGCACCGCCTACGCCAACATGGTCGGGCCGTTCGGCGGCGCCATCGGCGCGACCCTGCTCAATGCGGTGATGCTGCACCCCGAGCGCCTCGGCGACCCGCTGACGCTGACCGTCAACTTCGCCGCGCCGATTGCCGACGGCCCGTTTTCGGTGACCGCGAGGGTGATGCGGACCAACCGCAGCACCCAGCACTGGATGGTCGAACTACAGCAGGATGGACAGTCGCCGGCATTTGCGACGGCGATCACCGCCGTGCGCCGCGACACCTGGAACGAGACCGACGCCGACTTCCCGCTGGCGCCGCCGCCGGCGCAGGTGGCGCAGTCGCCGGCGCATCCGCGGGCCGCATGGACCGCCTGCTACGAAATGCGCTTCATCAGCGGCATGCCGGGCGAGACGCCGCAGGATGCCGGCGGCCACCCATCGGAGACCCGGCTATGGATACGGGACCAGCCGCCGCGGCCGTTGGATTTCCTGTCGCTGGCCGCGATCTGCGACGCATTCTATCCGCGCATCCTGCTGCGCCGGCCGACATGGACGCCGGCCGGCACCGTCGCGCTGACCACCTATTTCCACGCCGACGCCGCGCAGCTGCAGGCGCATGGCGACGCGCCGCTGCTGGGAGCGGCGCGGGCGCTACGGTACAGCAAGGGATTTTTCGACCAGAGCGCGGAAGTCTGGACGCCGGGCGGCGTGCTGGTGGCGACCAGCCACCAGGTGGTCTACTTCAAGGAATAGCGCGGGGAATCGGCGCCGGTGGGCGCCAGGCGCGGTCAAGCGGCATCAAGCGCTATCAAGCGGCGTTGCGCAGGCTCAGAGTTGCGCAACCATCGCCCGGTTGCCATGACGCGCCGGCTTGGCCGAACGCGTCGCCTTGCGCTTGGGCGCGACCGACGCTTCCATGATCGGCTCGCCGCGCAGCATCCGGTGCATGGTGACCGCGTCGGCGGTGCGGGCCACGCTCTCTCGGGCATTCAGCAGGATCATCACGGCCGAACGGCCGGCCGCCTGCACCCGCATCACGAGGCAGCGCCCTGCTTCCCGGGTGAAGCCGGTCTTCGACAGCCGGATATCCCAGGCGCTGTTGCCGACCAGGCGGTTGGTATTGCGGTAATGGGTTGCCGAGCCCTCGACTTCGATCATGTCGGCCGACGCGGTGGTCAGGCGCTCGATCTCCGGATAGCGGCCGGCCGCGATGACCAGCCGGGCGAGGTCGGTCGCGGTCGAGGTGTTATGCGGCGACAGGCCGGTGGGCTCCTCGATGTTGGTGCGGCGCATGCCCAGTTCCAACGCCTTGTTGCGCACCGCCAGGCGGAATGCGTCGAGGCTGCCCGGATAGGTGCGGGCCAGCGCGAATGCGGCCCGGTTATCGGAGGACATCAGCGCCAGTTCCAGCAGCGTGCCGCGGGTGAAGGTCGCGCCGACCGGCACGCGGGACGAGCTGTGCTTGAGCACGTCGACATCGTCGTCGGTGATGGTGATGGCCTGCTGCATGTCGAGCCGGGCGTCCAGCACCACCATCGCGGTCATCAGCTTGGTCAGCGACGCAATCGGCACGATGTCATTGGCGTTTTTTTCCAGCAGCACCGCGCCGGTGTTTTCATCCACCAGCAACGCATGCCGCGAGCCGAGCGACATCGCGCCGGCCGAAATCGAGACGCCGAGCAAAAGCGCTACCACCGCGAGTCTGATCATGACACCACCATTATTGATAAGAAGAAAGAATGATAGCGCCGTTTTTGATGCTCTACGGAATTTATGTACAAAAATCAACAAAATTCCGTGGCTGCAATGGATAAAAGCGTGCGTCTCATACGAAAACGGTCAAGCCTGCCCGCATCAACGCTACCTGCCTGCGGCCTGCTTGCCTAAAATCTTTGTTACAACTTGAATCAATTTGCTGCGAAGCCATTACCGCATGTCACGTCTTGAATACGCCTGCGGCCTGCCGCTCGCTGCGTCGGCGGCCAGATGGGCGCGCCTCATCGCCAATCCGCTCAATTTCTGCCTGCTCGGCCTGGTCTACGCGAGCTGGGCCGCGCGCGTTCCCACGGTGCGCGACGCCCTGCAGCTCAACGCGGCCGAACTCAGCATTGCGCTGCTGGGCGGCGGCGCCGGCGCCGTGCTGTCCTTCCCGCTTGCCGCCGGCCTGATACGCCGGCTCGGCGCGCGCCGCGCGTCCTTCTGCGCCGGCCTGGCGATGATGCTGTCGCTGCCGGCCATTGCGCTGTCGCCCAGCCTGGCGTGGCTGACGGCGGCGGCATTCCTGTTCGGCGCATCGACCAGCTGCTTCGACGTCGCGATCAACGCGCTCGGCGCCGTGACCGAAAAGGCTGCCGGCCGCTCGATCATGTCGATGCTGCATGCCTGGTTCTGCGCCGGCGCGCTGGCCGGCGCGCTGCTCGGCAGCCTGGCCGCCGGCGCCCAGGTGCCGGTGCTTGCGCATTACCTGATGCTGGTCGTGCCGATGTCGTTGCTCCTGCTGGTCAACGGCCGCTGGTTGCCGGACGACAGGCGCGACGACTCCGCGCCTTCGCCGCTGTACGCGCTGCCGCATGGCCCGCTGGCCATGCTGGGCGCCATCGGCTTCTGCGGCGCGATGGCCGAAGGCTCGATCGGCGACTGGAGCGGCGTCTACCTGAAGGACATCCTGCATGCCGCCGACGGCGTCGCGCCGCTGGCCTTCGCCGGCTTCACCGGCACGATGCTGGCGGCGCGGCTGGTGTGCGACCGGCTCAAGGACCGCTACGGCGCGCGCCGCGTCGTCGGCAGCGGCGCCATGCTGGCCGCGGCTGGCCTGTCCGTGGCCGCGGCGGCCCCCGGACTGGCGCTGACCCTTGCCGGCTTTGCGATCGCCGGCGCCGGCCTGGCCGCCGTATTTCCATTCGTATTCAGCGCTGGCGGCCGCCATGGCCCGACCGCGCTCGCGGGCGTGGCCACGCTCAGCTATAGCGGCAGCCTGCTGGGACCGCCGCTGATCGGCGCCATCGCGCACCGCACCGGCATGCAGGCGGCAATCGGCTTCATCGCGCTGGTCTGCGTGGCAATCTCGGTGGCGGGGCTGCGCGCCTCGGCGCTGGAATGAACGCGACCCGACAACCAACATGCAGACACCGAAGGAATGACATGCACTCAATAGACCTCCCCGGCCTCACCATCGCCGACATACCGGCCACCACCTACGGGACGTCTCTGGTCGCGCCCGGGCTGACCTGTTTCCGCCTGTGGGCGCCGAATGCGCAGCGGGTCGATGTCGTCATCAACGGCGGCGCGGCCGTCGAGCCGATGCGCCAGCTCGCAAACGGCTGGTTCGAAGCGTATGTGAAGTGCGGCGCCGGCACCCCCTACCTGTTCCGGCTGGATGGCGACCTCGAGGTCCCGGACCCGGCATCGCGCGCGCAGCAAAGCGACGCCCACGGCCCCAGCCTCGTGATGGACCCGAACAGCTACCAGTGGCGCGACGCGCACTGGAGCGGCAGGCGCTGGGAAGAAACGGTGTTCTACGAAATGCATGTCGGCGCCTGCGGCGGCTTTGCCGGCGTGCTCGACATGCTGCCCTCGCTGGCCCGGCTCGGCATCACCGCCATCGAACTGATGCCGATCGCGGCATTTCCGGGCAACCGCAACTGGGGCTACGACGGCGTGCTGCAATTCGCGCCCGAAGCGTCCTATGGCACGCCCGACCAGCTCAAGGCGCTGATCGACACCGCGCATGCGCTGGACATGCAGGTGTTCCTCGACGTGGTCTACAACCATTTCGGCCCGGACGGCAATTACCTGAACACCTATGCGCGCACCTTCTTCCGCGACGACCTGAGCACGCCGTGGGGCGCGGCGATCGACTTCCGGCGGCCGGAGGTCAAGGAGTTCTTCGTCCAGAACGCGCTCTACTGGATCAATGAATTCCATATCGACGGACTGCGGATGGATGCGCTGCATGCGATCAAGGAGCAGGAATGGCTGCCCGAGCTGGCGGCCGACATCCGCGCCCGGATCAGGCCGGGCCGCCATGTGCACCTGGTGATGGAGCACGAGGACAATGCGGCGCACCTGATGCCCTCCTCCTTCAACGCCCAGTGGAACGACGATGGCCACCATGCGCTGCACGTGCTGCTGACCGGCGAGACTTCCGGCTACTACACCGATTATGCGGAGGACACCGCCGCCAAGCTGTGCCGCTGCCTCGAACAGGGCTTCATCTACCAGGGCGAGCCGTCGCCGCACCGGATGGGAACCCCGCGCGGCACGCCCAGCGGGCACCTGCCGCCGTCGTCCTTCGTGCTGTTCCTGCAGAACCATGACCAGATCGGCAACCGCGCTTTCGGCGAACGCCTGACGACGCTGGCGCGCCCGGCCGCACTGCGCGCCGCGATGGCGCTGCTGCTGCTGTCGCCGCAGATCCCGCTGCTGTTCATGGGCGAGCCGGTCGGCGCGACCGAGCCGTTCCGCTATTTCACCGATTACAAGGACGAGGCGCTGGCGCAGGCGGTGCGCGAGGGCCGGCGCAGCGAGTTCGCCGCCTTTGCCGAGTTCGAGGACCCCGAGCGCCGCGCCGCCATACCCGACCCCAACGACGCCGGGACCTTCGAGGCCTCGATCCCGACCACGGTGAGCGACGGCGACCTCAGCGCCAACCGCCGCCGCTGGCTGGCCTGGACCCGCTCGCTGCTGGCGGCGCGCCACGCGCACGTGATCCCGCGGCTGGCCGGCTGCACGGCCGACCGTGCGCGCGTGCTGGGCAGCCATGCGGTCGAAGCGCGCTGGCGCCTGGGCGATGGCAGCCTTTTGATGATCGCAGTCAACCTGCTCGACAGCCCGGTGCCTTATCGTCCAGATACCGGTCCAGGCGAGGAACACCTGTTGTTTGAAACCCCCGGCGCATTGTTCGGGCTGCGTGAAGGCGTGTTGCCGGGAGACGGCCTGATCGCGCTGATGATGCCGCCCGAGGCGCCGCAGGCGTAGGACGCGCTCCGGGCAATGGCCGGAAGCGGCCGGAACTTGTCTTAACCGCAACTGTCACACGGACATTCTTCGACTTTTTAACTCACTGCCAGATGCCCAATTTAAAAAACAAAGACATCCTGATCCGTGCCGGCGGCGTTGCGCTGGCCACGGCTGCAACCCTGGCGGCGTCCGCGCTGTACGCGAAAGTCCGCACGCGCCAGGCCGAGCGCGACAATCCGCCGGAAGGCGAATTCATCGACATCGACCGGGTGCGCCTGCACTATATCGACCGCGGCCAGGGGCCGGCGGTCGTGCTGGTGCACGGCAACGGCAGCATGATCCAGGATTTCGAGTTGAGCGGGATCGTCGACAAGCTGGCTGAAACCAACCGCGTGATCGTGTTCGACCGCCCCGGCTATGGCCACAGCGACCGCCCCGATTTCCGCAACTTCGACCCGCGCTCGCAGGCCGCGCTGCTGCGCCGCGCGCTGCTGCGGCTGCATGTCGAAGACCCGGTCATCGTCGGCCACTCCTGGGGCACGCTGATCGCCTTGTGGATGGGCGTGATGCACCCGAACGCGATACGCGGCCTGGTGCTGATGTCCGGCTATTACTATCCGTCGCTGCGGCTGGACGTACCGCTGCTGTCGATGCCGGCCATCCCTTATGTCGGCACCTTCCTTCGCCATACGGTCTCCCCGGTGCTCGGACGCATGATGTGGCCACTGATCAAGCGCCGCGTGTTCGGCCCGCCGGCAACGCCCGAGCCGTTCGCGTCCGGCTATCCGGTATGGATGTCGCTGCGCCCCGGCACACTCTACGCCAGCGCCAGCGAGACGGCGATGATGCAGTCGGCGGCCAGCGAACTGGCGCCGCAGTTCGAGCGGCTCAAGGTACCCGTGACGCTGCTGGCGGGCGCCAGCGACAGGCTGGTCAGCACCAAGGCGCAGACCATGCGGCTGCACAAGGCGCTTCGGATGAGCAGGCTGCATGTCGTCGAGGGCAAGGGACACATGCTGCATCACGAGGCGCCGGACGACGTGGTGCTGGCGATACGGCAGGCCGCCGCCGCGTCCGCCCCCGGACAGCCGTTATTGACGGGCTCGGCTAACACCACCGCGCATGACATGTACGGCACCCACAAGGGCGTGTCGCACGGCTAGCGGACCCGCATCGCCGGCGGGGGCGTCAGCCGCCGTTCGCCAGCGACTGCCGGATCGCGCTGCGCAGGTTCAGGTAGGCCTGCTCCTCGTCGCTTCCCGGATCGAGCTGCGACAGGTTGAACAGGCCGCTCGCGCCCATGCTCTTCATTGCCGTCCGTATGCCGCGCGTGATCGCGCTGGACAGCATGCCTTCATCGCGCAGGATGCCCCAGAACGGGATATCGGAGAATTGCGGATCGGCCTTGACCAGCTTCAGCAGGTCGAACATGCGGCCGTCATCGAAATGCACGCCGCAGGCAATCATCGCAAGAGGTTCGCCGCCCAGCCCGTCCAGCACCGCCTGCGCCTCCGCCAGCGTCGCGCAACTGATCACATCAAACTCGTCGCCGAACACGCGGCGCATCACGCCCGCATCCTCAGGACGGATTGCGACAAGTACCTTGACCATCGTTGCTCCCGGTTACATGGCTGAAGACGCGGCCGGCGTCTTGCCGCGCTTGTCCCTCTTGTAACTTCGAGTGTATGTTTCCATGCGCCCAATGTAAATATGGGTTTTCGATCCAGGATCGGCTTCCTGCCATGCATCAGCACGCGATGACAATTCATGTCGGCCAGGCATTGACCACACTGCCGATGTTCTATATAGTTCTGGCTCTCCGCGAACGCCGCAGCAGTAAAGGCGATCAGCGAAGCCCACGTGGCGGAATTGGTAGACGCGCATGGTTCAGGTCCATGTGCCGCAAGGTGTGGGGGTTCGAGTCCCTCCGTGGGCACCAAAACAAGAAAGGCCGGTTGCGCAAGCAACCGGCCTTTTGCATTTGGCGCCCACGAGCAAAGCGCCTGCGCGCTTTGCGGGAGGGACTCGAAAGCCTGGCCCTGCAGGGCCAGGCGGGGTCGCGGAACGTGACCGAGCTCCCTCCGTGGGCACCAAAACAAGAAAGGCCGGTTGCGCAAGCAACCGGCCTTTTGCATTTGGCGCCCACGAGCAAAGCGCCTGCGCGCTTTGCGGGAGGGACTCGAAAGCCTGGCCCTGCAGGGCCAGGCGGGGTCGCGGAACGTGACCGAGCTCCCTCCGTGGGCACCAAAACAAGAAAGGCCGGTTGCGCAAGCAACCGGCCTTTTGCATTTGGCGCCCACGAGCAAAGCGCCTGCGCGCTTTGCGGGAGGGACTCGAAAGCCTGGCCCTGCAGGGCCAGGCGGGGTCGCGGAACGTGACCGAGCTCCCTCCGTGGGCACCAAAACAAGAAAGGCCGGTTGCGAAAGCAACCGGCCTTTTGCGTTTTGGCGCCCACGAGCAAAGCGCCTGCGCGCTTTGCGGGAGGGAATTGAAAGCCTGGCCCTGCAGGGCCAGGCGGGGTCGCGGAACGTGACCGAGCTCCCTCCGTGGGCACCAAAACAAGAAAGGCCGGTTGCGAAAGCAACCGGCCTTTTGCGTTTTGGCGCCCACGAGCAAAGCGCCTGCGCGCTTTGCGGGAGGGAATTGAAAGCCTGGCCCTGCAGGGCCAGGCGGGGTCGCGGAACGTGACCGAGCTCCCTCCGTGGGCACCAAAACAAGAAAGGCCGGTTGCTTTCGCAACCGGCCTTTTGCGTTTTGGCGCCCACGAGCAAAGCGCCTGCGCGCTTTGCGGGAGGGACTCGAAAGCCTGGCCCTGCAGGGACAGGCGGGGTCGCGGAACGTGACCGAGCCCCCTCCGTCAAAAACAAAGGTTTGATTGATGAATCAATCAAACCTCTGACCAAACCCTGAATGATCCGGCTCCGCGGGTCATTCATTTCAGATCAGCCAAAAAAAATGCCGGCAACGCCGGCATCCTCCTTCGAGCCAAGCAACCCTACTTGCTTTCACCCTTCTTCATCCACGCCGCCAACTGGTGCGGACGCAGGCCGTCGTATTCCTCGAACGGCTGGTGAATCCACGGATTCGACTCCAGGTACTGCAGGTAGAAATCCGGCCGCACCGAAGAACATGCCTTGCACCAGATCACGGCCGACCGGACCTCGGTCACCGCCGGGAAATTGGTGCGCAGGTGCGACTGCACCTGCTCCAGCGTCACGCCGGAATCGACCAGGTCGTCGACCAGCAGCACGCGGCCCGACAGCGAGCCGCGGGTCATCGTGATGTACTTGGCGATGTCGAGGCTGCCACGCACGGTGCCCTCTTCCTCCCGGTACGAACTGGTCGACAGGATGGCCAGGGGCACGTCGAAGATGCGCGAGAAAATGTCGCCGGGACGCATCCCGCCGCGCGCCAGGCACAGCACGTGGTCGAAGCGCCAGCCCGACTCGTGCACCATCAGCGCCAGCGATTCGATCGCATGGTGATATTCATCCCAGGAGACCCAGAGGTCCTTGTCCGTTGATACCGGCATAGTGCTATTCCTTCCTTGCTGACTTATTGAAACGGGTGACGCAGTACGATGGTTTCCTCGCGGTCGGGACCGGTGGACACCATGTCGATCGGCACGCCGACCAGCGCCTCGATGCGCAGGATGTAGGCACGCGCATTCGCCGGCAAGGCGTCCATCGACTTCGCGCCGACGGTGGACTCGCTCCAGCCTGGCATTTCCTCGTAGACCGGCACGCAGCGTGCCGCGTCTTCCGCGCCGACCGGGAAAATGTCGACCGGCTTGCCGTCGATCAGGTAGCCGGTGCACAGCTTCAGCGTTTCCACGCCGTCCAGCACGTCGAGCTTGGTCAGGCACATGCCGGACACGCCGTTGATCTGCACCGAGCGCTTCAGGAGCGCCGCATCGAACCAGCCGCAGCGGCGGGCGCGCCCGGTCACCGTGCCGAATTCGTGGCCGACGCTCGCCAGGTGCTTGCCGACGCCCTCGTCGGTCGCCAGCTCGGACGGGAATGGGCCCGAGCCGACGCGCGTGGTGTAGGCCTTGGTGATGCCGAGGATGTAGTGCAGCATGTTCGGGCCGACGCCCGAGCCGGCCGACGCATTGCCGGCCACGCAGTTGCTGGAGGTCACGTACGGGTAGGTGCCGTGGTCGACGTCCAGCAGGCTGCCCTGCGCGCCTTCGAACAGCAGGCTGGCGCCGCCCTTGTACGCGGCATGCAGTGCGCTCGAGACATCGGTCACCATCGGCGCCAGGCGCGCCACGTCGGCCAGCGCGCCGTCCAGCGTCTTCTGGAAGTCCACCGGCTGCGCATGCAGGTAATTCACCAGCACGTGATTGTGGTAATCGAGGTTCTCGCGCAGCTTCTCGGCGAAGCGGCCGGCGTTGAGCAGGTCGGCCACGCGGATCGCGCGACGCGCAACCTTGTCTTCATAGGCCGGGCCGATGCCCTTGCCGGTCGTGCCGATCTTGGCGGCGCCGCGGGCGATCTCGCGGGCGGCATCCAGAGCGGTGTGATAAGGCAGGATCACCGGGCAGGCTTCCGACACCTTCAGGCGCGACGCCACTTCGACGCCGGCGGCCTCGAGCTTGTCGATCTCGCGCAGCAGGTCGGGCACGGACAGCACCACGCCATTGCCGATGTAGCAGGCCACGCCTTCGCGCATGATGCCCGACGGGATCAGCTGCAGCGCGGTCTTCTTGCCGCCGATAACGAGTGTGTGGCCGGCATTGTGGCCGCCCTGGAACCGCACCACGCCCTGGGCGTGATCGGTGAGCCAGTCGACGATCTTGCCCTTGCCTTCATCGCCCCATTGGGTGCCGATGACCACCACATTTTTTGCCATGCTATTTTGTGACATCACTAACCTAACGTTTTGAGATTCCAGTTTCCATCCTCGAGCACGATCTCGCGATCGTAGTCGAACTCCTGCTGATCGGCTTCATGGCCGGGCAAATGCTGGATGACGATTTCACCCGCGCCGCGCAGCGCGGCAATCCGGTTGCGCAGTTCGGGGTCGCGGCTCCACGGCGCGAAGATCGCCGCGCGCGGCGTGGCGCCGGGCAGGAGCCTGGCGAGTTCGCGCAGGTCCATCGAAAAACCCGTCGCCGGACGGGCGCGGCCGAATGCCTGGCCGACATGATCGTAGCGGCCGCCGCGGGCCACCGCGTTCGGCAGGCCGGGCACGTAGAGCGCGAACATCGCGCCGCTTTCATACTGGTAGCCGGACAGGTCGGCAAGGTCGACGGTCACCGCGGCGTCGCCGGCCAGCGCGATCAGTGCGCCCAGTTCGTCGAGCGCGCGGGTGATGCGGGGCAGCACCGGCAGTGCCATCCGCGCCTGCTCCAGCACGCCGGCGTCGCCATACAGCCCGGGCAGGGCCAGCAGCGCGTCGCGCGTGACCGGCTCGTAATCCTCGACCAGCACCGACAGGCCGGGCACATCCTTGGCGCGCAACAGCATCACCAGCGCCGCCTCGTCCTCGCGGGCGTTCTCGTCATGCTCGATCAATGCCCGCAGCAGGCCCGCATGGGTCAGGTCGAGCCGGACTTCCGTGAAGCCGGCCAGCGCCAGCGAGGCAAGCGCGAGTTCCTGGATTTCGGCGTCCGCTTCCAGCCCGGCATGGCCGTAGATCTCGGCGCCGATCTGCAGCGGCTCGCGGGTTGCATGGAGGCCGGACGGACGGGTATGCAGCACGCTGCCGGCATAGCAGAGCCGGGTGACGGAGGCGCGGTTGAGCAGGTGGGCGTCGATGCGGGCGACCTGCGTCGTCATGTCGGCGCGCAGGCCCATGGTGCGGCCGGACAGCTGGTCGACCAGCTTGAACATGCGCAGGTCCATGTCATGGCCGCCGACCGGCATCAGCGAGTCGAGATACTCGAGCATCGGCGGCATCACGAGTTCGTAGCCGTACAGCTGGAAGTTGTCGAGGATCTTGCGGCGAAGCTCCTCGATCTTGCGCGCTTCCGACGGCAGGACGTCAGCGATGTTTTCAGGAAGAAGCCAGTTAGGCATGAAAGATGGCGTAATGCTCAGAAAAGATGAAAACGATATTGACCCACATGACAAGGCCGACGATCCGATCACTCGGCGTCGGCGTTGTAGCTGTCGGGGTTGCGATGTCAGTGCCTGCCGGCCCTTGCGGGCTGGCGCCGGCGCAGGGCCGGCCAAGCCAAAGGCAGTATTGTCACCGAGCTTAACAATTCATGCCAGTGTTACTTTTTGGCGGTAGCACCGTCGGCACTGCGGAAATAGCGGAAGAACTCGGAATTCGGGTCCAGAACCAGCAAATCGCTGCGGTTGCGGAAGCTGTTGCGATAGGCCTCGAGGCTGCGGTAGAACTTGAAGAACTCGGGGTTTTGCCCGAACGCCTCTGCGTACACCTGCGACGCCTTCGCGTCGCCGTCACCGCGGATGCTCTCGGCGTCACGGTAGGCTTCCGCCAGGATGACGGTGCGCTGGCGGTCGGCGTCGGCGCGGATCTTTTCCGATTCGGCGGCGCCGGTCGAGCGCAGTTCGTTGGCCACCCGCGCCCGCTCCGACTTCATCCGCTCGTAGACCGATGCATTGATCTGCTCGACGTAGTCGACCCGCTTCAGCCGCACGTCGATGATTTCGCCGCCGATCTGGCGCGCCTCTTCCGACACCTTGTTGCGGATGGCGTCCATCACCTTGCCGCGCTCGCCCGAGATCACTTCGCGCACGGTCCGCTTGGTGATTTCCTCGTTCAGCGCGGCCTTGATGATCTGCGCCATCCGGTCCTGCGCACGCCGCTCGTCGCCGCCGAAGCTGACAAAATAGAGACGCGGGTCGGTGATGCGCCATTTGACGAAGGCATCGACCAGGATGTTCTTTTTCTCGGCCGTGATGAAACGGTCGGCTTCCGGCGTGTCCAGCGTCAGGATGCGCTTGTCGAGGAACACCACGTTCTGGAAAGGCGGCGGCAGCTTGAAATGCAGGCCGGGCTCATTGATCACCTTCTTGACTTCACCCAGCGCGAACACGATCGCGTACTGGCGCTGGTCGACGACGAACAGCGTGGAAAACAGCAGGGACAGCGCTATCAGTCCCAGCACGAGCATGGTAAAGGTGCGGCTCATCAGCGGGTCTCCCTGTCACGGCTGTTGCGGCTTTCGCGGCTGCGCGCATCGTTTGCGCGCGGCAATTCGAGGTTGGGCGTCGGCTCGACCGTCACGGGCGGCGGCATTGTCGCCGGCGCGCCGGAACGCGCTGCGGAAGTGTCGGCAGCCGACTGCGAAATCAGCTTGTCCAGCGGCAGGTACATCAGGTTGTTACCGGAACGCGAATCGACCATGAGCTTGGTGGTGTTGGAAAAGATCTGTTGCATGACATCAAGATACATACGGTCCCGGGTCACGGCCGGCGCTTTCTGGTACTCGACCAGCACCTGCTTGAAGCGCGCCGCCTCGCCTTCCGCGTTGGCGATGATGCGCGCGCGGTAGCCTTCGGATTCCTGCGCCAGCCGCGATGCGGCGCCGCGCGCCTTGGGCACCACGTCGTTCGCATACGCCTGGCCTTCGTTCTTCAGCCGTTCGCGGTCCTGTCCGGCCTTGACCGCATCGTCGAACGCAGCCTGCACCTGCTCGGGCGGTTGCACGCCCTGCATCGTCACATTGGTGATCTGCACGCCGGCCTTGTAGCGGTCGACGATCTGCTGCATCAGCTGGCCGACCTCGAAAGCCACCTTTTCGCGGCCCTCGTACAGCACGAAGTCCATCTTGCTCTTGCCGACGACTTCGCGGATGGCGGTCTCGGCAACCTGCTTGACGGTCTCTTCCTGGTCGCGCATGTTGAATACCCACTCGGACGCATTCTTGAGCTTGTATTGCACGGCAAACTGGATATCGATGATGTTTTCGTCATCGGTCAGCATCAGCGATTCGCGGCCGACCTTGTTGCGCACCGTGGAGCGGTAACCGACTTCGACCGTGCGGACGGTGGAAACGTTGACGATTTCGTGCGTCTGGATCGGCGACGGCCAGCGCCAGTTGAAACCCGCGGGCGTCATGTGGCTGTAGCGCCCGAAGGTCATCACGACGCCGGTCTGGCCTTCCTGCACGATGAAGAAGCCGCTGATCAGCCACAGGAACGCGACGATCGCCGCGATGATGCCGGCGCCGATGCTAGCGCCGCGCATGTCGGGCATCATGCCGCCGCCCTCGCCGCCGCCGCCCCCGCCACCGCCGCGCTTGCCGAACAGCCGGTTGATGCGCTGGTTGAAGTCGCGCCACAGCTGGTCGAGGTCGGGCGGGCCGTCGCTGGGCCGCTTGCTGTCCTGGTTCTGCGGCTGTTCGCCGTTTTCCGGGCCGCGTCCCCAGCGGGGATCGTTCAGCGAGAATTTAAGGCCGATTCTTTTCAAAAATGGTACAGGCATGCTGTCGCAATCCGGCGTAAAAGTTATAGATTTGTATGCTGATCGAAAGCCGTGAAACGCATGTCGTCGGCGTCGGCCGACGGCTGTTCACTGGTCTGCGATGCATGCTCTTTTGCAGCGAATTCGGCAATTGCCTCCCGCAACAGGTCGACCCCTTCGCCGGTCTGGGCGCTGATGAAAACCCGGCGGATTTTATCATATTCATCACGTTCGACCGCCGGCTCCAGCCCTGCCGCATCGATCTTGTTCCAGATGAGAATCTGCGGGATGTGGTCGGCGCCGATCTCTTTCAGCACGGCATTGACCTGCTCCACCTGCTCGAGCCGCGTCGGGCTGGACGCGTCGACCACGTGCAGCAGCACGTCGGCATGGATCGTCTCTTCGAGCGTCGCGCGGAAGGCCGCCACCAGCTGGTGCGGCAATTCGCGGATGAAACCGACGGTGTCCGAAATCACCACGCTGCCGACGTCGCCCAGGTAAACCCGGCGCGACGTCGTGTCCAGCGTCGCGAACAGCTGGTCCGCCGCATATACCTGCGCCTTGGTCATCGCGTTGAACAGCGTGGACTTGCCGGCATTGGTATAGCCGACCAGCGACACCGACAGCATGTTGCTGCGTCCGCGCGCCCGGCGCTGGGTCTCGTGCTGGCGCTGCAGCTTCTTCAGCTTGGCGCGCAGGCCCTTGACGCGTTCGCCTATCAGGCGGCGGTCGGTCTCGAGCTGGGTTTCACCCGGGCCGCGCAGGCCGATACCGCCTTTTTGCCGTTCGAGGTGGGTCCAGCCGCGGATCAGGCGGGTGGCGAGATGCTGCAGCTGGGCCAGTTCGACCTGCACCTTGCCCTCGTGGCTCTGCGCGCGCTGCGCGAAGATGTCCAGGATCAGGCTGGTGCGGTCGACCACGCGCACCTTGAGCACGCGCTCGAGGTTCCTCTGCTGGGCCGGCGACAGCGCATGGTTGAACACGACGATGTCGAGATGCTCGTCTTCCACAGCCTGCGCAATTTCCTGCGCCTTGCCGGAGCCGACATACAGGGCGGGATCGGGACTGGAACGCTTGCCAAGGATGGTCAGGATGGGTTCGGCGCCAGCCGAACTGGACAACAGGCCGAGTTCGTCGAGACTGGCAGCAAAATCCCCCTTGCCAAAGTCGACGCCGACGAGAGCCGCGCGCATCTCAGCGACCGCCCGGCGGCGGATAGGGGTGCGCAGCGTTATTCAGCGTCCGACTCCAGGTTGAGATTGACTGCGCGTGCGGGCACGACAGTCGAAATGGCATGCTTGTAGACCATCTGCGTGACGGTGTTGCGCAGCAGAACGACATACTGGTCGAACGATTCGATGTGACCCTGGAGTTTGATGCCGTTGACCAGATAAATGGAAACAGGAACGTGCTCTTTGCGCAAGGCGTTGAGGAAGGGGTCTTGTAATAGTTGCCCTTTATTGCTCATGGAAGCTCCATTGTGTTGTTGTGATGAGGAGTTGGAGGCGACTCGACCAGATTCAAGGTACGCCAGTGGCACGCAGCTTGAATGTAATCGATTTTCCGCGGTATTGCCAAACGAATGAGCGCCCTACCCGCGCCTTTATCCGCTTTTCGCAAAAGGGTTCTTGCCGGACCGGAGTTCTATACGCAGTGGAGTGCCGACCAGCGAAAAAGTTTCGCGGAAGTGCTTCTCCAGGTAGCGCTTGTAATTGGCGTCGATCGCTTCCAGCGCATTGCCGTGAATGACGATGACCGGCGGGTTCTGGCCGCCCTGGTGCGCATAGCGCAGCTTGGGACGGATCGAGCCCTTGCGGCGAGGCTGCTGGTGTTCGACCGCTTCCTCGAGCGCCCGGGTCAGCTTGGGCGTCGGCAGGTTGGCGGTGGCCGCGGCATAGGCGCTGTCGACCGATTTCATCATTGGCGCGATGCCGGTGGACTTCAGCGCCGAGATGAAATGGAACTTGGCGAAGGACAGGAAGCTGAGCTTGCGGTCGAGGTCGATCTTGATCTCGTCGCGGCGGTCGCTGGTCAGGCCGTCCCACTTGTTGATGGCGACCACCAGCGCCCGGCCGCTTTCGAGGATGAAGCCGGCGATGTGCGCATCCTGTTCCGAGATATCCTGCTGCGCGTCCAGCAGCAGGATGACCACGTTGGCCTCGGAAATCGACTGCAGCGTCTTGACCACCGAGAATTTCTCGATCGCCTCGAACACCTTGCCGCGCTTGCGGATGCCGGCGGTGTCGATCAGCGAATACTTGCGGCCGTCGCGCTCGAACGGGATCTCGATCGAGTCGCGGGTCGTGCCGGGCATGTCGAAAGCGATCACGCGGTCTTCGCCGAGCAGCGTGTTGACCAGCGTCGACTTGCCGACGTTCGGCCGGCCGACGATGGCGATGCGGATGCCGCGGTCCTGTTCGTCCGCAGTTTCCTCGACCTCCGTCTGCTGCGCGGTCGCGAGGTCGAGCGCTTCGTCGACCAGGTCCATCACGCCGTCGCCGTGGGCGGCCGAGATCACGTACGGGTCGCCCAGCCCGAGTTCATAGAATTCGGCGGTGACCGCGGTGTACTGCATCCCTTCGGACTTGTTGATCACCAGCATCACCGGCCTGCCGGAGCGGCGCAGGAAGTCGGTGATCGTCTTGTCGTGCGGCGTCAGCCCCTGGCGGCCGTCGACGATGAAGATCACCATGTCGGCTTCGGCGACCGCCTGCTTGGTCTGCTTCGCCATCTCGAACATGATGCCCTCCTTCGCCACGGGCTCGAAACCGCCGGTGTCGATGACCAGGAAAGGCCGTTCGCCGATACGGCCTTCGCCGTAATGCCGGTCGCGGGTCAGACCTGGCAGGTCGGCAACAAGGGCATCACGCGAACGCGTCAGGCGATTGAAGAGCGTGGATTTGCCGACGTTGGGTCGACCTACTAATGCGATAACCGGCTTCATGACTTTCTTACTCGGCCGTCAATGCGGCCACTATACCTGCTTGTGTTTGAAAAATAACCGTATTGCCGTTCACGACCGGCGTTCCGATGACCTGGCTGCCGTCGCTGGCGGCCCGCGCGAGCGTCGCGCCGTCCTCGCGCGAGAGGAAATGCATGTAACCCTGGTAGTCGCCCACCGCGACCGTGCGTCCCACTGCCACCGGGGTCGAGAGGCGGCGGTTGGCCAGCGTATTGTTGCGCCAGACGCCGACACCCGCATCATAGGTGAATGCGTTGACGTTGCCGCGTTCGTCCGCGCCATAAACATGATTGTCGTCGGCGCCGAGGCCGACTTCGCTGGAAAATTCCTTGGCCCAGCGGGTGGAGCCGCTGCTCGCGTCCACGCAGCCGATGCGGCCCTGGTAAGCGACCGCGCAGACTTCGCGGCCCACCATCACCGGGATGCCCGACACGTCGGCGATGCGCTCGAGTTCGGTCGCGCCGCGCGGGTCGCCGACCGCCACTTCCCAGCGCGGGCCGCCGTTGGACAGCGTCAGCGCGACCATGCGTCCGCCCGGCATGCCGACATAGGCCGACGTCGCGTCGACGGCGATGCCCGGCGCACTGCGCAATGCCAGCGCCGGCGCGGCGCGCTGCAGCTGCCAGCGGCGCACGCCGCTGTCGGCGTCGAATGCGGCGATCCGGTTGTCGATGCTGCGCACGATGACCAGGCCCTGCGCCACGGCCGGCGCGCCAAGAATCTCGCTCGACGCCTGCGCCTTCCAGCGCTGCTTGCCGTCCGCGCTGTAGGCCAGCAGCACGCCGCCGGCCGCGCCCACGGCGACCGTGCCGGCGTCGGCGCCGACGCCCGCGGTCAGCGGCACGCCGGCGTTGATGCGCCAGAGCTGGTTGCCGTTCGCCGCGTCGAGCCGGGCTATCGTGCCGTCGGCGGCAGCGACGAACACGCTGCCCTGGACCAGAGCGGGGTTGAACAATGCAGTGCCGGCCTTGCCGATGTTGACGGACCAGGCAGTGCGCACGTTCATCGACGGCTTGATATCGACCAGCGCGGCAGGCGGATTGCGCGGCGCCGGCTTGCTGGCGAACGGGTTAAGCGACTGCAGGGTCGAACAGCCGCCGAGGACGGCCAGCGCGATGCCTACGGATGCGGCCTTTGCTGCAATTTGCATTGTTTTCCCTTTTTATACTTGTGCGGTGAACAGGCTCAGGCGGCCGGGTTGGCGCCGCCGATGGCGTCGAGTTTCAGCTGGATCAGTTGCCGGCCGGGACTCTTGGCGTCGGACTTCTGCAGCGCCTCCTGGTAGGCGGTGCGCGCCTCGGCGATCTTGTTCTGCGCCATCAGCAGGTCGCCGCGACGGTCGGCCACGGCGCCGGCAAAGGCGGCGGGCACGTCGGCCGACAGCACTTTCAGTCCTTCTTCGTAGGCTTTCTCGTCGAGCAGAACGCCGGCCAGCCGGATGCGGGCCAGCGCGCGGTACTCGTCGTCGCGGCCATTGTCGACCACCCACTGCAGCTGGGCCTTGGCGCCGTTCAGGTCGTTGGCGTCGAACGCCACCTTCGCGGCCATCAGCGCGGCCATTTCGGCATAGGCGGTGCGGGCGAACTTGTCCCGCATGTCGGCCGCGCCGCGCATCACCCGCTCATTATCCTTGGCGATGACCGCCCGGCCGATCTCGTCATACAGCTGGCCGGCCTGGGCCGCCTGGTTGCGCTGGTAGTAATTCCAGGCGGACCAGCCCGAAAAGGCTGCCAGCGCAGCGATCAGCAGCCAGGTCACCAGGTTGCCGTAGCGATTCCACCAGCTTTTCAGGGTTTCTATCTGTTCCTGCTCTTCAAGATCGTATGCCATGCTTGCGCCGTCCCATTTCCAATGTCGTTGCTGATATTTCTAGTGTTTGTAATGGACATGACCGTGGTCGTGTCCGTCGTCGTGGCCGGCGCCGATGATCTGATCGACCAGGTATTCGGCCACCGAATCGAATTCCACCGAGCGCTGCTGGCTCTCGCCGTCGGCGCCGCGCAGCGTCTTGACGCTGGCGGTATGGCTGGACACCTCGTCCTCGCCGATGATGACGGCAAAGGCCGCGCCGCTGGCGTCGGCCCGCTTCATCTGCGACTTGAAGCTGCCGGGACCGGCCGCGGTGGCGCAATGCAGCACCACGTCCAGCCCGGCGTCGCGCAGGCGCTCGCCGAGCACGAAAGCCTGCAGCTGCGCTTCATCGCCCTGGTGGACCAGGTAGACGTCGCACTGGTTGGGCGTGAATTGCTCGCCGGACGCCTTCATCAGCTCCAGCAGCCGTTCGACGCCGATCGCGAAGCCGCAGGCCGGCGTCGGCTTGCCGCCGAACATCTCGACCAGCGGATCATACCGGCCGCCGCCGCAGACCGTGCCCTGCGAACCGAGCTGATCGGTCACCCATTCGAACACGGTGCGGTTGTAATAGTCCATGCCGCGCACTAGGCGCGGGTTGACGGTGTAAGGGATATTGCTGTGGCGCAGGATGTTCTCGACGCCGTCGAAGTGCGCCCGCGATTCCTCGCCGAGGTAGTCGAGCAGCTTGGGCGCGGCATTGACCAGCGCCTGCATGGCCGGGTTCTTGGTGTCGAGGATGCGCAGCGGATTGGCATGCAGCCGGCGCAGCGCATCGGCGTCGAGCTGGTCGCGGTGCTGCTCGAAATAGGCGATCAGGTCGGTGCGGTGGCGGGCGCGCTCGTCGGCGTCGCCGATCGAGTTGATCTCGAGCCGGATGCTGTCGAGCCCGAGGTCATCCCACAGGCGCTGGCACAGCATGATCAGCTCGGCGTCGATGTCCGGGCCGGCAAAGCCGATCGCCTCGGCGCCGACCTGGTGGAACTGCCGGTAGCGGCCGCGCTGCGGCCGTTCGTGGCGGAACATCGGGCCCTGGTACCAGAGCCGTTTCGGGCCGTCGTAGGTCAGGTTGTGTTCCAGCGCGGCGCGCACGACGCCGGCGGTGCTTTCCGGGCGCAGCGTCAGTTCGTCGCCGTTCATCGAGTCGGTGAAGGAATACATTTCCTTTTCGACGATGTCGGTGACGGCGCCGAGGCCGCGCGCGAACAGCGGCGTCGGCTCGACGATGGGCGTGCGTATCTGCTGGAAGCCATAGCTCTTGAGCACGGTCTGGACCGTGTTCTCGAACAGTTCCCACAACGGCGCATCGGCCGGCAGGATGTCGTTCATCCCTTTGACGCCGACGATTTTTTCAGGTTTCTTGTTATCTGACATGGTTTCTACAGCTGATTTTCAACGGAGCCGGCCAACGGCGCGGCCGCGGCCGCATTCCCGTAGCGGGTGCGGACATAGTCAAGCACGATGGCCTGGAATTCTTCGGCAATATGTTCGCCACGCAGCGTGACGGTTTTCTTGCCATCGACAAACACCGGCGCGGCCGGCGATTCGCCGGTGCCGGGCAGGCTGATGCCGATATGCGCATGCTTGGATTCGCCGGGGCCGTTGACGATGCAGCCCATGACCGCGACATTCATTTCCTCGACGCCCGGATACTGGCCTTTCCAGGCCGGCATCTGGTCGCGCAGGTAGGTCTGGATATCGTCAGCCAGTTCCTGGAACACGGTGGACGTGGTGCGGCCGCAGCCGGGACAGGCAATGACCATGGGCGTGAACTTGCGCAGGCCCATGGTCTGCAGGATTTCCTGGCCGACGATGACTTCCCGCGTGCGGTCGCCGCCTGGTTCCGGCGTCAGCGAAATCCGTATCGTGTCGCCGATGCCCTGCTGCAGCAGCACCGACAGCGCCGCGGTCGACGCGACGATGCCCTTGCTGCCCATGCCGGCCTCGGTCAGCCCAAGGTGCAGCGGGTAGTCGCAGCGGCTGGCCAGCTCGCGGTAGACCGCGATCAGGTCCTGCACGCCCGACACCTTGCAGGACAGGATGATGCGGTCGCCGGCCAGGCCCACTTCCTCGGCGCGGCGCGCGTTCTCGATGGCCGAGGTCACCAGCGCCTCGTACATCACCGCCTGCGCCGGCCACGGCTCGGCGCGCCGGGCGTTCTCGTCCATGATGCGCGCCAGCAGCGCCTGGTCCAGGCTGCCCCAGTTGACGCCGATGCGCACCGGCTTGTCGTAGCGGCAGGCCGCCTCGATCATCTGCGCGAACTGGGTGTCGCGCTTGGCGCCCTGCCCGACATTGCCGGGATTGATCCGGTATTTCGACAGCGCCCGCGCGCAGTCGGGAAAATCGTTGAGCAGCGTGTGGCCGTTGTAGTGGAAGTCGCCGACCAGCGGAACGTCGACGCCCATCCGGTCGAGCTGCTCGCGGATCGCCGGCACCGCGGCGGCGGCTTCGGCATTATTAACCGTGATACGGACGATCTCCGAGCCGGCGCGCGCCAGTTCCTTGACCTGGATCGCGGTGCCGATGGCGTCGGCGGTGTCGGTATTGGTCATCGACTGCACGACGATGGGCGCGCCGCCGCCGATCACGACTTCCCGGTCGCCATGGCGCACCACCGCGCGCCGCGTCGGGTGACGGGCGGCGGCGCCGGAGTTTGCTGGCATGTTTGCTGTATTCATCGCGAAATTCCTTCCTGTGCCGACCGGAGCGCGGTCAAGGCCTGCCCTCACCCGCTCCGCATCGATCTGCATGTTGCTGCTTACTTGACGCTGATACGGGCCACGTTGTTGCGCGTCGTTCCCGCGACATCGAGCGGCTTGCCGCGCACCGTCGCATCGACGCCGCGCGCATTGCCCACCGTCACCGTCAGCGGGCCGGTGATCTCGAAGGTCTCGGTGCTGCCCGCGCGCAGGACGCGGGACGTCACCGTGGTGTTGTCGGCACGCTTGACTTCGACCCATGAATCCTGCCGCATGGTCAGCACCAGCGTATTGGCCGACTGGGCTGCGGCGGCGCTTGTCCCGGCGGCAGCGGCAGCACCGGTCGCTCCGACCGCGCCAGCCCCACTGGCGACCGTTGGCGGCACCGACAATTCAGGCGTCATGCCGGGCGGCGCAGGCGCTGCCACCGGCGCCTGCTGCGCGGACTCGGACCGATGCAGCGGCGGCGCGACGTCGGTGTCGACGACCCGGCCGTCCGCCTGCTCGCCGGCAACCGGCGCAGTGGACGGCGCGTGTTCCAGCAGCCGGGAAAGCGACGCGGGCAGATAGCCCGCAAGCTGTTCGCGCTGGCTGTACGCAACGGCCGCCAGCGCCGCGACGATCACCACGCCCGCTGCCAGCAGCAGCTTGGACAGGCCACCCGACCTTGCGCGGCCGGCGCCGCGGTGCGGCTGGAACGTGGTGCTGGGAATGGCGCGGCGCAGCGGGATCGCCTGCTCGGCGCTGCCTGGCGCCTTGGCGATCTGCGCGAGCATCGGCGCGGAGTCGAGCTTCAGCAGCTTGGCATAGGAACGGATGAAGCCGCGCGCGACCGCCATGCCGGGCAATGCGCCGTAATCGTCGGCTTCCATCGCAAGGATCTGGCGCGGCGCCAGGTTGAGCTGGCTGGCGACCTGCTCGACAGTCCAGTTGAATTCCTGGCGGCGCATTGCCAGTTGCACGCCCGGCGTTGGCTGGCCATATTCGGCCGGGTCCTGCTGCCCCGCATAGTCCGTCGGTTCGGTCATGGATAAATCACTCATCGTAGGCCCCGCGCGTCAGGGCAGCATATTCACGGGAATCCGGAAATCGGCGGCGCAGCTGGTTGGACAGCGATGAGGCGGCGTTCTGGTCGCCCAGTTTGCGCTCGACCTTGATGGCCATCCACAGCACGGCGGCGCCGGAGTTTTCGGCATGAAGCACCCGGTTTACGTAAAACCGGGCGCGCTGGTAATCGGCGCGCCGGTAATACAGCCGGGACAGGTTGAGGTTGGCGTCGCCATTGCCGGGATCGGCCTGGAACGCCCGGTTGAAATAACGCTCCGCGCCGGCCATGTCGTCGAGGCGCATGCTGCAGACGCCGGCATTGTTCAGCGCCTTGGCCGGCGACGTGTAGGCGCGGCTCCTGAGCGCGGTTTCGAAGTAGGCCAGCGAGTCGCGCTCGCGGCCGTTCTCGCACAGGAACCAGCCATAGTTGTTGGCGAAGTCGGGATTGCCGGGCGCAAGCTTCATCGCGCGCTGAAAACTTTCCTCGGCAAGCTGCGCATCGCCCATGTCCATGTGGATCAGCGCGCGCACGCCGTGGGCGTCGGCGAGGTTGGGGTCGATCTGCAGCGCCTGCTTGACTTCATCGAGCGCGGTGGCGAGCTGGCCCTGGCCGTAGTAGCCGACCGCCAGCTGCAGCCTGATCTGGGCGCGGCGCTGCAGTTCGCTCTGGTCGGCGCTGTTGCGCAGGTCGTCCGCCGGCGGATTCTGGCCGGTGCCGGCGCAGCCCGCCAGCAGCATGACGAGTAGCGCGATCAGGAGCCGGGGCCGCAGCCCAGCCGTCACGAGGAAATCTCCACGATGCGGCCGAAGTCGCTGCCGTATTTCTGCTGGTACTCGGCCATTTTCTGCATGCGTTCCTGGACGCGGGTGCGGTCCTGCACCTCGCCGGCCAGCTGCCCGCAGGCGGCGTCGATGTCGTCGCCGCGGGTCTTGCGTATCGTGGTCACGATGCCGGCGTCCATCAGCACCTTGGCGAACGCCTTGATGCGCACGTTGTTGGAGCGCTTGAGCCCGGACTCGGGGAAGGGATTGAACGGAATCAGGTTGAACTTGCACGGCACCGGCGCATTGGCGTCCTGCACCAGCGCAATCAGCTCGCGCGCATGCTGGTCGCTGTCGTTGACGCCGTCCAGCATGCAGTATTCGAAGGTGACGAAGTCGCGCGGCGCGAATTCGAGATAGCGGCGGCAGGCTGCCATCAGTTCACGCAGCGGGTATTTCTTGTTCAGCGGCACCAGGCTGTCGCGCAGCGCGTCATTGGACGCATGCACCGACACTGCCAGCGCCACCGGGCATTCCTGGGACAGCTTGTCCATCATCGGCACGACGCCGCTGGTGGACAGGGTCACGCGACGCCGCGACAGGCCGTAGGCATTGTCGTCCAGCATCAGCTTGAGCGCAGTGACGGTAGGCTCGAAATTGAGCAGCGGTTCGCCCATGCCCATCATCACGACATTGGTAATCTGGCGCTCGCCCTTGGGGCCGGGTTCGATGCCCTTGGCCTGGCGCAGCGCGAATTCGGCCATCCACAACTGGCCGATGATCTCGCCGACCGTCAGGTTGCGGCTGAAACCCTGCTTGCCGGTCGAGCAGAAGCGGCAATTCACCGCACAGCCCGCCTGCGTCGAGATGCAGAGCGTGCCGCGGTTTTCCTCCGGGATGAACACGGTTTCCACCGCGTTGCCCTCGCCCACGTCGAGCAGCCACTTGCGGGTGCCGTCAGTCGACGTATGGTCGCTGATGACGGCGGGCGCCGCGATGAAGGCGCGGCTTGCCAGCTTGTCGCGCAGCGACTTGGCAAGGTCGGTCATGGCATCGAAGTCGCTCGCGCCGAACTGGTGTATCCAGCGCAGCAGCTGCTTGGCGCGAAACGGCTTCTCACCCAGCTCGGCGCAGTAGGCGACGAGTTGCGCGGGATCTTTGTCCAGCAGGTTGGTGAGTTGCGTCATCGGGTGGATTCCGGAGGAAGCGCGGCGCGCCGGAAGAGCAGCGCCGCGGGTTGAACGAATTAACGGGAGTAGACGTTCAGGGTGGGGAAGAAGTAGGCGATTTCAGCCTGGGCGGTCTCGGCGGCATCGGAGCCGTGGACTGCGTTGGCGTCGATCGAGTCGGCGAAATCGGCGCGGATCGTGCCCTTGTCTGCCTTCTTCGGATCGGTTGCGCCCATCAGGTCGCGGTTCTTCGCAATCGCGCCTTCGCCTTCCAGCGCCTGCACCATCACCGGGCCCGAGATCATGAAGTCGACCAGGTCCTTGAAGAAAGGACGCTCGCGGTGCACTGCATAGAAACCCTCGGCGTCGGCACGCGACAGGTGGATCATGCGGGCAGCGACGACTTTCAGGCCAGCGTTCTCAAAACGCGTGTAAATCTGACCAATCACGTTTTTTGCGACTGCGTCCGGTTTGATGATCGACAGGGTGCGTTCGATTGCCATATTTAAAAACTCCAATGAAAAGAAAGGGTTAAAGGTGAAGAGGTGGAATGCAGTTAGCCGGTGATTTTAACACGAATGCCGCCGCCCCTAGAAGAAGTGCCCTATGAAGCGGGTCAACACACGCATCTTGCACCCGGTGCGGCACATGGTATGCTTTCCCTCACTTTCCATTTTCACCACTAGCGGAGAAACCAGCATGGACACCAGATTTCAAACGGCTTTTGGCAGCGCAGGCGAAGTCGCGGTTACCCGGCATCGCGTGCTGCGCAACACCTATTGGCTGCTCGCCATTTCCATGATCCCGACGGTGCTCGGCGCATGGCTGGGCGTGCGGATGAACTTCAGCCTGTTCGCCGGCAACCCGATGATGGGTTTCGTCGTATTCCTCGCGATTGCCTTCGGCTTTTTCTACGCCATCGAGAAAACCAAGCATTCGGCGGCCGGCGTCGGCGTGCTGCTCGCCTTCACCTTCTTCATGGGCCTGATGCTGTCCCGCCTGATCGGCGTGACGCTGGGCTACAGCAACGGCGGCACGCTGGTCATGACCGCCTTCGGCGGCACGGCTGCGATCTTCGGCGTGATGGCGACGGTGGCCACGGTGTCGAAGCGCGACTTTTCCGGCATGGGCAAATTCCTTTTCGCCGGCGTGCTGGTGATCCTGGCGGCATCGGTGCTGAACATCTTCCTGCACCTGCCGGCGCTCTACCTGGTGGTCTCCGTGCTTGCCATCGGCATCTTTTCGGCCTACATCCTGTACGACGTGCAGCAGGTCATCAACGGCGGCGAGACCAACTACATCACCGCCACGCTGGCGATCTACCTGGACCTGTACAACATTTTCGCCAACCTGCTGTCCCTGCTGGGCATCTTTGGCGGCAGCCGCGACTAGGCGCTTTCTGAACCGCGGCGAGTGCGCCGCGGCTACTGTTTCACCAAGGGCCAGCTTCCAGCTGGCCTTTTTTCATGCGCTGGCCGCACGCTCGAACACGGCAATCGATTCGACGTGCGCGGTATGCGGGAACATGTTCATCACCCCCGCCTTCTTCAGCGCATAGCCTGCCTGCCCGACAAGGATGCCGGCGTCCCGCGCCAGCGTCGACGGGCTGCAGGAGACGTAGACGATGCGCGACGGCAGGCTTTCCGGCGCGTTCCCGTGCAGCGCGGCCATCGCCGCGCAGACTGCCGCGGCGCCATCCCGCGGCGGGTCGATCAGCATGCGGTCGAACTTGCCCAAGGCCAGCAGGTCTTCCGCCGACACCTCGAACAGGTTGCGGGTGCTGAAGCTGACCTTGCCGGCCAGGTGGTTGTGGCGGGCATTCTCGAGCGCCCGTGCGGTCAGCGACGCGCTGCCCTCGATGCCGACCACTTCCCGCGCCCTGGTCGCGATCGGCAGCGTGAAATTGCCGAGGCCGCAGAACAGGTCGGCCACCCGGTCGCCCGGCTGGACGTCGAGCAGCGCCATCGCACGCGCAACCAGCGTGCGGTTGACCTGGTGATTGACCTGGGTGAAGTCGGTCGGCTTGAACGGCATCTCGATGCCGAATTCCGGCAGGTGGTACAGCAGCCGGCTGTCGGTCGGATAAAACTGCCACGCGCTGTCCGGGCCTGCCGGCTGCAGCCACCACTGCACCTGGTGCAGGTCGGCGAATTCGCGCAGGCTGGCTTCGTCGGCGTCCGAGAGCGGCGCCATGTGCCGCATCACCAGCGCGGTGACCAGGCCGTCCGGGCCGTCGCCAACCGCCAGTTCCAGCTGCGGCACCTTCTCCATGATGGACAGCGACGCGATCAGCCGGCGCAGCGGCACCAGCATCGCCGACACATGCGCCGGCACCACTTCGCAGGAGCGCATGTCGGTGATGAAGCCCGACTTCTTTTCATGGAAGCCGACCAGCACGCCGCCCTTCTTGGGCACGTTGCGCACCGAGAAACGGGCGCGGTACCGGTAGCCCCAGGTCGGGCCGTGGATCGGCCTGAGCATCACTTCCGGCCGCAGACGGCCTATGTGCTTCAGGTTGTCCTCGAGCACGCGCTGCTTGGCCGCGACCTGCGCGGACGGCTCGATATGCTGCATCGCGCAGCCGCCGCAGGTGCCGAAGTAGACGCATTTCGGTCGCACGCGCAGCGCGCTCTCGCGATGCACTTCGATCAGGTGCGCGGCCTCCCACTTGGATTTGCGGCGGAAAGAATGAAAGCTGACCAGTTCGCCGGGCAGCGCGCCCTCGACGAACACGACCTTGCCGGTGCTGCCATCCTCGTTCTGCAGGTGGCCGACGCCCCGGGCTTCCATGTCTAGGGATTCGATTTCTATACGTGTCTGGGACATGAGCGGGAAGAGATGGACAGGGCGCGGCCGCCTGACCGGCAGCCGCGCGAAGGGTGAGATTATGGCGGCAATCGGCGCTGCGGCCAAGGGCCGACCCGACAGGCACGGATCGGACAGGAACAGCCGGCGGTGCCGCGGCCTGCGAAAGCGGGCGTCAGAGCAAGGCGTCCCTGCCGACGCCGCGCGCCGCCAGCGCGCGCTTGAGCTTGACCAGCGCTTCCTGCTGGATCTGGCGCACCCGCTCGCGGGTCACGCCCATCTGGACCGCCAGTTCCTCCAGCGTCGCCGGGTCCTCGTGATCCAGGCCGAAACGCCGCATCACGACGATGCGCTGCTTTTCCGGCATGTGCCCGAGCCAGTCGCGCACCAGCGCCATGATTTCATGATGCTCGGCCTGCGAGTCGGGCCCGTCGTCGGTATTGCCGGGCAACATGTCGAGCAGGCTGGCCTGCGGGTCGTTGTCCAGCGGCGCGTCGAGCGAGGCCGCATGCTCGGACAGCGCAAGGATGTCCTGCACGTCGTCCACCGGACGGTCCAGCAGGTGCGCGATGTCCTCGCAGGTCGCGTCCTTGCCGTCATGATGCTGGGCCTCCAGGTGGTACTTGGCGCGCAGCACCTGGTTCAGCTCGCGCACCACGTGCACCGGAAGCCGGACGGTGCGGCCCTGGTTCATGATCGCGCGTTCGATGCTCTGCCTGATCCACCAGGTTGCGTAGGTCGAAAAGCGGAAGCCGCGTTCGGGCTCGAACTTGTCGATGGCCCGCATCAGGCCCAGGTTGCCCTCCTCGATCAGGTCCAGCAGCACCACGCCGCGGTTGATGTAGTGCTTGGCGATCGACACGACCAGGCGCAGGTTGTGCTCGATCATCTTCTGCCGCGCCGCGAACTCGCCGCTCTTGGCCAACGTCGCGAAGCGCAGTTCCTCGTCGGCCGACAGCAGCGGGTGCATGCCGATCCGGTTCAGGTAATGCTGGGTTGCGTCGGTCGACAGCTCGGCCGCCAGCACCGTGCGCAGTTCGTCGACCGGCGCGGCCGCGGCCGCGGCCGGATGGCCGGCGCCACCCTGTTCCGCCGCGTCCTCGTCATCGTCAAGCCCGACCTCCGGGGGTGATTCCGGAAGATCGTCATCTTCAGGCGAATCGCGGCGGTCGGTTTTCATCGCATTTTATCTGGGAGGTAGGAACTTTGACGGATCCACCGGCTTGCCCTGCTGCCTTATCTCAAAGTGCAGCTTGACTGCGTCGGTGTCGGAATTGCCCATTTCGGCGATACGCTGCCCCTTGGTCACGGCCTGGCCTTCCTTCACCAGGATGGTCCTGTTGTGCGCGTAGGCCGAGAGCAGGTTGCTGCTGTGCTTGACGATCACCAGGTTGCCGTAGCCGCGCACGCTGCTGGCGTACAGCACGGTGCCCGCGCCGGCGGCCAGCACCGGCTGCCCCATCTTGCCGGCGATGTCGATGCCCTTGCGGCCGCCGTCGAAGGTGCCGATCACGCGGCCCTCGGCCGGCCACATCCACGCCAGGCCGTCCTCGGCCGCGCGGGAGATGTCGGCCGGCTTGTCGCCAGGCTTGTCGCCCGGTTTGTCTGCAGGCTTGTCGATGGCCTTTTCGCCGGTGCGGGTGGGCGGCGCCGCCGGCGCCGGCGGCGCATTGTCCGGTTTTTGCAGTTCGGCCAGCGCGCTTTCCGAATACGGCCGCTTCTCGCCGTGCGGCCAGGTCTTGTTGGCGCCCGCCGCGGCGGGTGTGCCGGCAGCCGGCGGCGTCGGGGAAGCGGATGGCGCGCCCAGCGGCCGCACCTCGACGCCGGACGACGCGGCGACGCTGCCGGTCTGGGCGGCGCCCGGCGCCGGAGCGCCGGCCGCGTCGGGCGGCGCGACCCGCAGCACCTGGTCGACCTTGATGTCGTTCGGGCTGGTCAGGTTGTTCCAGATGACGATGTCGCGGAAGTTCTGGTTGAACTCCTGCGCGATGCGGTTCAGGGTGTCGCCTTTCTTCACGGTGTAATAGCCGGGGCCGGACGGTGCCGGCGCTTCGGCCGGGCGCGGCTTGGATGCCGCGACGGAGCGCGGGGTCGACGCGCGCTCCACGACCGGCGCCACGGTGCGCGTGGTGTTGCAGGCGGCAAGGCTTGCCGCCATTACGATCATCAAGGCCAGACGTATCTTCTTCATTCTTACCATATTCACTATTTTTCTTCGGGTATGCAGGTCAGCCGGCGGTGCCAGGACGCAGCGGCACAAAGTGGCAATCTTCCAGCGTCGCCGTCTTCCATTCGTCATTGCCGACGCGCTCGATCAGTTGCAGCACCTGATGACGCGCGCCGACCGGGGCGACCAGGCGGCCGCCGATTGTCAGCTGTTCAAGCAGCGTTTGCGGAACTTCCATGCCCGCGGCGGCCAGTATGATGCCATCGAATGGCGCCACGCGCGGGAAGCCAAGCATACCATCTCCATAATGCAAGCGGATATTGGGTATCCGCATCGGCCGCAGATTGGCCCTTGCCAACTCATGCAGCGCCTTGATGCGCTCGACCGAATAGACCTCGGTCGCCACCCGCGACAGCACCGCCGCCTGGTAGCCGCAGCCGGTGCCGATTTCCAGCACGCGGTTCAGCAGCCCGCCGTTGCGGTTGGCCCGCATGACCTCGATCATCCGGGCAACGATATAGGGCTGGGAGATGGTCTGGTGGTGGCCGATGGGCAGCGACGCGTCGATATAGGCCTGGCTGGCCAGCCCCGGTTCGAGGAACAGGTGGCGCGGCACGGCCAGCATCGCCGCCAGCACCTTTTCGTCGCGCACGCCCTGCCGGGCGACGCGTCCGACCATGGCCTGGCGCACCGCGTCGGACACCATGGACATCGGACGCGCCTGGTCCGACGCCGGCCGCGCGCGCTGTTCTGTGCCCAGCGCGACATTGCGGGTCGCGGTCTGCGGCGTGGCGACCTGGGCGGACTTGGACTGTTTTCCGAGCGAGTCGAGCGACAGCGGGAAGCGCTTGCCCTCGCTCATGGCAGCGCGCGCCGCAATGCAGCCAGCTGGTCGTTATGCGTCAGGTCGATGCGCAGCGGCGTGACCGACACGCAGCCGGCGGCGGTCGCGTGGAAGTCGGTGCCTTCGCTATTGTCCTTGGCCGCGCCGGGCGGCCCGATCCAGAAAATTTCGTTGCCCTGCGGGTCGGTCGCGCGGATCACCGGCTCGGACTGGTGCCGCTTGCCCAGCCGCGTCGGGACGGTGCGGCCGAGGCTCTCGTACGGCAGGTTGGGGATATTGACGCTGAGCAGCCAGGGCTTCTGCAGCTCGTCGAAACGGCGCAGCACGATGTCGCGGGCCACCCGGGCGGCGGCGTCGAGGTGCTTCCAGCCGTGGTCGACCTGGGAAAACGCGATGGCGGGGATGCCGAACAAAAACCCCTCGGTGGCGGCGGCGACCGTGCCGGAATACAGCGTGTCGTCGCCCATGTTCTGGCCCTGGTTGATGCCCGACACGACCAGGTCCGGGCGCTCGTCGAGGATGCCGGTCAGCGCGATATGCACGCAGTCGGACGGCGTGCCATTGACCGAATAGAAGCCGTTCTGCGCCCTGTACACCCGCAGCGGCCGGTCCAGCGTCAGCGAATTGGACGACCCCGAACGGTTGCTGTCCGGCGCCACCACGGTGATGTCCGCAATCCCCGCCATTGCCTCGGCCAGCGCCGCGATGCCGGGGGCCAGGTAGCCGTCATCGTTACTCACAAGAATTTTCATAGGCTGATTCTACCCGATGCCCTCATGGTGAATTCGCTATCGGACCGCCATTTTTACGGCATAATCCCAAAACCAAACGACCGTTCTATTTTGAGGAGACATAATGAAAGCAATCGTCTGTGAAGCATGGGGCCTGCCCGACACATTGGTAGTGCGGGACTTGCCTGACGTTGTTCCCGAAGCCGGCAAGGTGGCGATCAAGGTCGAAGCGGCCGGGGTCAACTTCCCCGACGTGCTGATCATCCAGAACAAGTACCAGTTCAAGCCCGAACTGCCGTTCACCCCCGGCGGCGAGCTGGCCGGCACCGTGATGGCGGTCGGCGAAGGCGTCACCCAGTACAAGGCGGGCGACCGCGTGATCGCCTTCGTCGGCCAGGGCGCGTTTGCGCAGCAGATCGCCGTGCCGGTGCAGTCAGTGATGCCGATGCCGCCCGGGATGGACTTCGACACCGCGGCAGCCATCACGCTGACCTACGGCACCTCGCACCATGCGGTGGTCGACCGGGCGCAGCTCAAGGCCGGCGAAACCATGCTGGTGCTGGGCGCGGCGGGCGGCGTCGGCCTGGCCGCCATCGAGATCGGCAAGGCGCTGGGCGCACGCGTGATCGCGGCGGCGTCGTCGGACGAAAAGCTGGAAGTCTGCAGGCAGCATGGCGCGGACGCCACCATCAACTACAGCACCCAGGACCTGCGGGAAGCGATCAAGGCGGCGACCGACGGCAAGGGCCCGGACGTGATCTACGATCCAGTCGGCGGCATCTATGCCGAACCGGCATTCCGTTCGATCGGCTGGCGCGGCCGCTACCTCGTGGTCGGCTTCGCCAACGGCGAGATCCCCAAGCTGCCGCTGAACCTGACGCTGCTCAAGGGCGCGTCGCTGGTCGGCGTGTTCTGGGGCGAATACGTGCGGCGCGAGCCGAAGGCCAACCAGGCCGGCATGCGCGAACTGATGGGCTGGCTGGCCGAAGGCAAGATCCGGCCGCATATCTCGGGCCGCTACGCGCTGGCCGACACCCCGAGCGCGCTGAACGACATGGCGGCGCGCAAGGTCACCGGCAAGGTCGTCATCCAGCCGCAGAAATAAGCGGCTCCGTCTCGAAGAAGGCCCGCACCTCGGCGAGGTCGCGGGTCCTTTTAAACGGCGGCAGGCTTTGCCAGATGCGGCCCCCATACGGCTTGGTGATCAGCCGCGTGTCGCAGATCATCAGCACGCCGCGGTCGGTCTCGTCGCGGATCAGCCTTCCGGCGCCCTGCTTCAGGTTGATGATGGCCGACGGCAGCTGGTGATGGACGAAGCCGTTCAGCCCCTTCTTTTCCAGCGCGGCGATGCGCGCCGCCAGCACCGGGTCGTCCGGCGGCGCAAACGGCAGCTTGTCGATGATGACGACCGACAGCGCCTCGCCGCGCACGTCCACCCCTTCCCAGAAACTCTGGCTGCCGATCAGCACCGCATTGCCGGCCGCGCGGAACCGGTCCAGCAGCTCGGTGCGCCCGGCCTCGCCCTGCACCATCAGCGGAAACGGCAGTCCCCGCTTCTCGAACTCGTCGCGCAGCCGCTCGGCGGCGCGGTTGACCGCGCGTATCGTCGTGCACAGCAGGAAGGCGCGGCCGCCGGCGGCCTCGATCACCGGCAGCGCGGCGTCGATCACCGCGTCGGTGTAGCCGGGCGCATTCGGCTGCGCCATGTCGGCCGGCACGTACAGCAGTCCCTGGCTCGCATAGTCGAACGGGCTCGGCCACGAGCGCGCCGGCTCGTTGGCCATGCCCATCTGCGCGGTGTAATGGTTGAAGTCGTTTTTCACGGCCAGCGTCGCCGACGCGAAGATCCAGCTGCGCGGCGTGCCCTCGCGCTGCTTGCTGAAGATGGGCGCAATCGACAGCGGCGTCTGGTGCAGCTGCAGCGATGACGCATAGGCCTCGATCCACAGCACCTTGTCGGGGTCGGCTTCGGTCTTTTCGCCGCTGGCGCTCCAGGCGCCCAGCCTGGCCGCCAGTTCCACAGCCCTCACCCGGCACTGCTCCAGCGTCTCGGCCCGCTGCGCCTGGTCTTCCAGCACTTCGATCATCGCCGCCAGCGCGTCCTGCAGCGCTTCCAGCGCCGGGTAGAACGGGCTGGATGCGGCAATCTGGTGCGAGGCCAGCTTGACCGGCTCCTGCGGAAAGGTCAGCCGTAGGTCGCGGGCCGCCAGTTCGGTGGCGCCGGTCACCTGGCTCCAGTCGGCGCCGTCCCGCGCATGGGACAGCCCTTCGGCCAGCGTGTCGCGGCACAGCTCGACCACCTGCGAGGTCGACACCGTGTCGCCGAAGAACAGCGTCGCGGTTTCCGGCAACTGGTGCGCCTCGTCGAAGATGATGGTGTTGGCCGACGGCAGCAGTTCGGCCACGCCGGTGTCCTTCAGTGCGACGTCGGCGAAGAACAGGTGATGGTTGACCACCACCACGTCGGCCTGCTGCGCTTCCTTGCGGGCCTTCATCACGAAGCAGTCGTTGTAATACTGGCACTCGCTGCCCATGCAGGTGTCGCGGGTCGACGTGACCAGGTTCCATACCAGCGCATTTTCCGGGACGCTGGACAGTTCCGCCTTGTCGCCGGTGGACGTGGTCTTGATGAAGCGCGAGATTTCCCTGAGGTTGCCGACATCCTGGCGCGTCGTCAGACGGCCGTTCTGGAGCGTGCGCTCGAGGTGGAAATGACAGAGGTAATTGGCGCGGCCCTTCAGCAGCGCCACCGAGACCGGCGCGTTGAGGGCCTTGCGCACCGTCGGAATGTCGCGCAGGAAAAGCTGGTCCTGCAGGTTCTTGGTGCCGGTGGAGATGATGGTCTTGCCGCCCCAGAGCACCGCCGGCACCAGGTAGGCGAAGGTCTTGCCGGTGCCGGTGCCGGCCTCGGCAATCAGGGTTTTCTGGCCGAGAATCGCGTCGGCGATGGCTTTCGCCATCTCGGTCTGCGCCATCCTCGGCCGGAAGCCGCGCACGGCGCCCACCAGCGGCCCGGTCGGGCCGAAAAGTTGTTCGACCTCGGCGTCATGCTCGCCATGGCTGCCTGCTGTTGAGAGTTCTGCTGTCAAGTTCGATGCGATGTGGAAGGCATGCGGCGCATGCCGGTGAGCCGGGCCAGGCCGGCCGGAAGAGTCCGGAATAGACCGTCATTTTAACAGGCCAGGCCGCCCCGGGTCAGGCAGGAATGTCGGGAACCAGCTGCATCCTGAGCAGCGTGATGTGGTCCTTCAGTTGAAGGCGCCGCTTTTTCAGCCGGCGGATCTGCAATTCCTCGTGCTGGGTGCTCTTGCTGAGCAGGTCGATCACGGAATCGAGATCGCGGTGTTCGACTTCCAATTCGATGATGCGCTTCTTGATATCTTCAGCAATCTTACTCATGGAAATGTTTCCATACTGTTCATCGCAATTCTTTCCTGGAGGACATATGCATGTGATAATTCAGTAAATTTCTCGACAGGCGGCAAGTTTAATCCAAGCGGAACGCATGAGCCACTACAAGATAGAAGCAGCGACCGGTCAGCACATCGGCGACCGGGAGGAACAGCAGGACCGGGTAGCCCTGTTCGCCGCGCCGCGCGCGGCCGGATACATGATGGCGGTGCTGGCCGACGGCCGCGGCGCCGGCATGGGCGGGCAGCAGGCGGCAGAACAGGTGATACGCACCGCGCGCCAGGTCTTCGAGCAGTTTTCCCCGCTGACCGACGACGTCGACACCATGCTGGCCGGGATAGCGCAGGAAGCGCACACGATGATCAGCCTGGTCCGCATCACTTCCGGCGAACGCCCGCAGAGCACGATGGTCGCGCTGGTCCTCACGCCGGAAGGCGTCGCGCACTGGGCGCATGCGGGCAACTCCCGCCTCTACCGGTTCAGCGGACCGAACCCGGCCTTCCGCACGACCGACCATTCCTATCGCGAAAAGCTGATTGCCGACGGCAACCTGTCGCCCGACGACCACGGCGGCGAGAAGCTGTCGCGGCTGCTGATCAACACGCTGGGCGGGGCCAGCGCGAATGTGACCGTCACGGCGGGCCGCCACGCGGGGCTGAAGGCCGGCGACAGCTTCCTGCTCTGTTCGGACGGACTGTCGCCCTATTTCACGGATGCCGAACTCGGCGCCGCGATCGGCATGCGCAGCCCGCGGGAAGCCTCGGAACTGCTGATCGCGAAAGCGCGGGAACGCAGCGCCGGCCGCCGCGCGGATAACTGCTCGCTGGCGCTGGTGAGGCTGGTTGCGCCGCCGCCCGAGAAAAAGGATTACAAGGCGGAAGGGATACGGCGGGCGGTCTGAATCCCAGCCGTTCGCGGCAGGAGGCGCTTCCGGATAGCGAATGACCATGGCGCACCGTGGATGCGCCGCGTCCCGCGTCCCGGCCGGGGAAAAACTTCACCAATGGGCCGTCAAGGCCCGGACTTGGCCGCCCTCTCCTGCGCCTTCTTGTCCGCTTCCGCCTTCTTTTCGACGACCCGGCGCTGCCGCTCCAGCGATTCCTGCTGCTTGCGCTCGAACTCCGCAATATTCTTCGCCCGTTTCTCCGCGTCGGCCGCTTCCTGCCGGCGCGCTTTTTCCATCCGCGCCTCGTGTTCGGCGATGCGGTCGCGGCCATCGGTTTTCGGGGCGTTGTCGGCCCGCGGCGTTGCCGGCTTCCTTCCGGTCGGCGCATTCTCCGGCGCGGCCTGGCGGGCGGCGACATCGGCCGCCTTCTGCGCGGCCTTCTGTTCGTTGATCTTTTCCTGCTCGGCGCGGGCCGGCGCCTCGCTCGCCTCTTTTGCCTGCTGGGCCTCGAGCAGCTTGTCGCGCCGGGCCACCGTGTCGCGCCGCTTGTAGGCCTTGGCCTCCACCTCGATCGGCCCGATCAGGTTCAGCGCCAGGCGCCGCTGCTCCTTCGCCTTGTCCACGCAGGGCGAGGAGAAAAACTTCGTGTAGCAGGCGTACTCGGTATCCGCAAAGCGCGCCTCGACTTCCTTGCGCTCCGCCTGCACTTCGCCGATGGCCCGGTCCGCCTGCTCGACCGACGCAATCGACCCGGCCGGGTATTTTTGCGCCAGCGCTTCCGGGCTGGCGAATGCCGGCGGCACGGCGAGCAGGAACAGCGCGGCCAGAAGCGCGCGCAGAGCATTGGGAGCAGGCAGGTATCGGATCATCGGGACAGTGACTCCATGACATCGCGCCGGTCGGCATCCATGTATTCGCGCGACTGCATCTCGATGATGCGCGACACCGTGCGATGGAATTCGTTGGACAGCATGCCCTCGGTATAGAGTTCCTCGGCCGGCACTTCGGCCGACATCAGCAGCTTGACCTTGTGATCGTACAGCACGTCGATCAGCCAGGTGAAGCGCCGCGCCTCCGACGACATCGCCGCCGACATCCGCGGCACGGACGACAGCAGCACGGTGTGGAACTGGCTGGCGATTTCCAGGTAATCGTTCTGCGAGCGCGGCCCGCCGCACAGCGTCGCGAAGTCGAACCAGATCACGCCGCCGGCGCGGCGCAGCGCCCGGATCTCGCGCGCCTCGATCCGGATGAGCGGGTCTTCGTCGGCGCTCTCGGCAATGCGGGTGTACGCATGGCGCATCTCGCGGTCGGCATCCGGCCCGAGCGGAGTGTGATAGGCGTCCACCTGCTCCAGCGCCCGCTTCCGGTAGTCGATGCCGGCATCGACGCACATCACGTCCAGCCGCGCCTTCAGCAGCTCGATGGTCGGCAGCATGCGGTCGCGATGCAGGCCGTTCGGGTACAGCGTGTCCGGCTCGTAGTTCGAGGTCATCATGAACGAGACGCCGTTGTCGAACATGGCCTTGAGCAGGTTGTAGAGGATCATCGCGTCGGCGATGTCGGAGACGTGGAATTCGTCGAAGCAGATCAGCCGGTATTTCTTGGCGATGCGCTTGGCCACTTCGTCCAGCGGATTGGCGACGCCTTTCAGGTCGTCGAGCTCGCGGTGGACGCCGCGCATGAATTCATGGAAATGCAGCCGGGTCTTGCGCACCACCGGCACGACCAGGTAGAAGCTGTCCATCAGGAAGGACTTGCCGCGGCCGACGCCGCCCCACATGTAGACCCCGCGCGGCACTTCGGGCCGGCTGATCAGGCGCTTGAACACGCTGGCGCGCTGCGCCTTGTACTGCACCCATTCCTCGTAACAGCGCTGCAGCCGCTCGACCGCCGCATGCTGCGCCTCGTCGGCGGCAAAACCGCGTTCCGACAGGGCCTGTTGATAGTATTCGCGCACATCCGTCATCTGATCGTCCCGCCCGGCATGCGCCGCACGGCCATGAAAATGGGCGAGACCAAGCTCGCCCTTTGTATCGAACATCCATCGAAGCGTCCGGTCCGCCGGCGGCGGCGCCGGAATTTACAGCGGCGTCATCTCGACCACGATGCGCGACGGCGCATTGTTGCCGCCGCCGATCGGAAACCCGAAGCCAAGGCCGAAGCCGACATTGCCGCCTCCTCCGCCCAGGCCCAGCCCGACGCTGGGGCCGCCGTAGCCGCTGTAGCCACCGTAGCCCAGGCCGCGGTAGATCACCTCGGACGTCCGGTAACCCTGCCTGTCGCATACCACCCGCAAGTCGCCGGGCTTATTACGGACCGGCACGGTCGCCGGGGTCACCACCGCGAAGCTGCCTTCCGCCGACTGCACCGTGCAGTTCGCACCGGGCAGGAACTGCCCGGCGCTGGCCGTCTCGATGCCGAGGTCATTGCTGACGGGGGATGTCGCGCATGCCCCCAGCGCCAGCGTTATCGACAGCACGCCCGACAGCCTGCACAGCTTCTTCATTGTCATCATCGTCTTCTCCGGTAACCCGGGTTCGACTCAGAAATTCAACGAACGTTTCTCGACGGCGAGCGCCGCTTCCTTGGTCGCTTCCGACAGCGACGGATGGGCGTGGCAGATACGCGCAATGTCTTCCGACGACGCGCGGAATTCCATCGCCACCACCGCTTCCGAGATCAGCTCGGAGACCATCGGGCCGACCATGTGGACGCCGAGGATTTCGTCGGTCTTCGCATCGGCCAGGAACTTGACCATGCCGGACGTATCGCCCAGCGCCCGCGCGCGGCCGTTGGCCAGGAACGGGAAGGTGCCTGCCTTGTAGGCGACGCCTTCATCCTTCAGCTGCTGCTCGGTCTTGCCGACCCACGCGATTTCCGGCGAAGTGTAGATCACCCATGGAATGGTGTTGAAGTTGACGTGGCCATGCTGGCCGGCGATGCGCTCGGCAACCGCCACGCCCTCTTCCTCGGCCTTGTGCGCCAGCATCGGGCCGCGCACGACGTCGCCCACCGCCCAGACATTGGGCAGGTTGGTGCGGCACTCGTCGTCGACCTTGATGAAGCCGCGCTCGTCGAGCTGCAGCCCGACCGCGTCGGCCTGCAGGCCGATGGTGTTGGGGACGCGGCCGATGGAGACGATCAGGCGGTCGAACTCGCCCTTCTGCGCCGCGCCCTTGTCATCGACATACTCGACGGTGACGCCGTTGTCGTTCGCAGCGATCGCGCCGATCTTCACGCCGAGGCTGATCGACAGGCCCTGCTTGGTGAACAGCTTGTGCGCTTCCTTTGCGACCTGCTGGTCGACCGCGCCGAGGAAGGTCGGCAGCGCTTCGAGCACGGTGACTTCCGCGCCGAGGCGACGCCAGACGCTGCCCATTTCCAGGCCGATCACGCCGGCGCCGATCACGCCCAGCTTCTTCGGCACTTCCTGGATGGCCAGCGCGCCGACATTGGACAGGATGCGCTGCTCGTCGAACGGCGCGCCCGGCAGTTCGCGGGCATTCGAGCCGGTGGCGACGATCACGTGCTTGGCCACCAGGGTTTCGGCGGCAGCGCCGGCAACCGCGAGCTCATAGCCGCCGTCGGCCGCCTTGACGAACGACGCGCGGCCGTGGAAAAACGCTACCTTGTTCTTCTTGAACAGGAACAGGATGCCGTCGTTGTTCTGCTTGACGACGTTGTTCTTCCGGCCCAGCATTTTCTGCAGGTCCAGCGACAGGCCTTGCACATTGATGCCATGGTCGGCGAACGCATGGCCGGCATGCTCGAAATTCTCCGACGACTGCAGCAGCGCCTTCGACGGGATGCAGCCGACATTGGTGCAGGTGCCGCCGGGCGCGGGTCCGCCCTTCTCGTTCTTCCACTCGTCGACGCAGGCCACGTTGAAGCCGAGTTGGGCGGCGCGGATTGCGGCAATGTAGCCGCCAGGGCCGCCGCCGATCACCACCAGATCAAAATTCTTTGCCATATTATTCCTTGGATTGCTTGGTCAATGCGCGCAGTAAAAACAATGGCGGCTCGTGGCCGCCATCGTTTGCCGGCGCTATTTACAGGTCGAGCAGCAGGCGGGCCGGGTCTTCCAGCGCTTCCTTCATCGCCACCAGGCCGAGCACCGCTTCGCGGCCGTCGATGATCCGGTGGTCGTAGGACATCGCCAGGTAGTTCATCGGACGGATCACGATCTGGCCGTTCTCGACCACCGCGCGGTCCTTGGTCGCATGCACGCCCAGGATGGCCGACTGCGGCGGGTTGATGATCGGGGTCGACAGCATCGAGCCGAACGTGCCGCCGTTGGAGATCGAGAAGGTTCCGCCGGACAGGTCGTCCAGCGTCAGCTTGCCGTCCTTGGCCTTGGTGCCGAATTCGCCGATCTTCTTTTCGATCTCGGCGATCGACATCTGGTCCGCATTGCGCAGGATGGGCACGACCAGGCCGCGCGGCGAACCGACAGCGATGCCGATGTCGAAGTAGCCGTGGTAGACGATGTCATTGCCATCGACCGACGCATTGATGATCGGGTACTTCTTCAGCGCGGCAACGGCGGCCTTGACGAAGAAGGACATGAAGCCCAGCTTGACGCCGTGCTCCTTCTCGAACTTGTCCTTGTACTTGGTCCGCAGGTCCATCACCGGCTGCATGTTGACTTCGTTGAACGTGGTCAGGATCGCGTTGGTCGACTGCGACTGCACCAGGCGCTCGGCGATGCGCGCGCGCAGGCGGCTCATCGGCACACGCTCTTCCGGACGGTCGCCGAGGTTGGCGACGGTCGGCGGCGCGACCTGCGGCAGCGGCGCCTTCGCCGGTGCGGCGGCCGGAGCGGCCGGCGCGGCGGCAGGCGCTGCCGGACGGGCTTCCAGCTTGCCCAGCACGTCGCCCTTGGTCACACGGCCGTCGCGGCCGCTGCCGGCGACATCGCCTGCGGCCATGTTGTTTTCAGCGAGCATCTTCGCGGCGGCAGGCATTGCGACGCCGGAGGACGCCTTCGCGGCCAGGCCGGCGATGGCAGCGCTGACCGGGTCTGCGGCAGGCGCGGCAGCGGGTGCGGCGGCGGCGGCTGGCGCAGCGGCTGCGGGGGCCACGGCGCCGGCGCTTGCCTCGGTATCGATCTTGGCGATGATCTCGCCGGCGACGACCATGCTGCCGTCCGCCTTGAGGATTTCAGTGATCACGCCGGCATCGGGCGCGGGAAGTTCGAGGACGACCTTGTCGGTCTCGATATCGATCAGGTTCTCGTCGCGGGTGACGGCTTCGCCGACCTTCTTGTGCCATTGCAGCAGGGTCGCTTCGGCGACCGACTCCGACAGCTGGGGAACCTTGACTTCGAGAATTGCCATGTATTACTCCGTTTCTGTATAGGCGCAGCGCCGCCCCCTCGGGGACGGCGCGCGAAAAGGTTTTTCTTATTTGGTGAGGACGAAGCCCTTGAGCTTCGAGAAGGCCGTGTCGATCAGGGCTTTCTGCTGCGCATAGTGCTTGTCGTAGTAGCCGACAGCAGGCGATGCGCTGGCCGGGCGGCCTGCATAAGCCAGCTTGCGTCCATCGTCGATGTTCTCGAAGATGTTGTGCTGGATCTGGAACCATGGTCCCTGATTCTGCGGCTCGTCCTGCGCCCATACCACCTCGGTGTAGGCCGGGAACTTCTTCAGTTCGGCGGCGAACGCCTTGTGCGGGAACGGATACAGCTGTTCGACGCGGATGATGGCGGTGTCGGTCTGGCCGCGCTCCTTGCGGGCGTTGACCAGGTCGTAGTACACCTTGCCCGAGCAGGCGATCACGCGCTTGACCTTGCGCGGGTCGATCTTCTCGTCGACCTCGCCGATCACGGTCTGGAACGAGCCCTTGGCCAGGTCGGCCAGCGGCGAACCCGCATCCTTGTTACGCAGCAGCGACTTCGGCGTCATGATGACCAGGGGCTTCCTGAACAGCCGGATCATCTGGCGGCGCAGCAGGTGGAAGATCTGCGCGGCCGTCGTCGGCTGCACCACCTGCATGTTGTTGTCCGCGCACAGCTGCAAGTAGCGCTCGAGGCGTGCCGACGAGTGCTCCGGGCCCTGCCCTTCGTAGCCGTGCGGCAGCATCATGACCAGGCCCGATGCACGGCCCCATTTCACTTCGCCGGAGCTGATGAACTGGTCGATCACGACCTGCGCGCCGTTGGCGAAGTCGCCGAACTGCGCTTCCCAGATCGTCAGCGTGTTCGGCTCGGCGGTCGAGTAGCCGTATTCAAAGCCCAGCACCGCTTCTTCCGACAGCACCGAGTCGATCACGGTGAACGGGGCCTGCTGGTCGGAGACATTCTGCAGCGGGATATAGGAACCCGCATCCCAGCGCTCGCGGTTCTGGTCATGCAGCACCGAATGGCGATGCACGAAGGTGCCGCGGCCGGCGTCCTGGCCGGTCAGGCGGATGGCGTAGCCCGACGACACCAGCGACGCATAGGCGAGATGCTCGCCCATGCCCCAGTCGAGGTTGAGCTCGCCGCGGCCCATGGCTGCGCGGTCTGCCAGCACCTTTTCCACCAGCGAGTGCGGCTTGAAGTTTTCCGGCACCGTGGTGATGCGGGTCGCCAGGCGCTTCAGTTCGGCCAGCGGCACCGCGGTGTCCGCGGCGTCGGTCCACTTGCGGTTCAGGAACGGCATCCAGTCGACCGCGTACTTGCTCTTGAAGTTGGAGATCACCGGGTCCACCGTGTGACGGCCGGCATCCATCGCATCGCGGTAGGCCTTGACCATCTCGTCGCCGGTGTCGGCGGAGATGGTGTTCTGGGTCGCCAGCTTGTCCGCGTACAGCTTGCGGGTGCCAGGGTGCTTGGCGATCTTCTTGTACATCAGCGGCTGCGTCAGCGCCGGGGTGTCCTGCTCGTTGTGACCCAGCTTGCGGTAGCAGATGATGTCGACGACGATGTCCTTCTTGAACTCGACGCGGTAGTCCATCGCGATCTGGGTCGCGAACACGACGGCTTCCGGGTCGTCCGCGTTCACGTGCAGCACCGGCGCCTCGATCATCTTGACGACGTCCGAGCAGTACAGCGTCGAACGCGAGTCGCGCGGGTCGGACGTGGTGAAGCCGATCTGGTTGTTGATGACGATATGCACGGTGCCGCCGGTGCCGTAGCCGCGGGTCTGCGCCAGGTTCAGCGTTTCCATCACGACGCCCTGGCCGGCGAATGCGGCGTCGCCGTGGACCAGGATAGGCAGGACCTGCGCGCCGTCCTTGTCGCCGCGGCGTTCCATACGGGCCTTGACCGAGCCTTCGACCACCGGGTTGACGATCTCGAGGTGCGACGGGTTGAATGCGAGCGACAGGTGGACCGGGCCGCCAGGCGTGGTGACGTCGGACGAGAAGCCCTGGTGATACTTGACGTCGCCGGCCGGCAGGTCGTCCGCATGCTTGCCTTCGAACTCGGCGAACAGTTCCTGCGGCATCTTGCCGAGGATGTTGACCAGCACGTTCAGGCGGCCGCGGTGGGCCATGCCGATCACGATTTCCTGCACGCCCTTTTCACCAGCGCGCTGGATGGTCTCGTCGAGCGATGCGATGAAGCTCTCGCCGCCTTCCAGCGAGAAGCGCTTCTGGCCGACGTAGCGGGTGTGCAGGTAGCGCTCCAGGCCTTCGGCCGCGGTCAGGCGCTCGAGAATGTGGCGCTTCTTCTCCGCGGTGAAGGTCGGGGTCGCGCGGACCGATTCCAGGCGCTCCTGCAGCCAGCGCTTTTCACCGGGGTCGGTGATGTACATGAACTCGGAACCGATGGACCGACAATAGGTGTCGCGCAGCGCATTGAGCAGGTCGCGCAGCGACGCGGTCTCGGCGCCGAAGTAGGTATTGCTGATGTTGAACACGATGTCCATGTCGGCATCGGTGAAGCCGTAGAAGCTCGGCTCCAGTTCGGGAATGCTGGGGCGCTCCTGGCGCTGCAGCGGGTCGAGGTTGGCCCAGCGCGAGCCGAGGAAGCGGTAGGCGGCGATCAGCTGCGTCGCGGCGACGCGCTTGCGGCCCATTTCCGCATCGGTGGATGCGGTGACGGTGCGGATCGGACCCTGCTTCGCGCGTTCGGCGAAAGAGGCGATGACGGGAGCGTGGGGTACGTCGGGACGGGTGGTGCCGTCGGCGGCAGGCACGTGCTGCATCGCGTCGAAATACGCGCGCCAGTTGTCAGGCACCGAGCCGGGATTGTTCAGGTACGCTTCGTACAGTTCTTCAACGTACGGTGCGTTTCCTCCGAACAGGTAGGAATTGGACAAATACTGCTGCATCATCTTGCTCACCTTTCTTCGCGTTTCGCGAGATTAGCGGGTTGCTTAACCTTCCGCGACACGGCCTGACCGGTTAGCGGATTGCACATCAAGTTGTGGGGAAGGACCTGTTTGACCTGTACCACGAAGTGGAATCAAGTGCAGGAGGATAGCATAGAAGCCATGGCGCCGACAGGGTTGCCGCCGCGATACGACACGGGGCACCACACCGGATTCATAGGGTGTAACACGCGAAGCGCGTCACACCGCGGGTCGCAAACGGATAACGCCCGGCTCACCGGCGGGATGGTGTAATGCGCTGGCGCTTATTGCACCCTACGCGATTGAGTGACGTAAAAAAACCCCGGGGCCTTGCGGCGCCGGGGTTTTTGCATAACGTGAAGTCGCTTATGCGCGCTTGTCCATTGCCGGCACGTCGCGGCGGGTTGCGCCGACATACAGCTGGCGCGGACGGCCGATCTTCTGTTCCGGGTCGGAGATCATCTCGTTCCACTGAGCGATCCAGCCCACGGTGCGGGCCATTGCGAAGATGCCGGTGAACAGCGAGACCGGGATGCCCAGCGCCGACTGCACGATGCCCGAGTAGAAGTCGACGTTCGGGTACAGCTTGCGCGACACGAAGTATTCGTCTTCCAGCGCCACTTTTTCCAGCGCCATCGCCAGCTTGAACAGCGGGTCGTTTTCCAGGCCCAGTTCGGCCAGCACTTCGTGGCAGGTTTCGCGCATCAGCTTGGCGCGCGGGTCGTAGTTCTTGTAGACGCGGTGACCGAAGCCCATCAGCTTGACGCCGGAGTTCTTGTCCTTGACCTGCTTGACGAACTCGCCGATCTTGTCGACCGAACCGATTTCCTTGAGCATGTTGAGCGCCGCCTCGTTGGCGCCGCCGTGCGCCGGGCCCCACAGGCAGGCGATGCCGGCTGCGATACAGGCGAACGGATTGGCGCCGGACGAACCGGACAGGCGGACGGTCGAGGTCGACGCATTCTGCTCGTGATCCGCATGCAGGATCAGGATGCGGTCCAGCGCGCGCACCAGCACGTCGTTGACCTTGTACTCTTCGCAGGGCGTCGAGAACATCATGTGCATGAAGTTCGCGCTGTACGACAGGTCGTTGCGCGGGTAGACGAAAGGCTGCCCGACCGAATACTTGTAGGCCATCGCGACCAGCGTCGGCATCTTGGCGATCAGGCGGATCGCCGACACTTCGCGGTGATGCGGGTCGTTGATGTCCAGCGAGTCATGGTAGAAGGACGCCAGCGCGCCGACGGTGCCGACCAGCACCGACATCGGGTGCGCGTCGCGACGGAAGCCGCGGAAGAAGAATTGCATCTGCTCGTGGACCATCGTGTGCTTGGTCACGGTGTCGACGAAGACATTCTTCTGCTTCGCGTTCGGCAGTTCGCCGTTCAGGAGCAGGTAGCAGGTCTCGAGGAAATCGCAATTGACGGCCAGCTGCTCGATCGGGAAGCCGCGATACAGCAGTTCGCCCTTGTCGCCGTCGATGTAGGTGATCGACGAGTTGCAGGCAGCGGTCGACATGAAGCCCGGGTCGTAGGTAAAGCTGCCCGTGGAGCCATAGAGCTTGCGAATGTCGATGACGTCCGGACCGATGGTGCCCTTGTAGATCGGGAAATCCAGCGAGGGTGAACCGTCGGAAAACGACAGCGTGGCTTTGTTGTCAGATTGGGTCATGGCTCTTCCTTCTGTTGAGCAGTTTATCGATAGGGGGATGCTAGTACAAAAACCGCACCAGCCGATGGCGTCGGATCAAGCCTGCCGCAGGCGCTTCAGCAATGCATGCACATGCGGCAGGTCGACCTCGCCGGCCGGCTCCTTGCGGGCCAGCAGCAGATCCATCAGGTCGTTGTCGGTCAGGTCCATCAGGCGGGTATAGGCATCCACCTCTTCATCCGTCATCGCCTCTTCGAACTCGTCGAGGAAGCGGGTAAGCAGGATGTCGTTTTCCAGCAGCCCGCGCCGGCTGCGCCAGCGCAGCCGGGCACGGTTGTGGGGATCGCTTTGATGGTTGGCAGACATGGGCTCTTCTATCAAACGGCCCGATGCGCGCGGCATGCGCCTGGCATCGGGCTGGCAGGCCGGGCGTCAAGGCCCGGCCTGCCCGTTACACCGCGCGGCGGACCAGCAGTTCCTTGATCTTGCCGATGGCTGCGTTGGGGCTCAGGCCCTTCGGGCAGACGTCGACGCAGTTCATGATCGAATGGCAGCGGAACAGGCGGTACGGATCTTCGAGGTTGTCCAGGCGCTCGCCGGTCGCTTCGTCGCGGCTGTCCGCGATGAAGCGGTAGGCTTGCAGCAGGCCGGCCGGGCCGACGAACTTGTCCGGGTTCCACCAGAACGACGGGCACGAGGTCGAGCAGCAGGCGCACAGGATGCACTCGTACAGGCCATCGAGCTCTTCTCGCTCGGCCGGATACTGCAGGCGCTCCTTCTCCGGCGGTATCGTATTGTTGATCAGGAATGGCTTGATCGAGTGATACTGCTTGAAGAAGTTGGTCATGTCGACGATCAGGTCGCGAATGACCGGCAGGCCCGGCAGCGGACGCAGCACGATGGGCTGCGACAGCTCGTTGAGGTTGGTCGTGCAGGCCAGCCCGTTCTTGCCGTTGATGTTCATCGCGTCGGAACCGCAGACGCCTTCGCGGCACGAACGGCGCAGCGACAGCGTGTCGTCGACGTCGGCCTTGATGCGCTGCAGCGCGTCCAGCAGCATCTTGTCGGTGTCCTTCAGCTCGACCGTCAGGTCCTGCATGTAAGGCTTCTTGTCCTTGTCCGGATCGTAGCGGTAAATCTTGAATTTGACTGTGCGTGGCATGGTGTTGTGTTCTCTCAGAATGTGCGTGCTTTAGGCTTGAACGTCTCCACCGTCAACGGCTTGGTGATCACAGGCTTGTACTCGAGGCGGTTGCCTTCGGAGTAGAACAGCGTGTGCTTCATCCAGTTTTCGTCGTCCCTCTTTTCGAAATCGCGGTGCGCATGCGCGCCGCGCGATTCCTTGCGGGCAGCGGCCGATGTAATGGTCGCCTTCGCCGTCTCGATCAGGTTGTCCAGCTCCAGCGCCTCGACGCGCGCGGTGTTGAACACCTTGGACTTGTCCTTGAACGACACATGCTTGCGCCGCTCGTCAAGCTCCATGATTTCCTTGTAGCCCGCCTGCAGCAACTCGTCGGTGCGGAACACGCCGCAGAAATGCTGCATCGATGCGCGGATCGCGTTGGCCACGTCCTGCACCCGCTCGGAGCCGGTCGAGGCTTCGAGCCGCGCCATGCGCGACAGCGCGAGGTCGGCCGCATCCGCCGGCAGGTCCTTGTTGCTGCGCTGCTTCAGGTTGCTCTGCACCACGTGGTTGCCGGCCGCGCGGCCGAACACCAGCAGGTCGAGCAGCGAATTGGTGCCCAGGCGGTTCGCGCCGTGGACCGACACGCATGCGCATTCGCCGACCGCATACAGACCGTTGACGATCTCGTTCGGGTTGCCGTTCTTCGGCGCGACGACCTGGCCGTAGATATTGGTCGGGATGCCGCCCATCTGGTAGTGGATGGTCGGCACGACGGGAATCGGTTCCTTGGTCGCGTCGACGTTGGCGAACTTGTGGCCGATCTCGAGGATGGACGGCAGGCGCTTCTGGATGGTCTCGGCGCCGATATGGCGCAGGTCCAGCAGCACGTGGTCCTTGTTGGGACCGCAGCCGCGGCCTTCCTTGATCTCCTGGTCCATCGAACGGGACACGAAGTCGCGCGGCGCCAGGTCCTTCAGCGTCGGCGCATAGCGCTCCATGAAGCGTTCGCCGTTGCTGTTGATCAGGATGCCGCCCTCGCCGCGCACGCCCTCGGTGATCAGCACGCCCGCGCCGGCCACGCCGGTCGGGTGGAACTGCCAGAACTCCATGTCTTCCAGCGGCAGGCCGGCGCGTGCCGCCATGCCCATGCCGTCGCCGGTGTTGATGAAGGCGTTGGTCGACGCGGCCCAGATGCGGCCGGCGCCGCCGGTGGCGAGGATGGTGGTCTTCGCTTCCAGCATCATCACTTCGCCGGTTTCCATTTCCAGCGCGACCACGCCGAGCACGTCGCCGTCGGCGTCGCGGATCAGGTCGATCGCCATCCACTCGACGAAGAAGTGGGTCCGGGCGCGCACGTTGCGCTGGTACAGCGTATGCAGCATCGCGTGGCCGGTGCGGTCGGCCGCGGCGCAGGCGCGCTGCACCGGCTTCTCACCGAAGTTCGCGGTATGGCCGCCGAAAGGACGCTGGTAAATCGTGCCGTCCGGGTTGCGGTCGAACGGCATGCCGAAGTGCTCGAGCTCGTAGACGACCTTGGGCGCCTCGCGGCACATGAATTCGATGGCGTCCTGGTCGCCGAGATAGTCGCCACCCTTGACGGTGTCGAACATGTGCCAGTACCAGTTGTCCTCGGACATGTTGCCCAGGGACGCGCCGACGCCGCCCTGCGCCGCGACCGTATGCGAACGGGTCGGGAAAACCTTGGACAGCACCGCCACGTTCAGGCCGGCTTCCGCCAGCTGCAGGGATGCGCGCATGCCGGACCCGCCCGCGCCGACGATGACGACGTCGAAGCGACGGGAAGGAATGGAAGATTTGATTGCTGCCACTTTTACACTCTCCAGAGAATCTGCGCCGCATAGCCGGCGCAACCAATCAGCCACAAGATGGTGGCACTTTGCAGCAGCAGCCGGACGATGACGGACTTCACGTAGTCCATCCAGATGTCGCGCATGCCTACCCAGACGTGATAGAACATCGTCAGTAGCGTGACGAAGGTTGCGATCTTGAACCACTGGCGGGCGAACAGGCCGGCCCAGCCGTTGTAGCTGAAGTCGCTGCTGGTCAGGAAGCTGACCAGGAGGATGACCGTGTAGAGGGCCATCACGATAGCGGTGATGCGCTGCGCCAGCCAGTCGCGGAAACCGTAGTGCGCGCCTACGACTAGGCGCTTGGCGCCGATGTTGTTGTGTTCGATCGCCATTTTCTTAAAACACTCCAAACAGTTTCAATGCCACCAGAAGGGTCAGGAACAGGCTGATCGCCAGCACGGTGATGGCCGAGTTGCGGGAGCCTTCCTTGCTGAGGAGGTAATGCATGTCCATGAACAGGTGGCGGATGCCCGCCGTAAAGTGGTGCAGGTAAGCCCAGGACAGCGCGAGGATGATGAGCTTGACGAACCACTGCGAAGCGAAACCGTGCAGGTATTCGTAGGTCGATTCGGACGTGAGGCTGCGTTCGAGCAGGTAGAGCGTGAAGGGAAGCAGGAGGAACATCAGCGCGCCGCTGATGCGGTGCAATATGGACACGATGCCCGCCGCCGGCAGCCGGTAGTGGTAGAGCTGTGTGATATGAATGTTGCTGTATTGCGGCCGGACTTTCTTAGCGGCTTCTGACATTTATGACCTCTCCAAACAAATAATCATCGATTTTCGCCGATTTTGTGCAGCACACCAATAGCTATTATGCCTTGCTGCACATATATCTGCCGCGCACCCGGAATTTGCACCGGCATCGCGCGCCAGCCCCCTTGTGCTCAACTCAACTCGTTATGGTAATGATGGGTATCGGTGCGGTAGAGTCCGCGGCGCACTTCCACCGGCTTGTCGCCGTAGGTGAATGACACGCGCTCCACGCTGAGCAGGGGCGTGCCGGGCTGCACGTCCAGCAGTTCGCCGACCTGCGGCTCCGCCAGCACTGCCCTGACCCGCTCCGTCGCCCGGATCATCCTGGTGCCGAACTCGGTCTCGAACAGGCCGTACATCGGACCCTTGTATTCCACCAGTCGCTCGACGGTCAGGCCGCGGAACAGCGCGCCCGGCAGCCAGAGTTCGTCGAGGATGGTGGGCACGCCGTCGAAGGACTGGACGCGCCGGATGAAGATCACCGAGTCGCCGGACTTCATGTCCAGCAGACGCGCCACTTCGGCCGGCGCGCGCATGCGCTTGACTTCGACCACGCGGTTGTCGGGCTGCTTCGCCTCCCCTTCGTCGGGCATCAGCCGCAGGAAGCGGTAGTGCGCGCGTTCCTCGTGATGGGTGGCGACGAACGTGCCCTTGCCCTGCCGCCGCACCACCAGGTTCTCGGCCGACAGTTCGTCGATGGCCTTGCGCACGGTGCCCTGGCTGACCTTGAAACGGGAGGCGAGTTCGACTTCGCTGGGGATCAGTTCGCCCGGCTTCCATTCGCCGGACTGCAGGCTCTGGGTGATCAGTGCCTTGATCTGTTGGTAAAGCGGGCTGAACGTGGGCGACGCAGTAATGGCAACCCCCGATCCGGCGCCGGACGCGTTGTTGCTTGACTGGTTGGAGGCCGCTGAACTCATAACTATCAATTTCACCATAAAAACGGGTTTGCCGTCCAGCAAAAACGCCTCAATTATGTGTCTTATATAAGATATAAGATAGTCATTGACAGAGGTCGGGCGCAGACCTACACTCGCGTGGCAAATTGCCATCACTGACCGCAGGAAACATGCGCTTCGCGCGCTTCCTCCACCGGCATTATGCCGCACAGGCTGACGTGACAGAGTTTCAACGGTATGATTGCGCTCTGTCGATTCAGGCGGCCATCCGGAACACGGCCGCCGGCGGCGTCACCCGCCCTTTTCTTTACCACTTTGGAGATTCAACATGGCTAAAGCCCCAATGCGTGTCGCCGTCACCGGCGCCGCCGGCCAGATCGGCTATTCCCTGCTGTTCCGCATCGCCAATGGCGATATGCTGGGCAAGGACCAGCCTGTCATCCTGCAACTGCTCGAGATTCCCGACGAAAAAGCCCAGAAGGCGCTCAAGGGCGTGATGATGGAGATCGACGACTGCGCCTTCCCGCTGCTGGCCGGCATGACCGCCCACAGCGACCCGATGACCGCGTTCAAGGACATCGACGTGGCCCTGCTGGTCGGCGCCCGCCCACGCGGCCCCGGCATGGAGCGCAAGGACCTGCTGGAAGCCAACGCGCAGATCTTCACGGTGCAGGGCAAGGCGCTCGACGCCGTCGCCTCGCGCAACGTCAAGGTGCTCGTGGTCGGCAACCCGGCCAACACCAATGCCTACATCGCGATGAAATCGGCGCCGAGCCTGCCGGCAAAGAACTTCACCGCCATGCTGCGCCTGGACCACAACCGCGCGCTGTCGCAGGTTGCCGCCAAGATCGGCAAGCCGGTAACGGCAATCGAGAAGCTGTGCGTCTGGGGCAACCACTCGCCGACCATGTACGCGGATTACCGCTTCGCAACCGCCGACGGCCAGGCTGTCAAGGACATGATCAACGACCAGGAATGGAACAAGAACACCTTCCTGCCGACCGTCGGCAAGCGCGGCGCCGCCATCATCGAGGCGCGCGGCCTGTCGTCGGCGGCGTCGGCTGCCAACGCGGCGATCGACCACGTGCATGACTGGCTGCTCGGCACCAACGGCAAATGGACCACGATGGGCATCCCGTCCGACGGTTCCTACGGCATCCCGGAAGGCACCATGTTCGGCTTCCCGGTCACCACCGAGAATGGCGAATACAAGATCGTCCAGGGCCTGGAAATCGATGCATTCTCGCAAGAGCGCATCAACATCACCCTGAACGAGCTGCAGGAAGAGCGCAACGGCGTGAGCCACCTGGTCGGTTAATTCTCCGTCCACGGCCCGCCGGCGCCTGCAAGTTGCAAATTGCAAGCTGCAGGCGCCGGCGGGCCAGGCAAGCAAGAACGCACAACACCTGAAGCGTCGCTGCACATGCATCCCTCCAAAGTCCTCTTTCAAGGCAAGCGCAGGCCGGTCTCGATTCCGGCCTGCGATCATTACGCCGGCTCCGAAAAGCTGATGCGCCGTTCCATGGCGCTGCAGCAGGAGCTCGGCCCCCTTTTCGATATCACGTTCGACTGCGAGGACGGCGCCGCCGCCGGCAGCGAAGAACGCCATGCGCAGCTGGTCGCGTCGCTGATCATGGGCGAAGACAACCGGCACGGCCGCATCGGCGCCCGCGTGCATGACATCCACAGCCCGTTTTTCGAGCGCGACACCGCGATCATCTGCGCAGCCGCCGCAAGCCGCCTGGCCTACCTGGTGCTGCCCAAGGCGGAAAGCCTGGACGACGTGAAGCACGGCCTCGCCGTGATCGCCGGCCATGCGGAAAAGGCCGGCCGCGAAGCCCTGCCGGTCCATGTGCTGATCGAGACCCACGGCGCCCTTGCGGCGGTGCGCGAGATCGCCGCGCTGCCGCAGGTCGAGTGCCTGTCCTTCGGCATCATGGATTTCGTGTCCGACCACTACGGCGCGATTCCCGGCAGCGCAATGCGCTCGCCCGGCCAGTTCACCCATGCGCTGGTCGCACGGGCCAAGGCCGACGTCGCGGCCGCCTGCCATGCAAACGGCAAGTGCCCATCGCATAATGTCACCACCGAGATCCGGGACGCCAGCGTGGTTGCGCAGGACGCGGCCCGCGCTTTCGGCGAATTCGGTTTCACCCGGATGTGGAGCATCCATCCGTCGCAGATCAAGCCTATCCTGGCGGCCTATGCGCCGCCGGCGGACGAAGTCGCAGCCGCGACGGCCATCCTGAGCGCAGCCCAGGCTGCGCAGTGGGGGCCGACGCAATACCAGGGAGCGCTGCACGACCGCGCCAGTTATCGTTATTACTGGACGGTCCTGCAGCGTGCAAGACTTTCCGGCGTTCCGCTGCCCGCGGCCGCCGGATCACTTTTATAAATACGCGACCGGCGGCGTCGATACGGACGCCGCGGCGCACTTTGGAGAGCATTGAATGAGCAAGTTTTTGACCGCCTTACTGTTGATGGGCGCCTGCATCACGGTGTCTGCGCAAGGCACCGACAGCACGTCCGGCAAGAGCAAGACCGCCACGAGCAAGACCGCCGCCACCAAGACCGCCGCCAAGAAGGCGCCGGCCAAGGCGACGAAGAAAGGCAAGGCAGCAGCCGCTGCAGCCGCCACGGCCGGCGCCGCCGGCGCGGCAGCCGCCGGCACGGACGAGGAAGACCGCGAGCCGGACACCGCCGGCACGACCGGCCTCGACTACGACTGCGCGCTGGGCGACAAGGTCACGATCTTCTCGAACGCCGCCGACGACAAGCACATCGCGCTGCGCTGGAACAAGCGCCTGCTGCGCCTGACCCGCGTCGAGACCACCACTGGCGCGCATCGTTTCGAAAACCGCCGCCAGGGCATGGTCTGGATCGGCATTCCGGCCAAGGGCATCCTGCTGGATTCGAAGAAGGGGCAGCAGCTGGCCAATGAATGCAAGAGCGCCGACCAGTTGAAGCCCTCGACCGCGCCGGCCGCGCCTGGCCTGGGCATACAGTAACGACAGCACGCGGTGCCGCCGGCGCTGCCGCAGTTTTCATACGAAGAGCACAAACAAGGAGAGATCATGTCCCGCAACACGCTGAATACGCTGAAGGAATTCAGGATCACGGATTCCAGGAAAGGTAAGTTCTATTCCCTTCCCGCGCTGGAAAAGAAGCTGGGCGTCAACCTGTCGCGCCTGCCGGTCTCGATCCGCATCGTGCTCGAATCGGTGCTGCGCAACTGCGACGGCAAGAAGGTCACCGAGGAGCACGTGCGAGAACTCGCAAACTGGGGCTGCAACGCGCCGCGCACGGACGAGATCCCGTTCGTGGTGGCCCGCGTGGTGCTGCAGGACTTCACCGGCGTGCCCCTGCTGGCCGACCTGGCCGCGATGCGCGGCGTCGCCAAGAAGATGAACGTGCAGCCGAAGAACATCGAGCCGCTGGTGCCGGTCGACCTGGTGGTCGACCACTCGGTGCAGATCGATTACTACCGCGACCCGAAGGCGCTGGACCTGAACATGAAGCTGGAGTTCGAGCGCAACAATGAGCGCTACCAGTTCATGAAATGGGGCATGCAGGCGTTCGACACGTTCGGCGTCGTGCCGCCGGGCTTCGGCATCGTCCACCAGGTCAACCTCGAATACTTGGCCCGCGGCGTCCACCAGAAAGACGGCGTGTTCTATCCCGACACCCTGGTCGGCACCGACTCGCATACCACGATGATCAACGGCATCGGCGTGGTCGGCTGGGGCGTGGGCGGCATCGAGGCAGAAGCCGGCATGCTGGGCCAGCCGGTCTACTTCCTGACGCCAGACGTGGTCGGCGTCAACCTGACCGGCGCGCTGCGCGAAGGCTGCACCGCGACCGACCTGGTGCTGACCATCACCGAGCTGCTGCGCCGCGAAAAAGTGGTGGGCAAGTTTGTCGAATTCTTTGGCGACGGCACCGAGTCGCTGACGCTGACGGACCGTGCGACCATCGCCAACATGGCGCCGGAATACGGCGCCACCATGGGCTTCTTCCCGGTCGACGAAGCTACGCTCGACTACTTCCGCGGCACCGGCCGCAGCAATGCCGAAGTCGCCGCGTTCGAAGCCTACTTCCGCGCGCAGAACCTGTTCGGCATACCGCGTTCCGGCGAGATCGACTACACCACCGTGGTCGCGCTCGACCTCGGTTCGGTCGCGCCTTCGCTGGCCGGCCCCAAGCGCCCGCAGGACCGCATCGAGATCGGCAATGTGAAGAGCACCTTCGCCGACCTGTTCTCCAAGCCGACGTCGGAAAACGGCTTCAACAAGCGCGCCGAAGACCTCAATGTCGCCTATGAGAACGCAGACGGCATCAGCGTGAAGAACGGCGACGTGCTGATCGCCGCCATCACTTCCTGCACCAACACCTCGAACCCGAGCGTGCTGCTGGCCGCCGGCCTGCTGTGCAAGAAGGCGGTGGAAGCCGGCCTGCAGGTGTCGCCGCACATCAAGACCTCGCTGGCGCCGGGCTCGCGCGTCGTCACCAAGTACCTGGAAGCGGCCGGCCTGCTGCCCTACATGGAAAAGCTGGGCTTCGGCGTGACCGCCTACGGCTGCACCACCTGCATCGGCAATGCCGGCGACCTGACGCCGGCAATGAACGAGGCCATCGTCAAGAACGACATCGTGGCGTCGGCCGTGCTGTCGGGCAACCGCAACTTCGAAGCGCGCATCCATCCGAACATCCGTTCGAACTTCCTGGCCTCGCCGCCGCTGGTGGTCGCCTATGCGATCGCCGGCAACATGAATGTCGACCTGATGAAGGAACCGGTGGGCGTTGCCAACGGCAAGGAAATCTACCTGGGCGACATCTGGCCGACCAGCGCGGAAATCCAGAAGCTGATGAAGTTCGCGATGAACGCCAAGACCTTCAAGGAGAACTACGCGGACGTCAAGGGCGCGCCGGGCAAGCTGTGGCAGCAGATCAAGGGCGTCGCCAGCGGCGAAGTCTACAACTGGCCGGCCTCGACCTACATCGCCGAGCCGCCCTTCTTCGACGACTTCACGATGGAGCCGAAAGCGGCCGCCACCGGCATCCAGAACGCCCGCGCTCTGGGCGTGTTCGGCGACTCGATCACCACCGACCACATTTCCCCGGCCGGCTCGATCAAGGAAACCAGCCCTGCGGGCCAATGGCTGCTGGCCAACGGCGTGCTGAAGGCCGACTTCAACTCCTACGGCTCGCGCCGCGGCAACCATGAAGTGATGATGCGCGGCACCTTCGCCAACGTGCGCATCAAGAACCTGATGGTCCCGGCCAAGCCGGACGGTTCGCGCGTCGAGGGCGGCATCACGTTGTACCAGCCGGGCAATGAAGAAATGTCGATCTACGACGCGGCGATGAAGTACATCGAGAACGGCGTGCCGACCATGATCTTCGCCGGCGAGGAGTACGGCACCGGCTCGTCGCGCGACTGGGCCGCGAAGGGCACCCAGCTGCTGGGCGTGAAGGCCGTCTTTGCACGTTCGTACGAGCGCATCCACCGCTCCAACCTGGTCGGCATGGGCGTGCTGCCGCTGCAGTTCATGGGCGACGACAGCGTGCAGTCGCTGGGCATCACCGGCACCGAGACGTTCGACCTGCAAGGCATCGAAGGCGAGATCACGCCGCAGATGGAAGCGACGCTGGTGATCCATCGCGCCAATGGCGATGCGCAAAAAGTGCAGGTGCTGCTGCGCATCGACACGCCGATCGAAGTCGACTACTACAAGCACGGCGGCATCCTGCCCTTCGTGCTGCGCCAGCTGCTCGCGGCGTAAGACGACGCCGATGCAAGCAAGCTGTAAGGCTTGCTTGCTAGGCTAGCTTCAGGACCAACGCCGGCGCAGTCCGGCGTTTTTTTATGACAACCTGGAGTGAGACCATGTGGAAAATTGCAGTGGCATTCGTCGCCTTCGCGGCGCTCGCGTTATTCATCATCATGCAGGCCGGCGACAAGGTCGACATGCGCGGCGAGTCCGGCGGACATGAGACGACGGAGCAAGCGGCGCCGGCCGCCCCGGCAGCGAAGTAAGCGCAGGGCAATCGGATCGCGGCGGGTCCGGGGTGGCAGCGGCGAGGCAGGACTGTCGGTGCCGGCGTGGACGTGTCGGCGGCAGGCCGATACAAGCCGGCGTCAGCGGCCTGATCCGCCGACTGGCGAGGCCGCCGCAGTCCTTCTCCATCTCGCCGCCACGACCTGGGCACTTCATTCTCCAGTGTCCTCACGCTCCTGTTCTTCCTGAGCAGGACGAAGGCCGTCCCGTAGGGGGAGGCACATCCTCCACCCAGCCGGCGTTCCGCTGGTCCAGCCCCTGCCCGTTACCGGTAAAACCCGCTCTCCGCCATCCCCTGAAACCCGTGGCATTCGACCCCGGGTCAATTACCCGTTCACCCCGGCAACCCGGTGCCGCCCGCACCGACTACCCTCCCCGCGCCACCGTGAAACCGACCAAACTATTTCCGTTCCCTAAGGTCGAATCCACTACAATAGCCCTCCCGGTTACACGAGTTTCCATAGATCATGCGTCGTCCTTCCAAGAGCCGTACACCCCGTATTTCCGCAGACAGCCAGCGCCTGAGCGCGCTCGCGCAGGCCATCAGCCTGGCCAGCAGCCGGCACGAGGAACGTGCGTGGGAACAGAAGCTGGACATACTCATCGAGAAGCTGCTGCGCACCGACCACCAGAACACGCTGGACTCCGCGCTCGACAAGCTTTTCACGACGGACCCGATCGCCTACGACGTGCTGATGGAGTCGATCGAAGCGGTCAGCTCCAGCGGCACTGTCGAGCATGAAGGACAGCAATATGATGCGCTGCTGCTCGCATTCCCGGTGCTGGCCTGGACCCGTTACGCGATCTACTCCGGCCCCATCGCCGGCGACACGCTGATCACCATTGCCGCGCAGCTGCATGCGCACCTGCTGGCCGACGACACCCGTGTCGCGCTGGCGCCGACGCTGTACTCGATCGACCAGCTGCCGCGCACCCATGCCGAGACGCATGCGCTGACGCAGCGCATGGCCCGCGCCGCCCTCGGCGAGGCGGTGCTCAAGCCGATGGTCAACCCGCCCGAGACCGCGCCGTTTCTTGCGGATACCCGTTACATCCTGGCTGCCGTCGTCGCGCCGGCCGGCGGCCCGCTGTTCCGCTGGCAGTCCGATGAAACCCCGCTCGACATCGTCTCGGTGCGCCAGAGCGCAATGGAGCAGCTGCGCGCGCAAGCCCAGCCCACCATCGAGCGCCTGCTGCCCGGCTGCGGCATCGAGCTGATGATGCCCGAAGCCTATTACGTCGCCTGCCGCGACGCCGACCGCGCCATCCGGCCGATGTCGGTCCACTCGGCCATCCATTACCTGACGCACCTGCTCGGCGTCGAAGCCGACGGCCTGTCGGCCATCATCGGCGCGTTCGGCGACGAAGGCGCGGACATCCGGGTCGACGAGTACCGGATCAGTTTCACCGTGCTGCAGCAGCCGGAAGTCGTGTATGGCATCGTCTGGCCCTTGTATGGCCAGGAAGAGGACAGCGATGAAACCGTGGCCGCATCCGCCGCGCTGATCGAGCCGATACTTGCCGGCGGCGTCGTCGACGTCCCGCCGCCGATCACGCAGCTGGTGCTGGCCTTGCGCGCCAATGGCATCACCGACATCATGCGTCACCACGAGCGTTTTCCGATGGAATTCTGCGAGGACTGCGGCGCGCCGCTGTTCTGCGACCGCGAAGGCGAACTGGTGCATGCGGAACTGCCGGAAGACACGCCACAGCCTTCGGGCCACCTGCACTAGTCCAGTATCAGGCCTGCACTGGGCCTGCCTCTCGCGCAGGCTCGCAGGACATCGAATGAGCCGGCCCGTGCCGGCTCATTGTCATTCAGGACGTAGCCGATAGGGTCGCATGGATCGCCTGCAGGCAGGCCGCACCCAGCCGCGCGCTGCGGGCGCCGTTCCAGCCGACGCGTTCATCCGGCATGTTCGCATTGTCCTTGAACGGCAGCTCCAGCGTCAGCGACACGCACTTGAAGTGATGGCCGACATACTTGGAAGCCAGCTTCAGCAGCTCCGCACGATACTTGCCGGACCCGTAACCGTGCCTGTCCTGGAAGTCCGGGCTGGCCTGCTTGAACGCATCGATGAACCCCTGCTGCGCCCTCGCCTGCGCTTCGGTAAAGCCTTCCAGCATCTCGCTGCCCGCCGCAAAGATATAGGGCAGTCCCTCGTCGCCATGCACATCGAGGAACAGCGAGCAGCCGGTCTGGTGCAAGCGCTCACGCACATAAAACACTTCCGGACTGGACTCGACCGACGGCGACACCCATTCGCGGTTCAGGTTCGCCCCGGCCGCATTGGTCCGCAGGTTGCCGCGGGCTGCGCCGTCCGGGTTCATGTTGGGCACGATATAAAACACCGCCTGCGACAGCAGCAGCCGCGCATGCGGATTGGCGCGGTCGAGCAAGGCGTCGAGCATACCTTCGACGAACCATTCAGCCATGGTCTCGCCGGGATGCTGCCTGGCGATGACCCAGACCTTGTTGGCACGCGTCTCGTCGCCCACCACGACCAGGTTGAGGTCGCGCCCATCAACGGTATTGCCAAGATCCTCGACACGCACCCGTTCATCGGCAGCCACCCGCCCCAGCAGGTCAAGATGGCGCTCGAACGAATACGGCTCGAAGTAAGCGTAATAGATGCTGTCCTGCTCCGGCGTATGCGAGATGGTCAGCACGCCATTGTCATACGCGGTCGGCACGCGGAACCAGTGCTGCCTGTCGTAGCTCGCCACCGCCTTGTAGTCCCGCCACCCATCCGGATAACTCGCATCCCCCGCATTCACGATGCGCATCGCGCAGCCCGTGCCGCACGCACCCTGAAGCCGGAAATAAAACCATTGCGCAAAGTCCGCATGGCTATCCTTGCGCAGCCGCAGCAGCATGTCGGAAGGCGATTGCACGTCAACCACCTCGATGGCCCCGGCGTCAAACTCGTTACTGATCTTGATAGGCATGAATTATGGAAAAAGGGAAAGTTTTAGGTGCTGCAAGGATACGCGAATGGAAAACCCTCTGCTATAATCCGTGCCTCGTCGGGGCGTAGCGCAGCCTGGTAGCGTACTTGCATGGGGTGCAAGGGGTCGGAGGTTCGAATCCTCTCGCCCCGACCAATAGAATCAAACACTTAGGCCAATCTTCGGATTGGCCTTTTTGTTTCTACAAAGTTTTTTTAGCCTAGGATGGCCATACTCCCTTTGCCCTTACGGATTGGTCGTAATTAATGCGCACAACACATCGCCATCGACTTCCCGTGCACCTCTCATTATTAAAATATTTCGAAGCACCAATTAAGTCGCGTTCTGCGCGTTAAAAACGCTTAGTTTTTTCGGATGCGCTGTTGACTTCGCCGTTAAAAGAAATTAAGAAGGCCGGGCACCGCCCGGCCTTCCCTTACATCAGCCGACCCGCCTCAAGCAACATCAAACCGGTCCAGCTCCATCACCTTCACCCACGCCTTCACAAAGTCCCCGACAAACTTCTCCCCCGCATCCGCGGCTGCATAAACCTCCGCAATCGCACGCAGCTGCGCGTTCGACCCAAAAACCAGGTCGACGCGTGACGCGGTCCATTTGCGTTCGCCCGACTTGCGGTCGCGTCCTTCGTAGCGATCGTCCGCGCCGGATGATGGCTGCCACGCGGTGCCCATGTCGAGCAGGTTGACGAAAAAGTCGTTGCTCAAGGTGCTAGGCCGGTTGGTGAAAACGCCGTCCTGCGAATCGCCGGTATTGGCGCCGAGCACGCGCAGGCCGCCTACCAGCACCGTCATTTCCGGGCCTGTCAGCGTCAGCAGCTGGGCGCGGTCGATCAGCAGGGCTTCGGCCGGCACGCTGTACCGGGTCTTCTGGTAATTGCGGAAGCCGTCTGCGATCGGTTCGAGCGGCGTAAAGGACTTCACGTCGGTCTGTTCCTGGGAGGCGTCCGTGCGTCCGGGCGTGAAAGGCACCTTGATCTCCTGCCCTGCATTCCTGGCTGCCTGCTCGACGCCGGCATTACCGGCCAGCACGATCAGGTCGGCCAGCGAGACTTTCTTGCCGCCCGTCTGCGCCGCGTTGAATTTCTCGCGGATGCCGTCCAGCGACTGCAGCACCTTGGCAAGCTGGTCGGGCTGGTTGACGGCCCAGTCCTTTTGCGGCGTCAGGCGGATGCGCGCGCCGTTTGCGCCGCCGCGCTTGTCCGAGCCGCGGAAGGTGGAGGCCGATGCCCAGGCCGTCGAGACGAGCTGCGGCACGGTCAGGCCCGATGCCAGGATCTCCTTCTTGAGACCTTCGACGTCGTTGCCATCGACCAGCGGATGGTCGACCGCGGGTACCGGGTCCTGCCAGATCAGTTCCTCGGCCGGCACTTCTGGTCCCAGGTAGCGGGCGCGCGGTCCCATGTCGCGATGGGTCAGCTTGAACCAGGCCCGCGCGAAGGCATCCGCGAACTGGTCGGGGTTTTCCAGGAAGCGGCGCGAAATCTTTTCATATGCGGGATCGACGCGCAACGCGAGATCGGTCGTCAGCATCGTCGGGCGGTGGCGCTTGGCAGGATCGTATGCATCCGGGATCAGGCCGTCGCCGCCCTTGGCCACCCATTGTTGCGCGCCGGCCGGGCTTTTCGTCAGTTCCCATTCGAAGCCGAACAGGTTCTCGAAATAGTTATTGCTCCATTGCGTCGGCGTGGCGGTCCAGGTCACTTCGAGGCCGCTGGTGATCGTGTCCGGGCCCTTTCCGGAGCCGTAGCTGTTCCTCCAGCCAAAGCCTTGCGCCTCGATGCCTGCGGCTTCCGGCTCCGCGGCGACATGCTCCGCCGGCGCTGCGCCGTGGGTCTTGCCGAAGCTGTGGCCGCCGGCGATCAGCGCGACGGTTTCCTCATCGTCCATCGCCATCCGGGCAAAGGTTTCGCGGATATCGATGGCGGAGGCGAGCGGGTCGGGCTTGCCGTCCGGGCCTTCGGGGTTGACGTAGATGAGGCCCATCTGCACCGCGGCCAGCGGGTTCTCGAGGTCGCGCGAATGAGGGACTTCGCTGTCATCGTCCTTGTCGATCACGCCGTGGCCTTCGACGCCCGGCGACCCCGTCGAATAGCGGACGTCGCCCCCCAGCCATTTCGTTTCGCGGCCCCAGTACACGTCCTGGTCCGGCTCCCATACGTCCTGGCGGCCGCCCGCGAAGCCGAAGGTCTTGAAGCCCATGGTTTCCAGCGCGACGTTGCCGGTGAGGATGATGAGGTCGGCCCACGAAATCTTCTCGCCGTATTTCTGCTTGATCGGCCACAGCAAACGCCGCGCCTTGTCCAGGCTGACGTTGTCCGGCCAGCTGTTAAGCGGCGCAAAGCGCTGCTGTCCGCGGCCGGCGCCGCCGCGACCGTCGCCGATGCGGTAAGTGCCGGCGCTGTGCCATGCCATCCGGACGAACAGGCCGCCGTAATGCCCGAAGTCCGCGGGCCACCAGTCCTGCGAGTCTGTCATCAGTTCGGCAAGATCCTTCTTGACGGCGGCCAGGTCGAGGCTCTTGAAGGCCTCGGCATAATCGAAGTCCGGCCCCATCGGGTTGGACCTGGACGAGTGCTGATGCAGCAGGTCCAGGCGCAATTGCTGCGGCCACCAGTCGCGGTTCGTCGTTCCTACGCCGGCAGCGGCATTGAACGGGCACTTCGATACATTTTTTTCCGTACTCATCTTGCACTCCTGTTTATCAAGTGAAATGCCTAATCAAGGGACTCGATTAATTATAGGCAGATCGTTTTTTGACGTGGATTGGCAATTCTCATTGATTCAATAGCGTTTCATGCAAGCTGCGGCAAACGCGCCGCAAGCGCTCGCTGCGCCCCTGCGACGGGAGGCGCGACGATGAATCTCGCCGCAAGCCGGGCCAGCGTGTCGGCCTGTTCATTCAGCGAGCCTGCCGCCGCGGCCGACTCTTCCACCAGCGCGGCGTTCTGCTGCGTGACCTGTTCCATGGCGGCCACCGCGATGTTGACTTCGGCAAGGCCCGCGCTCTGCTCCATGGCCGCGGCGCTGATGGCCGCGATGGTGTCGCTGACCTGGTCGATGCTGTCGGCGATCTCGCGCATGGTCGCGCCGGCGTCATGCACCAGCGACTGGCCGCCAGCGACTTCGCGGGCGGCTTCGTCGATGAGCTTCTTGATCGTCTTCGATGCGACCGCCGAGCGCTGCGCCAGGTTCCGCACTTCGCCTGCCACCACCGCGAACCCGGCGCCCTGCGGCCCTGCCCTCGCCGCCTCGACCGCCGCGTTCAGCGCCAGGATATTGGTCTGGAATGCGATGCCATCGACTTCGACCGTGATCTCGGCGATCCGTTTCGATGACGCATGGACCGAGTTCATCATGTCCTCGACCCGTGTCATCGCGTCCCTGCCGCTTGCCGCGCAGGACGACGCTGCCCGCGACAGCGCGTTCGCGTGGGTCGCGCTGACGGCAGTCTGCTGCACGTTGCGTCCCAGGTTTTCCAGCGTGGCGGCGGTCTCTTCCAGCGCGCTGGCATGGTGCTCGGTGCGGCTGGACAAGTCCATGTTGCCCGATGCGATCTCCTGCGCGCCGATGCGGACCGAGTCCACCGCGCGCTGGATGCCGGCCACGGTGCCGCCCAGCACCTGCTGCATCGCCTTCATCGAGAACAGCAGGCTGCTGTCGTCGCTTTTACGGAGCGCGATGGCGCTGCCCAGGTCGCCCGAGGCGATGCGGCGCGTAATGGCGACTGCATCATGCGGCTCGCCGCCGAACTCGCCGAGCAGCCCCCGGACGATTACCGCCGCGACCGCGATGCCCAGCGCCAGCGCGCCCGCGAAGATCGCCAGGAGCAGCCTGCCGGCGCTGCCGATCTCTTTCCTGGCGTCGGCTTCGTCAGCCTCGTTGCGCAGGTTCACCGCCTGCACGGCCGTGTCGATTGCGCTGCGGTGTTCTTCATAGGCAGCCTTCATATTTTTAAGCACCGCGCGGAGTCGCGGCTCGTCCCCGGCCTTCGCCGCTTCTGCGAATTCCGTGTCGGCAAGCGCATAGAACGCGGTTGCGGGGCGATAGGACGCATCGAGCAGGGGCTGGGCCACCGCGGCCTCCAGACCCTGCTTTTCCCAGAACGCATGCCTGGCGACATAGTCCGCTTCCAGCCTCCTGAGCCGTTCCAGCAACTCGCCCCGCGGTCCGTCCGGCGCAGCGGCAATTTCCAGCGCCACCTGGTAGGACTCGACGATGTACTCGGGCGGCGGCAGGATGTCCGCGACCAGATCCTTGCCGTTCGCGATGCGCTGGTACACCGGACCGTTGACCGCGAGCTTGTCCAGGGCCAGGAAGGCGGCATAACCGGACAGCAGGAAACCCGCGGAGAAAATACCAACTATCAAGGCCATGCGATATGACATGCGTACTTCCAGAAGCCGTTTCATCCGTTTTCTCCCCCATGTTTATATTTCTACATGACAATATATTATGGTAAAATTCGTTTAATTGATATTGAATTTAATAAATATAACGAATTTAAATGTTTTTTCTCATCCCATCGCCGGGGCGTATTTTTATTAGCGGCGAAACTGCCGGTATGCATTCAGGAAAGAACGACGGCAGTCGTAATAGATGGACAGAGTTGGCTTGTAACAGCCGGTTATCAAGGAAAGTTCGGAGAATAAATGCAGGTTCTTTTGATTGACGACACGCCGGTGTCGCTGACGTTCATGAAATACCTGGTGCAGAAGATCCCGGGTGGCGAGGTCGTCAGTTTTGCCGATCCGCTGGCTGGCCTCGAATGGTGCCGCGGCAACGAGCCTGACCTGCTGATCGTCGACTTCATGATGCCGCAGCTCGACGGCAGGTCGCTGGTGGCCGGCTTTCGCGAGATCCATCCCCACGTCCCGGTGCTGATGGTCACGGCCAATCATGACACCGAGCTCAGGCACAACGCCTTGCAGACCGGCGTCACCGACTTCCTCAACAAGCCGCTGGACAACGTGGAATTCGTTGCCCGCGTGAAGAACATGCTGGCGCTGCGGGCCAGCCACAAGGAGTCCAGGGACCGCGCTTCATGGCTGGCCGCCGAAGTGCGCAAGGCGACAGAGAAGCTGGTCGCTCAGGAACGCAGCACGATCTTCTGCCTGTCGCGCGCGGCGGAATACCGCGACCCGGAAACCGGCTCCCATATCCTGCGGATGGCGCACTACTCGCGCCAGATCGCCGGCGTGCTGGGATTGAGCGCCGAGCTGCAGGACCTGCTGCTGCAGGCCGCGCCGATGCATGACATCGGCAAGGTCGGCACGCCGGATGCGATTCTGCTCAAGCCCGGCCGCCTGAGCCCGGAAGAGTTTGCGATCATGAAGCAGCACGCGGCGATCGGCTACAAGATCCTCAGCGCGATGACCTCCCCGCTGCTCGCGACCGCCGCGGAGATCGCCTATACCCACCATGAAAAATACGACGGCAGCGGCTATCCGCGCGGCCTGAAGGGCGACGAGATTCCCCTATTCGGCCGCATCGTCGCGGTGGCCGATGTGTTCGATGCGCTGACCTCGGCACGGCCGTACAAGCGGCCCTGGTCTGCCGACGAAGCGGCGGACTTCCTGAAGGCCGGCCGCGGCGCGCACTTCGACCCTGCCTGCGTCGACGCCTTCCTGCAGGACTGGGACGCCGTCATGCAGATCCGCGACAGGTTCGCGGATGACGACGACGAGCACGGAACGCAACGTGCCCTTGAAGTGCAGATGTCTGCGCACTGAGGATTGCCATGGCATTACATCCGATGCACAACCAGCCCTTTCAACCGACCGGAATCAACACCAGCATGCCTATCCCCAACGCCTCCCGCCGCCTCTTCACCGCGTCCCTGCTGCTTGGCGCGGCCGTTGCCGCCATGGCTGCCCGGCCGGCGAACGCCGAGAACGCGTCCTACCAGTTCTCGCCGGTCAACCAGTACGGCATCGAGCTGACCGCGCAATACTGGAATCCCATCATCGACTATGTCTCGAAGAAGGCCGGCGTGCAGCTGCGCCTGAAGATCGGCCGCACCTCGGCGGACACCACCGCCTACGTCCTTGCCAACGAAGTCGACTTCGTCTTCACCAATCACCTGTTCAGCCCGGAACGCGACAAGCTGGGCTGGCGCACCGTGGCGCGGCGGAACACGCCGCCGATACACAGCCAGATCCTGGTGCTGGAAGATTCCCCGATCAAGTCGCTCGAGCAGCTTGCCGACCAGTCGGTCGTGTTCCCCGGGCCGGAAGCGCTGGTCGCCTACAAGTACTCGTATGCGCAGCTGCTGAACCGCAAGATCCCGGTGCATGTGGGCTTCAGCGGCAACCATGACGGCGCCTTTGCGCAGCTGGTCAGCGGCAAGGCGCAGGCCGTGGGCGCCAACTCTCAGCTGGGCGACGGCTGGTCCAGGCGAGAAGGCAGGAAACTGCGCGTGCTGTGGCAATCCGAAGCCCTGCACGACCTCGCGCTGATGGTGTCCAAGAATGTCCCCGACAACCACCTGCACGCGGTGCAGCGCGCATTCGTGGAGATGGGCGGCGACCCGGAGGGCCGCAAGATCCTGGCGACCGCATCCGAACTGGTCAAGCTGCCGCCGTCCACCGCCTTCGTCATCTCGACCGGATCGGAATACGCCGCATACCGGTCGTTCTACCAGACAGCCCCGGCCAGCCTGCGCTGATATCCATGCCCCAACTACCACGCGCAATGCATTGGCTGGAGCGGCTGCTGCCGGCATCGCTGGTCAACCGGGTGTTCATGCTCTACAGCCTGAGCCTGCTGCTGTTCGTCGGCGGCGGCCTGCTGGTGTTCCTGCGCTTCCAGTTCTACGAGGAAGTCGAGAGCACGCAGGTGGCGTCGGTAATGGTGATCGAGGTGGTGGCCCAGGCGGTGCAGGACAGCGTCGTCATCGGCGACTACGACACGGTCCACAAGACGCTGGACAAGGCGGTGCAGGCGTCGCTGTTCAAGTCCGCCAGGTTCATCGACATGCAGGCCGGAAAAGTGGTCGCGCGTTCGCGCACGCGCCCGCCGCGGATGGCGCCGCAGTGGGTAGAGAACTATGTCGCCGGCTACCTGTACGACGTGAACCGCACGGTGTCGGTCGGCGGCCGGGACTACGGCGTCATCCGGCTCGAATTCGACACCGCCATCGTCGCCGGCAGCTTCTGGTCGCTGGCGGAGGTCGCGCTGACCATCAGCGTCGTCTCGCTGATCGGCGGGCTGCTGCTGATCCGGCTGCTGCTGCTGCAGTGGCTGGGCGGGCTGGAGCGGCTGCGCGACCTGGTGGAGGACCTGGGAACCGGCGCAGTCAAGCCGGAGACGCTGGATGCGCATGACGCACCGCTGGAAATCCGCCGGGTCGTGGAGATCTTCAACCAGACCGCGGTCCTGATACGCGACCGCGAGGCCACCCGACGCGCGCTGGACGACCAGAAGTTCGCGCTGGACCAGCATGCGATCGTCAGCATGACCGACGTCGACGGCAACATCACCTATGCGAACGACCTGTTCTGCCAGATCAGCGGCTATACCCGCGATGAACTGATTGGCAAGACGCACCGCATCATCGGCTCGCAGCGGATGCCGAGGGCATTCTTCGACACTCTGTGGGCGACGATCACCAGCGGCCAGGTCTGGAACGGCGAGATCTGCAACCGCAACCGCGACGGCGGGCTGTACTGGGTCAATGCCACCATCGTGCCGCTGCTGGACGACGAGGGCCGGCCGAAGCAGTTCATAGCGATCCGCACCGACATCACCGCGATGAAGGCCGCGGAAGTCGCGATCCTGCGCGCGAAGGAAACGGCCGAGCAGGCCAACCGGATCAAGAGCGACTTCCTGGCCAACATGAGCCACGAGATACGCACGCCGATGAATGGCATCATCGGCATGACCGAACTGGCGCTGGACACCGAACTGACCGACGAGCAGGCCGACTACCTGCGCATGGTCCGGTTCTCCGCCGGGTCGCTGCTGCAGATCATCAACGACATCCTCGACTTCTCCAAGCTGGAGGCCGGCCGGCTCGATGTCGAGCAGATCGAGTTCTCGCTCGAGGGCATGCTGCACGAACTGGTGCGCAGCCAGGCGATCGAGGCGCACGAGAAGTCGCTCGAGCTGCTGCTGCGGATCGAGCCGGCGGTGCCGGAACGGATCATCTCCGACCCCGGCCGGCTGCGCCAGATCGTGCTGAACCTGGTCGGCAACGCGATCAAGTTCACGCACCACGGGGAGATCGAGATCTCGGTCTCCAGGATCAACCGTCCCGGCGACGCGCTGGCGGATATCCGCATCAGCGTGCGGGACACCGGCATCGGCATTCCGCAGGCAAAGTTTGCGGACATCTTCGATGCGTTCTCGCAGGTCGACACGTCCACCACGCGCCAGTACGGCGGCACCGGGCTCGGCCTGTCGATCTCGTCGCAGCTCGCGCGGCTGATGGGCGGCATGCTGACGCTGGAAAGCGCGGTCGGCGCGGGCAGCACCTTCCACCTGACGCTGCAGGTGCCGACCGTCAGGGTCCGCGCAGCCACGGGGCTGGCGAACCGCAAGCTGGCCGGCATGCGGGTGCTGGTGGCGGACGACAACGCGACCAACCGCAGCATCCTGACCGGCGTGCTGCGCAACCTCGACATGCAGCCGGCGGCTGCGCCCGGCGCGGAGCCGGCGCTGGCCGAGCTGCATCGCGCGCGGCTGGCCGGAGAGCCGTACGAACTGGCCCTGCTCGACGTGCAGATGCCGGGCGTCGACGGCTTCGAGCTGGCGCGGCAGATCCGGGCGCAGCCCCTGCTGGCGGGCGTGAAGATCATGATGCTGACCTCGGAGGGACGCCGCGGCGACGCCGCCCGCTGCCGCGAGCTGGGACTGGAAAGCTACCTGGTCAAGCCGGTGTCCCGCTGGGAACTGCTGCAGGCGGTGTCGGCGGCCTTCGGCGAGCAGGCCAGCGACGACATGCCGCTCATCACCCGCCATACGATCCAGCAGGCCAAGCGCCAGCTGCGGCTGCTGGTCGCCGAGGACAACGAGGTCAACCAGATCCTGGCGCTGCGGCTGCTGCAGAAGCATGGCCACATCGTCACGCTGGCGGGGACCGGCCTGGAAGCGGTCCAGCAATGGCGCAGCCAGCCCTTCGACGCGATCCTGATGGACATCGACATGCCCGACATGGACGGCTACGAAGCCAGCATGCTGGTGCGGCGCGAGGAAGGCGGGTCGGGCAAGCGCATTCCCATCATCGCGCTGACCGCGCATGCGATGCGCGGCGCGCGCGAGAAGTGCATCGCGCATGGCATGGACAGCTACCTGGCCAAGCCGATCGACCCGGTGGCCCTGCAGCGCGAACTCGACGGCATCGGCGCGCAGGCGCCGGCGAGCGCGATCTCCTTTGCCGTTGCGCACCCGGTCGACTTCGCGGCGGTGCGGGAAAAGATGGATTACAGCCGCGAGCTGTTCGAGGAAATCGTCGCCCTGTTCCTGCGCGACATGCCGAAGGAAATCGCCCGGCTGAAGCAGCACGCGGCCGAGGGCGATGCCGATGGCGTCAGGCGCGATGCGCACACCATCCGCGGCATGGTCAGCATGTTTTCTTCCGGCCCCGCCGCACAGGTGACGAACGCCATCGAGGCGCGGGCAAGCCACGGCCGGCTCGATGGCCTGCTGGCGGAGCTGGAACAGGCGGTGGACGCGATCGGGGATGCGCTCTCCGCCTACCGGTGGGAGGACGACTGCGCCGCGCTGCGGCAACCTGGCTGATACGCCGGCAGACCCGGCCCACCTGCTCGGTCTGCTGGCGAACCGACCGCGCCGGCGCCTTGCGCTATGTTGCTGCAACTAATCCTGCACACCCGGAACACCATGGCTAACGACAGGCAGGCATTTTGCGGCGCGGTATTTTCCCTTTGCGTCGTCGCGCTGGCCGCCTATGTGGCCCGTGACTTCCTGGTGCCGGTGATGTGGGCGGCGATCCTCGCGATCGCGACCTGGCGGCTCTACCTGCGGCTGCGGCGCATGCTGGGCAAGCACAACGTGCTGGCGTCCGCGCTGGCGACGCTGATCGTCGCGACGGTATTCCTCGCGCCGCTGCTGGCGGCGCTGCGCGAGATCTCGAAGCTGGTGCCCGAAGCGGCGGTCTTCATCACCCATGCCAATGCGCAGGGCGTGCCGCCGCCGGCGATACTCGGCCGCATTCCCCTTGCCGGCCCGGCGATCCATTCCTGGTGGTCCAACACGCTGGCGCTGCCGCATGGAATCGCGCAGGTCTTCTCGGGCCTGCCGGTGCAGCGGCTCACCGGCGCCGGCGACCTGCTGAAAATCTATGGCGCCCGCGCCTTCCACGGCCTGGTCCACTTCGGCTTCACCATCCTCTGCCTGTTCTTCCTGTACCTGAACGGCCTGGTGCTGCGGGCGCAGATCGCGGCGATCGGCGCGCGCTATCTCGGGGCCGAGCGCTGGCAGCGCTATGCGCGCAACGCGGTGCTGGCCATCCAGTCGACGGTCAACGGCCTTGTGCTGGTCGGCCTGGCGGAAGGCGTGCTGATCGGCGTCAGCTACTGGATCGCCGGCCTGCCGTCGCCCATCGTCTGGGCCGCGCTGACCGCCGCGCTGGCCATCATCCCGTTCGGCGCCCCGGTCGCCTACCTGGCCGCGGCCGCCTTCCTCGCCGCGAGCGGCAACGCCAGCGGCGCGATCGGGGTCGCCGCGTGGGGGTCGGTCGTGCTGTTCGTCGCCGACCATTTCGTCCGGCCGCGCCTGATCGGCGAGGCCACGCGCATGCCCTTCCTGCTGGTCCTGTTCGGGATCTTCGGCGGCGTGGAAGCCTTCGGCCTGGTCGGCCTGTTTGCCGGGCCGGCGGCGATGGCCCTGTTCATCACGCTGTGGCGCGAGCCGTACGAAGACGCGGTGTCGCGGCAGGAAACCGCGCGCAACGGCAAGACGGGCAACAGGTAGTATCCATCCCGGATCATGGCGCACCCGATGAGACCGACGGTTCAAGTTCGTAGGGTGTAATAAGCGCAGCGCATTACACCCTACGAACTTGCATCGCGCCTTGTGAGCCAAGGTTGGCGTGACACGGCGATCGACGCGCGCTGCCGGGCCGGTTTATTCGCTGACCGTATGGTCCGGCATCGCGGCTTCCAGGAAGGCGCCGGACATTGGCAACGGGTCGCTGCGGTCGGCGCGGAACAGCCAGAAGCGCTGCCAGCTGTCGCCGGGGCGCGCGCCTTCCCATACCTGGTGATAGCCGCGCAGGTCGACCTGGCGGGTTCCCTCGACCGCATAGCCCTGCACCAGCAGCACCTCGCATCCGGCGCCGGGCCACTGTTCGCGCCGCAGCGTGTTGAGCCCGCTGAAATAACGCAGCATCGCCCGCTCGCCTTCCCCCAGCCCGATGCTGGCCACGCAGTCATGGTCGTCGGGCAGCGGCATGGCCGCGAACACCGACCGGTAGCTTTTCGCGTAGTCGAGCCATGGCATCCACAGCGTCGACAGCAGCACCCAGAAAACTGCCAGGCTGGCAGTCCAGGCGAACAGGCCGGACGCGGCGAACCGGTAGCGCCGGCTTGCCAGCCCGAGCGCCGCCAGCGTGGCGGCAAGCGCGACCGCGAAGGCGCCGGCGTCGAAGCTTGGCAGGTAGTCGGCCGGCAGCACCCGCAGCAGCCAGGGCCAGGCAGGCGCGGCGCCGGTGAACATCATGATGCCCCAGCCGCTCCATACCAGCAGGGACATCAGGCCGAACAGGATCGCCGCGCCGGCGACCCAGAGCCGGTTGAACCGTTCCGGCAGGCTGCATGCCGCCGGGGCAGCCAGCAGCGCCAGCGGCACCATCAACGGCAGCGCATAGATCACGCGCGCCGATGCCGACGCCGCCAGCGTCAGCATCAGCACGCCGAGGGTGACGGCCGCGTACTGCAGCGCCGGATGGCTGCCGATCTCGCCGCGCCGCTTCCACAGCAGGAATGCGGCCAGCGGCAAGGCCGGAAAGGTGAACCACGGCAGGTTATGCGCCCAGAACCATGTGGGCTGCTCGGTGCCGCTGGCGACCCCGGAAAACCCGAAGAAGCGGCCCAGGTTGTTTTCCCAGAACCATTCGCGGAACAGCAGCGGCGAGCGCAGGTACAGCGCCAGCGGCCAGACGACGATGAACGGCAGGCTAGCCGCGAACGCATTGCGCAGGCCGCGCAGGTAAGCCGGCGAACGCCATTGCCGGAAACACAGCGGCAGCAGCACCGCGCTTGCGCCTATCGCCAGCGGGCCGAGCAGGCCCTTTGCCAGGAAGGCGATGCCGACCCCGACGCCCAGCACGATGCCGGACGCAAGCGGCCTTTCCAGCAGCCGCGCATGGCCGTAGGCGGACAGCGCGAAGCCGGCCAGCAGCGGCACGTCGGGCATCATCAGGTGGGTCTGCGGGGCCAGCGCGAAGCAGCCAAGCAGCGCCAGCGGCGCATACCGGCCGACCTGCCTGCCCCACCAGTGGCGCGCCGTCAGCCACAGCGCGCCGCAGGCGACCAGCATGAAGAAGCTGGACGTGAGCCGGGCCGCATCGGGCGGCGCGAGCCATCCGGACAGCAGCGTCACGAACAGCGTCGCCACCCAGTAATACAGCGGCGGCTTTTCCATGAAGTATTCGCCGCCCAGCATGGGCGCCACCCAGTCGCCCGAGCCGACCATGCTGTGGATCATGCCGAACACATAGGCCTCGTCCGCCTTCCACGGGTCGTGCCCGACCGCGCCGGCAGTGACGAAGACGACGATGAGCGCGACGCACAGCAAGGCGGAAGGATGACGGTGCGCGGAGGGAGGGAAAGCGTGCATGGCCAGGTGCGATGGTTATTCTGTGTTGGAGTGAAGGCCGATGATGGCAATGGAATGGCGGACGTCAGCCGCCGCAACCGTTCCGCGCTCGAGCCGCGGGCGGCGCGGCTTATTGCACCTCCCGGGACAGGGAGGCGATGGCATAAAAAAGCCCGCAGCAGTGCAGCATCCAGGCGCATGCTGCGGGCAAACGGCGTCCGTCAGGGACGAGGAAATGCACGGACGCCGTGGAGAAAGGGATAGCCTGCCGCGCCGGGCCGATGCGAGGCGATCGATTGCGCTTGCGTTCGTCGGCATCGGCAGCTACTCCTGCGGCGCGCGGGAAAAGTAGCCATAGGCCATCGGCAGCAGCAGCAAGGTGAAGAAGGTGGCGGAAACGATGCCGCCGACGATCACCACCGCGAACGGCCGCTGCGTCTCCGAGCCGACGCCATGCGACAGAGCGGCCGGCAGCAGCCCAAGGCCTGCCATCAAGGCAGTCATCAGGATGGGCCGCAGCCTGGCTACCGCGCCTTCGATGGCGCTGTCGAAGGTCGCCGCGCCGGTGCTGGCTATCTCGACGATCTGCTCGACCATGATCACGCCGTTCTGCACCGAGATGCCCGCGACGGCGATGAAACCCACCGCGGCCGACACCGAGAAATGCAGGCCCGCCAGCGCCAGCCCCGCGATGCCGCCGATCAGCGCAAACGGCACGATGGACAGCACCAGCGTCGCCTTGCCGACCGAGCGGAAAGCCCAGAACAGCAGGGAGAAAATCAGCAGCGCCGTGACCGGCACGATGACCGCCAGCCGGCGCACCGCGCGCTGCTGGTTCTCGAACTGGCCGCCCCAGGTCAGCGTGTAGCCGGGCGGCAGCACCAGCTGCTCGCCGACCTTCTTCTGCGCCTCGGCGACGAAGCCGCCCTGGTCGCGTCCGATCAGGTTGGCCTTGACCGACGCATTGCGCCCGCCGGCCTCGCGGCTGATCCGGGCCGCGCCCTGCCGCACCTGCACCCGCGCCACGTCGCCCAGGCCGACGGTGCCGGCGCCGCCCGGCAGCGGCACCTGGATCGCGGCGATATCGTCCACCGACTCGCGGGCGTCGGCGCGCAGCCTGACCGTGAGGTCGAAGCGCCGGTCGCCTTCGTAGAACTGGTTGACGGCGGTGCCGGCCAGCGCAGTCTGGATCGCGCCGTTCACGTCGGCGACATTGATGCCGAGCCGGGCGACCCGCTCGCGGTCGATCACGATGTCGAGCTCGCTCTGGCCGCCGATGCGGATCGCGGCGACGTCGGCCGCGCCCGGGATAGCCGACAGTATCGCGGCCACCTCCTCGCTTTTCTGGGTCAGCACCTCGAGGTCGGGACCGAAGATCTTGACGGCGATCTCGCCTTTCACGCCGGACAGCGCTTCCTCGACGTTGTCCTCGATCACCTGGGAAAAATTGGTCGGCACGCCCGGCAGGCGGCGGATCTTCGCGGACATGTCTGCGACCAGGCTCTCCTTGTCCGGGAAGCGCCAGCTGCCGCGCGGCTTCAGGTCTGCCAGGATTTCCATGTTGTTCGCGCCCTTGGGGTCGGTGCCGTCGTCGGGACGGCCGACATGCGCAATCACCTTGGCCACTTCCGGATAGGTCAGCAGGATCGCCCTCACCTCGCGCTCCACGCGCTTGGTCTGCTCCAGCGCGCTCGACGCAGGCAGCGTGACGGTGAGCCAGATGTTGCCCTCGTCCAGCCTGGGCAGGAACTCGCTGCCCAGCATGGGCGCCAGCGCCAGGGTCACCGCCAGCGTCGCGCCGGACGCGGCGAACACCACGAAGCGGCTTTCATGGGCGCGCCGCAGGAAGCGCCGGTAGCGATCCTGCAATGCATGCATCCACGGGCTGTGCCGCTCGGCCAGCGTGTGCCGCTTCATCAGCAGCGCCAGCAGCGTCGGCACCAGCGTCATGGTCAGCAGGAGCGCGCCCAGCATCGCGAAGCTCAGGGTCAGCGCCACCGGCGTGAAGATCTTGCCCTCGACCCGCTGGAACGTGAAGATGGGAATGAAGGCGATGATGATGATGGCCTTCGCGAACAGGATCGGATGACCTAGCTCGACCAGGGTGGCCCGCAGCACGTCCCTGCGCCACAGGTAGTCGGCGTCCGCCAGCGCCGGGTCGAAGGTGCGGGTGGCGAGCCGCACCATCAGCGCCTCGACCAGCACCACCGCGCTGTCGATGATGATGCCGAAGTCGACCGCGCCGAGCGAGATCAGGTTGGCCGGCACGCCCCTGGCGTCCAGCATGATGAAGGCGAACAGCAGCGACAGCGGTATGACGGCGGCCACCACCAGCGCGGCGCGCCAGTCGCGCAGGAACAGCACCAGGATCGCGATCACGAGCGCCGCGCCCACCAGCAGGTTCTCGGCCACCGTGTGGACGGTGTGGTCGATCAGCTCGGTGCGGTCGTAGATCGGGTGCACTTTCACGCCGGCCGGCAGCCTGGCGTTGATGTCGGCGATGCGCTGCTTCACATCGTCGACCACGCGCGCCGCATTGCCGCCGCGGACCATCTGCACCACGCCCTCGACGACGCTGTCGCTTCGGTTGAACGCGACCACGCCGGACCGCGGCCGCGCGCCGGCCCCGACCTCGGCCACGTCCGACACCAGCACCGTGCGCCCGGCCTTCGCGCTGACGATCACGCGGCCGATATCGTCGATGTCGCGGAACAGCCCGATGCCGCGCACGATGAGCGCCTCGTCGCCGCGGCGCAGGTAGCCGCCGCCGACATTGGCGCTGTTCAAAGTCAGCGCCTGGCTGACCTGGTCCATCGTCAGGCCGTAGCGCTTGAGCGCCTGCGGGTCGACCCGCACCTGGTATTCCTTGACCGTGCCGCCGAAGCTGACGACGTCGGCGACGCCGGGCACGTTGCGCAGGCCGGGACGGATCACCCAGTCCTGCAGCGCCCGCACCTCGGAGTCCGGCATCGCGACCGGCGCCTCGACGATGTAGCGGTAGACCTCGCCGACGGCCGTGGTCAGCGGCGCCAGCGTCGGCTGGATGTTGGGCGGCAGGTTCACGCCCTGCAGTTTTTCCAGCACCTGCTGGCGCGCGAAATAATCGTTGGTGCCATCCTCGAAGGTCAGCGTCACCACCGACAGGCCGCTGATGGTGACCGAGCGCAGCTGCGTCTGGCGCGGCACGCCGCTCATCTCGCGCTCGATCGGCAGCGTCACCGTGCGTTCGATCTCTTCCGGCGCCTGGCCGGGGTACTGGGTGACGATCTGCACCTGCACGTCCTGCACGTCGGGGAAGGCTTCGATGGGCAGGCCGACCAGCGCGCGGTAGCCGAAGATGGCCAGCGCAGCGGTCAGCACCAGCACGAACACGCGCTGGCTGAGGACGAAGCGGATCAGCTTATCGAGCATGGGACGCCATCTCCGCATTCAGCAGCAGCGCGCCTTCGACCACCACCCGGTCGCCGGCCTGCAGGCCGCTGTCGACATGGCTGGTCTCGCGGCCGCGCAGCGCCAGGCCCACCTGCCGCTTCCGGAAAACGCCGGGGCTAGCCTCGACGAACGCATAGGTGTTGATGCCCTCGGTGACCAGTCCCGCATTGGGCACGGCGATCGCGCTGCGGCCGTTGTCGGACAGGAAGGAAACCCGCGCATACATCTCGGGGCGCAGGCGGCCGTCGGGGTTCTCGACCGTGCAGCGCACCTGCACCCGGCGCGTCGCCGGGTCGAGCGCATAGCCGACCTTGTCCACGGTCGCGCTGAAACGCGCGCCGGGAAACGCATCGGTCTCCAGGCTCACCTTCTGGCCCGGCCTGACCTGCGCCAGCGAGCGTTCCGGCACATCGACCAGCAGCCAGAGCCGGGACGGGTCGCTGACCACGAACAGCGGGTTTGCCAGGTCGGGCCGCAATTCCATGCCGGGCGTGACCTGCCGCTCGACGACCACGCCGGCCAGCGGCGTGCGCAGGCTGAAGCTGCCGTTCTCGGCGCCCGATGCATGCAGGCTGCGCATCCGCAGCCCGGTGCGGCGGCTCTCGGCCGCCGCCTGCCGGTAGTCGGCGTCGGCCGCCTCGACATCCTTCTGCGGCACCACCTCGTGCGCGAGCAGGTTGCGGGCGCGCTCGTAGGCCAGCTTCTTGCGCACCTCGTCGGCCTGGGCCTTGCGCCAGTCGGCATCGGCGGCGGCCAGCTCGGGCGCGTCGGCCTGCAGCAGCACCGCGTTGCGAGCGACGCGGTCGCCGGGTTCGGCGACGAGCTTCAGCACGCGGCCGGCGATCGGGCTCGAAATGCGGGCGGTGCGGTTTTCATCGAGCGCCAGCCTGCCGTTCAGCGCCTCGGCCATCGGCAGCGGCATCGCCACCGCGGTCTCGATGCGCAGCGCCGACAGCTGCGGCGCGCCGGCGTCGAAGCGCAGCACGCCGGGCTCGGCGAGGCGCGCCGGGACCGGGTCGGCGGCCGGCTGGTCGGCCGCGTGCAGGCGGGTGGCGAAGATGGCGCCGGCCGCGACAGCGCCGATCAGCGCAAGCGTGGCGACGGTTTGCAGGGTTTTACGCATGGTCATTACAGGTCGTTGTTATCGGTGGCGCCGGCGCGGGCGGCTTCCCGCGCGGCCAGCGCCTTTGCATGCTCGGCCCGGACGATGGCCGCATCGAGCAGGGTCGCGCGCCGCGTGCGACGGGCGTCGAGCACGTCCATCACGCCGGCCGCGCCGTTGCGAAACGCGTATTCGGCGGCATCGGCCGAGCGCGCGGACGCCGGCAGCAGCTCGCTCTCGTAACGTCGCCGGCGGCTGGCGGCGACCCGCGCATCGCTGGCGCTGCGCGCCAGGTCGGACAGCGCGGCGGCCCGCGTCTTTTCGAGCGTGACCGCGGCGCTGTCGGCCGCCGCCTGCGCATTGCGGATCTCGCCCTGGTACTGGTTGCGCACGAATAGCGGGAACTGGACCGCGACACCGACGCTGTTGCCGCTGCCCTGGGCATCGGCCGCGCTTTGCGGCCAGTGCTCGCCCTGCAGGCTGACGGTGATGTCGCGGGTGCGCAGCGCCAGCGCCAGCCGCAGCGCGGCGGCCGCGGCGCCCACCCGCGCCTTCGCCGCGCGCACGTCGGCGCGCCTGTCCAGCGCGGCCTCGATGCCGGCGATGTCTGCGGCATCGTCCTCCGCGCCGGGCGCGGGCAGGTCAGGCCACGGGTCGGTTGCGCGCAGCCGCGGCGCGTCCTGCGGCATGCCCAGCGCCAGCGCTAGCGTCTGCTGTGCGCGCTGCAGTTCGGCGTCGGCCTGGTCGACGTCGTTCGCCGCGCGCAGCGCATCGACCTCGATGCGGGAGACATCGGCGCCGGCCAGGTCGCCGGCCTTGCGCCGCCGGCGCGCCGCTTCCAGCGAGCTGCCGTACAGGCCGGCGGTGTCGCGCGCGATCTCGCGCTTCTCGTGCGCCGCCAGCAGGTCGTAATAGGCCTGCGTCACGGCCAGCCGGAGTTGCCGCCGGACGTCGGCCAGGTCGGCGCGGGACGCCAGCTCGAGGTACTGCGCATTGTCGATGCGCAGCGCGCGCTTGCCACCGCGCTCGATCTGCTGGTCGATCCGCACGCTGCTGTCGACGGTCTTGCCGCGCAGCGGCCCGGCGCCGATCCCTAGCGATGGATTGATGTTGACCGTCTGCAGCGTCAGGACCGGGTTGGGCGCGGTGTCGGCGGCCAGGATCGCGGCCTGCGCGGCTTGCACGGCGGCCAGCGCCAGCCGCAGGTCATGGTTGCCGTCGACGGCCATGCGCTGCGCCTGCGCCAGGCCGAGCCCGCCATCGGACTGCTGGGACCACGCGGGCGCACAGGTCGACAGCGTGCAAAGGAGGAGGAGGATGATTCTTTTCATGGCGCAGACTGCCCGGAACGAAACTGCAAGGCCACGGATGATGAACCGCCTTCCTGTCAGCAAACTGAAGAAGGGCTGACAAACTGCTGACAGTGCGGCGGCAGGACTTTCTCTATAATTGCCTGCTTCAAATCCAGGCCGGTCGAAACACACTATGGATGTTCTGCTTGTCGAAGACGATGCCGTCCTTGCCGATGGAATCGCGCGCAACCTGACCAAGCACGGCATCGTCGTGAACGTGGTCTCGAACGGCCTGGACGCCGACGACGTGCTCAAGCGCCAGTCCATATCCGCGGTAGTGCTGGACATCGGCCTTCCCGGCATCGACGGCTTCGAGGTGGTGCGGCGGCTACGGGCGCGCGGCAGCACGACGCCGGTGCTGCTCCTGACCGCGCGCGACGCGGTGGAAGACCGGGTCTTCGGCCTGGAGCTGGGCGCGGACGATTACCTGGTCAAGCCCTTCGCGACACCCGAACTGGTGGCGAGGGTGCGGGCCATGCTGCGCCGCGCCGGCCCGCTCCAGGCCACGCTGCAGATCGGCGGCCTCACCCTCGACAGCGTGGCCCGCCGCGCGACCGTGCATGGCCGCGTGATCGAGCTGTCGGCGCGCGAATGGGGCATCCTCGAATACCTGGTGCGGCATCGCGGACGCGTCGTCTCCAAGCAGCAGATCATCGACGCCATCCTTCCCTGGGGCGAGGAACTGACCCTCAACGCGGTGGAAGTCTATGTCTCGCGCATCCGCATCAAGGTCGGCGACGCCGGCCTCGGGCTGCGCACCATACGCGGATTCGGCTACATGCTCGACAAGGCGGTTTAATGCGCAGCATCAGGCTGAACCTGCTGAAGCGGCTGCTGCTGCCGCTGCTGGCGATCAACCTGGTCGGCGCGGGTTCGACCTACTGGCTGGCATGGCGGCCGACGCAGCTCGCCTACGACCAGAACCTGGCCGACGCCGCCTGGGCGCTGCTGCCCTACATGCAGCAGCATGACGGCAGGATCGTCGTCGACCTGCCGCACCAGGCCGAGCAGGTGCTGCGGCTGGATCATTTCGACTCGGTCTATTTCGTCGTGCGCAATGCGGCCGGCGACACGCTGGCCGGCGACCGGGACTTCCCGCCGCTGCGCACGCCGCCGTCCATCGACGAGCCGGAAGCCTACGACAGCCGGATGCGCGGCGGGGCGATCCGCGTGATCGCGCTGTCAGTGCTGGTCGGCAGCGAGCGGGTCACGATAGGCGTGGGCGAGACACTGTGGAAGCGCCTGAGCGTCCGCTCGGGCGGCAACTTCGCCGGCCTGCTGCTGCTCGACCTGGCGCTGACCTTCATCTCGATCGCGGTGGTGTCGTTCGGCGTCACCCGCGGCCTGGCGCCGCTGCAGGCGATGCGGGACAGCCTGGATGCGCGCAAGCCCGACGACCTCGCGCCGCTGCCGGACGGCCCGCTCGCGCTCGAACTGGCGCCGGTGGCGTCCGCGATCAACCAGCTGCTGGACCGGGTGCGCCAGGTCTCGCGCAGCCAGCAGGACTTCCTCGCGAATGCCGCGCACCAGCTGCGCACGCCGCTGGCCGGGCTCAAGACCCAGCTCGAATGGCTGCAGCGCGGCGAGCCCGACCGCGACGAAGCCGCGCGCGCGCTGTCGCTGATGATGTCGTCGGCCGAGCGCATGATCCGGCAGACCAACCAGCTGCTGGCGCTGGCGCGCGCCGAGCCGGACCAGTTCGAGAAGGCCAGGCTGTACCCGCTGTCGCTCGACAAGCTGGTCGCGGAATCGGTGCAGCACTTCGTCGAGGAGGCCGACAAGAAGGGAATCGACCTTGGCTTCGATTTGTCGCCGGTCGACATCATCGGCGACAGCTTCCTGCTGCGCGACCTGATCGACAACCTGGTCGACAATGCGATCCGCTATACGCCGCCGCATGGCCGGGTCACGGTCAGCTGCCGCGCCGTCGACGGCGCCGGCCTGCTGAAGGTGGAGGACGACGGCCCGGGCGTGCCCGCCGACGAACGCGAACTGGTGTTCAGCCGCTTCTACCGCCTCAGCCACAATACCCGCGGCAGCGGGCTGGGCCTGGCGATCGTGCGCGACATCGCGGCCGACCATGGCGCGCAGATCAGCCTGGACGCGGGGCCGGATGGCAGGGGAACGGCGTTCTCGGTGCGTTTCCAGCTGGCGCCGGCCTGATGCCGGCCGCTGGCGTTCACCGGCGGCGCCGGGGGATCGGAACGGGGATGGGAGCGGAGCACGGCGTTCGTCAGCACGCGCCATCGCGCAGCTGCATCGCGTCCTGGATCCCGGCGCGCAGGCGCTTCAGGCTATGCAGCGCCCTGAACGTGGAAAACAGGAGTTCGGCCTGGATGCCCGCGCCGGCCTCCTCGCTGACCAGCGCGACGATCTGGTCGGCGAGCATGCACAGGCGCTCTTCGACTTCGTCGATATGCTGTTCCGGCATCTGCCCGCCGGCATCCAGTCCATCCATCGCGGTTCTCCCGGGTGACGCGACTGCCGTTGTTCGACGCAGTGTAGGCGTCCTGCAAGGGGCCGTCTGTCATGTCCCGGACATAGCGGCGGCCTGCGAATGCGCAAGCATTCGGCAGTGCGCCTGCACGGAAGCGATGGGTATGCGGGATGTGGATGGAAAGCGCGTCGGCGCGGGGCCGGCGCAGCGACCGCGTGTCGGGTCGGGATTGCAGACGTGCTGGTGCGCGGCCGGCTGGCGCGGCCAAGGCAAGGCGGGGATCGCCCGGCGGCGTCGCCGAGCCAGCCGGGCATGTCGCCCGGCTGAGGCAAATTTATGTCGCCGGCGCGGACAGCTTGATGTCGCGGGTCGGGAAGACGGTCGAGATGGCGTGCTTGTAGACCAGCTGCGTTGCGGTGCTGCTGCGTAGCATGACCACATACTGGTCGAAAGATTCGATATGGCCGACCAGCTTGATGCCATTGACCAGAAACATCGAGACGGGAATGCGTTCCTTGCGCAGCGTGTTCAGGAACAGGTCCTGCAGGTGTTGTTCGTTACTTTTCACGGCAATGCTCATTCTGGATAAAACCAGCAGTGTAACGGTTTTGCTAATATTGAATTGCCTATTTCCTCCGCGCCGATGCGGCCGGATGGCACATACTGCCCGGCGCGCTCAAGTAAGAAGCCCGCGTGCCGATAATCCCGACAAGCAAAAAAGATCGCCGCACCGGCGCGCCGTCATCCCGGGCGCCACCTCACATGAAACGGCATTGCATTTGACAACCTACCCAGACCGCCCCGCCGCCAGCCTTGCAGACCACGATGGAATGCGAGGCAGCACCGAATGACCCCCGGCGGCGACGCACCGGCCGGCAACGCCAAGCGCAATGCGATCCTGTTCGTGCTGCTGGTCGCGCTGACCCTGATCGGCATGGGCTGCTGGACACTCTGGAAGGCGCGGGTGCTGCAGATGGAAGAAGCCAGCACCGCCACCGCCAACATGACGAAGGCGCTGTCCCAGCATGCGGACGACACCTTCCGCGCGGCCGACTCCATGCTGCTGGGCGTGGTCGAACGGCTCGAAGTGGACGGGATGGCCGGCGTGTCCCTGCCGCGCCTGCATAACCTGCTCAAGGCAAGCGTGGCCCAGCTGTCCTCGCTGGAAGGCATGTTCGTCTTCGACCAGGAAGGCCGCACGATGGTCAACGCGCTGAGCGTGCGGCCCGCAAGGGCGGGCAATGCGGACCGGGAGTACTTCGTCTATCACAAGGCGAACCTCGACCAGAGCGCGCATGTCGGCGCGCCGACCGAAAGCCTGACCACGGGCCGCTGGGTGGTGCCGATATCGCGGCGCATCAACCACCCGGACGGCACGTTCGCCGGCGTCGTCCTGGCGACGGTGGACATGGCGTATTTCCGCCAGTTCCACCAGAGCTTCGACATCGGCGCCAACGGCACCATCCTGCTCGCGCTGGACGACGGCACGGTGCTGCTGCGCCGCCCCTTCAAGGCGGATCTCGTCGGCGCGAATGTCGGCAAGGGGCCGGTGTTTACGCAGCTGCGCGCGAACGGCCCCGGCACCGCGATGCTGCAGTCCGTGGTGGACCAGGTGGTCCGGGTCTACAGCTACGAGCATGTCCGGCACTATCCGCTGGTCGTCGCGACCGCATTCGCGAAGGACGACATCTTCGCCGGCTGGCAGCAGGAAGCGCTGCAGACCGCGGCGGTGATCCTTGCGCTGATCGCCGTGCTGAGCGGATGCGGCCTGCACCTGGTGCGCCAGATCAGCGTGCGCGAGCGGGTCGAGGCGGAACTGCGCGACGCCAAGTACACGCTGGAGCGGATGAACCGTTCGCTGGAACTGCTTTCGCTGCAGGACAGCCTCACCGGGCTGGGCAACCGCCGCCGCTTCGACCTGGCGCTGCAGGCCGAATGCCGGCACAGCATGCGGCACCAAACCCCGCTGGCGCTGGTGATGATCGACGTCGACCACTTCAAGCGCTACAACGACCTGTACGGCCATCCGGCCGGCGACGAGTGCCTGCGCCGGATCGGCGCGGCGGTGTCGGCGGCGCGCGGCCGCGCCAGCGATGTCGTCGCCCGCTACGGCGGCGAGGAAATCGCGGTGCTGCTTCCGCAGACGCAGGCCGCCGGCGCGCTGGCCGCGGCCGAGCGCGTCCGCGAGGCGGTGGAAGCCATCGCGATCCAGCATGCGGGCAGCCCGGTCGGGCATGTCACCGTCAGCATCGGCGTGGCGACGCTTGCGCAGGGCGAGCACCCGGATGCGCCGGCCCTGCTGCTGCGGGAAGCGGATCGCGCGCTGTACGAAGCCAAGGCCGCGGGCCGCAACCAGGTCAGGCTGGCGGCCCCCGCCGGACGGGTCGACGAGGGAATACTCACTGCGGATAACTAGGCTGCGGCTGCGGCCGTCGGCGACGCCCGACGCCTGCCGTCTCCGGCGAGCGCTGCGCCGCCTTCCGGACCCGGCGTCCGGCCTTTTCCGCCTGCTGCCTATAGGCGATATCCGCCCACCTCCGGCCGGGTAGCCAAACGTTAGCCGCTAGGCTACACTCGTTCGCCGTTGCCGAACGGCACGGATGCGGATGCCGGCTGGCCGGCGCCGCGCAGAACAACCAACGACCGCGGACCAACGATGCAAATTCCTTCCTTCCGGCGCCTTGCCGTACCGGCAACCGCCTGCGCGCTCCTGGCCGCATTGCCCGCGGCCGCCGAGCCGCTGCCCCTGTGGGAAGCCGGGCTCGGGGTCGCCGCGGTGACCCTGCCCGACTACCGCGGCGCCGACAGCAGCCAGACCTACGTGCTTCCCGCGCCCTATTTCGTCTACCGCGGCGAGTTCCTGAAGGCCGACCGCAACGGCGTGCGCAGCACGCTGTTCAACACCGAGCGCGTCGAGCTCAATATCAGCCTGAATGCGACGCTGCCGGTCAGCAGCAAGAACAACACGGTGCGCCAGGGCATGGCGAGCCTGCGGCCCACCGTCGAACTGGGGCCGACGCTGTCGGTGAACCTGTGGAAGGCCGATTCGGGCGGGATGAAGCTGGACCTGCGCACGCCGCTGCGCACCGCGGTGACCATCGAGTCGTCGCCGCGCCAGATCGGCTGGCTGTTCGCGCCCAACCTGAACCTCGACGTGCGCGATCCGTTCGGCATGTCGGGCTGGAACCTGGGCATGCTGGCAGGCCCGAACTTCCAGAGCCGCCGCTACAACCGCTATTTCTATTCGGTCGGCGACGCCGACGCGACCGCCGCCCGTCCGCGCTACGACGCGCCGGGAGGCTATGCCGGCTCGCAGTTCACGGCGGCCGTGTCCAAGCGCTTCGAGCGCTACTGGGTCGGCGCATTCCTGCGCTACGACGCGCTGGGCGGCGCATCCTTCGAGGACAGCCCGCTGGTGCAGAGGAAGAACGCGGTGTCGGCCGGGGTTGCGGTCACCTGGGTGTTCGGGCAGTCTGCGGCCATGGTCGACGCCAGCCGCCTCGGCGAGTGACCGCCGCCCCAGGAATTAATTTTCGGCAACAAACCCTATTGCCTGCGGGGCGAAAATGATAGAGTCTTGGCTCGTTACCTCCGCCGCCAGAAAATGAATGTGAACCCGACGTCCCCTGTAGAAATCGACGAATGCGATGTGCTGATCATCGGCGGCGGCCCGGCCGGCTCCACTGCCGCCACGCTGCTGGCACGCAAGAATTACCGCGTCACGCTGGTCGAGAAGGCGCATCACCCGCGCTTCCATATTGGCGAATCGCTGCTGCCGGCCAACCTGCCGCTGCTTGAGAAGCTGGGCGTGGCCGACGAAGTCCGCGCGATCGGCATGGTGAAATGGGCTGCCGAATTCATGTCGCCGTGGCATGACCACAAGCAGGTGTTCCAGTTCGGCGACGCGATGGACAAGAGCATGCCCTACGCCTATCAGGTGGAGCGCGCCGGCTTCGACGAAATCCTGATCCGCAACGCCGGCCGCAGCGGCGCCGAGGTCATCGAGGGCTGCAGGGTGACCAATGTCCAGTTCCTGCCCGACGACCAGGGCGCGCTGGTCGCCACCCGCAGCGACGACGGCGTCGACAGGACGTGGCGCACCCGCTTCGTGCTCGACGCGTCCGGCCGCGACACCTTCCTCGGCCGGCAGTTCGACGTCAAGGAGCGCAACGACGCGCACAACAGCACCGCGCTGTATGCGCACTTCCGCAACGTCAGGCGCAACGAAGGCCGCGACGAGGGCAACATCACCATCTTCTGGTTCGACCACGGCTGGTTCTGGTTCATCCCGCTGTCCGACGGCCGCACCAGCATCGGCGCGGTCACCTGGCCGTACTACCTGAAGACCCGCAAGAAGCCGTTGGCCGAGTTCCTGATGGACACGATCGCGATGTGCCCGAAGCTGGCCGAGCGGCTGCAGGGCGCCGAACTGGCGTCCGTGCCCGAGGCCACCGGCAATTACTCGTACACCTGCAGCCGCAGCCACGGCAGCAACTACCTGCTGCTGGGCGACGCCTATGCATTCATCGACCCGGTGTTTTCCTCGGGCGTGATGCTGGCGATGAACAGCGCCTTCGCCGGCGCCGACGCGGTCGACGCCTGCCTGTCGCAGCCGGCGCGGGCGCCGGCGGCGCTGCGGCGCTTCGACCGCACGATGCGCATCGGGCCGAAAAAGTTTTCGTGGTTTATCTACCGCGTCACCAATCCCACGATGCGCAACCTGTTCATGGGGCCGCGCAACCTGTTCCGCATGCAGGAAGCGCTGCTGTCGGTGCTGGCCGGCGACGTGTTCGGCAAGACCCGCATCTGGCCGCACCTGCTGGCGTTCAAGGCGCTCTACTACGGCATCTCGCTGGCCAATATGAGGCGCACCTACAATGCGTGGAAAACCCGCAAGCGCAATATCCGCCCGGCCGACGCGGCGCTCTGATGCGGCCCGGCAGCCTGCGGCGCGCGGCGGCCGGCGTCTGGCCGGCGCGCGTTCCCGTCCAACGCCTGCGGCATAAGGTCATGAAATTCCCTGCGCGCGCGCTGATGGCGGTCTACGACTGGTCGGTCTTCTACCTGTGCCTGGCCGAGTTCGTGCTGCTGTCGCTGGCGTGGTCCCTGCTGGCCAGCCTGCTGCACATGGTGCTGCCGCAGCCGCTGGGCCAGCGCGTCGGCCGCCTCGGCATCATGCTGTCCTGCCGGCTGTTCCTGTCCACGCTGGCGCTGTCCGGCCGCTTCCATTTCGACCTGCGGCCGCTGGACGCGATGCGCGGGGAGAAGGCGATGATCATCGCGCCCAACCATCCGTCGCTGTGGGACGCGGTGATGATGGCCTCGCGGCTGCCGGACGTCGCCTGCATCATGAAGGCGACCATCCTGGACAACCTGCTGCTCGGCGGCGGCGCCCGCCTGTCGCGCTACATCCCGAACGATTCGATCCGCGCGATGATCTGCCTGGCGCTCGACAACCTGCGCGCCGGCAGCCATGTGCTGCTGTTCCCCGAGGGCACGCGCACGGTCACGCCGCCGATCGGCAAGATCACCGGCGCGGTCGGCGTGATCGCCTGCCGCGCGCACGCGCCGGTGCAGACCGTGCTGGTCGACACCAACAGCCGCTTCCTGTCCAAGGGCTGGCCGGCCTGGCGCAAGCCCGACCTGCCGCTGACCTACACGGTGCGCCTGGGCCGCCGCTTCGATGCGCCGACCAGCAGCGCCACCCTTGCGAGCGAACTCCAGCAATATTTTTCCGACGCGCTGACGCAGCCCGCGGCTGCGCCGGGCGCGGCCGCGGGCGCCGCGGCGCCGTTCGACGGACAACCGACAGCCAGCACCAAATGACCGTTCCAGCGCAACAGGCCGGGGGCGCGCCGGCGCCCTCCGCGACCCATATCGTCCTGATCCCCAGCTACAACCCCGGCGCCCGGGTCTACGACGCGGTGGAGGCCGCGCGCCGGCACTGGAACCCGGTCTGGGTCGTGGTCGACGGCAGCACCGACGGCAGCGCCGAACGTCTGCGGCAGATGGCCGCGCAGGATGACGGCCTGCACGTGATCGTGCTGCCGGAGAATGGCGGCAAGGGCGCCGCGGTGCTGCGCGGGCTCGACGAAGCGGCGGCCCGCGGCTACACCCATGCGCTGACCATGGACTCGGACGGCCAGCATCCGGCCGGCCTGATCCCCGCATTCATGCAGGCGTCGCAGCGGGCGCCGGACGCGATGGTGCTGGGCAAGCCGGTGTTCGACGCCAGCGCGCCGGCGCTGCGGGTCAAGGGCCGGCAGGTGTCGAACTGGTGGGCCAATCTCGAGACCCTGTGGTCCGGCATCGGCGATTCGCTGTACGGCTTCCGGGTCTATCCGGTCGCGCCGCTGCGCGCGGTCATGCGCGGCCAGCGCTGGATGCGGCGCTTCGACTTCGACCCGGAAGCCGTGGTGCGCCTGTGCTGGCGCGGCGTCAGGCCGGTCAACATCGACGCGCCGGTGCGGTATTTCGGCGCCGCCGAGGGCGGCGTTTCCCATTTCCGCTACCTGCGCGACAACGTGCTGCTGACGGGCATGCATGCCCGCCTGTTCCTCGGCTTCGCGCTGCGGCTGCCGCTGCTGCTGTACCGGCGGCTGCGGCGGCAGCCGGGCTGACACGCCAAACCCGACACTCCCCCACAACAAGAGGAAGATCATGCAAGCAAACGGCCTCGGGTATCACCACCCCGCCGCATTCTGGACCGGCTGCGCCGCCATCACGCTGGGCGTGTTCGCGCACCTGCCGATGTTCGTCCACGCGTCCCACATGGGCTACCAGATGGCCGGCATGGAGATGGACGCCACCATGCTGACCGGCATGGGACTGATCCCGTTCGGCCTGCTGCTGGCGGCCTGGGGCATGCTGCCGCGCCTCCCCGGGGCCGGCGCTTCCGCCGGCGCGCCGCTGCAGTTCCATGTCGCCGACGGCGCGGCGCTGAACCGCGAGCACTGGAAGCTGGTGCTGGTGCTGGTGCTGGCCCTGACCGTCGACGTGCAGAAGCCGGCGACGCTGGGCTTCGTGATGCCGGGCCTGACCGGCGAATACGGGATCAGCAAGCAGGCCGCCGGCCTGCTGGCGCTGGTGGCGCTGACCGGCACCACGGTCGGCTCGGTGCTGTGGGGCCGCATCGCCGACCGCTACGGCCGGCGCGCCGCCATCCTGCTGTCGGCGCTGATGTTCATCGGCACCGCGATCTGCGGCGCGATGCCCTCGTTCGAATGGAACCTGGTGATGTGCTTCCTGATGGGCGCGTCTGCCGGCGGCCTGCTGCCGATCGCCTTCACGCTGATGGCCGAGACCGTGCCGGCCGCGCACCGCGGCTGGCTGCTGGTGGCGCTGGGCGGCATCGGCACCTCGGCCGGCTACCTGCTCGCAGCCGGCGCGGCGGCCGTGCTGGAGCCGCTGTTCAGCTGGCGCGTGCTGTGGCTGCTGGGCCTGCCGACGGGCGCGCTGATCATTTTCCTCGACCGCTATATCCCCGAGTCGCCGCGCTTTCTGGCGCGGGTCGGGATGGAAGGGGAAGCGCGGGCCGTGCTGGCGAAGTTTTCAGGCGTGATGGACGAGCCCGCGGCGGCTGCCGGCGCCGCGCCGCATGCGTCGCGCGGCGCCGGCAATCGCGGCGCGATCACCTTCGGGCTGATCTGCTGCGGCCTTGCATGGGGACTGGTGAATTTCGGCTTCCTGCTCTGGCTGCCGACCAGCCTGGGCAGCATGGGCATGGACCCGGCCGCCGCCAGCGCGCTGCTGGCGCGCTCGGCGCTGCTGGCGCTGCCCGGCACGCTGGTCGTGATCTGGCTGTATCACAGCTGGAGCAGCGTGAAGACGCTGGTGCTGTTCGTGCTGCTGACCGCGGCCACGCTGCTGGCCTTCTTCGTCGCCAGCGCGGCCGGCCTGCGCTCGGTCCCGGTCATGATCACGATCACCGCGCTGCTGCTGTTCAGCGCCAGCGGCGTGATCGCGATGCTGATCCCCTATGCGGCTGAAATCTACCCGGCCGACCAGCGCGCCACCGGCTCCGGCGTGGTCGCCGCCAGTTCCAAGGCCGGCGGCATCCTCGGCGCGGCCGGCGGCGTGCTGGGCATCTTCGGCAACCTCGGCCTGTCCGCGCTGCTGATCGCCCTGCCGCTGGTGCTGGCCGCCGGGCTGCTGCTGAGAAGCGGCATCGAGACCCGCGGCCGGCGGCTGGAGCAGATACAGGAATCGCTGCTCGGGCCGGGCAGCGCGGGCTCGTAGGGAAACGTTCCGGCCGCGCGGCGTGAAGGCGCGCCGCGCCGCCCGGATCAGCGCAGCAGCGCCACCGGCGATGCCGCCGATGCCGCCGATGCGCCGAGCTTGAACACGCCTGCGGTCTGCGCCAGGCTCATCGACCGCTGCTGCATGGTGTCGGCCGCGGCCGAGATCTGCTCCACCAGCGCCGCGTTCTGCTGCGTCGTCTGGTCGATGTGCGAGATCGCGCGGTTGACCTGCTCGATGCCGGCCCGCTGCTCGTCGCTGGCGGTGGCGATGTCGCCGATCAGCTTGCTGACCCGCGCGACATTGTCCACCACCTCCTGCATCGTCGCGCCGGCCTGGTCCACCAGCCTGGCGCCGGCGTCGACCTTGCCGACCGAGTCGCCGATCAGGCCGCTGATCTCGCGGGCCGCCGCGGCGCTCTTCTGCGCCAGGCTCCTGACCTCGGACGCCACCACGGCAAAGCCCCGGCCCTGCTCGCCGGCGCGCGCCGCTTCCACTGCCGCATTGAGCGCGAGGATATTGGTCTGGAACGCGATGCCGTCGATCACGCTGATGATATTGGCGATCCGCGTCGACGACTCGCTGATCGACGCCATCGTGTCCACCACCTGCCCGACCTCTGCGCCGCCCCGGGCCGCGACTTCCGACGCCGAGCGCGCCAGCTCGTTGGCCTGGCGCGCATTGTCCGCGTTCTGCCGCACGGTCACGGTCAGCTCCTCGATCGAGGCCGCGGTTTCCTCCAGCGAGCCGGCCTGCTGCGCCGTGCGCGAGGACAGGTCCATGTTGCCGGAGGCGATCTGGCCGGACGCGGAGACGATGGTATCGGTGCCGCTGCGCACTTCGCCGACGATGCCGGCGAGGCTGTCGCGCATGTCCTTGATCGAATGCAGCAGGCTTGCGCCGGCGCCGTCCTTCAGCGCGATCGGCGCGGACAGGTCGCCGGCCGCGATGCGCCGGGTGACGTCGGCGGCATAGGCCGGCTCGCCGCCCAGCTGGCGCAGCAGGCCGCGCGTGATGACGAAGGCCAGCGCGCTGCCGAGCAGCACGGCGGCGACGCCCAGCGCCAGGATCAGGGCGATGGAAAAGCGCGCGCCGTCGCTGATAATCGCGGCCTTGGCGTCGATCGCCTCGTGCTGGCTCCTTGCCAGCGCATTGACGCTGGCGATGAAGGCGTCGGACTTGGCCTTCATCTCGTGGTCGAAGAAGCGGTTGGCTTCTTCGAGCCTGCCTTCCTTCTTCTGCTTGAACGCGGATTCGCGGGCGCTGCGGTAGGCCGCGCGCTTGTCGAAGGCATCGGCGATCAGGGCCTTGGATGCCGGGTCGGTCAGGCGCTTCTGCATCTCGGACTGCAGCTTGACCGCGCGCTCGGTGGACTCGGCGATCGACGCCTCGAACAGCTGCTGGACCGCCGGGTCGGTCGCCTTGGCTGCGGCGATGGTCTTCGGCACGTTCAGCTCGATGATGCTCTTCCACTCGCTGACGATGCGCTCGGTCTGCAAATCCTCTTTCAGCGTCTGCTCGGTGAGTTCGCTGGTTTGCCGCATGCGCATTACGCTGAGGGCGACGATGACCGCGAGCAGCACGAAAACGCAGGCGAAACCGAAAGCCAGTCGTCGGCCGACCGGCACATTATTCATGTTCATACAGATTATTCCTGGGATGGCGGATAGGGTCGGGAACCGGAGCGGACTGCGCCGCCAAGGTTTCCCTCTGGAAAGATTTAAATCGTAACATTTCAGGCGCACCGCGTGCAACGTTTCGCGGCGGGCCGGAGCAGGATTGGTCGCACCCAACGCGGCCGGCATCGGCGCGCTGCCGGCAAAGCATGCCTGCAGCCTTGCGCCGCGCCCTATCGCATCGTCGCCCGGGGCGCGGCGGCAGCCGGCGCGGCGTCGGTCAGAACTCTTCCCAGTCGCCGCCGGCCGCGGTCGGCGCGGCAATGCGCGGCTCGGTGCGCGGGGCATTGGCCACCGCGCCGCCCCTGCGTCCGCCGACCGTGCGCGGCGCGGCAGCCGCCGGGGCCGGCATCCTGACGGCCGGGGCCGACGCGATCGACGGCACGGCCGCCGCTGCGGCATCGTCGACGCGGAAGGCCGCCACCGCCCTGGCGAGCGAGCTTGCCTGCTGCTGCATCGAGCCGGATGCGGCGGCCGCCTGCTCCACCAGCGCCGCATTCTGCTGCGTGGTCTGGTCCATCTGGGTGATCGCGATATTCACCTGTTCGATGCCCGCGCTCTGCTCCTGCGCCCCGGCGCTGATTTCGGCCACGAGGTCGGTCACCCGCTTGACGCTGACGACGACTTCATCCATGGTCCGGCCGGCTTCGGCCACCAGGCGGCTGCCGTCGTTGGTCTTGCCGACGGAATCGCCGATCAGGTCCTTGACTTCCCGGGCCGCCGCGGCGGAACGCTGCGCCAGGCTGCGGACTTCGGAAGCGACGACGGCGAAGCCCCTGCCGTGCTCGCCTGCGCGGGCCGCCTCGACTGCCGCATTGAGCGCCAGGATATTGGTCTGGAATGCGATGCCATCGATCACCGTGATGATGTCGACGATCTTCTTCGACGCTTCGTTGATCGAGTCCATCGTCTGCACGACTTCGGCAACCACGGTGCCGCCCTTGGCCGCGATGGCCGACGCCGACGAGGCGACCTGGTTTGCCTGGCGCGCATTATCCGCATTCTGCCGCACGGTCGAGGTCAGCTCTTCCATCGACGAGGCGGTTTCCTCCAGCGCGCTGGCCTGCTGCTCGGTGCGCGCCGAAAGGTCGGCATTGCCCTGCGCCAGCTCGCCCGATGCGCCGGCGATGGTTTCCGCGCCCTGCTTGACTTCGGCCACCAGCCCGCGCAGCGCCCGGCTCATGTCGCCCAGCGCCTCGAGCAGCTGGCCGGCCTCGTCGCGCGAGTTGGACCGGACATCCGCGGTCAGGTCGCCCTTGGCGACCCGGCGCGCGATGCCGATCGCAAAAGCCAGCGGCTTGACGATGCTCGCCTTCAGCGCGAAGCCGCAGGCCGCCACCAGCAGTACCAGCAGCCCGGTCAGCGCGATCTGCCAGTTCAGGCTGGACGCGGACGCCTCGTTGCTGAGCGCGGCGCTGCGGTCGATCTCGGCGCGCTGCATCTCCAGCAGGTCGCGCAGCAGCGTCTGGTATTTCTCCGACGCCGGGATGAATTTCTGGTCCAGCACGCGGTTGGCTTCCTCGGCATTGCCCGCTTCCTTGGCCTTGGTGACCGCCGCCTTCTGCACATTGTAGAAGTCGCGGGCCTCGGAGATCTGCTTGAGCAGGCGCATTTCGTCGTCGGACGTGAGCAGCGTCTCCACTTTCTTCATGATTTCCCCGGCCTGCTTCGAACCCTGGGCCGAGTCTTCCGCAAAGAAAGTGACCAGGCCATTGTCCGAACTCTTTGCAATGGCCAGGGTGCGGCGCGAGCCGCCGTAAATCGTGCGGTACCAGTCGCTGACGAGCCGCTCCTTCTTCAGCGGCAGCTCGAGCAGCGCCTTGTTCGACGCGCTCATCTTGTCCATCTGCCACAAGCCGATGCCGGTCGTCAGGACCGATACGGCAAGAACGACGCCAAAAGCGGCGGCAATTTTTTTCCCGATGCTTGCATTTCCCATCAACGGCATGGACGACACCCTTCCTGTTTAGAACGCACGGACTGCGATAAGAGCCGCACTATGCGCCAAAATGTTTCTGTCACGCAACTTAATTTTTGGAAGTGTGAAGATTGTTACCGATAAGTCCATTTTTCATTTGCATTTCACTAATTTATCCTGATTGTTAATTAAAAAGCGCTAAGAAAACGTCGCCGCATGGTGTTTTCTTGCAGCGCCGCCTTCCTTTTTTTAATTCCTTAAAGTAACATCCGCCCCTAAATTTCCAGCAGGAAATTTCACATTCTCCGCTGGCGTTCTTTTACTTTCGACCTGTTGAAAGTTGACGATTGAAAGTTGAATAACGCTCCGCCTCACCATTTCATTTGCCGAGAGTCGCATCCGCCATGAGCGATACCACTGAAAAAACACCCCGCCGCGCCTTCCTGATCAAGTCGCTGGTCGGCGCTGCCGGCGCCGCCGGCGCGGCGGCCATGCCGCTGTCCGCCGCCGCCCAAGCCGCCGCTCCCGCAATGCCGGCAGCCACCACCCCGGCCGCCGCGCCGGCCGCCGCTGCAGGCGCCGCCGCCGGCTATGAATGGCTGCGTCCGGGCGAGCAGGCATTCGTCGAAGCGCTGGTCAACCATCTCTGCCCGGCCGACAAGCTGTCGCCGGGCGGCGTCGACATGGGCCTGAACATCTTTTTCGACCGCTCCCTGGCCGGCGCATGGGGCCAGGGCGACAGGCTGTACCTGCAGGGACCGTTCGCCAAGGGCACCCCGAGCCAGGGCTACCAGCTCGGCATGACGCCGGCCGCGCTGTTCCGCGCCGGCACCGAGGGCTTTACGGAATACGTGTTCTCGACGGAGGGCAAGGGCTTCGATGTGCTGCCCGCGGAAGCAAGGGAGACGCTGCTCAAGGACCTGCAGGCCGGAAAGATCGCGCTGCCGAACGGCGTCCCGTCACAGCCCTACTTTGCCCAGCTGCTGCAGATGTTTTACGAAGGCATGTTCGCCGACCCGATCTACGGCGGCAATCGCGACAAGATGGCGTGGAAGATGATCGGCTACCCCGGCGTCAACACGACCAACAAGCTCAATATCGTCAAATTCAGGAACAAACCCTACCGGCCGCAGCCGATGGGCATTGCAGACCTCAGCTAACCGGAGCGACCATGAAGACAATGAAGGAAGTAGATGTAGTGCTGGTCGGCGGCGGCTGGACCGGCGGCATCCTCGGCAAGGAATTCTCGGAAGCCGGCATGACCGTGGTCTGCCTGGAGCGCGGCGGCCCGCAGTCGTCGTCGGAAGACTTCACCGTGCCGCGGATGCGCGACGAACTCGCGCTCGGCCAGCGCCACGCGATGATGGTCAACACGGTGGACAACACCGAGACCATCCGCAACGATGTCAAGCAGACCGCGCTCCCCTACCGGCGCCTCGGTTCCTACCTGATGGGCACCGGCGTCGGCGGCGCCAGCACGCACTGGAACGGCCATACCTGGCGCTGGGACGACAGCGAGCTGAAGATCCGCTCGCGCTACGAGGAAAAATACGGCAGGAAGTACATCCCGGAAGACATGACGATTCAGGACTGGGGCGTCACCTATGCCGAACTCGAGAAGTACTACGACAAGTTTGAAAAGGTCGCCGGCATCTCCGGCAAGGCCGGCAATATCAAGGGCAGGAAGGTCGCCGGCGGCAACGTGTACGAGGCGCCCCGTTCTTCCGACTATCCGCTGCCGCCGCTGCAGCCCGGCCTGGCCGGCGAGCTGTTCTCCGAGACCGCGCAGAAGATGGGCTACCACCCGTTCCCGCGCCCGACCGCGAACACTTCCCAGTCGTACACCAACCCGGACGGCGCCAAGTTCGGCGAGTGCCAGTACTGCGGCCACTGCGAACGCTTCGGCTGCGAGGCCAATGCCAAGGGCGGCGCGCACATGACCGTGCTGCCCGCGGCGCTGAAGCAGAAGACCTTCGAGCTGCGCGCCAATTCCTGGGTCACCAGGGTCGAGCGCGACAAGTCCGGCAGGAAGGCCACCGGCGTCACCTACCTCAACACCATCACCGGCGAGGAATGCTTCCAGCCGGCGAAGATGGTGGTGCTGTGCGCCTATGGCATGAACAACGTCCATCTGATGCTGGCCTCCGGCGTGGGCACGCCGTACGACCCGGTCTCCGGCAAGGGCCTGATCGGCAAGAATTACTGCTACCAGACCGGCGCGGCGGCGATGCTGTTCTTCGAGGACAAGCATTTCCATCCGTATATGGCTGCCGGCGGGATGGGCATGCTGATCGACGACTTCCATGCGAACTGGGATTTCGACCGGACGCCGCACGGCTTCATCGGCGGCTCCATCATCGGCACCGCGATGTACGGCGGCCGCCCGATCCAGTGGCGTCCGGTGCCTGCCGGCACGCCGGCCTGGGGCAGCAAGTGGAAGGAAGAGACCGCGAAGTGGTACGACCAGTCGATGAACATCGCCGCCTCCGGCAGCGTGATGCCCAATCGCTACAACTACCTCGACCTCGACCCGACCTACCGCAACCGCTTCGGCATGCCGCTGATGCGCATGACCTTCGACTACAAGGACAACGAGCGCAAGCTGTCGGCCCATGCGGCGGACGTCATCAACCGCATAGCCACGGCGATGAACCCGACGCACCTGACCAGGGCCGCAGGCCGCACCAACTGGAGCTCGGTGCCCTACCAGAGCACCCACAACACCGGCGGCACCATCATGGGCACGAATCCGGGCAACTCGGTGACGAACAAGTATGGCCAGGTCTGGGAAGTCGACAACCTGTTCATCACGGGCGCGTCGCTGTTCCCGCACAACTCGGCCTACAACCCGACCGGCCCGGTCGCCGCGCTCGCCTACATGGCCGCCGACATGATCAAGAACGTCTACGTGAAAAACCCTGGAAAGCTCATCGATGCATAAATCATATAAGTCATCCCTGTTCGCGCTGCTCGCAGCCGCCGCCTTCGCCACCGGCGCGCATGCCGACGACCTCGGCAAGAAAACCTTCGAAACCTGCGTCGCCTGCCATTCGATGAAGGCCGGCGAAAACGGCACCGGGCCGACGCTGCACAAGCTGATCGGCCGCCAGGCCGGCAGCGTGGAAGGCTTCCGCTTCTCCGGCCCGATGAAACGCAGCGGCATCGTCTGGAATGCGGAAACCCTGAGCGCCTTCCTGCGCGCGCCGCAGGAAAGCGTACCGGGCAACCGGATGCCCTACTCCGGCACGACCGACGAAGCCGCGCTGAAGGCGCTGGTCGCCTACCTGGAAGCCGAAAGCAGGTAGGCCCGGCCGGGATCCCACGGCTCCCCAACGCAAAAGGCCCGCTTGAAAGCGGGCCTTTCGCCGTCCTTCCTGGTCCGGGCAATTCGATCAGGCCCGGCTGATTCCCGCTATATCAGCCCGCCGTTCACCGAGATCACCTGGCCGGTGACATAGGACGCGTCATCCGACGCCAGGAAGCGCACCAGCGCCGCGACCTCTTCCGGCGTGCCGGCGCGCTTCATCGGCACCATGGCCGCGACCGTGGCCGCATCGAAGGCCGCCGCGCTCATCTCGGTGCCGATGATGCCAGGCGCCACCGCGTTGACCGTGATGCCGCGCGACGCGACCTCGATCGCCAGCGACTTGGTCGCCGCATTCAGCGCGCCCTTCGCCGCCGAATAATTCACCTGTCCGCGGTTGCCGGTCAGCGCCGCGACCGAGGACATGTTGACGATGCGGCCCCAGCGGCTGCGGATCATGGTCATCATCAGCGCCTGCGTCACGTGGAAGAAACCGTTCAGCGACACGTCGATGACGCTGTGCCACTGGGATGCGCGCATGCCGGGGAACACCGCGTCGTCATGGATGCCGGCATTGTTGACCAGCACCTGGATCGGCGCGGCGTCGACCAGCGGGTCCAGCGCGGCGGACACCGCCCGCGGGTCGGTGACGTCGAACACCAGCACTTCGGCGCTGCCGCCGGCGGCGACGATGCCGTCAACCACCGCCTGCGCCCGCTGCGCGCCGCTGTTCGCGTGGACGTAGACATGGAAGCCGTCCTGCGCCAGGACGCGGCAGACCGCCGCGCCGATCGCGCCGCTGCCGCCGGTGACCAGCGCCCGTTTCTGTCGATTGCTCAAGGTTGTGCTCCGTGTCAGGGTAAATCGGGCAGCGCCGCGTCCAGCACGATGGCGGCGCGGCCTTCCAGCAGCAGCCGGTCGCCGGCGCGCAGGCTGAAGTCGTAGAGCACCGTGCCGCTATCGCCGGTGACCCGCACCGCTTCCACCGCGAGGTCCTGCTCGATGTCGTCGAGCCGTCCCACGTGCAGCACCGCGCTGCGCACGCTGGCGAGAAAGCCCGGACGCGGCGCGGCGCCGTCGGCCAGCAGCGCGCCGTGCACGGCCATTGCCTGCGCCGCGTATTCGATGCCGCAGGCCGCGGCCAGCCGGCCGTGGGCGCGCAGCGGATTGGCGGCGGACCGGTGGCTTTCGGCGCTGCAGAGCACCCGCTGCGCATCGTGCCCGACGACGCGGCCGAGCAGGCACATGCTGCCCTGGTGCGGGATATGCGCGGCGATCCAGGCGCGGTCGAATACGGTTGTCATGGCGACGGCAGGCATGGCGCGACGTCGACCGCGAGGCGGCTGTGCGCCAGGTAGTCCAGCACCAGCTGCGCCGCCGTGCCGCGGGCGACCGCGTCCAGCAGCGGCAGGCTGCGGGCCGCCGGGATTGCGCCGCGCAGCGCTTCCAGCGCCGGGTCGGCCATCGCCGTGGGCAGAAGGCCGGAAAGCGCCGCGCCGATGCGGGCAAGCGACTGCGGCCCGCGCTGCGGCGACAGCAGCAGGCCGATGGCGAATTCATCCGGTATCGGCCGCGCCGCATGCAGCGGCTCCGGGTAGGCGGTGTCGGCGGCGATCAGCAGCACCGGCACGCCGTCCACCGCCACCTGCGCCAGCGCTTCCAGCAGCCCGGCGCCGAAGCTGCCGTCATGCGCGCACAGCACCGACGCGGTTTCCATCGCGCCGGCGCCGATGCTCCAGTAGCCGGCCGCGGCATTGTGGACCGAGTTGTGGAAACGGGTCGGCGACACCTGGCGGTCGTTCGATGCGAGCATCTCGCAGAGTTCATGGCAGTTCACGCCGTCGCCGCCGGACGAGGAAAACACGGTCGCCAGCGTCGCCAGGTCCTGCCCGGCGCCGGCTTCGACGCCGACCGCGAGCGCAACCCGCACCAGCGGGCCGCTGCGCCGCCGCTCGGCGCCCGGCAGCATGGCCGGCGCCGGCAGCGCAGTCTTGGCGGCGGCATAAGGCTCGCCGCCGGCCAGCACGCGGCGCGCCTGGCCCCAGCCGGTCAGGCCGGGGCCGAGCAGGCCGATGCCGTCGATATATGCATGCAGGGTCGTCATGCCGGCCTCAGCTTGCGCGGGAAAAAACCAGGCTGCAGTTGGTGCCGCCGAAGCCGAAGGAATTGCTGAGCGCATGCCGCAGCGGCTGCGCGCGGTTTTCAAGCAGGTAGGCCAGCGGCAGGGCCGGGTCGACCTCGGTGGTGTTGACGCCGGCCGGCATCAGCCCGTGCCGCAGCGCCAGCGCGCAGACCACCGCTTCCAGCCCGCCGGCCGCGCCCAGCGTGTGGCCGGTCGCGCCCTTGGTCGAGCTGCATGGCGTGTCCTTGCCGAACAGCGCGGCGACCGCGCGGCCTTCGGCGGCGTCATTGGACGGCGTCGCGGTGCCGTGCAGGTTGATGTAGTCGATGTCGGCAGCGGCCAGGCCGGCCGCCGCCAGCGCCTTTTCCATCGCGATGCGCGCGCCCAGCCCCTCCGGGTGCGGCGACGACATGTGATAGGCGTCGCTGGACTCGCCGACGCCGGTCAGCAGAACCGCGCCTTCCGGCAGCGCGCCGGTGGCCGGCTCCAGCAGCGCCAGCGCCGCCGCCTCGCCGATCGAGATGCCGCTGCGGTCGGCCGCATAGGGCCGGCACGGCTCGCCCGAGGTCAGCCCGAGCGAATTGAAGCCGTACAGCGTGGTCAGGCACAGCGAGTCGACGCCGCCAACCACCGCCGCGTCGATGACGCCGGCGGCGATCATGCGCGCAGCCGACGCGAACACCTTGGCGCTCGACGAGCAGGCCGAGGACACGGCCGTGGCCGGTCCCTGCAGGTCGAAGTAGCGCTGGGTGAAGCTGGCCGCGGAAAAGGTGTTGTGCGTGGTCGCGTAGATGAAGTCCTCCGGCAGCGCGCCGGTTTCCGGGTCGCGCCGGCGGTAGGCCAGCTCGGTCTGGTGTATGCCCGAGGTGCTGGTGCCGATGAACACGCCGATGCGCCCGCGCCCGTAGCGCAGCGCCGCCGCGCGCACGGCGTCGCCGAACCCGTCCTGCTCCAGCGCCAGCTTCAGCAGCCGGTTGTTGCGGCAGTCCCAGTCTTCCATGCCCTCGGGCATGGCCACCTCGTCGACGCCGTCGACCCTGCCTATCCAGGTGTCCAGGTCGACCGTGTCGAAGTCGCACCGCGCCAGCCCGCTGCGCTGCGCCTCCAGCGAGGACCGGGTTGCGGACAGGCCAGTGCCGATGCAGCTGGTGGCGGTGAAATGCGAAAGGAGCAGCGGTTTCAAGGGAGGACCGGGCGGATTGGATGGCAAGGTAGGGATTCTAGCAAAACACCGGCCCGTTTCAGGCCCGCGCCGCCTGATCCAGCTCGGCGACCAGCAGAATGTTGGCGAACGGCGTGCCCTTGTTCATCGGCAGGCTGCGCACCGAGAAGCCCAGCCCGGACAGCGCCGCTTTCCAGTCCGCCAGCGTCCGGCAATGCAGCCGGCTGTTGCGGTGCCCGCGCACGAAGGTCACGACATGGTCGACCCAGACGCTGAAGCGGAACGGCCAGCCGCCGCCGGCGTCGCCGACCCGCAGCACCAGCACGCCGCGCGGGGCCAGCGCATCGCGGATGCGGCTCAGCACGTCGTCCTGCGCCGGGATGTCGACGTAATGCAGCACGTCCAGCACCACGACCGCGTCGACGCTGCCGAAATCGGCCTTGCACATGTCGGCGGCGGTGAAGACAGCGGCCCCGCCCAGCGCCCGCCGCGCGCGTTCGACATCCTTCGGCATCAGCTCGATGCCATGCAGCGCGCGCGGCGCCGGCGCGGCCGGCCAGTGCGCCGGCCAGTCGCCGGCCGCATGCATCGCCTGCGCCGACAGCAGCCAGGACGCCAGCAGGCCCTGGCCGCAGCCGATGTCCAGCACCCGCGCCCGGTCGGGAATCAGCCCATGCTCGAGAAGGCCGGCGAACACCGGGTCGCCGCCCAGCTTGCCGCGGGCGAAATGCCACGCGAAGCGGCCGGCGGAACGGTAAGGCGTGGCGGCGCGGTCGATCAGGCGGCGCAGGAATGCTTGGGTCATGGATGGCGGGACGGTGATGTGTCGCAGTCGAGCGCATGCGACAGGGTGACGAAGTGAAGGCCGGATGCCGACGCCTGCCGGGCCAGGCCGGGCAGCACGTCGAGGATGACGGGAACGCCGGCGGCGCTGCGTGCGCAGTGGCCGTCGTGCAGCAGCAGGATGGCGCCTGCGCGCACCGCCGGCAGCAGCCTGCGGCTGACGGCGGCGGCGTCGCTGCGGGTATCGTAGCCGCGCCGGGTCCAGGCCGCCAGGCGCAGGTCCATGCGCTCCAGCACCGGGCCGAGGAAGGGATTGCGCAGCCCGGCCGGCGCGCGGAAGAAGCGCGGGCGGCGGCCGGTCACGGCGGCGATGCTGTCCTGCGCGGCCTGCAGCTCGCGCCGGTAGCCGCGTGGCCCGAGCATCGAAAAATTGTGGCGGTGCCGCTCGCTGTGGTTTTGCACGTCATGCCCGCGCGCGACGATCTCGCGGCACAGCGCCGGGTGGCGGCGCACCCTTTCGCCGATGCAGAAGAACGTGGCCTTGACCTGCAGGCGGTCGAGCAGGTCGAGCACCGCGGGCGTGACCGCCGGGTCGGGCCCGTCGTCGATGGTCAGCGCGATTTCGCCGCGGGCGGCGCTGGCGGCCGGCAGCCGGGTCCAGTTGGGGCCCAGCCAGGCGCAGCGCGGCAGCAGCCCGGCCAGCGTCAGCAGGCCGTGGTTCAGCACGAAGGCGGCCAGCACCCAGCGCCATGCGGACGGCTGCACGAGCAGCGCCAGCGCCATCGCCGCATGCAGCAGCAGCGTCAGGCGCAGCAGCGGCGACAGCGGCGCCGGGCCGGCATCGGCGGAAGAAGGCCGGGACGGGCTATGCATCAGTCGTCTCCACGAAAGCGGGCGTCATTGCGGTCGAGGAAATTGTTCCACAGCCTGCGCCAGCTTGGCCAGTCGTGGCCGCCCGCCACCCAGTCGACCCGCTCCGGCGGCAGCGTGCCCGCCATCAGCCGCTGGCCGGCGGCGAAACGGTCTTCGCTGGCAAGCGCAAGATGGATTTCGAGCAGGCCGCCGGCCCGGCCGTTCTGCGCCAGCCAGCGCCAGGCGTTTTCCTCGTCGTCGGCCTGGCCGGCCGCGGCGTCGCTATTGTTAACAGCATGCGTTTCGGCCCAGGCCGCGGGACCGCCGGCCGCTTCGATCGCGCCGGTCAGCAGCCGGTTGCCCGGATACGGCGCCAGCAGGAACATGCCGTCCACCCGCGCCGGATACCGGGCCGCGTGCGCCAGCGCCATGAAGCCGCCCAGCGAGACGCCGGCCAGCCAGGTCGCCCGGTAATCCTGCCGCGCCGGGCCGAGCAGCGCTTCGAGGCGGGCGCCGACGCTGCCGTCGGTCGCCTCGCCGATCGATTGCAGTCCCGGGTCGACCAGCACCAGGTCGAGCGCCAGTCCGCGCCCGCGCACCGCGGCGACGATGCCCTCCTCCACCAGCGTCTCCGGCGTCTGCAGCGCGCCCGGCAGCAGCACCATCAGCGCCGGCGCGCGCCGGCCGGGACGTGCGATGTCGGTCAGCACCCGCAGCGCCGTCATCGCCGGAATCCCCTGGAGAATGCCGCCGCATAGACCAGCGCCAGCACGGCGCCGGGGCCGACCGTGCGGCCGATCGCCTGCAGCACCGGCACGTCGGAAAAGCCGAGCAGGCCGAAGCCGGCGACTGTTGTCAGGTTCGCGAACAGCATCGAGGCCAGCGTTTCCGGCGCGATGGGCCTGGATTCCGGTTGGCCGCCAGGCCCGGTCCCGGCATCGCGCGGGCGGTCGAAGAACAGCGCGTAATTCGATCCGACCGCGCAGATCAGCAGCAGTCCGACCAGGTGCAGGATGGTCATCCGCTGGCCGGTCGCCGCCAGCAGCGCGACCACGGTGATCACCGCCGCGAACAGCGGCAGCAGCACGCGCAGCACCCGCGCCGGCGAGCGCAGCGCACCGCCCAGCAGCGCGACGATGGCCAGCAGGCCGCCGCCGGACAGCAGGATGGCTTCGTTCAGGTAGCCCGAATACAGGTGGTCGGACTCGGCCTTCAGGTCGACGAACAGCGCGCCGGGTTCGTCCGCGCGGGCCAGCGCCGCGCGCACGGCGTCGGCGGCGATGCCGGCGCCGTTGTTGGCCTTGGCTGCAGGCGCAGTGAGCGGCAGCAGCGCATTCCAGCGCCCGTCGCGCTCGAACATCAGCGAGTCGACGGCGATTGCAAACGAGGTGCCGTCGAGGTCGGCGCGCTGCAGCGGCTGGCGCGCGCGGGCGCCGGCGACATCCTCGATGAAGGGCGAAAACAGCGCCGGCCGCACCGGCAGCCCAACGCTGGCCTCAACCATGCGCTGCGCCAGTCCTTCGGCGGGCAGGCTGGCCTGGCGCTGTTTTTGCGCAGCCATGCTGGGCAGGTAGCGGCTGGCGCTTTCATAGCCGGCCAGCACGCCCTGCGCGACCAGCGGCTCGAGCTGCCGCGCGATTTTTTCGCTGGCGACGAGCGCGGCCTCGCGGTCGGGCGCCGACAGCGCGACCATGTAGCGTACGTCGGGCGCGCCCATGTCGGCGCGCAGCCGCGCGTCCAGCGCCTGGTCGGCCTGCGACACCGGCGACAGCGACGACAACTCGGTATTCCACAAGCCGCCGCGGTGCAGGAACACCACCACGCAGGCGGCCAGCACCAGCGCGGCCAGCGGGAAGCGCAGTAGCGGCGCACGCTGCGCTGCCGCGCCCACCGCGTGGCCCAGCCGGGAAATGTCGCGGATGCGGAAATTCGCCGGCAGCAGGTGCGGCAGGATGTATCGGGTGACGGCGGCGGCGACGACCAGCCCGGCGATCGAATACAGACCAAGCTGCGACAGCCCCGGAAAGGTCGACAGCAGCAGCGCGGAGAAGCCGACGATGGACGTCAGCATGCCCAGCCGTATGGTCGGCCAGAACTCCTTGACCCATGCCCGCTGCACGTCGGCGTCGGCAACGGCGCCTTTCGCGGCAAGCGCGCGCGACTGCACGAACAGGTAGATCGAGTAGTCGACCGCTTCGCCGATCAGCGTGGTGCCGAAACCCAGCGTGATGCCATGCACGATGCCGGACCCGAGGCTGACCGCGGCGACGCCGGCCAGCGCGCCCGACAGCACCGGCAGCAGGCCCAGCGCAAGCGCCCATGCGGAACGGTACAGCAGCAGCAGCATCGTGATGATGACGCCGGCGCTGATCGCCGACAGCTTTGTGACCTCGCTTTCGATGGTCTGGCGCGACTGCACCGAGAACACGCCGGGGCCGGTCATGGACAGCGTCAGCGCGCCGATTCCAGCGTCGGCATTCCCGGCGCGGGCGGCGTCGAAGGCCGCGCGGATGGATTGCATCGCCTGCTGCTGGCCGTCGGTGTCGACCGCGGCCGCGCGGGTCTGCACCAGCATCAGCGCGGACGCGCCGCTGCGCGAGACCCAGACGCCGTTGCTTTCGCGCGGCCGGTTTCCGGCGGCGAGCCGTTCCAGCAGCAGCACGGTTTCCCCGGTCGGGTCGCGCGGCAGCAGCGGCTTGGCCAGCATGCCGGCCGGGGACGCCAGCAGGTCTATCGTGTCGGCCAGCGCCGCATGCAGGCCGTCCACAGTGAAATGCGCCGGCGTGACCGCCGGGCTCAGCAGGTAACGGTTCTCGAACAGGAAGCGCTGGTCGTGCTCCGCATTGACCGGCTCGCCATTGCTGACCGACGCCAGCGCGGCATCGGCCCGCAGCCGTTTTCCCATCGCCTTCGACACGGCGGCGCGGGCAGCCGCGTCGCCGCCCTCGATGCCGACCAGGATCAGGCGCGACACCACGCCGTCGCGCAGCTGGTCCAGCAGCACCTTCTGCTCGCGGGTCGGCGTCTGCGGCAGGAAGGCCGACAGGTCGGCGGTGAAGCGCGCCTGCAGCACGACCAGGCCGCACAGCAGCAGGCCGGCCAGCCACAGCACGATCGCGCGGGTGCGCACGGACCATCCGCCGCGCATCATTGGGCGCTGATGCGGCTGATCGTCATCACCGAGCGGTCGCCGTCGGCCTGCAGGATCTCGACGCTGCGCACGTCGTCGAGCGCGCCGGCGATGCGGATGCTGGCCACCGTGGCGGCCATGCGCTGGTCGAGCGGCTTGAGCGTCAGCAGCCAGCGCTGCGGCGGGCCTTCCAGCGACAGGGCGAAGCTGCGCTCCAGCGCCTTGCGGTCGCCGGCCAGCGTGCCGCGGATGCTGTTGACGAAGCCGGCCAGTTCGGGCGCGCTGTCGACCTGCAGCGTCATGTTCTGGCGGCCGCGCTCGATGACCAGCGTATTGCCTTCGATGATCATTGACTCCGGCCGCGGTTTCAGCGTGCGCTTCTCCAGCTTGTCGGGCGCGACGTAGAACAGCTGCCCGGAGGACACCACCGGTTTTTCCAGCATCGCGATGGTCTTGGTCTCGACGAAGTCGGCGCGGCCGACGCTGACCTTGCCCAGCGCCTGCATCAGCCGCTCGATATCCCACGGTCCGTCGGCCGCATGCGCCGGGCCGGCCAGCAGTATGGCGAGGACGGTGGCCAGCAGCACCGTCGTCAACCTGCGCAGCGCCTTCATTCCCCCGCCTTCCCGGCGCTGGCCGCCGCCGAATCCGCGTGCCAGAACCTGAAGAAATTGAACCAGTTGTAAGGCGTCTGCCGGCAATGCTTTTCGAGCAGGCCCACATAACGCTCCATCGCCTGCTGGATCGCCTGCTGGCGCTCGCCGGCCTGCAGCTTGCTGAAGTCCGCCAGCGGCTCGAAATGGATGCGGTAACGGCTGCCGCCCATGTAAAGGCCGGTCATGAAGACGACCGGGCGGCGCAGCACCGCCGCCATGCGGAACGGCCCGAGCGGCAGGTCGGCCTGGCCGCCGAGGAAAGGCATGGTGCGCATCACGTCGCCGCCGAAGCGTCGGTCGGCCAGCATGCCGACCGCGGTGCCCCGGTCCAGGCAGGCGCTGATCTTCAGCATGGAATCGACCTGGCCCAGGGCGATCACGTCCTGCTGCGCCATCGGGCTGATGGCGTTGAGCATCTGGTTGACCTTGCGCGCATTGCCCTCGAACATCGCCATCGCGACATCCAGGCCGGCATGCTGGCGGCCCAGCGCGCGCATGACCTCGAAGCTGCCCATGTGCGCGCCGATCAGGAACAGCCCGCGGCCGTCGGCCAGCAGGTCCGTTACCATGCGGTCGCCCGACACCTCGATGTCGAACATGTCGAAGCGGTTGTTGAGCAGGTAGACCCGGTCGTGGATGGTCGCGGCGAAGGTGAAGATATGCCGGTACAGGTCGGACACCCTGACCCGCCGTCCCAGCACGCGGGCCAGGTAGTCGCGCGACGCGCCGCGGCTGTCCGGCGCGAACAGCAGGAAGTAGGCGGTGATCAGGTGCAGCACCACGCGCCCGGCCGGCCGGCCGAGCCTCAGCGAGATCCAGGTCATGATGCGCAGCATCGCCATGTTGCTGCGCTCCGGCGCGGCGCGCCATGCCGCGCCTGTCGTGTCGTTTTCTTTGGATAGTTGCATATTTGCGTGTACGTCCTTCACCGGGCCGTTCCTTCCGCCTGGCGATGGAGGACGCCGGAAGCGACCTTGCGCTCGCCGTGCGTCAGTGTGAATCGGATCGTGCGCCCGTCCGCGCTGTGATGCGAAACGGCGACCGGCTGTCCCGGCAGCACCGGGCTCAGGAACTTGACCGAGGCGATGCCGCAGGCGGACAGGTCGACGCCGAGCGCGGCGCCGATCGCATGCAGCGCTTCGTCCAGCAGCACCACGCCGGGCACCACCGGCATGCCGGGAAAATGCCCGGCCAGCGCCGGATGGTCGGGCGCGATCGTCACCATGGGTATGAGCATGGGCATGCTCATGCGCCCTCCCCGCCGGCGCGCGGCCGCGCCGCACTGGCCTGCGCCAGCCGCGCAAGCGCTTCCTTCGGCAGCTTGCCCGTCGCATTGCGCGGCAGCGCGTCGACGAACACCAGCGGCCGCGGCAGGAACACCGGGTCGATGCGCTCGCGCAGCGCGGCCAGCAGTCCGGCCGGCGCAAGGCCGGGCGCCACGACGAAGGCCGCAAGCCGCGTCACGCCGCAGGCGTCGGCCTCCTCCGGCATCGCGAACACGCCGTCGAGCACGCCGGGCACCGCATTGAGCTGCAGGTTCAGGTAGGCCAGCGAGTTGCGCTTGCCGGCGATGTTGATCAGGTCGGCCATCCGGCCATGCAGCAGGAAGCGTCCGCCTTCGCGCGGCTCGATCACGTCGCTCATCGGCGTCGGCGTCTCGACATGGCCGCCCGACACCGATGACACGCCATTGACCTGCTCGAACGCCAGGCCCGGAAACAGCTGCCATTCCTGCGTGCGTGCGGACTGCCGCATCGCGATCTGGCCGGTCTCGGTGCTGCCGTAGATTTCCAGCAGCGGCGCGCCGAAGCCGGCTTCGGCTTCCACCGCCAGCGCAGCCGACAGCGGCGCGGTCGCCGACACCAGCAGGTCGGCCTGCGGCAGCGCGAGGCCGGCGCCGAGCACCGAGCGCAGGTGGACCGGCGTGGTGACCAGCGTGCGCGGACGCGGCGTGGCGCGCAGCGCCTCGCAGATGTCGGTCGAGTAGAAGGTCGGTCCGGCGACCAGCGCATTGGCGCTCTGCATCACGATCAGCACGGTCGACTCGAAGCCATACATGTGCTGCGGCGGCACCGTGCCGATCACCGCATGGCTGCGGCCGTCGAGCATGCCGCACAGCCGCGCCTCGGCCTGCACGTTGCGCACCAGCGAACCCCAGCGCTTAGGATGCGGCTGCGGCACGCCGGTGGAGCCGGACGTGAAGACATAGGCGACGCACAGGTCGGCGTCGATCGCCGGCACGTTGAAGCCGGCGGCATCGTCCTGGCCGGCGGCGGACGTCCCGGGCGTCGCCAGCACCGGAAAGCGGCATACCGGCATCGCGATGGCGGTGTCGGCGTCACAGAGGCAGAATGCGTCGGGCGCGAACTGCAGCATCTGGCGCACGGTCTCGGCGGTCTGCGTCGACGGCAGCAGGCTGGTCTTGCCCGCGCTCATCGCCGCCGCCAGCCCGACCATGAAACGATAACGGTCGGTGCAGGTGTTGAGCATGTGCCGCCCTGCGGGCAGGCAGGCGCGCACCTGCGCGACGTCGGCCAGGAAGCGGCCGGCGCTCACCGGGCTGCCGTCGCGCCAGGCTATCGGCTGGCCGGCGCGCTCGTGGGTGATCAGGGGAAAGGTAGCCATGTTCTGTCGATAAGGTCGTTCGTGCCTGCGCGGCCGGTCAGCGCGGCGTTTTCCAGAATGCCTGCACGCCGGCGACGATGCCGGCATGCTCGACTTCCGGCAGCGCGCGGCGGCGCACCGCGTACTCGGCGACGAACATCAGCGCAATCAGCGGCGCGGTAAGGAAATTGGCGAAGGTCGACCAGACGCCGACCGGCGCGGCGAAGAAAAGCACGGTCGACGCCAGCGACATCGCGCCGAAAAAAATGCTCCAGGCCAGCGTCACCTGCCGGGTGTAGCGCTCCATGCCGGGCGCCAGCGCGCCATGCACCATCCGCGCGAAAAGCGTGCACATGGCCTCGCGGCCCGGCCCGAGCGAGCGGGCGAAGGCGATGCACAGCAGCAGCTGCGTGAACGCATGCTCGATCCAGTAGATCAGGCTGGTGTGACGCTGCAGCAGCGGCAGGCAGGCCAGCACGACGACGCAGGCGGCGACGGCCAGCGTCATTGCCGCAACGCGGCGGCGCGAGCGCCAACCGAGCACCAGCGCGGCCACCATCATCGGCGTCAGCGCCAGCAGCGCGCCGGCGCGGCCGGTGTCGGCCGTGTTGGTGCGATGGGCGAGGATCGCGTAGGCCAGGCCGGCGCCGCCGAAGGCTGCGACGCGCGCATAGCCGGCGGCGCGGGACATCAGGCCGCCTTGTGCTGGGCGATGTAGTCGGTCAGGCTGGCCAGCGAACTGAAGATGCGGTGGTTGTCGTCATTGTCGGCGCGCAGCTGCAGGCCGTAGCGCTTGGAGACGACCAGCGCGATTTCCAGCACGTCGATCGAGTCCAGCCCGAGGCCGTCGCCGTACAGCGGCTCGTCGGCCTTGATGTCTTCCGGCGCGACGTCGAGGTTGAGCGCCTGGACGATCAGTTCCGCCACTTCGCGCTGGAGGTCGCCCTGCTGGGCGCTTGAATTTTCAAAAGTCATTTGTCTGTTTCAGGAAGCGGGCGCAATGCCCTTGTCACGATGATGGACCGGCGGCAGCGCCGCCGACGGATGGCTCAACCCTGCCCCTTCGTTGCCTGGTACTCGGAAAACATGCCGAGTTCCAGGTGGCGGCCGGCGCCCGCGAAGCCGGCGCCCTGCAAGGTGCGCAGCACGTCTTCCGGTGCGGCGCAGGCCTCGATGGTGTCCCAGTAGTAACGCCACAGCACCGAAGTGTTGCCGCTGCGCGATGCCAGCCTGGCCAGCATCGGCACCACGTGCCGCGCATAGCCCTTGAGCAGCGCCTTCTGCAGCCGGTTTTCAGGACAGGTTATTTCAAGGATGCACAGGCGTCCGCCCGGCTTGAGCACGCGATGGAATTCTGCGAAGGCCACCGACAGGTCGCTGATATGCCGCAGCGCGTAGCCCATGCTGAGGAAGTCGACGCTGTTGTCCGGAAACGGCAGTTCCTCGGCGCGGCCGGCGACCAGCGTCACGCCGGCCGGCACCACCGCGTTTTCCAGCATGCCGGGGCTGGGATCGACGCCGGTGACGTTGCGCGGGTCGCCGACGATGGCGGCTGCCTGCTGCGCGACCAGCCCGGTGCCGACGCCGACATCGAGCGCCTTCATGCCCGGCCGCAGCCCGGCGCGCAGCAATGCCTGGCGCCGGTACCAGGGGCCGCTGCCGAAGCCGAGGATTTTTTCAATGCGGTTGTAGTCGGGCGCGGTGCTGTTGAACATGTCGGCGACCCAGCCGCGGCGCGCGCTTTCGGTCGGATAGTAGTCGGTCAGCGGCGCGTGGGGCGCATGAACGATATTTTTATCGCCAGCACGAGGGTTCTGCATGATCGTTTCTACAAGGACTTGGAAGGCCGCCGGTCATGCAGGCGGATCGACGGCGGCATGACCGGCAGTCATTGCAAAAAAACAATAGCAAGTCCCGCTGAACCATGAAAATGCCTGGCCGCACGGGCGCTACGATAACCCATGGGCAAACGCCGGCGCAACTACTCTTCATGCTATATGGAAATAAAGCGACTGCTGCCGGCCGCATCGCGCAGCCGGGACGGCCGCGTGCCGGTCCACCGGGAAAGGCCGGTAAACGGCTGCGCCGGCCTATTGGGCAGCGTTGCGGATGCAGGCGCGCAGCGGCCGGCGGTCCAGCACGGTTTCCCATATTTGCAGCCACGGCGCCCACTCGTGGCCGCCGGGAACGCTGGTGATGCGATTGTCCGGCAGCACCGCCGCCAGCAGCCGGTTGCTCATTGCGAAGCTGTCGCTGCGGCCATAACCCAGGCTGATGACCGGATCGGGCCTGCCGCCATGGCGGCGCAGCCAGTCCCATAGCGTGCGTTCATAGTCTTCCGCGGTCCACTGGCCCGGCTCCCATGCCTTCAGCCCGCCGGCGCGGACGATTTCCTGGTGGATGCGGCTTTCGCCGAGATAGGGCGCGATCAGCACCAGTTCGTCGACCATGCCGGGCTGCATCTGCGGATACAGCAGCGCGCCCAGGCCGCCCACCGAGATGCCGACCAGCCAGATCCGGCGGTAGCCTTTCTCGCGCGCCGGACGGATGACATCCTCGTGCAGCCGGTCGACCGCGGTGCGCTTGATGTAATAGCCGAAATGCAGGTCCGGGATCAGGATGTCGGCATCCACGCCCCGCTCCCGCACCGCCTGCACGAATCCCTTGTCGACCAGGTCCTTCGGCCGGTCGTAGCGCCCCGGCAGGAACACCAGCAAGGTGTCCGGATGGACGCTGCAGCGGCCGCCCAGGTCCAGCACGTCCAGCTTGTCGCGGGTCGGCGGGAACAGCGCGCAGCCGGCCAGTACGGTCAGCAGCGTTGCGGCCAGCAATACGGCGGTATAAGGTCGTTTCATGGTCCGGCGCCCGGTTGTTGTTGTCATTCAGGGAAGTGTATCGAAAACCCCGGAGGCGCAAACCGCGGCAATGTCGAACTTCCTCAGATATGCCAGGAAATTTGTTTGCGTGCGATCAAAACATCGCTCCGCCAGTTTAGTCGCGGCAAGGCGTATATTCGTGACGTCGATACAGATCGACTTCTGATTTTAGGCATCATGCCTAAATCCCCTGCGACCCGCGTCAGCCTCATGGCTGCCCGGGTCGCATCACATTGGGGCCGTGAGTGTCATTAATATATCGGCATACCACGCGCAATTGAGCCCCAGCGCCTCGTCCAGCCCCAGGTCGCGCGTGCCGACATCGAGCCGGGCCGAGTGCACGCCCAGCAGCCGCCACGGCAGGTCGGCAAGCCCGGCTTCCGGATTCTGCAGGCGCAGCACCACCGGCGCGCCGCTGGTGCCGCGATGCGTGCGGGCATCGGTCAGGAAATAGCCTTCTCCCTGGAAACGCAAGCCGAAGGCGGAAGCGATGATCGCGTGGCGCGCAACCGGCAGATGGTGCAGCGTATCGTGGAAGCCGAGCGGAAAGCCGACGACCAGCAGGTTGCAGCCGACTTCCACCTCGTCGAAACGGCCCAGCAGGTGGGCCGGCGTGAATGCGCGGTAGACGACGCCGCGCGGCAGCGCCGCCCGGACGATTTCCACCACCGCCACGTCGATCGCGCCGGCGGCGTCCATTCCCTGGCGCCAGATGCTGCGGCCGTCGCGGTACAGCGGAATCGAATAGCCGGTGGATTCGGCGAGGTTCTGCGCATCGGTGTGTAGCTCGATCTGCAGCCGGTCCGGAAAGTGACCGCTGGGCTCGTCGAAGACCACGTGCCGGCTCGTGACGAGGAACAGCCTGCCGTCGCGCTCGAACAGGAAACCGCTGGCGTTGGTCAGCCAGCGGTCCTGCTGAAAGGTAAAAATGCGGATGGCGGCGAGGAGTATCGGTTCGATCATGGAGCGCCCGGAAAATGGAGCATGCGGCGCAGCGGCAATAACTGCGTTTGCCCGGAGTATAAGGCTTGCCGTCGCCGCGACCGGCGCCGAACGGCGGCGGCTTGTGCGTATCGACCTGCCCGGTTCCGGCGATTTCATTTGCGCCGGCCCGGTTATAGGCGCAATATCGCACCTCGCTTTCGAGCCTACCCCCTTTTCAGGAACCCCACTATGGCTACCAGCCCCCTCCCGGCAACCGTCAGCAGCACCGGCATCACCTTCACCGTGCAAGTCGACTACATCAAGCGCGACTGCTTCATCTCGAACGAAGCGCTGCAAAAGCTGGCCGACCGCAAGGGCTTCGACGGCACGCCCGAAGCCGCTTTCCGCGCAATGGAGCCGGCGATCACCGGCGTGGCGCGCCGCATGGTCCATGCGCGCGTCGGCGGCACGCCGCTGCTGCTCAATCCCGACACCTTCCATTAAATAGCACAAAGCCATCAAATAGCACTAAGCCGGCCCGAAGCCGGCTCAGGTTGCCGGCATGAAAGCCGGCGCGGCGCCAACGAGGTCAGGCCGGCTTGTAGAACACGTAGTCCGCCTGGTACTTGACCGTCTTTTTCGTGCCGGCCGAGGTCGCTCCGCAAGCGTCGCTCGGCGCGACGCCGCCCACGGTGTTGAGGCGCTGGATATAGCTCACGCCCGTCATCGCGCCATTGCCCATCGCGGGACTGGCCTGCACCAGCTGCAGCGGGATCGCGCCGGCATTGGGCGAAGGCGCCACTGCGAGCTGCTTGCCGCCGACCTTGCTGCCATCGGCCGATTCCCAGGTCGGGCCGCCGTAATATTTGCCCACCATCTTCTTGTTCATGTCGTACAGCATCGCGTTGGGGCCGGTGAATACCCATTCCCATGCGTCGGCAGCGCCAGCCTTGGCGCGGCATTCGTAGGTCAGGTCGCCCATGCCGGTCGTCATCATCACCGCCTTGTGGCCGGCCGGCACCGTGACGGCGGCAGGCGCGTCCGGGGTTTTCATTGCGCTCATCGTTCCTGGGGTCGAACAAGCGGCCAGGGTCATTGCCAGGGCGCCTGCGGCGGCTGCGGTGGTCAGAAGTTTCATGGTTTCTCCGTGATGTCGTTAAAAATCGAGGGGGTGGTGCAACTCTTGTACGTTCGCCATGCCAAACTGGATTCAACGGGCTGCCAGCCAGATTGCGGCGCTGTCCGCCATTTCTTCCGCGCCGCCCGCCCGCGCCGTTCCCGGCATGGTGGCGTATCACCTGCAGGAGCTTCAGATGACCGGTCCCGATCTTTCCACGATGCCAGGCTGGACGACCCACCCGCCCGGCATGCGCGAACTTGCGCTGACGCTCGAGGCCACCCTGGGCGACCGGATGCGGCTGCCCCGCGAAACATTCGGACTCGATGGCATGCAGCTCGGCCAGTCCGGCGCGGTCCGCGAGGAAGTGGCGCTGGACGCGCCGTTCGGCCGGCTGCTGCGCTTCGGCATGCCCGGACATCGCCGGAACCGGGTGCTGCTGGTCGCGCCGATGGCCGGACACGGGTCGGCGCAGCTGCGTGAAACCGTGGCCGGCCTGCTGCCGGAATTCGATGTCTACGTGACCGACTGGCGCGATGCGCGGGACGTGCCGCTGTCCGAGGGCGGTTTCGGGCTGGACGACTATATCGATTACCTGCTGCGCTTCATCGTCCATGTCGGACCCGGCGCGCACCTGATGGCAATCTGCCAGTCCTGCGTGCCGACCCTGGCGGCGCTGTCGCTGCTGGCCGAGGACCAGCACCCGGCGCAGCCGGTCAGCCTGGTCATGATGGCCGGGCCGGTCGACGCCGCCGTCAGCCCCAGCCCGGTCAACGACTATGCGACCGGCGCGTCGCTGTCCTGGTTCGAACAGCACCTGATCAGCACGGTGCCAGCCGGCGCGGCCGGCGCCGGACGCCGCGTCTACGGCGGCGCGATGCAGCTCATCAGCGCCGCCGGCATGGAATACCGCCGGCGGCTGGCGGCGCTGTCGTCCAGCATGTTCGACCCGTCGCGCTACCTGCAGGCCATGATGGAAATGGGCAGCGCGATGCCGCCGCAGCAGCCGGTGCTGGACCTGGCCGCCGAGTTTTACCTCGACAACCTGCGCGACGTGTTCCAGCAGTGCGCGTTGGCGCGCGGCAAGCTCCGGCACCGCGGCCGCCCGGTGCGGCCGGAAGCCGTCCGCGGCATTGCGCTGCTGACCGTCGAAGGCGCCGAGGACGAGATCTGCGGCGCGGGCCAGACGGCGGCCGCCCATGCGCTCTGCAGCGGCATCGACGACGCCTGCAAGCGCCATGTCGCGGTCGACGGCGCCGGGCACCGGGACGTGTTTTCCGGGGAATCATGGCGCACGCAGGTGCTGCCCGAGGTCATGAAGACGCTGATGGTGGATGCGGCAGGCGACTCGCCGGCCGTGCGCCGCCGGGTCCGGCGGGCCTAACGGGCGGGCGCGGGTCCCGGTCGGCGGCCCGCTGCGAAGCCGGTCGGTGTCGACGCACCCGCGCCGCCGGAAATCACTGCCGGGCCAGGCTGTCCCTCAGGTGCGCCAGCGCATCCTCGTTGGTGCGCTCGAAGCGCAGCGGCGTCACGGCCACGCCGCCTGCCTGCACCACCGCGGTTTCGGTGTCCGGAGCGTTTTCCACGGCTTCGCGGTAAAACTGCAGCCAGTGGTAGGTCAGCCCGCGCGGATCGGTGCGCGGCACGACATTGATGCTCTTGACCAGGCCCGCGCCCTGCCGGGTCAGCATCAGCGGCCCGGCTTCGGCCGGCGCCACGTTGGGGAAATTCACGTTCAGGCAGGCATGGGCGTCCCAGCCGGCCGCAAGCAGCCTGCGGATGATGTCGGGCGCCAGCTGGCGCGCCGTATCCCAGCGCACCGCCGCCGCGTCCGAGAAGGTCTGGCTCAGCGCGATCGACGGAATGCCGAACAGCATGCCGGTCATGGCCGCGCCGACCGTCCCGGAAAACACCGTTTCCACGCCCAGGTTCGCGCCCCGGTTCACGCCGGACAGGATCAGGTCGGGCAGCCCGTCGCGCATCAGGTGCCGCACCGCCATCACCACGCAGTCGCCCGGCGTGCCGGAAATGCCGAAGCGGCGTTCGCCGTGGCGGCTGTAGCGCAGCGGCTGGTGCAGGCTGATCGAGTGCGAGGTGCCGCTCTGGTCATGCTCTGGCGCGACCACCCACACTTCATCTGCGAGGCTGGCTGCCACCTGTTCCAGCACCGCCAGGCCGGGCGCGTCGATGCCGTCGTCGTTGGTCAGCAGAACGCGGCTGACAATGCGGCCGCCCGGGCCGCCGGAATTGGGCAAGGGATGTACTGGGGAAGACAATATGCGTGCCTCGTAGGTGTCGTTGCAGGGATAGCGCCGGCCGCCGGCCGCTGGAAACAGGAAAAGTGTAAGTCGATGCGGCGGCGCGCACCTTGCGCATTCCGGGCAACTGGCCGCAAAATCCGCACTTGTCCCGCCGCCCCGGTCCCGTCATGCCCCTCTATTCACTGCTCACGCGCATCCCGCGTTCCTTCTATATCGCCGCCGCGCTCACGCTGTACCTGCTCCTGCTCTGGATGGGCGGGCACCAGTCCACGGTCGACCATTTGCCGGGCCGCGCCGATTTCAGCAAGGTCTATCACCTGGTGTTCTATTCGGGATGGTGCTGCCTGGCCTGGCTGTCCCTGCGCCGGCCCGGCATCGCGGCCGCGGTGGCGCTGACCGTGCTGGCCGGCGCCGGCGACGAATTCCACCAGTATTTCCTGCCGTTCCGGGAAGCGCGGCTCAGCGACGTGCTGATCGACGGCTGCGCCGCGCTGGCCGGGGCGCTGTCGATGCATGCGCTGCGGCGGCGGGCGATGGCGCTGGAAAAGTCGCGCATCCGGTAGCGGCCGCCAATCCGCCCTCTGCGGGCTGCCGCGGTGCGTTAACGTTAACACCGCCTCCGGCCGGGCCTGGGTCAAGCGCGGGGCCGCGGCGACATGCGGCCCGCGCATCGCCGCCCGCTGCAGCCCCCGGCCTCACCGCAAGGACATCTTCGCCCAGCCGGACTTCTTCCTGGGCACAGGATGCATGCCGTTGTCGCGACACCATTCCGCGCCGCACAGCCGGCAAACGAAGTATTCGCCGCCGCTCATCCGGACGCGCGCAGTCGTCTGCAGGCCCCGACGACCCTTGCTCATCAAGCCTGCATGTTCACGGCCGCCGTGCTGCAGCGCGTTGCATGCTGAACACATGGTCATTTCGTTCTCCCCTTGCGCAAGTAGGGTCGGATTGCTGCAGTGCGCAAGAGTTCATGGGAAATATGTTAAAAATTGCAACGAAGTCAGGCCGTCGATTTCCGATGGCGCTGCTCCACCATGTCGACCGCGATCTGCCGCGCCGCCTGCTCCGCTTCCTGCTCGGTGCCGAAGCTGGTCTCGACCGCCACATGCTGCGAAGGGAAGACCGGCTGGCGGTGCATCGGGTTGGGCGACGGGCCGAAGATCTCCACCCAGGCGGCCCAGCCGTCGGACTCCGGGACATGCACCCCGGAGTATTCGATTTCATAATCGCCAATTTGTTCGGTTGCCATAACAGCCTCCTGAAGCGGCTTTTCTGAAACACTAGATTCTAGAATCCGTCCAGGAGGTTGTCCGAAAAACAAGTGCAAATAACGATGCCGGTCAAATGCAGGCCGGCGCCGCCCGGGGCAGGCTCAGCCGCCGTAGGCGTAGGTAAAGCGGTTGCCCTGTATCCGCCCCATGACCCGCGAGCGCTGGTCCAGGCCGACATGGTCGCGCGCATTCATGTTGATGACGCCCTGCGGCACGGTCAGCTCGCGGGTGTTTTCCAGCGCGGCGCGCAGCGCGGTCCGGAATTCCACGGTTCCCGGCTTGGCGGTCTTCAGCGCCTGCGGCACCGCATTGGCGATCAGCATCCACGCGCCCCACGCATCGGCCGCGAACTGGGTGACGGTGCCTTCGCCGTATGCCGCTTCATAGCGCTGCGTGAAGTCCAGCGCGACTTTCCGGACCGGATTGTTCGCCGGCAGCTGCTTGGCGACGACGGCCGGCCCGGTCGGGAAGAACGTGCCTTCGACATCCTTGCCGCCGACCTTCAGGAATTCCAGCGTGCCGATGCCGTGGGTCTGGTAGATCCGGCCCTGGTAGCCGCGCTCGACCAGGGTTTTCTGCGGCAGCACCGCCGGCGTGGCCGAGCCGGCGACCAGCACCGCGTCCGGCTTCGCCGCCATGATCTTGAGCACCTGGCCGGTGACGCTGGTGTCGGTGCGGGCGAAGCGCTCGTTGGCGACGATCTTCAGCTTCCGCAGCTCGGCCAGCTTAGAAAATTCGCGCCACCAGCCTTCGCCGTAGGCATCGGCGAAACCGATGAACGCAACGGTCCTGATGCCGTTGTCGGCCATGTGCTGGGTCAGGATGGTGGTCATGTGCGTGTCGTTCTGCGGCATCTTGAAAGCCCACGCCCGGCGCGCGTCCTGCGGCTCGACGATGGACGAAGACGCCGCCAGCGCCACCATCGGCGTCTGCGACTCGGCCAGCGGGTCCAGCATCGCCAGCGCATTCGGCGTGGTGTTCGGCCCGACGATGATGTCGACCTTTTCCTCCGCGGTCAGCTTGCGCAGGTTGCGCACCGCGTTGGTGGTGTCGGACGCATCGTCGAGGATGATGTACTCGACCTTCTGCCCCGCCACTTCCTTCGGCCACAGCAGCATCGCATTGCGGGTCGGCGCACCGATGGCCGCGGCCGGCCCGGTCGTCGAAATGGTGACGCCGACCTTGATCTGCGCGAACGCGGACGGCGCGACCGCGGCGACCGAGATGCAGGACATGCCGGCGAACCAGCGGAAGAATTTGGATTGCATGAGATTCCCTGTCTTGTTGGTTGTTCGTTGTGGGTTGTTTGCGTACGTGGGGTCAGCGGCTGGCGGGCAATTCGCCCTCCGCCACTTTCTGGTCGATCGCGCCAAAGATCGACTTGCCATTGGCATCGAGCATCTCGATGCGGATCGCGTCGCCGAAGCGCATGAAGGCCGTCGCCGGCGCGCCGCCTTCCAGCATCTCCAGCGCCCGTTTTTCGGCGATGCAGGTATAGCCCCGGCGCGCATCCTTGTTCGACACGGTGCCGGAACCGACGATGCTGCCGGCGCGGGCATTGCGGGTCTTGACCAGGTGCGCGATGAGCTGCGGGAAGCTGAACACCATGTCCACGCCCGCATCCGGCTGGCCGACCTGCGTATTGTTCCAGGCCGCGCGCAGCGGCAGATGCACCCTGCCCTCCCGCCAGGCCGCGCCAAGCTCGTCCGGCGTCACCGCGACCGGCGAGAAACTGGTGGCCGGCTTGGCCTGCAGGAAGCCGAAGCCCTTGGCCAGCTCATCCGGGATCAGGTTGCGCAGCGAGACGTCATTGACCAGCATCAGCAGCCGGATATGGCCGGCAGCCTGCTCCGGCGTCGACCCCATCGGAACATCGTCGGTGATCACCGCGACCTCGCCCTCGAAGTCGATCCCCCACTCTTCGGACATCACGACGATGTCGTCGGTCGGACCGATGAAGTCATCCGAGCCGCCCTGGTACATCAGCGGCTCGCGCCAGAACGATTCCGGCATCGCGGCATTGCGCGAGCGGCGGACCAGTTCGACGTGGTTGACGTAGGAGGAGCCGTCGGCCCACTGGTAGGCGCGGGGCAGCGGCGCCATGCAGTTGCGGGGGTCGAAGTCGATGCTGCGGGGGGCGCGGCCGGCGTTGAGCTGGTCGTACAGTTCGTTCAGCTGGGGGGCCATGAATTGCCAGTCGTCGAGGACGCGTTGCAGCGTCGGGGCGATGGCGTCGGCGATGGCGGCGGTCTTGAGGTCGCGCGAGACGACGGCGAGTTGGCCGTCGCGGCTGCCGTCTTTGAGGGTGGCTAGCTTCATGCGGGTGGATGGGGGTTGGGGATGCGGGTTCGTATTATAGCGGCAAGGTTTTGGGCGATGTGGGCGGGGCCGCGCAGCGGCAGATGCGGTTGCCCGCGCAGCGACCGTTGCCGTTGCAGTTAGCTCCGCGCAGCGACCGTTGCTGTTGCCGTTACGCGTAGCGACAGTTGCCGTTGTAGTTGCCGCTCCGCGTAGCGACAGTTGCCGTTGTAGTTGCCGCTCCGCGTAGCGACAGTTGCTGTTGTAGTTGCCGCTCCGCGTAGCGACAGTTGCTGTTGCCGTTGCCGCTCCGCGTAGCGACAGTTGCTGTTGCCGTTGCCGCTCCGCGTAGCGACAGTTGCTGTTGCCGTTGCCTTTGAAGTGGCCGTTGCCTTTGAAGTGGCCGTTGCCGTTGCCTTGGCAGTGGCTGTTGTAGTGGGTCCCCGTTGATGACGCCACGTCGCTGGTGCCGAAATCGGATAAAGAAGCGTCCGCTGTCTGAGCGAAGCGAGTTTCGGACGCTTCCCGATTTCGG
>NZ_FXUL01000019.1 GCF_900182955.1 Noviherbaspirillum suwonense | reverse complement strand
CCGAAATCGGGAAGCGTCCGAAACTCGCTTCGCTCAGACAGCGGACGCTTCTTTATCCGATTTCGGCACCAGCGGCGTGGCGTCATCAACGGGGATTCACTACAACGGCAACGGCAACTGCAACAGCAACTGCAACAACAACTACAACTACAACTACAACGGCAACTGTCGCTGCGCGGGCAACTTCAACTGCAACTGTCGCTGCGCGGGCAACGGCGAAGTCGCTGCACGGAACTGAATTACTTTCACCGCACCATGCCGCCCATCGGCGTGCCCATGGTCTGCTGCGGCGCATTCCCTTCCGGCATCACATTGATCTGCGACTGCGGCATCGATTCGGCCGGCTGAGGCGGAGGCTGCTGCATCTGCTGCATTTGTTGCATCTGCTGCATGGGCTGCATGCCTGGCTGCGGCGGCACCGCCCGCGTGACCGGTGGACGGCTGCCGGTGGTGTCCACACTGACGCCCTTGGCGTCGTCCGGCAGTTCGACCCGCTTGATCACGCCATTTTCCTGCAGCAGCACATAGCGCGGGTGCACTTCCTTGACGATCACGCCGGGCTGGATTTCGCGGTTGGCGCGGATGGCCTCGGCCGGCTTGCCGTCGGCGGCGAGGATGGCGATGCTTTCGCCGTTGATGCCGGCAGACACCACGCCGCGCAACTGGTAATTGGTGGCAACCGCCACCGGCCCCTGCCTGCCGCCGAACAGCACCACCGCGGCGCGCGGGTCGGGCGGCGCCTGGACTGTGGGCGGCGGCGCGGCGACGGCGCGCGCCGGCGGCTTGTAGAACTGCATCCCCCAATAGGTGGCGGATACGCAGAGCGCGATGAACAGCGCGAAACTGACGAGCAGCGGCCAGCGTTTCATAAGACTTCCTTGGAATCAGGCGGCGGCATCAGCGCACCAGCTGGTTGATTTCAATAATCGGCATCAGCACCGCCAGCACGATCAGCAGCACCACCACGCCCATGGCCAGGATCAGCGCCGGCTCCAGCAGCCCGGCGATGGTCAGCGCCCGCCGCTCCAGGTCCTGCTCCTGCGCATTGGCGGCGCGGTCCAGCATGGCCGGCAGTTCGCCGGTGACTTCGCCGGCACGGATCATGTGGATCAGCATGGGCGGAAAATGCTTGTGCGCCGACAGCGCCCGCGCCAGGCCGACGCCTTCGCGCACGCTGGCCGCCGCTTCCTCGACCTGCGAGCGCATCGCCATGTTCGACAGCGTGTCGCGGCTGGTCTGCAGCGCCCGCAGGATGGGCACGCCGGAGCCGGTGGTGATGGCCAGCGTGCTGGCGAAACGGGCGGTGTTCAGGCTGCGCTCGAACTTGCCGTACATCGGCGCGGTGAGCAGCCAGCGGTGCCAGCGCAGCTTGACGTCGGGATTCTTCAGCGCGGTGCGCCAGGCCCAGAACAGGGCCACCACCACGGCCGCGACGATCAGCCCGTAGCTGCGCACGAAGTCGGAAATGGCCAGCATGATGACGGTCAGGAGCGGCAGCTTCTGCTTGGTGTTGGCGAAGACCGAGACGATCTGCGGCACCACGTAGGTCAGCAGGAAAATCACGATCGCGAACGCGACCACGGTGACGATGGCCGGGTAGGTGAAGGCCAGCCGCACCTTCTGCACCAGCGAATTGCGGCGCTCGATATAGTCGGCCAGCCGCGACAGCACGCGGGAGAGCTGGCCGATCTGCTCGCCGGACGCCACCAGCGCCCGGTAGATGTCGGCGAAGTCGCGCGGATGCTGGCCCAGCGCGTCCGACAGCGACGCCCCGGCCATGATCTCGGAGCGGATCGACGCAATCAGGTCGCGCACATAGCTGCGCTCGGCCTGCTCCAGCAGCGCGGTGAACGCCTGCTCCAGCGGCAGGCTGGCTTCCAGCAGGCTGGCCAGCTGGCGGGTGAACAGCGACAGCTCCACCGTGGACAGCCGGTCGCCGAAGCCGCGGCGCCGGGTTTCGCCGCTGGCGTCGAGCTGGGACGCGATGGCGTCCACCGCGATCGGCACCAGGCCCTGGGTGCGCAGGTCGGAGCGGGCGGCGCGGGCGCTGTCGGCATTGACGACGCCCTTGCGGGTGGCGCCGAGGCTGTCCACGGCTTCATAGCGGAATGCGGGCACGTTATCTCTCGAAGTTCTCGTCAGTCCTTGGCCACGCGCAGCAGCTCGGCCTGCGTCGTGGTGCCGTCGGCCAGCCAGCGCTCGCCGTCCTCGCGCATGGTGCGCATGCCGTCATGCTGGGCGGTGACGCGGATCTCCGCTTCCGACGCGCGGTCATGGATCTGGGCGCGGATCTGGTCGGTGGTCTGCAGCAGTTCATAGATGCCGACCCGGCCGTGGTAGCCGGTCATGCCGCACTTGTCGCAGCCGACCGCGTGCCACAGCTGGCCGTCGTGGCGGCGGCAATGGACGCACAGCTTCCTGACCAGCCGCTGCGCGACCACGCCCAGCAGCGAGGACGACAGCAGGAACGGTTCGATGCCCATGTCCAGCAGGCGCGTGACGGCGGCGGCGGCGTCGTTGGTATGCAGCGTCGCCAGCACAAGGTGGCCGGTCAGCGAGGCCTGCACCGCGATCTGCGCGGTTTCCAGGTCGCGGATCTCGCCGATCATGATGACGTCCGGGTCCTGCCGCAGGATCGCGCGCAGCGCCTTGGCGAAGGTCATCTCGATGCGGGCGTTGACCTGGGTCTGGCCGACGCCGGCCAGCTCGTATTCGATCGGGTCTTCCACGGTCAGGATGTTGGTGCTGGCCGCGTTGAGCCGCGACAGCGCCGCGTACAGCGTGGTGGTCTTGCCGGAGCCGGTCGGACCGGTCACCAGCACGATGCCGTGCGGCTGCGCGATCAGGTGGTCGAACTCCTGCAGCGTGGCGTCATCCATGCCCAGGTGCTGCAGGTCCAGCCGGCCGGCTTCCTTGTCCAGCAAGCGCAGCACCGCGCGTTCGCCGTGGCCGGTGGGCAGCGTCGAGACGCGCACGTCGACCGGCTTGCCGCCGACCCGCAGCGTGATGCGGCCGTCCTGCGGCAGCCGCTTCTCGGCGATGTCGAGCTGGGCCATGATCTTGATGCGGGAAATCAGCGACGCGTGGATGGCTTTCCTCGGCCGCACGATGTCCCGCAGCGCGCCGTCGATGCGGAAGCGCACCACCGAGATCTGCTCGAACGGCTCGATATGGATATCGGACGCGCCTTCGCGCAGCGACTGCGTGAGCAGCGCGTTGATCATCCGGATGACCGGCGCGTCGTCGGCCGACTCCAGCAGGTCCTCGATGGCCGGCATGTCCTGCATCATCTTGGCCAGGTCGAGGTCGGACTCGTATTCGTCGACCACCTGGGCGGCGTCGTTGCCGGAGCCGGCATAGGCGCGGGCAATGGCCGAGTCCAGGGTTTCGCGGTCCATGCGCTTCAGGCGCACGCGGCCGAAGCGGCGGCTGACTTCCGCGATCGCGCGCGGCGCGGTCGCATCCGACACCCAGACCTCGATGCCGGCGTCGGGCGTCGCGCCGCGATGCGCGAGCACCGCGTGGTCGCGGGCGAAGGCATACGGTAACAGGCGGGATTCCATGGCGTTTTCTCCTTGCCGCGCTTATTGCGTGGGATTGCGCGGCAAGCCGGGTTGCGGCTCGACCGGCGGCTGCAACGGCTGCATTGGCTGCAACGGCTGCATAGGTTGCATCGGCTGCATCTGCTGCATCGGCTGCTGGCGGGGCGCCTGCTGCAGCGGGTTGCGCGGCGGGATGCCGTTGGCGCCGGGCGGCAGGTTGAGCAAATCGCCGTCGACCAGGCGGCCGTTTTCCATTGCCGGCACGGTCGGCGTGCCGAGTTCCGGCAGCACGATGCTGGGCTGCGGCCGGCCCTGTATCTGCTGGCCGCGGATGTATTCGTAGCGGTCCGACGCGATATTCATGTTCTGCTCGGAACTGCGCACCAGCGTCGGGCGCAGGAACACCATCAGGTTGGTCTTTTCGCGGTTCGTGGTCTGGTACTTGAACAGGTTGCCGACGACCGGGATGTCGCCCAGGCCCGGCACCTTTTCCGTGCCGTTGCCGCTGCGGTCGTCGATCAGGCCGCCCAGCACGATGATCTCGCCATTGTCGACCAGCACATTGGTCTGGATCGCGCGCTTGGTCGTGATCAGGCCCGACACGTTGTTCTTGGTTTCATCGATCGCCGAGGTTTCCTGGTAGATCGCCATCTTGACCGTGCCGCCTTCCGACACCTGCGGCTTGACCACCAGCGACAGGCCGATGTCCTTGCGCTCCACGGTCTGGAACGGGTTGACGCCGGCGGCGCCGCCGGATGCCTGCGTGGTGTACTGGCCGGTGACGAAGGGGACGTTCTGGCCGACGATGATCCGGGCTTCCTCGTTGTCCAGCGTGATCAGGTTGGGCATGGACAGGATGTTGGCATTGCCGTCGGTTTCCAGCGCGCGCGCAATCGCGCCCAGCGTCAGCCTGCCGGCGATCTGCCGGAAAATGCCGGCGTTCAGGCCGTTGCCGGGCGCCTGCAGCGTGGTCGCGGCGGTGCTGCCGCTGGCCGCCGCGCCTATCTGCGAAGCCGCCTGCGTGATCAGGTTGTTGCCGCCGCTGGAAAAGCCGGTGATGGTGCCGACCCGGTAGGCGCTGTTGCTGTCGCCCGAAATGCCGGCCCACTGGATGCCGAACTCGGCCGCCCGCTTGGCGGTGACCTCGACGATCAGCGACTCGATGTAAACCTGGGCCCGGCGCGCGTCGAGCTGGTCGATCACGCCGCGCAGGTTGCGGTAGACCGCTTCGCTGGCCGTGATGATCAGCGAATTGGTCGCCGGGTCGGCCTGGATGAAGCCGCCCGGGCCGCCGGTCGGCAGCGGCCCCTGGGAAGACTGGTTCTGCGACGACTGGCCGAGGCTGGCCTGGCCCAGGCCGCCCTGGCCGCCCTGGCTGCCGCCCTGGCCGAAGGCATTGCCGGCGGCGCCGGTATTGAGCGCCGGATTGGTCGGCGTCGTGCTGCCGCCGCCGCTGCCGCCCTGCAGGCCGGATGCCGACGGGTCCGACGCGACCACCGCGCGCAGCGTCTGCGCCAGCTTCACCGCCTCGGCGTTCTTCAAATAGATCACGTGCACGTTGCCGGGCATCGCGGTCGGCTGGTCGAGCTTGTCGACCAGCGAGCGCGCCAGCCGGGCGCGGGCCTCGGACGGCGCCCGGATGATGACCGAGTTGGTGCGGCTGTCGGCCAGCAGGCTGGTGCGGCCGCTGTCCGCGGCGCCCTGGGCGCCGGCCGGCCCGCTTTCCAGCAGCCGGTTGACCATGGTCGCGACGTCGCCGGCGATCGCATGCCGTATCGGCAGCACGTCGAGGTCGGCCGCGGCCGGCGTATCGAGCGAGGCGATGATGCGGCCCAGCCGCCGCAGGTTGTCGGCATAGTCGGTGATGACCAGGCTGTTGGTGCCGGGATTGGCGTTGATCGTGTTGTTGGGGGAGATCAGCGGCCGCAGCACCGGCACCATGTTGACCGCCGACTCGTAGTTGAGGCGGAACACCTGCGTGGCGATCTGGTCGCCGCGCACCGCGCCGCCGTCGTTGCCGCGGCTGGGCGTGGTCTGGATCGGGCCGGCCTGCAGCTTGGCGTCGGCTTCCGGCACCACCTTGGTATAGGCGCCGCTGGCGACGACCGTGTAGCCCTGCAGCCGCAGCGCCGAACTCAGCAGCTGGAACGCCTGGGCCTTGGTCACCGGTTTTTCCGAGATCAGGCTGATCGTGCCCTTGACCCTGGGATCGATCAGGAAGCTGGTGCCGGTGTAGTGGCCGATCGCCTTGACGACCGACTCGATGTCGGCGCCGACAAAATTGAGCACCGCCTCGTTGCGGGCCGGGTCCTGCGCTCCCGCCGGGGCCATGCCGGCAAGCAGGCACAGCACGAGGGTGGCGGCGCCGATGCGTCGCCGGGTTGCCGGATGCGGCAGGCAAGTTGCCAGGGATGAAGTATTTGTCATTTGAATTCGAGTGAAATGTAATCCTTGCCGCCTTCGGAACGCCGCTGGCCCAGCAGGTTGAGCAGGTTCGCCAGCCGCTGCTCCTGGCCGGCTTCCGCCTCCGCCCTGCCGGAAAACTGCATCCTGCCACGGTCCAGCTTGCCCGAGCCGCTCAGCAGCAGCGGACCGCGGGTCGAGGTCAGCTGCATCTGCGCCTGCTGGCCGCGCCAGTCCAGCGTTACCTTGTACGCGCCCAGCGGCCTGATTGGCGACAGCCGGGACGCAATATCGTCAAGCAGCAGCTGCATGGCGCCGGTCATTGCGGCCTGCTGGCCCTGCCGCGCAATCTGCAGCTGCTGCCAGGAAAGCGTCATGCGGCCCGAAGGCTGCAATGTATTGAGCGGCGCGCCCAGCGCGGCCAGCCGTTCGGCCGGCAGCGTGATCGCCGCCGGGCTGATCGTCCAGGCGCTCCAGCTGCCCGTGATCCTGACCGGCTGCGACAGCGCCTGCGGGTTGGCCAGCTCGGCATCGACGCTGCCGACCAGCGCCAGCGGCGAGACGCGCCAGGCGAAGCGCCCGGGCAGCAGCGGCGCCACCGCCGCGCCGCTGCCCGGCGCACCGCCCAGGAAGGCCGAGCCATTCCACAGCGTGCCCTGCGCATCGCCCAGCGAAAACCGGCCGCCCGTCTGCTTTTCCAGCACCACCGACATCCATGCTGCCGGCAGGAAAGCGAGTACCGTTAGCAAAACAGCCACTATTGCTGAAAACAACCATAGCACGGCCCTTAACAATTGCCCGCCTTTTTATCCTGTTCTTGATCCACGCTTTGCTTCGCGCACGAATCCGGGTTCCCATGCTGTTCGATGCGCGGTTTCATGCATGGCGTCATGCGCTGTTCCCTATTCCGTTTCATGCCCTGGCCCGGCTTGTTCCTGTCCATGTCATTGCGCCTTCTGCTGGCGCAGCACCAGGCTGGCGTTGACGATGTCCGGCGTCGGCTGTGCGGTCACCGTGGCTTCGCTGACGGCCAGCTGGAAAGCGGCCCGGCTTTCGTTAATCCATTCGGTCAGGCTGCTGAACGACGCGCCCGCAAATTGCAGGCGGACGATTTCGCCGCTGACCGAAATGCTTTCGGACTTCAGCCCGCGCCGCCGCAGCGACGCCTCCAGCCCTTCCCTGGTCAGCGGCGCCGTCGCGCCCGCCGCGTCGCCCTGCGGCAGGGACACCGCTTCCTGCGTCAGCGCCTGCAGCTGCGCGACCTGCTGCCGTATCTCAGGCAGGCTGCGGTTGTAGCGGGCGATGCCGGTCTGCGCCGGCGACACCAGCAGCAGGTAGATCAGCGCCCCAAGCACCGCGGCCAGGCCAGCCAGCAGCATGCGCTGCTCGCGGAGATTGCGTTCGGCCCAGTAGCGCGACGATGCCTGCACGATCGTGGCCATACCCGTTTTCAGGCTCATGCGGTTCGCCTCGATTTCCTGTTCATTGCTTCCTGCTTCCCTCTAATAGTCATTTGGCGGCCCTGACCTGCCAGATCACCACGCCCGGCTGCTCCGGCGCCGCCGTCATCGCCAGGTTGCGCCGTGCCAGCGCGGCGCTGACCGCGTCGAACGGCGCCTGCGCCTCGGGCTTCAGGCGCACCAGCAGGCTGCGATCGCGGTATTCGAGTCCGGCCAGCGTCGGCTGCAGGCCGTTGGCGCCGCGCGGGGCGGCGGCGGCCCAGGCTTCGCCGAAGGCGGCGGCCATCGCGTTGAAGTCGTCCGGCGCGCCCTGCCCGGCATTGCGGCGGCCGGCCGCGACCTTTTGCCTGGCCTGGGCTAGCGGGTCGACGATCACGGTTTCGTTCGGGAAGGCGGACTTGTAGATCTGCGCCATCGACGCCCGCAGGCCGTCGTATTCGCGCTTCATCCGCACCCATTCGACATTGAGCGGCACGACATTGACCAGCAGCAGCAGCAGCGCCAGCACCATAGACGCGCGCCACGGTTTCCAGTTGAGCCGCGGCCGGGCCGATGCGCCCAGGCCCAGCGCCAGGTCGATGCCGGCATGCGCGGCGCCGCTGATCCATTGCTGCCAGCTGTCTTCCTGCACCGTCACCTGCTCGGACGCGCCCAGCGCGGCGGCGGCATGCGCGAATGCAGCCGACCGCTCCGGCGGCACCCGCAGCGCGACCGGCCGTCCGCCCGCCATCGCCAGCACCGCGTCGACCGCCTCGCTGGCGGCCTGCGCCGGATGCTCCGGCAGGATCGCCAGCCCCATGCCTTCCTGCGGCCCCAGGCGCAGGGTCACCTCGCTGCCGCTGTCGTCCTCGAACACGACCGCCTCGATCTGCTCGGCATGGGCCGGCACGCACATCTGCGCCGGCAGCGCGGCGATGCGGGCCATGCCCGAGCCGAGCACCGTGCGCACCAGCAATTCCAGCCAGGTGCGCTGCACCACCGCGACCGTGCGCAGCCCGTCTTCCAGGCCGCCGCCGATGACGATGCATTCGGCGGGGTCGGTGATGAGCTGGTCTTCCACCAGGTTGGGCAGCGCGGCCCGCTGGCGCGCGGCCGACATCGGCGGCAGCTGAACCCGCAGCATCGTGACATCGCTCGCCGCCACCAGCAGCACCACGCGCTGCGCCCGCGCCACCAGCGCCGACGCCTGCGGCAGCGACGTCACGCCTTCCTGTTCCAGCATGCCGGACGCGCTCGCCAGCGCATAGGGGCAGGCCAGCGCTTCCTGCGCGCTGGCGTCAAAGGCTGCCTTCGAGGGCAGGCGTAAATACAGTGTGCTCAAGGACTTCCCTTTAGTTTTCGCGTGTCCAGATTACCTGGGTCTTCGGCGACTGGCCGCGCCCCGTGCGCACGATCAGGGCCTGTATCTGCAGTGCCGCGCGACTCAGCTTCACCCTGCCGTTCACCAGGAAATACTCGGAGGCGACGCCCAGGTTGCTGCCGGCCAGCGATGGGATGCCCGGCAGGCGCAGTGCAAGGTCGCCACTATTGCGGAAGCTGGCGGTGGTGCGGGTTGCCACGATCACGGCCGCGTCGGAAGCAGAAACATTTTCGCTCAGCGCGGCCAGCACTTCGGGCGGCGCCGTGTTGATATTGACCTGGGTTTGCGCCTTCGGCAGGAAGATTACCAGATTGCGCAGCCTTTCCACCGCTTCCGGGGTGAAGCCGGGCACGGCGAGCAGGTCCTCGACCTGCGTCATCGCCAGCATCGGCGGCCCGGACGGCGCGACCACCACCGGCGCCGGCGCCTGCGGCTGGGCGCTGCCGTCGTTGCTGCCGGTAACCAGCGGCAGGCCGGTCGTGGGGTCCAGCTTCTGCGCCGGCTGGCCGGCGACGGGCGCCTGGACCTGCCTCGCCGAGCTGGCGGCGATCATCACCGCGGCATCCTGCGCCAGCGACGGGTTGAGCCGCAGGTTGCCGAGCAGCCTGGCGAAAACCCTGACTTCCTTCTCCTGCGGCACGCCGTTCGCGGCAAGATTGTTGAGGTTGTACATCGACTGCGCATCGACCATCTGGCCGGACAGCGTGGCGTCGCCGCTTTCCGTGTCGGTGCGGTTGTTTTCCACATACTGGTCGAGACGGGTGTCCTGCAGCGGCACCGCCCATGGCTGGTCCAGCGAATCGTACTGCGACAGCCGCGCGTTCTCGCGCAGGATCAGCCGCGCCCAGTCCAGCGCGCCGCGCAGTATCCACTGCTTCTGCAGCTGCAGCCGCTGGTTCTCGATCGAGCGCACCTGCACCTGCTGCTGCCAGAACAGGCTGGCGACGATGGTCACCGCCAGCGTGGTCAGCAGCAGCGCGGTGACCACCGCGACGCCGCGCTGCCGGGTGCGGCGGAAGGCGCTAGAGTCCATTCGGCACCACCTGCGTGAGCTTGATGATGCGCCGCTCCGGGTTGCTGGCGTCCACCACGCTGACCTCGACCCGGCGGAAGGCCGGGTTGGGCGTGGCGAACACGCTCTCCTGGCAGACCAGCGCCAGGTCGCCCTGCGGGCAGTCGAAGTTGCGGTTGCCCAGCTGCGGCCATTCGCCGGCGACGCGTATCTGCGACAGCCGGTTTTCGGCCGACCAGGTCGCCATCAGCGAACCCCGCAGGTCGGTGCTGTTCTGCGTCAGGCTGCCGACCGCGCGCAGGCTTGCGCCCAGCGCGGTGCCGACGATGGCCAGCGCCACCAGCACTTCGAGCAGGGTGAAGCCGGCGCCGCGCCGGGGCGGGGAAACGTGGCTGGATCGATGCCGCAAGGTCGTCTCACTCCACGGTGAAGTGGCCGATGCCGTCGGCGCGGATGGCCACGCTGGCGTCGGCCAGGCCCAGCGTCAGCACGAAAGGCTGCTGCACCGGCTCGCGGCCGAACAGGATGCGCAGCGGCGTTGCATCGCCCGGCGGGACTGGATAGACCGACAGCATGACCGGGTTGCGCGCGAACTGGCGCGGCCGCAGCAGGTCATCGGCCGGCAGCGGCTGCCAGGTCTTTTCCTCGCGCTGCAGGAAGCGATATCCCTCGGCGTCGACCTCGAAGGCGATCGCGCGGTCGCGCACGATCGCTTCGTCGCGCGCCAGTTGCAGCAGCAGCGCGATGCGCTGGGCCTCGTTCTGCAGCGCCTGCTGCGGGCTGGGCATCGCGTTGAACGAGACGATGCCCAGTGTGATGCCGGCTATGACCAGCACGACCAGCAATTCCAGCAGGGTGAAGCCGGCATCGCTGCCGCGCCGCACAGGATTGCGCTGTAAGGTCAGAGCTCCCACGACCCGATGTCGGCATCATTGCCGGCGCCGCCGGGCTGGCCATCGGCGCCCAGCGAAAAGATGTCCACTTCGCCATGCAGGCCGGGCGACAGGTACTGGTAGGGATTGCCCCATGGATCCTTGGGCAGCTTGTCGACGTAGCCGCCCTGCTTCCAGCCGTTGGCGGCCGGGCCGGAGGTCGGCTTGCTGACCAGCGACTGCAGCCCCTGTTCGGTGGTCGGATACCGCTGGTTATCCAGCCGGTAGAGCTTCAGCGACTGCATCAGCGTGGAAATATCCTGGCGCGCGGCCATGATGCGGGCATCGTCGGTGCGGCCCATCAGCTTGGGCACGACCAGTGCGGCAAGGATGCCCATGATGACGACCACCACCATGATTTCGATCAGGGTGAAACCACGCGCGAGTGCGCGCCGGGGAACAAAAGCAGAAGACTTGAACATGGATTCGAATGACAGCGAGGAAGAAACTGAAGTATAAGGCCAAAGCCGGCCTGCTCCAGGTTGAAAAAGGGAAATCGATGCGGCGCCGGCTACCGCTGGCAACTTCTCTGACAGCAATAATAGTCGCAAAGTGCCCTAATTAGTTCAAAACGCCTCGATCATGCGCAATGCGCGCCAGCCGCGCAGCGCTAGGCTATGGTCTTTGCCTTGCGAGAACGTTTATGTCCCTGCCCCATGCCACTTCTGGCGACTTGATTAACATTGCGCCGCTGGGCGACAAATTCGAAGGCCAGGTGTCGCACGCCTTTTTGAAAACCGAACATGTCGAACTGATGCGGCTTGTGCTGCCAGCCGGCAAATCGATGCCCGACCACTGGGTCGAGGGCGAGGTCACGCTGCAATGCCTGGAAGGCGCATTCGAACTCGAAGCCCACGGCAAGCGCCAGACGGTGCGCGCCGGCGAAATGGTCTACCTCGGCCCCAAGGTGCCGCATGCGCTGCATGCACGGGAAAACACCTCGGTGCTGATGACGGTGCTGCTGAACCAGCGGAACTCAACCCAGCCCTGACCTGCAGGAATTGGGGCGCGTGCAGTGCCCGGCGGGCGTTGCACGGCATGCACGGAGGCGGAATAGCGCCTGACACTCGTGCAGGATGCGCCGCCCCGCGCCTCGCGTATCAGGTCCTGTCCGCCGATACGCCCAGCCGGCGCAGCCGCGCCGGCAATCCCGTCACCGACTTCAGCTTCACATCGACGTAAGCCGGCCGCACCGCCCGCCGCAAGGCCGGGTGCGCGCTGCTGTGCTGCTGCGCCGCCGGACTGCCCGCGAGATAGCCGGTGATCCACACCGTGCGCATCCCGAGCGCCCGCGCGCCCTTCAGGTGGCCCACGGTATCCTCCACCAGCACCGCGCTGCCCGGCGCGATGCGCTGCCGCGCCAGCAGCCGCCGCAGCATCAGCTTCGACGGCTTGGGCCGCAGCTGGCGGTGCACCGTCATCGCCTCGATCGGCACGTGCTGCGCGAAATGCCGGTGCAGCCCCAGGTGCCGCAGCACCTGCTGCGAGTAACGGCGCGGCGCATTGGTCAGCAGGATCTTGCGCCCCGGCAGACGCGCCAGCAGCCGGCCCAGCCCGCGCTCGGCGCGTATCATCGCCGCCAGGTCGTCGAACTGGTGCGCCTCGTGCAGGAACGCGTCCGGCCGCACCTGGTGATGCCGGACCATGCCCAGCAGCGTCGCGCCATAGCGCCGCCAGTACGCCAGCCGCGCCGCATTCACCGCTTCCGGCGTGGCGTCCGCGCCGCTCTCCGCCAGCACCCGGGCGATGACCCGGTTCATGTTGGCGGTGATGGCCGGAAAGATCGCATGCGACGCATCGTGCAGCGTGTTGTCGAGGTCGAACAGCCAGGTGATTTTTGACATGAAATGGAAAGGGGCGCGGCATGGCCGCGCCCCCGGTGCGAGTGAGGAAGCGTGCTTGGTGCGGGGTCTAGTGCGAGCGGATCATGGTGCCGAAGGCCTGCTCGGTCAGCACTTCGAGCAGCAGCGAATGCTCGATGCGGCCGTCGACGATATGGACCGTGTTCACGCCCGACTTGGCCGCGTCCAGCGCCGACGAGATCTTGGGCAGCATGCCGCCGGAGATGGTGCCGTCGTTGAACATCTCGTCGATCTCGCGCGCCGACAGGTCGGTCAGCAGATTGCCCTGCTTGTCCATGACGCCCGGGATGTTGGTCATCATGATCAGCTTTTCCGCATGCAGGATCTCGGCGATCTTGCCGGCCACGACGTCCGCGTTGATGTTGTAGGCCTGGCCGTCGCCGCCGAAGCCGATCGGGGAAATGATGGGGATGAAGGCGTCGTCCTGCAGCGCCTTGACCACCGCCGGGTTGATCGCCTCGATCTCGCCGACGAAGCCGATGTCGAGGAACTGGCCCGGGTTCTCGCGGTCCGGCATCTTGTACTTGCGCGCGCGGATCAGGCCGCCGTCCTTGCCCGTCAGCCCCACCGCCTGGCCGCCGTAGTGGTTGATCAGCATGACGATGTCCTGCTGCACCTCGCCGCCCAGCACCCACTCCACCACTTCCATGGTTTCCTCGTCGGTGACGCGCATGCCCTGGATGAAGGTGCCCTGCTTGCCGATCTTTTTCAGCGCATTGTCGATCTGGGGGCCGCCGCCGTGGACCACCACCGGGTTCATGCCGACCAGCTTCAGCAGGATCACGTCGCGCGCGAAGCCGTGCTTGAGGCTTTCGTCGGTCATCGCGTTGCCGCCGTATTTGATGACGATGGTCTTGCCGTGGAACTTGCGTATGTACGGTAATGCTTGCGCAAGAATCTCGGCCTTGATGCCGGAGGACACCTGCGACAGATCTGCGAAATCGGTCATGACATTTCCATGTAGAGAGATGGGCGCGATTTTACAACGAAGGCGCTGCATGCCTCCCGGATTTTCGGCGCAACATGGCCGGCGAACAAGGCGGGCGCGCGCCGGCCTCTGAAAAATACCGTTTTTCAATGGCCGGACAGGCAGAATCCGCAAATCCGCACGGACCGTGCTTTGATTCCGGCGGCGGCGGCGCGACGCCGCCGCGCCCGCGCCGCTACTGAACGAATACAGGCATGGCGAGCCGTTCCGGCGCGCGGCGGCCTTGCCGGGCGGGATTGGCGCCGCACGGCAAATTCCGGGACGGAGTATTCTTCACCGGATCTTCAGAGGAAGCGGATATGCCCCCGTCCATCGACGTACTGGCCGCACTGCTCGCCGCCGCCATCCGGCTATCCGGCCTGCCGGCCATGGACGTGCGGGACCTGCCGCCGGTGAGCCAGCTGACGCGCACCGAACTCAACCAGGTGGTCTGCTCGTCCGCGCCGGTGCGCTGCGCCGGCCTGATGGCGGCTTTCGACACCCAGCGCTACCGGATCGTGGTGGATGCCAAGCTCGACTTCGACGACCCCGAAGACGCCTCCTTCCTGGTCCATGAAATCGTCCACGTGCTCCAGTTCAGGAATATGGGCAGCGTCGCGTTCACATCCTGCACGGCGGTGCTCGAAAGCGAGGAGCAGGCGTATGCGGCCCAGAACGCCTACCTGGGCCTGCATGGCCGCCAGGGCCGCTACGGCGGGATGCTGCGCTTCTCGCGCTGCCGGACGCACTAGCGCACCGCCGCCGCAGCATCACAGCCACGCCTTACAGCCCCGCTTTACAGCCGCACCTCTACAGCCACGCATAGCGCGTCCCGATCCAGATGCCCCTAGGCGCGCCATAGCCGCGGAACTGCTCGCCCACCGGGTTGGCGCCGTCGAAGCTGTTGCCCGGCCCGGCGAACGCATTCAGGCCGAGCACGCCGAGGTTGGCGTATTCCCGGTTGAACAGGTTGTTGACGCGGGCGAACACGTCCCATCCCTTGCGTATCGTGTAGCGGGTGTCGAGGTTGAGCACGCCGTAGCCCGGCACCTTGCCGCGCGCGTCGCTGTTGTTCTCGTCGCCGCGCGCATGGACGCTGCTTGAATAGACCACGTTCGCGCCGACATTCCACTGCGCGGTGAGGTCGTACCCGAGCCGCAGCTTGAGGTTGTGGCGCGGTATGCCCGGGATGCGGTCGCCGTTCTTCACCTGGATCGCGCCGGTCTCGTCGGCGCTGGTGTTGACCGGGCTGTTCTCGCTGAAGCCGGTCTGGTAGGTCGCGTCGATGAAGCCATAGCGCGCGCTCACGGACAGCGGCCCCCACTTGCCGGCCCCGCCCAGCTCCAGGCCCTGGCGCCGGGTCTTGCCGACATTCTGGAAATAGCCGGCATTGGTCGCCGTGCCGCCGCTGCTGACGAACTGGATGTCGTCATCTAGTTCGGTGCGGTAGGCCGCCGCGCTCCACGACAGGTGCTCGCCCTGCTTGCCGCGCGCGCCCAGCTCGAAGGTCTTCGACACCACTTTCTTCAATGGCGGGTCGGACAGGAAGCTGTTGGGAAGCTTGCATGGCGCTTCCGGGTCGGCGCAGGTGAGTTCGATCGCGGTCGGCGCCCGCATGCCCTCGTTATAGGTCGCATAGGTCGTGAGCTGCGGGGTCGGGTTGAAGTTCAGGCCCAGCGCCGGGCTGAAGCGGGAAAACCGGTGGTCGCCATCGAGCTGCGGCGCTTCGCCGGACTGGTCGCGTATGGCCACGCGGGCCAGGTTGTAGCGGCCGGACAGGGTCAGCGTCCAGCGCTCGCCCAGCGACAGGGTGTCGCTGGCGAACAGGCCATAGTAGCGGTTGCGGGTCTTGGCGTCGGTGGTGCGTTCGAACTCGCCGGCGCCGATGGTGCCGCGGTCGGCGGTGAAGGTGGCCTCCTGCTCCTCCTGGGTGTAGCGGGCGTCGCCGATGTCGGCGCTGGCGCCGATGACGAACTGGTTCTTGCGGCCGGCCACCTGGCCCAGCAGCGTCAGCTGCAGCCCGGCGCCGTAGCTGTTCTGGTCGATGACGGCGCGGTCGTTGAATGCCTCGGTGGTGTCGGCGACGCCATTCGTGACCTCGCCGAACTCGTTGTTGACATTGCTCGACACGTTGCTGTTGCGGTAGTTGCGGTAGTAGACATTGCCCCCGACCAGCACATCGTCATTGATGAAGCGGCTGCCCTTGGCGGTCAGGAACAGCAGCTTGTTGTTGTTGCGGTCGGGATAGGTGTAGGCCTGCCGGATGTTGTCTGCGAAGGAATTGGGCAGCGTCTGCGTGCCCTCCAGCCGGTTGTTGGCGCTGGTCAGGCTGACGTCGAAGTCGGTGACGCTGGTCTGGTAGCCGACCTTGCCGAAGAACTGCTGGATGCGGCTGGCATTGTGCTCGGCCCAGCCGCGGTCGTCGGCCAGGTTGCCGGTCACGAAATAGTCCAGGTTGCCGCGCTTGCCGCCCTGCTCGAACTCCATGGCCTTGCGGCCGAAGGAGCCGCCGGAAAACTGCACCGACCCGCCCGGATAGGCGCTGCCGCTTTTGGTGTAGACGGCCAGCGCGCCGCCCAGCGTATTGAGGCCGAAAACCGGGTTGGAGCCGGGGATCAGCTGTATGTTGGCGATCGCCGACTGCGGCAGCAGGTCCCAGTTGACGGTGTCGCCGAACGGCTCGTTGATCCGCACGCCGTCCTGGAAGACCGACAGGCCCTGCGGCACGCCCAGCAGCGGCGACGCGGTGAAGCCGCGGAAGCTGATGTCGGGCTGATAGGGATTGCCCTGCGCGGCATTCACCGTGACGCTGCCGGCATTCTGCTCGAGATGGTCGGCCAGGCTGTTCTGCCGCTGCCCGGCGATGCTGTCACTGTTCAAAAGTTGAACATTGTATGGAACATCCTGTATCGGCGTGCCCAGGCCGGGCAGCAGGCTGGTGCCGATTACCTGGACGGTGGGCAGCTCCAGCGCTTCGGCCGGATTTTCCTGCGCCTGCGCGGCGCCCAGCATTCCCGCCAGGCCGATTCCCACTCCTACTTCCACTCCCAGTTGCATTGCCAGCGCGGCGTGCCGCATCGTCGAAAACGGTGTCGTCATGTCTCGGTCTCCATTGTTTTTATGCACTGCATCAGAACGGGTTACAGCTTGCTGCTACCTTGCTCTCCGGCATGGTCTAGCACGGTCCATGCCTGCCGTGATGCGTCGCCTCGCGGTCATGGCGACAGCATGCCGTGCCGGATCGCGATCAGCGCCAGCTCGGTCTGGTTGCCCACGGCCAGCTTCTGCTTGATGTTGTACAGATGGGTGCCAGCGGTGCGCGGCGAGATGTTCATCATCGCGGCGACCTGGTTGACCGTCATGCCGCGCGCCAGCTCCATGAACACCGCGAACTCGCGCTCCGACAGCACGTCGACCGGGTTCTGGCCGCCGTCGAACGCCTGCATCGCCATGCGCTGCGACACGTGGCTGTCGAGGAAGCGGCCGCCGCCGGCCACGGTGCGTATGGCCTGCATCAGTTCCTCGGGCGCGCTGCGCTTGGAGACATAGCCCAGCGCGCCGGCCTTGAGCATGAAGCGCACATAGCTCGGATCTTCATGGGTCGACAGCGCCAGCACCCGCGCCGCCGGGTCGCGCGCGACGATGCGGCGGGTCGCTTCCACGCCGTTGGTGCCGCCCAGGCCGATGTCCATCAGGATCAGGTCGGGGCTGGCGGCCTCCAGCTGCTGGTAGGCCGCCTCGGCCGAATCGGCCTCGGCCACCACGCGGATGTCCGGCGTCGCATCGAGCAGCATTTTGAAGCCGATGCGCACCACCATGTGGTCGTCGACCAGCATCACCCTGATCATGTCGCTCATGCGGTCACCTGCTGCAGCGGGATGCAGGCCTCGACCTCGAGGCCGCCCTGCGGCCCGGTACGGATGTCCAGGCGGCCGCCCAGCGCTTCGGCGCGCTCGCGCATGCCGCGCACGCCGTAGTGCCCGGCGCGGGAAAACGGGTCGGCGGCGCCGCGGCCGTCGTCCGAGACCGTCAGGCGCAGCATGCCGTCGTCGACGAACAGCGCGATGCGGGCGACGCTGGCGCCGGCATGGCGGACCACGTTGGTCAGCGCTTCCTGCACGATGCGGTAGGCGCAGGTCTCGGCATCGCTGTCGACGCCGTCGATCTCCGAGGGAAGCTGCAGCTCGATGCGCAGCCCGGCATTGGCCTGCTGCAGCGAGGCGGCCAGGTCGCGCAGCGCATTGACCAGGCCGATTTCCTCCAGCTGCACCGGGCGCAGCCGGGGTATCAGCCGGTGCATCGCGTCGAAGGTCGAGCCGGCGGTCTCGAACAGCAGGCGGGCGGCGTCGGCGCCGGGCCGTCCCTTGAGGTCGGGACTCTGCGCCAGCGCGGCGGCGATGCTGCGCATGGCCGTCAGCGACTGGCCCATCTCGTCATGCAGCTCGCGCGCGATCGCGCTGCGCTCCTCCTCGATGCGCCGGTGCAGCGCCTGGGTGAAATCCTTCTGCGCGGCGAGCCTCGCCTGCGCCTCCGCCATCTGCTGGCGGGTGGCCATGTCATGCTGCACTGCGTCCGCCATCCGGTTGAAGGCCACGCCCATCTCGCCCGGCTCCTTGCCCTTCAGCGGCGGCAGCCTGACATCGAGCCGGCCGCTGCCGATGTCCAGCAGCGCGCGCCGTATCTGCTCGAACGGCGCCAGCCAGCGCGCCATCATCCAGAACATCAGCAGGTAGGCCAGCGCCAGCATGCCGGCCTGCCCGGCGACGAAGGACATCAGGTCGTCCCAGCCGTCCAGCACCGCCCGCGTCGGGTTGGGCATCACCACCAGGGTGCCGGCGTTGACCCGGATGACGGTCGCGCGCATGGCCGGCGTCACCAGCGCGGCATACCAGTCGGGCGCATAGCGTCCCGCCTTGTAGACCGAGGGCGGCGACTCGTAGACCAGCTGGCCTTCATTGTCATAGAGCCGGATCTCGTTGGCCCTGACCCGGCCGGTCTCGCGCAGCACTTCGGCCAGCGCCCACGGCGCCTGGCGCACGTAGATCGCGGTGATGCGTCCCAGCAGCTGGGTCGCGACCCGGTTCGACGCTTCCATCTCCTCGCGTATGCTGCTGCGGGTCGTGTGGATTTCCTGGGCGATGAACACGGCCAGGGCGGCGCAGGTCAGCGCGCCCAGCAGCAGGTTGATCTTCAGCAGCAGGCCGAACTCGCGGCGCCGCCGCGCGGGCTTATCCATGTCCACTATCCCAGCCTTCGAAATGTGCGTTGCGTGCATAACAGTCCTGGGCCTCCATCAGTGCCGACGCCATGCCGGGGTGAAACGGCGCATGCCCCGCGCCCGCGACGATGCGCACGCGGCTTGCCGGCAGGCAGCGCTGCAGCAGCCGCGCATTGTCCGGAGGACACACCCGGTCGGCGCCGCCGTGCAGGATCGCCGCCGGCATGCCGCCCAGCGCGCGCGCCGCCGCCTGCACGCCGTCCTTGCCGACAAAACAGGCATGCAGCAGGTAATGCGCCTGGATACGGTAACGCGCAATCAGCGCGTCGTCCACCACCGGCTGCGCGGGTACGGCGCCGGACTCGCGCAGCTGCTCGTAGACATGCCAGCCGCGGGCGATCCGGGCGCATTGCGCATGCCCGGCGCTGGCAAGCTGCCGCGCCAGCCAGGGCAGCAGGCTGCCGCGTTCCGACGGCGGGGCCAGCGCGGCGAATTCCTGCCAGGCGCCGTCCTGCAGGTCCGGCCGCGGCGCGAAGAACGCGTCGATCTCCGCCGCGCTTGCTAGGAAGGGCGCGCGCAGCAGCAGCGCATCGACCCGCGTGCGATGGCGCGCCGCATACAGTAGCGCCAGCGCCGCACCCCAGGAGCCGCCGCCGACGACGATGCGGGCCAGCCGCAGGTGCGCGCGCAGCCGCTCGATGTCGGCGATCAGCAGGTCGGTGTCGTTATGCCGGAGCGCGCCCGGCGGCAGGCTGCGGCCGCAGCCGCGCTGGTCGGCCAGCACCAGCCGATAGCGCGCGAGGTCGAACAGGGCGAGGTGGCGCAGGCCGGAGCCGCTGCCCGGCCCGCCGTGCAGCCAGAACAGCGGCATGCCCTGCGGGTTGCCGTACTGCGCATACCAGGTCAGGTGGCCGTCGCCGGCGTCGAGGCGGCCTTCGTCGAACGGCGCCGGTGCATGCGCAAGCTGGTCTGGACTCATCACCCGATTCTAATCAACCGCGGACGGCGGCCATGATCTTTAGCAAAGAATCATGAAAATCATGAGACGCCATTCATGGATTTACCGCTGCGCCCGGCCGGCGCACGGCACAGAATGAATCGAATCCGGGATGGCAGTGCGCTCCCGGGTGCTTGTTCCTTCAACCTGTTCCAATCGCTTTCAACCTTCAAGGAGAACCGTATGATCTGGGAAAAACCGCAAGCAGTCGATATGCGCTGGGGCTTTGAAATCACGATGTACATCGCCAACCGCTAAAAGCGGGCAAGGAGCCGGGGACGCATATGAAGATACAGGTGCTCGGCTCCGCGGCCGGCGGCGGCTTCCCGCAGTGGAACTGCAACTGCGCCAATTGCGACGGCGTGCGCAAGGGAAGCATCGCTGCCCGGCCGCGCACGCAGTCCTCGATTGCAATTACCGAAAACAATGAAGACTGGGTGCTGGTGAATGCCTCGCCCGACCTGCTGGCGCAGATCAAGGCGCTGCCCGCGCTGCAGCCGGCGCGCGCGGTGCGCGACAGCGGGATCGCCGCGGTGCTGCTGATGGATGCGCAGATCGACCATGTCACGGGCCTGCTGATGCTGCGCGAGCGCGGCTCGCCGCTGCCGCTGTATGCGACCGAACAGGTGATGGCCGACCTGACCGACGGGCTCAACATCGGCCGGGTGCTGGCGCATTACTGCGGCATCGACTGGCGGCCGGTGCAGCCGGACCGCGGCGGCTTTACGATCGCGCCGCTGCAGCGCACCCGCTTCACCCCCGTGTCGCTGGAAAGCAAGGCGCCGCCATATTCGCCGCACCGCAACGACCCGCATCCGGGCGACAACATCGGCCTGACCATCACCGACGCGCACAGCGGCCGTTCGGCCTTCTACGCGCCCGGCCTCGGCGAACTGACGCCCGCGGTCGCGGAAGCGATGTCCGGCGCCGACGTGCTGCTGGTCGACGGCACCTTCTGGCATGCCGATGAAATGCGCCTGCTGGGGCTGTCGTCCAAGACCGCGGCCGACATGGGCCACCTGCCGCAATCCGGCCCCGGCGGCATGATAGACGTGCTGGACCGCATGCCGGCCGGCCGCAAGATCCTGATCCACATCAACAACAGCAACCCTATCCTGCGCGAGGACAGCCCGGAGCGCGCGCTGCTGGAAAAGCACGGCATAGAGGTCGCGTACGACGGCATGGAGATCGAGCTGTGAGCGGAGAACAAGCGACGGCGACGGCATGGAGCCGGGAGGAATTCGAGGCGCGGCTGCGCAGCAAGGACCGCAACTACCATATCCACCACCCGTTCAACCTGCGCATGAACAGCGGGCATTGCTCGCGCCAGCAGATTCGCGGCTGGGTCGCCAACCGCTTCTACTACCAGTGGATCATCCCGCAGAAGGATGCGGCGATCATGTCCAATTGCGACGACCGCGCGACCCGCCGGCTGTGGGTCACCCGCATCCTCGACCACGACGGCCACGGCGACTACCAGGACGGCGACGCCGGCGGCCTGGAGGCATGGACGCAGCTGGGCGCGGCGGTCGGCATTCCGCGCGATGAACTCTGGTCGCTGCAGCATGTGCTGCCCGGCGTGCGCTTCGCCTGCGACGCCTACCTGAACTTCGCGCGCCGCGCGCCGTGGCAGGAAGCGGTCTGCTCCTCCCTCACCGAGATGTTCGCGCCGCAGATCCACAAGGACAGGCTGGCCGGCTGGCCGGCGCACTATCCGTGGATCGATGCGTCCGGCCTCCATTATTTCCGCAGCCGCATTCCGCTGGCCCAGCGCGACGTCGACCACGGGCTGGCCGTGACGCTGGATTACTTCACCACCCGGGCGCAGCAGGAACGGGCGCTCGCGATCCTGCAGTTCAAGCTCGACATCCTGTGGAGCATGCTGGACGCCATCGAAAAGGCCTATCCCGAATGACACAGCTCCCCGAGATGCCGCGCCTGAACCGCCGTTTCCGCATGCAATGGGAGGAAGCCCAGCAGGCGCACGTGCTGCTGTATCCGGAAGGCATGGTCAGGCTGAACCAGAGCGCCGGCGAGATACTCAAGCGCTGCGACGGCGCGACCACGGTCGACGACATCGTCGCGCAGCTGGAACGGGATTTCAACACCAGCGGGCTGCGCGGCGACGTGCTCGACCTGCTCGCGCATGCATTCGACAAGGACTGGATAACATGACGATTGCGCCGCCCTACTGGCTGCTGGCCGAGCTGACCTACCGCTGCCCGCTGCACTGCGCGTTCTGCTACAACCCGCTCGACCATGCGGCAATCCGCGACGAACTCGACACCGCCGGCTGGGTCCGCGTGATGCGCGAGGCGCGCGCGATGGGCGCGGTGCAGCTCGGGTTCTCCGGCGGCGAACCGCTGGCGCGGGACGACCTGGAGGAACTGGTCGCCGAGGCGCACCGGCTCGGCTTCTACACCAACCTGATCACGTCCGGCGTTGGCCTGACCGAGCCGCGCATCGCGGCGCTGAAGGCAGCCGGGCTCGATCATATCCAGCTGTCGTTCCAGGACTCGACGCGGGAAATGAACGACTTCCTCAGCAGCACGAAGACCTTCGAGCTGAAAAAGAAGGTCGCGGCGCTGATCCGCAAATACGATTACCCGATGGTGATGAACTGCGTGCTGCACCGGCATAACCTGGCGCACGTGGACAAGATCATCGAGATGGCGCTGGAACTGGAGGCCGAATACCTCGAACTCGCCAACACCCAGTATTACGGCTGGGCGAAGCTGAACCAGCATCAGCTGATGCCGACCCTGTCCCAGGTGCGGGAAGCGGAGCAGGTGGTGCAGCGGTACCGCGAAAAGATCGGCAAGCGCTGCAAGCTGCTGTTCGTGGTGCCGGATTACTACGAGGACCGTCCCAAGGCCTGCATGAACGGCTGGGGCGCGGTGTTCCTCGCGGTGGCCCCGGACGGCGCCGCCCTGCCCTGCCACAATGCGCGCAGCCTGCCGGGCGTCGAACTGCCCAACGTGAAGGACGCCAGCCTGGAATGGATCTGGCGCGACAGCCCGGCCTTCAACCTGTTCCGCGGCGACGACTGGATGCAGGAGCCGTGCCGCAGCTGCCCGGAAAAGGCCATCGACTTCGGCGGCTGCCGCTGCCAGGCCGCGATGCTGGCCGGCGACGCACGCGCGGCCGACCCGGTCTGCTCGAAGTCGCCGCAGCGCGGGCGGGTCGACGCGATCATTTTCCAGGCTGCGCTCAAGGCGCCGATGGACGCCGGGACGCAGCCCATCCTGTTCCGCACCGACGCCAACTCGCGTGCGCTGGCCGCGCCGGCTCCCGACGCCGCGACCTGACCTGCCGCACCGCGCTGCCCGCCCGCGGGCAGCGCACCACTTCTCCTTTCCTCCTCCTATACCAATCCCAAGTCATCGCGTACCGGATGGAATCGATGGTTCCGTCCCGCAGGCCCGTAGGGTGTACTAAGCAATAGCGCATTAGCACCCTGCAGGCTTTCATTCCACCCTGTGAACCGGGATTGGCATGGCAGGCCGCCCTGCCGTATTGCCGCGCCGCCATGGTGCCATCGCCCGGCCGGCGTCCCCTATGACAAATTAGGACAGCACTGTTGCAAAGGTGAGCAGGTGCGGCAACGGCGGCGCCCTGCCGCATGCGGCCCTTACACCGATTGCTGGCCTTCTCCCCGATCTCATGCGTCACCGCGCGATTGCTGCGGCGCGCTTGCGCCCATCACGCCGGCCGGGAACGCGGCGGCCATGGCACACCATTTGCGTTAGTAGCCATGCAGGCAAAACAAACAGACCGTCCGGACCACACCAAGAGGAAGACACCATGAATCTCGCAGACATCAGCAAGCTCGGCATCAAGAACCCGTTCAAGGAGCGCTACGACAACTTCATCGGCGGCAAATTCGTGCCGCCGGTGAAAGGCCAGTACTTCGAAAACATCAGCCCCGTGATCGGCAAGACCTTTTGCGAAGTGGCCCGTTCGACCGCCGAGGACGTGGAGCTGGCGCTGGACGCCGCCCATGCGGCGAAGAAGGCCTGGGGCAAGACTTCGCTGGCCGAGCGCTCGCTGATCCTGAACCGCATCGCCGACCGCATGGAAGCCAACCTGGAGCTGCTGGCGACCGCGGAAACCATCGACAACGGCAAGCCGATACGCGAAACCATGGCCGCCGACATTCCGCTGGCGATCGACCATTTCCGTTACTTCGGCGGCGTGATCCGGGCCCAGGAAGGCTCGATCGCGCAGATCGATTCCGAGACCTATGCGTACCACTTCCATGAGCCGCTGGGCGTGGTCGGCCAGATCATCCCGTGGAACTTCCCCATCCTGATGGCGGTATGGAAGCTGGCGCCGGCGCTGGCCGCGGGCAACTGCGTGGTGCTGAAGCCGGCCGAGCAGACGCCGGCCTCCATCATGGTGCTGGTCGAACTGATCGCCGACCTGCTGCCGCCGGGCGTGCTCAACATCGTCAACGGCTTCGGCCTCGAATGCGGCAAGCCGCTGGCGTCGAGCAAGCGCATCGCCAAGATCGCCTTCACCGGCGAGACCGGCACCGGCCGCCTGATCATGCAGTACGCATCGCAGAACATCATCCCGGTGACGCTGGAGCTGGGCGGCAAGTCGCCCAACATCTTCTTCGAGGACGTGATGGACAAGGACGACGCGTTCTTCGACAAGTGCCTGGAAGGCTTCTCGATGTTCGCGCTGAACCAGGGCGAGGTCTGCACCTGCCCGTCGCGGGTGCTGATCCAGGAATCGATCTACGACCGCTTCATGGAGCGCGCGGTCAAGCGGGTCGAGGCGATCAGGCAGGGCAACCCGCTGGATTCGTCGACGATGATAGGCGCGCAGGCGTCGCAGGAGCAGCTGGAGAAGATCCTGTCCTATCTGGACATCGGCCGCCAGGAAGGCGCGAAGGTGCTGACCGGCGGCGCGCAGAACATGCTCGAGGGCGACTTCGCCGGCGGCTACTACGTCAAGCCGACCATCTTCGAAGGCCACAACAAGATGCGCATCTTCCAGGAGGAGATCTTCGGGCCGGTGGTGTCGGTGACGAAGTTCAAGGACGAGGCCGAGGCGCTGGAGATCGCCAACGACACGCTGTACGGCCTCGGCGCCGGCCTCTGGACCCGCGACAACGCACGGGCCTTCCGCGTCGGCCGCGAGATCCAGGCCGGCCGCGTCTGGACCAACTGCTATCACCTGTATCCGGCCCATGCGGCATTCGGCGGCTACAAGCAGTCCGGCATCGGCCGTGAAAACCACAAGATGATGCTCGAGCATTATCAGCAGACCAAAAACCTGCTGGTGAGCTACAGCCCGAACGCGCTCGGTTTTTTCTGACGCCGTTCCGGGCCGGACGGAAGCGGAGCGCGCCGGATGCGTCCCGCCAGGCCGGCCCACCGTGAAGGGATTGCCCATGCATGCACTGACACCACGCGTCGTCGCGACGCCCGCCGCGCTGGACCTGATCGCGGAACTGCGCGCGAAGCACGGTCCGCTGATGTTCTTCCAGTCCGGCGGATGCTGCGACGGCAGTTCGCCGATGTGCTACGCGGCGGGGGAATTCAGCATCGGCGACGAGGACGTGTTCCTCGGCCACCTGGACGGCGTGCCGTTCTACATGGGCGCCGGGCAGTTCGAGTACTGGCAGCACACGCAGCTGATCATCGACGTGGTCAATGGCATGGGCGGCATGTTTTCGCTGGATAACGGCACCGGCAAGCGCTTCCTCACGCGCTCGCGGCTATACACGGACGAGGAGTCCGCGCTGCTCGAAGGCAGGCGCACGCACGCGGACAGTTTGCAGGAACGGCAGTAAGGCCCGGCGCCAGGCCGAAAGCACACCGAAGTCAAATCGAGGAGACCGTAATGCGCAAGAACAGCATCGCCATCAGTGTTGCCCTGGCCATGTCCGCGCCCCTGGCAGCCGGGGCTGCCGGCGTGACCAATGCCATGTTGGAGGCCGCCGGCAAGGACACGGCCAACGTCCTGAACTGGGGCATCAACCAGGAAGGCCAGCGCTATTCGCCGCTGACCCAGGTCAACAGCAAGACCGTCGCCAAGCTGGTGCCGGCCTGGTCCTTTTCCTTCGGCGGCGAGAAGCAGCGCGGCCAGGAGTCGCAGCCGCTGATCTACAACGGCAAGATGTTCGTCACCGGTTCGTACTCGCGCATCTTCGCGCTGGACGCCAAGACCGGCAGGAAACTGTGGAAGTACGAGCACCGGCTGCCGGACGGCATCATGCCCTGCTGCGACGTGGTCAACCGCGGCGCGGCGCTGTTCGACAACCTGGTCATCTTCAGCACGCTGGACGCGCAGCTGGTGGCGCTGAACCAGGACACCGGCGAAGTGGTCTGGAAGGAAAAGGTCGACGACTATGCGGCCGGCTATTCCAACACCGCCGCGCCCCTGATCGCCAAGGGCCTGCTGCTGACCGGCGTGTCCGGCGGCGAGTTCGGCGTGGTCGGCCGGGTCGAGGCGCGCGACCCGAAGACGGGCCAGCTGGTCTGGTCGCGTCCGACCGTCGAGGGCCACATGGGCTACAAGTACGACGCCGACGGCAAGGCCATCGACAACGGCATCTCGGGCACCACCAACAAGACCTGGCCGGGCGACCTGTGGAAGACCGGCGGCGCGGCGACCTGGCTGGGCGGCACCTACGACCCGAGCACCGGCCTCGCCTATTTCGGCACCGGCAACCCGTCGCCGTGGAACAGCCACCTGCGCCCGGGTGACAACCTGTACTCGTCGTCCACCGTGGCCATCGACGTGAACACCGGCCAGATCAAGTGGCACTACCAGACCACGCCGCATGACGGCTGGGACTTCGACGGCGTCAACGAGTTCGTCACCTTCGAGCAGGGCGGCAAGCGGCTCGGCGGCAAGGCCGACCGCAATGGCTTCTTCTACGTGATCGACGCCAAGAACGGCAAGCTGGAAAACGCGTTCCCGTTCGTGAAGAAGATCACCTGGGCCACCGGCATCGACCTGAAGACCGGCCGTCCCAACTTCGTTCCCGAAGGCAGGCCGGGCGACCCGACCAAGGGCGCGGACGGCAAGAAGGGCGAGGTGGTGTTCTCGGCGCCGTCCTTCCTGGGCGGCAAGAACCAGATGCCGATGGCCTACAGCCCGAAGACCAACCTGTTCTACGTGCCCGCCAACGAATGGGGCATGGAGATCTGGAACGAGCCGGTGACCTACAAGAAAGGCGCGGCCTTCCTCGGCGCGGGCTTCACCATCAAGCCGATCAATGACGACTACATCGGCGCGCTGCGGGCGATGGACCCGAAGACCGGCAAGATCGCATGGGAAGTGAAGAACAATGCGCCGCTGTGGGGCGGCGTGCTGGCCACCGCCGGCGACCTGGTGTTCTATGGCACGCCGGAAGGCTACCTGAAGGCGGTGGACGCCAAGAGCGGCAAGGAAATGTGGAAATTCCAGACCGGCTCCGGCGTCGTCGCGCCACCGATCACCTGGCAGGAAGGCGGCACGCAGTACGTGGCCGTGGTGTCGGGCTGGGGCGGCGCGGTGCCGCTGTGGGGCGGCGAAGTGGCCAAGAAAGTGAACTTCCTGGAACAGGGCGGATCTGTCTGGGTGTTCAAGCTGGCGTCGCTGTAGGCCGATCGCCGCTGCACGTATCCAAGTCTCTCTCCTCTGCCACAGGCAGTTTGACCGGCGACCGCAAGTCGCCGGTTTTTTTATCTGCCGCAAACATTTTTGCAGGTGCTGGGCCGCCGCCCGGCGCTTCACGGCATGCGATATTCCACCAGCTCCATCAGCACGCTGCCGCCGCTGTAGAACGGCGTGGCCAGCTTCTCCAGCCGCTCGAGCTTCACCAGGCCGACGCCGCGGCAGTACCATTCGGTGGTGGTCACCGGCACCTTGTTGAAACCGCGCACCGGGTCGGTGAACAGCGTCATCTCGGCCCGTCCCACCACGCGCGCGCAATGCGCGAAGCTGCCGGCCGGCACCGTCAGCTTTTCGTCCAGCGCCTCGACGGTATAGGTCATCGGCATGCCGCGGCCGTACTTCACCTCGCGCGGATATTCATTCTTGCGCATCACGGTATAGGGCACAGTGGGCGCGCGCCAGCTGGCCCCGACCGCCAGCGGCAGCTTCAGCACCGTGCGCGGCGCGGGATCGAGCGCGGCGAACTCTTCGAGGTCCATCCGCTGGGCAATGCGCACGATGCCGTCCGGCTGCGCGCGCAGCCAGTATTCGATGCCGATGTTGCCCGGCGTCTCGCTGCGCCGTATGAACAGCGGCTTGCCGTCATAGCGGCGCTCGTCCAGCACGCTGATGGTCTGCTGCTGGCGGCTGGCGGCGCCGTCCGCATCGGTCTGCACCGAGTAGGTCCAGCGCGCGCCCGGCGCCAGCGGGAAGTAGGACGTGCTGTCATGGCCCGGGCTGCAGCCGGCCAGCAGCACGCAAACGCCGACACCTACACCGGCACCGACACTGACACCAGAGCGGCGCATGCTCATTTCTCCGGCAGCTGCGGCGATGGCGCGTCGCTGATCCTGATCTTCAGCTTCGGGTCGGCGGCATTGCGCAGCCATGAGTTGCCGCTGCCCCCGGCCGGCGCCTCGGTCGAGCCGATCTGGCTGACGCCCTGGCGGTTCTTCTTCATCGCCTCGCCCAGCAGCGCATGCAGGTCGCGCGCATAGGGCAGCTTGTAGGCGCGCGGCTCCTGCACCGGCTTGTTGTCCCGCAGCGCATTGACCCAAACGTACAGCGCGCCCTTCTGCCTCCGCTCCTTGTCCGGTTCCTCCACCACCACCGCCAGCAGCACGAACTTCTCGGGCGGCGCGCCCGGCGTCGGCCATCCCAGCATTCCCTGGAACGCGGCCTGCGCGACGAAATAGGACGCGGTCACGGCCAGCACCATGCCGGCCTTGGCCCACAGCGGCCAGCGCGTGGCCAAGCACAGCACCAGCAGCAGGAAGGCGAGCGCGACGTACAGCAGGGTGAGCAGCAGGGCGTTGTCGGTCATGGCGGTTGGACGATGGTTTTCGGGAGGGTGTTGATGTCGGAGACATTGCCTTCCGGCGTGACGGTGAAGCGCACCGCCGTGCGTTCGGCGCCTTTGGCCGGCAGCCTGACCGCGCCGTAATACACCACGTCGGCGCGCGGGTTGACCTTGACGACCGAGACGGTCACGTCGACCGGCGACTGGTTGCGGCTTTCGTAGTACTGCACGTTGACCGTGTACTCGCCGGGCGCGACGCCGCGCAGCGTCGCCACTTCCTGGTTCAGCGGATTGACGACGGCGCGGCCGTTGACCAGGATGGTGTCGCCGACCTCGCCGCGGTCGTCGCGGTCCAGGTGCATCAGGCCGGCCTCGCGCTGGCGGAACCAGACCAGGTTGCCGGCGGGGTCCTGCACCCAGGTGTCGATGTCGTTGGGGTCGTTGTCCGGCCAGGACACGGTGATGATGAATTCGGCCTTGGCCGGCACGTCGCCGGTCTTCTTCGCCTTCGGGTTCATCGCCAGCACCGCGATGATGAAACAGAACACGAATGCGATCAGGATGTTGAACAGCATGTCGTAGAACGGATCGACATCGGTGTCGCGCCGGCTGCGCCGCCTGGACATCAGGCGCCGTGGCGCAGCTGCGCAAAGTCGGCGAGGTCAGGCAGCAGGCCGGTGTCGGCGAACTGGGTGGCGTCGGCCAGCAGGATGTCGGCGCAGCGGTCCAGCTGCGTCAGCTGCAGGCCCAGCAGCATATTGGCGACCAGGCCGACGGCGGTGGTCAGCAGCGCGATGCCGAGGCCGCCGGTCAGGGTCTTGAGCAGGTCCTGGGTCTGGCTGGGATCGAAGCTTTCCAGCCGCGAGATCTGGATCGCCAGGATGGAAAAGCCGATCACCTTGCCCAGCAGGCCCAGCTTGATCTGTATGCCATTGACCCACCATGTGCTGTCCTCGGGCCCATGCAGCCGCTCGGCCAGCACGTCGGCCAGGCGGCCGCGGGCGCCGGCGTCCTGCGGCCACTGCGCGAGCAGCGCGCGGAAATACGCATCGACATGCCGGCCCTGGCGGCCGCAGATGCCCTGCAGGCCGCGCCGCCAGGCTTCCATGCTGGCGCGCTCGTCGCACAGCCTCAGGCTGCGCCAGCCGCAGCGCACGGTGGCCGCAACAAAGACCGCGACGATGATCATCGTGATGCCGGTCGGATCGGCCTCGATCAGCATGCCCCAGACGCCGTTCTGCCACAGCAGCGTGGCGGCGAACATCAGCACGCCGGCGAAAGCCGCCCACGCCAGCAGCAGCGTATAGGCCGATGCCGGGTCCATCGGCTCCAGGGCGGGAGCGGCGTCGCGCTTCATGCGTGGTCTCCATCATTTTTTTGTCCACGATGAAAACGCAAGTTTCGTGCCGCGCAGAACCGGCGGCGGACGGCGGCCGGATGCGCCGCGCTGCTCCAGCCGTCAACAGCACTGTTCCAAATTGGGATAGGCGGTCAGACAGGCGACTGCGGCATCTTGCGGTAGATGGTATTGCGGGATACGCCCAGCGCCCGCGCGGTGGCGGAGACGTTGCCGCCATGCGCCTTCAGCGACCGCGAGATCACCGTCGCTTCCACGTCTTCCAGCGTGCTCGCCCGGTTCACGACACGCTCGATGTTCTCGGCGGTCTCCTGGTGCGCCACGGCGTTGAGGTCTTCGAGGAAATCGTCGGGCAGGTGTTCGATGCCGATTTCCGCCTCCCCCTCGCCCAGCATCACGACGGCGGTGCGCAGCAGGTTGCTGAGCTGGCGGAAATTGCCCGGCCAGTTATGCTGCTTGAACATGCGCATGACTTCGGCCGAGACCTTGTGCGGCTGGCCTTCGGACTCCGCCAGCAGCAGCCGGTTGACGACGATCTCGAGGTCGGTGCGCTCGCGCAGCGGCGGCAGCTTGACCACCAGGCCGTTGAGACGGTAGTACAGGTCCTCGCGGAAAGCGGACCGCGCGATCATGTCGCGCAGGTTGCGGTTGGTGGCGCAGATCACGGCCACATTGACCGGGATGGACTTGCTGCTGCCCAGCGGCAGCACCACCCGTTCCTGCAGCACCCGCAGCAGCCGCGCCTGCAGGCTGACCGGCATGTCGCCGATCTCGTCGAGGAACAGCGTGCCGCCGTTGGCCTGCAGGATCTTGCCGACGCTGCCCTTCTTGCGCGCGCCGGTGAAGGCGCCGTCCTCGTAGCCGAAGAGTTCGGACTCGATCAGGGTCTCGGGTATCGATGCGCAGTTCACCGCGACGAACGGCCCGCCGGCGCGCGGCGAGTCGTTGTGGATGGCCTGGGCCAGCAGGTCCTTGCCGGTGCCGGTCTCGCCGGTGATGAGGATCGAGATGTCGCGCCCCAGCACCTTGCCGACCTTGTCGATCAGGCGCTGCATCTGGGTGTCGCCGGTGTTGAGATAGTGCAGGCTGGACAGCCTGCGCGCCGCGGCATTGCGCGGCTGCTCCGGCGGCCGCGCCTGCGCCGCTTCCGGCTGCGCATGGGACACGTTCTGGAACACCATGCTGGAGCGGCGCAGCTCGGCGCGCGCATGGACGCGCACGCCGTTGTGCAGGCACATGGTCAGCAGGGACGGCGACGCGGTGCGGTAATGGTCGAACAATGCGGAGACGGGCATGCCGAACAGCGAGCTGAAGGTATGCGCCTGCAGGGCCGGCAGCGGCAGGCCCAGCTGCACCAGGCCGATGCGGTTGGCCGACAGGAAGCGGCCGCTGGGCGTGAACGACGCGATGCCTTCCATCAGCGTGCCGATGAACTCGGGCCGGCTGTGGAAATGCAGCGTGATGCCGTCGTCGAAGGCGGCCGAGAACAGCTGGTTCTCTATCATCTGCGCCGACATGCGCACCAGCGCCATCGTGTGCTGGTGGAAGCTGCGCTGGTCGCCGGTCACGTCCAGCACGCCGATCAGCTTGCCCTGGTGGCTGAAGATGGGCGCCGCCGAGCAGGTCAGGAAATGGTTGGAGACCAGGTAATGCTGGCTCGCATGCACCAGCGTCGGCTTCTTCTCGACGATGGCGGTGCCGATGGCGTTGGTGCCCTTGCCTTCCTCGGACCAGTTCACGCCCGGCTGCAGCGCGACCCGGTTGGCCTTTTCCAGGAAGTCGTCGTCGCCCAGCGCGTCGACGATCATGCCGTTGGCGTCGGTCAGCACCACCATGTTGTGCGTGTTGACGATCTGCTCGTACAGGGTCTCCATCACCGGCAGCGCATGGGTATGCAGCACGCGGTTCTGTTCGACAAGCAATGAAATATCGCTCCTGCCTATCGGGCTGAAGTCTGGCCTGGCTGTCTCGGACAAGCCGTAGGAGACGCAACGTCGGTGGGATTCGTCCAGCATGGTGCTGGAACTGATTGCAGGAACCATGCCATCGGTCTGCGGCAGATACCTGCCTCCCGAGCCGGCATGGACGGTCTTGTCTCCAGTCATTGTCTCCGCTCCTTTATTGGTAAGGGCGTGTTGCAGTTTGAGTCGCAATTTTTTTTGGCAATGGTACACCTGTTGATAAATGGCGCAACCATTTCGCATGCTGCGCCGGATACCGGTTGGCACGGCATTTGCGGTATGACATGGCAATCGCTTTCATACTTCAGGAGACCATTCCATGCACCGTTCCTACTCTCTCGCCGCCCTTGTTTTCGCCGTGGCCACGCTGGCTGCTTCCGCCGTTCATGCCCATGGCGACGTGACGCCGCAAGCGGTCGACACCAAGTCGCTGCCGCCGCTGGGCGACAAGTGGGTCGCGGAAAATCCCTACCGCGACAACAAGGAAGCGCAGAAGATCGGCGCGTCCGCCTTCGGCGCCAACTGCGCGCGATGCCATGGCATCGAAGCCGTTTCCGGCGGCATCGCGCCCGACCTTCGGCTGCTGGACCGCGACTGCATGACGCAGAAGGTCGAAGCCAAGAAGAAGATGTGCTTCAAGGACAATGACGACTACTTCGCCACCAGCGTCAGGAAAGGCAAGGTGCGCAACGGCGCGGTCTACATGCCGCCGTTCGACGGCATCCTGAACCAGGAAGCGGTGTGGTCGATCAAGGCCTACCTGGAAACCCGGCGCGAGGTGAAATAGGCGCGGCGGCGCCGGCTGCATGACTGACCAAAAACACAAAACGGAGACCACCATGTTTTTTCCCCTGATGCATGCCGCCGCCGCGCTGCTGCTGGCAGCCGCGACGCTGGCCATGCCGGTGTCCGCCCACGCGGACATGGCCAAAGTAAAACAATCCGGCTCGCTCAAGGTCGCGGTGTACAAGGACATGGCGCCGTTCTCGTCGGAGGCCGGCGGCATCGACGTCGACATTGCCGAAGCACTGGCCGGCAAGCTCGGCCTGAAGCTCGCGCTGCTGCCATTCCCCGCCGGCGAGGAGCTGGGGGACGACCTGCGCAACATGGTCTGGAAAGGCCATTACCTCGGATACGGGCCGGCCGACCTGATGATGCACGTGCCGGTGGACAGGCGGCTGATGGCCCAGCAGGACAAGGTCGAGATCTTCGCGCCCTATTACCGCGAGACCGTGCGGCTGGTCCGCAGCAAGGAAGCGGTGCCGCGCTTCGACGGCCTCGATTCGATGCTGGGCAAGGACATCGGCGTGGAGAAGGTGTCGATCGCGGCCGTGCTGCTGCTGGGCGAAGGCGACGGCAAGTTCCGCGACCATGTGCGGATCTATCCGACCGCGGTCGACGCGCTGCGGGACCTGAAGGCCGGCAAGCTGGCAGGCGTGCTCGCGCACCGTTCCGAGATCGAGTCGGTGGTCGGCGCGGATGCCCGCTTCGACCTGCAGCAGGTGCATTTCCAGCGCCTGCCGGCGCAAGGCTGGGCGGTGGGCATGGCGGTCAGAAAGGATGCGCGCGACCTGGCCGAGGCGCTGCAGAAGGCGGCGGCCGAACTGACCGCATCCGGTGAAATGGCCCGCATCTTTGCCAAGCATGGCGTGCAGCCGGTGGCGCCGTAGGCAGCGCGCGCTGGCGGCCGCGCTGGCGTGGCTGCTGCTGGCGGCGCTCGCCCTGCCGGCGCTGGCCGGCGTGATGACGAAGGAAGCGCTGGCCAGGCGCTTTCCTTCGCCGCTGATGGTGGGCGAGAAGGATGCGGCGCTGCCGATATGGCCGCTGCTGCGCCAGAACGCGACCGCCATCGAGCTGGTCGGCTATGCATTCGAGTCGGTCGATTTCGCGCCGGTGCCGGGCTTTTCCGGCACGCCGGTCAACCTGCTGGTGGCGATCGACCCGAAGGGCAGTTTCCTCGATGTGCAGGTGCTGTCCCACCATGAGCCGGTGTTCCTGGAAGGGCTGGGCGAAGCGCCGATGTTCCGCTTCGTCGAGCAGTACCGCGGCCTGTCGCTGACGCAGAGCGTGGCGATCGACACCGCGCCGCGCGGCGGCCCGCGCAACGAGGGCAGCCTGGTGCATATCGACGGCGTCGCCAAGGCCACCGCGTCGGTGCGCATCATGAACCAGAGCGTGCTGGCGTCGGCGCTGAAAGTGGCGCGCGCCAGGCTGGGCTTCGCCGGCGCGGCCGACCCGGACCAGATCGCGCGACTCAGGCCCGATGTCTTCGAGCGGATCGGTTTCGACGACATGCGCAGGGAAGGCATGGTCGGCCATGTGATCCTGAGCAATCGCCAGGTGGAAGCGGCCTTCGCCGGCAGCGCCGGCGAGGGACTGGACCCGGAAGCGCTGGCGAAGCCGGACGAGCCGGCCAGCGAGTTCTACATGGCGCTGGCGTCGGTGCCCAGCATCGGCCGCAACCTGTTGACGCCAGCCTCGTGGACCAGGCTCTCCGACCGGCTGGAGCCGCGCGACCATGCGCTGCTGGTGGCCTACGGCGGCCGTTACGGCGTGCTGGGCGGCGACTTCGTGGCCGGCACTGCGCCCGACCGGCTGCTGCTGAAGCAGAACGGCCTGGCGATCGAGATGCGCGACCTCGACCTCGACCTGAAGAGCGCCGAGCCGGCGCTGCGCGGCAAGTCGCTGCGGGTGTTCCGCATCATCGGCCAGTCCGGCCTGGACCTGGCGCAGCCGCTCGACCTGGCGCTGGTGGTCAAGCGGGCCAAGGGCATCATTTATCCCGAGCGCATCAACCGCGAGTTTTCGAGCGCGCTGCGGCTGCCGGCGCGCTTCTACGACGCGCCGGTCGCCAATGACAAGGGCTGGGTTGCGATATGGCGCCAGCGCTGGGCTGAACTGGCGCTGCTGGCGGCCGGGCTGGCGGTGCTGGCGGTGGCGCTGGCGCGGCAGCGGGCGCTGGTGGCAAACCCGCGCCGCTTTGCCTGGTTCCGCCAGGGCTACCTGCTGTTTACGCTGCTGTTCATCGGCTGGTATGCGCAGGGGCAGCTGTCCATCGTCAACCTGACCGGCGCGCTGCAGGCGCTGCGCGATGGCCGCGGGCTGGAGTTCTTCCTGTACGACCCGATGACCGTGTCGCTGTGGGCGTTCGTGTTCGTCTCGCTGCTGGTCTGGGGCCGCGGCACCTTCTGCGGCTGGCTGTGCCCGTTCGGCGCGCTGCAGGAATTCATCGGCAAGCTCGCGCAGCGGCTGCGCCTGCCGCAGCTGACGATCAGGCGGCACTGGGATGCGCGGCTGAAGCTGCTGAAATACCTGGTGCTGGCAAGCATCCTGGGCAGCGTGTTCGTGTCGGCCGAGCTGGCCGACAAGCTGGTCGAGGCGGAGCCGTTCAAGACCGCGATCACGCTCAACTTCGTGCGCTCCTGGCCCTTCGTGCTGTATGCCGGCGCGCTGCTGGCCGCCAGCGCGGTGGTCTACAAGTCCTTCTGCCGCTACCTGTGCCCGTTCGGCGCCGGGCTGGCGATACTGGGCCGCATCCGGCTGCTGGACTGGCTGCCGCGGCGGCGCGAATGCGGCAAGCCGTGCCAGACCTGCCGCCATCGCTGCGAGTACGAGGCGATCCGGCCCGACGGCGGCATACGCTACGAAGACTGTTTCCAGTGCATGGATTGCGTGGTGATCCATCAGAGCGACGACCTGTGCGCGCCGCTGATCCTGGAAAAAAAACGGGCGCGCGTGGTCGTCATCCACGCCGCCACACCTTCATGAGGAGCAGCCATGCAGCGCCGCACATTCCTTAGCGCCTCGATCGGCGCCGGCGCGATGGCTGCCGGCGGCTGGTCGCTGCTGCGGCCCGCCGCCGGCAGCCTCGCGCGCGGACCGGCCGGGCCGCTGCGGCTGCATGCGGGCGCCGACCTCGCGTTCGGGACCGTGGTCAGCATCAAGGTGCTGCACGACGATGCGCGCCAGGCCGAACTGGCGCTGGCCGACGCGCTGGCGGAAGCCCGCAGGGTCGATGCGCTGATGAGCATCTACCGTCCCGGCAGCGAGGTGCATACGCTGAACCGCGACGGCCGCCTGGCCCGGCCCCGCGCGCACCTGCTGGCGGTCCTGGACGAGGCGAACCGGCTGGCCGCGCAGACCGGCGGCGCGTTCGACATCACCGTGCAGCCGCTGTGGGAACGGGCACGGACGGGCCAGAGCCGCGCGCCCGCACTGCCGCTGGTCGGCTGGCGGCGGATGCGGCTGGACGGCGCCGGCGTCACGCTGGACCCGGGCATGGCGATCACGCTCAACGGCATCGCCCAGGGCTACGCGGTGGACCTGGCGCGCGCCGCGCTGCAGGCGCGCGGCATACGGCATGCGCTGATCGATGCCGGCGAGTTCGGCGCGCTGGGCGCGGGCGAAAACGGCCGGCCGTGGATGCTGGGCGTGCGCGACCCGCGGCAGGCGTCCGCCTATGCCGGCCTGCTGCCGATGGACGGCCGCGCGGTCGCCACGTCGGGCGACTATGCGACCGCATTCACGCCGGACTTTTCGAAGCATCACATTTTCGATCCGGCCACCGGCGATTCCCCGGCCGAACTGGCGGCGGTGACCGTGGCCGCCCCCAGCGGCATCCTGGCCGACGGCCTGTCGACCGCCTGCATGGTGCTGGGCGCACGGCGTTCGCTGGCGCTGGCGGCGGGCATGCCGGGCGTGGACCTGGTGGCGATCGACAAAAAGGGCCGGCGCTGGCAGTCGCCTGGCCTGGCGCTGCGGCCGGCCTGAGGCGCGGCGCATCGGCGCATCGCCGCATCGGTTTCACGGCGCGCGGCGGCCGGGAATGGGCCTCGAATGAAAACGCAGGTAGCCGGTTTCCAATGCGACAAGGTATTCTTGGCATTTGGGCACTATTTACCCGTTTTCAGGAGCATACCGATGAGCACCTGCAGTCGTTGCCAGAAATTCTTCGAGTGCGGCATGGTCGAGGCGACCGAGAACCCGTGCTGGTGCGCCGCGCTGCCGCCGCTGCCGGCCGACGCGCTGGACGACGCGGACGACACCGTCTGCCTGTGCCCGGAATGCCTGAAAGAGCGCATCGCACAGCTGGCGGCGTCGCCGGGCTAGCGCGCCGGCGGATGGTTGCGCGGGTCCGGGCCGTGCGCCGTCGTCAGGTGCAGGGACGCGCTTCGAGCCGCGGGAATTCGGCCCTGGCGCGCGTGACCTGCGCTTCGGCCGTTGCATCCAGCGCCCGCAGCTGGATCGCCACCCGCGCGGCGCCGGTGCCGACTTCGGCGATGCGCGCCGTCCTGGCGCCGCGCCGGATCATGGTTTCCAGGTGCGCCTGCGCCGCTTCCTCGCTGCGGAACGTGCCCAGCGCAATGCCGAACCGGCGCGGCGAATTGTCCTGCAGGATGAAGGAGTCGTTGATGCCCAGGCCGCGCAGTTCGGCGGTCTTCTGCTCGGCCGCGTCGCGGCTGCCCTGCGGCGGAAGCATCACCATGTAGCTCGACGGCATCGGCAGTTCGCGGCGCGACAGCCGGTTGGACAGGCCCAGCGCGTCGATGCGGGTTTCGAAGCGCGCCGCCTCGGCCAGGGTGAAGCTGAGCAGCTCGACGCAGGCCAGTTGCGCGGCGGGCGGGCCGGCGTCGGCGGCTGCCGGCTGCGGTGCGGCGGAACCGGGCGCCGGTGCGGATTCGGGCGCAGGCGCAGGCGTTGCGGCGGGCGCCGCGCCGCCGGCCGCCGACGCCGGCAGCAGGCGGATGCGCTCCGGGTAGAGCTGGTTGTTCATCCGCGCCGGCTCATGGCCGCCCGGCTGGCCGCGCTGCGCCGCGAACAGCGCCAGGTTGGCCACGAGCAGCGCGCCGAGCACGAACTTCAGCATGATGCCTGCTGCTTCATCACGACCGTCTGCAGGCCCACCAGCACCAGGTTGTCGATCTCGACGCTGGGATGGGGAAGATGCGGCGCCAGCATGCGCCCGGCGCCGCCCGACAGGATGCAGCGCACCTTGCCATGGCTGGCGGCATGGGCGGCCAGCGCCTGGCCGATCGCGCCGGTCTGCGCGGCGACGCAGCCGCTGATGATCGCGTCGGTGGTGTTGTCCGCGAACGGCGTGACGATCTCGATGCGGGAACCGACCTGCGGCAGCTGCGCGGTGTTCTTTGCCAGCGAGCTGGCCATCAGCCCGAGCCCGGGCAGGATCATCCCGCCCAGGAACAGGCCGTCGGGCGTGATCGCGTCGACCGTGGTGGCGGTGCCGCAGGTGGCGACGATCAGCGCCTCGCCCGGGTACAGCGCATGCGCGCCGATGGCCGAGGCGAAACGGTCGGCGCCGAGCTGCAGCGGATTGCGGTAGCCGTTGCGCACGCCGGCCAGCTCAGGCGCCGGCCGGAACCACTCGGTGGCGATCGGACGCGCGCCGAACGCGCGCAGCAGCAGCTGGTCGAGCTGGCCGCGCATGCCTTCGCCGGCGACGTTCGACAGCAGCACCCGCGACACCTGGCGGCCGCGCCAGGTGTCCGCCAGCTGGCCCAGCGCGTCGCGCCCGACCGCGCCGCTGTCGTCCCACCTGCCCAGCAGCGCCGGGTCGAATCCTGCCGCGCCATAGGCGCCGGCATTGAGCAGCGCCCATTTGACGCGGGTATTGCCGGCGTCGATCAGGAGCAGCACGGCGGCGCTCCCGTGCGTCGCAGCGAGACGTCGCCGGACAGCACCGCGACCCGGCCGTCGGCGCTGTCGATCAGCAGCCGGCCGCTGTCGTCGATGCCGACGGCCGCGCCCTGCTGCCGCACCTGGCCATGGTCGAGCACCCTTACCTGCTGGCCGGCCCATGCATGCAGCGCATTCCAGCGCTGGGTGAAAGGCGCGAGGCCGGCGTCGCCGAACTCGGTCAGCGCCCGGGCCAGCGCGTTGAGCAGCGCGGCCAGCAGGTCGTCCGGCGCTGCGGCCAGCTGCGGCAGCGCGGCGGCCGTCGCGCCGATGCGTTCGGCCAGCGCCGGCGGCAGCGCCAGGTTGATGCCGATGCCGATGATGGCCCAGATGCCGTCGCGGGCCGCGGCGGTCTCGATCAGGATGCCGGCCAGCTTGCGCTCGTCGAGCAGCACGTCGTTCGGCCATTTCAGCCGGGCGTCGACGCCGCAGGCATGCAGCGCGTCGGCGATGGCGACGCCGGCCGCCAGCGGCAGGCCGACCAGCTGCGGCAGCGCGCGGTCGAATTTCCACGCGAGGGAAAAGGTCAGGCTGGCGTCGGGAGCCGACTGCCATGAACGGCCGGCGCGGCCCCGGCCCGCCGTCTGGCTGCGGGCCACCAGCAGCACCGGGCCGGCCAGGCCGGGCGCACGCGCCAGCAGGTCGGCGTTGGTCGAACCGGTCTCGTCGACGATCTCGATCGCCACCTGGCGGGCGGGGCCGGTCGCGCTGCGTGCAAGCTGCTGCCGGGAAGGCTGTCGATTCGGGGGCGGCTGATTCATGCTGCGCATTGTAGCGGGAGGACGGCGGCCACGTAAGCATGCTGCGCGTCATGGCCCCGTCGCGGCCGGACTGCCCGAACCGGCGGTTGTCCCTTACACTGATGCCATGTCAGATCCGCAACCCTTGTCCGCTGCCCGCGCTTCCCGGCCAGCACTGCAGTTCGATCCGGAACGTCGATCCACCGTCACCGCCAGCGGCGCCTGGCAGGTGCAGGCGCTCGCGCAGCCGGCCGCGCTGCGCGACGTGCAGACCCTGCTCCGCCGGCTGCCGGGCGCGGGCGCGCTGGAGTGGGACCTGTCCGGCATCACCGCGATGGACCATATCGGCGCCCAGATGCTGTGGAACGCCTGGGGGCGCCAGCGTCCGGCGCGGCTGGCGCTGACGCCCGGCCAGGAAGAATTCTTCCTGCGGCTGGAGCGCGCCGGCCCGCTGGCCCTGCCCGCGGTGCGCACCCATCCGTGGTTCTCGATCACCTCGCTGCGCCGCTCGGCGCTGCAGTTCTCCAGCCACGTGGCCGGCCTGGTCGGGCTGGTCGGCCAGCTGGCGCTGGACCTGCTGCGCTTCGCCCGCCACCCGCTGCGCGGCCCGTGGAAGGAAATCTCGGCCAATGTCTATCACATCGGTTTCCAGGCGCTGGGCATCACGGCGCTGGTCGGCATCCTGATCGGCGTGGTGCTGTCCTACCTGTCGGCGCAGCAGCTGCACACCTTCGGCGGCGACATCTACCTGGTCAACATCCTCGGCATGAGCATCATCCGCGAGCTGGGGCCGATGCTGGCCGCCATTCTCGTGGCCGGCCGCTCAGGGTCGGCCATCACCGCGCAGCTGGGCGTGATGCGGGTGACCGAGGAACTCGATGCGATGCTGGTGATGGGGCTGCCGCACGGCTTCCGGCTGATCATGCCCAAGGTGCTGGCGCTGGCGCTGGTGATGCCGCTGCTGGTGGTCTGGACCGACGCGATGGCGCTGTTGGGCGGCATGGGCGCGGCGCAGCTGCAGCTGGGCATGTCGCCCAGCTATTTCCTGCAGAAGCTGCCGAACGCGGTGCCGATCGCGAACTATTGGATCGGCCTGGGCAAGGGCGTGGCCTTCGGCAGCCTGATCGCGCTGGTGGCCTGCCACTTCGGCCTGCGCATCAAGGCCAACACCGAGAGCCTGGGCCAGGGCACGACCAGTTCGGTGGTGACCGCCATCACGGTCGTCATCCTGGCCGATGCGGTGTTCGCCATCGTCTTCAACGGCGTGGGCTACTACTGATGGCAGAAGCGCAGCCGGTCATCCGGATCGAGGGCCTGTCCACCCGCTTCGGCGACGTCGTCGTGCATGACAACCTGAGCATGGACGTGCGGGCCGGCGAGATCATCGCGCTGGTCGGCGGCTCCGGGTCGGGCAAGACCACGCTGCTGCGCCAGGTGCTGGGACTGGAGCGGCCCAGCGCCGGCACGGTGAAGGTCTTCGGCATCGACGTCCACCATGCCGACCCCGCCACGCTGCAGCAGATGCGCAACCGCTGGGGCATGCTGTTCCAGCACGGCGCGCTGTTCTCGGCGCTGTCGGCGTTCGACAACGTCGCGCAGCCGATGCGCGAACTGCGCGTGCTGCCGGAAGCGCTGGTGCGCGACGCCGCGCTGCTGAAGCTGCAGATGGTCGACATCCCGCCCGAGCAGGCGCTGCGGATGCCGGCCGACCTGTCGGGCGGCATGGTCAAGCGGGTCGCGCTGGCGCGCGCGCTGGCGCTGGAGCCGGAGCTGCTGTTCCTGGACGAGCCGACCGCCGGCCTCGACCCGGCGCTGTCGGAAAGCTTCGTGCGGCTGATCGCGATGCTGCACCGGGAAATGAATCTGACCGTGATCATGGTCACGCATGACCTCGACACGCTGCTGGCGCTGGCGACCCGCATCGCGGTGCTGGCCGACAAGCGCCTGATCGCCTATGGCGAGGCGGAAGAGGTGGTGCGGGTCGACCATCCCTTCATCACCGAATACTTCCTGGGCGAGCGCGGACAGCGCGCGCTGCAGGGCATGCGCGATGAACGCGAAAAGGCGCGCGCGGCAAACACACACCGGGAATACGACCATGGAAAATAAGGCGCATGCAATGATCGCCGGCATCTTCACCATCGCCATGCTGGCGATGGCGGTGCTGGCCGCAATCTGGTTCAACCGCGACCGCGAGGTGCGCGTGCCCTACCAGATCGCAACGCGGCTGTCGGTGCCCGGCCTGAATCCGCAGGCCGCGGTGCGCTACCGCGGCCTGGACGTCGGCCGGGTCGACCGCATCGGCTTCGACCCGCAGACGGCGGGCCAGATACTGGTGGACATCAGCGTGCGGCCCGACACGCCGATCACCCGCTCGACCTTCGCCACGCTGGGCTACCAGGGCGTGACCGGGCTGGCCTATGTCCAGCTCGACGACCAGGGCAGCGACCCGGTGCGCATCGCCAGCAGCAAGCAGGACGTCGCGCGCATCGAGCTGCGCCCCAGCCTGCTCGACAGCCTGCAGACCCGCGGCCTGGCCATCCTCGGGCAGACCGAGGAGCTGACCAAGCGGCTGGGCACGTTGCTCAACGATGAAAACCAGCAGACCATCCTGAACGCGTTTGCCAACGTCAGCCGCGCCGCGGTCGCGGTCGAGGGACTGCCGCGGCAGCTCGAGCCCGCGCTGGCCGCCGTGCCGGCGCTGGCAGGCGAGGCGCAGCGCTCGCTGGCCGCGCTGACGCGGCTGGCCCGCAATGCCGACACGCTGGCGACCGGGCTGCAGGGCCAGGAAGGCGCGATCGCCCGGGTCGGCGCAGCCGCCGACGACGTCAGCGCGCTGGCGGACCGCTTCACGCTGGAAGTGCTGCCGCTCACGTCCGACGTGCGCGGCTCGCTGCGGGTGCTCAACCGCACGCTCAACGGCCTGAGCGAGCGGCCGCAGAGCATCCTGTTCGGCGGCCCCGGCGCGCGGCCCGGACCCGGCGAAACCGGGTTCGCGGCGCCGAATGAATGAATGACCGAATGAACGCATGGCCGAATAACCGGGTGACAGGCGTCAGACTGCAATGAAGAGGATCGTACCGATGACATTTCCAACAAGGCGGGCGGCGGCCCTGCTGCTGTGCTGCGCATTGCTGCCCGGCTGCGCCAGCATCAAGAAGCCGCAGCCCGAGCTGTTCGACCTCGGGCTGGCTGCCCCCGCCGCCGCCATGCCGGCGCTGCCGCCGATGGCGCTGGCCGAGATCAACGCGCCGGAGTGGCTGGACTCGCCGGCCATCTTCTACCGGCTGGCCTACGACAGCGCGCGGCAGCCAAGGCCCTATGCGAACAGCCGCTGGAGCATGCCGCCGGCGCAGCTGTTCGCGCAGCGGCTCAAGTCGCAGATGGGCCAGGCGGGCGGCACGCTGCTGTCGGCCTCGGACGGCGCGAGCGGCATCCCGGTGCTGCATCTCGATGTCGACGAGATCAGCCAGGTGTTCGAAAGCCGGGAGCGCAGCGCGGGCCTGGTCGCGATGCGGCTGTCGGTGCTGAACGGGCGGCGGCTACTGGGCCAGAAAAGCTTCGTGCAGCGCATGCCCGCGCCCAGCGCCGATGCCGCCGGCGGCGTCGACGCGATTGCCGCGGCGAGCGACGCGGTGATCGCCGACATGCTGAAATGGCTGTCCGGCCTCGACCTGCGGGCTCCATGAACGGCGAGCCCGCCAGCCAGCCCCTGCCCGCGGCGGCCGCGTCGAAGTCGGTGTTCGCGCGCGGCGGGCTGGTGTTCTATGCCTTCCTGATCGTCTATGCCAGCTGGTACCCGTTTTCGGGCTGGCGCAGCAACGGCCTGCCGCTGACGGCTTTCCTGTTTGCGCCGCTGCCCTACTATTGGACCAAGTTCGACCTGCTGACCAATATCGTCGGCTACGCGCCCTTCGGCGTGCTGCTGGTGTTTTCGCTGTACCCGCGGCTGCGCGGCGTCTGGGCGGTGCTGCTGGCGTCCGTGATCGGCGCGCTGGTCTCGACGGCGATGGAAGCCGGCCAGAACTTCCTGCCCAGCCGGGTGCCGTCCAACCTCGACCTGCTGACCAACGCGGCCGGCGTCGCGCTGGGCGCGGTAATCGGCGCGCTGCTGACGCCGGCCTTTCTGGAGCAGAGCCGCCTGCTGGCGCTGCGCGGCCGCTGGTTCCTGCACGAGGCCAGCCGCGGCCTGATCGTGCTCGCGCTGTGGCCGCTGGCGCAGGTATATCCGCAGGCCTACCTGTTCGGCCACGGCCAGCTGCTGCCGATCGCGTCGGACTGGCTGTCCGAACTCTGGTCCGTCCAGATCGACCTGGGCGCGCTGATCAGGCGCGAAGCCGAGCTGAGCGCGGAACAGTACTGGCTGTCCGAGACCATCATCACCGCCTGCGGCTTTACCGGCGCGGTGCTGACGCTGCTGTGCCTGTGCCGGCGGCGCGCGCCGCGCATGGCGCTGGCGCTGGCGCTGGTGGCCGCCGCGCTGGCGGCGAAGACGCTGGCCAGCGCGCTGCTGTTCTCGCCGGACAATGCGTTTGCCTGGGTCACGCCGGGCGCCGAGGGCGGCCTGCTGATCGGCCTCATCATGCTGGCCGGCCTGGCGATGGCGCCGCCGGTCGCGCAGCGCCGCGCCGCCGCGCTGATGCTGATCGTCAGCCTGGTCGCGGTCAATGTCGCGCCGGCCAATCCGTATTTCCTGTCGACGCTGCAGACCTGGGTGCAGGGCCGCTTCCTGAACTTCAACGGCGCCGCGCAGTTCCTGTCGCTGACCTGGCCCTTCATCACGCTGTGGTTCCTGTATCACCCGGTGCACAGGGCAAAGCCGGGAGAGCGCTGACGCTGCGGCAGCGCCGCCGCGCGTGACCGGCGAGGCGCACGCGCCTACGGGACGGCGACCCAGTTTTCAATCGCGATGCCCGGATAATCCTTGAAATCCGCTTCGTTATTCGTCACCAGCACGAGGTCCAGGCTGGCCGCATGCGCGGCGATCAGCCGGTCCATCGCGTCGCGCCGGCGCCCGGGCAGCGCCTTGCGGGCGATCGCGTAGGCCTCGGCGCCGGCTTCGTCGAAGGGCTGCACCGGGATGCGCGCGACCAGGGCGCGCAGGGCGGCGTCATCGCGGGCGCGGTCGGCGGACGTCATTTCCACGCCCGCGCGCAGCTCCGCATAGGTGATCGCCGACATCACCACGTCGCCTTCGAACTGCTGTTCCAGCCTTTTCAGTACTTCGGGAGGACGGTTGAGAATCAGGTAGATGCAGGTGTTGGTATCCAGCATGTACTTCATCGCTTGCCGCTCCAGTCGCGTTCCTCCTGCTCATGCAGGTCGCGACCGTCGGCCATGAAGTCCGGGCTGAACATCGCGAACACGTCCGCGATGCCCGCCAGCTTCTTCCGGTACACCGGGCGGATCAGCAGCGTGTCGCCCTTGCGCTCGATTTCGACTTCCTGCCCGACGTCGTCGTAGGCGAGTTCGCGCGGGATGCGCACCGCCTGCGAATTGCCGCTCTTGAAAACGCGGCTGTTGGACCTGCCATTGCCCGACGCCATAGTGCCTCCCTGCCAAGACGTATGCACAGTATATACGCGGTTATGGCTTGACGGCCTATTCGCAGTCCTCCTCCCGGAATTCCAGCGGCCGGCCCGCCGCCCGGGCTTCCTCCTGCCGCCGCAGGTCCACGCGCCGGATCTTGCCCGAGATGGTCTTCGGCAGCTCGGTGAACTCGATGATGCGGATGCGCTTGTACGGCGCGAGCTGGTCGCGCGAATAACGGAAGATCGCGGCGGCCGTGCCCCGGTCCGGCGCAAAGCCGTCGCGCAGCGCGATGTAGGCCTTGGGCACCGACAGCCGCAGCGGGTCGGGACTGGGCACGACCGCCGCTTCCAGCACCGCCTCGTGCTCGATCATCACGCTTTCCAGCTCGAAGGGGCTGATGCGGTAGTCCGACGCCTTGAACACATCGTCATTGCGGCCGACGTAGAAGTAATAGCCGTCGGCGTCCCGCAGCGCGATGTCGCCGGTGTGGTAATAGCCGTCGCGCATCGCATCGGCGGTCCTGGCGCCGTCGCCCTCGTAGCCCAGCATCAGGCCCTGCGGCGGCTCGGCCAGGTCGATGCAGATCTCGCCCTCGGCGGCGGGCTGGCCGTCGATGTCGAGCAGCGCGATCCGGTAGCCCGGCAGCGGCCGGCCCATCGAGCCGGGCTTGACCGGCTGGCCCGGCGGGTTGCCGACCTGGGCGGTGGTTTCCGACTGGCCGAAGCCGTCGCGTATGGTCAGGCCCCAGGCCTGCTCGACCTGCGCAATCACTTCCGGGTTGAGCGGCTCGCCGGCGCCGACCAGTTCGCGCAGCGGCACCCTGAACGCCGCCAGGTCTTCCTGGATCAGCATGCGCCAGACCGTCGGCGGCGCGCACAGCGAGCTCACGCCGCAGCGGCAGATGACGTCCAGCACCTGCTTCGCATTGAAGCGCGCGTAGTTGTAGACGAACACCGCGGCCCCGGCATTCCAGGGCGCGAAGAAGCAGCTCCACGCATGCTTGGCCCAGCCGGGCGAACTGATGTTCCAGTGCACGCCGCCCGGCTGCAGGCCGATCCAGTACATCGTCGACAGGTGGCCGACCGGATAACTCTGGTGGCTGTGCAGCACCAGCTTGGGCTGCGACGTGGTGCCCGAGGTGAAGTACAGCAGCAGCGGGTCGGTCGCCATGGTGTCGCCGTCGGGCGTGAACACGGCCGGCGCGCCGGCGGCGTCGGCCAGGTCATGCCAGCCGTCGACCGCCGCGCCGACCGCGATCCGGGTGTAATTGCCCGCCATGCCCACGAACTTGGCGGCTTCCGACGACTGCGCAATGACATGCCGTATCGCGCCGCGCTGCAGCCGGTCGGCCAGGTCGCTGCCGGACACCAGCATGGTGGTCGGCACCATCACCGCGCCGAGCTTGATGCAGGCCAGCATCAGCTCCCACAGCTCGACCCGGTTCGGCAGCATCAGCAGCACCCGGTCGCCGCGCGCCACTCCCAGCGAGCGCAGGTAATTGGCCATGCGGCCGGAGCGCATCGCCATGTCGGCCCACGAGATCTTCTGCTCCGAGCCGTCTTCCTCGACGACCCACAGGGCCGGCGCGTCATTCCCCTGCGCCTGGACGTCGAAATAGTCCAGCGCCCAGTTGAAGCGGTCCAGCACCGGCGGCCGGAAGTCGCGGTAGGCGGTGTCGTAGTCGGTGCGGTGCCGCTGCAGGAAGTCGCGGGCGGCAATGAAGGCGTCAGTGGAATGCATGGGGTTCACCTTGTCTCGGAGATGAATGGCGTGGAAGGCTGGCGATGCAGCTGTTTTTATCAGGCCGCATCGCGGCCAGGCCAGGCTGGCGCTCGAAACTTCTATTGTTGCGTTTGTTTCTGTTATCGCGCCGGCAACTGGCAATGACGATTCTGCCACAGCGGTCCGGCGGCGGCATTGCGCCGCCCGGCGGCCCGGACGCAAGCCTCGGGGATCATGCCGATGGATCGCGGGCCCTATTGTCACTGTCCCCGTTGCCATCCCCGAGCCACTGGCGTCCCTGCCGAGCGCCCTGCAGCCCCATTCCACGCGGTGTATCATCGCCGTTCCGCCAAGCAGCCATCCGAATCGAACCTCCATGAGCGATCAAGCCGACACACCGTATTACGAGAAGCATGTCTTTTTCTGCCTTAACGCCCGCGAGGACGGCCGTCCCTGCTGCGCCGACCGCGGCGCCCAGTCCGCGCAGGAGCACGCGAAAAAACGCATCAAGAAGCTGGGCCTGAACGGCCAGGGCAAGATCCGCATCAACAAGGCCGGCTGCCTCGACCGCTGCGAGGAAGGCCCGGTGCTGGTGGTCTACCCGCAAGGCACCTGGTACACCTTCGTCGACAACAGCGACATCGATGAAATCATCGATTCCGACCTGGTCGGCGGCAAGGTGGTCGAACGCCTGAAGATCTGAGGCGCGGCCATGAATGCACATACCCAGCGGTTTTCCCTGACCGGCGCTGCCGGCGCCCTCGAATGCGCGCTCGACCTGCCCGACGCCGCCCAGTTCGCCGCGCCGCGCGGCATCGCGCTGATTGCGCATCCGCATCCGCTGTATGGCGGCACGATGGACAACAAGGTCACCCAGACCCTGGCCCGCGCTTTCGTCGGGCTGGGCTATGCCAGCGCGCGGATGAATTTCCGCGGCGTCGGCGCATCGGCCGGCACGCATGACCAAGGCGCCGGCGAGACCGACGACACGGCGCTGCTGCTGGCCCATATGCGCAGCCTGTACCCGGGCGTGCCGGTGGCGCTGGCGGGCTTCTCCTTCGGCACCTTCGTCCAGGCGCAGCTGCAGCAGCGGCTGCAGGCCGGCGGCGAGCCGGCCGAACGCCTGGTGCTGGTCGGCTCCGCCGCGGGAAAATGGGCGATGCCGGCGATCCCGGCCAATTCCATCCTGATCCATGGCGAACAGGACGACACGATTACGCTGGCCGCGGTGCTGGACTGGGTGCGGCCGCAGGACGTGCCGGTGATCGTCATTCCGGGCGCCGACCATTTCTTCCACCGCAAGCTTCAGCACATCAAGAACCTGGTTACCGAGATGTGGCACCGCTAGCGAGGGCTGCGGTCGACCGCGGCGTTTCCACGCCGCGCTGCAAGGCTATAATGCGTCCCTGTTATTTCAACTGCTTCCAACCGCAAGCGCGCCTCGCGCCTTCATTTCGTCCATTCCATGAAAAAGTTCATTGCGGCCATTGCCGCTTCCCTGTTGTCCCTGTCGGCCGCCATTGCGCAGACCATGCCGGCGCCCACCGTCGCCGCCCGCTCCTTCCTGCTGCTGGACGCCACCAGCGGCCAGGTGCTGGCGTCGCAGGAGCCGGACTTGCGCATCGAGCCGGCGTCGCTGACCAAGATCATGACCGCCTACCTGGTGTTCCAGGCCGTCCAGGAAAAGAAGCTGAAGCTCGACCAGATGGTCAATGTGTCGGTGCGCGCCTGGAAGGTGTCCGGCGACAGTTCCAAGATGTTCATCGAGCCGGCCACCCCGGTGTCGATCAATGACCTGCTGTACGGCCTGATCGTCCAGTCCGGCAATGACGCCGCGGTTGCGCTGGCCGAGGCCGTGTCCGGCACCGAGGACGCGTTCGCCGTGCTGATGAACCGCGAGGCAGAGCGCATGGGCCTGAAGTCCACCCGCTTCGCGAATGCCGCCGGCATGCCCAGCCCGGACAATTATTCGACCGCGAACGACCTGTCCATCCTGGCCGCGCGCCTGATCCGCGACTTCCCGGACATGTACAAGATCTACTCGACCAAGAGCTTCACCTATAACAAGATCACCCAGCCCAACCGCAACCGGCTGCTGTGGCTGGACCCGACCGTGGACGGCATGAAGACCGGCCATACCCAGGCCGCCGGCTACTGCCTGATCGCATCGTCGCACCGTCCCAACGGCACCAGCGGCGAGCGCCGGCTGGTGTCGGTGGTGCTGGGCGCCCGTTCCGACTCCATCCGCGCGCAGGAAAGCCAGAAGCTGCTGAACTGGGGCTTCCTCAATTTCGACACGGTCAAGCTGTATGCGAAGGGCCAGGCAGTGGCCACGCCGGAAGTCTGGAAAGGCGCGCAGAAGGAAGTCAAGCTGGGCTTCAACCAGGACATCTTCGTCACGGTCCCGAAAGGCACCGCCGACAAGATGAAGCCGGTCGTGGAGCGCAAGGACCCGCTGGTGGCGCCGATTGCGCAGAACAGCCGGGTCGGCACGCTGAAGATGGTCGCCGACGGCAAGACCATCACCGAAGCGCCGCTGCTGGCGCTGGAACAGGTGAACGAGGCCAGCATCTTCGGCCGTGCCTGGGATTCGATCCGGCTCTGGATGAAGTAATGGCGATTGGTCGGGACAGGCGTGGAAGCATCCGCCCGTCCCGGATCGCACGGAAAGCCGACACGCCCGCATAAGGTCGCCGATCGGCGCGGGCCCGGTTTCCGGCAGGCTGTGCCTTACGCCTCGCCTGCCTGATTCCCGCAGCGCTCCGCCGCGAACATGGCCGGTCCGGACGCTGGCGACGGCGACAGATGCCGCCCCGGGGTCGCCCTCCCCGCGCGACGTGCCCCGAAACACCCGGATGCCTTCCAGTCGATCGCCGCTGCGCTTCATGCAGAATCGGCATCGGCCTTTCATTCCGCACGTGCAAAAATACCGTTCTCACCTCTTTCCGGAAAAAAACATGAATGACTCCCTGGTCTACCTCAATGGCGAAATGACACCGCTTTCCGAAGCCCGGATCCCGGTGCTCGACCGCGGCTTCATCTTTGGCGACGGCGTGTACGAAGTCATTCCCATCTACCAGCGCAAAATGTTCCGCGCCGAACACCATATGGCGCGGCTGTTTCGCAGCCTGGACAAGATCGGCATTCCAAATCCGCATGACCTGGCCGGCTGGATGGCGCTGATCGACAAGGTGGTCGCCGCCTATCCGGACGACGACCAGATGGTGTACCTGCAGGTGACCCGCGGCGTGGCAAAGCGCGCCCATGCCTTTCCGGCAACCGTGGTGCCGACCGTCTTCATCATGACCAACCCGCTGGTGCTGCCTTCGAACGCAGTGCGGGCCGCCGGCGTGTCCTGCGTGACGATGGAAGACAAGCGCTGGCTGCATTGCGAGATCAAGTCGGTGTCCCTGCTCGGCAATGTGCTGGCCGCGCAATACGCGGTGGAGCACGAGGCCACCGAGTCCATCCAGTTCCGCGACGGCATGCTGACCGAGGGCTCGTCGTCCAATGTCTGGGTCGTGAAAAACGGCGTGCTGTACGGCCCGCCGAAGGACAACCTGATCCTGGAAGGCATACGCTACGGCCTGATACGGGAATTGTGCGCGGCCAACCGCATCCCTTTCGAGGTCCGCCGCATCGGCCGCGACGAGGTGTTCGCCGCCGACGAGGTGATGCTGTCCTCGGCCACCAAGGAAGTGCTGCCGGTCACCCGCATCGACGGCCAGCCGGTTGGAAATGGCGCTCCCGGCCCCATCTACAGCAAGTTGTACGAGGCTTACCAGGCGGCAAAGGCTGCCTGAATCACAAGCAGCACTACAAGGAGCGCACGATGGACAAGCTGAACAGAACCGGCAATATCGTCAACCTCGGGGACATTCCCGTCGAGGAAAGCCTGATCACGTATCCGAGCGATTTTCCGATCAAGATCATGGGGCCAATGCACGAAACCTTCACCGCGGTGATCGTCGACGTGGTGACGCAGCACGATCCGGAATTCCATACGGGCCGGCTGGAAACGCGGCCGTCGTCCAAGGGCAATTACCTGTCGCTGACCGCGACCGTGCGCGCCACCAGCCGTGAGCAGCTCGACAACCTTTACCGGGCGCTGAGTTCGCATCCGATGGTGAAGGTGGTGCTGTAGGCGCAATGGACCAGGCGATGGACCGGGCAATGGACCACGCGCCGGGTGCGCCGGCGGTCCTGGATCGCGGCCGGGAGGCTTATGAAGCCAGCCTGGCCGCGATGCGCGACTACACCGGCGCGCGCGATGCGGCATCCGCCGACCAGCTGTGGATCGTCGAACATCCGCCGGTCTACACGCTGGGCCTGGGCGCCGATCCGTCCCATGTGCTCGACGCGCATGGCATCCCGGTGGTGCAGACCGACCGCGGCGGCGAAGTGACCTTCCACGGGCCGGGACAGGCCGTGATCTACCTGCTGATGGACCTGAAACGCCGCCGGCGGGACGCCCGCCTCTATGCGCGCGAGTTCGTGCACGCAATCGAGCAGGCGGTGATCGAAACGCTTGCGGCGTATAATCTGGCCGGCGAGCGCCATGCCGGCGCGCCCGGCATCTACATCGCCGACGGCCGCTGGCAAGGCGCGAAAATTGCCGCGCTGGGCCTGAAGATACGCGGCAACGGCTGCACCTACCACGGCGTTTCCCTCAATGTTTCCATGGATCTCGCGCCCTTCGGCTGGATCAACCCCTGCGGTTACGCCGGCCTGGCGACGGTGGACATGAAGACCCTGGGCGTGGACGCGCCGCTGGCCGAGGTGCAGCAGGCGCTGGCCCGCCAATTAATTGACCGACTGAAAGGATAGTGGCGCCGCCCGGCGCTCCGCACACCATGGCATCCAACCCGATCGAACTTGCTTCTTCGACCTACAATCCGAACGACAAGCAGAAAGGCGCCGGCAAAACCGCGCGCATCCCGATCAAGATCATTCCCGCTGAACGCCTCCCCAAGCCGGACTGGATCCGCGTCAAGGCCGGTTCGCCGACCACCCGCTTCTACGAGATCAAGGACATCCTGCGCGCCAACAACCTGGTGACAGTGTGCGAGGAAGCGTCCTGCCCGAATATCGGCGAATGCTTCGGCAAGGGCACCGCGACCTTCATGATCATGGGCGACAAGTGCACCCGGCGCTGCCCGTTCTGCGACGTCGGCCACGGCCGTCCCGACCCGCTGGACCCGAACGAGCCGGAAAACCTCGCGAAGACCATCGCCGCGCTCAAGCTCAGCTACGTGGTGATCACCTCGGTCGACCGCGACGACCTGCGCGACGGCGGCGCCGGCCATTTCGTCGCCTGCATCGAGCGCGTGCGGGCGCTGTCGCCCAACACCCGCATCGAGATCCTGACGCCTGACTTCCGCGGCCGCATGGACCGGGCGCTGGAGATCCTGAAAGCCGCGCCGCCCGACGTGATGAACCACAACCTGGAAACCGCGCCGCGGCTGTACAAGGAAGCCCGTCCCGGCTCCGACTACCAGTATTCGCTGAGCCTGCTGAAGCGCTTCAAGGAACTGCATCCGCAGACGCCGACCAAGTCCGGCATCATGGTCGGCCTGGGCGAGACCGACGAGGAAATCCTGCAGGTCATGCGCGACCTGCGCGCGCACGATGTCGACATGCTGACCATCGGCCAGTACCTGATGCCTTCCGGCGACCATCTGCCGGTGCGCCGCTACGTGCACCCGGACACGTTCAAGATGTTCGAGGAAGAAGCCTACAAGATGGGTTTCGTGCATGCGGCGGTCGGCGCGATGGTGCGCAGCTCCTACCATGCCGACCAGCAGGCGCATGGCGCCGGGGTGGCCGGGGTCGCCTGAGCCCCGGGTTTGCCGCGCGGCATTGCGCGGCAAACTGCGCAGTCCCGGCGTGGAAAGGCCGTCCGGCCCTTCACCCCGCGATTGCGCGCCGTCCTCTCCCGCTCAGGGCCGCGTCGTCAATGCGGTCAATGCGTCGAAATTGATCGGCTTCACCAGGTGATGGTCGAAGCCGGCTGCCTTGGCGTCCTGCTTGTCCTTTTCCTGGCCGTAGCCGGTCAGCGCGACCAGCTTCACGCTGTCCATGTCGGGTAGCCGGCGCATCCGGGCGGCAACTTCATAGCCTGTCATGTCGGGCAGGCCGATGTCGAGGAAGATGATCTCCGGGTGAAACTGCGTCGCCGCCGCGATGGCGTCCTTGCCGGTGTGGCTGGTCAGCACCGTATGGCCGCTGATTTCCAGCAGCGCGCACAGCATGCTGGCCGAATCGACGCTGTCGTCGACGACCAGGATGCGGTAGCCGCCGCTCGTGCCGCTTGCCGCCGGCGCTTGCTGCGCCGACTGCGCGGGCGCGCTGGCCTGCATCACCGGCAGCCGCACTTCGAAAGTGCTGCCCAGGCCCTCTCCCGCGCTGCTGACCGACACCGAGCCGCCATGCAGCTCGACCAGCTTCTTGACCAGCGACAGGCCGATGCCCAGCCCGTCCTGCACCCGGTCGGGCACATGCTGCGCCTGGGCGAACAATTCGAATATCCTGCCGGCGCTGGTCGCCGGCACGCCGATGCCGTTGTCGCTGATGCGCAGCACCAGGGTGTTGGCGTCCAGCGTCGCATCCAGCGCGATCCTGCCGCCGACCGGCGTAAACTTCGCCGCATTGTGCAGCAGGTTGCCGACGATCTGCGCCAGGCGCACGCTGTCGCCGAAGAGCGTCACCGTTTGCGGCGGCAGGCTCACGCTCAGCGCATGCTGACGGGCCTGCATGATGGGCTGCACGGTTTCCTGCGCGGCGCCGATGAAGGCGGACAGCTCGGCCGGTTCGCGCCGCAGCGTGATCTTGCCCTGGTTGATGCGGGACACGTCCAGCAGGTCGTCGACCAGGCGCACCAGGTGATTGGTCTGCCGCACGATGGTATGGCGCGCCTGCTCCTGCTGTTCGTGCGAGTCGCCGCCGAGCTGCCGCAGCAGTTCCACCGCGTTGCGTATCGGTCCCAGCGGATTGCGCAGCTCGTGGGCCAGCGTCGCCAGGAACTCGTCCTTCTGGCGGTCGCTTTCGCGCAGCTGCCGCTCGACCCGGCCCAGCCGCAGCAGCGCCCGGACGTTGGCCACCAGTTCTTCCGGCTCGATCGGCTCGAACAGGTAGTTGTCGGCGCCGCCGTCCAGCGCGCGTATCTTGTCGGCGCTGCTGAGATAGGACGCCGAGGTCTGCAGCACCAGGATGGAACTGGTCGCGGCATCCTGCTTGAGCATGCGGCACACTTCCATGCCGTGGATGTCGGGCAGCTTCATGTCCAGCAGCACCAGGTCCGGGTGGTGTTCCTGCGCTGCCTGCAGCGCTTCGCCGCCGCTTGCCGCCTCGATCACGCGCAGACCCGCGCGCGTGAGGATGCGGGTTTTCGCATAACGGGCGCCGTCGTTGTCGTCGACATTGAGCACCAGCGATTCGTGCGTGCCTGCGTTCATGACAGCCAGTGCCTCACAAAGAATTCTCCTTACGTTGCCCGGCGTTCGCGCCGGCTTCGCCGCTGGTCAGGTAATCCAGCGTCGACAGCAATTCGAGCCGCGACAGCGGCTTGATGTAATACGCATCCGCGCCCAGCGCCAGGCCCTTGCGCTTGTCGTCGGTCTCGGTCGCCAGCACCACCGGCACCGCCGCGCGCCGCGGGTCGCTCTTGATGTCGGTCAGCCAGCGCCACGAGTCCTCGCCTTTCAGCGACACGTCGAGCAGCACCGCCACCGGCGGCCGCGCCTGCCACTGCTCTTCCGCCTCGCGCACGCTGGCGGCAAAGACCGGCCGGAATGCCGAGCCGTGCAGGAAGCGCGCATACAGCAGGCGGGTCGATTCCTCGTCCTCGACCACCAGCACCGGCAGTCCGGGCTCGTCCTCGCCCGCCGCGGCGGCGGCCGGCGCGTCGCTGCGCGGCTGCGGCGCGCAGCGCACCGGCAGCACGACCGAGAAGGTCGACCCGACGCCCAGCGTGCTCTGCAGTTCGACCCGGCCTCCCAGCAGGCCGGCCAGCTTGCGGCACAGCGGCAGGCCCAGGCCGGTGCCCTTGACCCGCTGCTGCAGCCGGTTCTCGATCTGGGTAAATTCCTCGAACACCAGCTGCTGGCTGGCCTCGGGGATGCCGACGCCGGTGTCGCGCACCGACACCCGCACCGCGTCCTCGTCGGCCAGGAAGACCGCGCTGACGCGGACCTCGCCGGCGTCGGTGAATTTCAGCGCGTTGGAAATGAAGTTGCGCAGGATTTGCGACAGCTTGGCCTCGTCGGTACAGAGCAGCGGCAGGTCGGCCGCCTCGTCGAATTCGAGCCGCACCGATTCGCTGACCAGCAGCGGCCTCAGCATGCCGCGCAACGCGGAAAACAGGTCGGCGACAGCGAAGCTGCCGGGCCGGATATCGATTTTCCCGGCCTCGATCTTCGCCAGGTCGAGCAGGTCGTTCACCAGTTCGGACAGGTCCTCGGCGCCGCGCAGGATGAAGCTGACCTGCTTCTCCTGCTCGACCGTCAGCTCGCCGTCGACCCGGTCCAGCAGCAGCTTGGAGAGCGCGCGGATGGAGCTGAGCGGCGTGCGGAATTCATGGCTCATGTTGGACAGGAAGCGCGATTTCATCTCGTCGGCGCGGCGCAGGTGGCCCGCCTTCTCGTCGAGTTCGGCATACAGCGCGACCACGCCGCGGTTGGTGTCTTCCAGCTCGCGGGTGAGCTGCAGCAGTTCTTCCTGGCGCGCCTTCAGTTCGGCCAGCGTATTGAGCAGCTCGCGGTTCTGCTGCTGGACCTCGGTCAGCGTCGCCTCGGTCGGCAGCGCCGCCAGGCGGGCGCCGATGTCGCCGACCAGCGCCGGCGTGAGCAGCGGCGCATGCGCCGGCAGCAGCTTGCGCAGCTCGACCACGGTGCCCGCGCCCGGCCGGCTGTTGATCGTGAAGCGGTCCATCAGCCGCTGGGCGCCGATCAGGCCGACGCCCATGCCGGTCTGTGACTTGTACTGGCCGGCCAGGATGCGGTCGAGTTCGGCGATGCCCGGCCCCTGGTCCTCGATGCGTATGGTCAGCACCTGCGGCGCGGTCTCGCCCTCGATCAGGAATTCGGCGCGGCCCGGCGCTGCATAGTTGTACACATTGCGCGCCACTTCCGACGCCGCGGTCGCGATGCGCGCCTGGTCCTGCAGGCCGAAACCGCACAGCGCCGCAATCTGCCGCGCGCGCTGGCGGCAGGAAACCACGTCGAGTTCGGCCCGTATGCTCACGCTCAGGATGCGCATCGTCATCGCCATGGCCCCTGGTGGCGCTGCGCGACGACGATGCTGGCGTCGTCCCGGCCGCGCGCATGGTCGCGGTACAGCACCGCCGCGATCAGCGCCGGGTGGCGCTGCGACAGGCCCGGATAGCGTTCCAGGTCCCAGCGCGTGCCGATGCCGTCGCTATGCATGATCAGCATCGCGTCGTCGGTCAGCGGCATCGAAAATTCCTGCACCTTGCGCATGTTGCTGCCGACGATGCCGTTATGCGACACCAGGTGGCGCGCCTTGTCCCCGCCGTGCAGCGACACCGTGATGTTGCCGATGCCCGCGAAATGCAACTCGCTGGCGACGCTGTCGAGGCAGGCCACCGCCACTGCCGCGCCGCGGGTGCCCTGCAGCGCGCCGTGCGCCAGGCGCAGCACCGCGGCGGGCGCGAAGCTGCCGCCCGGCTGCACCAGCGCCACGGCAGCCTCGGACGCGCGCGCGGCGTCCGGGCCGTGGCCGAGGCCGTCGGCCACCATCAGCAGCAGGCGATCGTCGTCGCAGGCCCAGTTCCAGGCGTCGCCGCAGACTTCCTCGCTGGGAAGCGGCAGGCAGACCGCGCCGACCGTCCATTCCAGGCCCGGGCGCGCCTGGCCGGGACCCCAGACCGCCAGCCGCAGCGCGCTGCCATAGGTGTCGTCGGCATGCAGGTCGAACTCGTCCGCCACCCGCTGCATCGCGCCCATGCCCACGCCGTAGCTGCCGGCGGTCGACATGCCGTCGCGCATCGCCTGCTCGATGTTGACGAAGCCCGGCCCCTTGTCGATCGCCAGGACCTCGACGCCGCGCGCGTCGCCCGCGGCCAGCCCGCGCAGCAGGATGTCGCCGCTGCCCGCATGCTTGAAGATGTTGGTCGCCGCCTCGGTGATCACCAGCGCCACCTTGCCGGCCACCGTTTCGTCGAGGCCGAGGCAGGAAGCCAGCTGGTTGCCGGCGCGGCGCACCGCCGCAATGCCGCTGCTTTCGCTGACATGATGGATGGTCTGCGGCGGCAGCGCGGTCAAAACAGCTTCCATTTGGATATCCGGACCGTGGTGCCGACGCCGGGAGTCGTGTCGAGCTCGAAATCGTCGGCCAGCCGGCGCGCGCCGCTCAGGCCCAGCCCCATGCCGTTGCCGGTGGTATAGCCGTCGGTCAGCGCCAGTTCGACGTCGACTATGCCGGGGCCCTGGTCGATGAAGCTCAGGGTCACGCCGCGCCGGCCGCCTTCGACCACTTTCTGGATGTGCGCCTCGCCGCCGCCGCCATAGCGCAGCGTGTTGCGGCCGAGTTCGCTCGCCGCGGTGATCATCTTGGTCTGGTCGATGAGGGAAAACCCGACCGACACCAGGCATTCGCGCACGGCCTGGCGCATGCGCACCACGTCTTCATCGGCACGCAGCGGGACCACCTTCACATCGACGTCATTGCCAATCAAGACCGCACCTTTTCAACTGACTATTGGCCGGCCGGGCGCGTGCGCCCGGCTTCATGACATGCCGCCGAGCCCCAGCATCTTCATGCCGCGGTCGACGTTCAGCGCGGTCTTGACGCCTTCGAGCGTCAGACCGAGTTCCACCAGGGTAATGGCGACGGCCGGCTGCATGCCGACCAGCACCGTATCGGCGTCCAGGATCTTGGCCATTGCCGCAATATTGTTAATCATCCGTCCGATAAACGAATCTACCAGATCGAGCGCCGATATATCGATCAGCACGCCCTTCGCACGATCCTTGACAATCCGCGTGGTCAGGTCGTCCTGCAGCGTCATGGCCAGCCTGTCATGCATGTCGACCTGTATCGTCACCAGCAGCAGCTTGCCCATCTTCAGAATAGGAATGCGCTCCATGCCGGCCTCACTCGTCTTTCTGGCTGATGGTGGCGCCGGTGCGCTTGAGCGCGACCTGGAACGCGTCGGCCAGCGTGGCCTTGGTGATCACGTCTTCCAGGTTCACCCCCAGGTGCACGATGGTTTGCGCGATTTGCGGCCGGATGCCGCTGATGATGCAGTCCGCGCCCATCAGCCGCGCAGCCGCGACGGTTTTCAGCAGGTGCTGGGCGACCAGCGTGTCGACGGTGGGCACGCCGGTGATGTCGATGATGGCGATCAGCGCGCCGGTGTCGACGATCTTTTGCAACAGGCTTTCCATCACGACCTGGGTCCGGGCGCTGTCGAGCGTGCCGATCAGCGGCAGCGCCAGCACATCCTTCCAGAGCTGCACGACCGGGGTCGACAGTTCGAGCAGTTCCTGCTGCTGGCGCATGATGACCTGCTCGCGCAGCTTCTGGTAAGTCTCGACGGTAAACAGGCCCAGCATGTCGAACAGCGCATTGGTCGCGGTGATCTCGCTGACCAGCGCGGCCGGATCGTCGCTCAATTCGGCCTGGAGGTAGCCGTTCAGCGGCTCTTTCAGCGAAAACACGAAGTTCGCGGTTTCAATCGAGCTGTGGCCCTTGCGCACCCGGGTCGCGGAGATGTCGCTGAGCAGCTGGCGCGCTTCCTGCCATGCGTTGCTGTCGATATTGTCGGTGCCGGCGGTAGTGACTGCCTGCCCGACCAGGCTCAGGAAGCGGCTGGCCTGCTGCCGCAGTTCGGTTTCGGCATTTGCCTCGCGGCGGCCGGTTCGGGCAACCAGGGTCGATACCCAGCCTTCAAGCAATTCGGTCTGATGGTTGAGAATAATGTTGCCCAGGCGGCTGGTTTCATTGCGCATTACATCTCCGTTAGAGTGGTCGAGCCGGCGTGGCCAGGCATAAAAGGAAAGCAGGGGTCTTCAGCGATGATGCAGTTCTGCATCCTGGAATTTCGTTGAAGAAATAAACGGCCATTATAGAAGATTTCATATCATTTCAAGCGCGGATTGCCTCGATGCAAATCCGTGAAGACGAAAAATCGTGAAGGCGCGGAACGGATTACTGCAGGCCGGTGCGCCTGCGCTGGCAGGCAGGCTATCACGGCGCACCGCCCGCGGAAGCGTACTGGCCGGTTCCGGCGACGGAAAACATGCGGGGACAGGCAGCTTTCGCAAGGCCATAGGCCGAATGTTCCTGGCGGCATCGCGCGGCCCGGCGGCCGATGCCGCTAGGCATGCCGGTGGACGCCGCCACAGACGCCGCATTCCGGGTTGCGGGCAATCCGTATGCTGGTCCATTCCATCGCCATCGCGTCGAGCAGCAGCAGCCGGCCCGCCAGGGTTTCCCCCACGCCGCACAGAAGCTTGAGCGCCTCGGCTGCCTGCATGGTGCCGATAATGCCCACCAGCGGCGCGAAGACGCCCATGGTGGCGCACTGGACTTCCTCGAATTCCTGGCCTGGCGGAAACAGGCAGGCATAGCACGGCGCATCGGCCCGGGTGCTGTCGAACACCGCCACCTGGCCATCGAAGCGGATCGCCGCGCCGGACACCAGCGTCACGCCGGCCGCGACGCAGGCGGCGTTGACCGCATGCCGGGTGGCGAAATTGTCGCTGCAGTCGAGCACCACGTCGGCCGAGGCCACGACATCCTGCAGCCGCGCGCCCTCCAGCCGCTCGACCAGCGCGGTGACTTCGACGTCGGGATTGATGCCGGCCAGCGCGCGCCGGCCCGACTCCACCTTGGGCTGGCCGATGCGCTCGGTGGTGTGCAGGATCTGGCGCTGCAGGTTGGTCAGGTCCACCGTGTCATGGTCGGCCAGCGTGATGTGGCCGACGCCGGCGGACGCCAGGTAGAACGCCGCCGGCGACCCCAGCCCGCCGGCGCCGATCACCAGCGCATGGGCGGCAAGCAGCCGCTCCTGGCCCTCGATGCCGATGGCGTCGAGCAGGATATGGCGGGAATAGCGCAGCAGTTGTTGGTCGTTCATGGACAGGGCGGAATAAATACAGGAAAGGGGCGGGTCAAGAGCGCGTCGGGGACGGCAAGGCGGGCCGGGCGTTGCACGGCCCTGGGAACCCGAACTGCCCGTCGTTAAAAAACAAGGCCGCATCGCTGCGGCCCTGGCATCGCCATCCGGCGCCTATTTCTTGGTGTCGCCGTTCTTCTTCGGGTCTTCCGGGTCGTTGATGCTCGGTTCCTTCTTGCTTTCCACGACCTTGGCCTTGGCGACCTGGACCGGCAGCCCTTTCAGGTAGTTGATCGCCTGCGCCAGCTGGAAGTCGTCCTTGCCGCCGAACTCGAGCGGCTTGCGCTTCTTGTCGAGGGCAGCCAGGCGCTGCTCTTCCTCCAGCTCGTCGACCTTGTTGCGGACTTCGGCTTCCTTGTCCTTGTCATTGGTCAGGTGCTTGGTCAGGTCGGCCTCGCGCAGACGCAGGCCGTTCAGGCCGTCGCCTTCCGCGGTTTCGTCGACCATCAGGTCGGGCACGATGCCCTTGGCCTGGATCGAGCGGCCGTTCGGCGTGTAATACCGCGCCGTGGTCAGCTTGACCGCGGTGTCGGCCGACAGCTGGCGTATGGTCTGGACCGAGCCCTTGCCGAAGGTCTGGGTGCCCATGATGGTGGCGCGCTTGTAGTCCTGCAGCGCGCCGGCCACGATTTCCGACGCCGATGCCGACCCGGAATTGACCAGCACCACCATCTTCACGTTCTTGACCGCGTCGGGCAGCTTCGACAGCGGGTCGCCCAGCGAACGGGTGCCATAGAACTCGCGCCGCGCATAGAACGTGGCCTTGGAGTCGGGCAGCTGGCCATTGGTCGACACCACCGCGACATCCTTGGGCAGGAAGGCGGCCGAGACGCCGATCGCGCCCGGCAGCACGCCGCCCGGATCGTTGCGCAGGTCCAGCACCAGGCCCTTGATGTTCGGGTCCTGCGCGTAGATCGCGCTCAGTTTCCGCGCCAGGTCCTCGACGGTCGGCTCCTGGAACTGGGCCACCCGCAGCCAGGCATAGCCGGGCTCGATGACCTTGGACTTGACGCTCTGCACCCGGATTTCCTGGCGCACGATGGTGATCAGGAGCGGCTTGTCCTCTTCCTTGCGGGCGACCGTCAGCGTGATCTTGGTCTGCGGCTCGCCGCGCATGCGCTTGACCGCCTCGTCCAGCGTCATGCCCTTGACCGGGGTGCTGTCGAGGCGGGTGATGAGGTCGCCGGCCTTCAGGCCGGCCTTGTACGCGGGTGAATCCTCGATCGGGGAGATGACCTTGACATAGCCGTCTTCCATGCCGACCTCGATGCCGAGGCCGACGAACTTGCCCTGGGTGCCCTCGCGCAGCTCCTTGAACGCCTTCTTGTCCAGGTAGGCCGAATGCGGGTCCAGCGACGCGACCATGCCGGAAATGGCTTCGGTCAGCAGCTTCTTGTCTTCGACATTCTCGACATAATCGGACTTGATCAGGCCGAATACGTCGGCCAGCTGGCGCAATTCATCGACCGGCAGCGGCGCTCCGGCGTTTTTCTGGGCCATCGCGTCGAACTGCATCGAGCCGACGACGCCGGCGATCATACCAAGGCTGATAAGACCGAAATTCTTGAATTTGCTGCTCATGTGTCACCTGGAAGTTACCCAACCGAGAGGGTCGAACGCGCGGCCCTGATGCCGCATCTCAAAGTATAAACCCGATTGTTCATTGCCGCCGCTATTGCCTGCGCTCGCAATGACATCGCCGGACTTCACCGCGTCGCCCGGGCGTTTCAGCAGCGACTGGTTATTGCCGTAAATGCTCATGTACTGGCCGCCGTGGTCGACGATGATCAGGTTGCCGAAGCCGCGCAGCCATTCGGCGAACACCACCCGGCCGCCGGCCACCGCCTTGATCTCGGCGCCTTCGGGCGCGCGGATGAACAGGCCTTTCCAGCTCGGGCCGTCGCCGCGGTTGGCGCCGAAACGCGCCGCCAGCTCGCCGTGGACCGGCATCTGCAACTGCCCGCGCAGCGCCGGGAACGAGCTCGGGAAAATCGCGGGCTTGGGCGGCGGCGCGGGTTCGGCCTTCGCAGTCGCCGTGTTCGGATTCTCGTCGGCGTCGATCGCGTCGGCCGGGTCGACCCGGGGCGCCGGCCTGCCTTTCGCCGCATTCTGGGCCTGCTGCTCCTGCTGCTTCTTGCGCGCCAGCTGCTGCTGCCGCAATTTCTCGGCGCGGGCGCGCTCGGCGGCCGCCGCCAGTTCGCGGCGCCGGTTTTCCGCGGCGATCTCCGCCCGGCGCTGTTCCTCGATCATTTTCGCCAGCTGGTCGACCAGGCCGCCCAGCCGCTGCTCGTCGCGCTCGACGGCGCCGGCTTCCTTGCGCTGCGCGCCGAGCCGGCTCGACAGCTGCGCCACCAGCGTGGCCCGCTTCGACTTTTCCCGCTCCAGCAGCGCCTTCTGGTCGCGCTGCTCGAGCGCGATCTCGTCGAGCTCGTCCTTGGCGTCCTGGGTGTCGGCCCGGTTTCGTTCCACCGCGGCCATGTCCGCCCGCAGCATCTCGATCAGCTTGGCCTGCGCCTGCGACACGTAGCCGAAATACTGCAGGTCGCGGTTGATGCGGTTCGGGTTGTCGCCCGACAGCAGCAGTTTCAGCCGGTCTTCGTTGCCGGCCACGTACTGCTGGCGCAGCAGCCGGGAAAGCCGCTCCTTCTGCGCATCGACCTCGCGCGTCAGCTGCGCGAGCTCCTTCTGCAGCCGGCCGACGCGGGCGGCGGTTTCCTTCTGTTCGCGGGCGAGGTCGTACAGCGCCCGGTTCGCGTCCGAAATCGCGGCCTCGGACTCGGCCAGCGCGTCGGCCGCGTCGTCCTTCGCGCTTTCGGTCTGGTTGATCGCGCGCTTCAGCGCGGTCAGCTTCTGCTGGAGCGCCGCGCGCTCGGCCTCGGCCGCCTGCTTCTGGCGGGTGCGCTCGGTCACCTTGGCAGCCGGGGCCGCGCCCGCGGCCAGCAGCAGCGCCAGCGCCAGCACGGCGCCGCGCCGCCATCGTTCACGGATCACGGATTTTTCTCTGGATGCATGCGTGGACTGCTTACTTCGCGCGGCCCTGGCTGGCCACGGCCTGCATCGCCGCGGCGATCGCATCGGCGTCGCCGAGGTAATAGCTGCGCAGCGGCTTGAGGTCGGCGTCGAGCTCGTACACCAGCGGCTGGCCGTTGGGCACGTTCAGGCCGACGATGTCGGCGTCGCTGATCCCGTCCAGCATCTTGATCAGCGCGCGCAGGCTGTTGCCGTGGGCCGAGATGATGATGCGCTTGCCGGCGCGGATGGCCGGCGCGATTTCCTCGTCCCACGACGGCATCACGCGCGCGACCGTGTCCTTCAGGCACTCGGTCAGCGGGATCTGCTCGCGGGCGAGGCCGGCGTAGCGCGGGTCGCCGTAGGAGGCGCGCGGGTCTTCCGGCGTCAGCGGATTGGGCGGCGTGTCATAGCTGCGGCGCCATACCAGCACCTGCTGGTCGCCGTACTTGGCGGCGGTCTCGGCCTTGTCCAGGCCCTGCAGCGCGCCGTAGTGGCGCTCGTTCAGGCGCCAGTCGTTCTTCACCGGCAGCCACATCAGGTCCATCTCGTCGAGCGTGATCCACAGCGTGCGGATCGCGCGCTTGAGCACCGAGGTGTACGCGAGGTCGAAGGAAAGGCCGGCTTCCTTCAGCAGCTTGCCGGCGTGGCGGGCCTCGGCCATGCCCTTGTCGGTCAGGTCGACGTCGGTCCAGCCGGTGAAGCGGTTTTCCAGATTCCAGGTGGATTCGCCGTGGCGCATCAAAACGATTTTGTACATGGGGCTTGTATGGTGAATAAAAGAAATGGGAAGGGAAACGCGGGATTTGCGGGTTTTGAATTGTAATCCGACTTCTATTTTATAATGTCGCGCTCTTTTATCTGTTTTCTTACCTACCAACGGAAGCTTGTGAAATTCTTCATCGATAATATCTGGCTGGTTGCACTGGCCCTGCTGTCCGGCGGCGCGCTGCTGGCGCCCAACCTTCAGCGCGGCGGGTCCCGCGTGTCGCTGCTGCAGGCCACCCAAATGCTGAACCAGGGCAAGAGCGTGGTGCTCGACATCCGCAGTCCGGAAGACTTCGCGGCAGGCCATATCCGCGACGCCCGCCACATCCCGCTCAAGGAACTCAAGTCGCGCATCAGCGAACTGGACAAGTTCAAATCCAAATCCGTAATCGTTGTATGCTCGTCGGGTGCGCAGTCGGCCCGCGCGGCCAGCCAGCTCAAGAGCGCCGGCTTCGGCGAAGTCTACAGTCTGGATGGCGGCCTGGCCGCATGGCGGGCACAGGGCCTGCCAACTGCCAAATAAACAAGGAACGAAAACAATGACCGCGCATGTTCTCATGTACAGCACGGGCGTCTGCCCGTATTGCGTAATGGCCGAGCGCCTGCTCAAGGCCAAGGGCGTCGACGACATCGAAAAGGTGCGCATCGACCTCGACCCCGAGCAACGCAGCCAGATGATGGAGAAGACCGGCCGCCGCACGGTGCCGCAGATCTATATCGGCGACACCCATGTCGGCGGCTTCGACGACCTGTCCGCGCTCGACCGCGCCGGCAAGCTCGAACCGCTGCTGCGCGGCGCCTGAGCATTTTTACTGCGGCGACGCAGACCGACTGGACGGCATGCGCCGTCCATATTTCATCCAACGAAAGAAGTTTATGTCCGACGAAAACCTGCAACCCGTATTCCAGATCCAGCGCGTATACCTGAAGGACGTGTCGCTCGAGCAGCCCAATTCCCCGACCATTTTCCTTGAGCAGGAAGCGCCGCAGATGGAAGTCGCGGTCGATGTCGGCGCCGAGCCGCTGGCCGAAGGCATCTTCGAATCCACCGTCACCATCACCGTGACCGCCAAGATCAAGGACAAGGTCGCTTTCCTGGTCGAATGCAAGCAGGCTGGCATCTTCGAAGCCCGCAACATCCCGGCCGAACAGCTCGACCCGCTGCTGGGCATCGGCTGCCCGAACATCGTGTATCCGTACCTGCGCGCCAATATCGCCGACCTGATCACCCGCGCCGGCTTCCCGCCCGTGCACCTGTCGGAAATCAATTTCGAGGTGTTCTACCAGCAGCGGCTGCAGGCGCTGGCGGCGCAGCAGGGCGAGCAGGCCGGCGGTTCCGGCATCGTCATGCCGGACGGCTCCCAGGCTACCCACTGAGCATGGCGATGAAAAGTCCGGTCCTGCTGGTTGCCGCTGCGGCTGCCGCCATCACGCTGGCGCCGGCGGCCCGCGCCGCCGATTTCAAGTCGGTCGGCGCGGCGCCGGCCATCCTGTACGACGCGCCGTCCGAACGCGGCCGCAAGGTCTTCGTCGCGCCGCGCGGCATGCCGGTCGAGGTGATCCTCAGCTATGGCGAATGGGCCAAGGTGCGGGACGTTTCCGGCGACCTGTCATGGGTGGAAGCCAAGGCGCTCGATGCGCGCCGGCATGTCATCGTCAATGTCGCCGGCGCGAAGGTGCGCAGCGCGGCGGACGAGGGCAGCCAGGTGATATTCACCGCCGACCGCGGCGTGCTGCTGGAACTGGCCGAGCCGATTTCATCCGGCTGGCTCAAGGTCAGGCATCGCGACGGTCAGGGCGGCTATATCCGCGCAGCCGATGTCTGGGGCGACTGAGTCGCCGCAGCCATGAGCGGCATGAACATCACGGTCCTGGGCGCCGGCGCCTGGGGCACCGCGCTCGCGCTGACGCTGGCCGCGCGGCATGACGTGCTGCTGTGGGGCCGCAATGCCGACGTCATGGCGCAGATGGCGGCGCGGCGCGAAAACACGCCTTACCTCCCGGGTTTCCCGCTGCCGGCCCAACTGGCGACAGGCAGCGACCTGCGGCAGGCCATCGATCATGTGGCCGGCCCGGAATCGCTGCTGATCGTCGCCACCTCGGTCGCCGGGCTGCGGCCGCTGGCGCTGCAATTGCGGCCATTTATCATTCCCAACCTGGTGTGGCTGTGCAAGGGCTTCGAGGAAGGCTCGCGCCTGCTGCCGCACCAGGTGCTGCGCGACGTGCTGGGAGACGGCGTGCCCGGCGCGGCGCTGTCCGGGCCGTCGTTCGCGCAGGAAGTCGCGCGCGGCCTGCCCTGCGCGCTGACGGTCGCCTCGGCCGACGCGGCGCTGTGCGAGCGGGTCGTGGCGGCGCTGCACGGCGGCAGCATGCGGGTCTACTCGACCGACGACCTGGTCGGCGTGGAAGTGGGCGGCGCGGTCAAGAACATCATGGCGATCGCCACCGGCATCGTCGACGGCCTGGGCCTCGGGCTCAATGCCCGCGCCGCGCTGATCACGCGCGGCCTGGTCGAGATCTCCAGGCTGGGCATTGCGCTGGGCGGACGCCCGGAAACCTTCATGGGCCTGACCGGCATGGGCGACCTGATACTCACCTGCACCGGCGAGCTGTCGCGCAACCGGCGGGTCGGGCTGGGCCTGGCCGCAGGCAAGCCGCTCGATGTCATCGTGGCCGAGCTGGGCCATGTCGCCGAAGGCGTGCGCTGCGCGCAGGCGGTGCGGGAGCTGGCCGAGCAGTGCGGCGTGAAGATGCCGATCGCCGCGGCAGTGGCCGGGGTGCTGTTCGACGGCGATACGCCGCAGCACATGGTGGCCGAGCTGCTGGCGCGGGACCCGCAGCCGGAACACGGCTGACCGCGAAGCCGGTTACGGCTCCGGCTGCAGCGCCGGCAGGCTCACCGTAAACGCCGCGCCCTTCCCCGCCCCGGCGCTTTCCACCGCGATGGTCCCGCCATGCAGTTCGACGATGTGGCGGGCGATGAACAATCCCAGGCCCAGCCCTTCCGCATTCTGCGCCTGCTGCTTGTTGAAGGCGCCGAACACCTCGGGCAGGAACTGCTCGGCAATGCCCTGGCCGGTGTCGCTGACCGTCACCCGGTGCATGCCGGCGCCGGCGCTGACCTCGACGCCGACCTCGCCGCCGGCCTCGGTGAACTTGACCGCATTCGACAGCAGGTTCCAGAACAGCTGCTGCAGGCGCTGCGGGTCGCCGCGGACCAGGACGTCGGCCTGCTCCAGCGAGGCCACCATCAGCGCGACGCCCTTCGCCGCGGCCCTGGGCTCCACCGTGGACAATGCGTCGCGCAGGATGCGCAGCAGCGACACGTCTTCCGGCTGCATCGCCAGCTGGCCGTTGCGGGTCTGGGCGGCGTCGATCAGGTCTTCCACCATGCGCGCTTCCTGGCTCACGTGCCGCATCATCGCGCCCAGTTCGCGGCGCAGGCGCACCGGGTCGTCGAGCTTGCTCAGCAACAGCGTGTCCAGCCGCAGCGAGATGGCCGACAGCGGCGTGCGCATTTCATGGGACACGGTCGCCAGGAATACCTCGCGCATCCGGTTGAGTTCGTTGAGCCGGGCGATCGCTTCCTTCTGCCGCGTGTTCGAGTCGATCAGCGTGCGCAGCAGCCCGGTATGGCTGGCCATCCGCGACGGCGACACCGGCGACTCCAGCCGCGCCTGCGTCCACAGCCGCGCGCCGGACAGGTCCAGCTGGCGGGCGATGCGCTCGCATGCCATGCCCGAGGTGAAGCGGCTGAACGTCCAGCCGTACACGACGGCCCCGTAGACCTCGTCGAACAGGGTCAGCGGCACCGCCATCACGCAGAGTTCATCGCAGAAGGCGGCGCTGGCCTGGCCCTCCTGCGCGGCGCGGCTTGCCAGCGCCTGTTCGAAACGCGTGCCGTCGCCATCGTCATGCCAGAGCGTGGATGCGGCCAGGAGCTCGGACAGCCGGGACTGCAGGAACGGTCCGGCCCGGCGCCGGCCCTGGGCGTCGTACGCCGACACCACCAGCCCGCTGGCGGCGGAAAACTGCGCCAGCGCGGTTTCCCACGCGGACCAGTCCTCGTCCACGATGCCCGTGCCGTCCGCAGCGTTCAATTTGGCAGTTCTGCCTGCGCCGCGCTGGATGGCGGCATGCCGGCGCCCTTGGAGACGGCTTCCTCGATCACCGGGCTGCGACGTGTCGGCGAGCGGGCCAGCAAGCCGTAGTACGACGAGAACGGAAGCTGCGGCACCGCGTTGGCGTCGTCCAGCTCGGCGTCCTCGAGCAGCGTGATGCCGCCCTCGCCGATGACGTATTCACGCGTGAGCTGCAGGTTCCTGCTGCCGCGCACCTTCGGGATCGCGATCGCGCGGCGCAGCCGGGTCGAGATTTCCACGTAGTTGAGCAGGATGATGTTGTCGACCAGGTGCGACCCCTTCAGCTCCTCGCTGATCTGCGACAGGCCCAGCAGTTCCGGGCTTTCGTAGTTCAGGAACACCGTCGCCAGCCTGTCCTTGAAATAGCTGGCCAGCGCATACAGGAAGTCGGCCACTTCATCGGCATTGGCCATTTCATACACCGCGACCGAGTCGAGCACGACGCAGTCGATGCCATGCTGCTCCACCAGTTCGGCGATCCGGTCGAAATGCACGTCCAGCTCCAGCTCCAGCGGCGACTCGTACAGGATGAACAACTGGCCGTCGGCCTGCGGCTTTTCGAGGTCGAAGCCGAGCGAGGCGGCATTGCGCATCAGCTGGCGCGGATGCTCGTCCAGCGTGACCAGCAGCGTGCGGCGTCCCGACGCGATGGCGGCGGACAGGAACTGCACGCCGAGCACGGTCTTGCCGGTGCCGGAGATGCCGTTGACCATGGTGATCGAGCCTTCATACACGCCGCCGTCCATGATGCGGTCGATTTCCAGGCAGCCGGTCGAGACGCGGCCGCTGGAAGTGGGCTGGCTGTGGGTGGCCAGCGGCCGCGACTGCGCGCGCCGGTAGACATGCACGCCGACGCCCGGCTCGATGCGCATCGAATGGCTGCCGCCGATGAAGTCCTGGCCGCGCGACTTGACGACCGCCAGCGTGCGGTGCACGCGCCGCTTGTGTTCGGCGCGGCTCAGCGAAATGATGGTGTCGAACACGAAGCGCTCGTGGCGAAAGACGTCGTTGCCGTCCTCTTCCCGCTCGGCGGTGACCAGCGTGGTCACGCCCAGCCGGGTCAGGCCCTCGATCAGCAGGTGCATGTCCTCGCGGAACGGCAGGTCGTGCGCCTCGGCATACAGCCGCAGCGGCGTCAGCCCGTCGATCAGCAGCCGGCATGCGCCGATGGCCGCGAGTTCGCCGGCAAACACGCCGTCGCTTGTGCGGAACTCGGCAAGCAGCGCGGCCGGGCTGGTCTGGATGATCCTGACCTTGCCGGCGTCGATCAGCTGCTGCATGTCCCATTCGAATCCGCGCGCGTCGCGCAGCAGCTTTTCCGGCTCCAGCTCGAACGAGACGATGACGCCCGGCTCGCCGTACAGCGCGGCGCCGGCGTGGATGAAGCCCAGCCCCAGCGTCGTCTTGCCGGATCCAGGCGGGCCTTCGACCAGGACATTGTTATTGCGGGGCATGCCGCCGAGCAGGACTTCGTCCAGCCCGGGTATGCCCATCTTCACCAGAGAATTGCCCATTGTTTCCTTGTTAACCGGCTGCCGCCAGGCAGTAGAACCGCGAAAGGCCACTCAGGGCCTGTGTTTGGAAAAGCACCGGGTCCAGCAGGACCCGGGATAACCGTCGAATGGCGCATCGGCTGCAGCCGCAAGATCGGTGCGGCATCGCCGGGGCTCAGGCCGCCAGCGCCTTTTCGAGCAGCTTGTGCAACTGTGAAAATTCCGGCTCGCCGACATAGCGCTTGATGATCTTGCCTTCCTTGTCGATCACGTAGGTGGTCGGCGTGAGCTTGACGTCGCCGAAGGACCTGGCCAGCTCGCCCTGCGTGTCCAGCGCCACCTTGAACGGCAGCTTGCGGGTCTGCGCATAGTTCAGAACGTAGTTCGGCGGGTCGTAGCTCATCGCCACCGCGACGAACTCCAGGCCCTGGTCCTTGTACTTGTTATAGGTCTCCGTCATCTGCGGCATCTCCTTGACGCAGGTGACGCAGGACGTGGCCCAGAAATTGACCATGACCACCCTGCCCTTCAGGCTTTCCGACGTAAACTTCTGGCCGTCCAGGCTGGTGAAGGTCACGCTGGGCGCCGCCTGCTGCGCGGTCAGCGTGAAATAGGCGACGGCGGCGACCGCGAGGGCAGCGGCGCCGGCCAGCAGTTTGATCCAGGTGCGGTTTGCGGTTGGCATGATGAAGGGCATTCAGTGCAGTAATGGGGCAATTATAATGAAAATGCGTGCGTTTGCCGCACGCTCAATTACCGCGCCGTCACCGCGCCGGTTTCCACATCCGGTTACCGCGTCCAGTCGTTACGGACGGATATAGACATAGCCTTCGCGTGCCTGCAGCCTGGCGATCTCGGCCACGCCCGCCGGCACCAGCGTGATTTCGGGCACCAGTTCCGACGGCGCGACGTTGTGCGCGGTCAGCGTGTTGTTGCAGACCCGGAATTCCACGCCCTGCCGCGCCAGCGCGGTTACCGCCGCGTCGAACGGGCGGCCGCTGCGCTCGGTGGCGCCCTTGACCAGGAAACGGATGCCTTCGCCCAGCGCCACCACCACGATCTTCGTGTCGGGCTCGGCGCGCAGGTGATTGCGGATGCTGGCCAGGCCGCGCGACGCCTGGTCGACGCCGTCCGCCATGTGGTAGACCACCTTCACCTCGGCGGCGCGGGCGGCTCCGGCCAGTGTCAGCGCCAGCGCCAGCACCGAAAAAAGCAGCAGCAGGCGTTTCATGATGTCGGGCTCCCCGCAGTCGTATTATTGCCGCGCAGGCGTGTTCGCCATCTGGCGCACGTCGTCTTCGGTAATGTACTCGAACACCTTGACGACCTTCTGCACGCCGGCCACGCCGCGCGCGATTTCCGCCGCCCGGGTGCCTTCGCGCTGGGTCACGCGGCCCATCAGGTAGACCACCGCCCGCTCGGTCACCACCTTGAAGCTGTTGGCGGAAATGTCTTGCGCATCGATCAGCGATGCCTTGACCTTGCCGGTCAGCAAGGTGTCATTGGAGCGCGACGAGAAACTGGTCGGCGGCGCCACCGTCAGGTCGTTGACGATGGACTGCACGCCGGCGATGTCGGCGATCTCGCGCTCGACCGCGGTCTTCGTGCTCTCGTCCGGCACTTCGCCGGTCAGCAGCACCTTGCGGTTGAAGCTGCTGATATTGACGTGGCCGGCGCTGCCGACCATGTTGGAGACCCGGTTCTCGCCTTTCACGGCGATCGCCTTGTCCTCGGTCTGCGCGCCGAAGGTGCGGCGGTCGGTGGCGGCGATGGTGCCCATCACCGCGGTGCCGACCGCCATCTCGATGCATCCCTGCAAACTGACCGCAGTCATGCCGCACAGCGCGAGCAGCGCAAGCGGGCGGCGCAGGCGGCGCCAGCCGGTCGCGGTGGTTGGTTTCAGTGCGGCACGGCTTTCAGTCATTTGCATCTCCTCCGAATAAGGCGACGTCGATGCCGTCGCACAGAATATGTATGGTCAGCGCATGCACCTCCTGGATGCGCGCGGTGCGGTCGTGCGGCACGCAGATATGGACGTCGGCGTCCGACATCAGTTCGCCCATCACGCCGCCGCCCTTGCCGGTCAGCGCGATGATGCGCATGTCGCGCTCGACCGCGGCCTCGATGGCCGCGACCACGTTGGCCGAATTGCCCGAGGTCGACAGCGCCAGCAGCACGTCGCCGGACTGGCCGAACGCCTGCACCTGCTTGGCGTAGACGTCGCGAAAACCGTAGTCGTTGCCGACCGCGGTCAGGATGGACGTGTCGGTCGTCAGCGCCAGCGCCGGCAGCGGCAGCCGTTCGCGCTCGAAGCGGCCGACCAGTTCGGCCGCGAAATGCTGGCAGTCGGCGGCCGAACCGCCATTGCCGCAGGCGAGGATCTTGTTGCCGTTGGAAAGCGCGGTGAACATGATTTCCACGGCTTGCGAAATCGGCTCGGCCAGCTGTTCGGCGGCCTGCAGCTTCAGTTGGGCACTTTCCTGGAAGTGCTGGAGGATACGTTGATTGATCATGATGCGGGATTATAAGGTGTAAGCGGTTGGAGCCCGGTTCTGGCTCATCCGACGATGGCGTTCCTGAGCCAGCTCAGCACGCCGCCGTCGATGGCGACCACGTCGAAACGGCATGCCGGCGGCATCCGGTAACGCTGCAGCCAGGTGTTCGCTGCGGCTTGCAGCCGCGCCTGCTTGGCGCGGCCGATGGTGGCTGCCGCGCCGCCGAAAGCGCCGCTGGCGCGCCGGCGCACTTCGACGAAGACCACGGTGGCGCCGTCACGCATGACCAGGTCGAGCTCGCCGCCGCGGCAGCTGAAATTGCGTTCGACCAGGACCAGCCCCTGTTCCTGCAGGTGCGCCAGCGCCGCATCCTCGCCGGCGTCGCCTGCAAGCTGGCGCGCGGTGCGCGTGGCGCCGTCCTTCATTCCGTCCTTCGGTCCATCCTTCACGGCGGCCCGGGCATCGGCGCGGCAATGCCGTCCTGGTAAGCGGCTGGCGACGCGCTGCGCTCGAAGCGGGCGGGGCCGGCGCCGATGCTGATCCTGAGCTTGCCGGTGGCGCCATCGACATCGAACACCCCGCGCTGCGCTGCCACGCCGCGCGCGACCTGGTAGGCGTCGATGCCGAGCGCATACAGCCGTTCCATGTCGGCGCTGCGCGCCTGTTCCGGCCGGTTGTAGCCGGCTGCCGCGGCGCTGTCCGGGCGCAGCAGCCAGGGCAGGTCGATGAAGCGCACGCCATTCATGTCGGCGCGGGCCTCGACGGCGGTCCAGCCCTGCGGCGTGTATGGATTGAGTTGCGAGGTGCCGTACATCGGCAGGTCGGCGCCGATCGATTCGCGCAGCTGGCGCGCCTGCGCCGCGTCGAGCGCGGCGAACACCAGGCCCGGACGGCCGATGCGCAGCCGCTCCTGCAGCTGCCCCAGCGCGCTGGCGCTCAAGTTGCCGCCGGCGGCGCTCAGCTCAAACATCTCGGCCGGCTGGCCGCGGCGCTGCCAGGCCGCCTGGAATGCGCGCGCGGCGCGGCGCTGCCAGGCGGTGGACGTGGAGACGACGAGCGCCGCGGCGCCGGGCTGATCGGCGGCGGCCCATTCGGCCGCCTGGCGCGCATCGTCCTCCAGCGACAGGCCCATGCTCAGGAGCTGCGGTATCGCGCCGGCATTGTCGCCGACCGCGTCGGCGGGCGTCAGCGCAATGGTCGGCTTGTCGACCGTGCCGCGCCGGGCGACGGCGGCGGCGCCGCTGCGCGACAGCGGGCCGACCATGATGTCGACATCGGGCAGCGTGCCGGCATAGGCATCCAGCACGTCCTGCGCGGCGTCGCCGGTTTCGATCACGGTCAGGCTGACGCCGGGGTCGCGGCTTTTCTCGTAGGCGGCGACGAAGCCGTCGCGCACCATCGAGGCGGCGGCCCGCAAGCTGTCGGAACGCAGCGGCAGCAGCAGGCCGATGCGCACGGGGCCGGACGCGCGGGGCGCGGCCGCCTGGTCCTGCGGCTGGGTCAGGACGTCGGGCGTCGGCACCGATTCGGTCTCGACCGGGCCGCCGGGCATCAGGCTGATGTCGTTCTGGGCCAGCATCAGGCCGTCCGCCGGGTACGCATTTGCCGCGGTTGTGTTTGCCTGGGCCAGCGCGCACAATCCGGCCAGCATTGCCGCGGCGATCAGCCTGCGCGGCACAAGTGCCGCGCAGCTTCCCGGCCCGGTCTTCATTTTTCGGAACGACATTTCGCCTCCAATGACACTACCCGCATTCAGCTTTTCCGGCGCCCTGCCCATGATGCAGGATCTTGTTGCCCAGAATTATCCGGCCTGTGCATTATATGTGCTGGCCACACCCATCGGAAATGCAGCCGACATCAGCTTGCGCGCACTGCAAGTGCTGGCGCTGGTCGACGCCGTCGCCTGCGAGGACACCCGCAATACCGCGCAGCTGCTGACGCGCTACGGGCTGCACCGGCCGCTGGTCGCGGCGCACCAGCACAATGAACGGGAAGTCGCCGACAAGCTGATCGCCCGGCTGCAGGCAGGCGAGCGCATCGCGCTGGTGTCGGATGCCGGCACGCCGGCGGTGTCCGATCCCGGCGCGCGCATCGTCGACGCGGTGCGCGCGGCCGGCCTGCGGGTGGTGCCGGTGCCCGGCGCATCGGCCGTGATCGCCGCGCTGTCGGTCGCCGGCCTGGTCAACGACCGTTTCCATTTTCACGGCTTCCTGCCGGCCAAGGCGCGCCAGCGCGACACCGTGCTGGCGCAGCTGAAGCCGCTGGCGGCGACGCTGGTGTTCTACGAAGCGCCGCACCGCATCGTCGAGACGGTGGCGGCGCTGGCGGCGGACTTCGAGCCGACCCGGCAGGTGGTGTTCGCGCGCGAGCTGACCAAGATGTTCGAGGAAATCCACCGCTGCCCGCTGGCCGATGCCGCGGCCTGGCTGGCGGCCGACGCCAACCGCCAGCGCGGCGAGTTCGTGCTGGTGGTCGAGGGCGCGCCGGCGCAGGAGGAAGGCGCGGCGGCCGAGTCCGACCGCGTGCTGGCGATCCTGCTGGAGGAATGCACGGTGAAGCAGGCGGCCGCGCTCGCGGCGCGCATCACCGGGCAGAAAAAGAATGCGCTGTATGAGCGCGCCCTGCGGATGAAGGCGGACATGCCGGGCGAGGACGACGGCGACAGCGAATAAGCGCGGCCGGCCGATGCCGGCGCGCGGTGTCAGGCGACGGAAGTCCGTCTGACACTGGGCGTGGGGCGGCGACCGGCATGCAGCCGTTCGGTTCAGCCCCTCGTTCTCAGCGCTGCACGACGATGGGCAAGGGTCCGCCGCTGGCCTGCATCTGGCGCGCGGTGGCTTCGGCGTCGGCGCGGCTGTCGAACGGGCCGCCGTAGAGGCGGAACAGGCTGTTGTTTTCGACCACGTCGACCTGTTGCAGCCGGCCGTTCCAGCGCTGCGCATGCTGCGCCCGCGCGGCCTGCGCGTTGGCCGCCTGCGAGAAGGCGCCGAGCTGCAGGTAGAAGCTGCCGGCAGGCGCCGGGCTTGCCGCTGCCATCGGCGCGGGCGCAGGCCCTGCCACCGGTGCGACCGCTGCGGGCGCGACCAGCATCTCGGCGGGCGCGCTGACGGTCGTCAGCGGCATCGGCACCGCCCCGGTCTCGACTGGCGACGGCGCCGACAGCGCGGCCGGGGCCATGCCGACGGTCGTCATTGCGGACATGGTTGGCAGCGGCGCGGCGCTGGCGACGGCAGGCGCCGCGCCGCTGCTGCGGGCCAGCTCCATCTGCCTGATCTCTTCCGGCAGGATGCGCTGGACTTCGAGCTGGGCGCTGCCGTGCCCGATGTAGCCGAGCTTCAGCGCCGCGGTATAGGACAGGTCGATGATGCGGTCCGAATGAAACGGCCCGCGGTCGTTGACCCGGACCACCACGGTCCTGCCGTTGGTGATGTTGGTGACGCGGGCATAGGACGGTATCGGGAAGGTCGGGTGGGCGGCGGTCATCTTGTACATGTCGTACGGCTCGCCCGACGATGTGCGCTGGCCATGGAATTTCTTGCCGTACCAGCTGCCGCGTCCGCGCTGCCTGGCCGGCTGTTCGTCGAGCTGCGGCGTGTAGGTCTTGCCAAAAACCACATAGGGCTTGTTGCCGCGGTTGGCATAGGGCTCGATGCGCGGCTCGGCGTCGGGTATGTCCCACAGGTTGTCCGGCGGGTTGTCGCCCGGACCGTCGTCCTGGTAATAGCCGCCGCGGCCGGAGCCGGCGGGCGGGAGCGCCGGCAGGTTGCGGCGCGCGGAGTTGGCGGTGCTGGCGGTCGCGCCGCCATCGGCCGGCCGCGTCGGCGGGCTGCCGCAGCCGGCGGCCAGCATCACGAACGCGGCAAGCACGACGGCCGCGCCGGGCCATGTGCGTGATCGACAGTGCATCGCTTTTTCCTGCATCGTTATTTTCCTTGTTATCGTGTCGCGCCCGGGGCTTGCCCCGGCCTGTCTCAGGTCTGCACCAGCTTGCGGTGCCGCTGTATGCTCATCAGGATGCCGGCCCCCAGCCCCAGCGTCACCAGCGCGGTGCCGCCATAGCTCATGAACGGCAGCGGCACGCCGACCACCGGGAGGATGCCGCTGACCATGCCCATGTTGACGAACGCATAGGTAAAGAAGATCAGCGTGATCGCGCCGGCCAGCAGCCGCGCGAAGAAGGTCGGCGCATTGGCGGCGATGATGAGCCCGCGGGCGATCAGCAGCAGGTACAGGAACAGCAGCACGCCATTGCCGATCAGCCCGAATTCCTCGGAGAATACCGCAAAAATAAAATCGGTCGTCCGTTCCGGGATGAACTCGAGGTGCGCCTGGGTGCCGTTCAGCCAGCCCTTGCCGGCAATGCCGCCGGAGCCGATCGCAATCGTCGACTGGATGATGTGGAAGCCCTTGCCCAGCGGGTCTTCGGTCGGGTCGATCAGCATCATGACCCGCGCGCGCTGGTAGTCGTGCATCGTGGTCCAGGCCACCGGCAGGCTGGCGCCGCCGGCGATGAACAGCCCCAGCAGCACCTTCCACGACAGGCCGGCAAGGAAGATCACGTAGAAGCCGGCGGCCGCGACCAGCAGCGAGGTGCCGAGGTCGGGCTGGCGCGCGATCAGGAACACCGGCAGCATCAGCAGCATTGCCGCCACCAGGAAATGGTTCCAGCGCAGCATGCCCTCGCGCTTCTGGAAGTACCAGGCCAGCATCAGCGGCATCGCGATCTTCATGATCTCGGAAGGCTGGATCACCATGCCGACATTGAGCCAGCGCCGGGCGCCTTTCTTGATCATGCCGAACATCGCCACCGCCACCAGCAGCGCGACGCCGACCGTATAGATCGGCACGGCAAAGCGCATCAGGGTCTGCGGCGGCACGTTGGCGGCGATCCACATGATGACGAAGGACACCAGGATGTTGCGCAGCTGGTCCTCGACGCGGCCGGGGAAGTCGATGCCGGCCGAATACAGCGTCACGATGCCGGTGGACAGGATCAGGAAGATGATCAGCGTCAGCGGCCCGTCGAATGCGGTCAGGAAGGGTTTGACGATTTGCCAGAGCGGGCGTTTTTCGGAAAGTTGCATGATTTGTCAGTCCCGGTTGCCCTGTGTCTCCGCGCCGGCGCGCGGTCCGCCGTCGGAAGTTTCGTCGGCTCGTATCTCGGCCAGCGGGCGGGTGTCGGAGATATCGATCTTCTCGGTCGGCACGTCGTCCTGGCGGTTCGGGTTGGCGCGCTTGCCCAGCAGGTAGAAGTCCAGCGCTTCCCTGACGATGGGCGCGGCGGCGGTCGCGCCGAAGCCGCCGTTCTCGACGATGATGGCAATCGCGATGCGCGGCTTGTCGGCCGGCGCGAAGGCCGTAAACAGCGAGTGGTCGCGGTGCCGCTCGTCGATCTTGCTGGCGTTGTACTTCTCGTTCTTCTTGATCGCAATGACCTGGGCGGTGCCGGTCTTGCCGCCCGACACATAGCCGGCGTTGGCGAACACCTTGGCCGCGGTGCCCTCGCGCATCACGCCCACCATCGCATTCTTGATGACGTCGATGTTCTGCTGCTTCAGCGCAATCCGGTAGCTTTCCTTGGGCACGGTCGCCGTGCGGGCGCGGGTGCCGCCGTCTTCCATGAACTTGACCAGGTGCGGCTTCATCACCACGCCGTTGTTGGCGAGGATGGCGGTCGCATGCGCGAGCTGCAGCGGCGTAAACGAGTTGTAGCCCTGGCCGATGCCCAGCGAGATGGTTTCGCCGGCATACCATTTCTGCTGCTCGGGCCGGCGGTACGAGGTCCGCTTCCAGGTGGTCGACGGCAGGATGCCGCGCTTCTCGTGCTCGAGGTCGATGCCGGTGATCTGGCCGAAACCGAAGGGCTTCATGAAATCGTGCATCGCGTCGACGCCGAGGTCGTTGGCGAGGTGATAGTAATAGGTGTCGCAGGACTGCACGATGGAGCGGTACATGTCGACCGTGCCGTGGCCGCCTTCCTTGTCGTCGCGGAAGCGGTGATTGCCGAAGTTGAAATAGCCTGGGTCGCTGATCGCGGACGCCGGCGTGCGCCGGCCCAGCTCCAGCGCGGCCAGCGCCATGAAGGGCTTGTAGGTCGAGCCGGGCGGATAGCTGCCCGACAGCGGCCGGTTGACCAGCGGCTTGTCCGGCGAGGTGTTGAGCTCGTCCCAGCTCTGCTGGTCGATGCCTTCGACGAACAGGTTGGGATCGAAGGTCGGCATCGACACATAGGCCAGCACGTCGCCGGTCGCCGGCTCGATGGCGATCAGCGCGCCGCGCCGGTTGCCGAAGGCCTGCTCGACGACTTTCTGCAGCTCGATATCGAGCGACAGGATCAGGTTCGCGCCCGGCGTGGCCGGCTTGCGCGACAGCGTGCGCACCGCGCGGCCGCCGGCCGACACTTCCACTTCCTCGTAGCCGGTCTGGCCATGCAGCTGCGCCTCGTAGCTCTTCTCGACGCCTTCCTTGCCGATGTAGCTGGTGCCGTTGTAATTCGCGGCGTCGTCGGTGTCCTCGATCTTCGCCGCCTCGCGCTGGCTGATCCGGCCGATGTAGCCGATCACGTGGGACGCCACCGAGCCCAGCGGATACTGGCGGAACAGCCGCGCCTGGATGTCGACGCCGGGAAAGCGGTAGCGCTGCGCGGTGAACTTGGCGACCTCGTCGTCGGTCAGCCGGGTGCGGATCGGCAGGCTCTCGAAGTTCTTGGATTCTTCCAGCTGGCGCCGGAAGCGCCGCCGGTCCTTGGTCTGGATCTCGACGATGCCGGCCAGCGCATCGATCACCTCGTCCAGGTCGCCCCTGATCTTGGACGGCGTGATTTCCAGCGTGTAGGCGGCGAAATTGCGGGCCAGCACCACGCCGTTGCGGTCCACGATCAGGCCGCGGTTGGGCACGACGGGCACGATGGAGATCCGGTTGTCCTCGGCCTGCGCGGCGTAATGGTCGTGCTGGTATGCCTGCAGCCAGACGAAGCGCGCCGCCAGCAGGCCGAAGAAAACCAGCACGAACAGGCCGGCCACGGAAAGCCGCATCCGGAAGTAGTGCAGTTCCCGTTCGGTATTCTTGAATTCAGTCATGCGTGTGCCATTCCTGCAGAATGCGGTGCATCGGGTAGCGCCCGGACGGCCCGGCTGAGCCGGACGGTTCAGATGGGACGGGTTTCATCGCGGTCGATTGCCCTTCTCTGCGGCGCCAGCAGCATCCAGGTGACCAGCGGCCACAGGGCGGCGCTGACCAGGCTGGACGCGAAATAGAACCAGCCCGGGAACTTGCCGCTGACCAGCGCCTGGATCAGCATCTGCACCACCTGCATCATCACCAGCAGCGGCAGCACGTGCAGCGCCTGCGTCAGCGGCCGGAACCACAGCATGCGCCGGTGGATCATGATCGCAAAATAGGACAGCAGCGTATAGGCCAGCGCGTTTTCACCCAGCAGCGACGCATTGTGCACGTCCATCATCAGCCCCATCACGAAGGCGACGCCGATGCCGACCTTGCGCGGCTGGTGCACGCTCCAGAAGATCAGCACCAGCGCGACGAAGTCGGGCACGCCGGTCAGGCCGCCCCACGGCAGCAGGTTGAGCAGGAAAGCGCAGATCAGCGTGACCGCGATGAACAGCGGGCTGACCGGCAGCAGGATGTAATGCGGCCGGTTCATTTTCTGGTCTCCAGGGCCGGCGCCGCGCGCAGCGAGCTGAGCCGGGTCACATTCTTTTCGGCCGCGCCGGCGGCATGGGTCGTGTTGGCCGCCGCGGCGGCACCGGTTGCAGCGGCGGGGCTTGCGGGTGCGGCCTGGGCCGCGTCCTTCGGGCTGTCCTTCATCCGCTTCTTCGGCCCCTTTTCCTTTTTCTGTTCTTCCGGCGCCGGCCGCGGCGGCATCTTCTGCTCGTTCAGCAGGATCAGGAACTGCTGGTGGCGGTCGATCCCGGCCGCCGGCTGGCAGACGATGCGGGCGAATGCGTCTGCCGACTTGTGCTCGACCGACAGCACCGTGGCCACCGCCAGCCCGGCCGGATAGACGCCATCCAGCCCGGACGTGACCAGCGTGTCGCCCTTCTTGATGTCGGCGTTGGCGGCGATGAAGCGCAGTTCCAGCACGCCGGACTGGCCGCGGCCATAGGCGACGCTGCGCACGCCGCTGCGCACCACCTGCACCGAGATCGCCTGGTCGCGGTCGGTCAGCAGCGTGACTTCGGTGGTGAATGGATAGAGCCTCGTCACCTGGCCGACGACGCCGGTGTCGTCGATGACCGGCTGCCCGAGGGAAACGCCATGCTGCGAACCGCGGTTCAGCACGATCTTGCGGGTGAACGGGTCGCGGGTGTCATACAGCATCTCGCTCAGCACCGACTTGACCGGCAGCCGTTCCGACGCGGCCAGCAACTGCCGCAGGTGCGCATTTTCGGCGGCCAGGAACTGTCCCTGCTGCAACGCCTGCGCATTGCGGGTCTGTTCATTCCTGAGTTCGGTGTTTTCCCGCTGCAGCACCGTGAGCGACCCGACATAGCCGGCGCCGGCATACAGCGCGTCGCGCGGCGCCAGCGCCGCCACCTGCAGCGGATACAGCGCGGTGCCGGCGAACTGGCGCAGCATGGCGAGCGTGTTGGTGCGGGCGTCCACCACCAGCAACACGATGGCAAGCAGCGCGAAGATGACGACCTTGGCGCGGGCCGAGGCGCCCTGCTTGAAGAGTGGCGGAGGATTGTATTCCATCAGTGAGAATCATCCTGCCCCGGTTGGGCAGGCCGGGCTGGCATGGCGAAGGCAACCATGCGTGACCCCGGCATGCCAAGGAGCGACTGGCTACGCCGTGCGGGTTTATTCGTAAGAGAAGATCGAACCGAGTTTGTCCATGCGCTCGAGCGCCATGCCGGAACCGCGCACCACGCAGGTCAGCGGGTCTTCGGCGACGATGACGGGCAGGCCGGTTTCTTCCATCAGCAGGCGGTCGAGGTCGCGCAGCAGCGCGCCGCCGCCGGTCAGCATCATGCCTTTTTCGGCGATGTCGGCGCCCAGTTCGGGCGGCGTCTGCTCCAGCGCGTTCTTGACTGCCGACACGATGTTGTTCAGCGGATCGGTCAGCGCTTCCAGGATTTCATTGCTGGAAATGGTGAACGAGCGCGGAATGCCCTCGGACAGGTTGCGGCCCTTGACCTCGAGTTCGCGCACTTCCGAACCCGGGAATGCGGAACCGATGGCTTTCTTGATGGTTTCCGCGGTCTGCTCGCCGATCAGCATGCCGTAGTTGCGGCGGATGTAATTGACGATGGCTTCGTCGAACTTGTCGCCGCCGACCCGGACCGAGCCCTTGTAGACCATGCCGCCCAGCGAGATGATGCCCACTTCGGTGGTGCCGCCGCCGATGTCGACGACCATCGAACCGGTCGCCTCGGACACCGGCAGGCCGGCGCCGATGGCGGCCGCCATCGGCTCTTCGATCAGGAACACCTGCGACGCGCCGGCGCCCAGGGCCGACTCGCGAATGGCGCGGCGCTCGACCTGGGTGGAGCCGCAGGGAACGCAGATGATGATGCGCGGCGACGGCTTGAACAGCTTGGTGTCATGCACCATGCGGATGAACTGCTTCAACATCTGCTCGGTGACGGTGAAATCGGCGATCACGCCGTCCTTCATCGGCCTGATGGCTTCGATGTTGCCAGGGACCTTGCCCAGCATCTGCTTGGCTTCCTTGCCGACTGCCTGTATGGTTTTCTTGCCGTTCGGACCGCCCTGCTGGCGGATGGCGACCACCGACGGTTCGTCGAGTACGATGCCGAGGCCACGGACATAGATCAGCGTGTTGGCAGTACCGAGATCAATGGCGAGATCATTGGAAAAGTAACTGCGGAGAAATCCAAACATTGAATAGTCCTGGTGCGCAACATCGTGCGCGTCGCTAGAGGTTATTTGTACCCCGCGGCAGCCGCTATGCTGGCGCCTGCAGGCAGTAACCCGACATTCTACCTTATAATCTGGCTCCTACCAGACGCTGAAAACACTCGAAATCGCTGCGGAATGCATCGATTTGGCAAGTTTTTACCGCCTATTAGCTAATCTTTACTATTTCCGCAACCCTAGCCGAGACGCGTCCAGCACGCCTTCCAACCATGTCACTTGCCCTATCCGATGTCAAAAGATTAGCGATCCTGACCCAGCTCGAACTCAGCGACGAGCAGGCTTCTTCCACCCTTTCCAAGCTCAACGGCATCTTCGCGCTGGTCGAGCAGATGAAGGCGGTCGATACCACCGGCGTCGAGCCGCTGGCGCAGCCGATCACCGCTTATGACGCGGACTTTGCGCTGCGCCTGCGCGACGACATCGCCAACGAGCCGAATCGCCGCGAGGACTACCAGAAGCCGGCGCCGGCCACCCAGGACGGCCTCTACCTCGTCCCCAAGGTCATCGAATAAGCCAGACACCGCAAAAGAACAAACCATGCACACCAAGACCATCAAGGAACTGTCCGCGCTGCTGCAAGGCAAGCACGTTTCAGCGACCGAACTTGCCCGCCATTTTCTTGCCCGGATGCAAGCCAGCGATCTCAATGCGTATACAGACATCAACGAAGCGCTGACCCTGGCCCAGGCAGCCGCCGCCGACGCCCGGCTGGCCAGCGGCGACGCCACGGCGCTGACCGGCGTGCCGATCGCGCACAAGGACATCTTCGTCACCCGCGGCTGGCGCTCCACCGCCGGTTCGCGGATGCTGGAAAACTACATCAGCCCGTTCGACGCCACGGTCGTCGAGCAGTTCAATGCGGCCGGCACGGTGACGCTGGGCAAGCTCAACTGCGACGAATTCGCGATGGGCTCGTCCAACGAGAACAGCTATTTCGGCGCGGTGAAGAACCCGTGGGACCGCGGCGCGGTGCCGGGCGGCTCGTCCGGCGGCTCGGCCGCGGCAGTCGCGGCGGGCCTGGCGCCCGGCGCCACCGCCACCGACACCGGCGGCTCGATCCGCCAGCCGGCGGCGTTCTGCGGCGTGACCGGCATCAAGCCGACCTATGGCCGGGTGTCGCGCTTCGGCATGATCGCCTACGCTTCCTCGCTCGACCAGGGCGGCCCGATCGCCCGCACCGCGGAAGACTGCGCGCTGCTGCTGGGCGCGATGGCCGGCTTCGACCCGCGCGACTCGACCAGCGTCGAGCGCGAGCGCGAGGACTACACCCGCGACCTCAACGCCAGCCTCGACGGCCTGCGCATCGGCGTGCCGCGCGAATATTTCGGCGAGGGCCTGGCGCCCGACGTCGAGCAGGCGGTGCGCGCCGCGCTGCAGGAGTTCGTGAAGCTGGGCGCGACGCTGGTCGACATCTCGCTGCCCAAGACCGAGCTGTCCATTCCCGTCTATTACGTGATCGCGCCGGCGGAAGCCTCGTCCAACCTGTCGCGTTTCGACGGCGTGCGCTACGGCCACCGCGCGGCGAATTACACCGACCTGTCGGACATGTACCGCAAGACCCGCTCCGAAGGCTTCGGCGAAGAGGTCAAGCGCCGCATCCTGGTCGGCGCCTATGTGCTGTCGCACGGCTATTACGACGCCTATTATCTGCAGGCGCAGAAGATACGCCGGCTCATCGCCGAGGATTTCCGCCAGGCCTATACCCAGTGCGACGTGATCATGGGGCCGGTCGCGCCCACCGTGGCCTGGGACCTGGGCGCGAAGACGGACGACCCGGTCGCCAATTACCTTGCCGACATTTTCACGCTGTCGACCAACCTGGCCGGCCTGCCCGGCATGTCGATCCCGTGCGGCTTCGGCCAGGGCGAGAAGAATGGCAAGCGTCCGGTCGGCCTGCAGCTGACCGGCAATTATTTCAGCGAGGCGAAGCTGCTCAACATCGCGCACCGCTACCAGTGCGCAACCGACTGGCACCTGCGCCAGCCCGCGGAACAATAAAACAGCGAGGTTCACCATGCAGTGGGAAGTTGTCATCGGTCTGGAGACGCACACGCAGCTCACGACCCAGTCCAAGATTTTCAGCGGCGCGCCTATCCGTTTCGGCGCCGAGCCCAACACCCAGGCCTGCCCGGTCGACCTGGCCCTGCCGGGCGTGCTGCCGGTCATGAACCGCGGCGCGGTCGAACGCGCCATCCAGTTCGGCCTGGCGATCGGCGCGACCATTGCGCCGCAGTCGATCTTTGCGCGCAAGAATTACTTTTACCCCGACCTGCCCAAGGGCTACCAGATCAGCCAGTATGAAATCCCGGTGGTCCAGGGCGGCACCTTGTCCTTCCTGCTGGAAAAGGATGGCAAGCCCGAACTGCGCACCGTGCAGCTGACCCGCGCCCACCTGGAAGAGGACGCCGGCAAGTCGCTGCACGAGGATTACCACGGCATGACCGGCATCGACCTCAACCGCGCCGGCACGCCGCTGCTGGAGATCGTCACCGAGCCGGACATGCGCAGTGCGGCCGAGGCTGTGGCGTATGCGAAGGCGCTGCATGCACTGGTAACGTGGCTGGGCATCTGCGACGGCAACATGCAGGAAGGCTCGTTCCGCTGCGACGCCAACGTCTCGGTGCGCCCGGTCGGGCAAGCGGAATACGGCACCCGGTGCGAGATCAAGAACCTGAACTCCTTCCGCTTCCTGGAAGAAGCCATCAACTACGAAGTGCGGCGCCAGGTCGAGCTGATCGAGGACGGCGGCCGCGTGGTGCAGGAAACCCGGCTGTACGACCCGGACAAGCGCGAGACCCGCTCGATGCGCAGCAAGGAAGACGCGCAGGATTACCGCTATTTCCCCGACCCCGACCTGCCGCCGCTGGCCATCAGCCAGGAATGGATAGAGCGCGTGCGGGCTTCCATGCCCGAGTTGCCCGGCGCAATGCGCGAACGCTTTGTGCGCGACTTCGGCCTGACCGAATACGACGCCGCGGTGCTGACGCAGTCCAAGGCAATGGCCGGCTATTTCGAGGACGTGGTCAACGCCGCCGGCCGTGAGCAGGCCAAGCCCGCCGCCAACTGGTTGATGGGCGACGTCGCTTCCACGCTGAACCGCGAAGGCGTCGACATTGCCGACGCGCCCGTCAACGCCGAGCAATTCGCCCTGCTGCTGCAACGGATCGCCGACGGCACGATTTCCAACAAGATCGCCAAGGAAGTGTTCGGCGCGATGTGGGAAGCGAAATCCTCATCGGCGCAGCTGGCCGACGAGATCATCGAGTCCCGCGGGCTGAAGCAGATTTCCGACAGCGGCGCGCTGGAGAAGATCGTCGACGAGGTGCTGGCGGCGAATGCGAAGTCGGTCGAGGAATTCCGGGCCGGCAAGGAGAAGGCATTCAACGCGCTGATCGGGCAGGCGATGAAAGCCTCGCGCGGCAAGGCCAACCCGGCGCAGCTGACCGAACTGCTGAAGCAGAAGCTGACGCAGTAAAACGGCCGCGTTCCCGCGGTCCGGGTCATCGGCCGCCGATGCAGGCCATCGGCTCGCCCGTGCCGGCGGTGCTGCCGGATGAACCGGACCGCGCCGCCGGGGCATCGACGCTTACCTGCCGGCGCCGCCGGGTGAGTTCCAGATCTCGGTTCCCATGCTGGGCATGGATGGCGTCGATGCCGGCGTCCGGCGTCCGGCAATCACGCCGGCTGCCGCAAGTTCATGGCCGCGCACCCGCAACGGGTGATGCCGGCAAATATGCCCGGCCCGCAAGGCCATTACGGCGATATCCACTGCGGCCCGGAACATCGGCCGGCGCATCGGCAGCCAGATCGCCATCGGGCGGCGGGCGCGGCGATTCGACGCCGCCGCCGCATCGACTACTCCTGCCTTCATTTTCAATAATCGTGCATCGGTTCTGATCACCGCTCAACGCAACACCGAATCCGTCGCCAAATCCAGACGATTCCGCCAACCGCACGCTATTTTTTAGCGACTTGCGATTCTCTTGCTCCCGCGCAGCTACATTCTCATCCGGCACTAGCCACCGCGCTCGTCTCACCCCCCGCTATCACCGCGCCGCATCGCCCCCATTCAACGCTTTGCAGGAGCATTCATGGCAGCTATCGTCAGCAGTGATGCACTCGGTTTGGCGACCTCTTCGCTCGCCACCCTCGGCCCGCGCGCCACGAGCGGCAACGTGGCCCAGGGCCGCGGCACCGAGCGGGTCTACGTCAATGTCGCCAGCGGCAACCTGGTGCTGCAGGACGCCGACGAGCGCCTGGTCGGCTCCGGCCTCACCGTCGAAGGCGTACGCACCTATAACAGCCAGGGCAAATTCGACGGCGCCTACACGCCCGGCCCCTACAACGTCTCCGGCCTGCAGCCGCCCCACCTCGAATTCACCGGCAAGCTGCTGCGCGCCGGCACCACCGTCACCCGCGTCGACCAGGACGGCGGCGTCACCTACTACGACTTCGACACCGCCCGCGGCGTCTACCTCTGCACCGACGGCGCCGGCGCCTACGACACCATCGCCTACGACGGCAGCAGCCTGACCTGGACCGACGGCGACACCGGCGTGACCGAACGCTATGCCGACGGCAAGCCGCACAACTGGGCGCTGGCCGAGCGGCGCGACCCCGACGGCAACACGCTCACGTATAGCTACAACCGCTGGGGACAGGTCGAACGCATCGTCACCGCCAGCGGCGAGAGCACCCTGTTCGACTACACCGCCGGCCTGCTCACGCAGGTGCGCAACGTCACCCGCGACGGCCCGGCCGCCGGCACGGTGCGCATGCGCTATGCCTACGACCATTTCAACCGCCTGGTCAGCGCCAGCGTCGACCTCTCGCCTGCCGACAACCGCATCAGCGACGGCAATGCCTATACCACCCTTTATGCCTACGAGGGCGTGAGCGACCGCGTCAGCGCAGTGACGCAGGACGACGGCAGCGTCAACCGCTTCACCTATGTCCACCTGCTGGGCGACTACCGCATCGCCAGCGTGACCGATGCGCTGGGCCAGACTACCCGTTTCGACTACAACCTGAGCACCCGCCGCACCACCGTCACCGACCCGCTGGGGCTGGTCACGCGCTACGACTACGATGGCGCCGGCCAGCTGCTGCGCATCACCGGCCCGGCCGTGCAAGGTGGTGCGCAGGTGCAGTCCTTCCTCTACAACAGCCGCGGCGACGTGACCCAGGTCACCGATGCGCGCGGGCTGGTCACGGCCTTGGAATACGACCGCAACGGCAACCTGGTGCTGCAGCGGGATGCGGCCGGCAACACGGTCGCCCGCAGCTATGGCACGCGCAACCAGCTGCTCACCGAGACCGTGTATGCGATGCCCGACCCGGACGGCGCCGGCAGCGCCCGCGCCAGCCAGCCGCAGACCAGCCACTTCATCTACGACAGCCGCCTGAACCTGCGCTTCCTCGTCAGCGCGGAGGGCCGCGTGACCGAGTACCGCTACAACGCCACCGGCCAGCGCACCGCCGAGCTGCACCATGCCGCGGCCTTTCAGAACAGCGCCGCGTGGGCCGTGGCCTATCCGCAGCCGCTGCCGTCGAACAGCGGCGTGTCCACGGGCGGCTATACCGGCGCGGCGCCGACCGAGGCCGCGCTCGCTTCATGGGTCGCGCGACAGGCGCCGGGCCAGGCGGTGCGCACCGATTACGGCTACGACTTTCGCGGCCAGCTGGCGCAGCAGACGCGCTATGCAGCGCTGCGGGCCGACGGCAGCGGCGCGCCCGAGGGCAGCGCGGTGTCACGTTACCTCTACGACGCCAATGGCCGCCTGCTGCAGACGGTGGCGGCCACGGGCGGCGTTACCCGCTACGCATACGATGGCCTGAACCGGTTGCTGGCCACCGCCGACGCGCTGGGCAACAGCACGCTGGTGCGCTATGACGATGCAGGCAACCGCACGCTGACCACGCAGGCCAACGGCCTGCAGGACATCGATCAATATGACCGCGCCGGCCGGCCGGTCGCCCATATGCAGGTCGACACCGCCGGCGCCGTGCTGGGCAGCGTCCGCCACGACTACGATGCCGACGGCCGCCTGCGCCGCAGCACCGACGCCACCGGCGTCCAGCACTGGATGCTGTACGACGCGGCCGGCCGCCTCACCGGCGAGATCGATGGCGACGGCAGCCTGACCGAATATGTCTATAACGCCGACGATGTGCTGCTGCAGTCGATCCGCTACGCCACGCCCATCGCTGCACGGCCAGCGCTGACCGGCGGCTATGTCGACGAACTGCCGCGGCTGCGACCGGCTGCCAGCAGCGGGGACGTGCGCACCTGGCGCGTCGTCGACAATGCCAACCGGGTCGTCGCGCAGGTCGACGGCGAAGGGACCGTCACCCGCACCGACTACGACGGCGCCAGCCGCGTGCTGCGTACCGTCACCTATGCGGCGCAGGTCGCTACCAGTCGCCTGTCATCCGCGCCAACGTTGGCGCAGGTGCTGCCCCCAACGTCATCCGACGACCGCATCACCCGCCTCTTCCACGACCAGGACGGCCTGCTGCGCGGCGAACTCGACGCCGCCGGCACCTTGCGCGAGACCCGCTACGATGCGGCCGGCCAGCCGGTCATGCGCATCGCCTATGCGCGACCGACCGATGCCGCATTGCGTGCGGGCGGAACGCTGGCGCAGCTGCTGCCCTCAGCCGGCAGGGACGACATCGTCGAGCACATGGTCTACGACGCACGCGGCCTGCTGGTAGCCGACATCGACGGCGAAGGCTATCTGACGAGCTATCGCTACGACGGCAACGGCAACCGGATCGGGACCATACGCTACGCGCAGCCTGTAACCCCGGCACAGCGCGCCGCGCTGGTGGCCGGCGGCATCGGCGCAAGCCTGCCGCCGCTTGCGTCGCTGGCGGATCAGCACCAGCAGTTCACATACGACCTGCTGAACCGGCTGGTCACGCGCACCGATGCATCCGGCACCGTCACGCGCAATGACTACGACAGCATGGGCCGGCTCACCACGAGCACCACCGCGGCCGGCACGGCGGAAGCGCGCATGCAGACCCGACGCTACGACCTGCAAGGCCGGCTGGTGGCGGAGCTTTCCGGTGAAGGCAGCGCGGCGCTGGGAGCTTTGGGTGCAGCGGGTGCAGCGTCCGACGCAATCTGGCAAACCTACGGTACAAGCTACACCTACGACGCCGCCGGTCGGCTCACCAGCCGCACTGACGCCAACGGCCATCGAACACTGTTCTTCTACAACCTCGACAGCCAGCTGGTGTATGCGATCAATGCGCTGGGCGAAGTCGAAGCCCATCGCTATGACGGCCTGAGCCAGAAAACCGGCATCACGCGTTACGCCGCCCGGCTCGATGCGGATATCCTCGCCGCGCTTCAAGGCGGCCTGGTCAGCGCGTCGCTCGACGCCAGCATCGCCCTGCTGGCCAATCCCGGCGCGGATGCCGCCATCACCGCCGTCTACGACCGCGCCGGCCGCCAGGTCGACCGCACCGACGCGCTTGGCATCCATACCCGCCAGCGTTACGACAGCTTCGGCGATGCTATCGCCACCACGGTCGACACCGACACTGGCCCCATCGAGACCCGCCGCCGCTTCGACGCCCGCGGCCTGCTGCTGACTGAAACGCGCGACGCCCTCAACCTGGTCGCCACCACCCGCCAGGAGTACGACGCCTTTGGCCGCATCGTCCGCAGCACCGACGCCAACGGCAACGTCCACTCGGCTCAATACGACCGCCTCGGCCGCACCGTGCAGGTCGTCGACGCCACCGGCGCTGCGCAAAGCACCAGCTACGACGCGTTCTCCCGTACCGTCACCCGCACCGACGCCCTCGGCAACGCCACCACCCTGCGCTACGACGACCAGTCCCGCAGCACCACGCTGACCACCGCCGAAGGGATCATCGTCACCACCGTGATGAATCGCCACGGCCAGACCCAGAGCGTGACCGACGGCAATGGCAACGTCACGCAGCTGACCTACGACCGCGACGGCAACCCGATCGCTCAGGACACCGCGCTGGCGCATACCGAAAGCCACTACGACCGCGCCGGCCTGCTCATTGAAACCGTCGATGGCAACGGCACGTCCACAAGCCTGCGCTACGACGCCGCCAACCGCGTGCTGTCGCGTACGGTCGATCCAAGCGGACTTGCGCTGACCACGTCCTATGGGTACGACGCGCTTGGCCGCGTTGTGCGGAACACGGACCCCAACGGCATCGTCACCACCTTCCGCTACGACCGTGCCGGCCGGTTGCTGCAACAGGTGATCGACCCCGACGGCCTGGCCTTGCATACCAGCTTCACCTGGGATGCACGCGGTCAGCAGCTGTCGGTCACCGACGCCAACGGCATCCTAAGCACCTACCAGTACGACGGGCTCGGGCGGCGCATTGTCCAGATCGAGGACGCCGACGGCCTGGCGCTGACCACACGACATACCTACGACGCCAACGGCAATCTCCTCTCCAGCACCGATGCCGCCGGTTACACCAGCCGCTACGCCTACGACGCCGAGAACCGCTTGCGCTACAGCGTGGACGGCGCCGGCGATGTCACCGCGCTGACCTACGATGCAGCCGGCCGCATCATCCAGAGCACCCGCTACGCCCAGGCTATTCCAATCGATGCTCTCGCCAGCGACATCGCCGCCATTGCCGCCCGCGTCACCGCCTCACCCACCGACATCACCGAATACCGCGTCCTCGACCGCGATGGCCGCCTCGCCTGGACCGTCGACGGCCGCGGCGCGGTCAATGCCTACCGCCACGACGGCAACGGCAACGTCATCGAGCACCGCGCCTACGTCACCGCGATCGACCTTGCAAGCTGGCAGCACGGCAGCGCCCCGTCCGTCACCGCCGACGATGCGCACGACCTCCGGCTGCGCACCCTGTACGACGCCGCCAACCACGCCATCGCCACGCTGGACGGCGTCGGCGGCCTGACCCTGCAACGCTACGACGCCAACGGCAACGTGATCGACCGCACCCGCTACGCCGCGCTGCTGCCCCCTGGCACATCGTTCAGCACGCAGACCGTGCCAGCGCTGGCCGAGCGCATCGCCAACCCCGCCACCGACGCCAGCGAACGCACCAGCTACGACGCCGCCAACCGTCAGGCCACCCGCATCGACGGCGTTGGCGCGCTCACGGTTTTCCGCTACGACAGCAACGGCAACCTGTTGCGCACCATTGCTTACGCCAATGCACTGCCCCTCGGCGCGCCACCCGTCCAGGCACAGATTTCCAACGCCGACCGCGTGACCGACATGGTCTACGACGCGGCCAACCGCCTCACATGGCAAGTCGATGCCCTGGGCCAAATCACGCGTCGCACACTCGACAACAACGGCAACCTGCTCACAAGCACCGCTTATGCCAACGCACCAGCCGCATTGTCCAGCCCGCAACGCGCACGGCCCGACGCCGCCGCGCTGCAAGCCATGCTCGTCTCCGACGCGCAGCAGGACCGCGTACTGCGCTACGCCTATGACGGCGCCAACCGCATGGTCTACGCCATCGACGCCGAAGGCGCGCTCACCCACAGCGTCTACGATGCGCTCGGCCAGACGCTCGTCCTCACCCGCCATGCGCAGTTGCTCAGCACAGCCGACCTGCAGGCCATCGACGCCGCGGCCAGCCCGCGCGACACTTTTATCGCGCTGTTGCGGCATGCCGACCCGCAGCACGACCGCATCACCCGGCAGCAGTACGACGCCGCCGGCCGTGTCGTATCCGCCGCCGATGCCGAAGGCTACGTCACGCAGAGCCGCTATGACGCACTCGGCCGCCTGCTGGAGCGCAACATCGCCGGCCACGCCGAGCAATGGGCATGGGACGCAGCCGGCCATCTGACCCAGCATGTCGATGCGCTGGGACTGGCCGAGTCCTGGCAAGTCGACGCCCTCGGCAACCGCGTTGCCTACCGCAATGCCAGCGGCGCGTTGTGGCAATACGAATACGACGCTGCCGGCCGGATGACCGCAGAGATTGCCCCCGAAGTCGATGTCGCCACCGTCGCACACGACGGCAACGGCGACCTGGCGCTGGACGGCCAGCCCACGCCACAACGCCTCGTCACCCGCCAGCGCTACGACGCGCTCGGCAACCTGCGCGCGCGCACCGAAGCCGACGGTCGGCCCGACGCCCGCACCACGTTCTATGAATACGACGCGCTCGGCCGCCAGGTCCGTACGGTGTTCCCGCCCGTCGGCGTGTACGACGCCACGCTCGACGACCCCGTGCAAAACGGCCGCAGCGACCTGGCGCAGCGCACCGAACGCATGCAGACCCTGTCCAGCGAGACCCGCTACGACAGCTTCGGCGACGCCATCGCCGGGCGCGACGTCGCCGGCAATGCCAGCCATAAAACCTACGACCGCATGGGCCGCCTGGCCTTCGAGGTCGACGCCGCCGGCTACGTCACCAGTTACGCCCGCAATGCCTTCGGCGACATCGTCTCGCTCACCCGCCATGCGCTGCCCGTCGCGCTGCCCGTCGCGCTGCCCTATGCCAGTGACGGCGCCGAGATCACCGCGATAGTGTCCCGCGTCGCAGCCGACCGCAGCCTGCAGCAGGCGGTCGACCGCAACGGCCGCCTGACCTGGCTCAGCGAAGCAAACGTCACCGTCTACGACCCCGACGCCGCCCCCGGCGCGCAGCTGTTCACCGCCGGCGCCATTACCCGCAACCGCTACAACGCCTTCGGCGAACGCGTGGAATCGGCGCAGCTAAAAAACCCGATGGCAGGCCTGTGGGTCGGCACCCAATACGACTATGACCGCCGCGGCCAGCAGGTCGCCACCGTCGACGCGCTGCACTACCGCACCACCTTCGCCTACGACGCCTGGGGCAACCTGACCGAGCGTGTCGAGTTCGCGCAAGCCGCGCCGGACGGGCCCGCGTCTTCCAGTCCCGACGACCGCATCACCCGCATCACCTGGGACGCCGCCAATCGCAAGACCAGCGAAACCCGCGTCAACGTCGAATACAGCGACCCCGCCGCACCTACCGTCACCGTGCGCGGCGACCTTGTCACACGCTATGGCTACGACGCCGTCGGCAACCTAGTCCGCGTCACCGACGCCGCCGGCGCTTCCACCTTCACCTGGTACGACGCCCTTGGCCGCACCACCGCCGTGGCCGCGCCCGCCCGCGCCAGCACCACCGGTGGCGCGGTGCTGATCCCGCTCATCGAATTCCAGCGCGACGCCTTCGGCAACGTCATCGCGCAAACCGACCGCGCACTCGGCATACAGCAGGCCGACGAAGCCGGCCATGCGCCCGCCGCCAGCAGCAGCGCCGACCGCCTGACCCTGATGCAGTACGACAGCCACGGCAACATGGTCCAGAGCACCGACGCCATGGGCGTGTCGCAATACCGCTCCTACGACGCCCACGGCCAGCTGGCAAAGGCATGGCAGGCAGTCACCACCGACGACGACGGCCATCGCGCCACGCTGTGGCAGACCTGGCAGCGCGACGCCCTCGGCCGCGAAGTCGACTGGCGCGAGTCCCAGAGTATCGGCGACGCCGTCGCGCACGGCACCGCCTACAACGCCTTCGGCGAAGTCGTCGCCCGCGGCACCGACGGCGGCTGGCAGGAGTTCTTCGACTATGACCAGGCCGGCCGCCTCTGGCGCAGCAACGCCGGCGACGGCCAGCACAAGGTCATGCTGCACGACCTGCAGGGCAACACCACCGCACTCATCCAGGGCAATGGCCGCACCGCGCTGCCGGCCGACAGCGTCTGGTCGGCAGCGCTCGCCACCGACGTGCGCCGCACCGACAGCCGCTACGACCTGCTCGGCCGCGCGATCGCCCAGACCGGCCTCGAACAGGACGCCAGCTTTTTCGTTGCAGACGCCAGCATGCTGCGCTGGCCGCAGCCGCGCGCTGGCCTGACGCAAACGCTGGTCATCCGCGACGCCAACGGCAGCGACTGGGCCACGCTTGCCATCATCGACGCCGGCAACGGCGAAGCCGGCGCCAACATCGCCGCGCTGGGCGCGGGCAGTTACGCGTTCGAGCTGCGCCAGACCGGCCCCGACGGCAGCACTGTCACCCTGCCCGGCCAGCTGCACATCACCGCCGGCAAGCCCGGCCAGGCCATTGGCGCCGACGGCGTTGCCGTCATCGACAACATCGCCGTTCGCAGCAGCACCACCGGCGCCAACGCCAACGGCAAGGACGCCGCCGCCTGGCTGGTCTGGGGCAATGCCGGCGAAGGCAGCAGCCAGCGCTTCGAATACCGCATCGCCGGCAGCACGGACGCCTGGCGCAGCATGCCGGTGCTGCCGCGCGCCAATGGCTACTTCGGCGTCGACCGCAGCGCCATCCCCGCCGGCCGCTACGAATACCGGCTGCAACTCATCCCGGCCGACGCTACCGAAACGTCACGCACCCTGACCGGCGAAGTCACGCTGGCAGCCTACAAGCCGCTGAACCTGCCTACCACCGAACGCGGTGGCACACTGGCGACCGTGCTGCAATGGCCGATGCCGCCCGCCGGCACCACCACCGTCCTGATGGTGCGCGCCGTCGGCAATGAAGAGTGGACCGAGATCCCGGCAACCACCGAAGTCATGGGCGTAGACGCCGACGGTCAGCCAATCGGCATGCAGAAACTCGTTCTCAACGAGTACCCCGCCGGCTCCTGGGAATACGACCTCTCCTTTGTGCGCGACGGCCTGCTGGTCGCCCATGCCCGCGGCCAGTTCGACATCCCCATGGACGGTAGCCTGCCGGTCCTGACCGACAGCACCATTGCCTCCACGTCCTACGCCCTCCCCGCCACCAGCCGCATCGCCAGCGTCACCAGCAGCCTGACCCTGCGCCCCGAAGTCCATCAAACCCAGGACCGCTGGGGCAACATCCTCACCATCGACGACCCGCGCTCCCCCGACTGGCAAACCCGCACCCGCTACAACGCCGCCAACCAGGTCGTGGAGCAGACCCGCCCCGACGCCGGCAACGGCGCGCCGGTCACCCGTTTCTTCCACGACCGCATGGGCCGCCAGATCGGCATGACCGATGCCAACGGCAACGTTACCGTCAACGACTACGACCCCGCCGGCCAGCTCGTCGCGGAACACCATGCCGACGGCGGCATCGTCCGGCATTACTACGACGCCTTCGGCAACGTCGTGCGCACCGTCGACCCCAACGGCCACGCCACCGACATCACCTACGACAAGCTCGGCCGCCGCATCGCCGTCATCGCCGCCCCGGTCGAGGTCTTCGACTTCAACGCCAGCGGCATCCTTGCCGACAGCGGGCAGCAGCGCATCACTGACATCACCCGCTACGACGAAGCCGGCCGCGTCGTCGCCCGTACCGATGGCCTTGGCAACCTCACCCGCTACCGCTACGACCTGCACGGCAACCTGATCAACGTCATCCAGCCGCTGGGCCAGCAAACCCAGTACCAGTACGACCACCACAACCGCCAGAGCGGCATGACCGACGCCAACGGCGCCCATGCCAGCTGGCAGTACGACGACTTCGGCCGCCTGCTGTCCCACACCGACATCGGCGGCGCAGTCACCCGTGTCCGTTACGACAGCGCCGGCCAGATGGTTGAACAGGCCACGCAAACCGGCCAGGATCTGCGCTATACCTACGACACCGCCGGCAAGCTGGTGCAGATCGTCGACGCTGCCAACCACAAGACCACCACCTACGCCTTTGACGCCGCCGGCAACCGGGTGACTGAGCGCACCGTGCAGGACGGCCTGCTCCTGCAGGACAACACCCTGCACTTCGACAGCCTGGGCCGCATGACCGACGTGACCGACCGCGCCGACGGCAAGGCCGCCGTGCAGATCAGCTATGACCGCCTTGGCAACCGGGTGCACATCGTCACCGACATCGCCGGCGCCGGCATCGCCCAGCACCAGGAAGGCTGGTACGGCTACGACGCGATGAACCGGCAGGTGCTGGTCAACGCCGCCACGCCCGCCGGCGAACTCGGCGCGAACGGCCACCGCGTCAGCTACGACCGCGCGGGCAATCGCACCGGCGACACCTGGCAGGCCCAGGGCCGCCACACCACGGCGGCCTATGAATACGACGCGATGAACCGCTTGGTGCGTACGCTGCGCGACGGGCAGTACGTCGAGCAGCGGCGGTATGACGCCGGCAGCCGACTGGTGTATCAGGCCGCGATGGTGGAGGCGGCCGTACCAGGCAGAGACATCATGGATGTGTTCGAAACGGTGTTCGCAGGCTCGGCCAAAGACCGGATCGAGGCGCTCAACGAAGGCGTCCCGCAAGTCGACCAACTGCCCGACAACCAGCGCACCTACCGCTACGACGCCAACGGCCGCCTGTTGTGGCAACGCGTGAACGACATCGGCGGCAACCCCGACTATCTCGTCGACTACAGCGGCAACGACAGCATCAGCCCCGAGATGCAGCACTTTTTCGAAAACATCGGTGTTCCCGTCCCGCCCAACGTCCACACCGGCAGCTACGACGCGGTCGGCAACATCCTCCAATACCGCGTCATCCAGTACGGCGACAACGGCTACACCAACACCTTCACCAACCACCTGGCGCGCTACGAAGGCTACGTCATCGACCGTACCGACGGCACCAGCACCCTGTACCAGGACGGCAGCACAACAAGACAGTACGACCCCTACGGCAACCTCACCGCCATCACCGACGCCGAGGGCAGCGGCAACAACCGCCGCTACTACAATGACGCCAGCGGCCAGGCTTTGCTGGTCCAGCAGGGCGACAACATCCAGCGCCAGCTCATCGCCAACGGCCAGGTCCTCGGCCGCTACGGCACCGGCCCCAATCCCGTCCAGCCCAAGGACGACGACGCCAACCCGCAATTTACCGCCGGCGCCGACCTGAACTTCACCTACCAGGTCATCAACGACCGCCACCCCGGCACCACGTCCACCAGCTACAGCGTGCAACCCGGCGATACCCTGCAGGGCATCGCCAGGCAAACCTACGGCGACGCCGGCTACTGGTACCGCATCGCCGAAGCCAACGGCCTGGACGCCAAAACTGCCCTGCACCCCGGCCAGCAACTGCAACTCCCTACGCTGACCGGCACCACCTTCGACCGCGCCGACAGCATGCGGCCCTACGACGCCAGCCTGGTCGTCGGTGACACCACCCCCACCATGCCGCCACCGCCGCCGGACGACGGCGGGTGCGGGATACTGGGGATGATCCTGGTGGTCATCGTGGCAGTCGTGGTCGCTGTGTATGCGCCGCAGTTGATCGGGCCGCTGGTCAATGCAGCCGGCATCGGCGGCACCGCAGGGACGGTCGTGACCGGCGCGCTCTCTGCGGCCGCTGCCTCGGTCGTCTCGCAGGGCGTGGCCATCGCCATCGGCGTGCAGGACAAGTTCAGCTGGTCGCAGGTCGGACTGGCCTTCGTGGGAGGCGGCGTCGCTGCCGGCATTGGTGAAGTCGCTACCGGCGCCATGGCCGGCCAGGGCACGTTTGCCGTCGTCTCCCGCGCCATGTTGGCCAACGCGGTCTCGCAAGGCATCGGTGTTGCGACCGGCTTGCAGGACCAGTTCAGCTGGGTCGGTGTCGCCGCTGCAGGTGTCGGCGCGGGCGTGGGCCAGGCCGTGAGCGAAGGACTGGGCATGACCGTCGATGGCGTGCGCACGGAGGCGTATGCGCAAGCCGGCTGGGGTGAACGGCTGGCGAAGTCGGCATTGACCGGACTTGCCGCTGGGGCCGCGACGGCAGTGGCGCGGGGCGGGCGAATCAGCGTGACGCAGATTGCGGCGGATGCGTTTGGGCAGGCGATCGGCAGCAGTATTGCCGAGGCCAACTGGAGCAGCGGCGTATCGGACATTGCCCGCGAAGGCTTCAGGCGTTCCGAGATCGAGGCAATGAACAACGACGCCCGGATTGCAAACGCGCTGGCAATGTCCGGGCCGGGCATGTCGGAGGCCGATTACTGGAATGCACCGGCGCGCACAATGGCTGATCGGTATGCAGATACTTATGGCGGTCAGGCCATAAATACCGCCGATCGATTGCGCTTGAGCATCGACAGTTTGAGCGGCATCGACTCGAACCAGATACCCTCCGCCGAGTACGGGTTCGTACAGGACTACATGTCCCGCAATCCCAACGCTTCCGTTGACGATATGCGCGCAGCATATGACCAGGCATGGGCGGATCAGTCTGATGCGCATCTGCTACGGCAGGCAAGAGAATCGCTGATGCTGGATAGCTCTCCACTGCGCATGGTCGGGCAAAGCGGAGATGGGGGACAGATCTGGAATACCGGCCCGGTGTCGTATCCGGTGGGCTCGCCGGATATCGACGTCCGCACGCTAGCCAACATCCCCAACTCGACAACCCAACCAGTCTACGATCTACTCACTGGCCTACCGACCGGCTACACCACTGAGGTGGATAACACTGACGGCCCAACCATGCGCTATGGCGAGCAGATGCGCAACATCGTCGGCTTCGCTGGCACATTCGGCAAGAACTTCAGTCTCGGCGTCGCTCAGGGCAGCATTGGCCTCGTCAGTGACGCCGCAAAAGGCTGGGCCATGATTGGTGACCTGGTCCTCAACGGCGGCAGCAACATAAACCAGCTTGAGCAGTTCAACTTGCGACCGTTCGAGTACGATCCGGGGGTAGGCCAGTTTGGGGGTGCCGTTGGCGAGATGGTTAGTCCCGGCGCGTATTTAAAGGCGGCTGAGCTAGGGGTTGTTGGGCTGCGCGCGCTAAAGCCCACTGCGGATGCGGCGATATACAGTTACATGCAGCGTACTGGTGGAGTGTTGGAGGTAGTACCGGAAGTCAGCGGGGTCAATAAAATAGATGCTGCCAATCGTCTAAAGTACATTGGCAACGATACATGGGAGTCCCCACTGGGATTGCAATACGGTCCAGACGCGCTATATGGAAATAGGATTCAACACGTATTACATCACGTAGAAGATCAACCTTTGCGTGTTGGGGAACACGGCGTATTTGACGCTGGACGACAAGGAATAATTGGCTTAGTTGACGAAGCATGGACTATTGCGCAGCGAGGTGGACCAAATGTGATTACAAACACCGTAGGCAAAAAAAGCGTCTATAAAGTTGACATGGGGCGTCGAGTTGGTTGGGTTGGTGGTCAAGGCGGGGATACACTTGGCAATCCTTCGGTTAATTACATTCAACTTGTAATACGTAATGGCAATCAAGTAATTACTAGTTATCCAATTCGTTGAGGCAAATAATGTTCTTCATAAAAAATAACTGTCCAATTTGTCGGACTGGAATGTTAGGTGTTCGTCGATGTGCTGACGGAAAAAATTTTGTTGTAATGTGCGACGAGTGTGAGACCGTCTGGGCATCACCTGAGCACATTTCGTTGATGAATGCTCTTGATGTGTCCCCTCCTAAATTTGAAGTTGCAGAACTTGGTGTTGCTGTAGCTGGTGGTCTTGCTGAATGGGCTGACCATGAAGAAATCGATACTAGGGGGTGGGCAAAGTATGTGAAAGGCGAACAAGTTACGCATTTGATTAGATAGAAACTTGTGGCTTCAGCCTCAATGAGCCGAACTCGACTTGTGGGATCAGACTCCTGACTTGCCCTCTACGCAGACGGCAGCACCAATCGCCAGTACGACCCCTACGGCAACCTCATCGCCGAGGCCAACGGCCTTGACACCAAAACTGCCCTGCACCCCGGCCAGCAACTGCAACTCCCTACGCTGACCGGCACCACCTTCGACCGCGCCGACAGCATGCGGCCCTACGACGCCAGCCTGGTCGTCGGTGACACCACCCCCACCATGCCGCCACCGCCGCCGGACGACGGCGGGTGCGGGATATTGGGGATGATCCTGGTGGTCATCGTGGCAGTCGTAGGCGCTGTGTATGCGCCGCAGTTGATCGGGCCGCTGGTCAATGCAGCCGGCATCGGCGGCACCGCAGGGACGGTCGTGACCGGCGCGCTCTCTGCGGCCGCTGCCTCGGTCGTGTCGCAAGGCGTGGCCATCGCCATCGGCGTGCAGGACAAGTTCAGCTGGTCGCAGGTCGGACTGGCCTTCGTGGGAGGCGGCGTCGCTGCCGGCATTGGTGAAGTCGCTACCGGCGCCATGGCTGGCCAGGGCACGTTTGCCGTCGTCTCCCGCGCCATGTTGGCCAACGCGGTCTCGCAAGGCATCGGCGTCGCGACCGGCTTGCAGGACCAATTCAGCTGGATCGGTGTCGCCGCTGCAGGTGTCGGCGCGGGCGTGGGCCAGGCCGTGAGCGAAGGACTGGGCATGACCGTCGATGGCGTGCGCACGGAGGCGTATGCGCAAGCCGGCTGGGGTGAACGGCTGGCGAAGCCGGCATTGACCGGACTTGCCGCTGGGGCCGCGACGGCAGTGGCGCGGGGCGGGCGAATCAGCGTGACGCAGATTGCGGCGGATGCGTTTGGGCAGGCGATCGGCAGCAGTATTGCCGAGGCCAACTGGAGCAGCGGCGTATCGGACATTGCCCGCGAAGACTTCAGGCGTTCCGAGATTGAGGCGATGAACAACGACGCCAGGATTGCGAACGCACTGGCGATGTCCGGGCTGGGCATGTCGGAGGCGGATTATTGGAATGCGCCGGCGCGGACAATGGCTGATCAGTATGCAGATACTTATGGCGGACAAGTTAGCCGGACAAGCGGCTTAGGCCACACGGAAGCATCCATTCCCTCAGGCGTAGGTTGGCACGACGCCGATGGCACCGCATGGCTGCCCGAGACCACGATCATTACCAAGCGCGGCGATGGCGGATTAACTGGATCCGACAATGACTATGCAGAATGGAACATACCCGGCGTGCCGGACAACGCCTCGCTGCACATGGTTGGGCAGAGTGCGGATGGTGGGCTGATCTGGAATACCGGGGCAGTGTCGTATCCAGTGGTATCACCGGACTTTGAAATCCACACACTGACCAATACCATCAGCTCGACAATCCAGCCGGTCTACGACCCCCTCACCGGCCTTCCGACAGGCTATTCCACCGAAGCGGAAAACGCCGGCACGCCATCCATGGGCTACGGCGAGCAGATGGGCAACGCTCTTGGCTTTGCCGGCATGCTAGGCAAAAACTTCAGCCTTGGCGTGGCTCAGGGCACCGTCGGCCTTGTAAGCGATGCCACCAAGGGCTGGGCCATGATCGGCGACCTGGCCCTTACCGGCGGCAAGAATATCAATCGGCTTGACCAGTTCAACTTGCGACCGTTCGAGTACGATCAGGGGGCGAGTCAGTTTGCAGGTGGCTTGGGCGAGATATTCAGTTTCAACGCTTATGCAAAAGTAACCGAACTGGGGGCAATGGGCCTGCGCGCGCTTGGGCCGACTGCTGACGCGGCGATATACAATTATTTGCAGCGTAGTGGTGGGATATTGGGGGTTGTGCCGGAAAGTGCGGCAAATAGCTCAGTGCCGCATGGCTTTGCGAACGTAGAGGACTTTGCCCAATTCGGTAACAACATGCGTTCTGGATTAGGCCGCGCAGGATACGAAAATGCAGAGCCGTTACTTCAAGGAAGTGCTGTTACCGGGAGAAGCTTCAAGACCGGCGAGCCTTTTGATTTTGGACGCGTAAGTGACTTTGATGTTGCGCTCGCAGACCCTGCTTTGTTGATCCGAGCGCAAGAATTGGGCATTGGCTTACGTTCAGGCGGAACCCGTACTGGCCCGCTGTCAGCACGTGATTTGCGAGTACTTGGCTTACGAGATTTGTCGAGTCAAATGGGGCAGCAAGTTGGTAGAGAGGTCAATTTTATGATTTATAACAATTCGGCAACGGCTGCTCAGAAAGCGCCTAGCTTGACATTACCTGGAAAGAGATAAACATATGACGGTCTACGATCTTTACGGTTATATGTCGGATGACATTGAAGGAGCCAAGAATATTTTGGAATCTTCCCTTGGCATTCAATTCGGTGTTCGAGAAAGTACCTATCAGGGAGGAGAGTATTTTCAATGTGGGAAGACTAACGATGAGCATTTTGTTTTGAAACGAAATGTTGACCCAATTGATGGTGAGCCTGCTGAATTGTCATTCCCCGTTCATCAAATTTTATTCTATGTAAGTGACACGACCCGTTCGGCAAATTTGCAGGATAAAATGAACGAAGGGGCGAGAGATTTCGCCTTGTTGCGGCATGAAGAGCTAGCATAAGATCGCAGACCGGTTGCAGCTTCAGTCCCATATTGTGTCCGTATGCTATTTGTACCTAATCCGGGCTGCGAAAAAATTCGCCCTTGTCAGCAGCGGGAAAGCTGTCCAGACATACCTACCAGCCACTATCAAAGCAACGACTACCTTTACCGCCCCGCCCGCTCCCGCCGCAGTTCCCTGAACCGCGCCAGCGTCGCTTCCGTACGCGTATTGATCAGCAGGATCTCGGCTTCGTAGTCGTCCAGCCGGCGGCGGCTGCCGTTGACGCCGCGGTCGGCTTCTTCCAGTCGCTGGCGCAGATAGGCCGGGCGCGGTGCGCCGCTGGGCAGTTGTGCGAGTTCGGCTTCGGCGGCCTGCTGCCGCGTTTCGGACGCGGCCAGCACCTGCTTTTCCCGCTTGACGTTTTCCTGGACGATGGCGGCGTTGCGGCGGCCGGTGTCGATGATGTCGTCTTCGCTGCGAAAGCGGGACAGAATCGCCGCGTCATTACGACGCTGCTCGACGGCGGCAAGTTCTTCGGCCCGGCGGGCACGGGCATCCTGCTCCTTTTTCTGTTTTTCCTCGGCCGTCAGCGGCGCCGCGATCTCGCGCCGGGTGATGCCGTTCTTGTCGATCTCGCGCACCGGACGGTTGCTGCATTCGGCAATCGGCCGGTCCGAACTCAGCGTGTGGCCGGCGGCATCCTTGCAGATATAGATCTTGGCCTGGCCCAGCGCCAGCGCCGGCCACAGCGCGGGCAGCAGGCACAGCAGGGCAAGCCGCTTGCTGACCATGCCGCTTCAGGCGCCGTCGACGCCATAGCGGCGGCGGTAGGCGGCGACGGCGTCCCGGTGCTGCGCCAGTTCGCTGTTGCCGCCCGCCGAGATATAGGTCAGCAGGTCGTTCAGGTTGGCGATCGACACCACCGGCATGTTGTAGGCGGCGCCGACTTCCTGCACCGCCGAGTTGGCAGACAGCGCGTCGTCGCGGCCGGAGCGCTCCATGCGGTCCAGCGCGATCATCACCGCGGCCGGCGTCGCGCCGGCGGCGCGTATCATGTCGACCGATTCGCGCACCGAGGTGCCGGCGGAAATCACGTCGTCGATGATGACGACCCGGCCGCGCAGCGGCGCGCCGACGATGGTGCCGCCCTCGCCATGGTCCTTGGCTTCCTTGCGGTTGTAGGCGAACGGCACGTTGCGTCCCTTTGCCGCCAGCGCCACCGCGGTGGCCGAGGCCAGCGTGATGCCCTTGTAGGCCGGGCCGAACAGCATGTCGAACTCGACGCCGGAGTCGAGCAGCGTCTGCGCATAGAAGTCGGCGAGCTTGCCCAGCGTTGCGCCGTCATGGAACAGGCCGGCGTTGAAGAAATACGGGGAAGTGCGACCGGCCTTGGTGACGAATTCGCCAAAGCGCAGGACGCCGGCATCGACCGAGAAGGCAATGAAACGCTGACGTAGATTTTCCAAGATGGGACCGTGAGAAGTGCGGATGCGGGAGCGTCATTTTATCCTCATATCCGATGGAAATGGCATTTGAAAATGCCTTCAGGAAATTCTGGCCCATCGCGTGGCGCCGATGACGCGCCGTGGCATGGGGATGCTTCGGCGGCCGCGGCGCCCGGTCTACCGCCCCACGCCCATTACAATAGGCGCTTCAATCCCTTTCACCGCTTATCAGCCCCATGCTCAGAGTCATTTCCGCCAATCTCAACGGTATCCGTTCCGCCACCAGCAAGGGTTTTCTGGACTGGCTCGCTGCGCAGGATGCCGACTTCATCTGCATGCAGGAACTCAAGGCGCAGGCGCCGGACATGTCGGCGGACATGCTCAACCCGGAAGGCTATTACGGCTATTTCCACTATGCGGAGAAAAAAGGCTACAGCGGCGTCGGCATCTATGCCCGCCGCCAGCCGCTGCAGGTGATACAGGGCCTGGGCGTCCCGGAAATCGATGCCGAGGGACGTTATATCGAGCTGGTCTACGACGGGCTGTCGGTGGTGTCGGTCTACCTGCCGTCAGGCTCCAGCGGCGAGCACAGGCAGGCGGCGAAATTCGCTTTCATGGAGCACTTCTACCGGCACCTGGCCCAGCTTGCGCAATGCGGCCGCAAGGTCGTGCTGTGCGGCGACTGGAACATCGCGCACAAGGAAATCGACCTGAAGAACTGGAAGGGAAACCTGAAGAATTCCGGCTTCCTGCCCGAGGAACGGGCATGGATGAGTGCGGTGCTGGACGAGCTGCGCTGGGTCGACGTCTACCGGCAGCTGCATCCCGACACCACCGGCGACGCCTATACCTGGTGGAGCAACCGCGGCCAGGCCTGGGCCAAGAATGTCGGCTGGCGCATCGACTACCAGATCGCCACCGGCGAACTGGCCATGACCGCGAAAAGTGCGGCCATCTACAAGGAGCAGCGTTTTTCCGACCATGCGCCGCTGACGATCCATTACGACCACGACCATTTCGGCATGCTGCGATAGCGCTCCAAGAGCGCCCGACAACGACGACCGGCCGGGAAAACGGCGGGATGCCGGCCTGGAAGGCGATGCGGGCACCCGTTTTCGATGCATGGCCGATCTTGCCCATCCTGTCTTCGCATGTAAAAAAGACAGGGCGCTTCGCCCTGTCCTTCGTGTGATGCTCCGTGCCGGCCTAGCCGGTTAGTGGGTGCCCACATTCGGGCAGCCGATGGCGGCGGCAAGGCTGTTGACGGCGGCTGCATACAGGAATTCGCCGTTGTCGCTGACGTAGTAATAGACCCAGCCCGGATTGCCCGGCCCTGCCGTTCCCAGCACCTTGCTCAGGCCGCCAAAACCCGATTCGAATACGATGCGTGGCTTGCATCCGCCGGCGGAAATCAGGTTTTTCGACCAATAGCCGTTATTGAAGCGGAATGAAGCGCCAAGAGGCGTCACCGTCAAACCCTGGTTTGCCGGATTGAGCTGCAAGACATCGGTGACATGCTGCGCATCCAGCACCTGCGTGTTGCCGATGGCGCCCTTGTGGACCGCCATGAAGCGGCCCAGCTTGGCGATGTCGTCGGCATAGCCGAAATGGCCGTAGCCGCCATAAGGCTGGGCGGCGCCGTCATACGTCAGTTTCGGACTTTGCGCGATCCTGCTCAGCTTCAACCCGTTATAAATATTGTCGGCCATCGATTGGACGATGCCGACGCCATTCACTTTCTGCGACACCAGTTCGAGCATCCTCGCGGCCAGGTAGAAGTCCGACGTATGGTAGGCGAATACCTGGCCGGGACTGGCCGCCGATGGATAGTAATTGGCCGCGAAATCCAGCTTTCCGGCATTGGTCAGCACATCGAAGAACTGGCTGATGGTGGCTGCAGAATTTTCATCGGCGAGATGGATGTCCTTGTTGATGTAATGGCCGCTGCCCATGTCGATCAGGTTGCCCAGCGTGACATTTTCCCAGGTGCCATTGAGCCTGGCTTCCGGAATCCAGTCGGCCACGACCAGGTTTTCAATCGCTTTCAGGTTCTTGTTCCGTCCATCCGCGGGCGTGCCGGGAACGCCATCCGGATGCAATTTCGCGATCAATGCGACGGCATTGCCGACGAACTCGGCCTTCGACCATGAATACAGCGGATAGACCATCCATTGCGGATACGGATAAGCGCCGGAACGGGTGCGGACTGGCGCGGAGTAGATCCTGTCGTTGACCATCACGCCGTAATTGAGCAGGTGTGCCGGGTTATGTTCGCTCGGGTTGCTGTACGGATTGGGCGACACGTTCACCGTGTTCGCATTCGAGCTGTATTGCGGCTCCAGGGCGGCCTGGTCGATGCCGGCGAGGTCCGTCGCCAATTGCTCGATCGGCAGCATGTCCAGCTGGTTGGCGACTTCCGCCCGGTAGGCGGAAATCACCGCACCGGGCTGGGCAATGCCGCCCGGCGTAAAGCTGGCCCTGGCAAAACCCCACAGGTCGATCTTGTAATAGGCGCAGGTCTCGGCGGTAATCTGGTACCAGACGCTGCTGATTTCGCCGCTGCTCTTGAACAGGAAACTCATCATGCCGTTATGGACGCAATTCTGGCCTTTTTCGGTGACGGCAAACGTGAATGCGGCCCGGCTGAAACCATTGTCCGTATTTTCATTCCAGACCCGTCCCGGCCCGATAATGTATTCCCAGAACGGATGCCCGCTTGCCGCATCCTCGGCCTGGTAATTCCGCTTCAATGGAATCAGGTGCGTGCCGTCCTGGACGAATTGAAATGAGAAATTGGGAAGGTAATGCATTTCCGGCGCATCCAGCGGCACGCTGGTATCTTTCTTCGTCCCATAAAGCACCTGGAATTTGGATTCATTCCTGAGGTCCGCGCCATTCAATTGCAATGTGCCATTGAATGTATTGGTCGGCATTGCCGCGTTATCCGGCGGAACGAATGCGCTATTGCTGACGGAATTGGCCTTATTGCTGCCCTGCTGCATCCGGCCGAAGTCGAGAAATTGCCGGGATGGCGTCGCGCCGTTGCCGGAAAGGGTCGCATACGGCACAGCGTCGACCGCGCCACACCACAAGCCCACGACCGCGGCCATGCACGCGTTGCGTAATGGTCGAATACATGCATTAACGATGGACATCAGTATCTCCTGGCTATATCAGCATTAATCAGGCACAGGCAACGCTGGCAATGAAATGCATTGCCAATGCAAGTGCGATTGAATTGATTTGGGAAACTGACTGCATGCGGTCTTCAAGTGTTATAGATTATTAATTTATTCATGTCAAACCATAAGTCAAAATGTAATAACCAATAGTTTATTACCTGACCTGACATAAGCTGACAATCCGGATTCATCCGGATTCGTTTCAAGTTTCGTTTTGGATTGCATGCCCGACGCGGTTCCAGTGCCGCATCCATCCGGGCTGGCCGCTGCGGCGCAGGTCTTTTACCCCCTCCCGCAACACACTGCTGCCGCGACAGATACATGACGTAACAATAAACATTGTCTTCATGTATTCGATAAGCGCCCGTCGAACGCTTAACACCCGTAGCATCGTCCGACCGGGCCGGATCGCCCGGCGCATTCCACCGAGCCAGCGCAACCGCCATGACACCAGCCTGCCTGCAAAACCGCATGCCGCCGTTTCTCCCGTCCCGCATCGCCATCCTGCTCGCTGCAGCCTGCGTGGCAGGCTGCGCCGCTCCCGGCCAGGCCCCTGCCCATGCGCCGTTGACGCCCACCGCCGTGCGCGAGGTGAACCGCGTCAGCTGGGGCATCAACACGACCAGCCTGCGGCAGGCCGAATCCGTGGGCTATGCGGCCTGGCTGCGCGACCAGCTGCACCCGCGCCCGGCCGCGCTGCCGGCCGCCGTCAGCGCCCGCATCGAGGCGATGACCATCACGCAAAAGCCGATGGCGCAACTGGCGGCCGACCTGGCGGCGCGGCGCAGGGAGGCCGACGCGCTGCCGACCGAGGAAGAACGCGACGCCGGCCGGCGCGACTACCGGCAGGAACTCGCGCGCCTCGGCAACGAGGCCAGGTCGCGCACGCTGCTCATGGCGCTCTACTCGCCCAACCAGCTGCAGGAGCAGATGACCTGGTTCTGGGCCAATCACTTCAGCGTCCATATGGACAAGGGCATGCTGCGCGCGCTGGTGGGCGACTATGACGAGCAGGCGATCCGGCCGCATGCGCTCGGCCATTTCCGCGACCTGCTGCGGGCCACCGCGCATCATCCGGCAATGCTGCTCTACCTGGACAATGCGCAGAACGCGGCCGGCCGCATCAACGAAAACTATGCGCGGGAGCTGATGGAACTGCACACGCTGGGCGTGAACGGCGGCTATGGGCAGCGGGACGTGCAGGAGCTGGCCCGTATCCTGACCGGCCTGGGCGTGAACCTGACGGGCGAGCCGCCACGCGGCGGCGGGCGGCAGGGCGAGGTCGTCCGCGCGGGGCTGATGGAATTCAGGCCGGGCCGGCACGACCCCGGCGACAAGACATTCCTGGGCCACCGCATCCAGGGCCGCGGCATGGCCGAGATCGACGAGGCGCTGGACCTGCTGGCCCGCCACCCGGCGACGGCGCGCTTCGTGTCGAGCAAGATCGCCGCCTACATGCTGGCGGACCAGCCGGACCCGGCGGTGGTCGAACGCATGGCGCGCACCTTCACCGCCACCGACGGCGACATTGCCGCGGTGCTGCAAACCCTGTTCGCGTCGCCGCAATACGCGGCCTCGCTGGGCCGCAAGTTCCGCGACCCGATGCATTACGTCGTCGCCTCGGTGCGGCTGGCCTATGACGACACGGTGATCCTCAACACCCAGCCGATGATCAACTGGCTGCGCCGGATGGGCGAGCTGCCTTATGGCCGCCAGACGCCGGACGGCTACGCGCTGGACGAGGCGGCATGGTCCAGCCCGGGGCAGATGGCGACCCGCTTCGAGATTGCGAAGGCCATCGGCAGCGGCAGCGCCGGCCTGTTCCGCAGCGACGACCCGCAGCCGCGCGAACGTCCCGCCTTCCCCCAGCTGTCCAATCCGGCGTTCTTCCAGGGCCTGCAGCCGGCGCTGCGCCCGGCCACGCTGCAGGCGCTGGGGCAGGCCGGCTCGCCGCAGGAATGGAACACGCTGCTGCTGGCGTCGCCCGAAATGATGATGCGCTGACTACGACAAGGAACCCGCCATGGATCGCCGACATTTCCTGCATGCGCTGTCCGCTTCCGCGCTCTGCTTCGGCAGCGGCACGCTGTTCGCCGCGCCCGCGGCGTCGTCCCTTTCATCGTCCTCGCCGGCACGGCCGCGGCTGCTGCTGGTATTCCTGCGTGGCGCCTACGACGCGGCCAGCCTGCTGGTGCCGGCGTCGAGTTCCTTCTATTACGAGAGCCGGCCCAATATCGCCATTGCGCGGCCCGACCCGTCGCCGGACAGCGCCATCGCGCTCGACGGCGACTGGGCGCTGCACCCGGCGCTGCGGCAGTCGCTGCTGCCCCTTTACCAGTCCGGCCAGGCGGCGTTTCTGCCCTTCGCCGGCGCCAATGACGCATCGCGCAGCCATTTCGAGACGCAGGACGCGATCGAACTCGGCCAGGGCGACGAGCGCGGCAGCCGCAACTACCGGTCCGGCTTCATGAACCGGCTGGCCGCCGAACTGGCGGGCGCCGCGCCGATCGGCTTCACCGACCGCCTGCCGCTGACGCTGCAGGGCAGCATGCTGGTGCCCAACATCGCGCTGGGCGGCGTGGGCAAGTCCGCGCTCGACGCGCGCCAGTCCGGCATGATCGCGTCGATGTACCAGGACTCGGCGCTGGCGGGACGCGTCAGCGAGGGCTTCGCGGTCCGCGATGAGGTGGCGCAGCGGATGGCCGGCGAGATGGCGGCAGCCAACCGCGACGCCATCAATCCAAAAGGTTTCGAACTGCAGGCGCGGCGCATCGCGCGGCTGATGAAGGACAGGTACAGCATCGGCTTCGTCGACGTCGGCGGCTGGGACACCCATGTGGCGCAGGGCAATGCGAAGGGCTACCTGGCCAGCCGGCTGGAGGAGCTGGGCCGCGGCCTGGCCGCCTTCCCGGCCGAGATGGGCGACGCCTGGCGCGACACCGTGGTCGTGGTGGTCAGCGAATTCGGCCGCACCTTCCGTGAAAACGGCAACCGCGGCACCGACCATGGGCATGGCACCGTGTACTGGGTAATGGGCGGCGGCGTGCGCGGCGGACGGATTGCCGGCGAACAGGTGGCGGTGCGACCGGAGACGCTGTTCCAGAACCGCGACTACCCGGTGCTGAACGAATACCGGGCGGTGCTCGGCGGGCTGTTCGGCCGCCTGTACGGGCTGTCGGCGGCGCAGCTTGGCCGGGTGTTCCCGGGCGCGCCGCCGCGCGACATCGGGCTGGTCTAGCGGGCCGGATCCGGCCTGCCGCCATGCGTCCCGGGGCGCCGCATGCGCGGCTACTGCACCGGCGCCACGCCCTGCACGTTGCTGCGGTAGGGCGGCAGCGCGCCGGACTGGGCATTGACCGCCTTCGCATAGACCGGCATCACCTGCGGCAGCGTCTTCTGGATCTGCGCGATCCGGTTGCTGCCCGACGGATGGCTCGACAGCCATTGCGGCGGCGCGCTCTTTTCCAGCATCGCCATCTTGCGCCAGAGCGCCACGCCCGCGCGCGGGTCGTAGCCGGCGCGGGCGACCAGGTCCAGGCCCACGGTGTCGGCCTCGGTCTCGTCCTCGCGCGAGAAGCGCAGAAGCGCCAGCTGCGCACCCTGCCCGACCACCATCTGGCCGGTCTGGCCCAAACCGAAGATCGCGGAACCGAGGTTCGCGCCCAGCTGCAGCAGGTTGCCTTTCGCGACCCGCTCGCGGCCATGCTCGCGCAGCGCATGCGCGATCTCGTGGCCGGCGACGATGGCGATTTCATCGTCGGTCAGTTTCAGCTTGTCGACCAGGCCGCTGAAAAAGGCGATCTTGCCGCCCGGCATGCAGAATGCGTTGACGCTGTCGGCCCGGATCAGGTTGATTTCCCATTGCCAGTCGGACGCGCCGGGATTCCAGCGCGTGGCGTTGGCGATGATCCTGCGCGAAATCGCGCGCACCCGCTGCAGCTGCGGGTCGGTGTCGGCCGCCAGCACGCCTTTCTGCCGGGCCTGCTGCTTCAGTTCCTCGTACTGCATCGTGGCCTGTTCCTCCAGCTGCTTTTCAGGCACCAGGCCGCGCAGCCGCGACATGCGGTCGACGCTGACGCCGGCCTCCTGGGCCATTGCGGGAAGCGCCGGCAGGGCCAGGCAGAGGAGAAGCGTGGATGTGCGGGCAAGTTTTTTCATCGGTCACCATTCCAGGGGGCGATTTTCGGGAGCATCAGCATGCCGGGCAGCGCCAGCACAAAGCACAGGATAAAGAACAGGAACCATCCTGTCTCGGCCACGATGAACCCGACACCGGAATTGACAAAGGTGCGCGGCACTGCGGCCAGGCTGGTGAACAGCGCGTACTGGGTGGCGGTGTAGCGCGGGTCGGTGGTCGTGGCGATATACGACACGAAGGCCGCGGTGCCCAGGCCCACGCCGAAGGCCTCGAAGCCGATCACCAGCGCCAGCAGCACGATGTCGGCGCCGGCATGCGCCAGCCAGGCGAAGCCGAGGATGGCGACCGCCTGCACGACGCCGAAGATCCACAGCGCGCGGTTGATGCCGAGGCGCACCATCCAGACGCCGCCGATCAGCCCGCCGGCGATGCTGGCCCAGAAACCGGTGGTCTTGGCGACCGCGCCGATCTGCGTCATCGAGAAGCCGAGGTCGATATAGAACTTGGTCGCCAGCGCGGTGGCCATGCTGTCGCCCAGCTTGTAGAGGAAGATGAAGCCGAGGATGGCCAGCGCATTGCTCCAGCCGCCGCGGGCGATGAACTCCTTGAACGGCAGCACCACGGCGTCGCGCATATTCCTGGGCGGGGTGCCGTAGACGCGCGGCTCGGCGATCAGGAAGGTGCAGACCAGCCCCGGCAGCATGAAGGCGGCGGTGATCCAGAACACCGGCTGCCAGGCCATCAGGTCGGCCAGGATCAGCGACAGCGCGCCGGGCACCATGCCGGCCACCTTGTACGCGTTGACATGGATCGCGCCGCCCAGGCCCTGCTCGTTGTCGGGCAGGATTTCACGGCGGTAGGCGTCGATCACGATGTCCTGGCTGGCCGACAGGAAAGCGATTGCGCTGGCGGCGGCGGCGATCAGCGGCACCTGCGTCAGCGGGTCCAGCATGCCCATCGCGCCGATGCCGACGAACAGCAGTCCCTGCGTCAGCGCCATCCAGCCGCGGCGCCGCCCGAGCGAGCCGAAACTGTATCGGTCCATCAGCGGCGACCAGAGGAATTTCCAGGTGTACGGAAACATCACCAGCGCGAACAGGCCCAGCGCCTTGACGTTCAGGCCGGACTTGGCGAGCCAGGCCTGCATCAGCGACAGCAGGATGAACAGCGGCAGCCCGGAACTGAAGCCCAGGAAGACGCAGATCAGCATGCGCCGGTTCAGGTAGCTGTGCCAGGTCGGCGCTTGCGGCGGCAGGTCCTGTTTCATGCGCCGACCCGCTTGCGCAGCCGGAACACGGCCAGGCTGCCGCGCCAGTTCGGCAGGAAGGTCACCGGCTTGCCGGCTTCGTCGAGCGCGACGAATTCCAGCACTTCCAGCCCTACTTCCTCGGCCAGGTCCTGGAAGTCGTTGATGGTGGCGCAGCGCAGGTTGGGCGTGTCGTACCACGCGTACGGCAGGCTGCGCGACACCGGCATGCGCCCGCGCAGCAGCGCCAGCCGGTGCGGCCAGTAGGCGAAGTTGGGAAAGGACACGATGGCGTCGGCGCCGACCCGCGCGATGTCGCGCAGCACGCCCTCGACATTCTTCATCATCTGCAGCGCCGACAGGCACAGCACGGTGTCGAACGCGTTGTCGGCGAAGATGGCGAGGCCCGCTTCGAGGTCCTGCTGTATGACGGGCACGTTGCGGTCGATGCAGGCCGGTATCCGGGCATCGTCGATCTCGACGCCGTAGCCCGCGCATTTCTTCGCGCTTTGCAGGTAGTCCAGCATCACGCCGTCGCCGCAGCCGAGGTCGAGCACCTGCGAGCCGGGCGCGACCCAGTGCGCGATGAAGGCGAGGTCGGCGCGCAGCGCGGTGAGTTCGTTGAAGTTCATGCGGCCACCGCGATGTCGGCCAGGTCGGCGGCGCTGGCCTCGATCTCGCGCCATACCCGGTTGTAGTAAGCGCCTATCGTGGCCATGTAGCGTTCATCCTCGAGCAGAAAGGCGTCGTGGCCGTGCGGCGCGTCGATCTCGGCATAGGTCACGTGGCGGCGGTTGTTGACCAGCGCCTGCACGATTTCCCGGCTGCGCGCCGGCGCGAAACGCCAGTCGGTGCTGAAGGACACCAGCAGGAACTGGGCGCGGGTGCCGGCCAGCGCGTCGGTCAGGTTGCCGGCATAGGCCGCGGCCGGGTCGAAGTAATCGAGCGCCTTGGTGATCAGCAGGTAGGTATTGGCGTCGAAGTATTCGGCGAACTTGTCGCCCTGGTAGCGCAGGTAGGACTCGATCTCGAAGTCGACGCCGAAGCCGAACTGGTATTCGCCGGCGCGCAGGTCGCGGCCGAACTTCTCGGCCATGTCATCGTCCGACAGGTAGGTGATATGGCCGACCATGCGCGCCACCTTCAGCCCGTTGCGCGGCACCACGCCGTGCGCATAGTAGTCGCCGCCGTGGAAGTCGGGATCGGTCAGGATCGCCTGCCGCGCGACGTCATTGAAGGCGATGTTCTGCGCCGACAGCTTGGGCGTGGACGCGATCACCATGCAGTGCCGCAGCCGGTCCGGGTACAGCAGGCTCCAGGCCAGCGCCTGCATGCCGCCCAGCGAGCCGCCCATCACCGCGGCGAACTGCCGGATGCCCAGCGCGTCGGCCAGCCGCGCCTGCGCATGGACCCAGTCTTCCACCGTGACCACGGGGAAGGCCGCGCCGTAGGGCTTGCCGGTGGCCGGGTTCGCATGCATCGGCCCGGTGGAGCCGAAGCAGGAGCCGAGGTTGTTGACGCCGATGACGAAGAAGCGGTCGGTGTCGAGCGGCTTGCCGGGGCCGACCATGTTGTCCCACCAGCCGACGCTCCTGCTGCCGTCTTCCTTCAGGTAGACGCCGGCCACGTGATGCGACGCATTGAGCGCATGGCAGACCAGCACCGCGTTGGAGCGGCTGGCATTGAGTTCGCCATAGGTTTCGTAGACCAGCGTGTAGCCGGCGATGGATGCGCCGCTCTGCAGCGGCAGCGGCTCCGGGAAATGCATGGACTGCGGGGAAACGACGCCTAGAGATTTCATCATTGTCCGGTACGCGCGAGCGGTCGCGCGACTCCAAAATAAAAAAGCCCGAGAGCGCATGCTGTCGGGCCAGGTTCGGGGCTTTTATCAAGCTCGCTTTAGCCGTATTTATGCGGGGCATCCCCTTGCGCCCGCAAGCTGCAGCTGCCGCGCGTCGCGCTGGCAGCCGGTCAAATCGGCGCACCGCAGAAGAATAGCGAAGTCGCCGGGCGGCGTCAAACGGGGCGGCAGGGCCGGTTCGCGGACGGGCGGATTCGCGGGCTCGGCCGAAGCGCCATGCGCCGCCCCGGCGCCGGATGGCATCGATGCCGATTTCACAACGTCCTAGGCCGTGCGCAGCTGCTCCACCGCCTCGTTGATCGCATCGGCTTCCATCAGGCGCAATATCTTGCGGGTCTTCGGCACCAGCGTGGTCAGGTCGCTGTTCAGGATCTCCTGCTTGACCGACAACAATTGCGCCGGATGCATCGAGAATTCGCGCAGTCCCATGCCCAGCAGCAGCCGGGTCAGCTTGGTGTCGCCGGCCATCTCGCCGCAGACCGACACCGGGATGCCGGCCTTGGCGCCGGCGGCGATGGTGGTCGACAGCAGGAACAGCACGGCCGGATGCAGCGGGTTGTACAGGTGCGCGACTTCATGGTCGACCCGGTCGACCGCCAGCGTGTACTGGATCAGGTCGTTGGTGCCGATGGACAGGAAGTCGAGCCGGCGCGCAAACAGCGGCAGCGCCAGCGCCGCCGCGGGGATCTCGATCATCGCGCCGATCTGGATCTGCGGGTCGAACTTGCGGTTGGCCTCGCGCAGCTGCGCCTTGGCCTGCGCAATCATCGCCAGCGTCTGGTCGATCTCGAACGCATGCGCCAGCATCGGTATGAGCAGCTTGATCGGGCCGAAGGCCGACGCCCGCAGGATGGCGCGCAGCTGCGCCATGAACATCTGCGGCTCGGCCAGGCAGTAGCGGATCGCGCGCAGGCCCAGCGCCGGGTTCTGCGCGGTTTCCTCGGCGGTGTCCATCGGCTTGTCGGCGCCGATGTCGAGCGTGCGTATCGTGACCGGCCGGCCCTTCATTGCCGTCACCGCGGTCTTGTACGACTCGAACTGCTCGTCCTCCGACGGCAGCCGGTTCGCATAGCCGGTGCGGCCCATGAACAGGAACTCCGAGCGGAACAGGCCGATGCCGGTGGCGCCCGCCTCCAGCGCGGCCGCGCAGTCCTGCGGCAGCTCGATATTGGCCAGCAGCGCGATCTCGGTGCCGTCCAGCGTGACCGCCGGCGTCTTCTTCAGCCGGCTCAGCTTCTTGCGCTCGCGCACCTGCTTGGCCTGGCGCTCGCGGTACTGCTCCAGCACCACCGGCGGCGGGTCGACGATCACCACGCCGGCGTCGCCGTCGATGATCACCCAGTCGTCCTGCGCAATCAGCGCCGACGCGTTGTACATGCCGACCGCCGCCGGTATGTCCAGGCTGCGGGCGACGATGGCGGTATGGGAATTCTGGCCGCCGAGGTCGGTGATGAAGCCGGCAAATGCGCGGTCGCGGAACTGCAGCATGTCGGCCGGCGAGATGTCATGCGCCACCACCACCATGTGCGCGGTCGAGTCCGGCGAGCTGGCCAGGTTGGCCAGCGTCGACGCGGTGCCGGTCAGCACCTTCAGCACCCGCTCGCCGACCTGCTGGATGTCGTTCTTGCGCTCGCGCAGGTAGGTGTCCTCGATCTCGTCGAATTGCGCGGACAGCTCGTCGATCTGGGTCAGCAGCGCCCATTCGGCGTTGTAGTGCCGGCTGCGGATGATATCGAGCGGCATCTCGGAGATCATCGGGTCGGACAGGATCAGCGCATGCACGTCGATGAAGGCGCCCAGCTCGGCGGGCGCGTCCGCCGGCAGCTCGCGCCAGACCGCCTGCAGCTCCTGGTGCACCCTGTTGATGGCGTTCTGCAGCCGCTCGACCTCGGCTTCCACCTGCTCCTCGCTGATCAGGTAATGCTTGACCTCGAGCGCCGCCGACGCCAGCAGGTGCGCGCGCCCTATCGCGATGCCGCGCGATACCGGTATGCCATGGAGCGTGAAGGATGCCATCGATCTGTGCGTGCCTGAATGAAGGGTTTTACTCGCCTTCGCCGAAGCGGGCCTGTATCAGCTGCTGCAGCGCATTGAAGCATTCCTGCTCGTCGGGACCGTCGACTTCCAGGTTGACCATCGCGCCCTTGCCGGCGGCCAGCATCATCACGCCCATGATGGATTTGGCATTGACGCGGCGCTTGTTGCGCGTCATCCAGACTTCGCTCTTGTATTTCGCCGCCAGTTGCGTCAGCTTTGCCGAGGCCCGTGCATGCAGGCCCAGCTTGTTGATGATTTCGATATCTTGCTGAATCATTGTGGCCCGTTTTTTTATCAGTCAGTTGGGTGAAAGGCGTACCCGGTTATCGACGCGCACGGCGCCGTTCTGGCCGCCGGCAAGCGCCATCTCGACCACCACGTCCACCGTGTCGTTACGGTAGGTCAGCGCCCGCAGCAGCATCGGCAGGCTGATGCCGGCGACCACCTCGACATGGCCGGGCTGGCTCAGGGGCAGCGTGCAATTGGATGGCGTGCCGCCCATGACGTCGGTCATGACCAGCACGCCGCTGCCGTCGTCGATGCGGCGGATCGCCTCCGAGGCCAGCCGCCTGACCTCGGCGGTGTCCTGGTCGGCATTGACGTCGATCGCTTCGAGCCGGTCGGGCCGGCCGCGAAAGACGTGGGTCGCCGCATCGATGAAAGCCTGCCCTAGCGGCGCATGGGTCAGGAGCAAGATACCAACCATATGGTGTTTATTCGGGACGGAAAGCCAGCATTAAACCACGGCGGCGGCGCGTTCCAGCGCATCGATGAACTTCGCGGTGACGGAGAAGCCGGTCTGCTGCTCGATTTCCTGGAAACAGGTCGGGCTGGTGACGTTGATCTCGGTCAGGTAATTGCCGATCACGTCCAGCCCCACCAGCAGCAGCCCGCGCTGCCAGAGGATGGGCGCGACGGTCTCGCCGATCTCGCGCTCGCGCGGCGTGATCGCGCGCGCCACGCCCAGGCCGCCGGCCGCCAGGTTGCCGCGCACCTCGCCGCCCTGCGGTATCCGCGACAGGCCGAACGGCATCACTTCGCCGCCGATCAGCAGCACGCGCTTGTCGCCGTCGACGATCTCGGGAATGTAGCGCTGGACCATGATGGTCCGCCGGCCGTTGTCGGAGAGCGACTCGATGATGGAGCCGAGATTCATGCCGTCCTCGCGGACGCGGAAGATGCCGGCGCCGCCCATGCCGTCGAGCGGCTTCAGGATGATGTCCTGGTGCTCGCGGTGGAAAGCGCGTATCCGCGCATTGTCGCTGGTCACCAGCGTCGGCGCGGTCAGTTGCGGGAACTGCGCGATGGCCAGCTTCTCGTTGTGGTTGCGGATCGCCTCGGGCCGGTTGAACACCCGCGCGCCATGGTTTTGCGCGACTTCCAGCAGGTAGGTCGCGTAGATGTATTCCATGTCGAACGGCGGGTCGGTGCGCTCCAGCACCGCGTCGAACTCGGTCAGCGCGCGCGCCACCGGCGGCTCGGCGCGGTACCAGTCGTCGGCGTCGCCGGTCAGCGTGATGCGCGCGATGTTGGCGACCACGCGCCCGGCCTCGATCGCCATGTCGCGGTGGCGGAACGCATACAGCTCGTGGCCGCGCCGCGCCGCCTCGACCATCATTGCGTAGGTGGTGTCCTTGTAGGTCTTGAAGGTGGAGAGCGGGTCGGCGAGGAAGGCTATTTTCATGTTGTTAATACACTTCCGGATTAGGATCGGTTTTTTCGAGTTCGAGCGACGCGGCCAGCAGCGCCAGCCGGGCGACGACGCCATACATGTAGAAGCGGTTGGGCGCGGTGGTGCCGGGCTTCGCATGCGGGTTGGGCAGCGCATGCTGCTGCGCGAAGGCCAGCGGCACGAAATGCGCGCCCGGCGCATTCAGGTTCTCGTCGACGCCGCGCTCGGCATGGACGCGGTAGAAGCCGCCCACCACGTAGCGGTCTATCATGTAGACCACCGGCTCGGCCACCGCCTCATTGATGTGCTCGAAGCTGTAGACGCCTTCCTGCACGATAACGTTGCTGACTTCCAGCCCGTCCTTCACCACCGCCATCTTGTTGCGCTGCTTGCGGTTCAGGTCGCGCACCTCGCTGGCGTCGCGCACGGTCATGATGCCCATGCCGTAGGTGCCGGCATCGGCCTTGACGATGACGAACGGCGTTTCCTTGATGCCGTATTCCTTGTACTTCTTGCGGATCTTCGCCAGCACCGCGTCGACGCCGGCGGCCAGCGCATCCTCGCCGACGCGTTCCTGGAAGTCGACCGGGCCGACCTTCGCGAAGTAGGGATTGAGCATCCACGGGTCGACGTCGATCAGCTTGGCGAATTTCTTGACCACGTCGTCATAGGCCGAGAAATGGTTGGTCTTGCGGCGCACCGCCCAGCCCGCGTGCAGCGGCGGCAGCACGTTCTGCTCGTTCAGGTCTTCCAGGATAGGCGGCAGGCCGGAAGAGAGGTCATTGTTCAGCAGGATCGTGCAGGGGTCGAAATTCTTCAGGCCGACGCGGCGGCCGTTGGCCAGGATCTCCAGCGGCTCCAGCGTCAGCGTGCCGCCATCCGGCAGGTTGATCGGCGTCGGCTCCTTGATGGTCTCGTCCAGCGTGCCGAGCCGGACATTGAGGCCGGTCTGGCGGAAGATCTGCATCAGCCGCTCGACATTCTGCAGGTAGAAGGTGTTGCGGGTATGCCGCTCCGGGATCATCAGCAGGTTCTTGGCGTCCGGACAATATTTCTCGATCGCCGCCATCGCCGCCTGCACCGCCAGCGGCAGCATTTCGGGCGACAGGTTGTTGAAGCCGCCGGGAAACAGGTTGGTGTCCACGGGCGCGAGCTTGAAGCCGGCGTTGCGCAGGTCGACCGAGCAGTAGAACGGCGGCGTGTGCTCCTGCCACTCCAGCCGGAACCAGCGTTCGATGGCTGGCGTGGCGGCGAGGATCTTCTTTTCGAGCTCGAGCAGGGGGCCGTTCAGGGCGGTGACTAGATGCGGAACCATGGCAAACTTTCTTTACATTACGTCTACAGTGACGCAGATTCTATCGGGATTCCCGGGCTTGCGCCGGTGGATGGGACAAGGTATGGAACTACCTCCTCAGGTTGGGGACCGGCGGCGGGTTTTAAAGTATCGGGCCGGAAAATAAGGTGATGCGGCGCAAACGGCTGCGCATGGAGTCGGACTTTGCCGCCACCCTCCTTGCCGACCATTATTGCCGGACATATTACTGGATAGAACAGGAGAGGCCGTGAACAGCATCTCGCAAAAACGGGCGATCGAAAATTATCGGAAACGGCTGACGGAACGCGGGCTGGCCAGGTTCGAAGTCCTCGGTTCGGAAAACGACAGGGACCTGATCCGGTCCATTGCGCGTCGCTTGTCGGAGGAAAGCGCCGAAGTCGCAAAACTTCGCGCGGCGCTCAAGCTGGCGCTGACTCCCGGGGACGAAAAAAGGGGCGGGATCGTGCAGGCGCTGCGCCGTTCACCGCTGGTCGGCGCCGAACTGGACCTGTCCCGGCCGCTGCCCGTCCCCAGGAAGGTCGATTTGTGAGCCGGTATCTCCTCGACGCCAATATTCTCAGCCACGTCATGAAGCCCGAACCTTCCGGGCCATTGCTTGCATGGATGTCCGGGCAGCGCGACCAGGACCTCTTCATCACCACGCTGACCATCGGCGAAATCTGGCACGGCCTGCTGCGAATGCCGGCCGGGCGCAAGCATGAGCAGTTAAAAACCTGGTTTAACGGGCCGGAAGGACTTTTAACGCTCTTCGAGGGCCGCATCCTGCCTTTCGACGAAGTGGCGGCGATTGAATGGGCAAGGCTGATGGCGGACGGGTCCGCGCGGGGTCGGCCGCGCAACCCGCTGGACATGATCGACGCGGCGATCGCGGCAAGCAACGACTGCATTGTCGTGAGCGACAACGAAAAAGACTTTTACGGCCTGGAATTCATCAACCCATTACGCCAGCCGCCTGCCGGGTAAACGCGCCTGGCGGGATCGTCGATGCGGACAGGCGGCCGGGCGGCCGGGCGGCAAGCCTGGCCCGGCCGGTGGATTCCCATCGCGGCACGCCAAAAAAAAGCGCCCCCGAGGGGGCGCAGGTGGCCGCTGCCAGCGGCCAGGGAGCTTAGGCAGGATCAGGCATGGTAGGCGGACTCGCCGTGGCTGGTGATGTCCAGGCCCTCGCGCTCTTCCTCTTCCGGTACGCGCAGGCCGACGATCAGGTCCACCAGCTTGTAGGCGACGAAGGAGACGACGCCGGACCAGATGACCGTGGTCAGCACGGCCTGCAGCTGGATCCAGACCTGGCCGGAGATCGAGTATTCCGGCGAAACCGCGTTGGCGACGTAGTCATAGATGCCAGTGCCGCCCAGCGATGGCGAAGCGAACACGCCGGTCAGCAGCGCACCCAGGATGCCGCCGACGCCATGGACGCCGAACACGTCCAGCGAGTCGTCCGCGCCCAGCATGCGCTTCAAGCCGTTGACGCCCCACAGGCAGATCACGCCGGCCAGCAGGCCGATGGCCAGCGAACCCATCGGGCCGACGAAGCCGGCGGCCGGGGTGATGGCGACCAGGCCGGCGACCGCGCCGGACGCAGCGCCCAGCATCGAAGGCTTGCCCTTGGCCATCCACTCGCCCATGGTCCAGGTGACGACGGCGGCGGCGGTTGCCAGCATGGTGTTCAGGGTCGCCATGGCGGCCAGGCCGTTGGCTTCCAGGCCCGAGCCGGCATTGAAGCCGAACCAGCCCACCCACAGCAGCGACGCGCCGATCATGGTCATGGTCAGCGAATGCGGCGCCATGGCTTCGCGGCCGTAGCCGATGCGCTTGCCGATGACGAAGGCGCCAACCAGGCCGGCGATCGCGGCATTGATATGCACGACGGTGCCGCCGGCGAAGTCGAGCGCGCCCTTCTGGAACAGCCAGCCCGACGAAGCGGTCGCGGTTTCAGCGGCAGCGGCGCTGGTATAGGCGTCCGGACCAGGCCAGAACCAGACCATGTGCGCGATCGGCAGGTAGGAGAATGTGAACCAGAGCACGACGAACAGCAGCACGGCCGAGAAGCGCACGCGCTCGGCGAAAGCGCCGATGATCAGGCCGCAGGTGATGGCTGCGAAGGTCGCCTGGAAGGTCACGAACGTGAATTCCGGCAGCACGACGCCCTTGCTGAAGGTGCCGGTCATGGTGTCGACCGTGATGCCTTTCAGGAACAGCCGGTCGAACGAGCCGATGAAGCTGCCGCCCGGCGTGAACGCCAGCGAGTAGCCGTAGATGGCCCACAGCACCATGATCAGCGAGAACACCATGAACACCTGCATCAGCACCGACAGCATGTTCTTCGAGCGGACCAGGCCGCCGTAGAACAGCGCCAGGCCGGGGATGGACATCATGGCGACCAGGATGGTGGCGACCGTCATCCAGGCGACGTCGCCCTTGTTGGGGACAGGCGCCGGTGCGGCGGCTGCAGGTGCGGCAGGTGCTGCTGCGGCTGCAGCGGGTGCGGCTGCGGCAGGTGCCGCGGCTGCCGGGGCGGCCGCGGCCGGTTCCGAGGCGGCCTGGGCCAGGACCGTAGCGGCCGGCGCCTTGGCCGGTTCATCGGCGGCATGCGCCGCCGTGCCGAATCCGATGGCGCACATCAGCATGCCAGCGGCGATCAGTCTTGCAAGTGGATTTTTCATGTTGTCGTCCTCAGAGTGCTTCTTTGCCGGTCTCGCCGGTGCGGATACGCACGACTTGCTGCAGGTCATAGACAAAAACCTTGCCGTCGCCGATCTTGCCGGTGCGCGCCGCGGTCTCGATCGCTTCGATCGCCTGTTCGACGATGTCGTCGTCCACGGCTGCCTCGATCTTGGTCTTCGGCAGGAAATCGACCACGTATTCAGCGCCGCGGTACAGTTCGGTGTGGCCCTTTTGCCGGCCGAAGCCCTTGACTTCAGTCACCGTGATGCCCTGAACGCCGATGGCGGACAAGGCTTCACGCACCTCGTCGAGCTTGAACGGTTTGATGATGGCGGTAATGAGTTTCATGGGAAGCTCCCGGTGTCAGAACGTTTTGGAAATCGATACGACTGCGGTTGTCTCGCCTACCTTCTTGCTGCGGCCGGTGCCGTCCACCGCGGTGTACAGGCCCTTGTCGGCATTGGTGCCGATCACGGCCAGGCCGATGGTGGCAAAGCCGAAGTCGCGCGCAATGCCGATCTTGTAGTCGTTGTAATTGAACTCGCCGTAGTGACGCACCCACTGGCGGCCCGCATGCAGCGTCAGCGTGGTCTTCTCGGCCACTTCATAGTTGAACGCCAGGTCGAGGTAGCCCGAACCCTTGGAATTGCCGCGCGGCGTGGCCGCGGTGGTGTCGTTCAGGCCAAAGAAATCGGTCAGGCCGTAGCTGTACTTGGCCGAGAACCACTTGTAGGTGCCGCCGAAGTAAATCTCGCCGTTGTTATACTTCTCGTTGGTCTGGCCGACCTTGGCGCCAGGATAGTAGTAGTACAGCAGGCCGATATCGGCGGTGAAGTCGGTGACCGGCTCGAACTTGTAGCCGCCGTAGAAATCCATTTCCAGCCCGGCGCCATTGTTGTACTGGTTGCCGCTGACGTTCGAGTTCCAGTTGCCCAGGTAAAAACCGCTGCTGTGCGCATAGTCGAAGCCGCCCTGCACCGCCGGCTGCTTGAACGTCTGCGAGATGCCGCGGAAACGATAATCGCTGGCGACCGTCAGGTTGCCGGTGAAGGTGTGCTCGGGCGTCGGTGCGGTTTGGGCATGAACGGATGCGGAAAACGCTCCCAGCACGGCAACGGACAAGATCAGCTTTTTCATGAATTTCCCTTAAGGTTGTCGGAGCAATACGTTGTTTATTATGTTGAGGTACTCTCAAGGAACATTAGCAGGAGGCGTGCCAGGGACATGGACGCAGAAATAGGGCTTATTGCGGCTTGTTGTATTCCCAATTCGCCTCAACCTGTGACGCATTACCGTACATCGCACCGCATTGAAGCGCACCAGACAGGGGCGCACCATGATGGGGCAGGATTTTCACTTTTTAAGGAAGCAACATGACCAGATCGACATTTTTCAACGACTTGCAGAGCAAAATCGGGCAAGTGTTCGAAAATTCGCCAGCAAAAGACCTGGAAAAAAACATGAAGGCCATGCTCAGCCAGGGCTTCTCGCGGCTGGATCTGGTCACGCGCGAGGAATTCGATGTGCAGGCGCAGGTCCTGGCGAAAACCAGGGCGAAGGTGGATGCGCTGGAAGCGCGGCTGGCGGAACTCGAGGCGCTGGTCAGGGACCGTCACCCCGGCGCGTAATTCCCGCGACTCCCGGCCGGGCGCGGCATTCCGGACGTCCGCACTGCCGGGGCGGGCCGGCCCGTGCGTCTCGGCCCCTGCGCTATATGGCGCCCCGGAGGCTGGCTAGATGCAGTAGCGGTCGCGGCCTTCCGACTTGGCCTTGTACAGCAGCTTGTCCGCGTTCTGCATCAGCACGGTCCAGCTGCGCTCCTGGTCTTCGGGGGACAGCACGGTGAACCCCATGCTGAGGGTCACCGGAAACTGGCCGCGGAAGCGGTAGCGCCGTACCGAAGCCAGCATCCGTTCAGCCAGCGTGCTCACGCCCTCCCGGTCCATGCCCGGGAAAATGATGCAGAACTCCTCGCCGCCATAACGGCCGACGATATCGATATTCCTGCAGCTATCCTTTAAAAGATGCCCGATCTCCGTGATCACGTGGTCACCGGCGTCATGGCCGAGCTCGTCATTGATGCGCTTGAAATGGTCGATATCGATGTAGGCGACGCTGAGCGGACGGCGCAAGCGCTGGGCAACGTCGATCTCGCGCTGCCCGGCCGACACGATGGCGCGCCGGTTGTAGAGGCCGGTCAGCTCGTCCTGCGTCGCCATCCGGTGCTTGTCGGAAATAAGGCGCTCGAAATACAGCAGCATCAGGGCCATGGCGAAGAGCAGCGTCGTGACCATCGGCACCAGGTAGACGATCACGACCCCGATCCCGCCGGCGGTGTCGGGCAGGAACAGCGGGTCGTTCTGGTACACGCCGACGCCGCGCGTGATGAACGCCGCCGCGGAGACCAGCGCCGCGCTGCAGGCCAGCATCCCGGCAAACGAAGCACGGGCGCTGCGCTTGCTGAGGAGTTCGACCAGGTTCAGCACGAACACCGCGGTCATCGTGACCGACGCCAGCAGCGCCCGGCTGCGCAATGCATGCTCGGCGACAAATGAGTAGGCGAACCACAGGAAGAACCCGGCGATGATGATCCAGCCCAGCGGACTGCGTTCCTTTCCGTAGAACGCCCTCAGCCCCCACCACTGCAGCACCATGCCTGCGATGATCGCGCTGTTGCCGACCGTGGAAAGCATCAGCCGGGGGGCGCCGCCGTTGACGATGACGACGAGCACGCCCAGGGCCGACAGCAGCCCCGAGAGCGCCCAGTAGCGGGTGCAGCGTTCACCGGACGACGCATAGAACGTCCCTGCCATGATCAACGCCACGGCCAATTGCACTGCCAGTGTCGCTGCCGCAGCGGTTGATGCGTCCATTAATCTTCCAAACAAATAGTGATGCCAGTAATCATTTTTATAGGGAAACTGGGCGAGCTTAATCATAGCTCACTGTCCCGGCATGGCCCGGACGAAGTTGCCCTGACCTTGATGCAAGCAAGGCTGCCGCACCGTCATGCATGAGCGTCCGCTTTGTTAGCGGCCGGTTAATTGAAGTTGGCCGCGGTTTTGCGTATCGTGCGCTGTCCCTGCACGGGGGCCTGTGCCCCACCCGGCTTTCCCATCCTCCGAACGGAGCACCGATGACCCTGGCCGTGTTGAAAAGCCGGGCGCTGACCGGAATGACAGCGCCCGAAGTGACGGTGGAAGTCCACCTTGCGAACGGCCTCCCGGCCTTCACCATCGTCGGGCTTCCCGACACCGAGGTGAAGGAGTCGCGCGACCGGGTGCGGGCGGCGCTGCAGAACGCCGGCTTCGAATTCCCCGCGCGCCGCATCAAATGTAGTCAAATATTTTTTTGACGATTTTGAACAGGGTAGCCATGTCAAAAATTTATATCCCACAATTTCACTACGACAATATCCATCATAGGCTTTTCGGACCAAAATCATTTGGATGGTTTGTTTAACTGTAGTCCACGGGTGCCGGCCAGATTTTTAGTCATGAACAGTTGCTGCAAATAAATTCAACAGGATGGATGGGAGCCTGCAACAGAGGGATGAGCCAGTTAGATGAAGAGAAAAAAAGTCCACACCTAGTAGCCTTTCAATACGCCATAGTGAATCGCCCCGAGTTTTATAGAGGCCCCATCGTTTGAGAGAATGGAGCCATGAAAAAGCAACTCAAGTATTCCCCCGAAGTCATCGAGCACGCCGTGCGCATGGTCAGCGAAGCCGGCAGCCAGTACGAGCCGCAATGGGCAGCAATCACGTCGATCGGCGACAAAATCGGCTGCACGCCGGAGACGCTGCGCCGCTAGGTACGCCAGCAGGAGCGTGATGCCGGCCAGCGGCCTGGACCAACTACTGCAGAAGAGGAGCGCGTCAAGGCGCTCGAGCGTAAAGTGCGCGAACTGCGCAAAGCGAACGAGATCCTGCGTCTGGCGAGTGCTTTTTTCGCCCAGGCGGAGCTCGGCCGCCACTTCAAGCCGTGAGGGCTTTCATCGACCGGTACCGCCATGGCTACGGCGTCGAGCCGATCTGCAAGGTAATGCAGGTCGCGCCGTCGGGCTACTGGTGCCACGCTGCGCAGCAACGCAACCCATCACTGCGCTGTGCCCGCGTCCAACGCGACGACGTGCTGAGCGTCGACATCGAGCGGGTCTGGCAGGCGAACCTGCAAGTCTACGGCGCCGGCAAAGTGTGGCGTCAACTGCGGCGTGAGGGAACGGACGTGGCCCGCTGCACGGTAGAGCGCCTGATGCGCAAAGCCGGGCTGCGCGGTGTCATGCGAGGAAAAGTCGTACGCACGACGGTTGCTGACACGAAGGCGCCATGCCCGCTCGACCGCGTCAACCGCCAGTTCAAGGCCCAGCGGCCAAACCGGCTGTGGGTCAGTGATTTCACGTACGTCTCGACATGGCAGGGTTTCGTCTATGTCGCCTTAATCACCGACGTCTTCGCCCGACGCATCGTCGGCTGGCGGATCAGCAGCTCAATGCGCACCGACTTTGTGCTCGATGCGTTGGAATAGGCGCTGTACGCTCGTCAGCCGGAGCGCAACGAGTTGGTCCACCATAGCGAAAGGGGCTCCCAATACGTATCCATAAAGTACAGCGAGCGCTTGGCAGAAGCCAGCATCGAGCCGTCTGTGGGTAGCAAAGGCGACAGTTACGATAACCCCTTGGCTGAGACGATCAATGGGCTCTACAAGGGTGAGCTGATCCACCGACGCGCTCCCTGGAAAACACGCGAGGCCGTCGAGCTGGCCAGGCTGGAATGGGTTTCCTGGTTCAATCACCACCAGCTGCTGGAACCGCTCGGCTATATACCGCCGGCCGAAGCTGAGGCAAACTATTACAGGCAATTGAGCAGTCAAGCCGTCCCAGCCTGACTCACACTAACCGGCCTCCACGAAAGTCTGGGAAATTCAAAAGGGTGTTATTTCCGGTCTAGCCAATGATTCTAGGTATTGAGCTGCCTTGAAGGGAAGCCATGGCTGCCGAAGATGATAGCCCTCTGGCTCTCACACGTTCCGCACTTAGTTTATGGTTTTGCCAAGGGATGACTGGTTTCCGGGCTGCCGCTGCTACAAGATCGAACATCATCTTGCACTTTATGAAATTGCTGACGGTATGATGAATGTGCCGCGGGTGTTTCATCAGCGCATGGATCCACGCGCGTTATCTTTGATAGGTTAACAGCTTGCCCGCACAATGAGTTATAGAATTTCACTAACCGCCTGTCTAAGATCGACCCCATAAATACTAGCAATCAAGTAAAATTCATTCATCGCGATAAAAAGAGCAAGGAATAACGTGTCACATAATAAAAAACCGGGCAACACGCCAACAAAAGCTCCGAATAAGCCGCAACCTGTTACTCACCACAAAAGAAGCGGAAATTTTGATTCAATAAGTAACAATAATGCTATCTCGAAAAAAATCCCAATAACGACTTCGCCGAAGCCGCCACCAGATAAAAAATGACTGACTTAGCAGAGGAAAAGGTATATCTCTGGAATAAAAGGCATGAGGTCATATACAAAGCTGAGCTTTCCGCTTTGTATCATCTTAAAAGAGAAAGATTTTTCGATCTTTTGGATAAATTTTCCAAGGCGGTCTCTTTGATTGGTGGATCTGCTGCAATTTGGAAAATTAGCGAGCCCGAAACTGTGACTCGGATTGCTGCGCTTATCACTGTTTCATCGTCATTGTCACTGGTGCTCTCTTTTTCCGATCGATCGAGGCGTCATGCTGAATTCGCGCGAAACTACCGAAAATTAACTGCCGAGATATATCGAAAAGGTGAGCGCAGTTTTCAAGAGGATGACATTAATCAATGGATGGCTCAAGCTTGCGAGATTGAGTGTAGTGAACCGCTCCCCCTTTCCGCTTTAGTTATCATATGTCAGAATGAACTAGCAATTGCCAACAATGAAAAAGAGAAAATTCATCCTCTTCCATTTTGGGCTCGTTGGTTAGCTCACTTCTTCGATATGCCCCAGAGAGGGTAGAACAGGGAAAGCCGTTCCGAGGCCACCTTATTCCGGCGGCGGTACATATAGCTAAACCAATGCGTCACCGGGTTACCAAAGCCGAGGCTATAACTGGAAGGTATCGGCGTACCTGCTCACGGTCACTCTCTTTCTCGTCGTCCTTCAAGTCAGCATATCCAATTGAACTCTGCCTTTCCCATCGTTCTACGAGCTCAGCAGGCAGGACAAGCGATCCATCGGGCTGACGTTTGCCTTTGCTGTGCATATAGCGTTGCCAGTGGGACCAGCGCTCGTGTTCTAGGGCTGCAAGATCCTCCATTACGGCATGTAATATGCGTTCTACGTATTCGCGGTTCATTTAAGCCCTGTCATATCAAATTATTTGCGACTAAGTCGCGATAATGCTGCCCTAGAACTGTAAGTTCACAAAACTTACTCTGCATAGCTGCATGCCACATATGGGGAGCGCCGACGGGCCGCACCAAATTTACTTTAACATAGCGCTGTAAAATGGCAAAAACTGCATTTTTCTCTGGATTCGGCGGAGGAATTTCAGAATTTGCACGCTGCTCGTCAGATCGCTCGGGCTCATAAGCTGGGTCGAGTGGAAAATTATAGTCCGCACGTGGAAAATGGGTTGCGAGTGCCAGAAGGTCTGAGAGTGGAATTGGCGGCGCGGCCTTTCTGAGAGACACAAACTTTTTTACGTTCGTCTTGAACACGGGGCGTTGGGCCCACGATCCAAGCGACTGATCGATATGTGCATAGATGCTTCCTGGTGTGATATCACCCACTAGATTCGCCGCTGCACCACTAAGAGCATCGACAAACAAGCGTGTAAAAACACCCGCGCCTCCGCCGGGCACCTCCATCGCATACTGTTTTGCGGTAGAAGCTGTAAGAATAGTCATTCCCTCCTTGATTTCAGCCACAGGAGCGTCCGCACGATTTCCCACGATTCCGCTGTGGCAGCTATCTAGAATGATCAATTTGTTTTTCGCTGCCGATTTACTTGCAATAGTCATTAACTCGGTGAGAGAAAATCCGTCATCACCAGTTCTGCAATCGCTAGCGCAAAGAAAGCCGCCTGTATCCTCGATATGGCCGTGTCCTGCAAAGTAAAGTAGCGCAATCTCAGCATCATCACTAAATAGCTCCCGCACCGCCTCTTTGAGTTCGTTCCTATCTACTACGTCTGCAGGACCGGTACCGGTAAGGAGTCGGGGCGTTACGAAATTCACGGTGCCATCCGCATGACGCTCAAGCACGCTTTTTACGGCATACGCATCGTTTACGCAGCCGCTCAAAGGGCTGATATGAGTGTAATAATCTATACCTACGATCAGCGCTTTTCGCATAATTATGTTCTATAGGGAATCAATGAAGTCGCTGATATTTTTGTCACTCCAAACGTAGGTTGGTACCCCATTCAGATTAGTGCGATCATCTGTGTAAGCCCATATGCCACGCAGGGGTTTCTTCTCTTCTTTTGTACACTCGATTTCCCATTTCTGTCCGCTTGAAGTCAACGAGTTTTTACTTACAAGGACAATGACGCCATCGGATCGCCTAATGCGTGTGCGGACACGATCCTTCCAGTCCTTGTCGTAAGGTTCTTTGACAGACATATCGATAAATTCGAACGGCGCTCTGGGGTGAAGTGATTGCCCCTTTAGAAAGTCACGTTGCCGCTCGTCTTCTATGGCAAAAGCTACAAACACTACTTTTTTGTCTGACATAGTTCTTCTTTCTAAATTTAATTAATTTACAACTTCGTTGGAACTGCCTTAAAAGTCAAAACCTCTATTTTTGATTAAACAAAGAAAGAAAATACCCTAAAAATGCCTTTTATCAAATCAATATTCCAATATTCGTTCAACTTCATCAAGTGAAACCTGATCGTTGCGCCAGTCGTAAAGGCCATTTGCTGCGCAATCTTCAGCTCGCCGCCATTGCGCAGGTATTCGGTGATACCTGTGGCCGGGACGCTGTGATACCCGATTTTCGTGCGGGTGCCGGCGTTCTCGGCACGCCGCTGGATCATCCGGTACACATCGGCCTGGCGCATCGGCCGGTCCGATAGCTGGGTACTGCGCCCGGTCGCACTACAGAACAGCACGCCTTTCGCGCCGGGCTGCACGATATCGACATACGCATGCAGATAGGCGTCACAGATTGTGATGGCAGGTCATGTCATGCGATTTCCCGCCTCTTTTATGCAGTCGAATCCAGGTCCGGTGGACTTTCACATATACGTCCTCACCTTGCATTTGAATAACGGCGCTGACATGGGCAAAGGTATAAGTTATCAGAGCAATCAATTCCCAGTCGCGTAGGCCTGTCATGATCGTAATATCGATGGAATCCAGCAACGTCCTGGCTTCATCGGCAGCCAGCACGGGCGTTTTGCCTTTCTTAACCGAGTGTTTCGGTCCTTGCACCGATGGGGCAGGATTGACGGCAATGATCTGGCCGGTCACCAGCCAGTCAAAAAGAACGCGCAGTGCTGCTAGCTGCTACTTGACCGATAGCGCCGACAGTTAGAGCAACAACGTTTCGATATCGGCAGCGACGTGGATCGGCTCGACGTCCTGCAGGTCGTTCAGCCCATGCTCAGCGCGCCAGCTCGCAAAGCGGCTGACGGCCCGGACATAGTCTCGCCTAGTATTCGGGTTGCGGATCTGAGCCATAAAGAATTCAAGTATGCGTTTCGCCGCTTGGGGCGTCGGTGTGAAGAGCGCAGGCAACGCAGTCGGATTTGCACTATTAATTATGACAAGATCTTGGGCCATTCTTACGCCGTGCGATTATGAATGATGAAGGACGTTATTATTCTTGATGGTGACTAGGGAGACAGTATGACCAGCAACCTCATCCGCAGCACGAGTTACAGAACACCGGGCTGCCGGCTCTGTTCACGCCAACGCCAGCCTCGGCGAAGCGCGTGATCGAATGCTTTACCGCGAACATCCGCAGCCGCAATACGCAGACCGTCTATGCCCGCGAGCTATAGTCGAAAGTGGTGTACGGATTGATGCCTGTGGACGGGGTGGGAGGCGGTGGAGGTTTTGTTGGAGAATTTGATTGTCGAAGTCAAAAACATCTAACAAGAGGAATCCCCCACCATGCGCAAGGATAAGCAAGAAGCAGGAATTGGTCTACCGGAAATTGGCGTGTCGTTGGACGAACTGATTCGCCGCGGCGCGCGGCAAGTCATTCAGCAGGTCACTGAACGGGAGCTGGCCGCGCTGCTGGAGCAGGACGGCAACGTCAGAACTCTGGCAGGCAAGAAGGCTGTCGTACGCAATGGCTATTTGCCCGAGCGTGACGTGCTCACCGCTGCGGGGCCGGTGGCAGTGAAAGTGCCAAAGGTGCGTGACCGATCCGGGACAGGTGTGAAGTTTAATTCGGCGGTGGTCCCACCCTATGTCAGGAAGTCACCCCGCGTCTCGGCAGCCTTGCCCTGGTTGTACCTTAAGGGCATCTCGACGGGTGACATGAGCGAGGCGCTGTCGGTGCTGCTGGGTGAGCAAGCCAAGGGCTTGTCGGCCAACGTGGTCAGCCGCTTGAAGGCACAGTGGTCAGAGCAATGGCAGCAGTGGGACCGACGCGACTTGAGCAGCGCCCGCTATGTGTACTGGTGGGCCGACGGCATCCATACCGGTGTCAAGAGCGAAGGCGCAAATGGTCAGTGCCTGCTGGTGATAGTGGGCGTGACGCCGGACGGCAGAAAGGAACGGGTCGCTATCGCGGACGGCTTCCGGGAATCGACCGCCTCGTGGCGCGAGGTGCTGCTGGACTTGAAGGCACGCGGGCTGCAAGCTGGCCCGTTGCTGACCGTTGGCGATGGCGCCATGGGTTTCTGGGCAGCGATGGAAGAGGTGTTTCCTGCCACGCGGACCCAGCGTTTCTGGCTCCATAAGCTGGGCAATGTGTTGAATGCGCTGCCGGCATCTCAGCAGGCCAGAGCAAAGGCCGCCATGCAGAACATCTTTATGGCTGCGACCAAGGCTGATGCCTTGAAAGCGTTCGAGGCATTCGTTGCGACCTATGATGCGAAGTATCCAAAGGCCGCCGAGAAGCTTACGCAGGACCGGGATAGTCTGCTAGCGTTCTATGACTTCCCTGCCGAGCACTGGCAGCATATAAGGACCACCAATCCGACTGAGTCGACGTTTGCCACGGTACGGCACCGGACTACGCGGGCCAGGAACTGCCTGTCGCGGTCAACGTTCCTGGGACTCGCGTTCAAGTTGATGGAAGAAGCAGAAAAGTCGTGGCGCAGAATTCGCGGCGCCGACAGAATCAAGCCATTACTGGACGGCGTGCCGTTCAAGAATGGCATCGCGGCGCAGGAAAATCCGCCGGAACAACAGAAACTCGCCGCTTGATGGCCCTATCCTTCAGACCGGCCATACACCAGATTTGACACTAGCTCGCCTATGCCAAAGGCAAGGCCCAGATACCATACGAAGTCGGCGTGAAGGTGTCGATTGTGACGACCTAAAAGAATGCCTTCTAGTCGGCGCGTGCTCCATGCCGGGCAGTCCCTGTAATGGCCATACTCTCTACGAAGCATTGGAGCAGGCCGCAATCCTCTCCAAGGTCAAACCATTGATGGCGTTCGTCGACCGCGGGTATCGCGGTGTGGAGGACCCCCGCTACAGATCTGGAAATTAGTTCATCAACGTGGAGTCACACGTGGCCTCAAGGCAATGATTAAGCGCCAAAGCGCCATTGAATCGACCGTCGGCCACATGAAGAACGACGGCAAGCTGGGCGCAACTGGCTCAAAGGGGCAATGGGCGATGCCATGCATGCCTTGCTTTGCGGCGCCGGACACAACATCCGGCTCATCATTAACAAGTTTAAGTCTTGCCGGCCACTGACCTCGGCTTATTGCTCAGCACCTACTATGCAGTGGACTATGGCGGCTTTGAGTCGATATCCCCTGTTCAGGCTTTGGTTCCAGTCGGCTAAAAGCGGCCTTTCGGAAATGTATTGCACAGCCGAGCATGTACAAGCAGACTCGGCCTTTATTTCTATATAAAAGGCCTATGACGGTAGCTCAACCCCATTCCTTAATTGAAATTTGCTACAGGGAAGCCATACACTCAGTGCGTTGCCTGGGACCGCTTTGGCAATAACTCAAATTGAAACTTAATGGCCCTAAACCCTTGGGGCAAGCGAACCTGACACATCTCGATAGATTATTTGATGGCTATATTGAGACTGTCAACTACATGCAACAAATAACAAACAGGAGATAAGGGGGAGCAGCATTATGCCATGACGCAAGTGATCAGAGCGACGGAATATCAATCCAATAATCTAAAACAATCTCAAATTGGCGCACATCAATAGAACTCATTTTATTTTAGACATAACTGGCGCTCCGATAGATACCATGAAAAAAACTGGTTGATAATTAATCGCCAAAGTGGCATTCTAAATATCATTATCAGCAACGTAGAACAATAGTTTTAAAAATGAAGTAGTTCTTATCGATCCAATAAAATGGGCGGGCGAATATGAAGCACTTTAAAAAATTGCCATGCGGAATTTCGGTTATATTAGCGACATTTTTATTTAATGGTGCATCAACTGCCCAAACTTCTCGTCAAACTGCTTCTCCAGCACAGACTCCCCTCTCTCCACGCGGATTGAGCGATTTCAGCAACATATTGTCTCCACAAGCCGATCGTGTGGCGATCACAACTAAATCGCTTCTTTTTGTGCGACCCATTTCTCCGCAAAATGATCGTCTCGGAACTTGGAACGAAATTGCTCTTCAGGTCACGGCTGCAGACCATGCCAGAGGGCCTAATGAAGGTTACGATCAGCTAGGGCCGCACCGCTCAAGCCGCGCAATGGCAATCATTCACATCGCAATATATGACGCAGTAAATAATATAACAAAAAAGTACCAGTCTTTTTCAGGTAGTCCTGATGGTCCTGGCAATGCCTCAATAGACGCAGCGATTGCTGTTGCAGCCAGGGATACATTGATTGCTATGTTTCCACTGCAGAAAGAAACAGTTCTCAATGCTTATCGTGTAGATGCGGTAAGCATTCCAGGCACGGATGAAGCAAAGCAACAGGGGGAGGCCGTTGGCGCAGCAGCTGCGGCAGCAATCCTTGCCTTGCGCGCAAATGACAATTCGGCTTTGGCCGAGCCCGATATTGGTACAGAATCTCAAGCATCGGCGGATCCCCAAAAATTTGTATATATCAAACCGGGAATTGGTGTCTGGCAGCCTGATCCAATTAGCAATATTCGTGTAGCGCTCGGATACAATTGGGGAAAAGTTACGCCATTCATTATCCCTAGAGCAGATATGTTCAGGCCTACTCCACCACCCGCCGTCGATAGTCCACAATATGCTGAATTATATAACGAGGTAAAACGACTTGGCGGTGACTCATCAAAGGGAACACCTACAGAAAGAAAGTCTGTTGAAAGCTTTCGTGCTATTTTTTGGGCTTATGATGGTACGCCAGGTCTTTGCGCGCCGCCAAGACTTTATAATCAAGTGGCTCTCCAAGTAAAAGAACAAAACAAACATACTTTACTGCCTTTGTCTGACATTAGCGACAGAGCCCGTTATTTAGCCCTTATTAATACCGCCATGGCAGACGCTGCGATCTCGGCTTGGGAAGCAAAGTGGCACTATGCATACTGGCGACCGGTCACGGCGATTAGATACCCTGGTGATGATGGAAATGCTGCCACAACGCGGGACGCTAGCTTCTATCCGCTCGGCGCACCTGCATCTAATGCTAGAGGACCAAACTTCACGCCGCCATTTCCAGCATATCCTTCTGGTCACGCTGTATTCGGTGGAGCTGTGTTTGAGATAATGCGAAAATTCTTCGGTGAGACAACCTCTGTTGAAGTTGTTTCCGATGAATTTAACGGTCGGAACCGTGGGATGGGAACAGAGCCGGTTCGAGGCTTGCAGCCTATAAGCTATATGCGCTTCGTCGATGCGGAATGGGAAAATGCACGTAGCCGCATTTGGCTTGGAATCCACTGGCAGGTTGATGCGACCGCTGGGGTCAATGAAGGCAACGAGGTTGGACGTTACGTCTTTGACCACGCCTTTCTACCCCGGTAATTAAATTGCCATCAAACATATATAATTTCCTAAAGGAATGCAAGAAAAGCAAAATCAGTTGGTAAATGTTTGGGTCGATAATTACACTTCGATGCTCATGTCTACCGTTCGTCCTCTGCTTCCGCGCAACGAAACGCCTTTTAGTTTGGGCTTGCCAAGCGGCTGTTATGGGTCGAATACGGTCCTCCATCATTGGCGGCAGCCGGCCATGAGCAACCACCCAAAAAAAGTCGATATCAACATCAAATCCATCTTCCAACGGCCATTAAAATGGGAATCGAGAGGCGCCACGTATTCCGGCAAAAACATAACATGCCTCATAGCAAAATAAATCATGAAAATATAATTCAGTCATGTAGACATCCTGGTCGCGAACCTGGAGGAAGCGTGTGATTATTACGCTTGCCTTTTTAATGCTCAAGTTTCTAAGACTTTAGTTTGGCGGCGTGATGCTCTCCATGTCCGCTATGCGGTCGTAAGATGGGATGCGGAACGTTTCATGCTTGTTCAGCCTTTAACTGGAAATCTCAAGGTTCTTATGGATGCCAACGGCGAAGGCACTATATACCGTCATTGTTACTCCACCCCAGACATCGAGGCCGCTTACAACGAGTTGGTTGCAAAGGAAGTTCAGCCGGAAAATGAAAATGGGAAACCGCTGGCGCGCGACAATCTTAATTCGCCTAGTGGTGCGCGTATTCTTTGGCTGCCAAAACGTTTTGGAAACTTCTCGATTGAGCTGCTGGAAGAAAAAGAGCTTGAGACGTTTTTGGCAGACGCATTTGCCTGAAGTTTATGGCCAGCGCCTTAACTTCTGCGGTCGGCCACGAGCGGTCATCCAACCGATATTGAAACGCTGGCCGAGAAGTCACTTGGCGCAACGGGGCGTCGAGAATTGCACCCCGCTGGGCCACACTTTTAAAGGCCATGTTGCCTAGGCGCGGGCGGGATCAGCACTTCTCGACTTTTAGCTCGACGAGGTGTAAGCGCCCAGTCATCCCGTCTTGACGAAACCTCTTGGGGTAGATGGACGAATTAGGCAGGCGTCCATCGATGCGGGAGCAAGTCGCTGATACG
>NZ_FXUL01000018.1 GCF_900182955.1 Noviherbaspirillum suwonense | reverse complement strand
ACGATACGAAACACGGGAGCAAGCCAGACTCGACATCGTGGACTGGATTGAAGGCTTTTACAACCGACAGCGCCTTCATTCTTCCATTGGCTACCGTACTCCGATGGAGGTTGAAAACATGTTGAAAGCTGCATAACCTGCTGTACGTGAAACCGAGGCAGGATCATAAAGACAAGCCGATCTCCGAGGCCCAGCAGCGGCGCAACCATCGCATCGCCAAGACGCGTGCACGCATCGAGCACGTGTTCGCGGGCCTGGCACAGATGGGCGGCAAGACGCTGCGCTCTATTGGCCTGGCACGCGCAAGGCTGCATCTGAACTGGAAGGTCGCTGCTTACAACCTACAGCGCCTCGTCTATCTGAAGGAGGCCGGGGTCGAGGCATTCTGATGCCCGAGGTCCGTCTGGACCGCCAAAAACGAGCATCACCGCCTGAAAAAGAGGTCGGGAAAGGACGACGCTCGCGCGTTGCTGGTCACATTCAAACGCTTGGCTCGCCGACCGTGGCGAAATCACGGGTTATTCGAGGTGCCCTATTGTTCGAAATGCGAATGCATGCTCTCGCGCCCCAGCCCGACTGTCCTAGAACTTAGATTTGGGAGGGAGGTAGCGCTTACCGTACGCCTGCTTTACCGGTTCGTTCGCTAAGCGAACGAATTGCGGTTGGCGGTTGACAATATAAACTAAGTTACCTTAATTTCTCTTCACGAGCAAGACGGGCGCAGATCCGGGATGCATAACAGTCCATCGTCAAGGAAGAGACCAATGAAACGAAGGCTATTCTCCAGGGTGCTTCTAGCTGTCTTGGCCGCCGGTCCATGGCTGGCTGCGTGGGCTGACGCCGCGTCTGGTTTTCCGGCCAAGCAGATCAGGATTATCGTGCCATTTTCCGCAGGCGGCACCGCCGATGTGCTGCCACGTCTAATCGGACAGAAACTAGGCGACAAATGGGGACAGCCTATCATTGTCGAGAATCGGCCTGGTGCCGGGGGCAATATCGGTGCCGAGGTGGTGGCCAAGGCGCCAGCCGATGGCTACACGCTGCTTGCGACGCCGCCGGCGCCCCTGACCATCAATCAGTATCTATACAAGGGCCTGACGTTTAGCCCTGAAAAATTTGTGCCGGTTACCGTGTTGGCGGCAGTGCCTAACGTGCTGGCGGTGCGGACGACGCTGCCATTTGCAACGGCGGCGGAACTCATCACCTATGCACGCCAGAATCCGGGCAAGCTCAATGTGGCGACCCAAGGCAATGGCACAACCTCCCATCTGACGGCAGCAATGTTTGCCGCTCAGGCTGGCGTGCAGGTGACCTATATTCCTTACCGCGGAACCGCGCCTGCACTGACCGACTTGATGGCCGGGCAGGTCGACGTATTCTTCGACAACATCAGTTCCATGTATCCGCAGCATGCGGCAGGAAAGGCACGGATTCTGGCGGTCACGGGCACGAAACGTAGCTCACTGCTGGCACAGGTGCCTACCGTGGCAGAGGCTGCGCTGCCCGGTTTCGATGCGTCGACCTGGTTTGGTATCGTCGCGCCGCCGGGTACGCCGCAGGCGATTGCAGACAAGCTGCAGGCAGCTGTCGCGGAAGTGTTGGCCATGCCGGACATGCAGCAGCAGTTCCGTGAACGTGGGGCCGATATCGTTGCCGGTACGCCTGGCGAAATGCGCAACTTCATGGCGTCCGAGCGTAAGCGCTGGAAAACTGTCATAGAAAGCGCCAATGTCAAGCTGGACTAGGCAAGGTCTGGTCACCGGCTAGATTCGGCGGCACGGGATACGCCAGCGACCCGCGCCAAATTGTTAACGTCCGTTGTTAATGATGAACTCGACGCTGCCTTGCCTTGCCTATGTTGGCCCGGCTCAGGTGTTCGCATTGCGATGCTGGACACAGGCGCAGCTAGCTGTTGGAAGTGGGAAGCACTGCTTTCAACCAATTCTGGTTTACTAAGGAAGGCTGGCAGAAATCTATTTCGGATTTCTCTACTCCGCATCCGCCGTTCGTGCTCCGCAGGAGAACAACCTAGAGGAATGGGTACTAAACACGGCCATCATCCGGCACTATTTGAGCTAAGTAATCAAGCGAAATTTGCTGTCAAAGTCTGAAGGAAGTTTTCGGAGGCTGATAGCATGAAACGTCTCGAACTGACTCCGGTGGAAATTCGCACATTGCGCGACATGGGAATTTTCCATAGCCATCCACGTACCCGGATGCGGGCTCAAGCCATTGTGCGGTTGAACCAGGGATTGACGCTACAGCAGGTGGCAAACGAGTTTGCAGTGCACCTGAACAGTGTCGAGCACTGGCGACAGCGCTGGAACAAGGACGGATTGACCGGCTTGTACGAAGGGCATCATTCCGGACGTCCTCCGAAATGGAACGAAGCACAGCAGCAAGCATTGCGTGACCTGGCCAACCAGCAAGGCGGCAAGGCGGGTGCGCTGCTGCGTCATATTAGGCAGAGCGGGCAGCAACCATCAGTGAGCGTCTATACGATTAAGCGGTACTTGAAGAGCGCGCAAATGCGCTACAAACGGTGCCGATACAGCCTTAAAAAAAACGGGACAGAGACGCCTTTGACCGCGCCAGAGCCGTAATCGAGTCGCTGCAGCAGCGAGCGGCGGCGGGGCAATGCGAACTGTTTTACTTTGACGAATCGGGCTTTAGTCCCAATCCACCCATACAGTACGGCTGGTCTCGTATCGGCCAAGTGCGCAGTGTCGAGCCACAATCACATCGCCAACGGGTCAACGTGCTGGGCGCGCTACGCTAGGACGGCAAACTGGTCTGGAGCACCCAACAGCGGCCGACGGTGCGTGACGACGTCATTGCCTTCTTCGACCGCCTCAGCGAGGCGCCCCATTCAAGTCCACGCATTGTGGTTATCGATAATGCTGCCATTCACAAGGGGGATGCCATGGAAAGCAAACGCCAGCAATGGGCTTCTCAAGGGTTGTACCTGTATTACCTCCCGCCATACAGCCCGGAACTCAACCGGATAGAGATTCTCTGGAAACAGGCCAAATACTATTGGCGGAGATTCTGCAGCTTACAAGGCGACGAACTGCTTAACGAGGTCAATTCCATCTTCAACGCATTTGGAACAGACTTCACAATCAATTTCGCATGATTACTTAGGAACATTTGACCAAGGCTTTGGCGTGCATGTTCGCTTTGCGAACTTCTGATGCCATTTGGTTGACGCCTGTCTTCTGTCTTACTAAGGTCTTCTACCTTGATTCAACCCATTCAGGTCGACCGCCCGCGCATCCACAAGAGGCGGCGACCTTAACGATAAGGAGACTGCAGTGAACACAGGCCCGTTAAGCGTGTCCGAAGTAATTGAATCACGCAAGGTCAGCGCGTATCAGTATATGGTCGTGGTGCTCTGTGGCCTTGTGCTCTTCATTGACGGCTTCGATACGCAAGCCATCAGCTACATCATCCCGTTGCTCGCCAAGGATTGGCATATCGCGCCCAAACTGCTTGGCCCAATCTTTTCGTCTACCCTTATTGGTTTGATGGTCGGTTATCTTTTCGTTTCACCGCTCTCCGACAAGTACGGGCACAAGCGCGTGATGATCATTGCAACCTTCCTGTTCGGCGTATTCACTATTGCCACGGTCCTGGCCACCAATATCACCGAGCTGATGGCCTTGCGTTTCATTACCGGCGTGGGCCTGGGAGCAGCTGCGCCGAGTGCAATCGGTCTCACAGGCGAATACAGTCCGCAGCGGCTGCGCGCCACCTTCGTGCTTGCCATCTACTGCGGCTTCTCGTTGGGTTTCGTCGTGGCCGGTTTCGTCGCCGGCGAGCTGCTGCCGCGCTTCGGCTGGACCTCGCTGTTGTGGGTGGGCGGCGTCGCCCCTGTTCTGCTGAGCCTGCTGCTGTTGCTAATGCTGCCCGAATCCATCGCCTACCTGGCCCGCAGTAAGACACGCAAGGACGAACTGATTGCAGTCGTCCGCCGTATTTCCCCGGCGCTGCAGATAGACCGCAATACGGCCTTCATGGAAGCTCAGGGTGATGCCAAGAGGGCCGCCATCTCCAACCTGTTCAAGCATGGCCGCAACAGCGGTACGCTGCTGCTGTGGCTCGTGTTCTTCATCAATCTTGCCGTATTTTATTTCATGCAGAGCTGGCTGCCGACCATACTCACCGGGCTTAAATATCCGCTGGAAACCGTCGTGTGGCTCACAGCGCTGCCGACCATCGGCGGCATCCTGGCGGCATTTGTTGTCGGTCCTGCGATGGACCGGATCGGTCCTTATATCTCCATCGGCATCCTCTACGTCTGCGGCGGTCTGTTCATGGCATTTACTGCTGCCATGTTCACGGCCTCGCTGCCAGTGCTGATGGTGGCGATTTTCCTGGCAGGATTTTGCGTCAGCGGCGGGCAGAAAAGCGTCATCGCGCTGGCAGCCGTGTTCTATCCGACCGAGATACGCTCAACTGGCGTCGGCTGGGCTCTTGGCATCGGCCGCCTCGGCGGAATCGCAGGGCCGTCGGTTGTCGGCCTGCTGATCAGTGCGCACTGGACCCCAACCGAGATCTTTTACGGTGGCGGATCGATGATCCTGTTCGCCGGATGCTGCATTTTCCTGATGGGCCGGCTGTACCGGCGCAATGGCAAGGCAAATACCGGGCAAGATGCAGACGATCTTTCGACACCTGCGACGGCCGAGCCTCAACTTAAATAATCGCAGAGGATGAGTTATGAATGGCGCTGAAAGCTTGGTCAGCACGATGCTGGCAAGTAACGTCGATGTCTGTTTCGCCAACCCCGGCACGTCCGAAATGCATTTCATCGCAGCGCTGGACAAGGTGCAAGGCATGCGCTGCGTGCTCACGTTGTTCGAAGGCGTGGCAACAGGCGCGGCCGATGGCTATTTCCGCATCAGGCAAAAGCCGGCCAGTACCTTGCTGCATCTTGCGCCCGGCTTGGCGAACGGGTTGGCCAATCTGCACAATGCCAAGAAGGCCGGTTCGGGAATCGTCAATATCGTCGGTCAGCATGCGAGCTTCCACCTGCAGTACGATGCGCCACTGAGCGGCGATATCGAAGGCGTCGCAAGGCCCATGTCACACTGGGTGCGCACGTCGGAAAGCGCCGCAATGGTGGCGCGTGACGGCGCGCAGGCAATTGCCGTGGCGCGCGGTACGCCGAACCGGATTGCGACGCTGATCTTGCCCGCTGATGCGTCCTGGGGCGCGGCCGGACCAGCAGCGGCCCCCGAGGCGCCCGCGGCAGCGCTGCCGCCCGACCCCGTCGCGGTGGACGCAGTCCTTGCCGCACTGCGCGCCGGCGGTTCCACCGTGATCTTGCTGGGAGGCGCAGCCTTGCGCGGCAACAGCCTTGAATGGGCCGGGCGGATCGCCGCCAGCGCCGGTTGCAAGCTGATGTGCGAAGGGCAGAATGCGCGCATCGAACGCGGCGCCGGGCGAGTGCGGCTAGAACGACTGTCCTATGACGTCGCCACCGCAATAGCCACGCTAACGGGCGTGCAAAACTTGGTGCTCATTGGCGCGAAGACGCCGGTTGCCTTCTTTGCCTACCCCGACCAGCCCAGCTTGCTGGTGCCGCCCGATTGCCGGGTGGTCACGCTGGCGGGCAAAGACCAGGATATTGAAGCGGCTCTCGAGGCGCTGGCTGCAGAGTGCGGACTGTCGATGTCGTCACCTGTGCATCTCGAGCCATTCCAGCCGCCGGCATTGCCCGGCGGGCCGGTAACCCCGGACGGCATCGCCGCAGTGCTTGGCGCGTTGATCCCGCCGCATGCGGTCGTGGTCGATGAATCGATCTCGGTCGGCCGTGGCTTCTTTCCATTGACCAACACGGCTGCGCCACACGACTGGATGAATAGCATGGGCGCATCTCTTGGCTATGCGTTGCCGGTGGCAATCGGCGCTGCGCTGGCCGCGCCCGAGCGCAAGGTCATTGCGTTGGTCGGTGATGGCAGCGCGATGTACACGCTGCAGTCGCTGTGGACCATGGCGCGCGAAAGGCTGGATGTGACCATCGTGATCCTGGCCAACCGCTCATACAATATCCTGCGTAGCGAACTGACCAAGATTGGGGTCGGGATTCCGGGGCGCACTGCGCTGGACATGCTGACGCTAGCCGACCCGGACCTTGACTGGGTCGCGCTTGCCAAAGGCCACGGCGTGCCGGCGGAGAGCGCACATGATTTGGACGAATTCGCTGCCCAGTTCGCTCGCGGCTTAGCTGCCGACGGGCCCTATTTAATCGAACTGGTGATCTGACAACCGCATCAACCGGCCGGTCGGCCCAGCCGGCATCAATCTACAAGGTGATTTGACATGACAAGAGAATTAGCGAGCGCCTTTGCGACAAAAAACTACTTCCACCTGATTGGCGGCTGCCTTGAAGGCAGCGATGCCGCCTTCGGCGTGGTCAATCCGGCCACCGGCGAAGTCTTCGCGCAATGCCCAGATGCATCACGGGCCCAATTCGAGCAAGCGGTCGATGCCGCGCGTCACGCGTATGTTAACTGGAGCCGGATGAGCTTCGAGGAACGGCGCCGCATGCTTGCCCGCCTGGCCGATGCAATGGAAGCCAGGCTGGAAGAGATGGCCACGCTGCTGACACTGGAGCAGGGCAAGCCGATTGCAGCAGCCCGGGCCGAGATCGAGCGCGGCATCGGCATCATCCGCCATCTGATCACCATTGTCATCGAGCCGGAAGTGCTGCGAAACGATTCGGGCGGCCGGGTCGAGTTGCGGTACAAGTCCCTAGGCGTGGTCGGCGGGATCGCGCCCTGGAACGTTCCCATCGTCCTTGCCGCGCCCAAGCTTGCATCGGCCCTCTACACCGGCAATACGATGGTGCTCAAGCCATCACCGTACACCCCGCTGACCACCCTGCTGCTGGGTGAGATTGCCTGCGATATCCTGCCGCCCGGCGTACTCAACATCCTGGCTGGCGGCAACGAGCTCGGGCAATGGATGACCGAGCATCCGGGCATTGACAAGATCACGTTCACCGGTTCGATCGCTACCGGAAAGAAGGTCATGGCTTCGGCTGCCGCCAACATGAAGCGCGTTACCCTCGAACTGGGAGGCAATGACGCCGCCATCGTGCTCGGCGATGTGGAGCCGAAAGAGATTGCGCGCCGCATCTTCCAGGCCGCATTCGCCAATTCAGGGCAAGTATGCCAGGCGATCAAGCGACTGTATGTGCATGACGACGTCTACGAGGCGCTGCTGACGAAATTGGCGACCATTGCCCGCCAGGTCAAGGTTGGCGATGGCCTGGATGAGGGCGTCGACTATGGGCCAATCCAGAATCGGACGCAGTACGAGCGGGTGCTGGAGATCCTCGACGACACGGCACGCCAGCCGGGCGTGCGCATTCTGGCTGGTGGCCATGTGATGGACCGGCCAGGCTATTTTATCGAGCCGACCATCGTCGCCGGCATCGGCGAAGGGACGCGGCTGGTGGACGAGGAACCATTCGGTCCAGTGCTACCGGTTCTTCGTTTCTCCGATATCGACGATGCGGTGACGCGGGCAAACGACAGCCGTTTCGGGCTGGGTGGCTCGGTATGGACCAAGGACCTTGCGATGGGCGCGGACATTGCCGCGCGCCTTGAAACCGGTGTTGCCTGGGTCAACCACCATCTTGGCGTATCCGCCGAATATCCGTTCGGCGGGGTCAAGGAATCCGGGGTCGGCCGCGCAAATGGCGTGATGGGACTCAAACGAAATATGGAGCCACAGCTCATTGTCTTGCCCGCTGGTAGCTAGGCGGGGATGCCCACTTGGGCAGAGAAGGGCATTCCATTTGTTCGCGCTTCGAACAAACAGTGCCATTCCGTTGACCGCAACTTCCACAGATCCTAGACTTCCTTCGTATCAGCTTGCCTACAAGGAGCCATTCAGATGAACAGCACCATATTGCACGACATGCGAGCCCAGCCCTTGCCTGCATGGTCGGAAGACACCACCCGGGTCCCTTACTGGGTCTATCAGGACGACACGGTGCGCCGCGTCGAACAGCAAAAGATTTTTGCCGGACCGACCTGGAACTATCTGTGCCTGGAGGCGGAGATCCCTGCGCAAGGCGACTTCCGCACGACCTTCATCGGTGAAATGCCAGTGATCGTGGTTCGTGGCCCGGACGAAGAAATCTATGCCTTCGAGAACCGTTGCGCACATCGCGGCGCACTGATTGCGCTGGAGGATGGCGGCAATGCGGAAGACTTCACCTGCGTCTACCATGCATGGCGCTACGACCTCGAAGGCAACCTGAAGGGCGTGGCATTCCAGAACGGCGTGAACGGCAAGGGCGGCATGCCGGAATCGTTCTGCATGGAAGAGCATGGTCCGCGCAAGCTGCGCATCGCGACCCTCAGCGGCCTGGTGTTTGGCAGCCTGGACGACGACGTGCCTTCGATCGAGGATTATCTTGGCGAGGAGATTGTCAGCCGCATCGAGCGGGTGTTGTGCAAGCCGGTCAAGGTGATCGGCCGTTTCCGTCAGCAGTTGCCGAACAACTGGAAGCTCTATGTGGAAAACGTCAAGGACACCTACCATGCGAGCCTGCTCCATGTGTTCTTCACCACGTTCCGGCTGAACCGACTGTCGCAGAAAGGCGGCGTGATCGTCAGCGAGAGCGGCGCTCATCATGTCAGCTATTCCGCCATCGATCCGGCCGAAGCCAAGAGCGCGGACTACAGTGCCGAAAAGCTGCGCTCGGACAAGGATGGTTATGCGCTAGCTGACCCGAGCATGTTAGACGGTATCGACGAGTTCGGCGACGGCGTCACGCTGCAGATCCTGTCGGTCTTTCCTGGCTTCGTCCTGCAGCAGATCCAGAACAGCCTGGCCGTGCGCCAGGTGCTGCCGAAAGGGCAGGAAAGCACCGAGCTGAACTGGACCTATCTGGGCTTTCAGGACGATACGCCTGACCTAGAAATGATGCGCCTGAAGCAGGCCAACCTGGTCGGGCCGGCAGGCTTCGTTTCAATGGAAGATGGCGCCGTCGGCGGATTTGTCCAGCGCGGCGTTGCCTGCGCACCGGACGAGCGGGGCATCATCCGGATGGGCGGCGAGGGCATTGAAAGCTCGACTTACCGGGCAACTGAAACCTCGGTGCGCGGCTTCTGGCACGCCTACCGTTCCTACATGGGGATCTGATCATGGCCACCGATATCACCTATGAAGGGCTGAACGTTCTGAACGCCGATTACGCCGGCTGCATTGATGACGACATGCTGGAGCAGTGGCCGTCATTCTTTACCGAAAAGTGCTTGTACAAGATCACCACGGTGGAAAACTACCGCAGTGGTATGCTGGCCGGCTTGGTGTATGCGGACAGCCAACGCATGCTGAGCGACCGCGTGACCGCGCTGCGCGAAGCCAATGTCTATGAACGCCAGCGCTACCGGCACGTGATCGGCATGCCGCGCATTACCGGCCGCGATGACCAGGGCGTGACGGCCGAAACGTCATTCCTGGTCGCGCGCATTATGCGCGGCGGGCGAACCGACCTGTTCGCCAGCGGCAAATACGTGGATCGGGTGACAGCCGATACTGCCGGCGAGCTGAAGCTGGCGCAGCGCATCGTGGTGTGCGACAGCGACAGCTTTGACACGTTGGTCGCGATTCCCTTCTAGCGGAGCTCTCCATGCAAAGCAGAATCGCTATCGCCATTGGCGACCCGAATGGCATTGGCCCGGAAATCGCGGTCAAGGCGGCGGCCGGAGCAGTCAGCGGCACATTGCAGGCCGTGCTGGTCGGCGACGAACATGTGATCCGGCATTACGCGCAGCGGCATGCCGCTGGCCTGGCGCTGCAGCCGTTCGACGCGGCGATGCCGGTGGTGGGAGGGCTGAGGTATGTTGCAGTCGATGTCCTCGCGCAGGCCGACTTCAAGCCGGGTACGGTCTCGGCGGCAGCTGGCCGCGCTACGGTCGCCTATGCGGCAGAAGCGGTGCGCCTGGCGATGGACGGCGCCGTGCATGCGGTGGTCGGCTGTCCGCACTCTGAAACCGCGATTAACAGCGCAGGCATCGCTTTTTCCGGTTATCCGCAACTGGTGGCGGAGCTGACCAGTACGCCGCCTGAAAAGGTATTTCTGATGCTGGTCGCTGCCGGCTTGCGCATCGTCCACGTGACCTTGCATGAAAGCGTACGCACGGCGCTGGCGCGGATCGATGTCGACCTCGTCGTACAGGCTGGCCTTGCTGCGGCAAAGGCGGGCAGGGCACTTGGGCTGGGCGAAGTGAAACTGGGCGTATTTGGGATTAATCCACACGCTGGCGAAGAAGGGCTGTTCGGCGACGATGATGAGCGTATCAGCAAGGTAGCGGTAGGCCGCCTGCGGGAATTGGGCATCGCCGCTGACGGTCCCCTGGGCGCCGACCTGCTGCTGGGCCAGCGGCGCCACGACATCTATCTGGCGATGTTCCACGACCAGGGCCATATCCCGATCAAGCTGCTGTCGCCGCTGCGCGCCAGCGCCCTGACGGTGGGCACGCCGGTCCTGTTTTCAAGCGTCGGCCATGGTAGCGCATTCGATATTGCCGGGCAGGGCGTTGCCGACCCGGTGTCTGTGATTGAAACGCTGGCGCTGCTGCAACGCGCTGCAGAAACCCGGGATCCAGCATGAGTTACCTGATACGCGTAGCGCAGTCCGACATCGAATTCGAATGCGCCGAAGGTGCGACCATACTCGAGGCGGCTAGGAAAGGCGGCTACGAGCTTCCTTATTCGTGCCGCACCGGCATCTGCGGCAGCTGCAAGGGCCACCTGGTCAGCGGCAATGTCGACATGCCGGGCACAAGCGAAGCGCTGAGCGCGGAAGAAAGGGATGCCGGCTACACGCTGTTCTGCCAGGCGAGGCCGACATCCGATGTGGAGATCGGCGCGCGGTCCATCAACAAGCTGGACCCCAACGCCCATCAACAAGTCGACGCCAAGGTCTACAAGCTGACCCGCATCGCGAACGACGTGACCGTGCTGCAGCTGCGCTTCCCGGCCGGCAAGCGGGTCCGGTTCAAGGCCGGCCAGTATCTTCAGGTGCTGATGGCGGACGGATCGCGCCGCAGTTACTCGATGGCCAACCCGCCACACCAGAACGATGGCGTCCAACTGCACATCCGCCACCTGCCGGGCGGCCGCTTTTCCAGCTATCTCGAATCGACGGCTGCGGCCGGCGACATCGTGAGGGTGGAAATGCCGTTCGGCGATTTTTACCTTCGTGAGGATACTGGCAAGCCGCTGGTGTTCGTCGCCAGCGGGACCGGTTTTGCGCCGATCAAGTCGATTCTCGAAGACATGTTCAAGCGCGGCGCGCCGCTGCGGCCGATTACCTTGTATTGGGGTGCGCGACGAAAGGCCGATTTGTACCAGATGGAGCTGCCCGAAAAGTGGGCAAAACAGTATTCCGACTTCCGCTTCATCCCGGTACTATCCGAGGAAGACGATGGCGCGAGCCGCACCGGCTTTGTCCACCAGGCGGTCGTCGAAGATTTCCCATCGCTGGCAGGGCATGAAGTGTATGCGTGCGGCGTGCCGGCGATGATTACTGCGGCGCGTAAGGACTTTACCGGCCTATGCGGCTTGCCGGTCAATGCGTTCTTCTGCGACGCTTTCGTGACCGAGGCAGCGCAGGATTAGAGCATCGAGGCCAGCATCCGACGCGCGCTTTCGAGCTGCGGCAACAGCGTCTCCAGCATCGCGTCCAGCGTATAGCGGTGCACTGAGGCCACAATGCTCATAGCTGCGATGGTGCGGCCATGGTTGTCGCGCAACGGGATCGCAATTGAGCGCACGCCCAATTCCAATTCTTCATCGGATACCGCATAGCCCTGCCGCCGTGCATCTTCCAGCAGGCTCAGCAGCGCCGGCATCTCGGTGCAGGTATGCGGCGTGAGCGGCAGGCGCCTGGTGCGCTGCAGCCTTTCCTGAGCGTCTTCCGGCGGCAGTGCTGCGAGCAGTATCCTTCCAGTCGCTGCGCAGTACGCAGGAAGCCGCGAGCCCAAGCCAAGTCCGTTGGTCAGGCTGCGCCGCGTCGCCGCACGCGCCAGGAACACAACATCAGTGCCGTCCAGCACAGCTACTGAACTCGACTCATGCGTACGCTCGCTGATCGATTCCAGGATTGGCTGGACGATTTTCGATGTCGTGGTCGAGGTCACATATGCGTACCCGAGCCGCAGCACTCGCGGCGCTAGCCGGAACAGCTTGCCATCTGACTCGACGTAACCGAGCCGCTGTAGCGTCAATAGTGAACGGCGCGCCGACGCCCGGCTATGCCCGGTAATTTCTGCAGCTTCGCTCAGCGTCAGCGGACGGTTCATGATGCCGAAGGCTTCGATAACGGACAGGCCTTTTTCCAAGCCGGCCACATATTCCTTGTCGTCACTGGAACGGGTATCTTTGGTGGTCATCGCTTTTGTCGGTCATTGCCCTCCCAGCATTGTACCGGTGCATTCAATGCTGGTCGGGTGGTAGCTGGCATGACCCGGGGTACGTGCGCGGAAATGGCAGGACAAGCAATGCGACCAAGGACTGTCTGCGTCCGGCAAAAAATCATATAAATATGCGTAGCACGGCGATCCGTTCGCAGGGTGAAGTATATTGTTTGCCTTCACTCGACTGCATTCGCTCTCTACCGGCACAGTCCGGTTAGTGATGACGCTCCAGATAAACCGGTGAAGTTATTGTGGCACTCGCCGCTGTCACCGATGGACGAGCGGTCGGAATGATAGCTGCTGTTGCCACCATTGAAATGCCTCCCACTGCCCCGCCTCGCCATCATTAGCGAAACGGCCGCACAGCGGACTGGCAGTTCCTTCCCGCAAATAAGTTTTAACACCGGTAAGTCTTGGCATGGCAGTGCAAATTCGCATTGCGAACAAAAAACAGATTTTATTGACGTTCCATACACCAGTCTTTTAAATTGGGCCGACTTTGCTTTTATGGACAACCGGACCAAGGAAAAGAACATGAAGAGACGTACTGTCAATCTGGCTTTGCTTGCGATGCTGTCAGGGCTGGCCAGCATGCCGGCGTTCGCGCAGGAAGCGCTGCGCATCGGGCTGGTTGCGCCATTCTCCGGTCCTTATGCCGACTATGGCAGGCAGATGGAAGCCGGCATCCGGACGTACATGAAGCAACACGGGGACAAGGTGGCTGGCCGCAAGGTCGAACTGTTGGTGCGCGACACCACTGGGCCATCGCCTGAACTATCCCGTCGATTGTCACAGGAGCTGGTAGCGCGCGACAAGGTCGATTTCCTGGCCGGCTATGGCTTCACGCCGGATGCACTGGCTGCGGCGCCAGTCGCACAACAGTCCAAAAAACCAATGGTTATCATGAATGCGGCCGGGTCAGTCATCACGACCAAGTCGGATTACATTACGCGCGTGTCCATGACGATTGCCCAAAATTCGGCGCCAATGGCCACATGGGCGCTAAAGAACAAGATCAGGCGCGTCGTTACGGTAGTGGGCGACTATGCGCCGGGCATCGATGCTGAGACGTCGTTCAAGACAACGTTTAGCAGGGGCGGCGGCGAGATCGTTGAAACCATCCGGGTGCCATTGCGCAGCCCGGACATGGCACCCTATATCCAGCGCGTCAAGGATGCAAAGCCCGATGCAGTCTTCCTTTGGGTGCCGAGCGGCGAGCACAGCGTGTCCTTCATGAAAAATTACAGCGAACGGGGGCTTGCCGCCACCGGAATACGCATCATCGGCACTGGCGACCTGACCGATGAAGCAATGCTGCCTGCGCTGGGCGATGCAACGCTGGGTGCAATCACCGCGTTCCATTATTCCGCTGCGCACGACACTCCGGAAAACAAGGCATTCGTCAAGTTGTTTCAGGAAGTCAATCCCAAGGTCGGCCAGCCGAACTTCATGGGCGTCGCCGGCTACGACGGCATGGCAGCCATGGCAGAAGTGACTAAGAAGCTCAACGGCGTGATCGACGGTGACAAGGCCATGGCGGTATTCAGAGGCATGAAACTTGCCAGCCCGCGTGGCCCACTCGCCATTGACCTGGAAACGCGGGACGTCACTCAGACTGTCTATATCCGTAAAGTCGAAAAGGTGAACGGCACGCTGGCGAACGTGGAGTTCGACAAGTTTGTCGACGTCAAGGATCCTGGCAAATAATTGTCGGCGCTGGGGCGTTAAGTTCGCCGCTCCCAGTGCTCAGGCCAAGGCGAAAAAACGCATCGGCCGGTTGCAGCATCCTTTAGAGGAAAACCGAGCCGCCGTCCACGGCCAAGGTCTGGCCAGTCATAAAGCTGGCACCGTCGCTGGCAAGGAATTCCAGCGCACCAACGAGGTCTTCCGGCACTTGGTCACGCTGGATGATGCGCGAGAGCTTCCGGGTGACGTCGCCCATCTTGGTATGGAGGTCGTTCTGCAGTACCCCGTCCGACAGCGTGAACCCCGGCGCCACCGCATTAACGGTGATGTTGTCCGGCCCCAGCTCTCTTGCCAGCGAGCGGGTGAAGGCAATTACCGCGCCCTTGCTGGCAACGTAATGGATCATGTTGGGTATGCCCTTCATCGGTACGGTAGACGCGATATTAATGATGCGTCCAGCGCCGCGCTGCCGCATTGCCGGCACAACCGCCTTGGCGCAGACAAACGGCCCCAGCGTATTGACTTCCATAACGCGCATCCATTCCTGGTCAGACACCTGTTCAAACGGCTTGAGCCCCAGCGTTGTGAACAGCCCGGCATTATTGACCAGCACATCCACGCCGCCAAATTCCTGAATGGCCGCTGCCACCATGGCGGCTGCGTCATCGGCCTTGACCACGTCCGCCGTGACGCCAATCGCAGCGTGACCTTCCGCCTTTATCCTGTCTGCTGCTTCGCCTGCACCCCGCAGATCCGCAATGACAAGCCGGTGTCCCGCACGCGCCAGGTGTTCGGCAAAGGCATAACCAATGCCGCTAGCGCCACCGGTGATGATAAAGACCTTCGATTGTTGAGACATAATTTCTCCTGTTTATGGTTGGCGATGCATAAGGGTGGCGGACTCTGGCTGCAAAGGGCACAGCAGCGGCTTTCAGGCCGCTCGTTGATTTAGTTTGAAGTTGTCATCGGCAGCTTGCTCGTGCGATAGCAACGTGCCAGCCTCGATGAGCTTGCGCGCAGCTAAATGATCACCGGGGCGATTGATAGACTCGACAGCAGTAAGGCGTCCGTTATGGAAGCGAAATACGGAAAACTTTCCTGTGCTCATATCACCGCGCAACACCGCTTGGTCGGCTTCGCTAGCAACGCCGGCAATCTGCAGTTTATAGGCGCCCTGATCGCTCCAGAACCATGGCACCTTGTGATAGGACGCAGGCTTACCGGCTATCCGACTGGCGACGCAACGTGCTTGGTCCACTGCATTTTGAACCGATTCAATGCGCATCGGACGCGGGAAAAAGGCAGAAGGATAGAGCGCACAGTCGCCGATGGCTGAAATAGCTGGATCCGCTGTTTGGAGGTGGCAGTCGACCACGATTCCGTTGCTGACTTCCAGGCCGGCTTCTTGGGCCAACTCGGTGTTTGGCTCAACGCCGATCCCAACAAGAACCATGTCGGCAGCGAAATGCCTCCCATCCGCGCTGACCACGCCGGTGGCGATGCCGTCGCTACCGCTGATGTGGGCAATGGCGGTGGAAAAATGGAAACGCACGCCGGCAGTTGCATGGGCAGTGGCCAGGAAGTCAGCGCAGAAGGCGGACACCGAGCGCTTCAAACCACGCTCTGCAAAGTCCAGCACATCGGTTTCGATACCCATCGCGGCGGCGATTGCAGCAATTTCCAAGCCGATGAAGCCTGCGCCGATGATCACGATGCGCTGCGCCCTCTGCAACCAAGCGCGGACTTGTATCGCATCCGCCAAACCGCGCAACAGGACAACGCGTTGCTGCTCGGCACCCGGAACCTTCACCGGGCGAGCCCGGGCGCCAGTAGCCAACACCAGGTGGTCATAGTGAAAGCATCGCCCGGACTGTAGCACGACCTCACGCTTGTCCCGCGCGATGGCTTGCACCCGTTCAGGGGCAATCAAACTGATCTTGCGGCTCTCAAAAAACGAGGCTGGACGCAGCAGCAAGTGTTCATGCTGCATTTGACCGGTCAGAAAAGCTTTGGACAGCGGCGGGCGCTGGTACGGCAGGCCGGACTCTTCGCCGACGATGGTCACGTGCCCATCAAAGCCCATATCGCGTAGCGATGCCGCGACTTGGAAGCCGCCCTGTCCGCTGCCCACGATGACAACTTGTTGGGACGTCATTGTGTTATCACACTTGACAGGATGGGACATGAACCACCAGTTCGTCGACGTCGCCTCCAACGCTAAGCTGACATGACAGACGGCTGGTTTCGCGCCGTTCGCTGGCAGCACTGGCCAGCATTTCATTCTCGACTTCCGACACCGGTGGCAGGCGGTCAATGTATTCCGGGTCGACATACACATGGCAAGTAGCGCACATGGCTGAACCACCGCATTCGGCGACGATACCGGCCACATCGTTAGCGATGGCAGTTTGCATGACGGTGCTGCCGGCAGCGGCCACCAGCGTGCGGCGCGCACCATCCGGCTGAACATAGGTGATGTTTGGCATAGGTGTCTCGATCTAGTTTAGTTAGTGGTGGTGCTAACCGGGATGCTGGTATAGCCGCGCACGGTATTGTTGTAATGCTGTACCGGTTCGCCGGTAAGTTCGATGGATTTCATTTTGCGCGCTAGCGCACTGAGCAGGATGTCGCCTTCGAGACGCGCCATCATCTGACCGGCGCAGCCATGAATGCCAGTGCCGAAACCCAAGTTACCAGTAGCGCGTCGCGTAATATCGAACTTGTCTGGATTTTCCCAGCGCCGCGGGTCACGGTTCGCAGAGCCGATGAAGACAACAATTTTTTGAGACGTGTCCATCGCCACGCCAGCAATTTCCACCCGCTTTGCGGTCGTCCGGTAAAACGAATGGAAGGTTGGCTCGTACCGGATGACTTCTTCAACCGACTGCCGTGCCAGGGCAGGGTTGCTGCGCAAGATGGCGTACTGGTCTGGGTTTTGCGCGAATGAAACCAAAGCATTACATAAGGTGAAGACGGTGGTATCGAGCCCGGCTGATAGCAGCGTACGTACCAGCATGCCCGCCTCGTCTTGGGTCAGCTCTCCCGCATCAGCAGCCGCATAAAGCTGGGCGCCAAGTCCGTTTTCAGACAGGTTTTCGCGCCGGCAGATATTGTTGATCCACTGTACGGCACCGCTAGAACTTTCCAGGCGCTTGCTGAAGCGCTCATTAATCGGTCCAAAGCCATTGAATACCATGTCGCCGTAAGGCAAGAGATTTTCGCGTCCTTCTGCAGGCAGGCCTACTGCATCTGCGAACACCTTGAGCGGATAAGCTTCGCAGAATTCGGAAGCGGCGTCGAAGTGGCCTTTTGCGAGTACCCTGTCAACCAGCTTATCCGCTTCCGCCTCAAATGTGGGGCGCAGCTTGCTGATATTGGCGGGCGACAGAATGCGGGCCACTACCTTGCGGATGCCGCTATGTGCAGGCGGATCGGCTTCGAGGATAATGCTCGGTTTGCGCCAAGGCTCTTCCGTGTGAAAATTCGCCAAGCCAACGCCGGCGCTTGAACAGAAATTATGCGGGTCGGACAGCACCGCGTGGATTTCGTCATGCCGAGCGAGCGCATAAACCTGATAACGGTCGAGCCAGACTACGGGGCCAAGGTCGCGCAGTTTGGCGTAATACGGGTAAGGATTACTTAATACCTCGTCGGCGTACGGATCCAAATCGCTGATCGGAACCTCTGGCGCTAGACTAGATGCAACTGCAGTGGACATTTCTGTCTCCTCGGAATTGGCAGCGCCTGTTAACGCTGCTGCCTGTGTTCTTCCAGTAAGGTGGGATGTTTTTTTCCGGCGTTAAAGTCGGATCAAGTGTAAAAGTAGGCCGGTTTTTATGTCAATGCATCAAGCTATTGTGTTCGCAATGCGAACGAACGTCTGATATTTAATTATATGCCCGTGCTAAGCTGAATTTTTCCCATTTGCAGAGCCGCTTATAAAACACAAACCCGGTCGACGTACTCTATTGATTGCTACTCCTGCACAAGGGGCAATCATGTCGAGGTTGCCCTACTGGCGGCCGGCGCGGATGCTAGTTCAGCCGATACATACAAAGAATGTCAAAGTGCCATAATTCGTTTTATGTAAAATCAGGTACACATTACCGTTGGACTTAAACTTACATCCCCCGGCTTGACCGCACGATGGTCCGCCACTAGTTCGATTGCCCAGCAAAGTTCAGCGCAAATAGACCAGCAATGGCACTTTCAGCGTGTCGGTTCGATTCTATGAACGTACAGAATGTCCGACGCATTCTGCTGGCAACTTGCGGATCACGGCATGCTCTAGTTCGCAGTAAGCGACGTCCACTCCGGTAACGCACGCTTGAAAATCATCGGCTTCCTCGTCGTCTTCAAACTTATAAATATAGCCATTGGCTTGAACCACAGTCGGTGAAATGCGAGTTATTGTCATTCAAAGTCTCTTTAAAACTGGCGCCAAATCTTAGCATCACTGGAAGATACTTGCCCGTGCTGACCGCCCTCAAGGCACCTCAGACCGGACGCTTTCTACTTTTCAGACTAATTCTGGTGCTGATATGGTGATACAGAACAGCCAAAACCGTCTCGCCATTTTATACGCACTTAATTCGGCTTCTCCAGCGGTGCCGGCGCTTGGAAAGATCTGCACGTTGAGCAGGCGGCCGGACGACATCGGAAGCCAGTTGGCGCCGCCACTATCCGGATTGGTCGTATTGTTGTCGACCATGTTCAACCAGGTCGATGCGCTGTCCGAACTCATCAGAATCGCACTCTTAGGGAAGGCGCATCAAGCGCGACAGGCAACGCAGGCGATTCACTCGCTAGCACCACAGGCTGCGAATTGACCGCCGCGGCCGGGCCGTTCGGGTTGTGGGTAAAGACCGTCTGCGTTGTGCCAGATGCGTCTTTTACGGTGAGCGTCGGTTGCGACATGATCTGCCTTTAGAGAATTGCCGCGAGTACCCCGTAGTCGGTTGTCGATGGTACGGGAGTGACGCCGCCGGAAATGAGTGCTGCGAAATCGGCCAGCGATATGCGCTGGGCTACGCCGCCTACCTCACTGACGATGCGCGGCGAGGATGCTGGGATGGCCACAATCGGCGCGTCAACCGCAATGAACTTGTTGATCTGCGCTGCGCCTACGGTGGCAAATACGTCCTTGATGCCAGCGCCAAAGCTGACCGGTGAGCCATTGTTCGAACTGGCGAGCACCGTGTCGCGTGAAAACGTTGTCGCCGATAGGATCGTGCACTCCGACAGCTTCCACTCGGCGCCGGATCGAGACTCGATCATCATGGCCACGCCAGCTGTGCCGATGGCCAGAACGGACAGCGGCTGATAGGGAGTTGGCGGATGGCCGCTAACCGTCACGGTTCCCGTGCCCACTGACGTCGTAACGTCTTTCACGCGGTCGGCAGTTTTCATCGCGGGCGATCACCTGGTTAGAGTTCCGGCGCCAGGCCGGAGGGGAATAAAAAAACCCGCAGACCTATCGGTGCGGGCGAATCCATCGTTTTGGTAACGAATGGAGGAGACTCGGTAAATTCAGTTTTGGTGTCGCCGGCGCTCGTCGCGCTCCATCTCAATCAGCTCCCAGCCCAATTGCCGCCGGATCTCCTCCCGGGTCGGCGGCGGCTTGTGCTCTGCCTGGCGACGTTCCATGTAATCGCGGACCTGCTCCTTTGTGGGCTTCACTGTATTGACCATTTGCCACCTCCATTCGGGACAGCATGACGGGCATGTAGCGGCCCCACAGCATCATTGAAACTGCGAGTGGATGCATCATGGGGTCACCTAGTAGATGGTGGCGCACGCACAAAAGGAAATACTGCTGCTGTTACTGCGTGTAACCAGTTAGGGGCTAGGCTAAAGTAGCCGCAAGCGCCACTCTTGGTACATTTCCTCTGAGAGCCGCCATTCAAGCTGACGCCGGATTTCTGCTGGATCAGGGGGCGGCTTATGCTGCGCCGCTGCCTGGTTTAATACTTCGCGAATCCGTTCTTCCATTGGCTTGCTGAGCCGGTCCATGATGACCTCCCACTTGAAACAGCACTTCAGTGAACTCACTATCTACTTGGGATTTCCAATTTTTTGACAAGCATCAGAAGTTTTGCTTCAGCTGCGCCTTCGAATGAAAAAGCCCGCTACCTGGTGAGGTGCGGGCTTGGTATCTGTTGCGGCGACCGTCGCTAATCCCGGTCCTTAGTCCTGCCTGCCATCAGCGCAACTGACCATATTTAGCGCCTGAGCTGGCGCACCGCCTGCACATCCTGGCATTTGATTCTGACAAAATGCTGAATCAGCGCGGCGGCCGGTGCTAACCCGGCCTTATTGGGACCGACAGAGTTCCGTCTCCCGGCCATTTCAGCGCCTGAGCTGGCGCACCGCGCGGCAGCATTTTATCTGGTTGCGGGTTACAGCGTCCCGCGTCCGAAGCATGCGGCTTGGGGCGGCACTCGGATGGCTTCCGTCTTCTCGTGTGTTTAAGACTGATTGACTCGACTAAGGGTTCGCCAGTCCCACGCTACCCGCTGCCCGATGGCTCATCTGCGGTAAGCCCTACCTTCGGACGTAAACGCAAAAAACCAGCTGATTAGGCTGGCTTACTCTTCGTTGGGCGATAAAAGGCACCCTTGCCTATAACTAACTAATGGATATGGACCCCGACCTCGTATTTAACTGAATCCCTACCAAGGGCTAATGGCACAGGGCATAGACAGTCCCTGCATGTTCGCGAGCGCAGCGGCCAAGGCGTCATCCGGATGGAAGGCCGGACAAATTCACTTACTGAGAAGGATCCACAGCATGGCCAAGAAACAGAAAGCAGCACCTTTACCCTTCCCTCGCAACGATAACGGCTTTGGCGCCGTGCCGGCATTCGCCGAGTTCGCGATTCCCAGCGAAGGCTTCGCACATGGTGCGGTCGTCAACGGTGCCGAGGTTGCGATCGTCGAACTGTTCGGCGACCTCAGCGCTAAAGAGATTGCGGCCGACTATTTGAGTGGGGCCGCCGGCGTCTCCGACTGGATCCCAGTTGCACCAGAGGGCGAAGGCTGGGCCCTGTCCGGCAACTTCGGCGCCGACGAAGGACCGTTCGCTCTCTTCACCAAGCCGGCGCCGAATGACAACACGCTGGCCCGCCGTGACTATGCCCAGGAATACCTGCTGGGCTCGATCATCAAGGCAGCGACCAAGCACATCAAGACGCTCTCCAAGACCTGGGGCGAGATGAAGGAAGGCGAGCAGCGCCGCGTCACGGCCGACGTGCAGAAAGACTGCTACGAAGCCACCCGGGATGCGATCGACATCATCGCCAGCAATGCCCGGCTGACCTTCCCCGCCGCGGTCGACCAGGTCGTGTTCAAGGATGGCATGAAGTGCGTACTGACCCTGTCTAAGTCGCCTGAAGCGCACAGCCTGGCCGCTGCCGAAGGCTCGTACGTGACGATCGTGATCGAGTCCCGCTCGAAGATGCTGGATGAAGGCGATTCGACCGAGACGGACCCGGACCAGCGTTCACTGCTGGGCGAGGACGCGGACGAAGTCGCTGCGTAATTCTCGGCCGGCCTGAAACATGGGCCGGCCAATTCTGAATGGAGAGTCGCAGCATGATCACACCACGCTCGGAGCGCCGCAGATTTACTTGTCCGCAGCACCTTGCCCACGTGCGTCTACCGACTTTTTACTGAGGCACGGATGTCTCTGCTCACAGTAGTCCGCACTAACAGCCGCCACACAAGCCTCGAAACTGTCTGCTTCATCGGGCTGTTCGAAGGTGTAGACGTAGTGCCCAACCTGGATTTCGGTCGGGGAGATGCGAATGTTGACAGCCATAGCGCCTCGCACAAGGCTAAGTGGAAGGGAAATACTAGCATGATCACAAATTCGCTCACCCTGAAGGCAAGCCCGCGGCTACCAAATAACCGTCATCGGGACGCTATGGCGTTGGATGCTAATGTTTTCAACTGCGTAGTCCGCGACAGCGGCGTATCTACCGAAGTGCTTGCCATGCTGTTCATAGCGAACAAAAAACATCAGGGCGTCTGCTTCACAAATTGCGGCAAGATCCGCCTGAGCATTCTCAACGGCTTGTGTGATCTCCTGTATCACAACCACGACCGAATAGTTATTGACCTCGTGGAGCGGAATAGCGAGCAACGAATTTTTCGCGTACGCCAGTTTCGCCGCGAAATCTTGATAGAGGGTCCGGCGAAATTCATTAGCCGACTCTTCGTCGCCCAAATGCTCGTCCTCCAATTTCTTAATCAGAAATCGCGCGCGCTCAGCAATCGCAAGAATGCCGCCGAGCCTATCTTTAGTGGCCATCCCAGTGGTGATCACATGTTGCTTAAAAGCGGTCCGTTCCTGCATCTGCGTGATGACGAAAGCGGCCGCGATAGTCGCGATCGCACCGATGGCTTGAACCCAAGCTGGCCAACTTTCTTTATTAAGTCCGAAATAGTTTCCGACCATCCAGATTGCTATCAAGACGGCGAAAGCACCGAAGGCCGCTCCGCCAATTTTTTCCCATTTGCCCATGCAATTTCCTTTCAGAAAGGAATCGTAGCATGACAACTGATGCAATAACGCGGAAGCCAGTAGCCTCGCCACCAGACAGTGACACGACCGTGCTGCTGTTCGACCCGGCCGCGTCCGAGCCGGCCTGGCTGGGCTATCTGGATGGCGATACCTGGTGCTTTGTAGATGGCATGCCGGCGGCGCCGACTCACTGGGCCGCGCTGCCTGGAGGGCCAACGGCATGAAGGCAATCGACCTCTTTGCTGGCGCGGGCGGATTCTCTACTGGCGCGACTATGGCCGGCTGCAACGTAGTCTGGGCGGCGAACCACTGGCAAAGTGCCGTGGAGATCCATGCAACGAACCACCCGGGCGCGCAGTACGTATGCCAAGACCTTCACCAGGCGCACTGGGTCGCGGTACCGGCGCATGATATCCTGCTCGCCTCGCCCTGCTGCCAAGGCCACAGCAAGGCGCGTGGCAAGGCCAACGGCAACCCGCAGCACGATGCCAGCCGGTCGACCGCTTGGGCCGTCGTGTCGGCAGCCGAATACCACCGTCCAGCATTCGCGGTGATCGAGAACGTGCCCGAGTTCTTGCGCTGGTCGCTTTACCCGGCATGGCGCCTGGCCATGGAAGCGCTGGGCTACTGCCTGTCGCCGCATGTAGTTGACACGGCTGACCATGGTGTCACCCAGCACCGGGAACGGCTATTTATCGTCGCGGCGCGCGCCAAGCGGCCGCTGCTTCTGAACCTGCGCAAACGGGAGCATGTGCCGGCGTCCTCGTTCATCGACTTCACGGCAGGAAGCTGGCATCCAATCGAGAAGCCAGCTACTACGGCGCCGAACGCGGCGGCCGGTCTATTCACCGCCCGGTCGGCACGGTCACCACGCGGGACCGGCACGCCATTGTCGACGGCGACCGCATGCGCATGTTCTCCGCACAGGAATGCCGGGCGGCGATGGGCTTTCCGGCCGACTACAAACTACCGACGCAACACAGGCTGGCCGTGCATATGCTGGGAAATGCTGTCTGTCCGCCGGCGGCGCGGGATGTGATTCTTGCACTTAAGGAAGCTGCATGACCGCTCACCTACCGAAGCGTTCGGCCTACGGCCATTCACGTTTCCAATGCATGAACCTGCGCTCGAGCCAACTCAAGAAGCTGGGCTTCAGCATCTTCTTGCGATCCAGCATGCATAACAGTCATTTCGCTGCGGAAGGTATCACCATCTTTTTCACGGACATAATTGCCATACCATTCCCCGCCGCGTTGCTGGGCAGTTGCAGTAATTTTGTAGCCCTTGTAGTCAGCAGTTTGGCTCATGGAAATCTCCTTAAACGATTTTGCTGCATGAGACTTATATGACCGCATCTATGGCGCACGATTCCCGCCTCACCTGCGAGCGCTGCCACGGCAGCGGCTCCGACGACCCCGCAGCAGGGAAATATTTTGGCTAATCACCCGCTTAGAAGTCGTCGACCTCAAAACAAATCGAGTGGCGACTGAGGGGCGGAAACTTGGTTTCGCAATCGTCCAGGACATCGAACAACAGGCAGGTTTGGAATTGGTCGGCAGCTTCGGGGCTGGTAAAACCATAGATAAAACTTTGGACTTGCACTTCTTCCGTGGAAAGTCGAACCGTCGTCATGATGGGCCTCCTAAAAGGCGACAGGGGCTTGAAAGTTTAGCAGCGCTCGCTGCCGATTCAAGCCGTTTCCCTCGTCCGGCTTGGTCAGAAGTCGTCAGCAAGCATCAGGAATGTCGACTACTGCGGGCGTCTCAGACGGTCCTCAACATATTGCATCGCAAGGAGTATTGCGGCGCTTTCCGCAAGCTCTCGAGAGGTTTTAAAGGGGGCTTCGCTCGAAATCCGAATCCTCTCGCCGTACCGGCAAACCGTGTAGCTAGCACGCCAGCGACCGTCACCAACAAGCGTCGAAAGCGCCGAAATTGTGTGGCCACGGAAAGTAACGATCTCAAGCATTTCAGCCTCTATCAATCTTAAGGGCATTTACGTGAAAGTTATCTTATTAACAATACAGCTGAAGAGCGTATTTTCGGGCTTGAATACTGCCTGTATGTACGACTACGTCAAAGTTAGTTGCACTCAGGAAATGCCAGGAAAGCAGGGATGAGCGAGCAGGCCAAAACACCATTCGAGCAATGGTTCGAAACGACGAAAAGCGCTGCCGTCTGGCGTCACCAGTATGCAGCCGAAGAAGGACTTGATGCAGGATATGAGGCCGGGGTTGCTGCTGCACCATTCCAGTCCGCGTGCAGCCATGTATGATGGAATGCTTCGGCCCGACCATCTCCGCAGATAAGCAGGAGCGGAATCACCGCTTCCTTGAGGAGGCGCTAGAACTGGTGCAAGCCTGCGGCGCCACACAGAGCGAAGCGCACCAGCTGGTGGACTACGTCTACGGGCGGCCGGTTGGCGAGAAATCGTAGGAGGCTGGCGGAGTCCAGATCACCTTGGCGGCGCTCTGCCTGGCCAATGATCTGGACATGCACCAGGCAGGCGAAGTCGAGCTGGCGCGCATCTGGACGAAGGTCGAGCAGATGCGGGCAAAGCAGGCGGCGAAGCCGAAGCACTCGCCCCTGCCAGCAGCACCAGCCGACGCCCGCTGCAAGTCGTGCGGCGGCAATGACGCCGACATGCCACGCCTACCCGGGCGAAGGCAAGCCCGGATGCCTGCGGGATGCGCGGCTGCGTGTCGATCGGCCGACGCCTCCATCACGTGCCGCATTTATCTCTGAGCTCGAGAGCACGGCGCAGGACCTTCTACCGAATGAGGATGCAGCGGGTGCAGAGCGCGTTCGACATGCGGCCCGTCTATTGCGCACTTCCCAGCCAGAAACGTGGAAGGTTCTCCCCTCCCCGGCTGGCGCGCCGCCGCCGGATGATGAACTGCGCGACATCCTTGGCCGGCCGTGCTTCACCTTGATCAGCATGGCCCAGATGCTGCGCAGCATAGGCCACGACATCAAGCGACGCGCCGAGGACGAACAAGCAGTATCAATCCTCTGGATGCTGGGCCTATACATGAAGCATGACAGCGAATGGCGGACTGAAGCGGCTCGCATCATTCTGGAGTTCAAAGACGGACTCAGCAAACTGGCACGACGTCACGCAGTTGTTGCCATTGGTTGACGGCGTCCACCCAATTCGAGGAAAGCGCGGACGGCCATTGAAAAAGCCCTAGTCCGTTCAAGCCGATCGTGCCTACGATAGTCGTGCACACCGCCTGGCATTGGAGCAACGCGGCATTGACCACCAAATTGCCAAACGCCGAACAGCACATGGCAGCAATCTTGGTAAAACCCGGTGGGTAGTCGAACGCACTATCGCCTGGTTGCATCAATTTCGGCGACTGCGCGTACGCTACGAACGACTGCCCTCGATCCATGAAGCATTCCTTCACTTGGGCTGCGCCATATTTGTTGGCGCATTTTGAAAAACTCATTTTGTTAGATGCTCTTAGAAGCCAGCACGATTGGTGAGCTTCTACAGGAAGCAGTCTCACCTTTCGTATTGCGCTTATTTTCGTTTAAGACAACATGTATCATGCCGTGAACTCTGTTGCCTATTTTGCTATCCTTCGCTTTAGGGCCAATTAGTCGTATAAAAATCCTAAGATGGACCATCCCCGATAACCTCTCTGCGAAGAAAAATTATGAGCAACCTAAATACAGCAAGATCACTTATACAGGCCGACCTGGATCATGCTCGCCAAGTACTCGATCTCTGGACCAACCAGATTAGTGAACTTGAGCGTGCGCTCCAACAAATCGAGGCTGTGGGCGCATCACGTGACGCATTGCAGGTGGAATATCAAGGTTCAAATACCCAGGCTTTGGCACTTGAAAAACCAGTGGCGCCGAAAGAAGGAAAAAAGCAAGGTCGCAAGCCAAAAAATGCAGATGAAACTACTGCACCGAAAGCAAGCAAAGCCGATCTGGATATCGCTTCAAAACGCAGCCGTAAGCTTGCCGAACGCAGCACCGCCCGTGCAGAACAGGTGACGGACGCGAAAGCGGCAAAACCGAAGAAGGCTAAGGGTGAAAAATCCAAGGCACCCCCCGAAGCGAAATTCAAGGATCCGAACTCGGGGAAAACTTGGTCTGGCCGCGGACGGCGTCCATTCTGGATGAAAGGCGATGCGCAGCAATACGAAATCGGGTCTGCGAATCAGAACCCGGCGAGCGAAGCACAGCCCGACGAAGCGAAAGAAGCAGCTACAGCTACCGAATAATTAGCTTCCTTTGGATGGTTGCGCTATCGGCGCTCAAACTCGGCTTAGTGCAATCCGGATGCCTTCACTGATATTGCCCTTGCCTAGCTTCTTGGCTCGGGCAATGCTTACCGCATCAAGATAAACGTTACGCCGCCCGCCGCCTTCCAGTTCGGTGGGCCGCCCGACGTGCCCGTGCCCTACAGGCCAGGCGATCTCATCTACCCTTCCCTTCCAGTTGTTTGTCGCGCTGGCCGCTTCATTGAAACGGTGTACGGCCAAGGTAGTGCGTTGATACACAAGGTGCAGGCTGACGTCCTTGTTGTCCAGTTCGTCGCGCTCGAGGAATGCCCTGAAAACGGATTCGGCGATCGACCGCGATCCGGTTTCAGTCCGCTCGAACGCGCTGCCATTCGGTATTTGCAGATAGATGCGGTAGCTCATTGCCTGATTCGTGTTCGTAGCTATGAGATCGACTATTTACTTCGTTTCCGCAAGAAGGCCGGAATGTCGCTGTCGTCTGTGATTTGATGGATGCGCAAGGAGGAAGCACTATCGTCATGCAAAACTTCTTCGTGTCGTACGGGCGATGAAGGCCTACGCCACACGTTCGGTAAGGGACGATTGAGATCTGCCATGAGCCCATCGTCGGATTGAGCTGCTCGCTCGACGGCGTGGGATATCGAAGGTGTACTGGAAGGGGGAATTCTTTCCACATTCAGGATCCCTACTTGTTCAGCGACTGCGATACAGAACTTCACTGAGCTATAGAACGTGATTTGCTCTTCCGTTTCGCAGAGATAGACTTTCTTGTTGCAATGGTCGCAATGGCGGACCATATCTGAAAATGCTGGCTTTAGCTGGTCCCAGCGCTTGGGGCAAGCAGACTCGAGATCTTTTGCGCTGCAGTTCTTGATGACATAGCCAGAGTACGACATAAAATTGCCTTGGATCAGTAAAACAGGTCTGACTCATTATATACACACCAAATTATATTGAAAGCCCACTGTTGCCATAGACCCACATAAGTCAAAGTAAGTTTTCAGTGCCTATAAGTTGCCGCCTGGTTAGATTATTACGGTCCCACATTTTGGAGCAAAGCTCTTGCCACTGACATGATCGCTACCCAATCCAATCTCGTCACACCAGTAGATGCTCGCCTTTTCCGCTTTGCTTTTTGTGTCAGCCGTGGATAGTCCTAATCTGCCTACGGGCAATTGGTTCATCGTTTCTCTCTCAGGCCCAGCGTACCGGCTTTTGGGCGCTCATGCTCCACGCTTTCAAATAACGCCAGACTGTCGGTGGAATGGCAACGCCATACTCCCGCGCCATTAGATTGGCCACGGACTCCCGTGCCAACAGGCAATTAGGCAGCCGCAACTGGTTAGGCGCCTTGCCTATTATCAGTGCTTGAATGTTCGCCGCTTGCCTGGCATACAACCGTCCCCCATGGCGACGACCCTGTTTCCTGGATCGGAGGGCACGTAGGCCACCTTCTCGGGACACCTTCTTCCATTTGCTTACCGCACGCACGCCCACCTCGAAGCTCATCGTCGTCGCACTCTGCATCATGCTGTCTCACACCACTTATGCCACCAGCTTCCTCAGGTGCTCCTGCTCCGAAATATCCAGTTTTCGTGCATCGGTTTTCGTTTTCATTCTTTTTTAACGGGCAACGCATTATGTGGTACACACATCAATCACGTTTTTCCTCGTATTTGTCATGCGTACCCATGTACCTGAAAGACTGATCAGTATTGCCGATCAAATTAACGAAGGCGGTTCGGTTGCTCTTACTAAACTTACTGTGCTCAAAAAATGGTTTGAGCGGCCCTCTCGTCTTTCCTCGTTTGCCATCTTTGTCGCTAAAACCGCCTGTAGCCGCAAAGGCAAGACGACCCGCGACGCAGCCATTCTTTTCCGCGAAGCTCGCCAGTTCTTGGCGCAGGTAGACGTCTATGCTCCAGATATATCTCGCGTCGAAGCGGTAAAGTTGCATAGACGACTGAACGAATTTCAAAACGAGTATAAAAGTTCGTCCTGGGGACAAGTTCGCCTCATTTACAATCAAAACCTATTTTTAGTGGAGGAAGGGCTACGCATCTATCTATGGCACACCGATTCTCCATCGCAGGGATATCGACTTGCTGCCAACTATTGCGAACATTACGATCCGCGTTACGGGAATGGTCTCAACGGGACCAGTTACACCAGGATCCATGAAATTGCGAGTTTCATGCTTACCCTTGAGGCACTTGAAAAATAATTGCAGCTAAGCACTATTCGCAGGCCTCGTCAGTATGTTGGAAGACGACATAGTCATCGGCGCTGCAAGCTTGAAACAGTTGACGAGTTATTTTTCTATAGGTCTGCAATACGGCGAAAGCAGACTTAAAGACTCAAGAAGCTGCAACTTCATATTCGCAAAAACAGTAGCTGCCCCGCATTCACGGACTACTTCGATTGACTAGTTGCAGTCGCAGGCGACGATAAGAAAGCAAAATTTCCACTAACAGGCCCAGTCTCAATCTTTTCAAGCAACTTTTGCTCCTACGAAATGTTGATATAATAGATGCCAAACATAAGATCATAGAAAAATATTTGATATTAAAGCTTTTCGGTCGCCCATCACGAGTCAATTCAATACTAATTAGCTTTTTTAATTTATGCCAGCCAGATAACATGAAAATAGACAGCTTTCAGATCCAAAATTTTAGAGGTATAACTCGCGTTGAAGCTAAAAATCTCGGTGATACGATTATCATCGCAGGACAGAATGGTTCAGGAAAATCCTGTATCTTCGACGCCATTCGACTTTTAAAAAGCGTTTATGGCGGCTATCAGCAAAATGAATGGCAACATTTCTTTGGTGAATTCGCTATTCAATTGCACGGAGGATCGAAAAACCTTAAGGGTCTATTTAATGATGCTTCAAAACCTGCGATTATCGAGTGTATATTTAAGATACGCGACAATGAGCGAGCGTATATATCGGCTAACGCAGCGGATTTATTAGAAGAGACGATTTGGCAAACTGTACTTCCAGAAGCTTTTCAATTTGGTGGGTATCGGAAGGCTTTGTTTTCAAACCAATTTCGTGAGAGACAGCCAGAGGTAACAGCGAGGGTTGAAAGTGAGTTCCCAAAGCTTCAGCAGGAATTAACGGCACCTCACATTGCAGCACGAGTTCATATTACCCCCCAAGGTAATATTACAATTTCAGACTCGCGCCTGTTAAATGTGATTTTCTCGAGCTATAAGCCACGGCAAATTGGCGTAATTGATTTTCATGGTGCACAAAGGCATTATGGCAGAGAAAACGTTCAAGGAATTAATCTCAGCCTTGATCAAGCAAATCAACAATATAGCCAACATACCCTTTATAACTATAACAATAAGTATGCAAACGTTAAAAGCGAAATGGCCGGAAACTTTGTAAAAGAACTGTTAGCCGAAAAAGCCAGCGCCGGCAATGAAACTAAATTAGAATCATTGAGCGATACACTCAAAGAACTTTTCGAATCATTTTTCCCGGACAAAAAGTTTCTTGGGCCAAAACCTACATTAGATGGAAGCCTCGCTTTTCCTGTCGTTACAGCTTCTGGCGCGGAGCATGATTTAGACGAGCTTAGCTCCGGGGAGAAGGAAATTTTGTATGGCTATCTTAGAATCCGAAGTTCAGCACCACGAGATTCTATTATCTTGCTAGATGAACCGGAGTTGCATTTAAATCCACGACTGATTCGGGGCTTGCCTGAATTTTACCGGAAACATCTTGGCGAGGCGCTTCAAAACCAACTGTGGCTCGTTACACATTCTGATGCCTTGATTCGGGAGGCGGTTGGCAAACCAGGGTTCAATGTTTTCCATATGCTCCCTTGTGGTGCCGAATCAGCCGGAAGCTCACAGTTAAAGCCACTCACAGTTAGCCAAGATTTGGAAATGGTAATGGCGGATCTTGTCGGGGACTTAGCGGCATATCGTCCTGGGGGGAAAGGACTTATTTTTGAGGGAGGGGGCGACTCCGACTTTGATAAAACATTTGCATCTGCTTTATTTCCTGATGACCTTCGTGGGATAAACCTTATATCTGGATCAAACAAGATCCGGGTTAAGTTGCTACATGAAATATTGGATCGTGCACACAAAAATGGGGACCTCCCGACTAAATTTTATGCAATAGTAGATAGAGATTCAGAGGAATCCGTTGAAGATACAAAAGCTGTCAATAGATTCGTTTGGGACGTGTACCATATAGAAAATTATCTGCTAGAACCAAAGATTATTGCTGAAGTATTGACATCACTGAGTTTAGGCGTAACGTATGATGAGGCAATAATTACAGAAAAATTAAATGAAGCTGCAAGGAAAGTAGTGCCTAGTATGCTGGTTCATAAAATGCGGTCGTATGTAAATTCTGCAATTGTCAACTCAGTAACGCTCGGTTTTGATCCAAATACTTTAACTATTGGCGTTGATCTGCACAATGCGGCCGCACGGTCGAGTATCAAAGTAGCTGGTTTAATCCAGTCTGAGCTTTCTAAAGATGCTTTAAATGCCCGAGAACTACAATATCGGCAGGAATTCGAACAGAGCTTTGCTGATGGTACTTGGATGAATAAGTTGCCGGGGCGTGATATTCTTAAGCAATTCGTCGACATCGAAAAGGTTTCAGTAGGTTATGAGGTTTTCAGAAATCTTATCGTCGCTAGGATGGCACAAACGCTATATAAGCCGGCTGGCATGAAGAATATCATTGAAAAAATAATTAACGATTAAGGTGTTTAAGAATCTTAGAGCATAGATCTTTGGTGATTAATTAACTCAAGAATTTTTCGCCTTTTCATTACTTTATTATAAAGATACACGTTTACTCATGCTGGGCTTATGTATTTAAAATTGAATGGCATCCCGTCCGATCTTCCTAGAGATGCGGACGTAGTCTATTTGTGGTTTGACCCGCAAGGAGTGTGGCGGCTCAATCGTGGAGATCTGTCATATGAGTTAGATGCAGTGTGCGTACGTCTTCATAACGTCCTTCGAAAAACTGTAATGCAAGGTGTCCCTTACGACGAACTCTTGCCAAGAGTGCCTCAATTCGTTTCCTTGTCCGGCTTGAATTCGGAATCTATATTGTCGAAGGATCACTTCGAGAAATTTATTAAACTGTGTGCTACGTTCCCCGAGCTAAACCGATTTCTATATCTTTATGAAGTGCAAAAGCTAATTAGCTCGATACAAGAATCCTTAAAAGAACTATTGCAAATGGTTGGTGAGTTTTATCGAACGTTGAACACAGAGGGATTGTTTTATCCGCCCATTCAACAGGAGGATGGTATCAGATTTAACACATCTCCTACTGTTACCAAGCTATTTGCTTTACTGACCTTTGTATTTGTTCGCATGCACAGCCTATTGGATTACATCGTGAAGTTGGCGATTGAGACAGAGCATTTGCCTCCGAATTTTACCAAGTACCATAAAATGCGTAGCTTGAATGACCAATTCGGTAGCCGTAAGAAAATCAGCTTCAATAAGTCGCCAAAAACGTTGTTCGAAGAATGTGAATTCATTACGACGATCGAAACCCTTCGAAATCATCTAATTCACGACGGTTTGCTAGATGATATGCCGAAAGCCTATGAGCAGATTGAGCAAGGACGTGCTGTAGAAAGATTCATCTTATTTCCTGATATGACGCACGGCCGGTTTGACCGGTATGGCAATCGAAATCTATTTTTCTCCAAAGAAAACAAAATTAACAAGTGTTTGCCGGAAATTGTTACTGAGTTTCAACTACGGTTGAAGGTCACTCTTGAAATGCTATTGACGCGATTAGCAGATCAATAGTGGTCAAAAATTGAGAATTATTTCGATGCAGTTTCTTCAAGGAGCATACCTCTCACAAACACCGGAACTGAGTGCATAAGGAAGATTGAGCAAATGAATTTAGCTTTCTAATTGAATCAAGTATTAAGTTCTAATTTGAGTTCAATACTTTTTGCTTTTCTTTTTCAAATTCATCTTTAGTAAGAGTGCCATCGTCAAGCAGCTTTTTGAGCATCGCAAGTCTTGCCAACCGTCCTTCACCAACAACACTTCCTACCGCAGGCGTACCATTTTCTGTGCATTCGAAAATCAGCTCTACACGTGGAAAATTTCCCATAACATGTGGTGGCTTTGAAACGGTTTCCCGCAATGAACGCATTGATTTTCCTTTCTGCGTGCAAAACTTTGACGCACGTTCTTCAGCATTTTCGCGATTAGCTTGTAACGAAACAAAGCCGGTTGCACCCTGATTGAACACCCGATATTCTTCTCCGCCATGCGAAGCACTGTTTATAATGGTTGTCTCACCGCGGTACACAGAGCCGTCGAATTCGGATTTACTTGAAGCAACCGGCTTTATTGCTCCAGTGGTAGAACACCCTGCTAAAAGTAACGTTATAACTGCAGTGAATGATATAAGTTGATAAAATCGCATATGTGCTCCTGTTAGGCGAAGCAATTCTAGCGGAAACACAGCCTAATAGTTAGGTAGTTTTAATTTATTGTTAGGTACACTAACTCCTGTAGGGACAAATAATTACGGGCCGGAATCTGAGCAATTCTTTAAGCTACGCTTTATGGTGAAGCCCGTTTCAAGCATTTTCGCTTTGGTCTGCTTCCAGTCTTTATCGCATGCACCTCACTCTCCCATTAATCAAAATGCGCTTGCTTTCAACACTAGCTTATGGCCTTTCAAGCTTCGGTTTTCTCAGTAATATCCAGCGTATCGTCGACTTCAATGCCGCGATAGAGGAACGGGGTGCCTATAGCTATGCCTATGCTTGCATGTGCCGCACGATCGGAGCCCGGTCCTCGGCATAGGAAATATGCAGCCATTCTCCGGGATGGTATTGGGTAAGGCCATCCGGATGGGATTCTTTTTCGGATGCAGCATCGAGCAGGGCGCGATCGTGCAACACAACTACCTCAACGCCATTCGCAACAACAAACTGTGCGGCGTAATTATCGGTGGAGTTGACGATATTGCCGGCGTAGCTGCCGTTCAAGGGATCGGCTTCGATCAGATTTTCTCCGTACACGTCCTGGAATTCTTCGATTTCCAGAGCACGCTGTTCCGCAGGCCTCATGAAATGCCGGGTCACCCAGTCTGGACGCGAGGCTGTGACCAAGACATCTTCGGCGGTGACGACTACAACCTGCTTCGGTACGGTGAAGTCGGTTGAATTGTCGTATATGAAGACCGCCTCAGCCAGTTCGGCGGCTGCTGGCAACAACTGCATCACTCGGGAATAGCGTTGGCGCACACGGTCCTCCCGGACAAAATGACCGGTTGTGGTGCCGCTTCTGTAACGCTCCATGACCCGGCGCACGTTGATATCTGGATGATCAGTTGCAATGAAAGTAAGCAATACCCTGTAGCCCTGCTCTTTTAGCTGAATAATTTCATTAAGACGGGTGGGATGCGACATTACCGTTTCATAGGCAAAGGAGCGCCGCGCATCAATGGCTTTTTTGCGCAACGCAATGCCGCGCGCTTGGGCGGCGATATCCCGTTCCTCCTGCGTGGCGAACTCTCCTTCCAGATCTTTCGCTACCTGATCTGGATTGATGAAGTATTCCGGTACTGGGAAGACATCGCCGAGGGCTGCCAAGCCTGTGTTCCGCACCTCATCGATTAAGCTCGTCTTGCCGCTGCCATTCGGACCTGCAAAGATAATGACGAACGGCGCATCTTGGGCAGAAGTAACCATAGAAGCAAGTAGGGGAAAAGAAAAACGCGGCTAGGCCGCGTTTCTCGTTTATCAGGAATAGTGTTCCGACTGGAAGTATTAACCGCGCGCCAAGGTGCGACGCCGTACGGTGCTGGCAACATCGGTCGGTGCTTCTGCTGGGGCGGGCTGATTCGTCACACCCTGCACGCGCACAGCCATCACGCGACGGCGCACTTCTTGCAGGCTGGTCGCCAAATTGCCCTTCAATGCTTGGTCCCAGACGCCGGCAGTCGAACCTAAAACCGGCGAGCTTTCCCGCAGCAAACCGATTTTCAGGAAGCGCCGGGAGTTGCGTTGCATCACTTTCGACTTCATTTTGCACTCGCTGTTTCAATATATTCAAATGAATTATATACCCATTGAATAGTTGTAGTTGCCCACGCTACAGCAAAAGCGATGTGCCATCAAAAGCGATCCCTGTATTTTGCTCGGCCGAACGCCGGCGCTTCCCGGTCGAGCCGACACGACGTGTCCCAATCCAACATCGCCAGTTGGCTGGCGGCGTGATTGAATTAAGAATGCGCGGCACGAGCCTTACCGAGGCGACCAAATGCCGGGCACCGGTGCACCCGATAGCAACGGCCACTCAGGTGGCACAGCCGAGATGGGTCTGTGGCGAATTCATCTACCGTTCCGTTTCAGCATGAGGGACTGATAATTAGGGTTATCAGTCGCTCATTTATGAAAGATTCATCCCTGCAGCTTTTTTAAGTCCGCCTGCGGCTGACTGGTAGGCCAGTCCTAGAGACTGCGATAATCGCCGCTTGAGCGCATCGACGACGAGGTTTTCGATATACGTAATTCGAACTAAATTAGATTCTCATGTCTTTCATAACCCTGCACCCGATCAACCATGGAGAACTGGCAGTACTTTTGCTGGCGGTTAAAACTCTTGTTAAAGGGATTTTGCGAAACCTTTTATTTAGGAATAAGATATGAGTATGACAATCCAATTCGATACCTTGCGTTACGTCGAGAAACTTAGGTCCGCCGGCATGCCTGAAGCACATGCCAAGGCGAGCGCCGAAGCTTTGTCAACTGCGCTAGAGCAATCGACTTCCACCACCCTTGCTACCAAAGAAGACATCAGTGAACTCAAAGGAATGATCAACGAGCTACGGCTATCGACGAAAGAAGAAATTAATGGGGTCAAGAACGACGTCAGTACGCTTAGAAGCGATTTGACTGCAGTGAAATCTGAGATGCGCGCAGAGTTTGTTCACGTCCGGTCTGATCTGAAAGTAATGCAGTGGATGACGGGCACCATAGTAGTCGGTGTCGTATCGCTCGTAGCCAGAAGCTTTTTCTAAGCTATAACTTTTCCAACCCCCGATAGTCGAGCTGACGTCGGGGGTTTTCATTACCGCTTCGTCTGGTCAACCGAGCTCTCTGGTTCCCTTTCAAGCTCCGGCCTTAGGCCGGGGTAGTTGACAGAGTTTAGACAGGCCAACGCCGGTCTATTGACGGCGGCAACTGAGCCTGCGCTGGCTCTTTAGTGGACGGGGCAGAATTGTTCAATTCTGTAAAGTGTTTGTCGAGTACGGCTACCGGCGGCCGGCCAACCACCAAGCCGTTCTCTACAGCCCAGAATGTTCCCTCTCTTAGACCAGTTCGAATCATTTGATCGACCATCTCCTTACCGAAGGCTTCTCGCAGGGAATCTATCCAGGCGGTGACGCCGGGCATCTGAATTCTCAGATGCCCGGATGCTCCACACGCAATATCTTTAGGTAGGTCAGTCATTTGCCAACGCGGTGACTGGAATTAAAAGGACGGTTCCGGCTCTTGTCGAGCGCCGCTCCACAAAGGAAGCCGGTAGGCGTTGGTCTATATCAGTACCCGGAAAAGCGCTTTCAATGACGGACTGCAGAATAAAGTGCTTGCCTTCGAGCGTCGCGAGGCAATGAAGTGTGCCCCCCTGTACCGCGCGCTGAATGAGCTTTTGAAACGTTTCATAGGTCAGCACTTGCCTAAATTGGTCAGCTTCCTCAGGTGTGGTTGATTCCGCATTCGTACCCTTGCCATTACCATTCGTCTTCTGCAACGGTTTTGGATCATTGCCAGCACCGAGAAAAACCAGTAATCCATCCCCTGCCTTCTTTTTTGACTTTGCAGTAGCCAAATTTTGAATGAACTGTGATGGGTCGCCAGCTTGCTGTAACTTTCCCAGATTCTCAGTGTTGCGCTCGTCCTGTTTTTGTTTCTTGTATTTGGAGACCGGCTCTGTTGGAGCATCCTTAACAGCCTTTCCGAGATCATGATTCTTAGGAATACCTAATGCATCAGAAACCCCTGTGCCCTGCTGGTCAGCAGAAACCGGCGACTCCGAGAGGGATGGTTGATCTAACGCCGCAGGTAACTCAGGCGAGGCAAAGGAATCGGCCACGTCTGACGAGGAATCACCTGTTTCTCCTTTGCCTGCAACCAGGTCAAGGTCCTCCATGCCGATATCGCACGCGACTTCAACCTCAAGCAATCCCAGATCTCCGCCATCTTTTCCATCCGACCCAACATCGGGTAGTTCGAAATTTTCGATGTCACTTGCGCAGGGGGCGTCGTCCGGCTTAACCGTGATGTCTCCAGTTGCGTCGAATCCACCATCCTTTACTTCCTTATCAAGCTCCTCCCAATCTATCGCATGTTTGCTGGCCGCTGGTGAAGATAGAGTGGCCAAGGGTACGGATTCCGATTTGGCTGGCAGTAATGGCGAGCCTGTTGATGAGGTAGACGGCTCAGGAGCAAGGCATTGAGAAGGCGCATGAGCAACGGAGGGCAAATCACTCCTATTTTTCTGCATATCAGCGTCACCAATTACGGCCGTGGTAACAGGATTTGGGACTACCAAAGTTTCTTCCTGATCTGAAGCTGCACCGCGGCTAGAACGTATCTCATGGCGACTTGCACCCGTAATTCCTTTGCGTACAAGCAGAAGCACGTCTTGACCAAATGCATTCTCGACCATCTCCAAAAGTTTCGTCGGATCCGGAATCTGGTTCAGATGCCCGAAATACGGGCTTACTATCTTGGCAAGAGTAGTAAGGCCCGGCATGTCCACAAGCGAGATAAGCTCCCTGTGCTTGGCAGTTGGAGCAATGACGATCGTCTGGTGCCAGTCAGCTAAAACGGCAGAGGTTTCGCTGTGGAAGAATCGAACCTGATACAGAGGTAGGTAGTTATTGAAGTCGACGCCATTGTGCGAAGTGGTCAACAGGGATTTTTCCTGAAGTACATGCAGGATGCGATTTAGCAGAATTAATCGTCCCCTGCCGAGTTCAACTGATACGCCAAGCTTTCTGCACATGGCAGCAAGAAGCGGCTCTTCCCGCATATACACAACGTTGCCATGCTTTTGACCAATTTTGAAAGCTCTATCCGTATCTCTGTCGCCGGTACCATTGATCCTGCCTTGCTCAGTGAGGCAAGCTACCAGAGCCGCATAGATTTCTTCCGCTTCAGTTTCGGAAATCGTGTCCTCGTTCGCGATGGCTGCACTTATGCCGCTTTCACGCTGGCCAGTCGTCTTGTCGGCCAGGATCAGAAATTCCATCAACGCCGTTACCCGGTCACCAATGGAAAGCCCATCCTTATCGACTGGGAAGTCGCTGGGGTGGTGGTAGTGCGAAATAACGCGCGACAAGGCACGGGTATCGTTGGGTGGAAGCTCCCAGAACTCGCTAATGCGCGCCAGTATGCGGGAACCAAGCCGGTCGTGCTCGACGCCGGCATCGTCCTGCTCCGTACCGGTCTCGCTGGTAAGTACGGTGCCATCCGCCTGCAGCTTGTAGGCTTCGATCTTGCCGAGATCATGCGCGAGCGCCAGCACCGGAATGATGGGGTCAAGCGGATCGAACACATAGTTGGCGTCGCGCTTGGCAATGATCAGCTTGGGTGACTTGCCCGGGCGCTTGATATAGACGCCATCATAGGACCAGGTTGGCGCGAGTTCGAGGGCGGTATCGGCTACGGCCATGCAGTGCTGCGCAAGCGTTCTTCCGCCATGGCCCCCCTTGCGATGACTTGCCGGATGGGTCTTGTGCGCAGACAGCGTTTGCCAGACGGCCATAAACAGGGTGACGTGGGCCGGATTGGTGGTCTTGTTCGCCTCAATCCATTGTTTGACCCGCTGGCTCTCAATAGGCAAGCATTCCTTTGCTTTTGATCGCTTGGCCGGCGGCGCCAGGATGGGAACGGGGCCGATCGAGGACGTAATGCCATTGAAGGAGCCGCCCTGCAGCCGCATCTGCGCCAGCGACCGTTCAAGAAGAATCAGCCCGGCTGTAATAACAACACCCATCACGCAGCCTACCAGGGTGACAAATGCCCCGTGCACCATGTTCGGAATGTTTCCCCAGAAAAAAACCGGGTCCGTGATCAGGGTGTAGAGGTTCATTGCAATCCAAATGGTTGCAAACACAATGAAAGTCGCTTTGACGATGGGATTTCTTTGGTTCATAGGAACGCTCCTGCAGCTTGCTGCACGGTAGTTGGTTTGGATTGCCTGGCAACGGGTTTGCCGTCCTTGTCTTCCATGGTGGTCCGGCATCCGTCGGCATAGCCGGTGCAGCCCCAGAAGTAGGACTTGGCACCTTTGATGCGCCGCATCGGCTTGGCACACGCTGTGCAGGCGACAGTCGTGCCATTGCTCAGGCTCGTGCCGGCACTGGTAGCGACCGCATGGCCGTTTTCATCGTTCATGGTTTTCTTGCACTCGGCATCCCGGTTGGTGCACGCCCAGAACCAGCCTTTTTTGCCCTTGATGCGCTTCATGAGGCTCTTGCAGGCGGGGCATGTGACCGAGTTGCCGGAGGCGTCCAGCGAGTTGCGGTGCGCCGTCTCGTCGTCGTCAATGAACACAAAGTCGAGCTTGAACTCGGCGTTCATCTTCAGGCTGGCAGCGAACGGGGCCTTCTTCTTGGACAGGAAGCCTTCAAGGGTCGGTGTCTGCCGATCGACAAGCAGCTGCGTAATTTCCTCGTCGCTGAACATGCGTCCGGCGATCTCGCGCCAGAGCGCAAAGCCGCAGCTAGTCTGGCAGACGTAGGTTGGGCCACCAGACACCATTTGTGCGCCACATTTCGGACAGCCGCAACCCGGTAGTACTGCCAAGGCGGGCGCTTTCTGACGGATTGCCTCGATGATCGTGCGTGTCAGTTCACCGATCTCGCTCATGAAAGCGTCCCGCGCATAGTTCCCGGCTTCCATCTGCCGCAGCTTCTGCTCCCACTCGCCCGTCAGCCGCGGCGAGGTCAGCGCATCAACCCCGTTCGCATCCAGAAACTCGACCAGGTCCATGCCTTTTATGGTTGGCACCAGCCAATTGTCGTTACGGTCGACGTAGGGCTCCTTCGGCTCGCCGCGGCCATCCACACGACTCAGCAGCCCTTCGATGGTGGCCGCGCGGGTCGCCGGCGTCCCAAGGCCGCGTTCCTTCATCGCGTCGCGCAAGTCATCATCGTCTACCAGCTTGCCGGCATTTTCCATGGCGCCCAGCAGCGTCGCCTCGGTAAAACGTACGGGCGGCTTGGTCTTCAGATCCTTGATGACGATGTCCTTGTTGCTCACCGTCTCACCGGGCGTGTAAACACAAAGGGAAGGCGACTTGCCGTCATCGTCAAGATCGACGCCATAAACGGCCAGCCAACCCTGCGCGGTCAGCACCTTGCCAGTGGATTTGAAAGATTCGCCTGACACTAGGGTAATCCGGGTCGTGTGCTGATATTGCGCGGATGGGAAAAATGCAGCAATGAACCGGCGTACGACCATGTCGTAAATCTTTGATTCATCCGCGGTTAGACTGGCCGGTTTCAGGCCGGTGGGCACGATGGCAAAGTGGTCGGAAATCTTGCTGTTGTCATAGATGCGCTTGCCAGCATTCATCCAACTGTTGGCCAGGACCATGTTTGCATGGGCTTCATAGGAAGTGCCGGCAAATGCAGTTAGGGTCTTGACCACGGTCGGCACATAGTCTTCCGGCAGGGCGGTCGAATCGGTACGCGGATAGGTCGTTGCCTTGTGCTTCTCATAGAGCGCCTGGGCGATATCGAGGGTTTTCTTCGCCGAGAACTTCAGACGCTTGTTCGCTTCCCGTTGCAGCGAGGTCAGATCAAACAGGCGCGGCGCAGCCTTGGATACAGGCTTGGCGGTGTCTGTGACAGAACTGGGCGCAACACCACGGCACTTTGTGGCGACCTCCTCTGCCCTCGCATTTACAGTGAAGCGGTTCGACAGGCCTTCCTCGCCCTCTTCTTTTGCATTCGGGTTGAACCATTTGGCGACATAGGTGCCAGCCTGCACGCCAAAGGTGCCATGCACTTCCCAGTAGTCATGGAGAATGAAGCCGCGAATTTTTTGTTCCTGGTGCACAAGGATAGCCAAAGTCGGCGTCTGGACCCGGCCGGCCGCCATGATCTGACGCCGATGCGTCTGCCGACCGCGCAGGTCCGATATGCCGCGTGAGCCATTGATTCCAACGACCCAGTCCGCTTCGCTGCGGCAGCGGGCGGCATCGCTGAGGTTGTCATACGCCGCGCCCGGCTTCATGGCGCCATACGCATCCCGGATGGCATCGGGCGTCATGGACTGCAGCCACATGCGTTTCATCAGCTTGTTGCAGCGGGCCTTCTCGTAGATCAGCCGGAAAATCAGTTCGCCTTCCCGCCCGGCGTCACAGGCATTGACCACGCTCGATACGTCGGCCCTGCCCATCAACCGTTCAAGAAGGAGGTATTGGGCCTTGCTTGGCTCCAGCACCTTCAGGGCAAATCGTGCCGGGATGATTGGCAGGGAGGACAAGTCGCGGCCCGTTGTCGCGGCTTCCGGGGCAAACAGTTCGACCAGGTGGCCAACCGCACAGGAAACGATGGCGGTATCACTCTCCAGCCAGTTTTGCACCTTGCTGAACCCGCCGAGTGCGGCGGCAATATCTTTGGCAACTGACGGCTTCTCCGCCACGATCAGCATCTTGCTCATGTACCGAACACCTCTTCATTCAGATAAAAAACAAGCCAAGCCATTCCCATGGTCTTGGCTTGATCGCAGCTGTCCCGCAATCCCTAATGCCGGGTGCCGGAATTCGAACGGAGCCTTTCGAAGCGGCCGTGTTCGTCGGCACACTGGTTGTCGCAGAAAAGCTTGCCGATCTCGACATCTGCTTCACAACGGCTGTTGTGGCAGACACCGGTCGGCGTCAGATGCCGGAACGTGAGGCTTGCCTGGGCCGCTTTTACGCCGCGCTCAACGAAGGCCTCGTTAATAGCGTCGGAATCGTCGCAAACGTCTGCCATCGCTCTAGCCCTTCGGATTGATATCGTTCAGTGCGTCTGCGAGGATCGCTGCCGAATCGATGCCCGCAGGAGTAGCGACTTGTGCAGGCGCCTCTCGGCGTGGCGCTTTGCGAGTGCCCATTTCCAGCATTTCGGCAACCCAGAACGGCGCAATCTTGATCAGGCCGGAATCCGGGGTGACCGGGCCGGGGAAATCCTTTGCTTCGATATAAGGCAGCTTCGACACCGGTGCGATGCCGGACTCCGGATCGGGGGCGCCAAGGGCTTTCACGTCGAGGCGATATTCGCCCTGGACCTTGATCGGCAGGCCGCGCGTGAGCGTGTTGGCCAGCGGCTCCAGATTGCGGCCGTACCAGCGGATCGGGATGCTCTTGTCGGGATCTTCCGTCTGACGCAGCAGCACGACCAGGCGATCGTTCATCGGCTTGCCCTCGGCATTGACGCGGTTGCGCTCCAGCGACTTCGCCTGCACGAAGCCGGCCAACTGGACGGTATTGGTGGCATTCTTGTTGAGTTTCAAAACGCGCCAGTCGACGCTGTTCATGCGCTCTTCCTTCGCCGGCACGTCACCGACGACTTTCGCCACGGCTTCGATGGCAGCCGGCACCCCGGAATCCTTGGCCGCGGCATGAACCTTGACCGACCACTTGCGCATGACATCTTCTGCGAAGCGCTTGTCCATGTGCATGAGGTTGGGCGACTCGAAGCGGATGCTCTTGGCACGCACGATCCGCACGTCGTTCTCGCGGGCTCCGATGAAATGACAGTAGGCCATCACCAGATCCCACTCCTTGAGGTCACGCGGCAGCGGCGCCTGACGGGGATCGAATTCGACCGGCAGCATGTGGTTCTCGCTGGCGGTCTGCTGGATGAAGCACTTGCCCTCGCCTGGCAGGCGCAGCACGCCGACGATCCATCCTGAATTGAGCATGCCGTTCGGGTAGGAATACGAATCGGCATTGCGCTTTGCGTCCATTGGAAGCACGGTAACTCCTAAATATTAGTCAATGAAACCCCAAACGGGGCCTGTGATGAGACAAGCAGCCCACTGCAAAGCGATACCGAAAGCGGAATGTTGTCCTACGTCAACAATTATACCGAACACATCTCTGTAATACCAACAGATATTAAAAATGAGTCTTCATTGATGCCGCAAAAGAGCGGGATTTGTGGCAACGGCGAGGGAAAATGTATGCAGGATGACAACGCAACATATGTGAATGGTAGTATTGATCACAACATGCGGTAGAATACTGACTGTATTGACTGCATCTCGATTCATCCAGTATCGTCATCGGCGATATCCAGGAATCGGCCATGCTAGCCACCGTATTTGAAATGGATAAAACTATGCCCAGAAAAGTAACTGCTTCAGCGCCCGAGACGGCCGCTCAACCGGTAGTCCGGAAGACGGGCAAGGTTGGCCGGCCTCCGCGTGCTGCTTACACGGAACCACAAATTTCGCTGCTCACTACCGCGGAAGATACGAACCCCGCGGAGGACGATGAGGAAAGCGGCGAGCGCAAAGTTGAAGGAAAGCGCCTGATCACGCTGATCAAAAGAACGCTGATCGATCGCAATCTGCCAGATCGCTACATCGCCGACCTGATGGGCGTGACGACGATTTACTGGAATTCCATGTGCAACGGCCATCGCAAGATCAAGTCGGTGGGCAAGGACAAGCTCGAACGCGTGGGTGAATTTCTTGGCATCCCGACGGTGCAGGTGATGATCCTGGCTGATTACTTCGAGCCGACTGACTTTTATGCCAAGCGCTCGCTGGACGATGAGCTGAACATGGTGCTGCAGGCGATGCAGGCCGATCCGAACTGGGTTGCGCTGACGCCGTCGAAGGCGGAATGGGAGCAGCTTCCCGTCGGCACCAAGATTCTGATTTCCCTGCTGTTCGAGCGTGAGGCCGGCAGGTCCTTTATGAGCAAGCTGCAGATGGAGCATCCCGCCCTGGCAAAGAAACTGGGGATGGAAGACCAAAAGGATAAAGCCGCATAAGCAAGATCTGCGAGTCATAAAAAAACGCCACCGGTCGAAAAGACGGTGGCGTTTGTGCTTCTGATTAGAACTCGAAAGCGAAATGCTGATCGAGCGGCTGGCTCTCAGGCGCTGGCACTGACGGGATACTCTCCGCTGCTGCTGGCGCTGGCGTTACGGGCTCCAGTTCAACAAGTGCTTGCTGTGCTGGTGCTTCAACTTCCATTTCCACATCGAGCGGATCAAAACGCATGGACTGCTCCGCCAGGATATTCTCTGGACGCGAGCAGAACTCCAGAAGCGCACTGATCTGCATGAACTCCAACCCTTCGATGGCGCCAGTCTGGGGCATTTGCTTTAGCACCCGGTCACATGCTTCGCGTAAGTGCTCGAACTTTGGTGACAGGATGCCCATCGAATCAGCCTTCTGGCGGATCCGGCGAACCAGACCCAGCACACGCGAAGTGGTTTTGCCGCCGGCTGCGCCTTTCCACGACTTTTTTACATCTTCCGCGATCTCCAGCGCTGCCTGACCCGGCAACCCAGTGACCTCGGTATGCAGCGCGTCATCCTCACCAAAGAACTGGGAAGACTGGATCTGCGTGGCAGACATGGCAAAGCGAAGCAGCTTGTCCAGGTCCGATGCCTTTGGTGCATGGTTGCGAATCAGATCGGCGCGGGTGAGTCCCGGTTTGATCTCGACAGCGTTTTGCGGGTTAGCCGCCCATTCCTCGACGATGTTGGGCAGCTCCTGCAGGAACTCTGCCTTTTGCGTCTGAAAGGTATCACGCAGTGTCCTCAATTCATCCGAAACCGCTTGTGCGCGGTCCAGAGGAACAAAGTAGCCTCGGACGCGGTTGTCGACACGCCGGGCGGCGCCAACACGCAGGATGATGCGCTTGGCATCCGTGCGCGCCTTGGACACCCACGAGAACGTGCCGGGCGGGAGCATCTTGCCGACTTCACGAATGAAGTCGTCCGCTTCCAGGGTACGTTCGCCGGTAGAACCGCCGATGATGATGTCGACCAAAACCATGTTGCTCAGTACTTGTGTGATATCCATAATTTCCCCATTCAAGAGTTGGAACTTCAAAGGAAGGCGCTTGCGTTGGCCCTGATACAAGGGAGATGAGCAACAGGGAAAAACAAAACCCCGGTCGCTGGGAAGCGGACCGGGGTCGGGTGGGTACTGCATCAAATCACAATTTCCTCGACCTCGAGCTCGATGGCGATCAGGCCTTCAATGGACGGTGCACCAAGGTCGAATTCGTCGATCAGGTCGTCTGTACGCAGCGAGAGCAGCAGACGCGAATCGTCGAAGGAAGCTGTGCTTGGGGTGACTGCAAACATGGAAATCTCCTCAAGTGGTGACCCGCAATGGAGCCGAATGGATGGGATGGAAAATTGTAAATTGCGGCTGGAAGAGACCCTGGCAGCCAAACCGTGGCATAGGGAGATGGCATACATGCAGTTGTAAGCAGGACAACTGCCAAGTGAAATGGCTGGATGAAAAAGAAAGAAGCCTTGATACCGGGGTGGTATCAAGGCTGTTGAGAGTTAAAAATCGAGAACGAAGCCGGGGTCGGCTGCATTGCTGCCCTGTGCAGTGACCTTTTCGAAGAACTTCAGATCCTGCTTTTGCTGGCGTGGCGCCGGCGGTGGTGGAGCGGACGGCACGGGCGATGTTACCGCCCTTGCCTTCTGCCCCAGTGTTCGCAATCCTTCCGCGATGGCCGACTGCTCCACATTGGATGGATCGTGCTGGTATGCCTTGCCAGACCGTCCTTCAGTCCATGCTTCGGCAAATTTGTAGGCTGCTTCCCTGCTGGCGAAATGCCCAATATAGAAGTAGCCTTCCCTGACCTTTTGCCGCGCTGTGTCCAGTCCATAGCCAGCAGCTTTCTGGTCGACCGTCCATTTCCTGTTGAGTGAACCCCAGAAAATGGTGTCTGCCTGGCCCGAGGACTCAAATCCCCAGGCCTTCGGCACTGCACTTGGCCCCTTTCCAGCATTGGGGTTGACGTACAGCTTGACCATCAGGCATCCGTAACGATGGTTTCCCACAGGTCCTGCACTGCCTTGCGTTCAGCCGCGGAACCGAAGTCCAGCAGCGTCATGTTCAGCGACTCGGTGAAGGCCGTCTTGCTGTCCATACCAGTGACATTGAACAGCTTGTAGCTCATCCCCCAGTTCAGCAGGTTGCGGGTAGTGATCGTAAATTCCAGCGGTTCACCATTCGCGCCTGCGTCCTCATTAATGCCGAGGAACAGGGAGCGCACCTTGCCAGCCAGTCTGGACATCGCAGTTGCAGCGACATCAGGCAGGCCGACCTGGTTCATCAGCAGTTCTTTCTCCTCCTCTTCCGACAGATAGCTCGCGTTGATCACGAAAAATCGATCGGTCGAGGCGATGTTCTGCCGCTTGGTGCCTTTGTACAGCGAAGCACTTCCGCCATTGCCGCCAGCAGAGCCGCGGCCGTTGGTATTGGCCGTAGCCGCGACCAGGGCGCCTGGTGCGATTTTGACCCGCTCCCCCGTTTCCGGGACAACGATGTCATCACCGTCCAGAACACAGTTCAGGCTCATTGCTACCGTTGGCAGCAGCTGATCCGACTCGTCAAGCACCAGAATGGCGTTGGGAGTGCGAGCCCAGCGCAGCACGGGTCCGTCGACAAATGTCATCTCGGGACCGACGCCGGTATTGCGTTTGATGCTGATGGCCAGCTTTTCGATCGCCTTGGCGATGCCCTGAATACCCTTCTCCAGTATCCCAGCGTCTTCCACCAGCTCGTCCTTGACGATCGGGCGACAAAGCTTCCAGGAGCCGAACAGTTGTGCCTGATCGGTGTCCTCGCTGCACTGGGTGCGAAACAGAGGACGGCCGGTTCGGGCTGCGAACTGCTTGACCAGCTCGGTCTTGCCGCATCCTGTTGGTCCGAAGATCATCAGGTTGCGTTTCATTTTCGCCTTGAAAAAGCCATCAGGCAGAGATGCCGCAGCGGCCCAGACCATCATTCGGCGCAAATTCTCGATCGTGAACTTGAAGCCGTCGATGACGGCTGGGGTATCAACGGTCGTGCCGAACACCTTGACCTGGGTTTTTGCAAACGCCGGATCGTCCAGACCAAAAACGTCCTTGACTGCCTTTTTTTCGACTGCTTGGATTGCTGCTTGCATGTGTTCTTCCACATCGGTTGTCCCGATGTGGTTCCATAGTGAGTGAGTTGTGGACGCGAAATTGCCGCGTTGGCGCAGGTCAGTGCGATTACCTTGCTCAACGTAATGCTTCACATGGAAATGCAACTTAGCGAAGGTTAATTACTCGAAAGCTACGCCGGATGGTATGCCTTCAGCCCAGCAAAGGCTTTTTGCTTAATTAAACATAGGTGAGAAAATCGAGATGGCAGACGAAAATGCGAATGAAAAAGTAGCTTCGTGGGAGAAAACAGTCGAGTGGGCCTTTGTCAGAAAATATCTATCAAATGCCGAATTTGCAGCACCAATAGACGGGGATCATGAAATCAGCGATGCAATTCTAGCGCAACGTGGTCAGTGGTTTTTGATTGAGTTTAAGCACACTGAAAACGAATTCAAGTCTGAAAGGAACAAGTATCCGACTTTATCCAACGAGCGAACATATAGCGTATTAAAAAGAAACTACCCAGTCGATAATGCTGTGATAGAAGAGATAAAAAAGATTAAGGAACGTCCCAAATGGCTTAATAGTATTGCCAACTATGAACACAATCTTAGGGGTGGTATAGAAAATAAGGAAAAGTTCAGGGAGGAATCGCTACTGGCGAAGGCTCAGAGGGCTTTAAAAGGATTGATAACGAGATACGCAGAAATAAATGGGGAATCTGAGAATAACTTAGAGCCACATTTCTTCGTCTTCTCAAACGATAATAAATTCGATCAACTTTTGGCTCATCCTTACTGGACTTACTGGCTCGATAATCTTAAAAAACCGAGAGAGAGGAAGACCTTTGATCCTGACCACATAGGTATGTATGGGCAAAATTATTACGCTTTTTCCGATTATGTGCGTGAATTAGCTCTGGCACGTGGCTATAACGTTGAAGAATTAGGAAATGGAGGTCAAACAGATTTTAAAGCCGTTGTGTTTGGTAGAGTCAGCGGGTTTACGCGCAACCGGGCCATTTCAATGTCGCTTAATACTTTCCTTTTGCTAGATAAAGATTTGGAGGCGGCTTATAAATTGTCCAATTCTTTAGAAACTAAACGACCAGCTAGAGCCGTTCACCAGCCGAAAGATCGCACACAAAATCCGCCAACTTGAAAAGAGTTAGAGAAATTGAAATGATTGCCAGTGTGACTTGCATATTTTATAAAAAGCTCATCAGGAAATGAGCTTTTTAGTTAAAACATTATGAAGTAATGAAGTTAATGTGTCCGAATCCAAGTCGTTTTCACCGCTTTATTTTCTGCCAGCAAACCTACTTGGTTGCCCCATGCCTGCACATCTATACCATTGCTGCTAATTGGTGTGACGACTACTTTAGTTCCGAGGGCGGTAACAGATGCAATGGCAATGCTCCCGTCTTCTGCAAAGGCATTCACCATATACTGCGCACCCTGCGGTGGATTGAATATCGGCTGAAAGCTCCCAGCACTGACAAACACTTCGGTCTCGCCAGACTTCACCATGCTGATACGCTCGACATCGATCTGATCCGCCTTCAATTTCTTGATTCGCACAGTCTCTGCTTCTAGTTGAGCCACAGTCAGCTTTTCAGTCTCGATCCTCTTGAACCGGGCTTCGTTGCCTTCGATTGCATTAATGGACACAATGAGCGTTGATTCGTCCTTTTTAGTGAAGTGCTGAAGAATTGCCTGTTGCTCCTTTATACCTTGCAGGAGTAAGGCAGTCATCTGCGCATAATTCACGCTCTTATAGCCATCTGCCGCGGTGCTGACCAATTCGGGAACATATCGTTCAACTTCCTGGGCAATGAACCCGACCTGGCGGCCTTCCGGCAAAGAGCGGGTTGGATGGGCCTTGTGATCAAAATAATAGTGGTAGCCAGAGATATTGGCGATCGTGGAAAGCGCATCTGAGATAGGCGTAATGTCCCGTTTTAACCGGGCATCAGAGTGGTTGTAAAAACCGTACGCATAGATGTTTGCAGCTTTGAAGTTCGCGTAGTCGCTGCCTGGCTGATTAATCACGGACAATGCAGCATCAGGATCAAGACGCAACTGAACAGCTGACGTTGCGCCCCAATGAAAGGCAAGTCGAGGAGCGCGTGCAATATCCGTCGATTGGCCCGCCTCATAGTTGTACTCACGTATCTGCAAGGCGGCAGACCAGAAATCATACCCATACACATTGGTGGAAAACAGAGATTGTGCCCTTGCCTGCTCGGTCAAGATTCGCGAGCCGGCGATAGCGCCAATGTTAGGCGTCAAATACGTGTTTGAGCCATAAACGCGTAAAGCACCTTCCGCCTGTAACTCTCTATTGAAGTAAAACAGGTTTCTGTCAGTGGTGAAATGGGCGAATCCGCTATTTTGCGATCCCATATCTACCCATCCGTAGGCGGTATTGACGCGCAGCGTCCCCCAGCTACCTTGAACCAAATTTGTAGGATTAGAAGTACCAGGCGCAATAGTTAATCCTGCATAATTTGCAACAAGGCCATTAATGCCCGAGCAGTCGTGATTGCTGTTGCCAATGCAAATCGATCCATAACTGTAGATGGATTTGCCCGCACCGATTGTTCCTGCGCCGACGTCATATGGAGCCTGATTCGCGCTGCCAATTTGGCCGGTCACGTTGACGGCCAGGCCTGCGTAGGGTGTGGTGAGGTTAACGCCAATCCGGCCGTCCTGAGTGATACGCATGCGTTCCAATACCCCGCCCGGGTTATTCGATGCCATGCCGGTACCAAATGCGATTCCGGCTGGCGCACCCGATGGGTTGAATTCCACATACGACATGTCAGTGCTGTCGACTTTGGACTGGATGCGGGTCGATGCTGAATCCCAGCCACCTCCATTCGCGAACCGGTAGGCCACGGTTCGCAGCATCGTCGTATTGGCACTGGTATAACTGGTATGGGCTATCTCCAATGTATTGCCAGCAGAAGTACCCAATGCACCGGCATGCACATGGAACATGGAGAGCGGTGTCTTGGTGCCAATTGAAACAGCGTTATTCGAATACCAGGTCGTGTTGTTTTCTGTAAGCCATGGCATGCCGGACCCGCTCCCACCGACCGGAACCCAAATTGCGGTAGTGGCATTCCACCGATAGAGCGCGTTCGTGTCTTTCGTAAGGCGCAATTGACCGTCTTTGAGCGCCGCCTGATTCAATCCCTGCAGAACAGACAGCGAAGCAACTGGATCGCCGAAATACAGCGTGCCGGAATTGCCTTGCTGGATTTGTGTTGTCGTATAGCTGACAACGAAGTCGTCCCCCGCCGCGCTGGCGCCGGCGGCGATGCTTGCACACGTAGTCGTAAAGACGTTGTCGACGCCTGCCGAAATCACGGCAATCACCGGCGCACCTGGTGCGCTCGGACTTCCAGTGATCCGATTGGTGCTGGCGCTGACAGAACCGTTATCCCAGGCACAGTAGCCCAGTCTGACGCCATACGAGTCAGTCTTGGGGGCGGCACTGGTCGTCGGGATGAAACCGCCGCCCACCGGGGCCCCGGTTCCTGGCAGCATGGCCGGTGTCTCCACGAAACCGTCACCATCGATATCCGAACCCTCAGAAGCCAGCGCGATTATGGCCTGCTGCACGGCGATTCGCTGGGTGGCAGAGCGCGTCATATCGGCCAGACCGGAGATCTCGCTGGCAGAGGCCGCATAGGTAGTGGCGTGGGCCAGCAACAGGATCGAAAAGGCCGAGACAGAGCATGCGGCTTTTGACGTGAAGGAAAACGGATATTTGTTCATCATGCGCCCGGGTATGGGGTCTTTTAGTTCATCAGGGTGACAGCGAGGGTGGAGCCGGAACGGGTCGCGCTCGTGCCGATCCTTGCCACAACAGTATCAAGCACGCCGATCGCATTGGCGTCCGATGTGCCAGCCACTGGGCTGATGGTGATACGAATGCCTGTGGAAGCGTTATACGAGTACGTCCAATTGTTGAAGCGCCGAGGCGCTGCAGGAAGCGTCAGGCCGCCTGTGCCGGACCATAGGTTCTTGTTCGTTGCCGGATTGCCAGGGCAAGTCAGGTCGGAGACAAGGGTGCTCGCCGGTGTGGCGGGGTAGCGGACATTGGTCACCGGGTCGCCGGCTGGGTAGCTGACCGCACAGGCGATGACACGGGCCCGGATGAGGGAAACCTGCTCCAGCAGAGCTTCTCTGGTTTCATGGTTCCACTGACCCAACTGGCTGGTACGCGACATCTTCGAATACGCCATGGTCATGAACGAAAGCAGGCTGATACCGATCAGGAGATAAGTAAAGATCAGACCCTGCTGCCTGGTGCGTTTCATGTTCTTCCTTCGTAAATTCACTGAACAAAAAAAAGGCCATCCATTTCAACTGGATGACCCCGGATCACGCGACGATCAGTTTTCGGCCAGTGCCTTGTAGTAGGCGTACTGGTTGTCGGAGGTCTTGATGCAGCCTTCAGGGCGTCCGTAGTAAGTCGTGGTGCTCGCAGCTACTGCGCTGTCATCGATAGCAGTCAGCGAGGTCCAACCGGCATTCGAACCCCCAGAGGATGCAGGCGTTGCGTTCAGGCCGTCGTTGTACAGGGTGTTATTGATCTGCTGGCAAACAGCCAGCGAGATATTGCCGACCGTAACAACGCCGTCGGCTACGCTGGCGGAGCCGATGTTGGGAAGCTTGATGTTGTTGTTGTAGGTGAAGGCCGGCGTGCCGCTTACCACAGCGCCGGCGGGAGGCGTATGCAGGACCGCGTACTGCGCACCTTGAGTCGGGTTGAACAGGCCCGTCGTGGTGTTATTGTCGAACGTGATCTGGCTGGCGGTGACGGTGCCGGTGGTCAGCAGCCGGTCAAAGCCCGCTTTGAAGTCGCTGGCTTGCTTGATCAGCACGGAGGCGTTGGTCTTGGCGCCCTGATCGGTCACGCCCGAAGTGCTGTTACGACTCATCTTGCCCATCGCGCCCATGACGACGGCCATCAACAGGATGGCCACGAACAGAGGTCCGACAAAACCGCTTTGTTTTTTGCTGCTCTTAAATGTCTTTTTCATAAAAACTCCAAGTGAGGTAAAAAAAATGGCACTGCTGACTACAAAACTGCGACGACTTACCCTTTCAATTCGATCTTTGCCTCCTTACGCAAGGACTGGATCTCCTGGGAAAGCCGGTCGTTGATCAGGTAGGTCCGAATTTCTTCCTTGACCTTGTCAAGGGATGGTTTCGGGACGTCTTTTGTCTCTTCTACGAAGGCAACCAGGACGCCCTCGCGGACCACCGTTGGTGCGAGCGCCTCGCCGGTCTTCATTCTTTTCAGGACCTGGCCAAGGTTGTAGGGAATCTCCGGCATTGCAATGAAATGGTCCCCGTCCTTCTTGATGTAGGAAAACTTCGCAAGCGCCTCCTTGCCTTCCTGGCTGGTTTTTCTGGCGCTGACGGCTTCATAGGTCATCTGCGCATCTTTGGCGTCCGACGTCACGAACACCCGCACTTTCATCAGCCGCGAATCTTCGGCCGTGATTTTCGTTTCATAGACCGCGGCAATGTCCGCATCGGTGACTGCGCTACGCAGCGCAGCGGTGCGCTTGGCGGCATAGAGCTGGAAAAGGATGTCGGCGCGCGCCGCTTCGATTGCGGCTTTCGCCTCGCCGGCGAACTGCCTTTCGGCCGCCTGCGAGACGACTTCAAGGGTGATGCGCCGGTCCAGCGCATTGGTGCGGTCAAGACCGTTCTGCAGCATGGGCACGAGCGCCGCTTCAGCTATGCCGTGTCCGTTGACCGAGGCAACGACAGCAGCCGGTACTGGTCGGGTTTCCGCGTTAGCGGTAGCGGAGAAGCTGTAGGCGGCACCCACGGTGCCTGCAATGCCCAGCGCTGCGACCGCGCCGATAATCGCTTTTTTGGTGATTTTCATAGTGATTCACTGATCAGGGTTATTGAATGGCTACTTGCTGCGTGAACGCCTTCAGTTCGGCATAGGCGGCTTCTCCGCCTTCGCACTTTTTCAGGCAGATTTTTTCGGCATTCCACATCAGGCCCGGCTGGTATGCCTGCATCGTGGATATCAGGTACAGCCACTCGGGCATCAGGGCTGCGTCCGTGACGGAGACGGTCAGGGCGTTCTTATCCTTGTTCAGGTTCACCACCACACTCGGGTTTCCCTGGCTGACGATGCGCCGGGCATCCTCATAGCCGACAGCGGTGAGCGGTACCTTGTTGATGGTGGCCGACCTGGTCATGGCGTAATCGGCCTTTGCCGCGGCGGATTTGGTCGAAAGGACCAGGACCTGCTCAACTTGGCTAAAGGCAAACCATGAGGTCAGCAATGCAGCTGCGACGACAGTAGGCGTGGCCACGCTGACGAACTTCGCACTTGCGGCAATGGAGGCAGAAAGCGACTTGAGGTTCGGGGACAGGTTTCTCATTTCACGACTCGAATGATGTTGTTGGCGGTGTCTTTGTCGGCCCGGGTGCCAGTGCCGAGGGCGTTGATGTAGTCCTGGGTGACCCATTCAGGCAGGCTGACGGTAAACGACTCGTTGCTGCCCTTCATTTCATAGGCATCAATCCAGCCGCCGGCACGCACCACAGTCGAGGAGATTTTCTGGAACTGGGCGAGTTGGCGGGAGAGCGGGGAGGCATGCTCAATCTTCATCACGACCGAATTAAGCTGGTCGGCAGTTTTGGTGTTGTCGCTCCTGAGTTGAGCGGCCATCACGCCTTCAGTGACCATCGCCCCGAGTCCAATCACGGCGGCAGCCGCTGTGACGACGGCGCCGATCTTGATGGTGCGCACAGAGAACTGGTCCGCCATGCGGCGGTACCGGCCAACAGCCGACTCCAGAGCCCACGGCTTGGCCTGCTCCACGTTATGGACGGGCAGGTTTAAATCGTGGATATAGTTGAGAACGACATCCGCCTTGTTGGTCAGCGCCTGGAATTTCTCGCCGTCCTTGATGATCGCGCAGGAAAAACCTTCGTTCTCGAGCAAATAGACGCCCTCCCCCTTGTGGTCGGGATGGCCAGGAAATGCGGCTGCAAGCGGCGTCTCGAACTTGCCGGATTCATGTAGCGCGGCAGATGGGAGCGCAAAAAAGTAGGCATGAAGGCCGTCCGCCGACAAGCCCACCAGCGTATGGAGCTTGTCAGTGTGCAGGACTTCGCGTGATATCAGGAAGATGCTCTTTTCGACGTCGCCAGAGTGGTTGATGACGCTTCCAGCCATCATGGTCGAGTAGATCGGGCCGAGGGGAATTTTGTTCATGATTAGCCTTTCAGTCCGGACAGAAGCGAGTCGTTCTGAATCCAGATGACATACACAGAGCCGAGAACGGCCACGGTGAGATAGAGGGCGGTTGCAAAGAAGGAAACGACGCCAAACCGCTTGGAGGCCTTGGCAGCCATGTAGCCGCGGCGTTCGGCGATCGTTGCAAACGAGGTCGCCAGCTGGGCCCGGTCGGTATGCGCACTGACCAGCAGGCGGTCGGAGTTATCCAGCATGGGCTGGGACAGCATCGCGGCAACCGAGTCGCCGTTTTCCGAGCGCACGCGGGCCTCACCCCAGTAGCGCATGACGCCCGGCACCCTGGAGCTTTTTTCGGCAATCGCAATTGCCGCATTCAGGTGAACGCCGCCCTTGACGAGGGACGCGGCCACCTTGAAGGAGTTGGCGACGGCCGAATGCAGGATTGCCTTGCTCAGGACCGGCACGTTCATCACCTTGTCGTCGACCCAGGTGCGGAAACGCTTGTCGCGGTCAAAGTAGGCATAAATTGCCATCACCACGACAAAGAACAGGCCAAATGTCCCCCACATCATGACGTCGGAAAACACCATCGCATAATGGATTGCCTGCAGTATTTCCTGTGTTTTTGCCGCTGGCGCATCGACTGGCATGTTGTTGAGCATCATGGGCAGCAAGCCATAGCGGTTACTCACCACGGTGCTGATGGCCATGAAAATCTCGATTGCCGCCATCGAAGCCATCCCGGTGAGCAGCTTGTTGTTTACGGCACGAGATTCCAGGTGCTCGACAGCGGTACGCAGCGCCTCGGTGAGCGTGCCGGTCCGCTCGCCCGCTTCCAGAATTGCCAGCGTCGATTCATTGAAAAAATCAAGACTGACAAGGGCTTCAATAAAGCCGCCGCCGCGCTTGATGATGGCGTGGGCGCCGTTCAGATGGGCGCGGGTGCTGGTCGTGTCGGATTCAATGACGGTTTCCAGTGCGCGTGCAGCCGACATCGAGGTGCAGTTGAAATGGATAGCCATCAAGAACTGCTTCTTGTATTCGGCCGTCACCCGGTTAAATGCACTGAAGCGCGGCTCGACCGGCGCGACATCGACGGGGATGCCTCCCTGACGCCGGATGGACGAAATGACTTCTTCTTCGTTCTCTCCCACGATCAAATCCCGATGCCGGAAGTAGCCGCGCGCCTTGCGGTCCTCAACCGCATTGGCGTCGGCCCGCACCTTCAGCAGGTAATCGACCCGGTAGCTGCGCAACTGGTTGAACATCAGATCAGCTCCTTGGCCGCACCTTTGAGTGCGGTGGCCAGATCGATCACGCCGGTCTCCTGCAGGCGGCCGAGCGAATCCTGGCGGGACTTGATGGTGATTCCCGGGATTTCTTTGAGGCGGGAATAAGCTTTCGCGGCATCAAATACCACGGCGGTAAGATCCGCACGGGTTTGCGAATCCGTGGAAATGATCAGTGTTTCGTGGGAGGCAACACGCCCGTAGTAACCAAGATTGCGGCAGCGTGGGCAGCCGGTGGCCTTGCGCAGTGCGGAGGTCTGGCTGAGGTGGATTTGCCGGTAGGCGGCTTTTTCAACCGTCTCGGCAATTTCCGCTTCGCTCTTGACAGGGGCCGCGCAAGTGCACAGCGTCTTGACCAGGTGCTGGCTGACCACCACCCGCAAATTGTTGGCCAGCATGTACAGGGCGCTCGACTTCGACGAGCCTTCCGCGAAATTGGTGACGCGTTCGAAGGTTTCAGCCGGATTGTTAGCATGGATGGTGGCCAGCACGAGGTGGCCAGATTGCGCGAACTGGAGCGCAGCCATCATCGTGTCGCTATCGCGGATTTCGCCGAGGATCAAGACGTCAGGGTCCTGGCGCAGCATCGAGCGCTCGACATCCAGAGCTTGCTGGTTCAAGTGCGAGTTGAGCTGGATCTGCCTGGTGAACGGAAGAACATATTCGACAGGCTGCTCGACGGTCAGAATATTCGCCTCATCCCGTGGGAATTCCTGTGCCAGGGCATACAGGGAGGTCGTCTTGCCAGATCCAGTCGGACCGGAGAACAGCACGAGGCCGCCCGTTTTGCCCTCGACGCGGGAAATGTTCCTGAACAGCTGCGCCATATCCGGCTGGTTGGGAAAAAGCTCATCGAGCGTGATAAGTGCATCCGGGTCCAGAACACGCAGCGTCATGGTCTCGCCCCCGACGACAGGCTGGGTAGCTACCCGGAAATCAATGATCCGGCCTCTAACTTCGACGCTCAGACGCCCGTCCTGGGCGCGGCGGTCGTCAGACGCGTCCATGTTGGCTTCGGTCTTGAGCCGCATAAAAAGGGCTGACATCAGGTTAGCCGGTACCAGGTGGGTCTGTTCCAGAGTGCCGTCGATCCGGTGGCTGATCCAGGCTTCGGGATCGGGCTTCTTGTCCAGGTGGATATCCGATGCGCGCAGGTCAATTGCCTCGATCAGCATCGCCTGATAGGCCTGGCGCAGCATGACGCCATTGATGGCTTCCACCTTCATGCGGGTTAGCATCGCATCGAAAGAGTGTTCGCCGGTGGATAGGCGGGTCAGGGTTTCGTAAATGTCCGTGCGGTCGGTTGGGATGATCTTGACGTTCGCGACCTTCACTTCGCAGGCGCGCAAGATCGAAGCAATCTGGCGGTCTGTCAGCGGCGTGGCCGACTTCATCTCCAGTGTTTCGTTGGTCACACGCAGCGGGTAAATCTGGTACTGCCTGCATACCTGCACAGGGAGAATCTTCTGGAACAGGCTGCTGGTGGCGCCGCCATCGGCGTCGGAGCTGACTTTGACGATCGCGCCCTTGGAGACAAAGCGGTTGCGTACAAGGATTTCTTCGATGAAGAAGGTGCGGCCCTGCTCGCGCCAATAAGCCTGCTGGCGCAGGCAAATGCTCAGTTGCGACGGGGAGATCAGGCCAGCGGCGATGAGGGCTTGTCCGCGGGCGGATGCCTCTCCGCTCCCAAATTTGTTCAACATCAGCTGCTCTGAATGATTCATCGTCAGGTCCTTAGTACGCAGGAGTCGGAGCAGCGCCCGCTACGCCATTGGGCGACGAGCCATTGGAACCGTTGATGCCGTTGCTCGATACCAGCGGCCTTGTTTCCGGAGAAATCGTTGCCTTGTAGGCAGGATCAGGTTTTTCGAGAACGATCTGCGACGGGACGGACGGTGCTTGAGACTCCACCTCGCCCATGAACACGACCTGAACCGGCTGAGCCCCTTTTTTCTTGTTCGATCCAGCGCCGCCATTGCTGTAGTAGTAAAGCGACACGCGCCCACCGCTGACTTTAGGCACCAGCGTGACGGACGAGCCAAGGAATTCAATCGCCTCGCCGTCCCTGACAATCAGGCTGTCCGCGCGGCCTACCGCACCCAGACCCGGCGTAGCCTGGCGGGACACGGCACCAGCCGTTGCTGGCGCGACCGATGCCTGTGCCGATGAGTTTTGGACAGCTGCACCACGTCGCAGAACAGCCTGGTCGCCAACCGTGGCAGAGACATAGAACGCATCAAAACGCTGGCGCAGTTCGGTGATGACTGCGTCGGGCTTGCTCTCCTGACTCACAACCGGTGCGGTACGCAAAAAGTCGGACGACACTGGAGGCGGCACACTTGAACGGCTGGCATTCGGCGGCGGGCTGCCGGGACCTTGCGGAAGCGGGCTGTTCAGGTTCTGCGGGTCGCTGGCCACGGGCTGCTTGACCGGCTGCGGCCGCATGAGCGGATTCGGGATTTGCATTTGCGCATGGCTAGCGTCGGCCAAAAGCAGCGCTCCAAGGCCGGCCAAGGTGCAGAGCACGGTCGAAAATTGTTTTTTCATGTTGGAATCCATGGGTGTTTTTCTTGGGGAACTCGGGGTTGGACGGGACGAATTACCCGCCTGCAGCGCGAGTCGGGGTGACGACGCCGACAGCGGCCGGGGCTTGCGCCGACTGCTTTTTCCCTTTGAAAAACACGACCTTTGAGCGCAACGCCAGCACCAGTTCGGAGCGCACCACTTCTTTTGTGACGCTGTTTTCCGAAACTCCACGGTTGTCATTGCGTGTTTCGCGGTCCGTCGTAATACCGCCCAGCAGGACCAGATCGCCAGGGCGCGAGCGGATGACATTTTCGATTTCCCGGTCGGCAGCGTCCGGCAGGACGAGATCGATGCCCAGCGCGGTGAATTTGTTGAAGCGCACGATCTCAGAGAGGCTCATCTTGAGCTTGGTGTAGACAGTGTTGTCGCTGTAGTCACCGTACAGGGCCAGTTCCAGGCCCGTGCGCAGGTCGCGGGTTTCCGTGGTCACCTGATTCAGGCTGGTGGAGAAGTTGGTGCCGATCTTGCTCACGTAGGTCGTTGACTGGCCGACCCGCAAAGCACCCTTGGAGCCCGTAATGACGGACAGTCGGGGGCGTGAAATCGCCTTGACGTTGCCTTGGGTCTGGAGGAAGTCGATCAGGCTGTCGATGGTCAGCTTGCTGGATGACAGAATGAGGTTCATTCCTAACGCATTGGCAGTTGCGGACACCGTGGTCCCGACTGCGGTCCCAACAGCGGCGGCTGCCGTCTGCTGTGCGCCAGTGGTGCCTGAGGTGATGCCCGACGCAGCTGCGGTCTGGGTGGGAGCGGAAGCAGGAAGGCCGTTGCGGTTGTAAGCCAGCTTGTTCCAGGAAATGCCGATATTGGAATTGTCCTTGAGATCGACCTGGAAGATGTCGATGGAATAGACAATCAGTGCACGGTTTTCACGCACCTTCTGCAGGTAGCTCTCAATGCGGGAAAGTGCCTTGCGATTGGTCTTGAAAACCAGCGAGCGATTCAGGCGGTCGACGTACGGGTCTTTGGCGCCAAGATGCTGCAGCGTGTTGGCCAGGCCTGCGGCATTGTCTTCCGATAGCGCTGGCGGCAATTCGACGATGAATTGCTGCTCCTGCTGCAAAAAGAGGGTGTTGTTTCTGACGCTGTAGAAGATGCCCATCGAATCGGCCAGCGTTTCCAGGACATCCCGGAGCGACCCTTTCAGATCGAAGACCGCCGCGGCGCCGAACCGCTCGCTCGTCTTCGGCCCGCCTTCGATATTGAGTGACAGGCCGGCATCACGGGCGATCAAGGTCAGCGCATCGTATATGCCAGATTCGGTGACGTGAATCGGCTTGACCAGGCGATCGGGCACGACCCCGGCTTCCTCCACCGGGCGCAGCATGAATACATCCTCAGCATTGAAGCCGGCATCCAGATCCATGGTGGTTTCGTTACCGCCATCGACAACGGTTTGCACCGTCGTGTCATTCCGGGTCACGGTGGTCGGCTCCATGGACTGGCGTGGGAAAGTGGCAGAGCAACCGCCGAGGGTGGCTGCTATCAGGAGTGCTGCAGTCGACTTCTTGAGGATGGGGTGCATTGCTCGGTGGAAATATAGTTGAATGACGCGAATCATACCTTACAAATAAATGTAATACAAAGGGTATGTAAAACAATTTTAGAGCTTGTAGCGGTCGACAACACTTGCAAGCTTGAGAACAACCGGGGAGCGGGGAAATACCGTGAGGATGAAGCGGATACACAGGCAAAAAGAAACCCCTCGTTCGAAACGAGGGGTGGGGTGGTATTTAAGAAAATGCCGCTTCAAGCGAGCCGAAAACCGCTTCGGCAAGCTGATGCGGGTTGGTCGCCACGCCAAATGCAGCGGAAAGACCACGGTAATAGTGCTCATACTCTTTGTCGATAAGGACAAAGCGTACTTCGACACCGAACCGTTTTGCTTCTTGGATGGCTGCTTCAAGCACGTTGAGGTCGCCCGGATCGCCATCTGTTGTGACACAGAGGATTTTCCGGCTTTCCTTTCGGTCCATAAGGCGTTTGAGCGCCCAGACGACTGCCAGGTGGGTATTGGTGCAATCCCGGGCCGCCGCGGTGAACAGATTCAGGGTTTTGGCCCAGTCTCCGTCCATTGGCTGCCATTCGCGCACAGAAGTGCTGTAGCTGGCCAGGCCGAACGGAATGCTGGCGTTATCGCAGACTTCGCCGGCGGCGACTGCTACCCGCCCTGCTGCTTCCCGGCGCGTGATGTTGCCGAACGTCTCTCCCATGCTTGCGGATTCGTCGTTCAGAAAATACAGGCATGTATCGAGCTCCTCGCTGCGGCTCTTTTTCTGAAAAACCCGCAAATCGCCAGTCGCTACCCGCGCCACCTTGTTCGGCCGCAGCCGTCCTTCGGTGGAACTGGATCGCTGCACCATTGAATGCGCCTCGAGCAGCTCTTCCATCTTCAGCGCCAGAGTAGCCGCTGTCGAACGTGCCGCGCTTCGCAACTGGGCCCGATGTTCCGGAGGCCTGACGTTGTTTGGCGCATCGACTTCCCGCATTTCATTGGTGTGACTGCCACCTGAAGCCTGTTGCATCGCTTCGTTGCCCTCGCACAGGACATCTTCCAATCCCTTGCCATAGTTGCCGGCATCAGCATCGGTCGAATCCAGTACGTCGGCAATTGCCTGTTGCAAGTCGTCGTAAGACGGCTCGTAGACGGCAGAGCCTGAACCCGGATTGCCACCATTCTGGCCAGTGGCACCAGAGGTGTCGTCAGCGCTCATGTTGCCAGTACTGCCGTCGCCGGCGTCCTGATCCCCTGAATTGCCGGCATTGCCCTGGTCACCCGGTCCATCTTGGTCGCCTCCGTCGCCTTGATCATCCTGGCCATTCTGCTCGTCCGGGTCTCCCTGGTCGCCAGTCTGGTCCTGATCGCCTTGGTCTTGATCTCCCTGGTTGCCCGGTTGATCCTGATCGGAGGCGTTGGCCTGATCGTCGCCGTCGCCTTGTCCCGTCCCATCTTGCGGCGGTGGGGGTGGCGGCTCTTTTGCGGCCAGTTCCAGTAGTTCCACAATGCGCTGTGATGCATTTGCTGCGCCTTGTGTATCCGCTGCATGAGCTGCTTTGAGTGCTTCCGCTTTGACCTGAGCCGTCAACTTTGTTCCGAAAGTCTGAATAGCCAGCTTACGGTACGCGACTGAAAAGCCCTCCAGGCATTTCTGGCCCAGCAACTCCGAACGAAGCTCCGTAACCAGCCAGCCAAAAAGAATTTCAGCAGGGTGTAAGGTTGAAGCATCAGCGTCGGGCCCCTTGAAGATACCGCGTTGCGTCAGGATCTCGATGCCCTCCCGGATTACCTTCTTGGAACCGCCGTACGACTTCGAGGCAAGCAACTCCCCTCGCGCGTCTTCCAGTGGGTTTGTCAGGCGCCCAGCAAGGCCGGGAGGCAGCTTGACGCCAAAGTCCGTGTTATTGCCATGGCAGAGGATTTCATGCGCCACCAGAGCGCGCAGAAGGATTGCATCCTCTTCGGTCCCGGTTGCCGCCATGTTACTGAGCTTCATAACAAGCCCTTTATCGTTTTGCGGATCAGGGCCGATGGAAGCAGTTGGCATGTTGCTCCACTCAATGCGAATGGGCCTGCCTGCACGCTTTACCTCGTCAAGAAGCAGGTAGGTGTACAGGTACAGGTGCCGCATCGAAGTCTTCTGTGTTGCGCGTGTCATCAACATCTCCTTAGTGAACAAAGATGGCCATCGTGAGGAATCACGTTCGCCGGATAAGGGGAGATGTCAGACAGGGAATTAGAAAACGGTGGTGTGTTGAGTGTTGAGGTCACCAGCAGGAGATGTTTAGCCCAACGAGTCGGCCCAACTTAGCAACGGTGGAGAGGACCTGTAACGTCTGCTTCCCATCATCAAATTAGTTAACGACAACTTTCCTCAAATGATTTCGCAACAAGGGGACTATGCAAAAGAAAAATTACAAGTCATCGCTATTAAATGTTTTATGGGTTGCCTAGAAAGCGTCAGCCGGAAGTTGCCTTGTAGGGAAGTTGCCATCCAATGTTCCTTCAAGTGTCAAGGTATGGCCAATAATTGATTTCCCGTCGCTATAGAAATTTAACGGAGCATTTCCCTGTTGGACCGTTGTTCCGTTTCCGAAAAGCTTTGTCTCTCCATACCATTTTTCGCCAGATGCAATGTTCGCCTTGTAAAGGCCTAATGGAATTTTTATGGAGGCTTTTTCACCGGATCGGACAAACACGGAAAGCACTGGCTGTCCTGTATTTGCGTCTACCATTTTCACCAAATGGCTGGTTTTGTTCAAGCCTGATGACTTGGCGACAACGGAGAAAGAAGCGACTAATGGAGCACTATGGCCAAGTTGATAGAGCGTTACGTCCCCTGTCGCTGGCATCGGCATTTGTTTTGCTGAAATCGGTAGGAAGCTTGGCCAGTTAATAGGCGCCTTATCGGGTGCAATTTTATGGGTAATAAACGTTCCTACCGAAAGCATAACGACAAAAAACAATACGCTTTTTCCGAGTCCTGAAGGCTTTTCACTAGGCATGCGGAAGGATCCTTTTTTTCTTGATTGCCGCTGCGTTTGTGTTCGATGGCGCTCGTGCATATAGTCTCGATCCTGAATGCCCATTAATTCCTCACTTATGCAAAGCCAGTCGGAAAGCCATAAAACATTTTTTCGACCGGGATTTCAAGACCAGCGGGTGTGCAGCACTAATTGCGCCAACGAGAAACGGAAAATATCCAGTATCAATTCTTTCTTGTTTCCATTGGCCCAGATAATGCCGTCGCACATCTCGACTGGTTGCTGACTACGTTGAATATGGTCCTCGATGAGGATCGGATACCCTCTGCTTATCTGACTTTTTTAAATACGACGTCATACATTACCCCCTGCTGTACCATGTTGTTCACTTGGCGAGGTAGACGATTGGATACTATCCATCCTTGCTCCAGGATGGTGCTGTAATTGTGAGTTCCGTAATTTGGACACTCAAATCGATTTTTTTCTACATTGCCAAAGAATATTGCGCGGCAAAATTCTTCAGTGCCTTTTGCTGCTTTGTTGAGTTCTTGCACCTGACCCGCAACTTGCTTCTCAGAAGCCTTGTTCGCTATGTCGAATTCCTTCCTAAGTTGCGCGATGGACTGTTGGTTGAACTGGCGTCTGGCAGCGAAATCGGCTTTTAATTTCTGTAGCTCGGCATCCCTGATGATTTGTATGTTGGTAGCAGAACTCGATTGCGGAAGCAGGATGCTTTGCTGGAACGTTTTATAGAAGTCATTACTATGTTCAGACAGATTCTTTCCAATCGTACGACTGAATAAATTGTTCGAGTAGATAGTTGTTAGAGGGACTGACGCACTAGGGTTAGGCCAGTGAGAACATTCCTTCTGTCGATTACAAAAATTTAGTATAGGAGCGGAGGGATTTTTTCCGTAGTAATCCGTCGACCATTTCTGTTTGCTTCCATCAACCATGGTCACTTCGACCATAGGTCCACCTCGTGGACTATCGTTGCGGATGAAAGCAACTTCCTTGAGGTTATAGAGCTTTCCACCAGCTTCGAAGGCAATCACGCGGTCACTATCCTCGTTCATGGCGTATATAGTGCGGTCAGATGAGTCCTTCACTGCCACTGCCACACTGTTGTCGTCATAAACTTTGAGAGTGCTTAGCTTGTCTTGTTTGATTTGCTCTGGATTAGAACTAGCGCAGCCAGCAAGTGCGACGATAAGAGGAATCAGGTGCAGTGGTGTTTTTTTCATTTTAAATCGAAGTATGAACAAGTAAGGTTTGTTAATTAAATATCATCGAAAAAAGCGTAGTTTCTTGGAGCCTTAATCGAAAAGATTGTGGACTCATGCATTCCATTTTGGGTTTTTGCCTGAGTTATGCGTGGCCGGCCGGGAACACATAAAGGGCTTTGGCGACCGCAAATTCCTTCACCAGCGGATGCGCAGTACTGATCGCCCCATCGAGGAACGGGAAAATGTCGACTTTTGCTTCCAGCGTCTTCGCGTCCACGTAGACGTTGGCGGCGTACATGTCGAACTGCCACATGAACAGGTGCCAGTATTCGTCGTTCGGCGGCGCAAAGATGTTCAGGCCGTTGCTGCGCAGCGCCGCATCGAGCGAAAACAGCATCGACTGGATGGGGATGCGGGGCGGCTCACCACCGTCCATCGACGCGGGGTGGATGAAGTTGGGAATATTGAAGTCAGGCAGAAAATCGTGGTCCATAGTATTTAGTAGGTTAATTTGTATTTATCGGCTCTCAGCCAGTATTCTTCAGTTCAAACTCATGCGGCCAGCGCCGGCGCCGGCTGCGCTTCTTTGATCAGCGCCTTATTACCCGCCTCAATGTCGTGGCGGCTTAGCTCAATCCCCCAGAACAGAATCCGGGTCGAACCTGTTTGCTCGCCGCTATCGCCGTCGACGTTCCCGAATCCCCGCAGATCAGCGTCACGTTCGGCCAGGGTGAATCCATCCAGGCATTCCACCATCAGCTGCAGGCGCTCCTGCGCTGTTTCTTCCACATCCTCCGGCGTGTACATGAAAAAGTAGCCCTTGCCGCCCTTGCGGGCCAGTCGGCCTCGGAGTTGATGCATCTGGGACGTACCGAACCGTTCAGGATGAACGACAACCACCGCGCGCAGCGACGGCAGTGTTATGCCAACCTCGATGACCGTGGAACTGATGAGGACGTCGAGCGAACCTGCTTTCATCTGTTCGATGACCGCGGTTTTTTCGTCACTGGACAGTTTCCCGTGCAGCATGCCTACTCGACCTGTCATCTTGGAGCGGAAGCGGTCGAAAGCGGCTTCGACTGAAGCACGCGCTCCATCACCCTTGTCTTCTGCGAGTGGATAGACAACGGCGACCTGGCCGCCCTTGCTTACCACCGTATTGACGAACTCAAACAACCTTGCCCGGTCAGCCTTGGGCACCACACGGGAAATGATGTCCTTCTTCACCGGACATTCGCGGAGAACCGATAGGGCCATGCCGCCGAACTGGACAAGCGCAATCGTCCTAGGAATGGCTGTTGCGGTCGCTTCCAGGAAGTTGGTATGGTCAGACAACAGCGCCTGTTTCTGGCCCACGCTCATTTTCTGCTGCTCGTCAATGATGACCAGGTCAAACACCAGCCCATGCTTGGCTGCTTGCGCCAGTACTGCCGTGGTGCCGACAATGATCCCCTCGCCTATTTTGGAACCGGATACCACTTCGGTCACTGGCACATCGGGGAAAAAGCCGCGCATCTCATTGGCGATCTGAGGCACGAGCAGCTGATTGGGTGCGATGATGGCTACCTTGGCGCCAGCAGAAAATGCGGCCACGGCGGGGATCATGAACGTCAGGGATTTGCCTGTGCCCACATCGCCGGAAAGAAGCCGACACATCGGGAACGGCGAACGCAGGTCAGAGATGATCTCGCCGATCGCCGTGTGCTGGTCCGACGTCAAGGGAAATGGTACACGGCCGATCAGGTCCGTGACGGCTTGCCGGTTGATCGGGATGAGTGAGCCGGAAACCGGGAAGCGAGCCTGATTGCGTTCGGCTCGGTTAAGGATCGCCTTAATCGACAAGCGTTTGGCAAGCACAAGCGCCCGCTCGGCCAGGACAAGCGATGTCGGCTGGTGCAGGTGGCGCAGCAGATCGACCGGGTCGTTCAGACCGGTAAATGCCCGGAAATCCGACTCGCGCATGCCCAGCTGCTCGAGGAGCAGGCAGGCAGCCATATCCATCTGGGGCAGAGCCCTTGCAACCGCATCGGAAACAGAGGACGCCTTGACCTGTCCCGGCTTGCCAACATAGACCGGGCAGATGCGTCCTTGCTGGTCGCGAGGAATCAACTCAGGGGAGTTGATCTGGCGACGGCCCTTCCAAGTAACGACTTCCGCATAAATATGCAGGGAGTCGCCCGGCATCAGGTTCCGCCAGTCCTTCGCCGTGCCAAATACCGTAATGGTGATGCCTTCGCCGCGGCCGTCGACGGCACGCATGTTGAGGCGGTGGGTCTGGTCCCAGTCACTGGTTCCCTGCCCGTTCTTGTCAAACATTACCTGCTCGGTGAGTGTCAGAACCAGGTAGTGCTTTTGCTGCTGGTCCGGAATGGGCAGGATATAAAGCGGATCAAGAAAGTCCCGGTATTCCTTGGGCGCACAGAGGAGACACTCGGGAACCGAAGTGAAACCTAAGCGAGTGAGCCGGCCGAGACTGTCAGACATGATGAATGGAAAACGTTGCGGTATTGCATTATATTTGATAACAGGAAAATATAATACTAAGATATGATAAAAAAACCCCGATTGGCCATGGCCGGATCGGGGGGTGCAGCTTCAGGCAGGCGCCAGATGCTGCAGGGTTTCGGGAAGAAATTCCGCGAGGGTGCGGGGCTTTCGCCTGCGGGGATGAATCAGTTCATCCCATTTCATGGCTTTCGCTGCCTTCCATAGCGCGATGTCTTCTTCGAACGTATGGACTTCTGATACACGCTCCCAGCAGACGCGGCGATGTGAGCCGAAATCCCAATACACCGGGATCACGTTATCCAGGCGGCCTTCTGTCTTGGCTTTCAAGGCAACGCCCATGACCTCGCCGGCATGAGGATTATCGGCTGGGAATTGCGGGGTATTGGCCCATGCGCGGGGATCGGTGAAGTCAATGACCTGGCCCCCGATGGGTTTGCCCCAGTTGTCCGGATGGCTCATGCGATTGGGCCAGCGCTTGGCCCCGACCCAAGTTCCTACTCTGTACATTTTGCATCTCCTGAAATGGTGGATGCCGGGCTTTTGCGTAAGCCTGGCGATCAGGAAATGCGAAACATGGAGCGACAAAAGGAGATTGGATTGTGCAATCCAAAGTGAGATGGGAAAAAAACGGCCCCGGTGATGAATCGGGGCCGCTCTTAGTTTGCAGACGCCGTCTTGGCTTCTTCCGCGTTGGTAATTGCAGGCTGTACTTCTGCCTTTTCTTCGGCCGGCTTCACTTCCGATGCGCTATCAACTGGTTTTTTAACCTGATGAGGGGCGCGGCGAGCAATCCAATCCGGCGATTCCTCCTTGGTTACATTTGAGCCTTTGTAATAGGTCATCTTCGGCGAAGCAACGATGGATAGCCGTGCTCCAACTTTGTCGTAGCCTGCGGACTTCGCCTGATTTTTAGTCCGAACGACCTTCAACTGCTCGCCTGTATCAAGCTGAATGCCGAGCATATAACCATCTATAACCTTGGTGGACTTGTGTACCACCGCATCGGCAACTATAGCTACAACAGAGCCAATAACTGCTCCGGTAAAACTTCCGCCGCTAAGTGCAGCGCCGGCCTGGGCCATGGTATGGTCATTTAACTGGGTGTAATCAACTTGAGACATATCGACTGGCTCCAGTGATACAACTGTACCGTAAGACAGAGTTGAATCCTCTGAAATTGTCGTTACAGGATAGTCACAGAGTATGCAAGCTGACGCCTGAGCAGAAATTGCAAGGGTGATCGCTGCGATAAAAATTTGAAATGCTTTCATTTGATTTTCCTGAAGATGCCAACAGACCGTTCTCTTGACTCACGGTGATGATTTACAGAAACATATAATACCGGACGTATTGAAAGAAAGAAACAAAAAATGCAAAGGCTGCTGCCGTTTAACATCAGAAAATTACTTCCTTGACAACCTACTAAGAAAAATCCCTGCAGCACAAGGCGGCAGGGATCGGGTACGTTAGATAAACAGATCGGCAAACAGATCTGGCGTGTGGGAGGCTTTCGCGTTCAATACTGGCGACGGTACGGTTTTAACGGAAGCTGGAGCCGCCTGAATCAACATCGGGATGCTCGACGTCATCGAGTCGGTGCTGGGCAAGACAGCCTCCTTAATGGCGGCCCCTTTCATACCCAGGCTCGAAAACGCCACGCATTCACGCTGCCAATCCGGATTGTGGAAAACTGCTTCCATACTGCGACCTGCCTGCTGGCGCTTCATGCACCACACAAAGCCGGTCATGTTCTCGACGGTGCTTGGCGTGCTGTGCTCGCAAGAACCACACGTCTTTACCAAAGCTGCGTTCATCAAAATTCTCCATAGTTGAGGCACTCACGTTGGCCTTATGGAGGGGGATGACTTTCACGGAATTGGAAAATAGAGCCATGCAATATAGCCAACTGCGCCGAGGTAGATCGGCCAGGACTGCAATGAAATGCGCCAGTCTGTCGAGGATGGCCAGCAGCTGATCAGTACCGATGCGAGCGCAATCCAGACCGGTGGATCAATCCAAAGGAATGTCCATCCTCCCATAGTTCGCCAATAAGCCACCGCAGCGGCCAGAGGCAAACCGAACAAGGGAGCAATGGCGAGCGGGAGTGCGTTGTACCAGGTGATATTGGAAAAACAGACCGACCCAAGCTCCATGGTTCCCTGCTGCCCAAGTCGCGGGATCACAGACATGCCAACCGGCCTTGCACCGAGGATGGCGCCGGTGACCAGATGCAGCGTCTCATGCACGAAGACGCCGAAAAACATGAACGCGGCACACAGTCGAAAGCTGCGGCATTTTATGCGCACAAAAAGGGCCAGCAGCAAAGGTGGAATCAGATAATACAAAATTGGCAACTGCTTCCACCACATTCTCTTACCGCCTGTATCGTTTTGGTTGCTTGCGTCGTTTGTAGGGATGAAAGACAGGCACGCCCATTGGTGTGCGGGCATCCATGAGCACATGGGTCAACCCGCTCAAGGTGAACCCTGCTGCGATACACCAGATAAACGTCCCGTCCGCCACTGCGTGCCACATGGTCCAGATGGTAGCCGCTATCCACGCCATCATCCAGTGCGTGATGGTCCTGTGGGGGATAAGCGAGTAGCGCGTACCCCACCAGGCCCATCCCGAGATCTCCATCCAGTCAGGTGAACTCGATCCCCAGACGCAGCCGCAAGCCAGAAGCAGCAGCTGCCAGGGCGTAAAGACGTCACGCGCGAGATAAACGGATGCCGCTGCAACCAGCACGCCTACGGCAAAGTGCGCTCCTTTTGAACTCAATTTCTTGCTTTCTATCTATTTTTGCATACAAACGCATAACAGGTAGATATACTAGAGGCGTATCCCAAAATCATCAAGGTTAATCAATGAGCAGAAGAAGAAAGTCACGCTATGGCGTCATGGCTGCAACAGCCATCATGGCTCTTGTCGTATTTGCGCCGGCGCATGCGGCCGACAGCAAGGCCATTGTCCTTGCCGCACTCGGGGATGGCGTCTTTACGGGCACGATGACAGGCGGTATCGCAGACAAGTTCAAGACCATTACGCGATCGGCCAGTCCGGTCCAGGCTAAGGTCGTGTTGCTCAAGCGGTTCAAGGACGTTGGATGCGGTCGCCTGAAATTCACCCTTGGCCAGGACAATGTTCCCGGCCCGGACGGCTCTTCCCGGCCCTTTGAAACCACGTTCGAGATGAATGTCTGTGCCGACGGCTCATATCCATCAGATGGCGTTGACCTTGCTCAGTTTCCCGTCGCGCCCCAGCCTTCTGCAAAGGATCTCAAATGAAGTACTTACACCTTGCAGCCGGACTTGTTGCTGCTTGCCTTATTGCGAGTGTGCAGGCGGCAGGTCCGGCATTCGATCCCGCGCAGCTGACTTCGAAGCATGATGCGGGGATTGACTTCGCTAAAAGCCAGTTGGGCAAATCCGCGGCAAATGTGAACCAAACCAATGCCAAAAACACGCCCTTCTACAATCCCAGCCCCAAGCAGTCGGCAGGATTCGTTTCGACCGATATTTTCGGGATCGGCTCGTCGCGCATTACCGAATGCAAGACGGAGGCAAAAGGCACGGACAAGGTAGCCAATCAGGAGTGCGAGGCGGTTAATTTCCTGGCCAAGAATCCGGACAATCGGAAGCGGTTTCAGCTTTCGTCAAACGATCCTGCAGTTCTTGCCGGCCGTTCAGCGATCAACAACGCAAAGAAGGACATGTTCTCGGACAATGGCTGCGTGCTGAAGACGACTACGACACCAAGCCAGTATCGGATCGAATCCTGCAACGAATATAACCCGGTCTCCGCAATGAATTGCGTCATGGGGCGAGAGGTCGTTGTCAACAGCGCTTCCAATTTCATGTGCGACGTCACGCTCAATGCACTGGAGCAGGTGAACTGCAACCGGGGTGTGTCTCCCGTGTTTGCTTCCTATCCCCAGTCATGGTCGGTTAATCGCGGCTCCGAGGTGCCGGAATGGAGCACAAGAACGTTCGATATGAGCATCAATATTGACGGTGTTCCGGACCAATTTACGCTGGACAGTTACACGGTAGACAATTACGGACAGCTCTGGATCAATGACAACCTGGTATACCAAAATATCGTTCCGTCGCTCAATGGCGATCTACGGTATAGCTACTTTGCCACGACAACGCAAGAATGGTGTGGGGACTTGTGGGGCGACGGTGGGTATGCCTGTCAAATGCAAACCACCACCGGCTTTTTCTTCAGAGACGGCAGGCCATCGTCTTACGGCGATGACAACTGTAACGCCGGTTGCCACGGCCTAAATCCCAACATCAATGTGACGCCCTACCTGCGGCAAGGCTATAACAAAATCGAATTGGTATGCATAAACGCCAAGGCTGTTGGTCCCTGTGCAGTCTCACTTTCAGGCAGCCGGAAAGCGATTGTGGGCACGACCGTATCTGATGGTTGTCAAGCATTGCGGCAGAGGACACTATGAGAGCAAAGCACATCATCCTGGCACTCATAGTTACGATGGCAAACGTTGCGTATGCTGGAGATTGCCGGCAAACCGCGTCGGTCTGTGTGGACACCACACCAGAGAAAAATATTGGCGGCACGATCGTCACGCTGGCTGACGTCGGAGGGTGCTGGAACTATCAGGACACCTACGAGTGCGTCAAGCCGAATTCTGTGGACTACTGTGCCGCGATCAGGAATACCCCGGGGTGCTATCAAACCTCGGCCCAGGTTAAAAGCTACGCATTTAATGGCGCGGTGATCGATCAAACCTTCACCTACCGTTGCAATGATATTAATACAGCAACTCCGCCCAACACGGTACGGCTGGACGGGACATACACGGTGGTCAAGGATGAATTCAATCATACCCAATGTGCACCGCAGGAGAGTAATGTCCATTGCCAATTGGCCGCTCATACCTGTACTCAAGGCCCGGAAACAAGAGTAATCAACGGCCTGCCCGTCTACAAAGACTGCTGGGAGTACAAGGACGACTACTCATGCCTGATGCCGTCGAAAAACGATGACTGCCAGGATCTCAGGAACAAGGGATGCACCCAAGTAGACTCGACCTGTCTGACGCAGGACCCGAACGGTTTTGGGTGCACCATGAAGCAAATTTCGTATAGCTGCCTTACTCGCAAAGGCGAAACAAGAACTGAAGAGGACTGCAGCGTGCGCCAAGTGTGCCAGAACGGGACTTGTTGGGACACTTCTTCGCCAAACGATACGGATTTCGCCCAAGCAGTCGCCATGCAGGAAGCAATGCGGGAAGCAGGGAAATATGATCCTGATGCCTCCAATTTATTCAGGGGAATCGCACAAGGCTGCACGAAAGGCTACGTAGGCTTGAAAAACTGTTGTAAGACAGATACCGCAACTGGTCAGGACAACAACAGTGTCATGACACAAATGCTGATGGACGCCGGAAAGTCAGGTGCTGGCGAAGTGGCGAACCTGGGAAGCAAATATGCATATGATTTTCTTTACAGCGACACCGGCTGGCTTGGCTCTGGCAGCTCATGCGTGTCGACACTGTTTGAGCCAACCAACTTTACAGCTTCCTTCGGCGCGTACGGTTTTAGCGTCGGCGCAGCTGGAGGGGCCGCTCCGACGTTCTTGGGGACCGCTGCTTCTGAATTGGGCGGGTCCTTCATGGGTATGCAAATGTATTTCAACCCTTATGCGCTTGCCTTCGCCATAGCCATGCAAATCGTCATGGAGATGATTAAATGTGAACCGGAGGAACAAAAGCTGGGCATGGCAAGGGGAGCAAATTTGTGTACTTATGTCGGATCGTATTGCTCTTCCAAGGTGCTGGGTGGCTGTGTCGAAACCAAACAGAATTATTGCTGCTTCAACAGCAAGCTGTCCCGGATCATCAATGAGCAGGGCCGCCCGCAGCTGGGGCGCACTTGGGGTACTGCTAAAGATCCTGACTGCCGGGGATTCACCGCCGACGAGTTCGGCCAGATGGACTGGTCGAAAATAGACATGGGCGAGTTTGTCACTGACATCATGTCGTCCGTCCAGATTCCCAATGCAGATGAAATTAGCAAACGGATGACAGACAATTTGAATACCAGGACCACCAATAATCCGACGGTCAATAATCCGATCTTACCTGCAGTGAAATAGGCTGGAAAAAGAAAACCGGGCCTCGCCCGGTTTTTTTACGTCTCTTACCCACCTTCTAGCCGAACACTTCGTAGATCGTGTTCTTGTAGTCGACCTTCTGGCTGTCTCCATGCGCCGCAAGCCAGTTGTTGGCAAAGGCCGTCGCTTCCCTGCTCTCAGCAGCTTCCAGATTGAAAGCAGCAACGGCACCAGCCCCGGCCTTGTCCTTGTTCTTGCCCGTGTAAATCATCCACCAGGCCGCAGCCATGATTGGATTTTTATCCGCGCCAAGGCCTTGTTCATAGATTTTGGACAGGAGCGCCGGCGAATTGGGCTCGGAAGCCTGTGCAGCCTTCATCAGCCACGCATAGGACTCCTTGTAGCTCTTCTTCTCAAACAGCATTCGACCGATCAGATAGAAGCCGATGACATTTCCCCGGTTGGATGCTTCGTTGGCCCACTTCCACGCCTCATCCCGGTCGCCCTTGGCAAGCGCATGCAGCGCCAGCCTTACCTGGGCCTGCTGTACGCCGGCGCCGGTCGCCGCCTCCTTGAAAAAGCCATAGGCGCGTTCTTCATTCTTCGTGACACCGCGGCCGAAAAAATACAGGACGCCGACGTTGTACCTGGCCAGCGGATAGGACTTCGCGGATGCGACGAAATAATTGAACGCTGCAGCACTGTCTTTTTTGACGCCCTTGCCGTTATCGAGCATCCAACCGGCGAAGTTCTGTGCAGTCGCATTGCCTTGCTGCGCCAGAGAGAAAATCTCCCCGACTGCCGCCTTGCTGCCGGCGCGGTAGGCGCTCCAGGCACGCAGGACTTCCGTGCTTTCCTTGGCGCTGCCCAGCACCGCCATCATTTTGTCGGCCATGCCGGCAGCTTCCTGCGCCGCTGCAAAGGGACTTGCGAGCAGGCCAAGCGCCAGCATGGCGCGTCGTCGTTTGCTAAAAAAATACATATTGGATACCGGTTGGATATAAATACCTGTGTTGTTTCTGTATAATAACACGGATGAATACCCGAACTGTATGTGCTTTTGCCTTGATGGCAGCATTCTCCCTCAGCGCCCATGCCTTTTGCTTCGATGAAGCGGCGAGCCGCTACAAGGTCGACAAGTCATTGTTGATGGCCATTGCAAAGACCGAATCTTCTTATCGGGCCAATGCGGTGAATGTCAACAGCAACGGCAGCGAAGATATCGGCCTCATGCAGATCAACGACAGTTGGCTGCCCACGCTGCGAAAGTGGGGAATCGACCGCTCGCGGCTTTTCGATCCCTGCACGAACGTCAATGTGGGTGCATGGGTGCTCGCCAATAACTTTGTTCGGCATGGCCGCACCTGGAAGGCTGTCGGTGCCTATAACGCACGCTCGACGGACAAACAGGAGGTGTACGCCATGAAGGTCTGGAAAAACCTTAACTTAGGAAATTAACTGTGAAAACAATCATCGGGGGCGCAGCTTCCGCGCTGGCTATCGGGTTTGCCCTGTACGTCGTGGCCTCGCCCGACTCCTGCACGCGCGTTGACCGTGGCGCAGCGCCGGTTCGCATCGCTATGGATGGCATTCGCTGGGCCGGCCACAACTGGCTCAGCACCGATGCACGGCTTGAAATGCTGAAATACAGCATCCATGCCGACTCCGGCACGCAGCGCTTCCTCTCGCAGCAGTTCTACGGTCAGCCGAACGTGTGCAAGGCAGAAAACACATGATCAAGGAACCAGACCTTTTTATCGCCATCGGTCACACCGACCGTGATGCGACGCGCCAGTTGAACGAACTATTCCATGACGCGGCCAGGCGGCGTGTCTCTGACGTGCACCTCCTGTTTCAGGAAGGGCGTTGCCAGATTTGCTTTCGCGCCGGCGGCGTTCTGGAGGAAGTCGTTGTGGTCGATGCCCAGACAGCCAAGCAGTACGACGAAAAGATCCGGGCCCGATCGCAGATGTCACAGGCGGACCGGCACCGCTCGCTCGATGGCAGGATGCGGCTGCGCTATGTTGACCGTAGCATCGATGTGCGTGTTTCGGTGATTCCGGTGGTCGGCGGCCAGAAGATCGTGTGCCGCCTACTCGACCAGGCGAATGCCGCCATGGACATGAATTCGATTCGCATGACGTCGATGACCCGCTATTACCTCGAAGAGCTGATCGAGGAGCCGCAGGGCCTGCTTTTGGTATGCGGTCCGACCGGTTCGGGCAAAACCACCACGCTCTATGGCCTGCTGGGCGCACTGAACGATGGCAAGCGCAACCTGATGACGATTGAAAATCCCGTGGAATATGTGATCCCGGGCATCGGCCAGGTCAACATCGACCAGCATGTGTCGTTTCCGGATGCGCTGAGGGCGATATTGCGGCAGGACCCCGACGTCATCCTGGTGGGTGAGATTCGTGATGCGGAGACCGCCAAGATCGCTGTGAGCGCGGCTAATACGGGCCACCTGGTGCTGTCCACCCTGCACGCAAATAACTCGGCGCTGGCGCTGACGCGATTGATTGAACTGGGTGTGGACCCGCAAACGCTGGCTGCCGCGCTTCGTGGAGTGCTGGCGCAGCGTCTTGTTCCAACGATTGATGAGCACGACGGCTTCGAATGGGAGTTTCCGACCGAATTCGATGGCGCATGGCTCGGACTTCACGGCATCGATGCGCAGGGATTGTGCTTCCCAAAATTGGACCGGGGGCAGCAGTTTACCGGCAAGACCCCGGTCATCGAGATGGTCAAGGCGGACAAGGCAGTGCGAGCCGCCATTGTCTCGGGCAGGGGTGAACAGCCCATTTTCAATGCCGCGGCGCGGCAGATGCAGTTCGAAACACTGGCTCAGGCCGGCGTGCGCCTCGCCAATGAAGGCGTCACGACCATGGAGCAGGTCCGAAAAATCGTCGGCCAGGACGCCATTCTTCCCGAAGTCAAACGATTGGGTGAAGTTCTGGTTGCCAGCCGGGCTGCGGAACTGGGCCAGATTACGGCTGCGCTGGACATCCAGGTGCGTCGCTATAAGCAAGGTCGCTTGACCCGGCTGGGCGAAATCCTGATCGAAGAAGGTATTTGTAGCATCCAGCAGGTGGTTGACGCCCTCGGCATGACCGAAGGCGCACCGGACCTGGCCTACTTTTTTGTCGTGCATGCAAAGCTGTCCGACAAGGACCTGAAGGCCACCGTACAGGAATGGAAGACCCAGACAAAACGGGAATCGTTGTTTGGGATGTTACTCAACAAGAATTTAATCACTCAGGAAGATTTGTATGAACCGTCGTTCGTTTCTTGTGCAGGCAGGTGTACTACTTGTGACGCCGGCCGTTGCCAGCGCGCAGAGGAGCGGATCGCCTTCCGTGAAGATGCCGTTTCGGGAAGTGCCGTCGCGGTCGTCTGATGCGAAGAAGGTTTTTTGCTTTTTCTCGTTTACCTGTCCGGTCAGCGCCGGCTACCATGCGTCGATCGCGCAGTGGGGAGAATCCCTGCCGCGCGGCTGGCAACTTGAATTCGTGCCGGTGACGCTTCCTGAACGCGAGACGATCATTGCCTCCCGCGCCTACTTTGCGGCCATGCATGCCGATCCTGCCAAAATTTATGATTTTGTGGGTGCGGCCTATAGCCTCATCCAGCAGCAGGGGATGCGACAGGATGATGCGCAGACCTGGGATCGGGCGGCGAAAATGGCAGGAATTACGCGCTTTGCCGCCGGCTGGCAGAAAGTGTCATCCGGCGCCGTCAAAAAGCCCTATGAGGATCTTCTGGCATACGATGTGTCCGCAACGCCGAGCCTGGCCATTGGCGGGCGCTACGTGATTACGCCGGACGATACGAACGGGGATAAAGATCTATTCATCCAGCTTGCGTCGGCAATGGTTTCAAAAAGCATGTAACTACCGGCCAGCTATCTGCCCTCCAGCAGGACAACTATTCTTGATTAATTAAATCGATAACACAACGCCGTCGTAAACTTTTAAATCACTGCCAGAAATTTACCAATGCAAAAGGCTGCCCGGCGATATACCGGGCAGCCTTTTTGTCTGAACGAGCCGGTTTGCTAGCCGGCTCTTTTGCTATCGTGGCTTGCCCTGCCGGGCCGGCCGCGATGGGCGCGATGGCGAGCCTTGTGCGGGGTTGGCAGAGCCGCCTGGCTGGGGTGCACTGGTACCGGCCGCCGGCGGCTGTCCCTGCTGGGCGGCATTTCCGGCACCTACCGAACCGGGCCCTGGTCCATCGCCTTTCACCGGATTATGGAACCTGTTGGCCACTGCATTGACGGCAAAGCCCCCAAACGCCGCCGCCCCCATCATTTGTTTTTCGGTCCTCATTTCTGCAGGCTTATCGCCCCCAGGAGCCTGCAATTCGGTGCTGTGGCGTTGCGCATCGAGTTTCATTCCTTCGACGATGACCGGGCTGGTGTCGGTAGAGGCGGCCGTCAGCGTTCGAGAGGCATGGTTGCCCGGATTGAACGCGGCATTGACCACCGCGCTTGGCGAGACATCAGCTGATGCCACCGAGCCGGTATGGACTTTGCCGGCCAAGTTCTTGTCTACGTCGCCGACTTTGATTGAACCCGCCGCTTTCGCGGTGACGTTTTCCACTTCCTTGACCTGGCCATGGATCTTCCTGGTATCCGGGCCATGCGGTTGCTCAATTCCCGCATTGGCATCCGATCGGCCTCCGCTGTTGTCGAACAGTTTGAAGTTGGGATCGAGCTTTCGAATAGTCGCCAGATCGGTAAGAAATTCCTTTGTCGGCTCGTTGAAATGGTTCCCCATCTGCCACTTGCCCTTATTTACTTCTTCCTTTCGGGCGGCTTCAAACCCTATGGGATCTTTTTGCTTCCAGTTCTCTACCTGTTTTTGGATATCCGCTACCATTTCCGGACTGCTGTTGAGGCGTTGCACCATCTGTTGGGGATTGACGGTGATCTGCATGGCTTCCCCAGTGCCGGAGGTCGAGGTCTTCATATATGCCTCTTCCGCATTGATGATCCTGGATGCCGCTTCCTGATAGGTATTAGCCAGGGTCTGGCCATTGGCGACGGTGTGGGTTTCCGACTTCGTCTTAGCGTCCGTGTTTGAGTTTGTTGTGCTTGAGCCATGGAAGGTGTTGTAGCCCCAGTTGGCGACAACACCCACGGCGTCCTTCTTTTGTGCAGCCGATGCGGTTTTGAACTGGTCGCTTTCACTTACGGTGAGTTCAGATGCAGCTCGAGCCCCACCCTCAGTATTCTTGCTCAGCAATTCCGTGAGTTGCTTACCATTGGCCTTTTGCAATTTCGAAGGGGCATCTTTTGCTGCGCCGATCACGCTGGATACGCCTTTTGCCAAGCCGTCAGCAGCGCCGCCGGCAATCAGCGCTTTTTTCATGCTGGAGCGGGCAGCCATGCCGGCAACAGCAGTAGCAGGTGCCGCCAGTGCGCCAGCGCCAGTGGCGATCTCTGTCCCTACGGCAATTGCCGTTCCAGCCACCATGGCGCCGTCTGCAATATCGATGGCCACATTTGCGACGTCCTTCCAGGCATTTGTGCGCACGCCTTCGTCGGGCGAGAACAGTTTGGAAGCAAATCCCGCGTCCTGACGGGTAATGTTGTCGATTGCCTTATGCGTTGCTTGTTCTGCCTGCTTTTCGCTGATTTTGCCGCCAAACTTCTTCGCGAGACCGCCAACGAATGCGCCGGTGATCCCCGACGTGAGCGACATTGTGCCTTTTGTCTGTTCAGCAAGGCCCTTGGATTGCTCTTCGCTAAGCGTTATCGCCTTTTCAGAGCCTTTGCTAAACGTTACGCCACCGTCCATGAACTGGACACCACTTTGGGATTGATGCATCTGTTGCGCAGTCTTGGCATAGGCCGTTGCGAACTGGTTCTGTGTCATTACCGATTGCGCACTGCTGACTGACTGGAGCGCAGCGTTGGATTCGCCGACACGCCTCGACAACGAGCTCGCCTCCTGCGATCCGTTGGAGATCTGGAACGACATGGTGTTTTGTTCGCCACCCTCATCAACAAAGCCGCGGGTGAGCCGGTTGACGTTGGCGCTGCCTGAAGCAAAGACGGGTGCGGCTGATTGCACCGGCGGCGTCACCAGGTTCGGGTCGGTGTGGCCCTGTCCGTTCCACTTGTTGGCAAGGCTGCTGAGGGAATAGATCGAACCAGACAAGAGGGCAAGTGAGAGCATCGGTGTGGCCGCGAGCAGGTCCGAGGCCAGTGCAAGCCGGGTGCCGATGATGTCATTGAACGTCGCATCGAATGTGGCCGGCGTCAGAATGCCCGGATGCTTGGCCTGAATGGACATCAGCTTGTCAGCGACATTGTTCTGAATATACATCTGGATGATGGCGGAAAACGGCAGCCAGGAACTGGTCCAGACGCCGAAGCCGAGATACTTGATGTACAGGCCAAGCGAGCCGGCGCCCTTGAACAGGCTGTACAGAATGACAATGGGAGCAAAGCCGAAGAACATCAGCTGGAGAAAGACAATCGCCGGCGTCATCATCTTGGCAAAGAACGTACCGTTCGATACGGCTTCTGCCTTCCATTTTTCAAACGCCTGGTTTAGCGCCATGGTGCAGGTATTGAAGTCCTTCTGGCTACCCACACTATCGAGGCAGCGGAATGTGTCGTTGATGCGATGGTAAAACATCGCGTTGAGCGCGTAAGCGCGCGTATCCTGCTGGCTGCCTGCCACCAGGCCGCCGGTCTGTCCGACATTGGTAATGGCCGACTCCAGATCGCTGAGTTTGTAGAGGCCATTCGGATCGTTCGGATTCTTCTCCTTCAGCCCGGAATTGATCATATCCACGAACTGTGGACTATTGTAGAACTTGGTCGAATCGGTGAGCAGCAGCTGGCCAGCGTTCTGGCACGCCATGGCCGTGCCTGCTGTTGCGTTTGCCGTGTAATAGGTGGTCAACCCGGATGGCCGGGCGTTGTCGACGATATACTTGATTGCATCCTCTGACCGGCCAAATCCGCCCGCCGTATTGGTCAGGTTGAAGGTCGTAGAACCGGGAATGCAGTCGATAATGAACTGGGAAACACTGGCAGCGAGATAGGGCTCGGCCTTGTCTATGCCGCTGCGCAGGGACAAAAGCAGCTTGAGCGGCATAACAAAGCCGGAGGTGGACACACCCATATAGCTGCCGTTAACGGTTTGGAAACTCGTGTTTGCCGTGTCGAACAGCTTGTAGGCACCCGTGGTGAACAGGCTGGCCGGCGCGGCGATGAGCACCGGAACGTTATCGACCTTCACGGTGCTGCCGGTATAGATGTCCTGAACAGTCACGCTGCTGGGGATGGACATGAAAGCGACCATGGCGCCGAACATCAGCGGCGTGGTCACTGGGTGCTGTCCCATCTTGCTGTCGCCGGCCATCTTACCGAGAAGCCCCGCCACGCATGCGACCAGGGCAATCAATCCTGCCGCGAGCTGAGTGGAGAGAATAAAGCCTTTGGACGAGAACACCATGGCGACGCTGTTGATCACCGAGTAAAAGGAAGTGGCGTCGCCCAGCACATAAATCGGAAAATTAACCATGATGATGTCTTACCACTGAGAGGTTTTAGTAAACACTTTGGGATTGCCCTCGATAATCGCCTTGACCATGTCCTTGGATTTCAGGATGCGTTCCTGGTTGCCTTCGGCGGATTTCCTGATTGCTGCTAGTTCGATGGCACGTTCCTTCAGTGCGGCCGGCACAAAGTCCGGCTGAGTGACCTTTACGCCGTCATAGGTGGACCTGGCCGCGCGCAGGGCAGCCTCGCCAAAGCGCACCGCGAGTTCGTCCGCGATCACCGGCGCCATGTCGCGGGCCAGCACGCTCATGGCGCCCGGCTCGGACTGTACTTGCTTGATCAGGCTGAGCACTGGGGAACTGATGGCATTCACAAAGCCAATTTGCGCGGCGGTGAATCCGCAGTTATTTGAGTCGCACGTTGACAGTTTGCCCACAATGGAATTCGCAAAGCTACCCGGAAGACTTTGTCCTTCCTTGTCGCCAAAGAGCATCTGGTTCGTGTAACCAAGCGTGCCAGCGAATGCAAAGTCCCTGCTCTCGAGCACGGTGCATTTTTCACGTTCCTTGCCATCCTGGCAGCGCCATACCTTGACCGACTTGCCCGCCGTGTTTCCATCCTTGAAATCGTAGAGCGTCAAGGACGGTGCAAACGTCGCACCCACATCAACCTTTCGCGATCCATCCGCGTTGGTATCCGTGCCCTGAGCCTTGTTCATGACAACTGCGCCGATCAGGCTCATGATAATTTCATTGTCGCCGGCCATGTCAGTTTGACTGGTACTCGGATTCCCGAGCATCTGCCCAGGATTGGAGTCATTCAGCGCCTTCCAGACCGGATTGCCACAGGCATCGCACCGGCCATTCAGGTTCGCGGTTTTTTCCGTCTCGCCGGGGCTGTCGAACATCTTGGTAATACCGGCCATAAAGTCGCTGAAAACACCGGCCCCTGCCTCGCCGGCCGCAGCGGTATCCTCCGCCAGCTTCTTTCGCGCACTAGGGTCGGCAACCGTCTTGACCACTGAATTTGCGATGGCACAGGTGTTTTTCATGTTTTCGTTAAGCGACTGCACCATGGCCTGGAAGTTTTCCATGAGCTTGCCCAGCTGCGGGTTGATCGCATCGATGGCCGCCTTGAACGCTAGTCCCACCGAATTGGCCGCGATCTGCCGGAAAAGGGCCACAATCTGGTCAGCGTTGATGAAGCTGAAGGAGCCGCCAAACAAGTCGATACCGCCACAGCCGGCTGAAAAACGCGGGGGATCAAAGGCCACGAGGTTGATATTGCGAATCGGCGTGCGCAGGCCCAGCCCACCGCCAATGAAGCCGCCGCGCGTCTGGCTTTCAAATGCGGTTGCGCTAGTGCCGTTGCTGACAAACATGCCGTCCAGCGCATCCTGCAGGCCTGCATGGCTTGCCGGAACGGTGGCAAGCAACACGATTGCCATAAGGGACGCCGTGATTTTTTTCAGATAACTTTTCATGGAGTGGTATCGAGGAGGGAAATTAATAACGGCTCTGGAGCCGCTCTTTGAGCTTTTGAACCCACTGCTTGGGATCGTCACTGCGACCGTCTTGCGTATCTTCGTTTGTCAGGACGCCGCGGTCGTATGCGTTGAGCTTGGTGGAAATGTCCTTGGGCAGGAGCGAGTTACTTTCCGCGGCCAGAAGTATCCTGTCGGCCAGCTGGTCCTGCGCCATCATCCCCTGCGACACGATGTAGAAATTATTGGGCGGCACGACGAGGACCGTGGTTGGCGTAATCTTCAGCTTGAGCTGTTTTGCATGCCCTTTGTCTCGCGAGAACTGCGGTATGTTTGGCAGTCCCTTGCCATCCATGGAAATGAAGTTGGTGAGGATTCCGTACTTTTTGCTGAGTTCAGCAACAGAATTGGCTTGTGGCTGGCAGAACTTGCATTTGGAATCGAAGAACACCCAGAGACCGCCCACGCTGGCAACGTGCTTCAGCGCGACGTCCTTCGCTTCCTGCGTTTCGCGCAAAAAGAACGGCTTGGTATAGGAGGCGATGGGTACCCGGTTGTTTTCATCCAGGAAGGGATCGTTTGCCACCACTTGCCGCGCCTGTTCGGCATAGCGCTGCGACTTGTCCATTGCTACGCGCTGCGCATAAAAATAGGCCTCGACATTTTCCTTTGTCGGGTTGTTGACGGCGGCGTCAAGCAGCTTTGGCATGTTCTCACGCAGCCATTCCACGGAAAACGGTTCCTTTTTCGCAGCCACCGGCTTTGCATGCGCTGGCTTATCGGATGGAACGACAGCAGGCGCTTTTTCCTCAGGCGGCTGATCCTTCGGATCAAGGTACCAGTACCAGCCTTCCGACTTTCGGTCGAAGAAACGACCGGTCCCGCCCTCTTCCTGCGCTATGGCGGGCAGAGCGCATGCAACCAACGCCAAGAGTAAAAGTTTTTTAAGCATAATAAGTAGCCACAACGCGTACCAATACGTATGAAAGGGAATAAGTAATGACGGCCCGCGCTGTCGGGCTTTACACAGCCGCCTCGGCTAGAACATCGGGCGCACGCTCCCGATGACGTCGCTTTGATCAAGAAATCCCCAGTACCGGCCGTCGTAGCTTCGCGGGTCGGTGCCGAGGACAAGAATTTTCCCCTCCGGGACTGTTTCGCGCCTGTCGTAGGAGCCAGGCTTGGCCGCAAGTTTTGGTAGCAGTACCAGTTTGCCGACCGGACGCCCGTTAACAGAGGCTTCATCGTGACTGACAACGAGCTCGTCACCCGGCAGTCCCGCGACCATCTTGCCTACCAGACGACCTTCAAATTTTGGCCCCATCAAACCATTTCGCGGCTTGAATGCGACATAGGCTCCCCTGGTGAATTCAGTGGGTCGGCCCAGTTTGAGCAGATACACCCGCCAGGGAAGACAACGCACCTCCTGCATATCGATGCCGATCCGAACATCATGCGTGGCCATACTCAACAGCGGATAGAAGATCGCGAATGTTAGCGCGCAGAACGCGAGCGCCTTGCCGGCAAAGGCACGCCGCCCTTTCTCTGCCCAGAAACACGCCCATACCGTGCGCCAGTCATGAATACCCAAGGCTGCCATGGTCAGTTTTGCAACTTGATGCCCATATTTGCCGCGACATTGGCGGTGATGTCATTGGCAGCGGGTTTGTTCATCGCAGCGCCGGAATTAAGCACCAGGATGCCTTCATTTGAATAGGCTTCCAACGCCTTGTCGAGCTGCTGCACGAATGCCTTCGCTTCCGCGGTGGCCTGTTCGTTTGTGACACCAGGCTGATCCAGCGTGGTCTTCATTTTCAGACGCGCCAGTCGTGCCGCATCGACCGTGGCAACCAGGGTGCCACCGGCATTCTGCGAGGCAAAATGCCATGATGCCGCCCCGCTGAAGGCAGAAAACAACGCTGCAATGATGCAAGCAGTAACAAGCGATACGCCTGCGGGCTGCTTTGGTGAAGTATTTATAGAGGCAGGAGCAGGAGCTTCCGGCGCGGCATTTGTCTGATCGGACATGGGCAGTCTTTCTAAATTGGGGTTGCTGTAGTAGGAATTTACAACGACATAACGAGTACCGATACTGTATCAGTATATATTGCTCTTGTGCAAGAAAAATGGCGACCCTGTTTGGATCGCCATTTGGTTTTAGTACAACCGGGCAGGAAACAGAATGCGGCGTCAGGCCGCCTGCCGGTGTTCGAGGAAGTTATGAATGGCGCTGGTGGCACTTTCGCCGCGTTTCATTGCGTCGAGTATGACGTCGCGCTCAGCGCCTTTGGTTGAGAATAAAACCTGCGTGAACGGGCTCACCACCAGGCGGGCAATGCCCCAGTCGCTCTCGGACTGCTTGATCATCACCTCGCTGTACTTGCCGGAATTGGTGTGCACGGACTTGAGCATGTATGCGCCGTAGTCGTCGATCTTGAACTGCTTGCCTTCTATCGCGGAATCGATCGATTCGCCTTTTTGCTTCAGGATCAGCTGCCAGGCGGAATTTTCGTAGATGGCGCGAGCATTTGGCGAACCGTACAGGTCCGCTACCGACTGGGTCACCACGATCACGGCCGCATCGTGCTTACGGGCCTTGCGGTAGACCGCTTCCATGGCCTTGCCCATCACCGGGTCATTCAGCGACTCCCACGCTTCTTCCAGGATCAGGATCTTGCGCCGGCCGTGCGTAAGGAAAATTTCATGGTTGATGCGGGCCATCAGCTGCAGAAGGATGACCTGCTGCAGGGCCTTTTTCGATTTCAGTTCCTGGAGTTCGAGAACGACAAAGGCATTGTCCATGTTCAGGTTGTTTTCGCCATCGAACCAGCGTGTATAGGCGCCGCCGGCGAACGGGAACAGCTGCTTGCCGAGTCGCTGCGCTTCGGGGTCGGGCGACTGGATACAGCAGTCCGCGACTGCGGTAATGGTCGATGCGGGTCCGTATTTCTTGTAGGTGGTGGTAATGGCCTGCTCCAGAAGCGCCATCCGGTAGTCGTCCAGGACTTCCTCCGGGGCCGCCATCTTGGCGATCATGGCCTTGAGGATGTCCATTTCCTCGTCGAGGTTGCCATCGATGTGCGTGAACGGGTTCAGGCAAATGTCGGATTCGGTATCGAACTCGATAAAGGTGCCATCGTTGACGTTGGCGAGCTTTTCATAGCTGCGGCCCGTGTCGATGACCCATACCTTGGCCCCTTCTGCCAGGTAGTCCGAAACCAACTGCTGCGTAAAAAAGGATTTGCCTGCGCCGGATTCGGCAAAGACCACGGCATTGAAGTTGGTATGCGACTCGAACAGGTCGAACAGGACTGGTTGCCCACGGCGCGACATGAGCAAAGTCGCCCCGGAAGGGCCGGTGCCGCCCCAGTCCCCGAATATCGGCAGAAACTGGACAGCGTGGCTGATTGCCATGGTGTGAAAGCGATACAGGTTTCTGATGCCTTCCCGGGTCGTATTCAGGGGCAGCACGTTATTCCAGAGCGGCTCCAAAATCCGCCTGTCTTCCCGCATTTCGAATCCGATGGAAGAATAATAGGCCTGCAAGCCGGCCGTGAGCTTATTAAGCCGCTCTTTGGATCTGGAGAAAAGGAACACCGTGAAATTCATCTCGCACAGGATTCCCCCTCGACCTTCCATTTCATGGACGAGGGTGTCAATGCCGGCTTTCTTATAACCCAGCACCGGGATCATGTGGGCAGTCGGCCCGAATACCTGGTGATTGATCATCGCCGACCTTCCCTTAACCCATTCTCCCTTGGCCACCTGGTCCGGATAGTGCAGGGTCATGACCATATAAAAGGGATCGGTGACCTGGTTGGTCAATCCGTGGGCGTCGCCGATGAGCTGGTTCATCACACTTAACCGTGCGCGCTTGGGGAAGAACTTGACGCTCATGGCCTTGGCGAAAAACTGGTCTTCGTGGAAGCTGATCGTATTCTTGTCGCTAAAATTGATGGAGTCGGCGGGGTAATAGACCTGTTCGCGCAGCGGAACCTGATCGTTATAGTTGGATTCTGGCTTTTCCCACAGATGGGTGATGAGCCGCATGATGTGCAGGTACTGCTGTGGACCTACCACCTCGAGATGGATGCCAGTTGCCCGTACGGCTTCGTAGAATCGGTCGGTTGTTTCCCTCGCTGCGTGGATATGGGCTTCCGTGGGAATTGGACTTGGGCACGGCACCTTGATGGTCAGCATGATGCGCTGGCGGTTCAGCAGCACGCCCGACGTGTTGACCAGCGCCTTGTCGATGCCATCACGGAAATGCGCCGCATGCGACTTCGCCAACTCGGAGAGAATCGGTGTCGCGTATTCCTTATTGGTGAGATAGCGGTCCAGATACGATTCGACGTCCGGGCTGCTGAGGAGCGCAAACTGAATGAAGCTGCCGGGTGGAAGCTGCATGCTCAGTGCGGACTTGAACTTGTCGACCGTGGCCGCATCCGCGCCGGCAATGGGCAGTCCTGTATAGCAGGCACCCAGATAGAATTCCTTTCCGTCCGACATATAGAAGATATTGGAGTCGGTATCGCATGCGCGCACGGTCAGCTTCTCGAACGGCACCGATTTGCGGTCGCCATCGATGAGCACGGGCTGCCTTGCAGCTTTGGAGGACTTGAAGAAGGAGAGCATGGCGGAAAGTGAATTTTGTCTGGTTGGCTAAAAAATTGGAGAGGCCGCAGCCTCCCCGAAATTCGGCACGTTCTAAATTACAGGGTGGCCGAAAACATGTTGGTCAGTACGCCAGGGCCGATGGACGATGCCAGGGCGATCGATACGCCGGTCGCAACCGACAGAATCGACTGCTTGATCACGCCAATGCCCAAGCCAACCGCCAGAGCGCCGAGGGAGAACACCTTGCCCAGCGAGCCGGTCATCCAGCCGTCCAGGTTCGTGGATACGGTGGCGAAAGTGGAATCCGTGCCGGCGATGGCGCTACCCATGGAGAGGACGGCGACGATGACGAACGCCAGCAGGAAGGCATGGTGTTCCTTGGCGAAGGAAATGACGTTTTGCTGGGCGGCCAGGGCTTGTTGTTTCAGTTTCATACAAATCTCCAGAGAGTGAGGGGGTTGTGGTGGTAAAAAATCAGTTGAGGTTGATGTCCGAGGGTGACGGTAATCCCGGCATGCTCATCGCCGCCGACTGACGCGCCTCACCCTCGGCAGGCTTGGCGGCGACAGGTTGCTCTTTGCCCGATGCGCCGGCTGGCGCTGCGGCCGCACGGAACGGAACGGTGGTATTGCGACCCGAGGCTTCCGACTTGCCGACCGACCAGCGGCGCGGCTGGATTTCGGTGAACAGATAGCCGGGGTAGTGCAGGTCATCATTCTTGTCGGTCCATTCCGCAATCCAGATGCGCATGACTTGCGCGGCTTCGCGCACCGGCTTGGCTTTGCCGGTCTTGACGATGCCGGCGCCGGTGGTCGCGCCAGGCGCGGATTTCACATCGAGCGACTTGGGCAGCACATAGGTCATGCCTGCGGGCGGGCCCGACTTGTCGCCAAGGTGCTGGCCAAGCGGCAGATCATTCTCGGTTTCTGCCGGCATCTGGTTCGTCGACTTGTAGACCGCGGTCGGGGTCTTGCAAACGATGCCTTGTGGCATACCGGGGCAAGAAAAGGACGATTCTCCACCTGGATTGAGAGCCGAAGCACAGCCGGTCAGTAACACAGGGATAGCGAGCGCGATGGCAACAATGCGATTGTTCAGTTTGAGGTTTTTCATTTGAATTCCACTCCCTTGATCAGCACGATGGTCAGCTTGCGGCCGGCATCGATTTCAACGACGGGTGTCATTTCCCGCGCTATTTCCAGATAAAAATGTGCCGCTGCTTTGGATGCGTCCGAAAGGCCGCGCGCCACACCAGTTTGGGCGACTGTGCTTGCATCGGTGGTTTGGGTCTGCACCATGCTCGATGGATTCAGATTCAGTTGCGGCACGTTCGTCGGGGTAATCGCCTGACCAATACCGGACAACACACCTGCGGCCAGCGATTTGGCGATCAGGCTGCCCTGCTTGCTGACCAGACGGCCGCGTGCGCCGACGCGCCCATCCTCGCCCACCACATAGCCATCCAGCTTCCCTTCCAGCACCTGTCCGTTTTCACGGATACAGGAGTAGGTTTCGGTACGCAGCTGCGCACGCTCGGAACTCATGACGCCAAAGCCGGATACCAGAACGAAGCACTCCTTGATATCGTGGGTGAAGTGGTTCGGCAGGATGGCATCGGACTTCACGCGCATGACGGCGGGGACCGGGTTCTTCTGCGAGACAGCACTCGTAGGCGCATCCATACCATTCATCAGTACTGCTTCAACCATCGAGCCGGCTGGCATGTACGCATAGACCTTGGCTGCCTTCTTGGATTCCTTGACCGCAGCAGGCTTGTCGCCCCCGATCACGCGCAGCTTCGGACCATCATCCGACCTTGGCGCATCGCCGGCAGCGGCAGTAGCGCCATCCAGCACCGGGTTGGCCAGACCTGCGGCGCCGGTCGGAACCGGATCGCTCAGCTTCGGACCGGGGCCGGTACCCTTGTTCTTTTCGACTTCGTCCAGCCGCTTTTTCAGGGCTATGAGTTCCTGCACCACTTCGGAGTCGACGGAGGAAGTCGTCCGAGACTTTTCCGACGCCTCAAGGCGCTGCAGCATGGCCTGGTTGTCGGCCTTTTCCTTGGCCAGCTCTGCCTTGACCTTGTCGATTTCCTGGCCGTTGGAGGCCGATTCTGCAGCGACCTTCTCCACCGTCTTGTCTTTGCCCTTCGGCAGCAACAGGTTGGTTTCGCTCGCCGCAACCATGCGTTTCTGCGGCTGGGCTTTTGCCGGTCCCATCACGAGGGATGCGCCAATCATCAACGTGCCGAGGACCAGAACAATGGCCGTTACAGCGCGCGCTGCAGGCGGGGTGTTATCCCACTTTTTCTTGAATTGTTCACCAAAGGTGGCCATTACTTGCCTCCCGTGGCCGCTTTGTCAGCCATGACGAAAACGGACGTCGACTGGCCCTTTTCGAGGATCGCGTTCGGGAAGATCGCCACGGCGCGCACGCCATCCGACGCAAAAGCCTGCTCATCCATCTCGACCGTCGCATCCGAGACGTTCTCGACCCGGTAGCGATAGACGTCATAGCTGGAGCCGGAGTAACGCACTTCCGGCACGACCATCAGCTGATCCATGCGCGCCACGGCTCTTGGCAGCGCACCTTCGGCGAAGCCTTCGGGCGTTTTACCCAGCGCGATCTGGCGCATGACATAGCGGATCCGGTCGGTATAGACGTTGTCGGACGGCGCTTCTTCTTCCGGCTTGGCGCCAACGGCGGCGAGCGGCTCGTCCAACTGCAGAATGATGGTCTGCGACGGCAGGTTCTTCGGCACCAGGGTCAGCGACACGACCGGATCGTTTGGCGACGGACCGGAGACGAACAGGGTAATCGGTGCATCGCTTTTCGGCGTTACATATACCGATTGACCAACCGCCTTTACCACCGCCTTGTCGTCATCAATGACCTTTGGATCGGCATAAGGGGTTGCGATCCGGTTCGGATATTCTGCCGACACATAAATGATTTCATTGCGGTCGGATGAGACGCGAACCACATTGGCTTTGGTCGCCTGCTTATCGCCTGGCATCAGGCCCAGCCCCGGCAGTTTCTGCTCCAGGATTCGCTTGGGTGCGGCTGCCTTCGCATGGAATGACACCGGCGTACCTGCAGCGGGGATACCCGGAGGCGGCGGCAGATCTTGCGCTTGGGCGGCAAAAGCGCTCAGGACAGCCAGCGCGACTAACAGACGTTTCATTCTTGCGTTTCCTTCACTTGTAAAGCGACCTTGGCATCCTCGGCAGCCTTCGGATTTCCTTCCAGCCATTTCAGCGTGTGCGGCTGGTTGCCGGGATAGTGGGTCAGCGCGTCGACCAGGGGGCGGCCCGCCTGCATCTCGATGCGCATTTCATAGGTCAGTGCAGCCGATTCCTGCCTGCCGCCGGCAGTCTGGGTCGTCATATTTCCCGAGACGAATACCTTGGAAGTGTCGGCTTCGAAGACCACGCGGTCCGGCTCGAACCGCACCGAACCGCCGTTGGCCTTGAACACCGGGTCTTCGGCCAGCACCAGCAGCTTCTTGCGCACTTCCGGGTAAATCCGTGCCGACACCATGCCGGACAGGGAGTCCGCCACGAAGGTGACGTTCTTCGGGCTGACATTGGCAGAGAGCGTGGCGAAATACAGGCCGAACGATTTCAGATAATCCGCATCCGCCGACTTCCAGCCGACCTTGACTGCCTTGTCGATATACGGCGGCACCAGGACAAGTCGCTCATGGTCCGTCAGCTTGTCGACTACCATTGCGCCCAAGGCGAGCGCAAGGGCCACGTTCGACATCAGCATGACAGAGGTGCCCTTGTTGGCCGATTCCCATGTCGACTTCATGAAGGACAGCTTCATAGGTGGAAGTCCCTCTTGGTCGAGTCCTGGTAGTGCTTGTTCAGGCTCATGACGCCCAGCCAGTAGCAAAGGTGCAGCAGGATGCCGTCCAGTGCACCGTTCTTGAAGCGCTTGAATGCCTTGACGGCGTAGTAGCCGGCGAGGATGGACAGCAGGGTGAACCAACCGCCAATGGCAATGCCGCAACCGAGCAGGCCAATAAAGATCACGGCCTCGTCGATTTCCCAGAAAAACAACTGGGGCTGGCTATCGACGTAGCGTGGGATATCCACTTCATTCATTGTGTTTTCACTCCTTTGGCGGCGGCAAAGGAAATCACAGCACGCCGGTTCTTCGCGGGGTTATTCAGGTCCGCGGGTTCCCGCTTGCCACGGCCTTCAAAGCTAATCTGGTCTGGGGAAATGCCGGCATTGATCAGGTAGTCGGCGACCGCCTTGGCCCGGCGGGTGGACAGGCGCTGGTTGTAGCGGTCCGAGCCGACTTCATCGGCATGCCCAACAACGCGCACATCGGCGTTGCGGGACCTGGCTGCCTGAACGATGCGCTGCAGTTGCTGGACATCTTGCGGGGCGGTCTTGTTGAAAGCAAAGAAGACGATGCCATCGGTGCTGAGATTGAATGACCGGGAGTCGAAACCGGCATCGCCCAACTCCACTGCCTTCGGATAGAGAACGGGCTGCTCGCGGCCCTGTTCGGTCACGATCCAGGCGTTAACGCCCCCGCGCACTTTCTCGATGGTCCGACCGTCGCGGCCTGCAAATTCCGCGCCGCCGTCCGCCTTGGCGCCTTGGTCGACGATGACGTGTGCTTCGTGTGCCGTCTCCACCGCTATCGTGCTGTTTGCCGGCCAACGCAAGTGCCCCAGTTCGGCCGAGGCCGCGCTCAGCGAAACGCAAGCTACAGCGCCAAGTACGGTCAATTGAAAACGCTTGTTAGTCATTACTGGATGCCTTCGTTCTGAGCCGGTCCGGAAACCTGCATTAAATTGATACTGTGCAGCAACTTTAACAGGTGCCGATAATAATTCCAAGTGTATCTTTGATTTGCCGCAACAAAAAGAAGCCTGTAGAATTACATGCACCTGTTACGGATAAAAATATTTTTCTCTTTTCCGGCGACTCAGTGCGTTTATTCAGGGGTGTAAGTCATATCAGCAAGCAAGGCAATTCCGCTTAGCAGCACTTCAGGAGAGCAAACATGAGTCATCAGGCAGCAACGGACGCGCAGGCGTCGGCATCGCAGGGCACATCCAATATCGCGTTGTGGGAGATCGTCCAGGCGACGGACCCGAAGTACACCAAGGACTTCACCCGCCGCGATGGTTTCAGCGGCACGGCCATCAACGCCACTTACCAGGCAAAGAAGGCGACCGAAGCATTTGGCCCGATGGGCTTGGGCTGGGGCGTGAAAATCCTGGATGAGCGCTATATAGAAGGCGCGCATATGGGCTGGAACGCACAAGGGTCTGACCTCGGACCGGAAAAGATCCACGTTGTCCGGATCGAGCTCTGGTACAGGTGGAATGGCGAGCGCGGTGCGATCGAGCATTTCGGCCAGACGAAGTTTGTTGGCTGTACCGCCAATGGCGTGTTCACCGATGAAGAAGCCCCCAAGAAAAGCGTGACGGAGGCGACGTCCAAGTGTCTTTCCCTGCTGGGGTTTGGTGCCGACGTTTATATGGGTTTGTACGACGATTCGAAGTACGTTAGCGCGGTTCGGGAGCATTTTGCCGAAAGCGGCCAGATTGGCGGTCGAGCACAGCCGGTTGCCGGATCAACGGCGGCGGCCTCAGCATCAACCTCGCAAGGGGCAACGACGGCTGCACCTCAAAGTACGAACGTGGCTTCGGCGTTGTCGGAACGCTACAAGTACTACAAGGAAGAGATTCAGAAAGGGGTCGTCGATGTCGAGCGAAAGCGTTTCTTTATCCAGAACGACAATGAGCTGTCGGATATGGAGCGCGCAACCTTGTTGTCCATGCCTGAAATGCAGGTCCAGCCTTCCCGGCCTGCCACAGGGAGTTCCATCCCCGCAGTAGACAGCATGATGGGTTCCTTCTTGTAATTCCACCACCCCGCTCGCCTTCCTGGCGCGCGGGGTTTTTTTGTCGTGATGAGGAATTCCTCAATGAATTTGAAAGATTTTTACAAGGTGCGACTGGGCGGCGCGTCCGACACGGCATCGTTGTCGGCCATCGGCGCGAGTTCTCTGGTCACGACGGCCTCGGCGCTCGCGGGAGGTTTCGTTGGCTGCGGAGCGACGTTGGCGGCATTGGGCAGTGCCTCGATCGCCAACCGGATGTTTGAAAAGTGGCGTGCGAAAAACCTGCTCGGGTCGTCGTTGTCCCTCCAGTCCGCGACAGAGCTGATGCGCCCTGATGGGTTACTGGTTGGTTTCAGCACGGACACTGGCCAGCCGGTGCACATTCCCGATGAAGACCTGATGCGCCACGGTTTCATACTCGGGCAGTCGGGCGTCGGCAAGACTGTTCTTGGCAAATTGCTCATGTTTCAGCAAATCCAGCGCGGCGGCGGCCTGATGTTCATTGACGGAAAAATGAATGCCGACGACATCCAGACCATCTACCAGTACTGCCGGTGGGCCGGCCGCGAGGATGACCTGTTGATCCTCAATCCTGGCGACCCCGATTCCAGCCATACCTACAACCCCATCCTGCGAGGTGATCCGGACGAGATTGCCGCCCGCATCCTGTCGCTGATACCGTCGACGGAAAACAATCCGGGCGCGGACCATTACAAGCAGTCGGCCAATCAGGGGATCACGACATTGGTGGCTGCCCTGCAGGCGGCGGGCCTGTCGTACAACTTTATTGACTTCACGATTCTGCTGATGAATCACAAGGCGATCGAGGAGCTGGAGACAAAGCTCAAGAAAACCGTGCCGAACCATTCCGCAACAAAGAACCTGTCGCTCTTTCTGGAGCAGTACAAGGGCGGCGGCAAACCGGGCAGCGGCGCGGAAAACATGGTCGACATCAAACGGATGAAGGAGACGTTCGGTGGCGTTGGCGGCAGGATGTACATGTTCGGCACAGGAAAATTCGGCACTGTGCTCAATACGTACACCCCGGAGATTGACCTGTTTGAGGCAATCCGGTCCAAAAAGATCATCTATGCGGCCCTGCCCACCATGGGCAAGAACGAAGCGGCATCCAATTTCGGCAAGATGCTCCTGGGCGACCTTCGCACGGCCATCTCCTGGGTGCAGGCGCTGCCGGAAGCAGAGCGCCCGAACCCGCCCTTCCTGAGCTTCATGGATGAGGTGGGCAGCTATGCGGTCCAGTCGCTGGCACGTCCCTTCGAGCAGGCGCGTTCTGCGGCGATTTCCCTCTTCCCGGCCGCGCAAACACTGGCCAACCTCGAAGTGGTGTCAGACGACTTCAAGGAAATGGTCATGGGTAATACCTGGACCAAGATTTTCTTCAAGTTGGGTTCCCAAAAGTCGGCCGAAGAAGCAGCCGACCTGATCGGGATGAAGATGGCCGAGACGATGCAGATGGCCACGTCCCAAAGCTCCTCGGAGAGCCAGGCGGCGGCGACGATTGCGCCAAGCGGAAATGTGGGCGACGGCGCCGGCATGACGACGACGGCGAAACTGGAAGAAAGACACCGCGTCTCGCCGGATGAACTCAAGTCCCTCGGCAAGGGGGAATGCATAGTCCTTTATGGCGGCGACACGCTTTTTAACATACGGGTGCCGATGATCGCGATTGACAAAAAAACGGGAGCCGCGATGGGCAAGCTCGACCTTGCGCACAAGCGGAAAAAGGCGGTGGTCGGTGCCGACTACTTCAAGAACAGCAACAAGTACCTCGGTGGCGGCAAACAGGAAAGCAGCCGGGAAATGGCAAGGGAATTGGCAAATGAATAACGCAACAACCATGGAAGAAATGACACATGAATTCGGATTTGAAAGTGATACTGGTCATCGGGACGGTGATACTGCTCCTGATGCTGTGCGTGCCTTTCTTGCGGGCCTTAATAATGACGATCTTTGGCAAGGTCTTAATGCCGCTGATCTCGGCGATGGGGAAAGTGACGGGGACGTGGGGATTGTGGACGGTGAAGAAAACATCGTCGGCATATCGCCTATGGATCAAGAACTTGCTATCGCCGCGCTCAGTAATCTATCAGGCATTGGAGGATCCAAAAGAAGAAAAAAGGAAGACACCCTAAGGACCTTCACAGAGGAAGACTTTGAAGAAGGCGGGGAGCGGATCTCCTTCATGATGGTGCGGGCCAACATCCTGGCGCTGTTCGACAAAAAGCGTAAGCCGGCCGAAGTGCTGAAAGCAGCCGAGTGGGTTTTCGGGCGTCCCGATACGCCTTTTACGTTCGAGCGATGCTGCGCCAACCTGGGCACGCGCAAGGATGTGCTGCGCCTGCGCATTCATTACGAGTTCTGGCGCACCTGGTACGTCCTGCCGATTGAATTCCCTTTCCTGATCGAGCCGCTGCCGCCGATTGTGGCTGATGAAATCTACATGCTGTGCGGCGATGAGGGAATTGACCTGGCTAGGGCCGCATGGATGAAGCCGGGTATACGCGCCGTCGAACTGCTCCGGATCGCGTCTGGCATGGAAAAGGCGCCGGACAATTACATCCGCGCGCTCGAGTTGCTGGGCAACAAGTATTTCATGTCGCAGCAGGGCGATTACTGGTACCTGACAGGAAGAAATCCGATTGTCCGCGGCCATGATCTTGAAACCTCGGCCTACAAGCGGGCGATTCACAACGTCTCATGGTCAAGGATGTTCTGACACACCTGCGCTGCGCATAAAAAATGCCCCGTGAGTCATGAAGACCACGGGGCATTTGAACTACTGTGATGCAGTTAAAAGACGAGTACTAAGACAGCCCCAGTTGTGCCTGCAGCTGCTCGTTCAAGTCACCCACACCGGCCGGTAGACCATAGACGCCGACTTCCGCTCCGACTGCCTGGAGTACGGGAACCAGCTTTGCCGTGGCACTTTGTCCACGCTCATCGTTATCCAGCGCCACAAGAACGTTACGGCCTTTGAGCTTGTGAAACCACTCCGGCTGCCAGTTGACGCATCCCGGCAAGCCGATGATGCTTCGCTTGGTACCCATTTGCACCGCTGACAACAGATCGATACAACCTTCTGTAATCATGACGCGACTGCTATCGGCACCTTTCCATGCCCATGGCGTCACATCGCCGTACCGCAACGATTTCACTTCATCCTCCTTTGCGGGGCGGGAGAGGCGAAATTCTGCGGTCCGACTGCCTTTGGAAATGAAAACCAGGGGCCGAAACGCGATCGCTGGCGCCTTGGCGTCTTCGCGCAGCATTCCAGCCTTGATCAATGCCGCTTCCCCAACCAGGTCGTACAACAGCTCCTTGGCAGAATTCGGATTGGTCGGCAGTGTCACCATGATGCCGCGCCGGATTGCTTCCATTGCCAGTGGCGTCGAGATCCCCCGTCCGTTGAGATAAGCCAGCATCCCATCGTCGGGCTTGCGCCCGGCCGCCAGCAATGCATCCACCACGACACCGATTGCCGTATCGTCCCTGGGAACGACTGGTTTTGGCTTGGGCGGCACATAGGATTTCATCACATCCGGATCGGCGCCAATGAGCTTTAGCGCTGCGTCACGAGGAGAAATCCCCCAGAACGCCGCCGCCGCATCAATGACATCCCCTCTTTCGCCACAGGCAAAACAGCGCCAGCGGTTTTCTTCCACGGAGACCTTCACCGAATGCTTGGAGGATTCCCCGCATTGCGGGTTCGGGCACATGTGGTAGCGGATCGTGCCGTTCATCTGCTTGGGTGGTGCGCCCAACACGTATTCAAAGAACCATGTCAGTTGAACAAGCTGCCGGACTTCCGAAAATTTCACTTCTTCCATTCGTGGTCCTGCGTTGTGTGTCATGTTGACCTCCCTCTAAAAGAAAATAACCCTGATAGACGGAGATGCTTTTCGTGGATGTATAAGATTGCTTATTGTTTCTTGTGGCTAAATCATGTTTTGTCACGATACAGATTAGCCGCGTATTATGCGCACCTGTAATGCATAAATAATACAGGGAGGATTATTGTCGTGGATGAAAAAGAAAGCAAGGCGTTGACGTGCATGGGCGTTGAAATTGCAGGCGAAGCCCGCCGCGTTGTTGTGGGGTTCGGACGCTCGGGCGAACCTGGGAGTGCTGGCTGATGTGGGGAATGGAAGTCGGGCAGCCGTTTTGCAGCGGCCGGGCTCGTTGGAACCCCGCTACCGTGCAATACCGGTATGACACAGGCATCGAGGGGCACCATCTATTGCAAATCAACCAGCGCGACGTAACCGCAGGCGAGCTCGACGCCTTTCATGCCGGATCAGTTCATATGGGCTTGTTTGTGGACTGCCTGGTGCCGTTTGTCCTGGTTCGCATTGAGAGTTTTTACGACTGGTCCGATCAGGCCGCGTCGGTCAACCTGCTCCCGCCAGAGCAGTGGCAGCTTCATGAATGGTATCCAGGCATGCACCTGTCGCTGGCACTGGTGCTGGTCGACGCGGATACCGGGATCGTGCTGGGGAAACGAATGGTGATGTATTCCGCCCATGTCTCCAGAGTGTTTTACGACGCCCTGAAAATGCAGTTGGAAACGCCGTACGGGAAGGAAGTAATCGAGGCGGTACGCTCGCGCGTTTACGAAAAATATGGGCGCTCAAAAGACATGGTGCGGGCGGCCACAGTAGTCCACCGCCCTACTCCTCTACTGTAGCCAAGAGTTGCGCCGCCTGATTTGCAGGCGGCTCGATCTCTTCAGGGCGCTGCACAGGCCGCAATGAATGCAGCTTCATCCCACACTAAAATGCCAAGTTCTTCAGCCTTGGCCAGCTTGGAGCCGGCCTCGGCGCCTGCCACGACGGCGAAGGTGCGCCGCGAAACCGATCCGGCAACCTTTGCTCCCGCTGCTTCGGCCAGCGCCGTTGCCTGTTCCCGGGACAGGGTGGGAAACGTACCGGTCAGAACGATGGTTTTGCCTTGCAGGGCACCAGCGCCACCTGCGGCGAGCACCTGGGGCTGCAGCAGTTCGGCCAAGGCGCTGGCTTCGTCGCCTTCGGCATCATCCGCCAGAAAACGCACGATATTGGCCGCCGTGGTGGGGCCGATATCCCGGATGGACAGGAGCTGAGGTTGCGTTGCACTGGCGAATTCGCTCCAGCTACCAAATGCCCTGGCAAGGTCCTTTGCTGTCGCTTCGCCAACGCCCCCGATACCCAAGGCATAAATGAATCGGGCCAGAGAAGGCTTTTTCGAACCTTCGATGGCGTCAATCAGATTTGTTGCCGATTGCTGCCCGAAGCGATCGAGGGAAGCGATCTGTTGAACGGTAAGATGATAAAAATCCAATGGCCTTCGAACCAGGCCGGCTTCGATCAGCGCTGCGACGGTTTGCTCGGCCAGCCCTTCGATGTTCATGGCCAGCCGCGAAGTGAAATGGGTCATCCGAAAAAGGCGCTGTGCATCGCATGACAGACCGCCCGAGCATCGGTAATCGGCGCCATCCTCTTCCTTCACGACTGGCGCGGCGCAGACAGGACAGTGTGGCGACATGATGAACTTCTCCGCTGCTGCCGGGCGTAATTCCGCGACCGATCGCACAATCTCGGGAATCACATCGCCGGCGCGTCGCACGACAACGGTGTCGCCGATGCGTACGTCTTTCAGGTGCACCTGGTCTTCGTTATGGAGGGTGACGCTGGAGACAGTCACCCCGCCGACGAACACCGGGTCGATTTTGGCAACGGGCGTCAATTTGCCGGTACGGCCAACCTGGCAGACAAGCGAGCGTACGACAGAGAGTGCTTCCTGTGGCGGAAACTTGTAGGCCATTGCAAAACGCGGGGTGCGGCTGTTCCAGCCCAGCTTTTGCTGCAGTTGCAGATCGTCGACCTTTGCTACCGCACCGTCGATGTCAAACTCAATGGCGCTTCTTATGGTGCCGACATGGTCGAACCACTGCTGTATGCCTGCAAAGCCCTTGACCACGGCTGCCATCGCATCGACCGTAAACCCAAGCCGGTTCAGGTACGCGAGCACCTCGCTTTGCCGACTAGCTTCAAAAGGGAGGGATTCGCCTTCAGACCTTGGTGCAGCGCCATAGGCAAAGAATTTCAGTCGGCGTACAGCCGTTTCCTTGGGGTCGAGCTGTCGGACGCTGCCAGCTGCAGCATTGCGCATATTCACAAAAGGCTTCTTGCCGGTGGCTTTGCGCTGTTCATTCAACGACTCAAAGACGCCCCTCTCCATCACCACTTCCCCGCGCACATGTAGGCTAAGGGGCTCTGGCAGGCGCAGGGGAACGTTTCGGATCGTTCTTACCTGGGCGGTTACTTCTTCGCCGGCCGCGCCATCGCCTCGCGTCAGTGCTTCGACCAGCACGCCATCCATGTAGCGAAGCGAAATCGCCAGTCCATCGAACTTCAATTCCATGCAGTATTCCAGCTCTGCCGGGTCCACGCCAAGTTCGCCGGCGGCCGCATCGACGGCGGCGCGGGCTTCTTCCGCATCCATGACGTCTTTCAATGACAGCATGGGAAACGCATGGGCAACTTCACGGAAGGCCTTGAGCGGCTTACCGCCTATTCGCATCGAAGGCGAATCCGGGGTAGCAAACTGCGGATATTGGGCTTCAATCGCAATCAGCTTGCGAATGAGGGCATCGTATTGAGCGTCGGAGATTTCAGGTGCATCTTTCTGATGGTAGAGCCGCTGATGGCGCTCGATGTCGGCGCGCAGGCTAGTGATCTGGAGAAGGGAAGGCGACTCGGCTGGCAAATTCACAACGGTTCCAATATGAGAGAGTATGTGAGAAGTTCACCACAAAGTTAAATAAATGAAAATCAACTTGTATTATACGAGCATGTTATAATATTGCAAAAGGTAAATACCCGGTGCAGATCACGGCTAGTGGTCTAATACGTAGGATTGAGAGCATTGGGAACATAGAAGGTAAAAATCATGAATGATGGATTTGATTACAGCTCGCTGTATTACGCAGCAGAAGGTAGCGCAAACGAAGCCAGACAAAGAGCTTCCGACGCAGAGGAACAGCTTGCGTACGCCCAGCGGTCTCTGGCGCGAAGCCAGCTTCTGGTGCAGAGCCTCGAGGAGTCGATACGTATTGCGAACCGGCATATTCTGGAAGTTGCTGCCGAACGGACTGCCTTTCATGATTTGGCACAGGCCATGGTGTATGAACTTCACGGTGATCCCGCAAGTCGTGATTTGACGATTCCGGACAACAGGGATGGAAGACGGGCTTTCTTCGAAAAGCGCAAGGCAGAAGTGGCAGAAGCGTCCGAAGCCGCGAACGCGAATGCAAAGTACATCTGATTATTGAGTGAGCAAACAATGTTGAAGGCCGTGGACCAGAAAAGGGTTGGTACAACGCATCGCACCACCGGGAAATCTCCTCTTGAGATGATTGCTACCGAACGCCAGGCGCAGGTCGCCATGGGATACGACGCCAGCCATGACGATCAGCATGCCGCTGGCGAACTGGCGGCGGCGGCGGCCTGTTTTGCGCTCGGCAGCACTGACGTGACAGACGCAAAAGAAAGTGGTGAAGCCTGCAACCTCTGGCCCGCGGAATGGCCGAGGGAGATTTTGGGTGAAAATACCCGGATGCGTCAGCTGGTGGTTGCCGGCGCACTGATTGCCGCCGAGATCGAGCGGCTGCAACGGGCGCATTTTGCTGCCATCGACGCGGCGCAGCAGACCACACTCGACACACTGGAATTCTAGGGCCACAAAGCCCGCCCACCACAGCCGCGGTCCTGCCGAAACACAATCAATTCGCAGCCCTCACGTCCTGGACGTTGAGGGCTTTTGTTTTGTCACGCCCAACACTCTTTGAGTTGGTAAGCCTGCTGCCGTATTTCGTTTCTTCGCTTTATACAAAGGCGTTGTGCATCCCCGGTTATCTGACTAACGCGAATTTTCGCTGGTGTTGTCTCTCTCCTAAGGATGCATCATGAAACGAGCTACTCCCTTCCAACCTGTCCCTGGCGACATCGTATTTTGCAAATTCCCTGAAGCACTTGCTGCAACCTGCCCTGGCCCGAAGATCCGGCCGGCGCTGGTGGTGGACGTGTCCAAAGACGGGAACCGCGTGTACGTCGCCTATGGCACGTCGCAAAGGACCGAGCAGCTCTATCCTGGTGAATTCCGGGTGGATGATGCGGCGTCGATGGAAATGGCTGGCCTGTGCAAGCCGACCAAGTTTGCCCTGTGCCGCAAGCACTGGCTGGCGCTGAATGAGGAATGGTTCGTTGTTCCTCACAAGCGTCGGTTTGGACAATGCCCGAAAATGGGCGAATTGTCGGAGTCACTGGCTCCGCACATGGCTCGCGCAGTCGAAACAATGCGCGCAGCCCGGTTTTAACCAGTACCAACCTCCACGTCTTCGGACGCTGGAGGTTTTTTAATGCTTGCTTGAGCTGGTTGAAATCGATATTATTATTTTATCAACTATCTGTTTTGAGGAGGTATGAAATGCTGAATTTATTCGCTGATTTCATGTTGGCAGTCCGCACGCACAAGGCCGTAAACCGGCCTTTGGGCGTGGCATTTCGAATAGCACGGGACCGGCGCCGACGCACGCCGGCATGGGGGCGTTAGGATTTGTCCGCTTCGAAGTCGATGTCGATTTGTCTGACGTCGGTTTCCCTGACCTGGTGGGGCTGATACGCGCCCACTGGTTGAGACACGGCGGCCTGATGGCTATCGTCATCTTCGACGATCTCCAGCCACTGGCCAAGTACGTCTTTCACGCAGTTCTGGCATAGCACCGTGCGAACGACGTTCTCATCGCCGAACACCGAGGCGTAGCCGGCCCGGAAGTTGATTTCGAGCCGCTCCTGATATTCGAAGTCGTCGCTTTCGAGATCGAAGCCACAGCGACGGCAATTGCATGGGGTTTGGTTTTGTGTTTCGACTGCCTGGTTCATCTTTGTCACTCTTCCTATCTTGGTACAGCGCCCTATTTCAGCCTTTGCACAGCTTGTTCATGCAGGTCATTGAATGGCTCGTTTCGTCCCCTGTCGCGGAATTCCACCAGGAGTTCGATCACCTTATCGAAATTCTGCCGGTCCAAGGTATAGAGCAGTTCTGAGATCGGGCCATGGCCCGATAGATCCTTGATGATGGCCCTCAAGGCGCGGCTGCCACCGGTTCCTTCCAGCGAATTCGTGATGGCCACGAGTTCATTAAGTTTTCGTTCGTATGGGCCCATGATTCTATTCTCCTGTTAGCTGCAGTTCATTGTTTCACGGTGGTCATGGTGATCGAAAACCCGCTTCGAGGATATAATCTTTTTGTGCGTTCTGGGACTTGTTGGCTATGCCTCCCCCCAGGAACAAGAGAGTTGAAATGGCCCACTTCGGTGGGCCATTTCCATTTGGACCTCAAGAATCCTGGCTGCGGATGGGCCGGTACTTTGATACCAACCCAACAAAAGTCTCGGTCGTCTTGATGTCGCGGTGTCCCATCAGGTCATACAGCTGCTCCACGGTCGTTCCCAGCGCCAGCTCGCGCACGGCAAATGTGTTGCGCAGGGTGCGGCCGCCCTGATGGTCGACGGAAGTCATCTCGGCCCGCTCGAAGGTGGCCTTGATCTGGCGATAGAGCGTGACCTGGTCGATCTTTTCTTCCTTTCGTAACCCGGAAGGGAAAAGCAGCCTGCCGGGGACATCGAGGCCGGCACGCTCTTTCATCCAAGGCTGCAGGTAGGAGACATACTCCTGGCGCAGAACTGTGTCATGCGGCAGGCTGGTGCCGTCCGTGGCGGCGGGATTGACCGTAATGGTGATGTAGCCATCCCTCATCGGCTGGCCGATGTTTTCGACATAGAGGCCGCGGATCTCCGAGACCTTTAATCCGGCGCCGATCGCCAGCGCCAGCATGGCGCGGTCGCGCCGGCGCTTCCAGTTCTGTCGCGGGTCGCCCGGCTCGCCTGGCAGCGCCTTCAGGAACGCCGCCTCCTGCTCGCGCGTGAGCGCAATGGTGGGCTTGTCGACGCCGGCGGCGCCGGTCTCCCGGTTGCGGTACATGCCGTGCGCAGCCATCGAGGCAGGGTTGGGCGCGATTTCCAGATGCCGGTAGACGCGCTCGAGCAGCCGCACATGGCGGGTCCGGATGGTGCTGACCATATCCTTGTCGCCCTTGCCGCGGCCGGTGACCTGGGCGTCGAGAAACCGCAGGATATGGTCGGGCGTGACGGTAAACAGGTTGACCTGTTCGCCGGCCATCCATTTGACGAACTTGCCGAACATGTGGATGAGGTTCTTGCGGGTGGAGTCGCGCAGCGGACGTTTTTTCTTGTTGACGTCGACAGTCGGCGGGCGACGGCCGTGCTCGAGGTAAGCCTCGGACTTGACGAACTCGGCGAAGGCCTCGATGGGCTCGCGTCGCCAGCCATCGGGGTGATCGTATAAACCGAGCGTTTTCATATCCATCTGAGGACTCCTCTGCAAGCAGGGCGGCGTAGCCGCCCTGCATTTATTTCTTCTGCCCTGGCTGGTTGATCGACCCCGCCATCCGGGACGGGGAGGGAAAGACTCCTACCGTTTCGAAAGCACAATTACTGGTCAAGCATACAGTAATTAGGGTGGGAGAGACAAGAACGCAACAATCTATCCATCACCGCAACCAGACCATAACCCCGGTCGATCGACCACCCCACCCTATAAAAAGGACCGGGCATTTTGACGGTCCGTAAAACCCGCCTGGCTCCCCCCTCCCCGGATCCGCCGCGCCCGAGAGGATACAAAAAGAAAAAAGAAAAAAAGGGATTCAACGGACCGTGGCCACCAGGTCGGCCGCAAATACACGACCAGAGCAAAGCGCCGGCAGGTAAGCGGAGCCGAGATTCCCGCCTCAGGGACAGGATCGAGACGACCGATCAAAAGGAAAAAGAGAATTCAGAGAGCCGCCGCGGCCGGTCCAGGGACGATCCGCAGCTGGTCGACGGCACAGGTCGCGGGGGTGGCGCTTGCGCCAGAGAGAAAAGAAAGAGAAGAAAATAAAGGGGATCGAAGGGAGACGGGGCCGTCGGCGGAGCGGCCCGGGAGGTCGTCGGAGCCGGGATATAGGGGTGTTGTATTGATGGATTGATTGTTGCAAAAATCTGTAAAGTTTCTGTGCGGAATGAAACAGAATGTAATAATGGGGCACTCGCTGCTTGATGTGCGTCTAACGACTCGCTTTCATTGATTTACGCGGCGAGGTACATAATTGCTCATCCATTCCAAGAAAATTCCCTGGCTAAAATTGGTCTCCATTAACGCTGCGCCGAACTTCGGCCGTCTGGATGTGCTGGTCGTCGAGAACGACCCGGATCAACTCAGCCTGTTCACGGAAATTCTGGCGGCGGCCGGCTTTACGGTCCATGGTGCAGCGGCTCCTGACGAAGCGTTGGCGATCCTGCGCAGTGCCCATGTTGACCTGCTTGTGACCGATGTCCGGCTGGACCATGACATGAATGGCTTCGAACTGGCCAACGAGGCGCAATCCCTTCAGCCTTCGCTGCAGGCATTGTTTATCACCGGCCTCCCTGATGACCTGGCCCGCCGGCAAAGCGGGGCTCAGCCGAACGCTTCTATCCTGCTCAAGGTCTTTTCGCTGAGCGACTTCGTCAACGCTGTGAGCGACGCGCTGGGCAACTCGTTGCACCTACACGCCATTTCCGATCTGAAGGCACACGCGGCACGGGCACGGTCCCTGTAAAAGCTCACGTTGCTCCGGCCTTCGGGCGTCGGTGCCTCCGACCTGATCCAGTCGCCTCTTTCGCCTGCGTGAATGCTCACGCGCATTGATGCTTGCCACCTCGCGCGCTCTACCACGGCGAGTAATTGTTTTTCGATGTTGTGCATCTCCTGATATCGCTAACGCCCTTACGGGCCCCATCAGGAGATCCACATGTTTTCTGCTTCCGCAAAAAGAACCTGCTTCGCCGCTCGCACCTTGCTGATCCTCGCTGTTCGGATGATCTGCGACTTCTACAACTGGCTGTTCAATGTCCAAACCGTCTCGGTCATCAACATCGACGGCCGCGGCTTCAACGAGTACGAGTACACCGCGGTCCCTTCCGTCAAACCCAACGTCTATCGCGTGGCCTTTCGCCACTGGATCAACGGCAAGGCAGTCTCGACCTGGAGCGAAACGATGGACGCGCGTGAATGGCTTTCCATTCGCAACCGTCTGACCGATCAGGAAGCACGTTCTGTCTGATGCTCAACCACCCTACCCCGGCTTTCGCTCATGCGATGCCGGGGTTTTTCGTGGATGATGCCTTTACAGCACATCCACACTCATACATCTGTAAATATGGCATCCTGAACCGCCGTGCTTACCCCAATACCGCTTCCTGTTCATTAGGATGGTGCAGCAATTTTTCGTGGTGTTGGATCGTACTAAGCGTTAACTGGTCTCGAGCAATTCGACACAAGCAAGCGGATTTGATGCATCTACCAGCGCGAGCGCTATATTGGCTTTGGCAACGAGATCAAGCGGCTCTAAGTTCTGGACATAATGTCCGTGCGTGACACGATCCATACCTGCCCCAGCGAGTTTTGCTACGGTGCGCAATCCTGGAGTGAGCGCCACACTATCAAGTTTGCCACCATGCAAAATCAGATTGCGCTGCCGGTACAGACGGTGGAAAGAGTCGGAAATGACCTCTCGGACTATTTCTAATTCAACTTTGGGTTTGAGGAACAACTTTCTCATTCTTGTCGCGGCCGCCTGGTCGCTCAAACCTTGTAAAGCCGGCATGGTTCCTTCAAGAATCATGTTTCCGATGATGCGCGACCGTTCACGGTTGCTTCCCGCGTCTTCGAGCACCCGATATTCGCCAGGTTTATTCTGCTGGACCAAGTATGCCAACCGTGTAAGTTCGGCGCGGGGAAACGAACAAGTTACCAAGCTAGCCAGATTGTCCGCCGCCGTGGAGCGGTCATTGGAAGGTGCTAGCAATCCTTCTATTGCTCCCCATCCCCCTGCAACAGCCGCTACTGGCGAGCTGCTGTCCAGATGGGAAAGCAGTTCCAAGGCTGCATCGACGCTTTTGTTTGCGTCATCGGTAAATATTCGGTCCTCTCGATATAGTTCCCTCACTTCGACCCCACGACGATCATGGCCCAGATCGAAGGGCGCCGCGCTGCCTGAGACCCACAACTTAGGTAGCCTATTCAAAGGAAGGCCAGTCGCCAGCAATGTTCTTGCGGCATACCGATCAGATTCGCTTCTTGCGGCCTGTGCGGCTCCAATGGTGTCACGTGCCCTGACCCGACGAATGATCGCTGCGGGAGCGCGTACGCCAGCTGTGTCAAAGCCTTGTGCTTTCAGCCAGTTAGTCACTCCGGGCCCCTGTAGCCAAGATGTCGGCACGCCGTTGAGAAGTCTCGGTACCGCCCCGAACGCAAGCAGTACTTCAAAATCGCGCGGCGGGCTAGCCGTAATTTCCTGCTGCAGGTCATTACAGAGTTGTCCCAGCGAAAACGGATTGGCTTCCTGAAGACGTTGGTTGATGAAATCACGGAGGTATTGTCCAGAAAACCCTGCATCGAGCAGGTGACCTGCAACACTGCGGGCAAACAATTCGACGGTAAAATTCCCGGAATCAACGACGCGCCCCCATCTGGATAAATAATCGGCAGAAACAATGGTCGAGATTCGCCGGATCGTATGATGCGCTACGCTATCGGGACGCGGCACCTGTTGAAGCTGCTGTTGAAGCAGCCGTTTCTCCTCGCCTGAAAACCCAGGGTGGTGGCCAATGCGCTTGTTCAACGATGAAATCACCCTTTTGACCGAGGCTTCGCTGAGATGGCCCTGCGCCAACACTGTGCATGATTCATGAAGCTCTTCCAGCGCTAAAACTATGCCGATCCCCCAAAGCGAACGGTGCCAGGGGCTTCGGTCGGATAGGAACTCGAGAAGTCGTACGACAGCAAGGTTTTCTGAAGGGTTGACAGAGGGGGTCATAGTGAATATCATTAAAATTCGGCTAGTAGGCGTGTTTTTATAACTTGCTAGTACACCATCTAGGTGGGGTTCGACCCGAGCGGATACTGCAGTTTGACTGGTCAGTCCAATTGGCTCGTTCCCCCAGTTATTCGAAAGAAGCCCTGCGACGCGGGGCTTTTTTTTGCCGGTTTCCTTTGATTAGCAATTGTTATTGCCAAAGTTCTATTTCGCATAATCACTATACCATTCGAATTTGGCCGACTATAAAGGAACTTGCGTTTGATAAATAAACGTTTCAGCAAACCGGTTCAGGGTTAAAATTAGCCCATAGCCCAATGTGAACCCACTCCCGCCCCTGCCTTTCAGGGACCTAAGCCGGTGATGCCATGTTGGCATAGAGTCAAAAGCCACCGTAAAGGTGGCTTTTGACTTTCTAGCGATCATTTCGGGTCAACACGAACTTGTCAGTAACCTATCAGGGATTCGAAGCCAAAGCCGGCATGCCGTTCACGAAGGTCACAACAGGCTTTCCATAGGCAGCTTTAGTGCCGCGCACGGAGAACGCCTTCTCGCCGCTGCAGGAGAGTGCGTACGGATTTGCCGCCACGCCCTTCATGAACCGGATCTTGCGCATCAGCGCATTAAATGTGGCCGGGTCTGTGAAGGTTTTCACCGCCTTGGTATTGGCGTCTTCCATGGCAAGCGTCGGCGTGCCCTTGCGAGCGGCACAAAGATCCATGGCCCAGACCACTACATCCCATGGGTCCGTCGTGCCCGACTTCAAAAAGGTGGTTTCCGGCAGCGGACCCGATTCAAACGTCGCATCAGCCGGCGCCTGGTTAAGCGCCGGATGCTTGATGAGCGCTGGCTGCTCCTTGTCGTGGATGACAAAGAACCCAGTCGGATACCGTCCGCTTCCGCCCGTGGAGTACACATCGCGAATGGTGAACTCGCCCACACAGCGCGAACCGTTGATCCGGTACTCCTGGCGATCGAGCTTGCCGTAGGTCGTTGATATCAGCAGCACCATGCCATCGGCAAGGGTATCAGCATCGTAGACCTTGTCGGCATCCACCCAGTCCATGCGCTGGCCCTTGTCGTCGTCATGCACTGAACGCTCGATCTGCCATTTTGTCGGGCACATCGAGGCAAGTTGCGTCCTGAATTCCTTGGTGATCTCAGGACGCAGCAAGCCACCACCCTGCTGGACCGGGAATACCAGGGTCGCTTTCGAGCCGAATGGCACGACCAGATCCGTCAGGGGATGGGCGACGAGATTTTCACGCAGAGCGTTTGCCTGTGCAGAAGCGACGGTTGTTAGGCCGATCAGGGATGCGAGGAGAATGGATTTTTTCATGGTACTTTTTTGGTTAAAAATTAGAAGCCTGCTTTGCCACAGACATCGCGCAGCGCCCGGTCAACCAGGTCGCCGTCATAGGAAATGATCACTTCGATGTTGCTGCAGCGCGCGGACACGGCCGGCAGGGTGCGAGCGACGTACTGGTAGCCATTGCTGTCCGTTTGCCGCGCCTCGCCATACAGCACGGCATTCCTGATCGTGGATGACAGCAGCAGCCGCGTAGACGGTTCATCCGACCAGGCTGGTGCTACCGTGTTGCGCGCACTTACTTCCTGATCGCATACCCTAAAGTGCTCAATGCGCCGCTCTGTCCATTTAACGCTGACCGCCTCGCAGGCGCCAGCGCGGCCGACATAGACGACTTGGGCCGGCCGGCCGTTGATATAGGAGTCCGTGGTCATGCGCGTCGCAGCGACAGACGCGACAGCCGGAACAGTTTGGTTCGTTTGCGCGCATGCACTGAAGGAGGCAGCTACAGCAGCGGCAAGCACGGCCATTAGAACAATTTTCATGGTCTGTTCGCTTCTCGATAGGGTTAACGGCTTACCGCACTACGGAACCCGGACGGCCCGCCAGCCTGATGCGTTCCAGACGGGCTTCGGCCAGCGTCGCAATCGGCTTGCTTGCCCGCCGGCGGATCGTGTCCAGCGCCACCTGGATGGAAATATTTCCGGAAATGGTCGCGTAGGTAGTTTCGGGGGCGCAGCCCTCCTCCAGCACCGAACTGGCATCTGCTGTAGCCACTGCAAAGGTCGGCACCTTGGTCACCTTGAAGGATTTGAACAGGTCGGGATGAATGTCCCATTCCGCACCCGCCTGATTCAGGATGAGCGCCGCCTGCTTGGTCGCGGCCAGCGACTCATCCTTGAACCCACGCAGCACCAGCACCGCGCCGGTCTCCTTCGCCTGCCGCGCCAGCTCCTTCAGGATGTCGGGCGGCATCGAGAACGACACGAACACGATCAAGTCATGGCTGCTTTTGGGCAGGTCGACCGGCTTGCCGGTCTGGTACTGCTTGACCAGTGCATCCAGATCCTGCGTGCGCTGTGGCGCCGGCGTCACCTTGGGGACCTCGGTCCTGAAGCCGCCTGCCTGAACGCCCTGCCCCGGACTCATCTTCAGGGCTTCCATGGTAGCGGCACGCTGTTTCGCCATCTGCGCCTTGATGTCCGCCTCGCCTGGCAGTCCCTGCGCCTGCGCGCCGGCGGAGAATCCCGTGATTTCAATTGCTAGGAGTAACGCCGCTGCAGCAATCGCGCTTGCGGAAAATCGCATAGGAAAAGTCTCTCAGGTTAGGTAAAGGGGCCTGCGTGCCGGACTCAACCAGGATGGTCGAGCGACCAATCGGATCGCAGCAGCGGCCATTGATTTTCTTGGTCTGCGGGATCGGGGCCAGGCGCTGGAACTTGTACTGGCGCTTGTCCATGATGATCTGCGGGTAGTAGCCGCACATCGCATGCTCGCCGGCAGCCGACCACTGGGTGCCGGCCGCATGCAGCTTGGCCAGGATACGGGCCGTTTGCAGCCGCGCCGACTGCTCGTTGCTGACATGGCTGTTATTGGTGCCGGTCAGGGGATACATATGGCCATAGGCGCCAGCGGCCCAGAAGATTTCCTGGATCGGAAAGCCGGCGGTTGCCGCGACCGCATCGGCCGTGTTGGCACCGATGGCCAGCAGGCTGCCGAACGGGAAGGCATAGGGCGTCAGGATGCCAGCCAGTTCGTCATCGTTGTGCGTCGGGTCGGCAAACGAGACCCATGGCACGTCCATCCCGCGGTTGTCCAGGCACTGGTCGTCCAGCACCGCGCCAAGCACATACATGGCTGGATTCAGGTACAGGTTGACCTGCCTGAACGACGACTTCCCCGAGGCTGACGCGCCACGGCGGTACTTCTGGTCCGTACCGAAGGCATCCGAGTTCACCCCGATGTTGACCCGCGCGCCGCCCAGCATCGGGAAGCATCCCGGCGTGGATGTCACGTCCGTCATCATGTCCATCTCCCAGAAGGAGGTGGGCACACCAACCTTGGGCACGCCGCCATTGGTACAGGCACATATGGCCTGGCTGGGAGCGGACTGATAATCTTCCTGCCCGCCGCTCATCAGGGTGACACTGCCAAACATCTTCATCGGGAAGATGCAGGACCAGCAGACTTCTGTGATCAGGTTGGGGAATTTGCCGGTGCACAGGTCGTCCGCACGGGAGATGCCGGGCAGGACCGCACACGCGGCCAGCAGCCATGCCGCCAATCGTCTTTTCATAATGCCAATTCCTCGATCATCAGTTGCTTGCCACGTTGCGACAAGACAGCCGGAACGCGCTTGATATTGAAATGCTTCACCAGGATGCCGCGCTGATCGAAGTACACCGGCCGCTTCCATTCCCGCGTGAGCTTCACGTATGAGCCGCCTACCAGCACGACCTTGTCTTTCGGGTTCGCGTCGGTGCGCTGCTTTGCGTAGGCAACCTGCGCCTCGTCGCGGCCGTCAATGAACACAATGGCCTTGGACAGCTGCGTGTAGTCGAGAGGATTGATCTTGGTGCCGGCCGGGACCAGCACATTACCGAGGTTATCCTTGGCGGTCTCGGTGAACGTGTAGGTCGGGTCGAAGGTCCAGGTCTTTGCTTCCTTGACCTTGGAAATGCCGGGGATCGGCTGCGGATTGTTCACGCCATCGAGCTGCTTGTCCCGGTAGTCTTCCCAGAATTCCTTCATCTTGCCGCCCTTGTCCATCTTGGTCAGGCGGTTCTTGATGGACTCGACCCCATCCTGCTCGGCGATTTCCCACGTATTGCCATAGGTGCCTAGCTGCTCTGCGCGAGCAACCGGGGTCAGGATCGCCGCCGCAGCCGCCGCGATCAGCAGGGTTGTCCGCGCGTGCCGCATTACTGGCTACCTTCGAGCCAGGCGGTGATTTTCTCGGCTGGCGCTGCGCCCGGCAGGGAGCGGCCATCCGCGCTCATCAGGAACGGGGTGCCACGGATGTTGAGCTTCTCGGCCAGCGCGACATTGCGCTCCACCGGATTGGCACACTTCTTCGACTCCGGCACCTGGCCAGCGATCATCAGGCTGTTCCAGGCACCCTGCTTGTCCTTGGCGCACCAGATGGATTCGGCCTTGTTACGCGCATCCGGGTGCAGCGAGTCGATCGGAAACAGAAAAGTGTAGATCGTCACGTTGTCGAGCTTGGCCAGTTCCGGCTCCAGCTTCTTGCAGTACGGGCAGTCCGGATCGGTAAAGAGGTAAATGGTCCGTGCGCCGTTGCCCCGCTTGGTGACAAACGCATCGGCCAGCGGCAGCTTGGTGACATCGATCTTGTTCAGGGCTTCGCGCTTGGGCGCGGTCAGGTCCTGGCGGGTCTGCATGTCATAGACGCTACCGAACAGGAAATAGCGGCCTTCCTTGTCGGTATAGGCGATGTTCTTGCCCATCGTGATCTCGTAGACGCCTGGCAGGGCCGATTTCTCGATATTGCCGAACGTGGTCGACGGATAGCTTTGCTTGAGCTTGTTGAGAACCATCGCGGTATCGGGGTCCATGGCCGGTTGCGCAGCCAGGGCGGTTAGTGAGGTGACGGCCAGCGCCAGGGCGAGCAGAGTTTTTTTCATGTGGTTTTTCCTGAGAGGTCGGTGTGCGGCAGCCCGGAGGGGCCAAACGAGTATCAAATATTGTTTCCGTGCAGCATCTTAGAATTACCTGTTATGGGAGTCAAGTGAAATACAGTATAAATATACAAAACGGATGGCGCTACGTCACATGTATCTCTAAAATACGGCGATCCCAATTGGATTGCACAATCCACTGCCGCCATGAGCCTGAAGAACCTCCCGACCAAACAGAACTACGATGAGCTGTCGCATGCGTACGACTTTTTTAATCGGCGACTATTTGGCGGAGAGCTGCCGGGCTGCCTGTTCACGCTGCAGCGCAAGTCGCGCTCGATGGGCTATTTCAGCTTCGAGCGGTTCGTCAACCGGGATGACACAAAGAGCGATGAGATCGCGCTGAACCCGGAGTACTTCGCAACCCGGCCCGTGGAAGATGTACTTTCCACGCTGGTGCATGAGCAAGTCCATCAGTGGCAGAGGCGGTTCGGCACCCCGCCCCGGCGCGGCTATCACGACCAGGAATTCGCGGCCAAAATGGAAGCAATTGGCCTCATGCCAAGCAATACAGGCACACCTGGTGGCAAAACCACCGGCGAGAAGATGAGCCACTACATCATGGCCGACGGCCCCTTCATTCACGCATGCAAGGAACTCCTGCAGACGTCGTTTGTTATTGTCTGGTACGACCGCTTCCCGGTGCAGATGGTCAAGGAGTATGAGTTCGCGGCGGGAACGACCGTTACCGTGAAGCAGCCAACCGGCGTATCGGCCATGGCGGCGACGGAGGCGGCCAGCGGCATGCCGGCCGACGATGACGGAGAGCCCGTCACCGGCATCGCAAGCCCGGCTCAGAAAGTGGCTGCCGTTGCCGTGCCCTTGTATTCCGCACCTCCCATAGATGGTGGCCTTGATGTGGAGCGGCCGCAATCTGGCGGATCGGGAGGGGTGGGAGTGAAGAAAGCCGATGGCAGCAACCGGACGAAATATGTTTGCGGCTGCAAGAACAATATCTGGGGCAGGCCAGGCTTGCGCCTGCGTTGCGAAGCCTGCGACACCCGCTTTGCCGCTGCAGCCTGACGCTCAGGAAGACGTAAAAAAAGCCTGCGAGGCAGGCTTTTATCAGCGTGTGCGGCGCCAGCGGCGCGGGGACCCCTAAGCCTGGCGCTTGACCCTGCTCCACTCGGCACGGACGGCGGCGATGGCGCCGATAATCGGGGCAAAGTAGCGCCGCGGGCTGGATTTGACGATGGCAATGACTTCATTGATCAGCTTGGACATGCTCGGACTCCATAACATTATTTTGTAATACACATCCACACAATAGCCCTTTGCAAGCAAGTTATCAAGCAGCAAATAAGAAAAAGCCCTGATCTCGAGATGAGAATCAGGGCTTGTGCGGTTATTGACGTGAAAGCGTAGAAGTCCTGCGCAATGGATCAACCGCAGTTGCGGCGTTATCGCTGTGAAACTCGGACTTGATACCCTGGATGATCCCAGTTACGGGAGCGAAAAACAGCTTGTGGCTATTCTTCGCTATCTCCACCAGGGCCTGTGTCGTTGTTTTCATTCTTGAGAAACTCCTTAATTTCGTTATATGTAGAAGATAGCAGGTAGACGACATAGAGAATGATGTCCAGGACTGCGACAAAATTCTCCAGGCCGACCAACCCCTTGATGACGAACCGGGAAACGTGCGTTTCGCGGGTCAGCCATTCAACGAAAACGGACAGGACGTAAGCGCCCAAGCCGATTCCGATGAACCAGAGCGTAGCCACGGCGATATGCGCCATGACGAGAACCAGTACCTTCCACAGCGGTTTTTTGTTTTTCTGATGTGCCATGTGTGAGACTCCTTTGTTGGTGAAATGCAGGCAAACTGTTCGCCTGATACCGAGGAAATGGCAGACATCAAAACGTAAGCTGCTACGCTGCGCCCTGGCCTTATGCGCTGGGATGCCAACGCCGCGCCGGGAATAAAAAACCCCGCGGTCGCCGGCGGGGCTTGCATCGGGCATGACAGCTGGCCTTATTGGTTGAAGCAATACTTGATATTTCCCAGTGAATCAGACTGGCCGCACCCTGATAGGGATCCGGACCGCGTCGGCAAGGTGGATGTGACTTGCTGACTTGCGCTTTGCATCTGTGACCGGACATCGGGCGGCAGCATCTGTGCCGCATTACCTGCTTCGGCCATGCCGGTGCCGGCGATCTGCTTTGTGATGCTGGTAACGGATTCGAGGCCGCTAGCCACTGATTTCATCGTTTGCAGGCCAGCTGTAACGGTCGGACTATTGGCGACATACTGGTATCCAAAAAAACCCACGATCAGAACAAAGATCCAGCCCATGTAACTCCCCTTTCTTGTGTTGGTGTAGGTGGTGCAGATCGCTATTTTACTTTGATTGTATTGTTTCTATACAGTATGGATATTAAAAAAGCCCGCCGGGGATGGGCGGGCTGTGGAGGTTATGCTGCAAAGGTGAGGTAGAAGACCATGCCAATGGCAACCGCCGAAAGCACTGCATAGCCGATCGTTCCCCATACGGGAGAGCGTGGATCAAAGCGTCTTGGCTGGTCGGAACGGGAAGCGAAATAAAAGGTCTTGGAATCATGGGAAGGCATTCAGTTCTCCTGGTTGAGTTGTACCCGAGAGATGCATCACACGCGTCAATAACTGACAGGCGAAAGAAAACCCGGAAAAGACAAATGTCTGATCCGGGTCGTGGTTGATGCTGACAGAAGTAGTCAGGTTATCGAAGTCTCGAAAGAGACATAATCAACGCGGCAAGGCGCGACTGGCAAGAGTAGCCAGATTAATGGAGTGCGTAACAGGGACGTTGAGTGCATGGATGCACGATCCCGGAGTGGGAAATAAACTTTGCTAAGGGATATGCGACCAGTGCACTTACAACGACACGCACTTATAAAAGATTTATTTGATACAAGCCGTATAAATCACTTGCACTACGCCAATATTTCCGGTCTAATACCAATCACTGAGACGCGCAACAGCAACCGTCCAGACCGAATAGCTGCACCGATTTCCCTCTCCTGAGTTGAAGGAAAAGAGCCGAAAGGCTCAACTTGCGACCACGAAGCCCGCCCTTAAACAAGGTGGGCTTTTTGGTTTCTGGAGAATACTTTGCTGAGCCTCTATTGTCACATTAGTGCGATAAATGGAACAGTGTATTCGGAGAAGGCCTCTTTATCCCGACTGGAATAGCCAATAGACTGCATTCCATCGATGAGCACACAAACGAACCGGTGTGACTTAGCGAGGCCGGACCCGACGAGAAGCATTCCTGCCTTGACCGCCGAGCCCCGAGTCACCTACTAACTTTGGAGAAAATCATGAACGTCAAGAATCTGATCGCCGCTGTTGCTGTGTTTGCTGCTGCCGGCTCTGCCTTTGCCCAACAAACCGAATTCGTCGCTCCGGACGCTGGCTTTAAGTCCACCCAGACCCGCGCAGTATTGCGCCAAGATCTGGCCCAAGCTGCGAACTTGGGTGCGATCGCCCAGCGCCAACATGATGGCCAAGACAGCGTCTATGTTTCCAGCAACCGCAGCTGACAGGAAGTCCGTACTGAGGCGACCCGCTCTGCTCAGTCTCGCCGTGCCGGCAATGTGAACGACCTGTATTTCGGCGCTTAAGGTAGTTGTCGGCCTGTGGCGCAATCTTGTTACCGCAATCGCCCTTGACATTCACAAAACATATGGCCGGTATGCCTATTTGAAATTTACTTTATGCCGGGAAACTGGCTATAGTGACCTTGTCTCCTCCACCCTCCCAAAGGATGGATTTAGCCCACCGCGATTATTCCGGTGGGCTTTTTTTTGCCTATTTTTCCCGCGCCAAAAGAAAAAACCCGCTATCGATACCGATGCGGGTTTCCCTGTCTTCTCTCGTCCCCAGCTCTCAGGTCTGGATTTTGATGCGATGATGCATTGAAAACCCCGATGTGTCTATGTGCAGCGCACCATCATCGGTCCAAAAAAAACCCGCCTGGCATGGCCGCGGCGGGTTTCAATCCATTCGCAGGGAACGGAGGAGACAGTCACATAGTAACGAGTGCTTGGTCTTTTGGAAGTAGGCGTATCGATGAACCCAGTGTAGGAATTTTTGCGACACAACCGAAGTAAACAGTGGCGCAGCTGGTCTTGGGTACCCGGCACGGAGAGCACGTTCATCGCCGTCTGAGTCCTTTTTCCAGAGCCTCAATTGCCCTAGTAGGACAGCGCTGCAGCTTCTTTTGCTCGTCGCCGCTGAGCCACCATTTCAATGTCCGCACCCCGCACGGTCGCATTGACTCCGCCATGACAATGTGGACGATTTGCGCGTCGGTCAGCCCAGCAGTTTCGACCAGCTCCCTCAGTTTATTTTTATTCTTGCGGGCCGTTTCCAATGAGGTGGTGACCTTCGCATTTACCTTTTCGGGCCGTGTTTTGGTATCCATCGCATCCCTCTATGAAAAAAGCCCACCCGATCAAGGGCGGGCTGAAGCCATGTTCCAGGGATTGAATTTGGCAAGTTCATCCTAGCAAAATGGAACCATGCGGACAGTCAGCGAAATTCGGATTACTGCGTAGGATATTGTGAATGAGCAAATTGATGTGTCAGGCCATAGAAAAACCCCGCATCGGCATGATGCGGGGTCGTGGTAGTTAAGCAGCGGCTAACTCAGCTACTCGCTCGATGGCGGGTTGGGAATAGGCCGGCGGTGGATCAAAGTTCAGATCCGTTACCTCGGCATCAAACAAACTCACGGCAATCGTTCCTGGCGCCGACAACTGAACCGCCGCGATCGTGGCCGGCGTCAGGTCTGTTGAGTCGTAGAGGGTGGCTTCCAGCGGATTGCTGGTCCATCCTTCTGCGTTGTGCCAGTAGCCGCGTTCGTTCGGGGAATACAGAACCAGCGCATCGGTGCGGACCTGAAGTTGTCCGGTTTTCTGGGCGATCAGATCGGAAAATGCCTGTGCTTCTTTGCCAGTTGCAAAATCGCCGGCGCAGACTTCGCCTTTGTCATGCGTCCAAACATACACCGAAAAGAACTCCGGCACGACGGCAAGACCTGGGTAAGCAATACGGGCGATGGAAGCATGCCGGTCCTGCTCCACACCGATGGCATAGAGCGAGATGCGACCACTGTTTTTTTCCGTGAAGCTGGCAGTATCCCGGAAGATCGAAGGAAGCAAGGTAGGACGGGAAAATACGACGCTGCGGGGCATATGTGACTCCTGAATGGGTTAATGGATGCAAGCCTTGCGTTGGCCTGACCCAGTCAAATGCGCCACATGCAACTACAAAAGAAAAGCGCCCCGACGAGAAGTCCGAGGCGCATGGTGAATCAAGGTTTATGACGCAGCCAACGGGGTCGCGGTTGGCTCACAGCGTATCCAGCCAAGATGCGGATACCACTTGGCCGTTGTCAGCGAATCCAGGTAGAACAGATCGGCATCCTGCATCAGGTCGAACAGTTCATCCTGCTTGCGTTGAAAAAAGGCGAGTACCTCGGCCGAAACCGGCTCGATGCCATTTACGACCGTACCTAACAGCTGTGGGTCATCCTGGCTGCGATAAAACGCCTGGTGTTCCTTGTTCAACCCACGCCATGAAACACGGCCGGGCAACCCGCGGATACGGTAGTCTGAAACTCCCTGGTAGTTGGAAATGAACTCGGGTTTCAATGCTGCTGCTTGCATGGCGCTCTCCTGAAAGGTTGGTCTGATAATGGGAAATGCATTTCAGGGAAACGGAAGATCGCCGCCTCACCAGAAGCAGAAACTGCCTCAAGGCGGCACTTCGTGTGGCTCCAGCGGCAAGCCCAATCAGGCGTATACAGGCGTTTCCGTTGTGCGCCAATCCGTGATGCCGAACTCGTCTTCCATGACTTCGCTTACCTCGCGCGCCAGGTCGGGCCGGTGCTGGCAGATGTAGTTTGCCAACGGCCGCTTTCGCATCGAGTTCGACTCGAGCACCCGCATGACGTCGACCTTGCGCAACTCTCCAATCGAGTCGGCGGCCACCTTGATGAACACTTCGAGATTTTCAGCTTCCTGTTGCATTGCGTAGCTCCTTGTTGTGTTGAGAAAAGCAGGAAATGCGTACTCCTGGTGAGCAGAAATGAACCACAGCAAACAGCAATGCCGAGACAAAGAAAACCCCGCGCCTTTGGGGGCGCGGGTCGGTAGTGGTTAGATGAAGCTGTCAGGTGGGACCTGCAGCTTCGCCATAGGCGCCGGACGGCAGCACCCAGTTTTCCATAAAGATCGGCAGGTCATAGTCCTCGGCCATCGCGACCCGGACATGCTCTGCATCCATCGCATAGGGCGTACCGCGTGCGATCGCCTTGTCGATGTCACCATTGCGCCGCAGCGTTACGCCAAAGTCCTGCTCATGCTGGCGGATCTGGATGACCTTGCGCGGAGCAATCTGCGCCACGCTTGCCCATTGAGACGGCGAGCCGAAGATGCACGTCATGCAGCTGCAACGCGACCATCCGAGAAAGTATGCGGGATGCGCCCGGATGCGATGCCGCTCCAGAATCGCCCATACTTCCTTTTCCGACCATTGATGGACAGGACGCCATTGCCATACCATGCGTTTCCCATTGCTGGTCTTGTGAGGCTCCGCGATCTGATACTTCGCCCTGGCCGAGCTTTCCTCCGCACCAATTACATCTTGTGATCGTCGATTTTCTGTTACATGCCTGCTGGCAAAGGACCAAAGTGAAGTAACATTTTTTGTGTTGAGTAACTTGTTAGTTGGCAGCAGATACTGACCTTTTACAAAGAAAAGTCACTGGCTGGCATATTGGCACTTAGCTGTTGGAAGCAGGACTTTACCAACCTCGGCAGCTTCTGAAGGCAACGTAGCGCGCCGAACGCCAACTTATTCATGTCGTCTTTGGCCTGTATGGACTGCTCGCTAACTGGCGCTTGACGTGAGCTCATGCCTGTTCGTCCGGGTTCAGGTGCGGCGATTAAGGTGACAGGTAAACCAGCTTGAGTTGCCCGTCCAGTCCATCCACAAAGTCCTGCACGAGCCGGGACTTATGAATTGGATGGCCATCCACAATCAGGAAGTACTTGCCGAGTATGTGCGGACATGACATTGACCTGTTTGTCATGGAAACGTACAGCCGTTCACGCATCCGGCAGCTGCGGTTGGAAGTATGACCACAGGGTTGATTCGCACTGCCTCGGTACTCCTACTACTACTGCGATAGGGTCCGTTTTTGTGAATCGGATGCCAGCCCTCCGGACCCGGCTACTTTGGTGCCGACACCATATCGACAAGCATCAAGGCTAGGAAGGCGGCAAGAAAAAGCGCTGTACCGATCTTTGTCTCCGAAACCTCGTGGGCCTCAGTGAGCAGCTCCTCTGCAGCCAGATAAAGCAAGGCTGCCACCGCAAAAGCAAGGACGCCTTCAATCCATGCCCCCGTCAACCTTCCGCCAAGGAAATAGCCGGCCATGGCGCCAACGAACGGTGTGATTGCGATACAGCTGGTAGTCAGGATACTGCGTACTCGCGCAACTCCATCCTGCCCAAGGGCACTGGCGATGGAAAGTCCAAAGGTAAGCAATTCAGCGGACAGCGCAATAGTGACCAGCAAGGCTTGTTGCCCTTGCCCGCGCTCTGTAGCAGTGCTCACCCCGATAAGTAGACCGTCTACGAAAATGTCTACGATAACTACACTAATCAGCCCCCACTGCCCCCCGCCACTTCCTTTTTCCACCTTCTTGGATAAGGCACGAATCGCCAGTAGAACTGCGATTCCTATGGCGAAACCCGTGCGGCCGCATAGGGCATCTCCCGCTGCATGACATCCGGAAGTACCTCCACACTTGCCGCTGCAAAGACCAGCCCGGCTGCGATGTGTTGGATGTAGCCCCTGAGCTTATCGGGCGGTGGCCGAAAGGCCGCTACTACGCCGCCAATAGCAAGAGAGGCTGCACAAAGAGCCCCATAGCCGCTTACGTGCAGCAGGGAGGAGCCAAAAGCCATGCGGAAATCCTTTTCTCGTTTTTAAGCGGCTTGCGATAAGCGGCGCGTCCTTGTTCCAGTCATGCCATCTAAACAAGTTTTCGGAATATGCAAGTAGACAGCAGTCAAACCAGCCGCGGACAGCGAATCATCAAGAATGGACACCAGTGACAAGCGCGCGTACGGTCATTCTCGATTAGTAGCTCGACGCAGTAGCCGCAAGCCATTGAAGACAACAAGCAAGCTAGCTCCCATATCGGCGAAAACAGCCATCCACAGGGTCGCCAGTCCTGCGAGTGCCAAGGCAAAGAACACCACCTTTATTCCTAATGCCATTCCGATGTTTTGAACAAGGACGCTCTTTGTGGGCCGGCTCAGCTGAACGAACGCCGGCAGCTTCTCCAAGTCGTCGTCCATGAGAGCGACATCTGCTGTTTCAATCGCCGTATCGCTGCCGGCGGCTCCCATCGCGAAGCCGATGTCTGCTTGCGCCAAGGCCGGCGAATCGTTTACGCCGTCGCCAACCATGCCGACAGCGCCGTAAGTCGCCTGTAACTATTCGATTGCTGTCAACTTGTCTTCCGGCAGTAACTCGCCCTTGAAGCTTGTGATGCCGACCAGCTCACTGATACGCTTGACAGTCCGTACGTTGTCGCCAGTCAGCATGATGGTCGTCACGCCCAGCCCGTACAGTTCTTGGATAACACCGGCAACCTTGGGACGGAGCACATCAGCAGACGCGATAATGCCCAGTGGGCCGGTCTCCGAGACCAGCACGATGGCGGTTTGGGCATCCTCCTCCAGCTTGTCGAGAAGTGACTCAATCGTCGGCGAGCACATTCCGAGTTCCTCAAGCAGGCGGTGATTCCCTAGGTAAAACGTTATGTCCCCCATCAAGCCTTTCACACCGCGTCCGGGCAACGTCTCAAACTGGGAAACCGGTATTAATCTTGCTTCTGGCGGCCCCGCTTTCACGACCGCACGTGCAATTGGATGAGTAGAATGCGTATCGAGGCTAGCAGCCAACAGCAAAACATCCTCCTCCGTCCGACCCCCGAGCGGCTGCACAGACGTCACGGCTGGCTGGCCGAGGGTCAGCGTCCCGGTCTTGTCCATGGCGGTCGCTTTCAAGCGGTATCCGACTTCTAAGAACTCGCCGCCCTTGATGAGGATTCCACGGCGGCCTGCCGCAGTGAGGCCGCTGACGACCGTGACTGGAGTCGAAATAACCAATGCGCATGGGCAGGCAATCACGAGCATGACGAGCGCCTTGTACAGCCATGGCGCAAACGTAGCCTCTAGGAATAGCGGCGGAATCCCTGCGCCAAGCACCGCGACAGCGACGACCGCAGGCGTGTAGTAGCGAGCAAACGTATCGACAAAGCGTTGGGTCGGCGCCTGTCTCCCTTGGGTTTCCTCAATGACCCGCACAATCCTCGACAGCGTGCTATCACCGCTATTGGCCGACACCCGGACATCCAGTACGCCTTGCTCGTTGATGGTGCCCGCATACATTGCTCATTACACCTGTACAGCTTGGCGTGCAAGGTGGATTGGAAATATCAAAGTAAAACATGTCTTACCATGCACATCACTTCCCACTTCAACACTGCCACGATGAAGTTTCATTATTGCTTTTACAATTGACAGCCCTAACCCGCTCCCTCCGGCTTCCCTCGCCCGAGAAAATTCGGTTCGATAAAAACGATCGAAAAGCCGCGCCCGATGCTCGGCTGGAATCTGTTCTCCATAATTGCTCACGGAAAACCGTACGGTTGACTCGTCAGATATGATCTCTAGGCCGATCACGCTACCTGGAGTGCCATACCGGATCGCGTTCGATACAAGGTTCGTAATGGCTCGTTGCACCAAGGATGCGTCGACGGTGAGTGTGGCGTTCCCAGAAATTAAAAAGGACATTCCTCGATCGTCCGCAGGTAACTCCATGAAGTCCGCAATCTCGATCACCAATGTGGCGAGGTCCACTGGTTTTGCTGCCAACACAAAACTGGTACTGTCCGCATGAGCGAGGAAGAGCATATCGGTAACGAGACGATTCAAGCGCTCGATTTCTTCTACGTTTTCTTCCAAGACCCGAAGCAAATCTTCCTCGGTACGTTGTTGTGACAGCGCGACCTGCGTGCGTCCAAGGAGAATCCCAAGCGGTGTTCTCATCTCATGAGCAAGATCCCCCGAGAACTGCGATAGCCGCCCTATACCATCATCAAGGCGATCAAGCATCCCATTGAACGCTTTGCCTAACGGCAGCAGTTCAGAAGGAAGATGTTCGGGATTGATTCGTGCAGAAATATTTTTGGCGGACACTGCAACGGCCGCGTCTCGAAAGCGGTTAAGGGGCTTCAAACCAATATGGACGATTGCTAGTGCACCCAAGGAAACCAAGGCAAGCGCAAACGGTGCAGCAGTGAGCGCCGTAAGAAGAAATTTTTTGAGGATTTCATCGTCGGCCCGACGTTCAGCAGTCAAGACCATCACATAGCCGTCGCCGTTTCTGGTGGATCCCGTGGACGCGACGGAAAGCATCTTTGTGCCCGTTTCGCGAGAACGCCACTCCAAGAAGGCGTCGGGTGCCCAAGTTGCATTCTTGAGCTGGTAAAGGGACTCCTTTCCGACGTTAGTGAAAGCAACCAGCGTTTCTCCCTTATTTCCACTTTCTACAACTACATGCATCCCCTCGTGCCGCCCGAGCACCTCAGCCAGCTGGTAAGCAGCGCCGCTAATGGCAGCACTGCTGTCTTGCCGATTAACAAGCTCAGTTACCTGTTTGAGCGTGTCCTCAAGCGAATGCCTTCTTTGCTCATCAAGCGAACGAGACATCGTGTTGTACGAAAAAGCCAACACTGCAACTGCCTGGAACAATCCAAGCATACCCACCAGCAGCGCAAGCAGAAGGGCAAGACTTCGTACCCTCATGTTCGCTCTTCGAGAACGTACCCGACTCCACGTACCGTATTAATCAGCTTTACCTGAAAAGGATCGTCCACTTTCGCGCGAAGGCGTCTTATGGCCACGTCAACTACATTCGTGTCCGAGTCGAAATTAATGTTCCAAACCAAAGAAGCAATTTTGGTTCGCGATAAAACCTCGCCGCTATGACGCATCAGCAGTGCAAGGAGCGCGAATTCTTTAGCAGACAGATCGATGGGCTTTCCCGAACGAACCGCACGGTGCCTCACCGGATCAACCTGCAGATCAGCCACCTGCAGGATGATGTCCGGAGTGATTTGCTTAGTCCGTTTCAGTAGTGTTCGAACTCTTGCAAGCAGTTCAGGAAACTCGAATGGTTTAACCAAGTAATCGTCTGCGCCAAGGTCAAATCCCTTCACTTTGTCATTCGTATTTCCCTTGGCGGTAAGCATCAGCACTGGCGTGCCTTTTGTCGTTCTGAGGGCTGAAAGTACTGCAAATCCGTCAAACCCCGGCAGCATGACGTCGAGGAGAATCAAGTCATGATCGCCATTCATGGCGCTGTACAAACCGTCTGCACCTGTGGCAGCGACCTCTACTTGGTAACCGTGTTCAGTCAATCCCTGCCGAAGATAGGCGGCAGCTCGGGCTTCGTCTTCTACAACCAAGATTTTCATGTTTTGTTCTCTACGTTAGTGGCAGCCTGCTGACATGAGCTACCCTGGCCAACTTAAGCGTTTCCCTCGGCGTGGTTCATGGAATACTCAGGGATCTCTACAACAAGATTGCCAGTACCAACGATGGCCTGGCAGGAGAACCGGGACTGTGCTTGTAGACCTAAGCCATGTCGAACCTATCCTCTTCGTTTAATCGGACACATTCAAATACTCAAAACCCTCACTGATGTTGACGTGACACGTAATGCAAGCGCTAACCTTGCCGCAAGCATGTTCGATATCTACGCCGTGATCCAGCAACGCATCACAGACAGATGCAGTGCTGTCCACCTCAAACGCCCCCATCAGGAGCAGAGTCAGGGTGGGGCGAGACAGTTACAGTAGGCATTTACACTCCATTTAGAATACTGAGCAGCCAGACGACTGCCCATGCCGTTTAGACAACGCTGCTTGCAGTAACAGGATATCCTGCTTCTGCAATTGCAGAAGTAACTGCTTCCAACGGAGCAGTGCTGTTGACGCGCACCGTCTTCGGTTTCAGATCGACATCGACTTTTGCTGCGCTATCGACTGTTTGTACGGAACATGTCACACCCCGGACGCACCCGCCGCAGGTTATTTCCTCAACTTGCAATTCGTACATGGACTGAAACCATACTTTATGGGCTTCCAGTGATCGGAAGGTCAAGGCTTTTTCTTAAATAAATCGAAAAAGCTTTTTCTCAAATAATTCACTTTGCTTTTTCATTTTAAAATGAAACCCGTAAAGTTACCCACGGGGCTATTTCTATCGGACCTATGATCTAAGTAATCCTTTATCTACGTTCTGGATTCACCACATGGATGTTTTACTCTAAAGTCTAAAGAATGCTTCACCAAATTGCGGCCAGTCTAAACAATGGCATTTAAGCCCAAAGGCAAATATATTTAGTCTCAAAGCAGTTTTTTTCCATCATGCTGATCGCCTGCTCAGCAGCGTTGAGGCTCTGCTTTCGCACGCGGAGCCATTAAAAAATTATCGCCTTCGGCTGGTGCCACCCTTGATCCCAAAAGGAGGCTGCATCGGTGTTTGATGAAAAACTGCAAGGGCATTCAGTTTGATCAAGGTACTTGAACCGCCCCGGAAATGAACTGCCTCAGAAGTTGAGGCGGTAGACTTTAGTTGCGTGCTGCCTGAAGTCGATCTTGCGCCGGGCACATGCCGCGAAGCTTCGATTTGATGCGGTGCCGGTTGTTCTAGTCGACGTAAGTTTTTAGCCCGACCATTTCCAAAAAGGCTGAACTTCAGTTGTACGGCGAATCAATCTGATCAAAACAGCGTCGCCGGCAGCGACCTTAGTTGCTTTCTGACTCGAGCTTAGTAACCGAAAGCCCATTCGGAGTAACCTGAGCGGCGAATTTTATTTTTCCGCCTTCCTTAACGCCTTCGAGCAACGATCGGTCAGGCACGTTAAACACCATGGTCATAGCCGGCATACCAAGACATCTCAGTTCTTGATGCTTGATGACAATCTTTAACATGTCGTTATCAATCTTCAGAACTTCCCCTTTAACCGTCCCATCCATCTGGTATTTTGCAGTGGTGGCATCTGTTGCTACGCTGGCACCTTGATAACACGCCTCTTCGCTGTGAGCAATGCTGCTAACAAAGGGAAGAACAACGGCTGCTGTAAGGGAAAGCAATAAAACCAGTAAGCGCTTCATACAATTTCTCCGTAACAAAATCGATGAAAAGGGAAGTTATTGCAACGCTTGCCAAAGGTTTTGAAGTTACCCATTTGAAATGGGAAGGCACCCATGATGGCAAAACAGGAACTCACGGAGTTCCCCTTCTACTGCTGTATGTACCAGGATCTGAATCCTCGTTTAAGTTCGCCCTTTAGCCGCCATAATAAATATCATTCGGCTGCAAAACTGTATTTGCGCTGGACTTGCCTAACTCAGATTTTACGTTGGCGCGAGAAGTACCGTCTGGCACTGCAACTTTAGAAAATTCGACGTATTCTTGCTGTCCAGACGTACCTTTCGCTTGTCCTTGGCTCAATTCGGATCGAACTTCCGCGCGGGTCTTCGTTGATTTAATGCCAGTCATGTCCTGCCACTGATTCACTCCGCGAGCAGACTGAACATCAGGTACGTCCGAAGCTAAAGCACCGGTACTGAAAGCAGCTAGGGCTGCGGTAAGAATAACGACGCTGGACATATTGATCGGTTTCATCGGTACGTTCCTATGAGATTGATGGGTGTCTCGGATCGGAACCCATTGTTCGCGAATCCATGACCGAGAGTGTAAGGAGCGGTCGTAAACAGCCATGTGACCATTGCATTACAATTTCGTAATGCAATAAAATTTTAAAGGAAATCGGCCCCATTGTTGCAAATTCTGTTTTCTGCTAAGTCACTTCGAGAGATCATGGTCCTGAGAATTTAAAAGGTTTTGAAGAGATTTATTAATGGATAGGAAATCTAATTGATGTTTGCTTGCATCAATTTTTGGAATGAAATTGAAGTAACGAACTATGGAAGTAGCTGTTATCTATTTTACTTAATCTAGTATTTGTTTGGCTTTCTGACCTATACAACTTCATTCTTCTAAATTAAACTAAAAATTAACTTTCTAAATAACTCAATTCTGAAATTTAGGGTTACGCCGCTGGTTTCAAGCTTTACGGCAATTTACATTTGTTTAGGCTTTTACCCGGGTGAAGGCGGGATAAATCTTAGAACATGCTTTGCATTCAGATTACAAATTTGTAACGAAAAAGTCATCTTGGTCTCACTGGCCCTGCTACATACTATTGCTGGTAGTGTCATAATAGACAAACGACCTAACCACAGGAGACTTACCGTATCATGCGTTTTACTCGGCCATCACGTGTTATCGCAGCATTCGTTGCGCTGATCAGCATGCTGTTTATGCAGCTTGCTGTGGCGGGCTATGCTTGCCCGACGCTGGAACGAGGAACTACGCACGAGATCAGGGAAGCTGCGATGGAAATGGCTTCCGACTCGCTGACGCCCTGCCAGGGCATGGACCAGGAGCAGCCCAGTTTGTGTCATGCTAGCGAGCAGGCTGGCAAGCTGTCTCTCGACAAGCCGCACTCGCCTCCAGCGGCAGTGTTTGTACCCACTGCATTGATTGCCACACTACATCCATCTGGCCTACCGAATTTGTCGTCCAGCCAATGGCAAGAGCCATTTTCATTAGCGCGTAGTACCGCTCCGCCACTGTCTATTCAGAACTGCTGTTTCCGCATTTAAACCTCCAGATTGTATCGCTCGCCATCGTCACGCCTGTGTGTGAACGGTGATGATCAATGCTTTCCGGAGGTTTAATGCTTTACCCGTTTACCGCGTCATCTTCGACGCCCGTTGTCGTGTCTCGGCTCCGCCGAGGGAGTTGCATATTTGCAATCTCAGCCGCCCTGACCTTTTCGTCAGGCGCCTGGTCTCAAGAAGGATCATTAAGCCTACTCGCTGCTCAGCAGCGGGCAGTCGAACTCTCACGCCAAGTAGCCGCAAAAGACTACGCTGTTAGCTCCTCACGGGACATGGCTGTGGCGGCCGGTCAATTGCCCGACCCGATCCTGAGGGCCGGAATTGATAACCTTCCAGTCAACGGACCTGATCGGTTCAGCTTGACTAACGACTTTATGACCATGCGTCGAATTGGCCTCATGCAGGAGTTGACGCGTTCAGACAAGCGGCAGGCCCGTTCCGAACGTTTTGAACGTGAAGCGGAAAAAGGACTTGCCGAAAAATCGTTTGCTGTTGCATCTGTCGAGCGTGCAACAGCGCTCGCCTGGCTTGACCTGTACTATGCGCAGGCCATCGACGCTGCCATCACAGAGCAGAGGACGCAAGCGAAACTGGAAATACAGGCAGCTGAAGGCGCATATCGTGCCGGTCGTGGCAACCAGGCAGACATTTTTGCAGCGCGTAGTGCTGTAGCGACCTTCGATAACCAAAGTAGCGAAGCACAACGACGCATTCTCAACGCCAAAACAATCCTCTCCCGCTGGATCGGCAAAGCGGCGGATATGCCCTTGGCCGCAAAGCCACCTACCAATGAAATTCGACTCGATCCGGCGACTTTAGATACGGTGCTTCTGCATCACCCTGAAATTGCCATCGTGGCAAAGCAAGCCGAAATTGCTGCTGCAGAGGCGAAATTAGCTGAAGCGAACAAGCGGGCCGATTGGTCAGTCGAGGTAGCATACCAACAACGTGGTCCAGCCTATTCAAACATGGTTTCGGTAGGTATATCTCTTCCTTTGCAATGGGACCAAAAAAACCGTCAGGAGCGCGAACTTTCTTCCAAGCTTGCTTTGGTGGAGCAAGCCAAAGCGGAACGTGACGACATGGTGCGCGAGCATGTCGCGCAGACACGCGCAATGATCAATGAATGGGAAAACGGCAAGGAGCGGCAGCAAAGGTACGAGAACGAACTCATACCCCTTGCCAACGATCGCACCGGTGCTGTAATCGCGGCATACCGGGGTGGAAAAGCGACTTTATCCGAGGTGTTGGCCTCTCGCCGCAATGTCATTGACATGCGGCTTCAAGGTCTGCAACTGGAAGCCGAGACGGCCCGGTTATGGGCACAACTCAATTATCTATTTCCGATCGATGCGGTCGATTCGCATCAATTCATGCCTATTTTTGAAGACTCAAAATGAACGCCAAAAAGATTTTGCTTGTAGTTCTATTAACAGGTGCGCTTGGTGCCGGAGGATACGGCTTGTATTCATTCGGCATGCAACAAGGCATGAAAATGACTCCGTCGGACTCGCCAGCGAAGACCGGTCAACAAGCAGCTAATGGAACATCAGAAGCCAGTAAAGTCGATCCAGCGAGCGGGAGGAAAGTGCTTTATTGGCATGACCCGATGGTGCCGGGTCAGAAGTTTGACAAGCCCGGAAAATCACCATTCATGGACATGCAACTGGTGCCGGTGTATGCAGGCGAAGCCGGTGACGACGGCAAAATCACGATCAGTCCTCGTGTACAACAAAACTTGGGAGTGCGAACCGCCGAAGTAATCAAGGGAAACGTCGCTGCTGTCGTTGAAGCTGTTGGAAGTGTCGCCTACAACGAACGCGATGTAGCCGTTATACAGGCACGAAGCAATGGATTTGTTGAACGCCTCTACGTGAGAGCCCCGCTTGACCCAGTTCGAAAAGGTCAGCCGCTCGTTCAAATATACGTCCCTGACTGGATCGCAGCCCAAGAAGATTACTTAACCGTAAAACAGATGCAAGGACCAGAAACGAAGGACTTATTGGACGCCGCACGCCAGCGCATGCGCTTGGTAGGGATGAGCGATGAGCAGATCCGCTTGGTTGAGACTACAGCAAAGCTCCAGCCACGAATGACAATTATTGCGCCTATCAGCGGCGTTATTGCTGAGTTGTCTGTGCGCGAAGGCATGACCGTCATGTCTGGTGGTTCCCTATTCCGCATCAATGGCTTAAGCACGATATGGGTAAATGCGGACGTCCCAGAAAATCTTTCCGCCCAAGTACGCCCTGGTGCAGCGGTCCAAGCACGTACGCCATCTCTGCCAGGCACGACGCTCAAGGGAAAAGTTAGCGCTATTCTTCCCGAGGTAAATTCTGCGACGCGTACCTTAAAAGCTCGTGTGGAATTGGCAAATCCTGAGGGGCGTCTGGTCCCAGGAATGTTTGCCACCATTAACTTCACTCCCGCCACTAAACAAGAGGTCTTGACCATTCCCACGGAAGCAGTAATCCAGACGGGCAAACGTAGCGTTGTGATGGTCGCCCAAGATAACGGCGGGTTTACTCCAGTCGATGTAGAGATTGGTGCCGAGGCAAACGGGCAGACAGAGATTCGCAAAGGCCTTGAAGAAGGACAGAAAGTGGTCGTTTCAGGACAATTCCTGATTGACTCGGAGGCCAGCCTTAAAGGAACTGAAACTCGCATGGGCGACGCCCCCCAGGGCGGCACGAGCAGAACCTCAAATAATCAGACACACGCGGGAAGGGGCAAGATCGAAAGCATTAGCAATGATGAAATCACAATCTCACACGGCCCGATCCCAAGCCTGCAATGGGGCGAAATGACAATGGGTTTCAAAGCCCCGGCAAGCGGCGTACCAAAAACTATTGCGGTCGGCGACACTGTGACGTTCGAGATCCGCCCGATTAAAGATGGTGCCTATGAGATCGCCACGATTTCGCCGGCTGGTACTGCGCCAGGCGCTGCAAAGAGCAATACGGGGGGAGCCGCCTCACAAAGTCAGGAAGCGCCTCGTAGTGCAGGAGGTGCCAAAAAATGATTGCCAAGCTAATTCGCTGGTCGATTATCAACCGTTTTTTGGTATTACTTGCCACGCTGATGATGACTGCCTGGGGCATCTGGGCGTTATCGCGCACACCGGTTGATGCCCTTCCCGACCTTTCAGACGTTCAGGTCATTATCCGGACCACCTATCCGGGCCAAGCGCCGCAGATCGTTGAAAATCAGGTGACGTATCCATTGACAACGACGATGCTTTCTGTGCCTGGTGCAAAAACGGTTAGAGGGTACTCGTTCTTTGGCGATTCATTCGTCTATATCCTGTTCGAGGACAACACAGACCCCTACTGGGCTCGATCACGTGTCCTCGAATATTTGAATCAGGTCCAATCACGCCTTCCGCCCCAGGCAAAAACAGCATTGGGACCTGACGCGACTGGTGTTGGCTGGGTATATGAATACGCGCTGGTCGACCGCAGTGGAAAGATGGACCTGTCCCAACTACGCACGTTGCAGGACTGGTTCCTTAAGTACGAACTAAAAACAGTAGCTAACGTCTCAGAGGTAGCCAGCATCGGCGGGATGGTGCGTCAGTACCAGATCGTTTTAGACCCGGACAAGCTGCGTGCCTACAATATCCCGCACGGCAAAGTAATTGAAGCCGTGCAAAAGGCGAATCAGGAATCAGGCGGCTCTGTACTGGAACTTGGTGAAGCCGAGTACATGGTACGCGCATCCGGCTATCTGACGTCCCTCGATGATTTCCGGAAGATCCCCTTGACCACCACGGATGCTGGCGTGTCGGTGCGCCTGGGTGATGTCGCACGCATACAAGTCGGTCCAGAAATGCGTCGCGGTATTGCAGAACTTAACGGCGAGGGCGAGGTTGCGGGCGGGGTAATTGTTATGCGATCGGGGAAAAATGCGCTGGAAACGATTGAAGCGGTGAAAGCTAAGCTCGAAAACCTTAAATCCAGCTTGCCCCCAGGCGTCGAAATTATCCCAACTTACGACAGATCCAATCTTATTGACCGCGCTGTTACAAACCTCGAACATAAACTCGTCGAAGAATTTATTGTGGTTGCTGTCGTATGCGCCATCTTCCTTTTTCACATTCGATCTGCATTGGTAGCTATCATCTCACTCCCACTCGGGATACTGGCCGCGTACATCGTGATGTACTACCAAGGAGTCAATGCCAACATCATGTCCCTTGGCGGGATTGCCATCGCAATCGGTGCCATGGTCGACGCCGCTGTAGTTATGATCGAGAACGCCCACAAACATATCGAAGCATGGAACCACGCAAATCCGGGTAAGAAGCTTAAAGGCGAGGAACATTGGCGGGTCATCGGTGACTCTGCATCGGAAGTTGGTCCCGCGCTATTTTTTTCGCTGCTGATTATTGTCTTGTCATTCATCCCTGTGTTTACCTTGGAAGCTCAGGAAGGACGTCTTTTCTCGCCGCTGGCCTTTACGAAAACATACGCGATGGCCGCCGCTGCTGGCCTTGCCGTGACACTGATCCCTGTATTGATGGGATATCTGATTCGTGGTCGCATTCCAGCTGAGCAAAAGAATCCGCTCAACCGTTTCCTGATTGCGCTTTACCGTCCTCTACTCGACGTGGCCCTGCGATTCCCGAAGGTGACGCTTCTTGCTGCTGCTGTCTTGGCTGTCGTGACCGTTTGGCCTCTTACCCGCTTAGGAGGCGAGTTCATGCCGGCACTGGACGAAGGTGACGTACTTTACATGCCATCTGCGTTACCCGGTCTATCAGCCGGCAAAGTGTCACAACTATTGCAGCAAACCGATCGGCTCATCAAAACAGTTCCGGAGGTTGCAACCGTGTTCGGCAAAGCAGGCCGGGCAGAAACCGCCACAGACCCAGCACCTCTGGAGATGTTCGAGACAACCATTCAATTCAAACCGCGTGACCAGTGGCGTGCCGGCATGACAACAGACAAGCTTATTGAAGAGCTTGATCGCGCGGTCAAAGTTCCAGGCTTATCGAACATCTGGGTACCGCCGATCAGGAACCGAATTGATATGCTGGCCACTGGAATCAAGAGCCCTGTTGGCGTCAAAGTTGCCGGTACAGACCTGCAAGAAATCGATCGCGTCACTGGCGAGATCGAACGGGTTGTAAAAAAAGTGTCGGGGGTTTCTTCAGCGCTAGCAGAACGACTCAATGGAGGCCGCTATGTCGACGTCAACATCGATCGTGATGCAGCCGCCCGTTACGGGCTAAACATCGCACACGTACAAAGCATCGTTTCTTCCGCTATTGGTGGGGACAACATTGGAGAAACGATCGAGGGACTACAGCGGTTCCCGATCAATCTGCGTTACCCACGCGAGGTACGTGATTCAGTTGAAAAGCTGCGACAGTTACCAGTGTTGACAGAGCGCGGGGCGCAGATTCGGCTCGGGGATGTCGCCAATATCAAAATTAATGACGGCCCGCCCATGCTCAAAAGCGAAAACGCTCGCCTGTCAGGATGGGTATACGTTGATATTCGTGGCCGAGACTTAAGCTCAGCCGTGAAAGACATGCAGCAGGCGGTCGCAAAGGAAGTGAAATTACCACCTGGATATTCAATCTCCTGGTCAGGACAATTCGAATACCTTGAGCGTGCAAGCAAAAAGTTGAAAGTAGTCGTGCCGGCAACTTTGCTGATCATTTTTGTGCTGCTTTACCTCACGTTCCAGCGCTTCGACGAGGCAGCACTGATCATGGGAACACTTCCCTTTGCTCTGGCAGGCGGTATTTGGCTGGAATGGATTCTCGGCCACAACCTCTCGATTGCAAGCGGTGTCGGCTTCATTGCTCTTGCCGGTGTGGCCGCCGAATTTGGCGTGATTATGCTGCTCTACCTAAAACAAGCTTGGGAAGCCCGTCTCATAGCAGGAAAAATCAGCGAAGCAGATTTACTCAACGCGATCCGAGAAGGCGCTGTCCTGCGTGTGCGTCCCAAAGCGATGACAGTCGCGGTCATTATCGCCGGCTTGGTACCCATTATGGTCGGCTCTGGCACGGGCTCGGAGGTCATGCAGCGAATTGCCGCACCCATGGTTGGCGGGATGATCACAGCCCCCCTGTTGTCGATGTTCGTTGTGCCAGTCGTGTATCTGTTGCTGAGAAGGCGCACATTACGCCATGCCCACGTTTTCTCTCATCAACGCATCGACGCGGTCTACGAGCCGATCCAATGACTAGGAGCAACCACAAAATCCATTTAAAGACCTTTGAATTGCCGGATCGTATCTTTACTTCCCGCAAAGACCGGCAGGGACGGCGGCGCGATTACAAATCAAGTATTGAACGCGCTTTTGGCTCAATACGAAGCGGAAAAGATGCAAACAGATATTTGCCGCCATCTTTTCCAATATATAGAAGCGTAACGAGGAGCAGATCATGAAAAAGCCACTTTTAGTATTGATTGGAGTTGTACTTTTTAACACGACGCTTCCTGTTTTAGCTGGTCCAAATTGGGCGCTGATCGAAGACGGCCGCAAGGTGCATGCTGGGCGGATGCACCAAGGGTCTTCGAACGAAGTGACGCCCCAACAACAGGAGAGTAAAAACGCGAAAATGCAAAAGATGATGAAAGGGTGCCATACAATGATGAATCAAAGCTGATAACAGCCAAAGGCCGCGTTATTGGCGATTCGCTACAATAACGCAGTCAATTTCTATAACTGCCGCATTAAATATTGATTAAATAACTTTATACTTTATCTAACCGAAAAGGATTCTTATGAAAACGTTCGCAGTTGCTTCTATTCTGATTGCCCTCGCCTCTTCAAATGTAGTGTTTGCTCAGGATAATAAAATGAGCGATATGGATATGAAGGGCAAGAAAGACATGGATATGAAATCAGGTATGGAAATGAAGAACCGGAGTACTGAAAGCAAAAGCATGTCCGATTCCGGTACTGCCGGTCAGGTACATAAGGCGACCGGTATCGTAAAAAGCGTAGAACCTCAAAAAGGAACAATCACTTTGGCACATGGACCAGTCGAAAGTCTCAAATGGCCCGCCATGACTATGGGTTTTTCCGTTCGCGACAAAGCCCTGCTTAAAACGATGTCAGTTGGTAAGAATATCAATGTGGAATTTGTAAAAGAGGGAGGAAATTACGTAATTACAGAGGCTCGTTGAACATTCAGCGAATAAGTTGTAATTTGGGCACTTTAAAAGTGCCATTGTTGACAACTTCCTCGCCCTCAGCAATGAAGGGCTGTCGCGTGCGCGAAAAGGGCGGGGATTCTTACTGCGAGACGGCCGTGTCCGACCGTGAGAATGTTCTTGGCAACGTTGATGTCTCGGTTTGGCACAATTCATATCCAAGGCAATGGAACGAGCCATCATTTTTACCGGCGCCGTCGACTTGGTACTTGAGGACCAACCTGCCGCTTGAGGCCTCCTTGGCAGAAGTAGTCCTCTATATCGCTTGCGGCACTGGGTTGAGCAAGGCATAAGCAAATGAAGGATCAGCTTAGCCGGGCTCGCTTCATGGTGCGCAGTGACCATGCGATTCGCCGTCATTAAGTGCTGGTGTGCTGTGCCTTCTGCTGGTGGCAGGAAGCCCGGCGTCGGCAAGATGGTTGCCTGCCTGCGCCCTCGGAAAACCGATCTATATCGACTAGGAAGCACAATATGGGTATAGCACACATCAGCACGCAGGCAAAACGGAGCGACCCTTGAAGATTACCGTTCAATTACAGTTTTGTAATCTCCTATTGGCGAATGAACCAATCCCACGGAATGCTTACTAATAAAGCAGGTTACTTCAGTTCGCGTTATTACTTGCTGGTTGATTATCCGTCAATGGTTGCTGGCGTTACTGCCTCCCTTGTATGTGAAGGCAGTAATGATGGAGCAGGGTTACATATGTCCGGTAATCGCTACTTCAATTATCAGCTAGACGGCAGATGCTCCATGCTTTGCAAATGCATCATTTTTTTTGAATTTGTACAGCACGGTCAATGGCGAATTTTTGAATCTCATTACGGTTGATCCAGTATGCAAGCTTGAGTAATGTTACGATTTCGTCGAGCGAAAACCCAATTTTTGAGCCCACTTAATTAAGCGGATACGGTCAACAAGGTCAGGTGGATATATACGTCGCGCATCGACAATTGGCGTTCTTGGCAGCAACGCACGATTTCATTGCCGACATTTGCGACGTGGGCAAGGTGCCCGATTGTTTAGCCATATTTGCTGCTGTTGGTGTTAAAACCCTTGACTCTGGCGGCAATGAGAGATTCTTTTATGTACTTGTTTCACGATTCTGAATCAACAATTTAAGCACCTCAAGCAAGGGAATCTTTACCTGTTGGGAACATGACGACTCAATCGCCAGTTATAAAAGTTCTTCTGTTTTGTTTGCCGCAATTGGTTTGATGGCAATCGTTGCCGTCGTGGCGAAAGCGTTCATGCATACAAACATGATGACAATGATGGGTCTCCGTTAGAGATGGCTAGTGCATGCTGGGAATTGATGGGTCGACTGCTCTAGGAGCCGGAAAGATCGACATACGCGTTCATCTTTATAACGCGCTTGGAACAGTCGCCAAACGAATCAAACGCCTTTGGAAAACACGAGTGAAACGCAGTCCTGAATGGCATTGAGGGCGAAGCGAATTTGGGCTGTAAAACGCAAACTACCTGAGGAAATTAAAAATGTGTAATGCTAAAACTATGTTGAAAATGGGGCTTGTGATGTTGGCGGTAGTAGGTATCACCTATGTGGCGCTACCGGACTTCCGCGATTGGATTCTCGCTGCCTCGCCGACGTTGTTATTCCTGCTCTGCCCTCTGTCGATGCTCTTTTGCATGAAGATGATGCATAGCCAAAATGGCCAGAGCTGCGCCACTTCCGACAGCGAACAAAAGCCTCAAGCACCATCGCCAAACATCGATATGACAGATAAAAGAGGGTAACAGGCACCAAGCGGAGGCGTTCCACCTTTCTTCTTTTTGGAGCAACCATGGCAAGTGTCGCTAACGTGGATGTTATATTGTCACTTGAGCTGCAATGGCGTGATGTTGAAGCCTCGTTGGATCTTGCTACGGCCTTCATGAGCAAAGATAGCAGTGATTGGCAATCTCGACTGCCATGGCTTGGAAGTGGTAACCCCATCAACACTGCCACTCTACAAAACGAGCCTTACTGAGGGCAGTAATTTTAATCCCGAGTGTTTTTGAAGGAGATTTAAATGAAGCAAATACGCATATTAATTCTTGGCTCCACCATCATTCTCGCGGGCTGTGTTTCAGCAGGGGCCCAACAGCCGCAAGCTGGAAGCGAAGTGAAGATGGGCGGGATGATGAGAGGGTCCGGCAAAATGATGATGGACATGATGAAAATGGACTCCAATAACGATGGCAAGATCACCAAGGACGAGTTCATGAAGTCGCATGAAGCCATGTTCGATATGATGAAGGGCAAGGATGGTGTCATCGATGCGACCAGCATGGCGAAGCACTGCGACATGATGCATGGCATGATGACGGGTAGCATGGGCAAGCATGACAACATGCCGCAGCACGAGATGGGAAAACCCAACCGTTAACATATGTATGGTAGTCGCTGCACTAGCCGACAAGCCTGCCGGTAATGTCTGGGCGGTCCTGATCAAAGGGAAGACCTTTGATCAGGCTAAATGAAAATTTAATGAAATGTCGCGGCATGATGTTTGCGCCGCATGATCGAAATTGAATGTAGCCGTGTTGCAACGGGGCAGCAGGCAGCAGCAAAGTGATGGCTCAAAAGGTGCTATGAGGTAAAGACAATTCGCCAGACGGTCAGGGGGGTCAAGCCCGCTCTTCAGAAAGAAATTTTGCCTGAAAATTCCATCTGAGCCCACAGGATAAATACCGTTGCAATTAGGCCGTATTCCTTGATATTTTATGCTGCTATAGATTTGGCTCGCAAACAGATACAGATCCAGTAACTACACCTATGGAGCAGTACCACAAAAATAAATATATGTATGAGCCTTTTCTACAAAGCTTGCGTTTCTGGACATTTCCATACAAGGGCAACCAATTAAGTGCTTCCGATGAAGAAAATTTACACCCGCAGTCTCAGGTTAAGCCACCATTCAGTCACTCCGAATATGATCGGCGGCAGAACGATCATTTGTAATATTGGACTAAGGCCCACCTCCAAGCCTGGCAAGCGCGGCATGCTGTTGGTATAGGTCCATCGTTCAATCACATACACTGCGCCCCACTCAATGATTACTGCTATGGAAAACCCCGAAAAAAGCATCAATGCATATCCAGCTGTGCCTGGCTTGTCAGTCCAGTCGGAACGACGCGACACCCCTAAACCGATACCAAAAATCGTCAGGAGGATGATGCCGTCGCCAAGACTTGGAACGATGCAGTGGACTGCAAATTCCAACAAATCGCCCTCCTCTACATAAAGCGACATTTGCCCTACTTCCCACGGAAAATTGAAAAGTACGGCGACGACAAATATTGTTGCGATTCTGGGTAGACTTCTCGCCATCGTACGCTCTCTCCTGAGCAGTCGTGTCATTTAATGCATCTCGTTATACACAAGTCCGGTCTGCTGACTTCGTAGGGTGCAGAAGAAGTTGATATTCTTTTGTAAGACGGGGTTGTAAACCTCGACGAATT
>NZ_FXUL01000017.1 GCF_900182955.1 Noviherbaspirillum suwonense | reverse complement strand
GCTGGCCTGCCGGACGACCTAGCCGGGTTTCGGCCCGGCAGCCGACCTACTTCTCTTGCTTCGCCAAGAGAAGTAGGCAAGAGAAGGCGACCCCGGAGATGCCGCCCCGCTGCGCGGGGTGCCCACGCCGCTGGCACCGAAATCGGGAAGCGTCCGAAACTCGCTTCGCTCAGACAGCGGACGCTTCTTTATCCGATTTCGGCACCAGCGACGTGGCGTCATCAACGGGGATTCACTGCAACGGCAACGGCAGCTTCATAAGCAACAGCGACGGCCACGGCAACTGCAACTGCAACTGCAACTGTTGCTCCGCGGAAGGCCACCAGCAACGTCATGCTGCAGCCTGAGCCAGCCCCTCGTTACACTGCCGTGCAGTCGACCCAGCCCAAACGAGAACAAGGAAATAACCCAGAACGCCCGCGGCACCCCGCCCCCAACTATCCCAACTGAAAGCTCGTCCCCCCACCCCGTCCCGGCAAATCCAGCACCGCCACGGCCGGCGCCATCCGCGATATCACCTTTCCCGCCCGGATCACCGCCAGCCTCACCGCCCGCAGGCGGATCGCCTCCACCGGATCCCGCGCCTGCAGCAGCACCAGGTCCGCCCGGCACCCCGGCTCCACCCCATATCCCTCCAGCCCCAGAATGCCGGCCGGCGTCGACGTCACCGCCCGGAAGCACGCCCGTATCGCATCCTGCCCGGTCATCTGCGCCACGTGCAGCCCCATGTGCGCGACCTCCAGCATGTCGCCGCTGCCCAGCCCGTACCACGGGTCCATCACGCAGTCGTGGCCGAACGCCACCGGCACGCCCGCCGCCAGCAGCTCCGGCACCCGGGTCATGCCGCGCCGCTTCGGGTAGGTGTCATGCCGGCCCTGCAGCGTGATGTTGATCAGCGGGTTCGCAATCGCCGCCACGCCCGACTCGCGCATCAGCGGCAGCAGCTTGGACACGTAGTAGTTGTCCATCGAATGCATCGAGGTCAGGTGCGAACCGGTCACCCGGCCCTGCATGCCCAGCCGCTGCGCATGGAAGGCCAGGGTCTCGATGTGGCGCGACATCGGGTCGTCGGTCTCGTCGCAGTGCATGTCCACGCGCAGGCCGCGCGCGGCGGCGAGTTCGCACAGCATGCGCACCGACTCCGCGCCGTCGGCCATGGTGCGCTCGAAATGCGGGATGCCGCCGACCACGTCGACGCCCATGTCCAGCGCCCGCGTCAGGTTGGCCAGCGCATTCGGCGAGCGCAGCAGGCCGTCCTGCGGGAAGGCCACCAGCTGCAGGTCGAGATAGGGGCGGACCCGTTCGCGCACATGCAGCAGCGCCTCGACGGCGAGCAGGCGGTCGTCGCAGACATCGACATGGCTGCGGATGGCCAGCAGGCCCTTGGCGACCGCCCAGTCGCAATAGGCCATCGCACGCTCGACCAGCGCTTCCTGGGTCAGGTGGGGCTTGAGCTCGCCCCACAGCGCGATGCCTTCGAGCAGCGTGCCCGACAGGTTGACCCGCGGCAGGCCGAAGGACAGGGTCGAGTCCATGTGGAAGTGGGCGTCGACGAAGGGCGCGCTGACCAGCTGGCCGGCGGCGTCCAGCGTCTCGCCGGCCTCGGCCGCCAGGTGCGCTTCGAGCGCGACGATGCGGCCGTCCCGTATGCCGATGTCGAGGCCGCTGCGGCCGTCGGCCAGCGTGCAGTTGCGTATGACCAGGTCCAGCATCGTTGCTCCTTGTTGTGGATGGGCGTTTCAGGCCAGGCCGCAGCCGCGCAGCAGCAGGGTCTTGACATGCGCGGCGGCACGGCTGATGTCCGCGCTTTCCAGCGCCGGCAGGTCCAGCACCGCGCAGACCTGCGTCTCGAAGTCGGCATAGGTCTGGGTCGCGGCCCAGATGGTGAAGAACAGGTGGCGCGGGTCGACCGGGGCCATCCGGCCCTCGGCGATCCAGCGTTCGATCACGGCGGCCTTGCGCTCGACCAGCAGCCGAAGGTCGGTGCGGAGGATGTCGCCGATCTCGGCTGCGCCGTGCAGCACTTCGCAGGCGAACACGCGCGACGCGTCCGGGTGGCTCGCGGTCAGCGCCATCTTGGCGTCGATATAGCCGGCCAGCGCGGTGCGCGGGTCGTTGTCCTCGCGGATGCTGTCGGCCGGCGCCAGCCACAGCGCCAGGATATGGGTCAGCACCGCGCGGTAGATGTCGCGCTTGGTGCCGAAGTAGTAATGCAGGTTGGACTTCGGGATGCCGGCGCAGGCGGCGATGTCGGCCATCGTGGCGCCCGCATAGCCGGCGCGGGCGAACACCCGCTCGGCCGCGTGCAGGATGTCCGCTTCGTTGGCAAGGCGTATGCGGCCCTTGCCGCGCTGCTCCGCCGTCGCCTGCATCGCAGGACTAGCGGGTGCCGAACATGCGGTCGCCGGCGTCGCCCAGGCCCGGCACGATATAGCCGTGCTCGTTCAGGCGTTCGTCGACCGCGGCGGTGACGACCGGCACGTCCGGGTGCGCCTTGCGCAGCGCGGCCATGCCTTCGGGCGACGCCAGCAGGCAGACGTACTTGATGGTGGCCGCGCCGCTTTCCTTGAGCCGGTGCAGCGCGGCGATCGCGGAGTTGCCGGTGGCGAGCATCGGGTCGACCACGATCACGAGGCGCGCGCCGATATCGTCAGGCATCTTGAAGTAGTACTCGACCGGCTCCAGCGTTTCCGGGTCGCGGTACAGGCCGATATGGCCGATACGCGCCGCCGGCAGCACGTCGAGCATGCCGTCCAGCATGCCGTTGCCGGCGCGCAGGATGGACACCAGGCACAGCTTCTTGCCGCTGATGACCGGCGACTCGATGGTGGCCAGCGGCGTGCTGATGGTGGTCATCTCGGTCGGCAGGTCGCGCGTGACTTCGTACGCCAGCATCTGGCTGATCTCGCGCAGCAGCCGGCGGAAGTTGTCGGTGGTGGTGTTCTCGTTGCGCATGAAGGTCAGCTTGTGCTGGATCAGCGGGTGGGTGATGACGGTGTAGTCCGGGTTCATCGGGATGTCCTTGAAAGGTGTAAAACGCAGGATTAAAACACGGTGCCGTCGCTGTCGATGCTGACCGGCGGCGAGCCGCCGGCGCGGCGCTCCGCGGCGATGCGCCTTCCCGCGGCCCAGGTGCCGCCCTCGAGTATGCGCGCCAGCGGAAATGCCGCGGCGCTCACGCCCAGTTCGGCCCGCACGGCGTCGGCCATCCGGTCGAGCAGGGCCACGGTCAGCGCGCGCCATTCGACGACCGCCGGCTCGTCAACCGTCAGCAGCCGCTGGCAAAAGGACGCGTCGCGGGGCGTGATTATGCCAAAGTCCAGCAGCAGTCCGCCATTGCGATATTCCGGCAGGCCGGTCAGCGCGTCCAGCCCGGTCACCGTCAGCCCTGCTTCCTCCAGCGGCTCCAGCAGCGAATAGGTCAGCCACTGGGTCAGCTTGTGGAACGGCACGAGGCCGTCGCCGGTACCCGGATGGCGCCAGCAGTCGCCCAGGCCCACGCCGTCGAGTTCGATGCGGCCCGGCCACACCGGCCCCAGCGCGTGCAGCAGCACCTGCAGCACCGTGTCCGCGGCGATGCGGCCGTTGTCGGCGCGCGCGGCGAGGCTGTCGTACAGGTTGCCGACCCGGGCCGGCGACCCGAACACCTCCGGCGCGGCGGCCACGGCGCCACCCAGGCGCTGCAGCAGCGCGGCGCGGCCCTCGAGGCCCACCAGCGGGTTGTCCGGCCCGGCCTGGAACGCGTCGGCCAGCGTGGCCGCCGTGAACCGCGACAGCGCCGCGGCGTCGGCCCGCAAGGGTCGGGCCGTGTCGTCCGACAGCGCGCCGCCGGCAAACAGCGCAAGGCTGGCCACGCCCAGTCCCTCCGAGCGCGACAGCACCGTTCCGTCCGCTTCCCGGTAGCGCCAGTCCGGCCCGGCGCCGGCGTCCAGCAGCACGCTCGGTATCACCAGGTCGATGCGGGCGCGCGCCCGTTCCGCGCCGTCCAGCCCGTGCGCATCGGCCAGCATGCGCCAGCGGTCCGTGCCGCCGGTCTCGAAATGCCGCCAGCGGCTGTGGTACGGCACCTGCAGGTCCGGGTAGCGCAGGCGGATGGTCTCGGCGACATAGGCCGCGGCGGCCGGCAGCTGTTCGGGATGGAAGCGGAAATGGGGCGCCGCGTCCCGCTCGGCCAGCGCCATGATCTGCGCGCAGTGGCTGCGCACCGACCTGGCGCTCAGCAGCGCGTCGGTCCTTGCGCTCATTCGGCCAGCCCCCTGCCCTTGGGCAGCGCAAGCTCGATCGCGCTGACCGGCGCGATCGCGGAGAAGTAGCCGGCCGCGACCTTGGCGTCCATCTCGACCCGGGCGTCGGCCGGGATCAGCTCGTCCGGAATCGGCACCCGCTCCACCACCTCGATGCCCTGCTCGACCAGCGCGCCGTGCTTCATGTTGCTCATCGACGCCCAGCGGTCGATGCGCTTGACGCCCAGCCAGTGGAACACGTCCGGCATCAGCTCCTGGAAGCGCATGTCCTGCACGCCGGCCACGCATTCGGTGCGGGCAAAATAGGTTTCCGCGCGGTCGCCGCCGACCTGGCGCTTGCGGGCGTTGTAGACCAGGAACTTGGTGACCTCGCCCAGCGCGCGGCCTTCCTTGCGGTTGTAGATCACGAGGCCGACGCCGCCCTGCTGCGCCATCTCGATGCAGACCTCGATGCCATGCGCCAGGTACGGCCGGCAGGTGCAGATGTCGGAGCCGAACACGTCGGAGCCGTTGCATTCGTCATGCACGCGGCAGGCCACCTTCGTCTCCGGCTTGCCGAGCTCGGACATCTCGCCGAAACAGTAGAGCGTCATGCCGCCGATGGGCGGCAGGAACACCTTCAGGTCGGAGCGCGTGACCAGTTCCGGGAACATGCCGCCGGTCTGCTCGAACAGGTTGCGCCGCAGCGCGCTTTCCTTGATGCCGAAGCGCTCGGCCAGGCCGGGCAGGTACCAGACCGGGTCGATCGCGGCCTTGGTGACGCGGGCGTCGCCATTCTCGAACAGGATGCGGCCGTCCGGCTTCAGGCGTCCGGCCTGTATGGCGGCGCGCAGTTCGGGCATGTTGATGTGCGCCTTGGTGATGGCGATGGTCGGGCGGATATCCACGCCGGCCGCGATCTCGGCGGCGAAGGCGCTGGCTACCATGTGGCCGTAGGGATCGAGCGAGACGATGCTGGCCGGATCCGACCATTGGGGATGCGGGCCGACCGATTCGGCCGGGGTGGTGTCGGTGAAATCCGGACGGTGGTCGCGGTCGAGGTTGCCCGACGCCACTGCCAGCGCGCGATAGATCGCATATGCGCCGGAGTGGGTGCCGATCGCGTTGCGGTGCACGGGCGAGGTCAGGCTGGCGATGATGGGACCGCGCTCCTGCGGCGTGGCGGCGCCCCAGTGGATGGGATGCGCTGCCTTTTCGCCGCGGCCTTGCGAATGCGACGTCAGAACGATATGGGCGGACATGATGGCGACTCCTGGAAAGGACAATGCTTTCGAATTTTCCTGACTATGCGGTCAAGTTTATTCTTCTTAGCAGCTTCCGTGCCTGTTTAAAACCCGATAAATCGGCCGATGATTGACCCATCTCAGGATGCATGCACGCATCGACGCACCCGTAGCGGGAAGCGATGCGGTATGGTGAACCATGCCGGTGCGGATCTGCGCTCAGACGCGGACAGGCAGACTTTCCAAGGAGACGCAATGACCGTTACACGCTGCATCAAGCCGCCTGCATGCAGGGCCGCCTGTTGAACCCCCGGCTCGACAGCCTCCGCCCCTTCCTGTCGCTGCAAGAGTCGCTCCCGGCGCTGCTGGCATGCCTGCGCACGGTCGTGCCGATGCGGCTATGGATGGTGGGCCGGCTCGCAGGCAATGCCTGGACCGTGGTGCAGGCCGACGACCTGCAGGACCGGGTCAAGCCCGGCGACAGTTTCCCGTGGCCCGACACCCTGTGCGTGCGGGTGCTCGAACATTACGGCAGCTGTTTTGCCGCGGACGCCGCGGCCAATCCGATACTGGCCAGCGCGCCGGTGCGGGCCTCGATCAGGGTGGGCGCTTACATCGGCTATCCGATGCTGTCGTGGCGCGGCGAACTGCTGGGCACGATCTGCGCGATCGACCCGTATCCGCAGCCGGCTTTCACGACGCAGCAGCGGCAGATCGTCGAGACCGTCTCGCGCACCATCAGCACGCTGGTCGCGCATTCGTTCAAGCTCGACGAGACCCGCCGCGCCGCCGAGCACGGCGTCAAGGCGCCGGTCAACATCGACCACCTGACAGGGCTGCCCAACCTGGCTGCCTGGCAAGCCCTGCTCGACCAGGAGGAAGCGGCGACCCTGCCCGAGGATGACGACGCGCTGGTGGTGCTGGTCGACATTGCCGCGCCCGAAGGCATCGTCGCCGAGGCCGGTTCGATCGACTGGGACAAGCGGCTGGTCGCGCTTGCCCACCTGCTCAAGAGCCATGTGCGCGGGCGCGATGTCGTCGCGCGCACCGGGCTGAACCGCTTCAGCCTGCTGCTGCGCGGCGTCAGCGCCGAACAGGGCCGCGCCGCCATCGACAAGCTGCGCCAGGCGCTGCAGCAGAGCGGCGCGAATGCCGCGGTCGGCCATGCCACGCGGATGGCCAGCGGCACGCTGGCCGGGGCGGCGCGGATTGCCGACATCCGCATGTTCAACGAGCGGCTGGCGACGAAGGGGGAAACCTGCGGCGACCGCGGCGCGGCCTGATGCGTTTCATGCGCGGGCCGCGCCGCGAGCAAGCCTGCTGCGGTGGATGCGCGGCCCGGCGCGCCGCCCTGCCCTACGGCCGCTTCCGCCGCGCCTGCTCGAGCAGGCCGCATAGCGCTTCGGTGCCGTCCACCATGCGCGGGCCGGCGCGGGTCATCAGGTCCGAGGGCACCGTGTACAGGTTGCCGCGCTGGGTCGCGAGCAGCGCCGGAGCGCGTTTCCAGATCGCCAGCCCCGGCGCATCCTCGCCTGCCTGGCCGCCGCGCACGACGACCTCGGGATTCTTCTGCAACACCGCCTCGACGCTGACCGCCGGCGCCAGCGCCGCCAGGTCGGCGAACACGTTGACGCCGCCGCATAGCCGTATCGCGTCGCTGACGATCTGGCGGCCGTTGAGCGTGTACAGCGGCTGGTCCCAGACCTGGTAGAAGACGGTGACCGGCGCCTTGCCGCGGTAACGCGCCACCAGCGCCGCCAGCCGCGCCCGCAATGCGGCCGCCGCCGGTGCCGCGCTGGCTTCGGCGCCGGTCAGCCGGCCCAGCCGCTCGACGTCATCCGGTATGTCGCCCAGGGTTTTCGGCTCGCTCCGGTAGATGGGCACGCCCAGCCGCCGCAGCGGCGCCAGCTGGCGCTCGCCATTGCCGCCCTGCCAGACCACCAGCAGGTCCGGGCGCAGCGCGAGCAGGCGCTCGGCGTCGACCTGGCTGCTGCTGCCGATGCGCGGGATCGCATTCGCCGCGGGCGGATAGTCGCTGTAGTCCGAGGCGCCGACGATGCGGCCGCCGGCGCCGGCCGCAAACACCAGCTCGGTCGCATGCGGCGCCAGCGTGACCACGCGCTGCGCGGGCTGCGCCAGCGTGACGGTCGCGCCGCTGCCGTCCTTCACGCTGATCGCGGCGCCGGCGGCGCCTGCCGCACCCGACAGCAGCAGCAACGACAACGCGATACGGCAATGTTTCATGGCCCGGCTACTCCTTCCCGCGGCAGATAGATGCGCCGCCCTTCATGCCGCAGCACGGCGATCGGATGGCCCAGGCATTCTTCCAGCAGGCCAGGCTGCATCATCGCCTCGACCGTGCCGGCGCGCCAGCGGCCCTCGCCCGACAGCAGCAGCGCATGGCTGGCGACGCCGTCGACCATGTTCAGGTCGTGCGCGACCATCAGCACCGTGCGGCCTTCGCCGCACAGGCCGGCGATGCGCTGCATCAGCGCGACCTGGTGCGCCAGGTCCAGCGCCCCGGACGGCTCGTCGAGCAGCAGCAGCGGCGTCTGCTGCGCCAGCACCGCGGCGATGGCAACCCGCTGCCGCTCGCCGCCGGACAGCGTGCGCACGTCGCGCCCGGCCAGGTGCGCCGCGTCCATCTCGGCCAGCGCCTGCAGCGCAAGGCCGCGGTCGGCGTCGCTGTCCCAGTAGCCGTCCTGGTAAGGATGGCGCGCGGCCAGCACGGTGTCCAGCACCCGGTAGCCGAAGGCGTCGCTCCTGCCCTGCGGCAGGTAGGCGCGGCGTCGCGCCAGGTCCGCCAGGGGCCAGTCCGGCAGCGCGCGTCCGTCGATCAGCGCCTGCCCCGCGGCCGGCTTGCGCAGCCCGGCCAGCGCCTGCAGCAGCGTGCTTTTCCCGGCGCCGTTGCGGCCGATGACGACCCAGCATTCGCCGGGCCCGGCGTCGAAGTCCAGCCCGTCGACCAGGATGCGCCGGTCGGCCTGCAGCGTCAGTCCGCGCGCCTGCATGTCAGCGCCGCCCCAGCCGGTGCAGCTGCAGCAGGAAGGCCGGCACGCCGATCAGCGCGGTGACCACGCCGACCGGCAGCTGCTGCGGCGCAGCCAGCGTGCGCGCCAGCGTGTCGGCCACCACCAGGAAGGCGCCGCCGGCCAGCGCCGACGCCGGCAGCAGCAGCCGGTGGTCCGGCCCGAGCGCGAAGCGGCACGCATGCGGCACCACCAGCCCGACGAAGCCGATGCTGCCGCCGCTGCTGACGGCGCAGGCGGTCAGCAGCGCCGCGCAAAAGAACAGGCCGCGCCGCAGCGCGCCGACCGGCACGCCCAGCGCTTCGGCGCCGGCCGCATGCAGCGCCAGCACATTGATGTCGCGCGCCCGGCGCAGCGCATAGGCCAGCCCGCCGGCAAGCGCCAGCCACGGCAGCCAGCGCTGCTCGCTGCCGGACAGGTCGCCTATCATCCAGAACACCATGCCGCGCAGCCTTTCCTCGGGCGCCAGCGACAGCATCAGCGTGACCAGCGCGCCGCAACCGGCGCCGACGATCACGCCGGTCAGCAGCAGCAGCGGCGCGCTGGCGTCGATGCCGCCGCGCAGGTCGCGGTGCGCCAGCGCGTACAGCAGCAGCGCCACCGCCAGCGCGCCGCCGAACGCGGCCGCGTCGATCATCCACAGCGCATTGAAAAACAGCATCGCCGCCAGCGCGCCGACCGAGGCGCCGCCGGAGATGCCCAGCACATAAGGGTCTGCCAGCGGATTGCGCAGCAGCGCCTGCATCAGCACGCCGGCCAGCGCCAGCAGCGCGCCGGCGGCGAAGCCCGACAGCGCGCGCGACAGCCGCAGTTCGAGCAGCGTCGCCGCCATGCTGGCCCGTTCGCCGCGCAGCAACGCGGCCGCGCCGTCGGCCAGCTCGCCGGCGCCCAGCCGCACCGAGCCGGCCATGCAGGCAAATACGATGCACGACAGCGCCAGCAGCGCCAGCGCGCCGAGCAGCCACGCGTGTTTCTGCGTGGCTGCCGGAAGCGTGGGCTGCGTGCGCGTCATGACATGCTAGCGGAAGCCGTAGCGCACGCCGACGAAGACATTCGAGCCGGCCGTCGCATAGCCGTTCGCCAGCCGGTAGTCCTTGTCCAGCACGTTGTTCCAGCGCGCATAGGCCGACCAGTCGCGGTTGATCGCATAGTTGGCATAGAGGTTCAGCAGCGCATAGCCGCCCAGCGTCGCGGTGTTGGCGCTGTCGTCGAAACGCTTGCCTGAGAACTGGGTTTCCACGCCGGCCATCAGCGGGCCGGCCCGGTAATCCAGCGCCACCAGGCCGTGGCGGCGGGCGCGACGCGCCAGCAGCTTGTCGGTGGTCTCGTCGCGCGGGTTCTGGAAGTCGAGCGAGCCGCGCAGCGTGAACTGGCCGATCCGGGTCGACGCGCCGAGGGTGACGCCGGTCAGCAGCGCCTCGTTGACGTTGTATGCGCAGCCGAAGCTGTACGCGGCCGGCGACACCGGGCAGGGAAACGCATAGACCAGCAGGTCGGTGACGCGGTTGCGGTAGGCCACCGCGCTGAACTGGTCGCTGCCCTTTTCGTAATAGACGCCGGCTTCGACATTCCTGCCCGACTCCGGCCGGTTGGTCGGCACGCCGTAGCCCGGGTAGTACAGCTCGTTATACGACGGCGCCCGGAAGCTGGTGCCGACGCTGCCGTTGACGCGCAGCGCATCGGTGAGACGGTAGCCGTAGGCCAGGCTGCCGGTGGTCTTGGAGCCGTATTGCGTGCTGTCGTCATTGCGCACGCTGGCGCTGGCCAGGTGCGCGCCGCGCTTGAGCTGGTAGACGGCGGCCAGCGAGTTGGTCGCGCGGCTGCCGCCGACGCCCTGGTCGCTGGTGTCGACATGCTCGACCCGCCGCTCCAGCAGCAGCTGCAGCAGGTCGGTGCCCAGCGCGATATCGTTCTGCCAGGTGATCGTGTCCTGCCTGGTGTTGCCGACCGCGTCGCCGAAGTCCGACGGCGTGCGCGACCTGTCGACGCCGCGCGACAGCTGCAGCAGGCTGGTCCAGTTCGGCAGCAGCCGGTTGCGGCTGTAGACCGAGTACGCGCCGACGTCGGTGATGGTGCGGTCGTTGTAGCCGGTGTCGCCGTTGTCGTACTGAGCGTCGAGATGGCTCTGCAGGAAGCGCAGGCCGATTTCATGGCCCGGCGCCAGGTCCATCGACAGCTGGCCGCTGGCGCTTTCGCGGGTATAGCCGTCGGGGTCGGGGTTGTAGGAAAACGCATTGTCCGGCGTCGTCGCGGAAAATCCCCTCGCCTTCTCGCGTCCCAGGTTGAATGCGTAATGCACGCTGTGCTCGCCGCCGGTGGCGCCCGACAGGCCGCCTTCGATGGTTCGGGCGCCATAGCTGCCGGCGCCGATGTCGGCATTGAAACGCGGCGGCCCCTCGCCCTTCTTCGTGAAGATCTGGACCACGCCGCCGATCGCGTCGGCGCCGTAGAGCGTGGACCGGGGGCCGTAGACGATCTCGATATGGTCGACCTGCGACAGCGGCAGCGCCGACCAGGTGGCGCCGCCGACGCTGGACGAGCCCACGCGCACGCCGTCGATCAGCACCACGTTCTGCGCATTGGACGCGCCGCGCAGGAACAGCGACGCATTGGTGCCGGGACCGCCGTTGCGCGAGATCTCGATGCTGCGCTTCTGCTGCAGCAGGTCGTCCAGGTTCTTGTGGCCGGAGGCGGCGATCTCCTCGGACGTGATGACGATGTTGTCGGCCAGGACGTCGCGCGCCTGCTGCGGCGTGCGGCTCGACGTCACCTGCACCGGGCTGAGCGTGGCTTCGGTGCGGGGCTGCTGTGCCAGGGTGGACAGCGGGAATGCGGCGGCAAGGGCGCCGATGCCGGCGGCAAGCAGCGGCGAACGGTGCGATGCCGTGCGCGGATTACGGGTTGTGGTCATTGAATGTGGTCGTGGGCAGACAACCGGCCTGCTTCCCCGCGGGCCGGATTGAACGGAAGCCAGGCGCAGTGCGCCTGCTTCCACCTATCCTGGCCGGTATCCGGGCTGGCAAGACCGACCTTCCCACCTTCCCATGCGAAATGCACAGTGGTTTTGGAAGAAGGCTGCCGCATGAATGCGGCGCTTGCTTTACCGTTGCGGGGGCAGCACGCCTTGACCTGCAAAGACTGCCTGCAGGCCTGGCGTTTCCCGTTTAACTGCGGCCATGGACATGACCGCGGGCACCAGAACGGCGCAATTGTACGGGGATGGCATGGTCCGGCGCAATGCCGCGCTTCAACGCACCGCGCTCATCTCGAGCCGCTGCGCGAGTTCCAGCAGGCGGGGCCGCACCTCGCCGAGCAGGAATTCGACCGACAGGCTGGACGACGGCCCGCCGCAGTTGATGGCCATTGCCGAGTTGCCGCTGACGGGCCGGAAGCCCACCGCGATGCCGTTGACATTCTTTTGCCAGTCGCCGAACGAGGTGGCGCAGCCGTAGTCGCGGTCGTCGGCCAGCGCGCGTTCCAGGCCGGTGACGACATTCGCGTAAGCCTGGTCGTCGAGCTCGCCGGCGCGGCTCAGGATCTCGGCCCGTTCCTGCTCCGACGCCCGCGCCATGTAGGCGCGGCCGATGGCCGAGGTGGCCAGCGGTATGCGCGAGCCGACCTGCAGCGTCAGCGCCAGCGCGGCGGTGCTGTGGGACACCTCGACATAGATCATCGACAGCTTGTCCCGCACCGCGATGGCGACGGTGGCGCCGGAGAACTCGGCCAGCTCGTGCATCAACGGGCGCGCCAGCTGCCGCACGTCCATCCGGGCCAGCGTCGCGCTGCCCAGCGCCAGCGTCGCATTGCCCAGCGCGTAGCGGCCGCCGTCGGGCAGCTGCACCAGGTAGCCCAGCCTGGTCAGCGTGTAGGTGATGCGGGTCACGGTGGACTTGGGCAGGCCGCAGCGCTCGGCGATCTGCTGGTTCGACAGCGAGCGGTCGGCCGAGCGGAAGCAGGCGAGCACGTCGAGGCCGCGGGCCAGCGCGGTGATGTAATAGCGTTCCTCGCCGCTGCGGACGTGATCGTCGGCCAGCTCGCTGTCTTCGCCTGGGGAAATGCCGGAAGTACTCATGGTGGATGGGGCTGCGCCGTCCTGAAGGCGACGGCTGCTGGCACTGCTGATAATCGGTGACCGAAGGTAGCATATCCGCGCCAATTCCGGAATACCGTTTCGCCAAGCAGAATTGACCTCGCTCAGTGTGCCATGAAGAGCGACGACGGAAACACCCGCCCGCGCGGGAAAACGCCAGGCGCAGTCCAACCACCCGGGCGGGTCATGCGTCAGTGCGCACTCCCGCCCGGCCGTCGGCCGCAGCGGCCAGGCAAAGCCGGTCGCGTCAGAGCACCGCTTCGATCAGGAATGGTCCCGGCCGCGCGAGCGCCGCCTTCAGCGCGTCGCAGAATGCCTCGGCGGTCTCCGCCCTCACCGCCTCGACCCCCAGGCCTTCGGCCATCTTGACCCAGTCCAGCGCCGGCTGGTCGAGGTTGAGCATCCGGTTGGCATTGACGCCCGGCACGCCGGCGCCGACCTGCTCGAGCTCGCCCTGCAGAATCGCGTAGGCGCGGTTCGCGTAAATAATGGTGACCACGTCGAGCTTCTCGCGCGCCTGCGTCCACAGCGCCTGCACCGTGTACATGCCGCTGCCGTCGGCTTCCAGGCAGATCACCTTGCGCCCCGGACTGGCGACGGCGGCGCCGGTCGCCAGAGGCAGGCCGAGCCCGATGGCGCCGCCGGTCAGCTGCAGGAAGTCATGCGGCGGCGTCGTGCGGGTGTGCTGGAAGAGGCTGCGGCCGGAAGTCACTGACTCGTCGCAGATGATGGCCTGTTCCGGCATCAGCGCGGCCAGCGCGGTGGCGACGGCCACCGGCGTCAGCGCCCCGGCCGGCAGCGGCGGACGCGCCAGCGACGGCAGCGCGATGGCCGTGTCGGCCGGCACCTTCAGCTCGCTGGCCAGCCAGTCGAGCGCATGTTCGAGGTCGTCGCCGGGCGCGGCCAGCTCCAGCACCGTGCAGTCGGGCGGCGCGATGCGGCTGGGCTTGTCCGGGTAGGCGAAGAACGCCACCGGCTCCACCGCGCCGATCAGGATCAGGCATTCGATGTCCTGCAGCGCCGCCAGCGCCTGGTCGACCGCATACGGCACGCGGTCGATCTCGAGGCGGCCGGCGCCGCGCTGCAGCCTGGCATTCGACTGCTGGGCCAGCAGCCGCACGCCCGCCGCCTGCGCAATGCGCCCGGCCACCTGCAGGTTGCGTTCGCGCAGCGCGAGGCCCGACAGCATCAGCATCGTGCGCTTGCCGCTGCGTATTGCCTGCACCGCGTCGCGCATCCGGTCCGCGCCGACCTGGCGCCGCGGCGCCAGCGGGCGCGGCGGCTGCAGCGGCGCCTCGGTCGGGTTCCAGGCGGCGTCGGCTGGCAGCACCATGGTGGCGATGCGTCCCGGCGCCGTGCGCGCCTGCGCGACGGCTTCCGCCGCATACGCCGACACATGGTCGGCGTCCGGCACCGTCCGGACCCAGTGCGACATCGGCCGCGCGAGCATCTCGATATCGGTCGTCAGCGGCGCGTCGTATTGCAGGTGGTAGGTCGCATGGTCGCCGACGACATTGACGATGGGCGAGTTGGCGCGGCGCGCATTATGCAGGTTGGCCAGGCCATTGGCGAGGCCGGGGCCGAGGTGCAGCAGCGTCGCCGCCGGCTTGTCCGCCATCCGCGCATAGCCGTCGGCCGCGCCGGTCACCACGCCTTCGGACAGGCCGAGGATGCAGCGCATCTGCGGCTTGCGGTCGAGCGCCGCCACGAAATGCATTTCAGACGTGCCTGGATTGGCAAAGCAGGTATCGACACCCGAAGCAAGCAGGGTGTCGCAAAGAACATCAGCGCCATTCATACGTAAATCCTATGCAGCCGGGCCGGCACATCGGGCCGGCAAAAGGGAAAGATCGAAGCACGGTTCATTCCAGTATTTTATTTTCAGTGTCGCCATGGGCAAGGCGTGCCGGCTAGGCCAGCGCTCGCCGCATGACCCTTCGGCACAGGGGAAGCTGGCGTTCCGTCAGCGTCCCCAGCGCCAGCAGCATCGCCGCCAGCACCGCCGCCATCTGCAGCGGCGAGTGCAGGCCGAGGCCATTCCACAGCAGCACCGCAAGCGGCATATGGTACAGGTAGATCGAAAAGCTGTACGAGGCCGCGAAACGCACCGGCCGCTCGATGCGCAACAGCGGCTTCAGGCGCTCGCCCAGCGCAACCGCGCCGAGGAAATTCCCGGCCACCGCGATCCCCAGCAGGTAGTCGCCGATGAACAGCGCGGACTCGTTGAGCTGCTGCGCCGCTTCCGGCCAGTGCACGAGCATGCGGTTGCGCAGCAGCACGCCGACATCGAACCAGAACAGCAGCAGGCCGGCCAGCATGCAGCCGTAGAAGAACAGCACGGCCAGGCCGGACGGCAGCCGCCCGCGCAAATGCCAGGTCGCAACGCCCAGCAGCCAGACCGGGGCCAGCAGCAGGATTTTCGGGCCGGCGCAGAGCATGGCCAGCAGCACCGCCGGCCAGCGCCAGCGGCGCGGCGCGAACAGCCATGCGCCGTACATCACGTAGTACCAGACTTCGTAGCACAGCGACCAGTACGGCGGGTTGTACGGCGGCGCCAGCGACAGGTTCCAGGACTGCGCAATGAACAGCAGCGACGCTGCGATGCGGCCCCAGAAGGCCGCCGGGCTCAGGTCCATCGGGCCGCTGCTGTGGATGGGCGTGACGCCCGCAAACGGTGCAACCGCCACCGACAGCATCAGCGCCGGCAGCGCCACCGACAGGATGCGCGCGGCCCGGTGCTGCAGGTAGGTGCGCAGGTCGACGCCGGGCTGGTGGGCCGCGTGCGCGATCATGTAGCCCGACAGCACGAAGAAAACAATGACGGCGGCATGGCCCGGCCAGGGCAGCGGGAATCCGGGCATCCACTGCGGCCACAGGTGGAACAGCAGCACCGCAATGGCAGCAAGGAATCGCACGAGGTCGAGGTAGAGCGACAGGCTGGCAGGCATGAGCGGTCGATCGGAACAGTCGGCGCCCCATGCGCCGCCGACATCATAGCGTAAAGGCAATGGTTGCCGGAATGGGCAGGCGATGCGCGCCGGGCGGCGCTGTCTTGCTGTCTGAGGCCATGCCACGCGCCATGTCACCCGTCAAGTCGGGCGCCTACGGCCGGCAGGGTCCGGCGCTTTCCGGGCCGCCTTTCCCCCGCCGGCGCCGGCAGTCTTTCACGCGGGCTTGTTTGAAACGATATGCGCGCGGCATGCCTTTGCTAGAATTTTTTTCCGTGGACACCCATGCCTGCAAGGAGCGGCGATGAATTCTGATCATCCTGAAACGTGGCAGGCAGCGGCCTCGACCGTGCCGGAACCGGCGCGCATCGTGGTGCTCCACTCGCGCCAGCCCACCGACAACCCGGACGGCCATGAACGCGGCTCGCAGAACCGTGTCGCCGAGAAGGTCGCCGCGCTGCTCGGCTTTCATTACGGCGGCGAATACGACGCCGGCGCCAGGTACGACCTGCCCCTCTACTTCGTGCCGCGCGAGACCATTGCCGGCATTGCGCAGGCCGAGCGGCTCGGCATCCGCGGCGAGCATGACCTGTTCGGCGGCGTGGTGCCGCATCCGTATGTCGCCAGCAAGGTCATCACGCACCCGCTGCTGCAACCGGGATGCGCCGCGCCCGACGGCTGGGCGCCGGCGTTCGGCGAACAGGTGAGGGATGTCGCGCTGCCCGGCTTTTCGGCATTCGGCATCGACGATGCGCGCGCCGCCGGGCTGCGGCTGCTGGCCGGCGGCGCGGTCCGCATCAAGCTCGCCAGCGGCATCGGCGGCACCGGCCAGACCGTTGCCGGGAATGCCCGTGCGCTCGACGAACAGCTGGCGGCGCTGGACGACACGCAGCTGCGTGCAGGCGGCGTGGTGCTGGAGCGCAACCTGAACGAGGTCGTCACGCACAGCGTCGGGCAGGTGCGCATCGGCCGCCACCTCGCCTCCTACTGCGGCATCCAGAACCTGACGCGCAACAACGCCGGCGAGGAAGTCTACGGCGGCTCCGAGCTGCTGGTCGCCCGCGGCGACTTCGAGGCGCTGTTGGCGCTGCCGCATGCGGACGAGGTGCATATCGCGGTCGCCCAGGCCTGCACCTATCACCGCGCGGCGCTCGCCAGCTTTCCGGGCCTGCTGGCCTCGCGCTGCAACTACGACGTGGCGCAGGGCGTCGACGACAGCGGAACGTGGCGCTCGGGCGTGCTGGAGCAGTCGTGGCGCATCGGCGGCGCGACCGGCGCGGAACTGGCCGCGCTGGCCGCATTCCAGGCCGATCCGTCGCTTGCGGTCGTGCGCGCCGCCACCACCGAACTCTATGGCGGCGCCAGCCCGCCGCCGGATGCCGATGTCTACTTCAACGGCGTCGACCGCTATGTCGGCCCCATCACGAAATACACGAGGACCATGCCCTATGCCGACGCGTGAAGAGGAAGTGACCATCCATGCCGAGGGCCGCGACATCGCCGGCACCCTGGTCAGCCCGTCCACGCTGATACCCGGCGTGCTGTTCGTGCACGGCTGGGGCGGCGGCCAGGACCAGTACATCGCCCGCGCCCGCGAGATCGCCGCCCTCGGATGCGTCTGCCTCACCTTCGACCTGTCTGGCCATGCGGACACGCTGCCGATGCAGGAAACCGTATCGCGCGAGAACAACCTGGCCGACGTGCTGGCCGCCTATGACGCTCTGGTACGCCAGCGCGGCGTCGACCCGTCGTCGATCGCGGTGGTGGGCAGCAGTTACGGCGGCTACCTGGCGGCCATCCTCACCACGCGCCGGCCGGTGCGCTGGCTGGCGCTGCGGGTGCCGGCGCTGTACATGGACAGCGGCTGGGAACTGCCCAAGGTGCAGCTGCACCAGGACCAGGATCTCGGCGCCTACCGCAGGCGCTTCGTGCCGGCGGCGGACAACCGGGCGCTGCGCGCCTGCAAGGCCTACCGCGGCGACGTGCTGCTGATCGAGTCCGAGCGCGACGACATCGTGCCGCACGCAGTCATCAACAGCTACAAGGAAGCGCTGATACGCCCGCGCTCGATGACCTACCGGATGATCAGCAATGCCGACCATGGCCTGAGCGACCCGGCCAGCCAGCGCGCGTACACGGCGCTGCTGGTGAGCTGGATGACCGAGATGGTCCAGGGCGCGCGCGCCAGCAACGCGACCCAGGCGCAGACGCCCGGCAGCCTGCCGGAAGCGCCGCCCCGGCCGGGCTGATATCCATGTGTAGGATGCATGCGCCGGCCCTGCAGGCCGCGCATGTCGCCATGTCCGCCGTCAGCCTGCCCCGATCTCCTTCAATCCCTGGCTCTCGTCCTTCAGCGCCACGCCGCTCAGCCGGCGCTGCAGCGATTGCCGCAGCAGGTAGTGCAGCTTGTGCGCGGCGGCCGCATAGCCGAGGCCCTCTGGCCGCACGTTCGATATGCAGTTGCGCTCGCTGTCCATGCGGCCGCGCTGCGGGTTCCAGGTCAGGTAGATGCCCAGGCTGTCGGGCGAGCTGAGGCCGGGCCGCTCGCCCAGCATCACGATGGCGACCCTGGCGCCCAGCGCTGCGCCGATGTCGTCGCCCAGCGCCACCCTGCCCTGCCGCGCAATCACCACCGGCGCCGGCCAGCCGCCCATCGCATCGCGCAGCAGCGTCGCCACCGGCAGCGCATGCCGCGATGCCGCCTGGGCCGAGAGGCCGTCGGCGATCACCAGCGCAATGTCGGCGCGCGGCGCCTGCTCGAGCAGCATGCGGCTGTCCGGATGCAGGCTGCGGCCGAGGTCGGGCCGCAGCAGATAGCATTCGCGGTCCGGCGCCATGCTCGCGACCTGCAGCGTGCCGAATCCCTGCGCCTGCAATGCCGCCGCCAGCGCATCGACATCGAGCGCGCTGTGCACGGCGTCGCGGGCCTGCGCATGCGCGAGGCCGAAGCGCAGCAGCTCGGCCGTCGGCATGCTCGCGCCCACCCGCCCCAGGCCAATGCGGGCAGCGGTATGCCGGCGCAGCGCCTGCCATAGGTCGTGGGCAGCGGGAGGAACCGGGCCAGTGGGACGGTCGGTCACGGTCCGGCTCCCGGTCCCAGCAGCGCATGCAGGCTGCCGAAGCCGCCTGCCGTTTCGATCAGCTCGCCGCCCGCGCCGGCGATGCCCATCCGCAGCAGCCATGCGTCGAACTCCGGCGCGCGCTTCAGGCCGAGCAGCCGCCGCAGGTAGAGCGCATCGTGGAACGAGGTGCTCTGGTAGTTGAGCATGATGTCGTCCGCGCCGGGCACGCCCATGATGAAGCTGACGCCGGCCGCGCCCAGCATGGTCAGCAGCACGTCCATGTCGTCGGAGTCGGCTTCGGCATGGTTGGTGTAGCAGATGTCGCAGCCCATGGGCACGCCCATCAGCTTGCCGCAGAAATGGTCTTCGAGGCCGGCGCGGATAATCTGCTTGCCGTTGTACAGGTACTCGGGGCCGATGAAGCCGACCACCGTATTGGTCAAAAGCGGCTTGAGCGAACGCGCGACCGCATAGGCGCGGGCCTCGCAGGTCTGCTGGTCCATGCCGTGGTGCGCGCCGGCCGACAGCACGCTGCCCTGCCCGGTCTCCAGGTACATCACGTTGTCGCCGACGGTGCCGCGCCCCAGCGACAGCGCCGCGTCGCGCGCCTCGCGCAGCAGCGACAGCGTGACGCCGAAGCCGGCATTGGCGCGCTCGGTGCCGGCGACCGACTGGAACACCAGGTCCAGCGGCGCGCCCTGCTCGATCGCGCTGATCTGGTTGGTCACATGCGTGAGCACGCAGCTCTGCATCGGAATGTCGAATCGGCTGCGCACATCGTCCAGCATGCGCCACAGCGGCAGCAGCGATTGCGGCGCGTCGCTGGCCGGGTTGATGCCCACCACCGCGTCCCCGGCGCCGTACAGCAGGCCGTCGAGCATGCTGGCGGCGATGCCCTGCAGGTCGTCGGTCGGATGGTTGGGCTGCAGCCGCACCGCCATGTGTCCGGGCAGGCCGATGGTGTTGCGAAAGCGGGTGACCACGCTGCATTTGCGGGCGGCCAGCACCAGGTCCTGGTTGCGCATCAGCTTGCTGACCGCCGCCGCCATCTCCGGCGTGATACCCGGCGCCACGGCGGACAGCTGCGGCGCGCCGGTGGCGTCGTCCAGCAGCCATTCGCGCAGGCCGCCGACCGTCAGGTGGGAAATCGCCGCAAAGGCCGGCGCATCGTGGCTGTCGATGATGAGCCGGGTGACTTCATCGTCCTCGTAGGGCACCGGCGTCTCGTTGAGGAAGGCTGTCAGCGGCAGGTCGGCCAGCGCGATGCGCGCGGCCATGCGCTCGACATCGCTCTGCGCGGCGACGCCGGCCAGGCTGTCGCCCGAGCGCGCCGGGCTGGCCTTTGCCAGCAGCGTCCTGAGGTCGTCGAAGACATGGGTGACGGAAGCGACGGTGCTGCGGTATGCCATGCAAAGCTCCGGCCTGGCGGCGCCGGATGCGCCGCGTCAGAAGGTAGAGCGATGGCGGCGCAAATCGTTCCTTGCCGTCAGGCGCGCAGCATCCATGCAAAAGCCGCCAGCGCCGCGCAGATCACCACCGCATTGGTCAGCGCGAAGCGCCAGTTGCGCCCGAAGCTGATTTCGCCGGGGCCGATGCCGGCATAGCGGCTCGCCGTCAGCGAGATCACCGAGAACGGCGTCATGTTGGCCGACAGGCCCCATCCGGCCAGGATGGCCGCCATGTGCGTGATTGGCGGCAGTCCCAGCACCGGCGGCGGCAGGCTGGACGCCAGGAACACCGCCGACAGCACCGGGTGCACGCCGGCCAGCGAGGTGCCGATGATGGCGGCCACCAGGAAGGACAGGCCCAGGAACTGGTGCCCGCTGAGCGCCGCGCCGATCGCGGCTATCCACGGCGTCGGGATCGCATCGGCCAGCACGCTGCCGGCGCAGCCGGCCGCCATGAACAGCAGCGCCTCGCTTGCCAGCGCGCCGAAGTTTTCCATCGCGCGGCCAAGGCCGGCCACGCCATCGGCGACGCGGTGGCCGGCGCGGCCGGTGGCGGCATTGAACAGCAGCGACACGAAGGGCGCGAGCAGCACGATGGCGGCCGAGATCACGATGTGCAGCAGCCAGCTCGCCGTCATGATCAGCGCCAGCAGCGTCAGCAACGAGATCATCAGCGGCAGCGAGCTGCGCAGCAGCGTCGACATCGGCGTGAGGATCGCGGGGGGCGATTGCGGCGCCGGCAGGCGCGACAGCGCCGCCAGGTTCATCAGCGCGCCGACGACGATGGTCACCTGCCCCAGCGCGAGGCCGACCGGGAAGACTTCCAGCCAGGACAGTGTCGGGTACAGCGCAAGCAGGATGGCCATGTTGCCGAACACCGGGCTCCAGCAGCTGGCCGCCGCGAAGCCCCGTCCGACCGCCACCACGGTCTCGGTCCGGCCCTCGCTTTTGCCCTCGGTGGACGGCGCGGCCATGATGTACATCAGGTTGGCGCCAGCCAGCCCGAGTATCCCGGAAAAGAACTGGCTGGCCAGCGCGAACGACAGGTAGCGGCGCGAACCCTGCCGCTCGCGCAGCCCGGCGCCGATGAAACCGATGCGGTGGCTCTGCATCGCGCAGCGGGCAATCAGCATCACGCTCGACGTGACCGAGATCAGCAGCGCGGCGATGAAGATGCCGCGCTCCAGCGCCGCGACCGGCGCGCGCGCGAACGGCAATGCCAGCGCGGCGATGATGAACAGGATGAAGGAGGTGTTGCGCAGCCGGCTGTTGATCAGCGAGAAGCCCGAGGCGATCAGCGCCAGCGCCGCCGCGGCCGCCACGACGAACAGCCAGGACGGCGCGCCGAATGCGCGCGCCAGCGTGACGGCGATCAGCGTGACGACAGCCGCCATGCCCACCGTGCGGCCGCGCCGCGGCGCAGCGGGAGGCGCAGGCGGCGGATTGGGAACGGGAGCGGGGACAGCGGGTGCAACGGGAATGGGAGCGACAGCGGGGGGAATATCGTGGGTCTGGTCGACCCCGTCGGGGACGGCAGGATGTGGCGGCATGATGCGGCAGGAACCGGGAAAGCCAGAAGCATACTGCAAAGCGCCGCCGGGAACACGGCGCACCGCGCGGCGTCAGCCCTTCAGGGGCAGGAAAACCGGGCCGGCCTCAGGGAGAAACCGGGTCGTCGGGGTCGGGGTCGGCCGGCTTCTGGTGGTCGACGTCCTTGCGCTCGATCTCGCGCGGGCGCGGCGCTTGCTGCTGCTGGCCGGGGTTGTCTTCCTCCACGCCCTGGCCGCCCTGCCCCTGCTGCTCCTGCTCGGCGGCGAAACGCGCCTTGCGGCGGCGGTCGCCCAGTATGTTGCGCAGGCCGACGATGCTGATGTCGGTCAGCTCATGCATCCGGATGAGCAGCGCGGCGTCGACTTCGCGCCGCAATTCGCGCAGGTCGCTGATGACGGACTCGTCCACATCCAGCGCATCGCACAGGGCGGCGTCGTCGGGAAGGTGCAATTTGTCCAGTATCGAATCGAGCAGGTGATTCGAGTCGTAACTGCCGAGCTCGGGCGCTTCAGCGCTGTCTCCGTAGCCCCGCCCGCCTGGCCAGTATTGAGCCATTTTTTTTCTCCTTCAAGCTTGGGACTCCCTAACTTGGGACAGGCGGGCAAAACACAAGCTGCAGCGCAGCATGACTTCCGGAAACAGCGGGCCTCTTACCTGCGTCCTGCCGCGCGCGACGACAGGATCGCGTGCAGGATGATCGCGCCGAAGGTCGCGGTGCCGATGCCGCCGAGCGCGAACTGGCCGAGCTTGAGCGTGAAGTCGCCGGCGCCCAGCACCAGCGTCACCGCGGCGACGATGAGGTTGCGGTTGTCCGAGAAATCGACACGGTTCTCGACCCAGATGCGCGCGCCGGAAACCGCGATCAGGCCGAACACCACGATGGACACGCCGCCCAGCACCGCGCCCGGTATGGTCTGGATCACCGCGCCGAACTTCGGCGAGAAGCCGAGCACGATGGCGATCAGCGCGGCGACGACGAACACCAGCGTCGAGTAGATGCGTGTCACCGCCATCACGCCGATGTTTTCCGCATAGGTGGTCAGGCCGGTGCCGCCCAGGCTGCCCGAGAGCATGGTGGCAACGCCGTCGCCGAGGAAGGCGCGGCCCATGTAGCGGTCGAGGTTCTTGCCGGTCATGGCGCTGACGGCCTTGATGTGGCCGAGGTTCTCGGCCACCAGGATGATGGCCACCGGCGCAAGCAGCGCCATCGCGTCGGCCTTGAACACCGGCGCGACGAACTTCGGCATGCCGAACCAGGCCGCATTGGCGACGATCGCAAAGTCGATCGGCTTGCCGAGCCCGGCGCCATTGGTCAGCAGCGCATAGACCACGTAGGCCAGCAGCAGGCCGATCAGGATCAGCAGCCTTTGCACCATGCCGCGGCTGAAGACCGCGACGGCGCCGACGCACAGCACGGTCACGAGCGCCATCCAGGCGTCGAAGTTATTGCCGGTCACGCCCTTGACCGCGATCGGCGCCAGGTTAAGGCCGATCACCGCGACCACCGCGCCGGTCACCACCGGCGGCATCAGCTTCTCGATCCAGCCGGTGCCGATGGCGCTGACCAGCAGGCCGATCAATGCATACAGCGCGCCGCAGGCGATGATGCCGCCGAGCGCCACGCCGAGATTGGTGTTGGGCCCCTGCCCGCTGTAGCCCGAGACCAGGATCACCAGCCCGATGAAGGCGAAGCTCGACCCGAGGTAGCTGGGCACGCGGCCGCCGACGAAGACGAAGAACAGCAGGGTGCCGATGCCCGACATGAAGATCGCCAGGTTGGGATCGAAACCCATCAGCAGCGGCGCCAGCACGGTGGCGCCGAACATCGCGACCACGTGCTGCAGGCCCATCGCGATCGTCTGCGGCCACGGCAGGCGCTCATCCGTGCTGATCACCTGGCCCTGGGCGGCGTCGCTCCCTTGCCGCACACGCCATTGCGGGAAATATCCCATTCTTGTTCTCCGGAGATGCAGCCAGGTCTGGCAAGCCAAGCCGGGCGGCGGGTTGAGGTTGTGTTCTACGGCGGCAAGTTTATTGACTGGCGGCAGAAACCACAATGACCCGGAGGACTGTTTTGCGGGAAGATTTTGCGATGTGCGCGGACAGTGCGGACCGCTCCTTGTTATGGGGCGAAATCGACGCCGGATGCCTCCTGCTGGCGCAGGAATCGGCAGGGATCGACGCATGCATCGACGCCGGGCCGCGGTGCGGATCGGCGCGTCCCCGATTCAGCCGCCGACGCCCTGCCCCAGCAATTGCGGGTTGAGCCGCCAGGTCGCGAAATTGAGCACGCTGGCGAAGCTGACCCAGGCCAGGTAGGGCAGCAGCAGCATGCCTGCGAGCGGCCTGATGCGCCAGAACGCGACGACCGTCCCGGCAATCAGCGCCAGCAGCACCAGCACTTCGGCGAAGGCCAGGCCGCCCTGGCGCCATGCGAAGAACAGCCAGCTCCACAATGCATTGACCGCCAGTTGCGCGAGGAATACCAGGGCGGCGACGCCCATGCCGCGCAGGCCGCGCTCGCGCCATGCGAGCCAGGCCGCGATGCCCATGCTGAAGTAGAGGACGCTCCATACCGGGCCGAACAGCCAGCCGGGAGGCGCCCAGGACGGGCGCAGCAGTTCCTGGTAAAAGGTGCCGGCATTGACCGAAGCCAGCGCGCCGAGGCCGGCAGCGGCGAAACAGGCGGCGAGCCAGGCCAGCAGGCCGAGCAGCTGTCGGGACAAGGACATGGGCGCGGAGATCGCATGCATCGGGTTATTCCTTGTCTTTTTTGTGGTGGAGCGGAGGAGGATCGAACTCCCGACCTTCGCATTGCGAACGCGACGCTCTCCCAGCTGAGCTACCGCCCCATCCGGATCGATTGTAGTGGAGTCCCGAACCCGCGCGCAAGCCGTCGGGCGGCATTACGGCCTGGCCGGCGCATGCGCACGCTGCCAGTTGAGGATGCGCATGCGCAGCTGGCGCACCTCTATCAGTATCGCGGCATGGCGGGCAGGATCGGCCGGCTCGACCCGCTCATTGCCTTTCGAAAATGCGGCCGGCATCGCCGCCAGCTCTTCCATCAGCGCGGCCATCCGCTGCAGGTCCCGCAGCACCGCCGCCCGCGGGTCCGCCGGCGGCAAGCGGACGGCCGCGAGGTCGGCGCCTATCTTGCGGAACGCCGGCCCATGGACCTGGCGCTGCCGGTCCGCGCGCATCGGCTGGCTCATGCGGCCGGCATTGGCCGCCTTCTCTTCAAGCGCGAGGCGCCCCATCACCATGTCGAACTCGCGCAGCGCGCGTTCCATCGTCGCGCCGGCCTCGAACGCGCTGCGCACATCCACCTTGGCCGGCGGCGCGGCCAGCGCCACCGCAGCGGTGATGGCGAGCGCCGCTGCGCCTGCCGCCGCGGTGCGCCAGCGGGCCTGGCGCGCATCGTGCCGGCCGCTGATGCGTTCGGGCAGGATCAGCGCCAGCAGCGCGCCGACCAGCAGCCCGCCGACGTGCGCCGCATTGTCCACGCGCTCGCTGCCGAAGCCGCGCACCATCGCGTCGAGCAGCAGCAGGCCGATGCCGCCCAGCGTGTAGAAGCTGAGCATGGTCGGCAGGAAGCGCCGATGGCGCAGCGCCGCCACCAGCAGCGCGCCGGCCACGCCGAACACCGCGCCCGAGGCGCCGACCGCGGTCGAGTGCTGCGCCGAGAAATGCAGGCTCAATGCGCTGCCGGCCAGGCCGGCGCCGAGATACAGCAGGATGAAGCGGCGGCTGCCGTAGACCCGCTCCACCGTGGGGCCAGTGCACAGCAGCGCCGCCATGTTCATCGCCACGTGCATCAGCCCGTTGTGCAGGAACACCGCGGTCAGCAGGCGCCACCATTCGCCGCGCTGCACTTCGGACGCGGCATTGCCGCCCCAGACCAGCATCTTGTCGGCCGGCGCCTGCATCAGCGCCGCGCCGGACACGAGGGTCAGCAGCCAGACGGCGACATTGATCAGGACCAGCGCATAGCTGACCCAGGGCTGGCGTGCCAGCGCCTGGCGCCGGTTGGCGAAGGCAAGCGCGATCGCGGGCTGCGCCGCGTCGGCCTGCTTGATTGTCGATGTATTTCCGGGATGGTCCACAGTGCTCCAGTAGTGCGGCGGCTTGGCCGCTGCGAGATCAGTTCAACGGCACGGGCCGGTCGCCGCTCATGGGCATTGACACGGCGGCAGCCCGCCAGTGCGTCATGCGCCGGGCCAGCGGCGCTTCGACCAGCGCATGAAACATCGCGCCGGCAAGCACGCTCGCCGCCCATGCCGCCAGCATGCCGGAAGCCTGCCAGCCTGCGGACGCCGGGGCAAACCGGGTGAAGCCGGCATTGACCACCAGGCAGACCGCAAAGTGCACCAGGAATATCGAATAGGAAATGCGTCCCAGCCAGAGCAGCACCGCGGGCGCCGCCAGTGCGCCGCGCGACGGCTGCCGCGCCGCCCAGGCGATGACGGCGGCCAGCGCCAGCGCCAGCGCGATCCGGCTCCGGAAGTCCAGCGCCAGCGACGCCATCGACGGCGCCAGCAATGCCAGCATCAGCAGCCGCTGCCGCGGCCCGGTCGAACTGCCGGGCGCGCCGACCCAGTACGCCAGCGCGCCCAGGCCGTAGCTCCCGAAAAAATACAGCGCCCAGACATCGAAGTGATCGTCGCGGTTGTACCAGAACAGCGAACAGCACATCGCCACGCACACCGCTGCCGGCAACAGCCAGGCCCGCGCGCCAGGCCAGCCGCGGCATGCGCGGCTGGAAGCCCAGGCCAGCAGCGCAAACAGCGTATAGAGCTGGAAGTCGATGGCCACGTACCAGGCGCCGGCCGACAGCGCGTCATAGCCAAGCACGCCCTGCAGCATCAGCGCATGGGCGGCCAGCTGCGCCAGCGTGGGCGCGGCGGAAATCGAGTCATGGGTCATCCAGCTGCGCGCCCAGGCCGAAGCGCCGACCGTCAGCAGGATCGCGGCCATGAACGGTGGCGCAAGCGACAGGTAGCGGCGCGCGACCCTGGCAAGCACGCTGCTCTGCGCGGGCGCCATGCCGTCGCTGGAAAAGGAACGCGCCGCGAGAAAGCCGCCGATGACCAGGAACACCTGCACCGCCAGCCGCCCATGCGCGTCGAGCCAGCCTATCATCAGCGGCGCGTACGGACGCACATGGTCCGACATCGGCCCATAGAATGCCAGGTGGTGCAGCACGATGAGCTGCGCGGCCAGTCCCTTGAATACGGTCAGGAAGCGGAAGTTGACCGGGCTGGCCGAGGTCAGGGCGACGCCTGGCGCAAAGGCCGGGATGGAAGCGGCAGGCATCCGGACTGCGGGCATCAGCGCTGCGGCGCGAGCGTCAGCTGCCAGTAGCCCACGTCCAGCCACTGCCCGAACTTGTGCCCCACTTCCCGCATCTGGCCGACCTGCGTGAAACCGAAAGCTTCATGCAGGCCGATGCTGGCGCTGTTGGGCAATGCTATTCCCGCCAGCACCGCATGGACGTCGCGGCCGCGCAGGTCCTGCAGCAGCGCCTGGTACAGCCGCGAGCCCAGTCCCATGCCGCCGAGCTGCGGCGCGATGTAGACCGAGCTTTCGACCGTGTGGCGATAGGCGCTGCGGGTTTTCCAGGGCGCCGCATAGGCATAGCCGGCCACTGCGCCGTCGAGCTCGGCCACCAGGAAAGGCAGGCGGGGAACGATGGCGGCAATGCGCGCGGCCATCTCGTGGGCCGTGATCGCGGCTTCCTCGAACGTGGCCGTGGACTGGAGGATGAAGTGGTTATAGATCGAGCAGATCGCCTGGGCGTCTGCAGCGGTGGCGCTGCGGATCATGAAATTTCCTGTGAGAATGTTGGTATTGTATCCTCACCGGGCCTTTCATGACGTTGCGCTAATCGACTGGAAATTCATCGTCCGGCGCAAGCGGATGTGCGCTGCGCTTGTCGATGGACAGGTATTTGGATACGCAGTGGCTGACATCGACCGTGGCCACGCAGGCCTCGAAGTCATCGGCCACGCCGGCGCTTTCAAAGGTGTAGATGGTGTCGTCGACTTGCACTTCGGTCGGGGAAATGCGGATATTTGGCATGGTTATGCTTTCGCAGAATGAAAAAAAAATGGTAGCACGGGCATGGCGATTCCGAGCGGCGGCAACGGCGGCGGATGGTAAAGGCGCAAAGAGTGCATCCAGGCCGGCGCTGCTCGTGCCGACCGGCGCGCAAAGCACACAAACGTCCCATGGCCGCCTTATTCGGCATATCCCCCGATAACGGCAGCGCCGGCAATGTTGTATTTAAATCAGCTGCGGATTAACGCCCGCGCATTTCTGATCTCCGTCAAACGCCGGCACAGGCCCGGGCACATATTTGACGCATCGACGTACGTTTTGAAGCAGGAGGACTGCCATGGACGGGTTGAGCAAGCCATCTGACAAGCAAGAGCGCAAATGGTTGAAAGACGAGGCTCCGCCAGGCCACCCGCCTCCCGATCCGGCCGAGGCCCGCCGCCGGCTGGACTGGTATCTGAGCGAGCGCGAGTACCAGCTCAGGCAGTTGCGGCAGATATAGCCTGGCGCAGCGGCTGGCGCGCTGCGGATGCGCCGCTTCATGCATCCGGCCGCACAGGCGCTGGCGCCCCGGCTTGGCCGCGTCCGCAACCGTTTGCATGGTCCGGGCCGACACTCATGCCAGCCGGCGCGCATCGCGTAATACGCGGTAACAGTTTGCTTCTTTTCTTACCGCCGCCTGCTGCCATCTGATAGTCGGCCCCCGACGGTGTTCCGCCTGCGATGGCGGCGCCGGGTTGAGGACGCAACGTGCCTGTCACGTTATCCACGAAGGAAGTGGCAAATGTTCAAGACGATAAAACCAACCAAGGAGCAGGTCCGGGAGTACATGGGCCGCCGGCAGGCCGAGCACAAGCCGCCGCCGACGCAGGAGGAAATCCGGCGTCAGCTGGGCTGGAACGTGATCGATATCGATCGCGATGTGCAGGGACGCCACCGGCATTGACGGGCGCTGGGGTTAAGTGGAGTGGCTTGGGCGAGGCCATGAAGTATGGCGTTCCGGAACATCAAGCCGCATGAAAGCAGGACCATGACCGGGGTGTAAAGCGAGCTTGATTTGCTCGCCGGGAACGACTGTCACACCCATGTGATACCGCCTCCTTGTGACGCTGAATGCGCCATTTGGACGGGCTTTATAGCGGCAGCATGCTAGCCCGGCCCGCTACGGGGGCCTCCGCATCGAAAAACCAGGCTGGATGTGTCACATGGTTGTGACAGCGGTCCCCGGGAATTCCAGCGAGATCCAAGGACGCCCTGCCCTGCAGCTACCCGTGTGCGCTTGAAATCGGCATTCAATATGTCAGCCTGGTGTTACAGCTTTTCCCGCTTTAGCCGCACCGGCGACGCCTGGAGATTACGGCAGTCGAGCGCAACGCGGTGGAAAAGGCCGCTTTTCCCCATGGCGCACGCGTAGCAAAGCGATTCCGTATCAATATGGCATCTTTTTTGCATGGCATCCCCGGTTGATTGCTTGCCCAAGCAATCGCGACTGGCCCCGAATCAAAAACACTGGAGACCATATGAAAAAAACACTGATGGCGACCGCGATTTCGCTCGCCTTTGGCCTGGCCGGGCAGGCTTATGCCAATCCCGTCAACACCGGCGGCACCGGCACCGGCACCACGGCCGGCGCCAGCACCACCACTGGCAACCAGGCAGCGACGGCAACGTCGACGCAAGGTGGCAGCGGCACGGCGGGCGCGCTGGCGAACGAGAGCTCCACCGCAACGCTGGACACCCGCACGAACCAGGCATCGGGCGCGGCCACGGCCAGCGGGGAACTCAGCGCAGCGACCAGCAACGGCGCGACGTCCAACTTCAACAACGCATTCAATGTTGCGACTGCAACCGCTACCAGCGCGCTGGCCGGCACCGTGACCCGCAGTCCCGCCAGCCAGATCGGCAACACGGCCACCAATAATGGTTCGGCAAACGGCGGCACCGGCGGAACGGGCGTAGGCGGAAGCGCGACCGGCGGCAACGCTTCGGGCAGGGGCGGCAACGGCGCGACGGCGACTGCCGGCACCGGCGCAATCGGCTCGACCGGCGGCACGGCGACCAATGGACGCGCGACCAATGGCAGCACCGCGGCTGGCGCGGGTGGCGCAGGCGGCGCAGCCACGAATGCCAGCAGCGGCGTGGGTGGCGCAGGCGGTGCGGGCGGCATCGGCGGTGCGGGCGGCGCAGGCGGCACGGTCGCCAGCGGCGCGGGCGGCAGCGGCGGCACGAGCGGCGCGACCGTTGGCGCTGGCGGCGGATCGTCGGGCAACACCGGCGGCCAGACCGGCGGCAACAGCGGCGTGGCCGCGGCCGGCGGCGGCGGCGCAGGCGGCACCGGCGGCGCGGGCGGCGCAGGTACCGGTGGCGTGACCGTCGCAAACAATGTTCCGGACGGCGGCAATGGCGGCACTTCCGGCACGGGCGGCAGCGGGACCTCCACCAGCAATACCGGCGCCGGCGGCGCAACCACGGCGGGCGGCGGCGGCAATGGCGGTTCGGGCGGCGCAGGCGGCGCGGCCAGCAGCAGCGCCGGCGGCGTAGCCAGCGCGGCATCGAGCGGCGCCGGCGGCAGCGGCGGGACGGCAACCTCCGGCAACGGCGGCAATGGCGCAGCCAGCGGCAGTGTCGCCAGCACGGGCGGCACCGGCGCAGCGGGCGGCGCCGGGGGCAATGGCGGCGGCAGCGGCGCGGCGCTCAACACAGCCGGCAACGGCGGAACCGGCGCGCAGGCAAGCAACGGCAGCGCGACCAATGGCGGCGCCACGGCCGGTGCGGGCGGCGCGGGCGGCGCCGGCGGCAATGGCACCACGGGCGGCGCGGGCGGTGACGGCGGCACCCGGACTGCGCAGGGCGGCGCCGGCGGCGTCGGCACCGGCGGCGTCGGCAGCGCGGGCGGCGCCAGCTCAGTCAACGGCGGCCTTTTCGACATGTCGAATGCGATGGCGACCACCGGCCAGTCAGCCGCCGGCATCGTGCTGGCCAGCCAGAACAGCACCGTGTCGAGCCTGGTACAGCAGCACATCAACGTTCAGGCAAATCTGGGCGCGGGACGCTGATTGCCGGGGCTGTCACGGCCCTTGCCTGATGCGCAAAAAGCAAAAGCCCCGTCAGGGGCTTTTGCTTTTCTTATCTATCCGATGCGCGCTCTTCTCTCCCCACAATGCAAAAAGCCCCTGACGGGGCTTGTTGTATTCTGGCGGAGAGACGGGGATTCGAACCCCGGATAGGCTATGAACCTATACACGCTTTCCAGGCGTGCGACTTAAACCACTCATCCATCTCTCCTGCATCTGACGGCAGCGCGGCATGACCGGCGCTGCCCGACGAAGGCGCAGATTATAGCAAAATTTCTTTAAAACACACGTCGTTTTTGAACCGGCTGAAAACCGGATCGCGTCGCCCCTGCCCCGTTCAACAGACGATAAATAAACCGCCGCGCAGGAAACGCGGCGGTTTGTGGGGCATGGACCTAGATCGCGTGCTTCAGTTGCTCAAGGATGGCCGGGTTCTCCAGCGTCGAGATGTCCTGGGTGATTTCCTCGCCCTTGGCCAGCACCCGCAGCAGCCGGCGCATGATCTTGCCGGAGCGGGTCTTGGGCAGGTTGTCGCCGAAGCGCAGTTCCTTGGGCTTGGCGATCGGGCCGATTTCCTTGCCGACCCAGTCCCGCAGTTCCTTGGCGATCTGCCTGGCCTCGTCGCCTTCCGGCCGCGGACGCTTGAGCACCACGAAGGCGCAGATCGACTCGCCCGTGGTTTCGTCCGGCTTGCCGACCACCGCCGCTTCGGCCACCATCGGATGCGCAACCAGCGCCGACTCGATTTCCATCGTGCCCATCCGGTGGCCAGAGACGTTCAGCACGTCGTCGATGCGGCCGGTGATGGTAAAGTAGCCGGTGTCCTTGTTGCGGATCGCGCCGTCGCCGGCAAGGTAGGTCTTGCCGCCCAGCTCCTCGGGAAAATAACTCTTCCTGAATCGCGCCGGATCGTTCCAGATGGTCCGGATCATCGACGGCCAGGGCCGTTTCACGACCAGGATGCCGCCCTGCCCGTTCGGCAGGTCCTGGCCTGTCTCGTCGACGATCGCGGCCATGATGCCCGGCAGCGGCAAGGTGCATGAACCCGGGACCATCGGCGTGGCGCCCGGCAGCGGCGTGATCATGTGGCCGCCGGTCTCGGTCTGCCAGAAGGTATCGACGATCGGGCACTTCTCGTGGCCGATGTTCTTGTAGTACCACATCCATGCTTCCGGATTGATCGGCTCGCCGACCGAACCCAGCAGGCGCAGGCTGGACAGGTCGTATCGGTCGGGATGCACGGCCGGGTTCGCATCGGCGGCCTTGATCAGCGAGCGGATCGCGGTCGGCGCGGTATAGAAGATCGACACCTTGTGGCGGGCGATCATGTCCCAGAAGCGGCCGGCATCGGGGTAGGTCGGCACGCCTTCGAAGACGACCTCGGTGCAGCCGGCGGCCAGCGGGCCGTAGGCAATATAGCTGTGGCCGGTGACCCAGCCGATGTCGGCGGTGCACCAGAAGACATCGCTCGGCTTGACGTCGAAGGTCCACTTCATCGTCAGCATCGCCCACAGCAGATAGCCGCCCGACGAATGCTGGACGCCCTTGGGCGTGCCGGTGGAGCCGGATGTATAAAGAATGAACAGCGGATGCTCGGCATCCACCCATTCCGGCTCGCACGCCGACGGCTGGCTGGCCGCCAGTTCATGCATCCACAGGTCGCGCCCCTGCTGCCAGTTGATCTTGCCGCTGGTGCGCTGGTAGACCACCACGTTGCGCACCGCGTCGCAGCCGCCCAGCGCAAAGGCGTCGTCGACGATGGCCTTCAGCGGCAGGTGCTTGCCGCCGCGCACCTGCTCGTCGGCGGTAATGACGGCCACTGCGCCGGCATCGACGATGCGTTCCTGCAGCGACTTCGCGGAAAAGCCGCCGAAGACGACCGAATGCGTCGCCCCGATCCGGGCGCAGGCCTGCATCGCGACGACGCCCTCGACCGACATCGGCATGTAGATCACGACCCGGTCGCCCTTCCTGATGCCGAGCGACTTCAGGCCGTTGGCGAACTGGCAGACGCGGCCGTGAAGCTCGCGGTAGGTCAGCCTGGTGACCTCGCCGCCGTCGGCCTCGAAGATGATGGCTGTCTTGTCGGCATTGCCGTTGTCGAGGTTCCGGTCGAGGCAGTTGTAGGAGACGTTGAGCTTGCCGTCGGAAAACCATTTATAGAATGGCGCGTCGGACTCGTCGAGCGTCTTGGTGAACGGGGTCTGCCAGGACAGGTTTTCACGGGCTAGGCGCGCCCAGAAGCCTTCGTAGTCGCGCTCGGCCTCGTCGCATAGCGCCTGGTAGGCTTCCATGCCGGAAATGGCCGCGTGTTTCATCATGTCTGCCGGGGGAGGAAAAACGCGGCTTTCCTCTTTCAGCGTTTGAATATCTGCCATGCTTGTCTCCTGCTTGATGGGGAAGTTTGACCGTCAAGATAGTGGGCGGGACTTACTCTTTGCTTACATTGACACTTGCATAATATTAGACTTCCCGCGCCGCGGCGATGCGATTGCCCGGCCCCGTGGCGGTGTAGAATGCCGGCGGCGCGCGTGCGCCGGATCGATACGGCTTACAAATTAGATGACAACACCTAACAACCCAGAGAATCAGGTAACGAAACCGATCGGGCCGCTGGCCCGCTTTATCTTCATGAGCCGCTGGCTGCAACTGCCGCTCTACCTTGGCCTCATCCTGGCCCAATGCGTCTATGTTTACCATTTCTGGATCGAGCTTTCCGACCTGATCGGCGCGGTCATGGGCAATGTCGGATCGCTCAACCATATCCTGGACGCCGTCACGGTCGAAGGCGCGCCTCGGCCGAGCAAGCTGACCGAGACCACCATCATGCTGGTCGTGCTTGGACTGATCGACGTGGTCATGATTTCCAACCTGCTGATCATGGTGATCGTCGGCGGCTACGAGACCTTCGTGTCGCGGATGAACCTCGAAACCCATCCCGACCAGCCCGAATGGCTGTCGCATGTCAATGCGACCGTGCTGAAGGTCAAGCTGAGCACGGCCATCATCGGCATCTCGTCGATCCACCTGCTCAAGACCTTCATCAACGCCCGCGCCTACGATGAAAAAACCCTGCTGGCGCAGACCGGCATCCATATCGTGTTCCTGATTTCCGCGCTGGCGATCGCTTACAGCGACCGCATCATGTCGCAGACTGCGAACGCCGACCGCAACCAACACTGACTCCCGAGGAAACCATCATGACCACCGTCATCAAGCAGGACGACCTGATCGAATCGATTGCCGCCGCGTTGCAGTACATCAGCTACTACCACCCGGTCGACTATATCCAGCACCTGGCACGCGCCTATGAGTTTGAGCAAAGCCCGGCGGCCAAGGATGCGATTGCGCAGATCCTGACCAATTCGCGCATGTGCGCCGAGGGCAAGCGGCCCATTTGCCAGGACACCGGCATCGTCAACGTCTTCCTGAAAATCGGCATGGACGTGCGCTTCGAAGGCTTCTCGGGCTCGATCCATGACGCCATCAACGAAGGCGTGCGCCGCGGCTACAACAACCCGGACAACATGCTGCGCGCCTCCATCGTGGCCGACCCGCAGTTCGAGCGCAAGAACACCAAGGACAACACGCCGGCCGTGATCCACATGGACGTGGTGCCGGGCGACAAGCTCGACGTGCAGGTTGCGGCCAAGGGCGGCGGCTCGGAAAACAAGACCAAGTTCGTGATGCTCAACCCGTCGGACTCGCTGGTCGACTGGGTGCTCAAGACGGTGCCGACCATGGGCGCCGGCTGGTGCCCGCCGGGCATGCTGGGCATCGGCATCGGCGGCAGCGCCGAGAAGGCGATGCTGATGGCCAAGGAGTCGCTGATGGAAGACATCGACATGTACGACCTGTTGAAGCGCGGCCCGCAGAACAAGACCGAGGAGTTGCGCATCGAGCTGTTCCAGAAGGTCAATGCGCTGGGCATCGGCGCGCAGGGCCTCGGCGGCCTGACCACCGTGCTCGACGTGAAGATCAATATGTATCCAACCCATGCGGCGTCCAAGCCGGTGGCGATGATTCCAAACTGCGCAGCGACCCGCCATGCGCACTTCACGCTCGACGGCTCCGGCCCGAGCTACATCGAGCCGCCGGCGCTGTCCGAGTGGCCCAACGTGCAGTGGATGCCCGACACCGAGAAGTCGCGGAGCGTGGACCTGAACAGCCTGACGCGCGAGGAAGTGGCTTCGTGGAAGCCGGGCCAGACGCTGCTCCTGAACGGCAAGATGCTGACCGGCCGCGACGCCGCGCACAAGCGCATCCAGGACATGCTGGCCAAGGGCGAGAAATTGCCGGTCGACTTCACCAACCGCGTGATCTATTACGTTGGCCCGGTCGACCCGGTCCGGGACGAAGCGGTGGGACCGGCCGGCCCGACCACCGCAACGCGGATGGACAAGTTCACCGACATGATGCTGGAACAGACCGGCCTGATCTCGATGATCGGCAAGGCCGAGCGCGGCCCTGTCGCCATCGAATCCATCCGCAAGCACAAGTCGGCTTACCTGATGGCCGTCGGCGGCGCAGCCTATCTGGTGTCCAAGGCCATCAAGGACGCGAAGGTCGTCGGCTTCGACGACCTTGGCATGGAAGCCATCTACGAGTTCGACGTGCGGGACATGCCGGTGACGGTGGCGGTGGACTCCAACGGCGTGTCGGTGCACAACACCGGGCCCAAGGAATGGCAGGAACGCATTGCGAAAGACAGCAGCGTGAGCCGCATCCCGGTGTCGATTGCCTAGCTGAGTCCTTTCCTTGCCGCACGATCCGATGCCTGCCGCGGTTGACGCCCCGGTAGGCATTTTTGATTCCGGGCTCGGCGGGCTGTCGGTGCTGCGCCATGTCCGCATGCAGCTGCCGATGGAAAACCTGGCCTACTTTGCCGACTCGGCGTTCGCACCCTATGGTGGGAAGCCGGAATCGGCGGTCATTGAGCGGGTCCTGGCGATCGCCGGTTTCCTTGCCGCGCAGTCCGCCAAGGCGCTGGTCGTCGCATGCAATACCGCCACGGCCGCCGCGGTGACGGCCGTTCGCGAGCGCTACCCGTTGCTGCCGGTGGTGGGCGTCGAACCGGGCCTGAAGCCGGCGGCGCTGCATTCGGCCAGCCGCGTGGTCGGCGTGCTGGCGACCGAGCGCACGCTGGCAAGCGCGCGTTTCCAGGCGCTGGAAGCAAGGCTGAGCGCGGCAACCGGCGTGCGCTTCATCCCACAGGCCTGCAGCGGACTTGCGGACCAGGTCGAGAAAGGCGAACTGCGTTCTGCCGCGACCGCCGCGCTGGTGCAGCGTTATGTCGATCCGCTGGTCCGCGAAGGCGCCGACACCCTGGTGCTGGGCTGCACCCACTACCCTTTTCTGCTGCCGTTGATCGCGGACTGCGCAACGCGGGCGGCCGGCCGCGACGTGGCGATCGTCGATACCGGAGAGGCTGTCGCAAGACAGTTGCGGCGGGTGCTGGCCGAACATGCGATGCTGCGCGCCGACGACGCGCGCCCGGCTTCGGTACAGGGCTGGACCACCGGAAGCGCCAGTTCGCTGGCCACCGCATTCAAGTCGCTGCTGGGGATCGACGCCGCGATCGCCTCGCTTGCTGGAACGAGGGATTAGATTTGCATACGGGCGAAGTTGTTTGTATAATTGCGCCCTGTCTCGCAAGCAACAGCTGCGAAACAGTCAGCGGTGGCCGTAGCTCAGTTGGTAGAGTCCAGGATTGTGATTCCTGTTGTCGTGGGTTCGAGCCCCATCGGCCACCCCAAAAGATTCAAGCACTTAGCCCAGTTTATGACTGGGCTTTTTGCTTTTTTGGAAGATGAATTCCAATTTTTGGAAGATGCGGGTGTGCCGACGCGCCGTTTAAGACAGCGATATCCCCCTCGATCCTTCCGCAAACTCGACGATCACCTACCCGTCGCCCTCCCGGTCTAGATTCCTTGGCAGCTTCTCTGGCCAGCGGAGATCAAACAAAGTGCGATTGCTAAACGGAAAAAGTATAATGCGGCGCCCTAATGCCAATCCGTTGCGCCGTCTCTCACCCATCCGCTGCATCGTCCGAAGTGATCGCCATGAAATTTTCCAGCTACATATTTTTTATCGCAGCCGCTATCTGCTCTGCCGGCGCCGCGAACTCCGCTGAAATCATCGGGTTCTTTTCTCCTTACGGCGTTCCCGCCGAGGTGGTGAAGAAAACTGACTTTGCGATGATCAACGTTCAAAGTGTCGAGCAGCTGAGCAAAAGTCTTTCATCTGCAAAAGGGCATAATTTTGCAGTGCACCTGGACTTCGAGTTACTTCTCTCCGACATCAAGCCGGCCAGCCGCCTGAACCGAACTTTCGTTACGCCAGATGGGAAGACACACCAAAAGCGGCTGACAGCTATGGCTGACAACAAAATAAGGGTATTGCCGGCCAATAAAGAAATTCGTCTGAGGCTGGCCCCCTACATCCCGGCGATGAAGTTGCACGAAGAAAATATCGGAGCAATCTTTCTGGTCGATGAGCCTTACTTAAATGGCATCAGCAAGAAAGAATTGGAAAGGGCCGGCGCAGAAATTAAACGATTCCTGGCCTCACATGGGATAAGCAATTCGAAGTTAGGCGTAATCTTCGCGAGCGGCATGTTTAACCGTGAATTCGCCACAAAAATAGACAGAAGCGCTGGCGCTTACGCTTTTACTATCGACAATCACCATAGAAACGGCGGCAAAAATCTTGCTCCCGCAGAAAAGAAAGAATGGAATTCTTGGAAAGCGGCTATAAAAACTGGCCGACTTACTACCTATGACAGCGCCGGAAATATGTTTATCGGCGGCGGCATTCCAAAAGGATATGACGTAGTTGCATTCGATTTTTATTTGTCAACGATTTTATTGGACGGCGTGCACGAGAAAACTTTGGACTGGCTATCGATGCGCTATCCGGAAAAATGTGGCGTTTTCAAGGGGTCTAACATGCGAGAACTGCGACAGCGCTTATCCTTTTTCCGCGATGGCTCAGTCTTGCAGGGCACAGAAAATCGAGAATCAGATAAGGCAATGCTTGATTCTATTTTCGAATGCCGGATGTCCGCTACTAGCGATCTTCTCCACAAGGAAATCGCCAAAGCTCGCAAGCTGGGCACAAACGTGCAGGCTTTAATGATTTCGGAGTCGAGCAACAATGGGGTGCTTGAGTTTGATGCGAAGGGCAATATCGAAAAAGATCAGCCTGCAAAACTAAATGAATCGCGGGTTTACGACGAAGTTAAGCGCGGGGTCGGATTCTATCGAAATAACATGGCGCGGTTTCCCGCCGGGCTTATGTTTTTCACATACCAAGACGAATTTGACACGGGCATTAAATTGCACGTTGGTGGCGCAAAGAATATGCCGAGCGTAATCCATGAAATCACCTCCATCAAATTGGTGGAAAAGTGATTGCCGGCAGAGTATGCATTTCTGCACTTAGCCATGCCCACCCGGCTTCTTCCGCACATCCCCCCACACGACTTTCCCGGCAAACAACGGCGGCGGCAGCGCCCTCTTCCGGGGCGACACCGGCTTGTACGAGACCACGCGGATCTTGCCATCGTTGCCCATCCGACCGTGCATGACGTGCGGAAATGGCCCCCAGTCGCTCTTCCGCAGCACCAGGTACTCGCCATTCTTACGCATCGACGGCACGCCCTTTTTCCGGCGCCGGTCATCTGAGGCACGCCGGCGGAACAGCAGGACGACCGCGAAGAGAATGCAGTTCGACAGCGTGCGCAGGCTCATCGCTACGACTTCGTCAGATTGTTGATCGTGTCGTCCTTCTTGGCGCTGGTGCGGGTAGTGCCGAACTCGAACGAAAACACCTGTTCCACCCAGCCCAGCGCCCGGCCGCAGATCAGGGTGATCGTCGCCTTGGCGAAGTCGTCCATATTGGTCGCCCACACAACGATGACCAGGGTCACCAGCACCAGCGAGGCCGCGCCGATGGCCAGCGCGTTCGCTCGGGTGTTCTTGACGCCGGCGGCGGCCAGCGCCATGTCGCGCGCCCGGGCGTTCTGGATGTCGGCCAGGTAGGCCTTGGCCAAGTCGGTATCGTTCTGCATGACCGCCAGCTGGAACTCCACCGCCTTTGCCGGATCCAGCTCGAGCACGGCGCGCGCCTCGCCGATCGTCCCTTTGCCGGTGACGGTTTTAGCGATGTCGATCACCTGCGCAGCCACGGCGCCGGCGGTGTCGCTGTTGGTCAGGTACTTCAAGATGCTCGGTGCGAACTGGGTGGCCAGGGCCAGAGCTATCGTCACGGGATCCATATCAGGCTTTCATCAGGTTGGAGGCAATGCGGCGGGCCCAGCCGCGGGAAAAGGTTGGCCAGGTGCTCAGGTCGGTCAGGAACTGCAGGCGCGCGCCGTTGAACCGGGCCGCCAGCCGGGCGCCGTCCAGCGCGCCGATCGCCTGGAGGGTTCGTGGTCCGAGGATGCTGTCCTGCTCGGCGCCAGCCGCGCCCTGGAGGCACTTGACCGCGGCGCGCACGCCGGAGTTGACCGCCATGTCGAACAGGTCGAAGCGAATCGCCGCCGGCACGCTGTCGCAGCCGGCCGGGCCCCAATAATCCCGAAAATAGATCTGCTTAGCCCGGGCCAGCGTCATGCCGGGGATGTTCTCGCCCGGGTAGGACCGTTTGCTAATGCCGAATTTGGTCTCGCCCCCCGGGTCACCCTTACCTGGCGTGTAGCCGCCCTCGTGCCCGATGACCCGCTCGAATGCTTCGTCAAACGTCATTTCACTTCTCCAGTTTGGGTGGGCTCTTCGCCGCCCGGCAGGCGCCGTACAGCCGGACGACTGCCAGGTGATGTGCTTCCAGATCGGCCAAGGTGGCCGCCTGCGCCAGTTCCGGCAGGTCCGGGCACGGCGACGATGCCGGCGGCGCGGGCGTGGTGCAGCCGGCCAGCGCCAGCAGCAAGATGGCAATCGGCTTCATTTGTGGCTCCGGTTGATGGCGCGGACAGCGTCGTTGATCTCGCCGGCGGCCTTGGGCGTCACTGGCGTGCTCGACTCAAGCGCCGTCGCGGCCCGCGCAGCCTCGACCTTGGCATCGGTTGCCGCCACAGCCGCAGTGGTCGCCTTGGCATCGATCTGCTCGACCTTGCGGGCGATGCGATCGGTAACCGGTGCACGGCGCTGGATCAGGCTCAGCGTCTCTTTCTGGATGCGCAGCGTCTCATCGGCCAAGCGTTTGACCTCTTCCACCACCTCGGCACGCTCGGCCGCCTGATTGCCGAAGTAGTCGCGCACCGAGATGATCCGGCGCTCGCACGTCGCCAGCGTCTCCTGGCCGGCGGCAATGAGTGCAGACCGCTCGGCGCTTTCTCGCCAGGCCTGAATTTGCATGCCGGTGAAGATGAGCAGCACCACCAGTATTGCGATGCCAAGAATTGCTTTCCATGTGTGTGACTTGCTTTCGCACAGGAAATCAACTACGCGCCGCCCATGGCTGGTCCGTCGCTCATTGATCATGATTTTTTCTCCAGTTCTGCCACTCGTTTCTCCAGGTCCTGACGCGCCCTGCACTCTGCGTCAAACTTGTCTTCAGCCAACCGGCGCAGGCGACGTTGCTCATCAATCTCACTTTGAAGGGCGGCGTTCGCGGCGCTTTTCTCGGCAACATCTTTCTCCAATTCGTCCATGCGCTTGGCCATCCGGTCGACCTCTGCGCTAAGGTGCTTAATCGCCTGCGATTCGGCATGAGCGCCGCGGCTTTTCGCCCTTTCTTCGCGCCACGCCTCCACAACCCACTTGATCGCAAGGGCGCCACCCCCGGCCATCCCGAGCGAGCCGAGCAGGTTTTCAATCCATGGTGTTGCCATTGCACTTCCTTCAAGCAGGGGTCAGGCCCGCCGCAGCGGAACCTGACCTGGTTGATCGCTTTACTTTTTCGTGACGGTGTAGCCGCAGGTCTCGAGGAAGGCTGTCATCGCAGCGATGATTGCGATCCCCACCGGCATGGGCGTCTTGGCCGGCGGCACCGGGTCGGGCGCTGGCGCCGGGTCCGGCTGCGGCTCGGGCGCCGGGACGGGAACTGGATCCGGCTGTGGCTCTGGAACTGGCTGCGGTTGTGGCTCCGGGACTGGCTGCGGAGTCGGCGTCGGGCCTGGTGTCGGCTGCGGCGCAGGTTCCGGCACTGGCTCGGGCACTGGCTCGGGCGCCGGCTGGACTGCTGCCGGAACGAACTTCATGACCACTTTCTTGACGCCTGGTGCCGGGTCCGTGCCGAAGAAGCCATTGGAGGCGTCGAATACGCCCGAGAGCGTCGTGACCAGCCACTGCCGGTTAATGCCATAGCAGACTCGCGTGTCCGAGTCGACGGTCAGCTTGTCGTTCTCTTTCCCTATCAAGACCCAAGTGCCGGCATCCGTGTCGGTGTCTGGCGTCCAGGCTGGCACGATGATCGACGCCGCGACTGACTTTAGCTCGGGCAGCGCGACTGCCGCGCCGGGGCCAAGTACAGCCGGGGCCTTGATCGGTGCCACCCCGGGATAGCGGTAGGTGAAATCCCTGTCCCGCTGCCTTTGCAGGTCACGCTCTGCTGCGACGCTGGTCGCTACGCGCTGCTCGAACGCGACCACGACGTCATAGGCGGCTTTCTTCAGCGGATGGTCGATCTCCGGGAAGTAATCCCACATCGCATGGACGAATTGCATGGTCGGGTAGATCGACACGTCGCCACTCGGCGAGAATGGCACGTCGCCCTCAACCACCTTCGACCACTCCGCCCAGCCCGCTGGCATGCCGGTGCCGTCGGCAAAGATGTAATCGGCTGGGTAGGATGGGTTCGAGAACATCGTCGCTTTGGTCTGCGCGAAGATGCCGAACGCGTATTGGCAGGCGCAGCGCACCGTGAATACCAGCGCCTCGAATGCTTTGCCGCCTCGCGCCTGGATGGCCGCCCACATGCCAGACTGCTTCATGTAGATCAGCACGCCGCCCAGGTAGAAGCCCAGCCCGCCGCCGTGGCACCCCCACCGGTCGCCATCGCGCTCGAGCGGCTGACCGAAGCGCACCAGGCCTTCGAGGTATTCATACATGCCGGCCGGCCGCGCTCCAGCCAATATGGGGGCGACGATGTCGCGGTGGATGGCTTCCAGACGCACGCAGAACCGGTCCTCGATGTCCTTGCGCTTAAACGCCAGCGGGTGATCCGCACCAAGCTTCCAGGACCAGACCATGTGCTTCCAGTCCCAAGCCATGTCGCGCACGAGGTAGCCGTCGCGCCCGGATCGGTTTGCATTGCCATGGCACATGAAGGCAGTTGCAGTATCCCATTTCGACAGAACCGCCATCATCGGACTCTGCATGGCAATTGCCGCGTCGCCAGCAGTGGTGTAGTCATGGAGCGAATCGCGCCCCCAGCCGTGATATGGCATGTCGCCGTTCTTGTCGTAGTGCTGCGGACCGGTTCCGTCGCGCTGCGCAGCGTTGACACGGATCGCGTTCGGACCGTCCGGGCCGCCGTCGCCGTAGTAATTGCCGGTGAAGTAGTCTTTCGAGGCGATCAGGTCTGCGTCCGACGACCAGAGCGCGGCTGTGGCCGGATTTGGAGACCAGTGGTTCGGGTGGTTGCCGTACGCCAAAGCGAACTCGTACGCGATCGTGGAAAACGCGACGCCACCGTCAAGCCGCTTGCCATTCGGTTTGGTCATCCAGAGCGCGATCTGGCTGGGGAACGTTGCGCGATCAAAGCGCGGGCCGCCAGGCGCGGTGTATTTGTTGTGCGTGGTGTAGGAGCCCGGCTCGTAGCGGTAACCCTCGATGTACGCGCCCATGAATGCGCTGTGGCCGTCATAAGCTAGGTCTGAATAGTTCGCGTATGGGTCGGCGGTGGCCGGGTCAGGCCAGTAAGACGCCTTCGGCATTGGCCATTCCCTGGAACGCCAAATGTCGGCGAGAGAATTCAGCGAGTAGCGGTTGTACCCGCTCGTGATCGGCGGCTCGCATGACAGCACCGAAAAATGCGTTTTCGTCTGCGATGGGCGCATCCCGTCGTCTGTGATCCCGGCGAACATCTGCGCAAGGCTGGCCGACTGGCGCGGCGGCTCGTTCCACCATGGCAGCACGCTGCCTACCGAAACCTTCGGGCGCAGCGGTTTCGTCTCGGTGGGGTAACCTTGGTGCAGCGACGGGTCGTTGATCGGCAGGCCGTCATGCATCTCGAAGGTATGGACGACCTTCCCGGCGGAGTCCTTGGCGACGATCTTGTGCGGCCCCGGGAAGACGGACTCGGTTTTCTGGTTGTAGGTGGCCGAGAACGGGTACGTCGGCCAAGTCGGGCTGCGCTTGTCGATCTTGATAAACGATTCCAGCAGGGATTGCGTGCCGGAGGTGGTGTTCTGCGCACCAGAGACCAGCAGGTGCGCGCCGAAGACGAAGTCACCCAACCTCAGGACCTCATCGGACCTATACCAGGCCGCGGCGCCACGCTCGGCCGCATAGACAGCGTCGTCCGGCACTAAATCCGGGCCGCGCTGATTCAGGACGACAACGGAGGTCATCGCAGGCGTCGCGCCCGAGTGGTCCCACATCTCGAAGACGGTCGGGGCATTGGCCGGCAAGGCTGGTGCTGCAGGGATGCTGTTCATGGGGTCCTTAAATGGAAAAAGCCCGCACGCGGCGGGCCTGGGTGGTATGGCTGGATGACTACTCGGCGGGGAAAATATCTGCTACGACCTGAGCGACTTCCTCTGGCGTGGTCGCGGCATTGATTCGGTCTTCTGCATGCTGTCGCGCACCGATCAGCGCACCGGATGCGGCAGCGAACAGATCGGCTTTTTCGATGACCTTTTCAACCAGCAGCGCGAACGGCACACCACGCGCGGCAGAGATAGCGGACAGCAGTGGCGTCGGTGCGGCATGGTCGGCTGTCCAGGCGCGTGCTTCTGACTCCTGCTTGCCCCAACTTGCAACCTCATCTGCCGGATATGTGGCCCGCACGTCGGAGAGTTTGGCGGAGTAGTACGCATACACTTCTCGCAATGCGTCGTCCTTGGCCGTCCACAGCCTTTCGGCGGAATTTGCCACATATACCCACCGCCGACTCGCTGAGTCCCACTGATAGGATGCCCCAGGTTGTGGCGGCTGATAATCCACAACATTGCCGGTCGACAGATCAACACGCTGCGAGAGGTGATCGTACTCGCCCAATAGATATGTGGACTCAGGACTAAGGCTCACCATGTCCAGCAATCCATTCGGCAGCCCAATATATCGCCGCCCCGTCAGCAGCCCAGTTGATTGATTGTATTCGCTAAAGACCATCATCGTTTTACGACCTCCAAGCGAAGGGATGACCACTGCGGATGCAAGTAAATATTGCGCTGCGCGCTGCTTGCTCCGCCTGCGCCCGTTAAATAGAAAACGGCATACCCGCCTTTTTGCATGGTGTAGGTTCGAGATCCAGAGCGAGTCCCGGAAATGCTCTGACCTGCCGGCGCGTCGTACTCGACGTATGATTTTGACCCGGCGTACGGATCGTTTGCGCCGTTCGGCTCCCCGCCAAGCTGGATAAACGGGTCGCTATAGACAATCACCGTGCCGCCACTTGTGCCATTCCCGGTATTTTCGATAAGGTACTTCACCTGCCAAAATACAGTGACCGTGCAATCGACAGCGGCGGTATAGGGAATGGAGTTGATTGCCGTTTGGCCGTTCGCCGGATTCTGCGTGCATCTGCCCGTGTCCAGAGTGTCAGTTACCCGAACAGTAGTTGCCGCCTCTGCGGCAACTTGGGCGCTGTCGACAGAGCCTCCCGCCAGGCTGCCGCCGTGCAGTTGATCGTAAGTAAATTCAATCCACGGCGTCGCTGTTTGACGCGTCACGCCCTGGCGCGCGATACACAACATGGCCTTGTTCCAAAAGGCGTAACTCTCCTTATTGAGCCCGCCAGAATCAGGAAACGTGCCATGTTTGATAAGGACGATGCGCGCAAATGCCGCATCGGACGGCGCTGTGATCGTGCCCCATAGCTGATACATGCCGGCATTTGGCGCAGTATAGCCGCCGAGTCCGGCGTCGCCCGTTGATCCCGCGCCGGCGGCGAATACCCCGTCAACTCTGGAGCTTGTCGCCACTGTTGACCGCTGATATTGCCCATTGCCATCTTGCGTGCTCTTGAACCACTCAATGGTCATTTCAACCTGGCATTGATGCGGATTGACGAACACCGAAGCCTCATAAATAACGCCGGCGGTAACGGGTGCCATAAAGCGCCCGCCGGGTCCGTCGCTCGTATAGATTGAGGCGGTCGGCGCATCGCTGCGTGGTTGCGCAACGCCACTGGCATTCGCCACCGTCGTGGAATGCCATAGCCAGGCTCCGCCTCGCCCGATATTCCATGGCGTGCGATTCCGGCCCATACCGGCTGGACGCGCCGCACCAGCATACGACCCGTTATCGCTGGTCGTCAGCGTCCATCCGTACAGGCACGCCTCTCCGCTGCTGGTGCCATTGGACATTTGCCAATCGCTGTTTGGGATGAGATTGACCGACGCCTCATAACTGACTGGCTCCTTGCCGATCGTCGCGTCGTTGATCATCGCAGGCGTGGAGGATTCGACGCGGCTTGCATTGACCGCAACGATGCCGAAATCATAAAAACCAGCAACCGGGTCGGCGATCTGCAACGGCGACTGCGACAGCAGGCCATTGTGTAGCGGCGTCATGTCTGCCCACGCGGCATTGCTGCCGCCCGGACGATACTTGAGCCGATAGCCACCACCTGTCGTTACGTTCACCGGCTGATTGCTTGTCGACCAGCTAAATGACCGGGTTCCATCTGCGCGCACGGTAACGGTGAAGTTCGACACATTCGGTGGTGCCCCAGTGTTGCCGATGATCTTGTGCTTGGCGTAGACCCAATCCGTTTCAATGTCGCGGCTGTTCACCGCGCGCACGCGCACGTAGTACGTTTCCGTGTCGACAACCGGACTGATCCATGTCTCGTTAAAGGCGCCGCTTACCTTGTCCCACGGCGTCCAGAACGTCTCGGATGCCTTCTTGTACTGCACCTGGAACTCGCCGCCGTTGACCACGCTTGCATCAGTCGACGCCGGCCAGATCACATGCAGCCGGCTGACAATCGTGCCGTCGCCCGTGCGCACCAGCTCTGAACTGTCGGAGTACAGCGTAAGCGCACCGACCGGCGTGATGTAGGACGGGTCGGGCAGATCCGTGTCCTTTGACAGGTCCGTCGTCGTCGCTTGACCGTAGTTCCAGTCATACACGCCCGTTGCATCCTCCTGCAGCACCAGGTCAATGGTGCCGTTGCTCTCCATGCTCCAGGCGATGACGCGGAACACTTTCGCATTCCAGCCGAACTTCGCCAGCGTGACCGGCACCAGATCGCCCACCGACAGGCGGAAGCAGCTCGGCTTGCCGGGCCAGTCGATCGTGATGCCCTGGCGGCTGCGCTCCAGCATGATCTTCGCCAGTCGCTGCGCCATGATCTCGTCGGTCGTGAACGGGAACGTCACGTCGCGCCGGATCTTTTCGCCGGCATCCTGCGATTGATAGAAGCTGTTGGCGACCTCCGGGAAGTCTGTCGGCTGCCAGGAGATACGGCCGTCGACGTAGGTTCCGCCAACCGCATTGAACAGATCGCGCCGGGACGTGCGTGGGCGCACCTTGACTGCCGCGCGAAGGTCCGACTCCGTGAGCGCCTGCGCCACCGGCGTGCCGTAGTAGCCGACAGGGATCTGGAAGCGGCCGGACACCAACAAGGGCACCGGGCCGCCGCCCGCCGTCGACAGGCTGCGCAGGTTCTCCTCCACATCGTGATCCAGCAGCAGCGTGCCGTGCGCCTCATAGCGATACTGCTGGTACGGCAAACCTTCAGCAATCACTCGACCATCATATTGATCTCGAATATTGACCACTTCGTCGCAAATGTTTGCGGCGACCTTGATCTGCTCCAGGTCAAGGTCGGCATCTGTGCAGCCCAGCCCATCTGCTGATTTCAGGTAATCCATCGCGCATAGCGCATAGTTCGCCTTCCATGTCGGCGCGTCGTTGGGGTAGCTGCCGCTGCGAGGATCTCGCACTTTTTTGCCGCGCACCATCGCCTTGACGTTCGGTATGCCGTTCGGGAAAACTTTTGTGTTGTAGAGCAGCCGGATGTACAGGTAGGCGACGCCCTGTAGGCGGTGCGCTGCAGTCCACTGCGCCGGACAGGATGCGATAAGCGCCGTATTGGCAGTTTGCGACGGGCTGCCTAGATGCGCATAGCAATCCACATAGGACGCGGGAGTCCCCTTTGATAGGAAGGTGATCGCCATGTTGCGCGACCTGTTGACGGCCGGCGTCGTGACCGTGGTGGCATTGACGAATGTAAATGCGGTGTCGATGCTGGCGGTGCCGCCGTTTGGCAGGATCGGGTTGCCAAAGGCGTCCACACCACCTTCGCCGCCGCTTGGCGCAGCCGCTGGCGTAGCGCCGACTTCTGCCAGTCCGAGAATCGACGTTGCACCCAGGCCGCCCAAGGTGATGCCAGTCGAATTTGCCGGCACCGTGAACGTCGTCGTGATGGCATCTCCCTGATTGATGAGGTTGCCGAACTTGCCGCCGGTCGGCTTGTTGTTGACCATCGTGGAGAAGCCGATGGGGTCATCCCCCAGGTACACTTCCTCAACGCCGTCAATCTCGTGGTTCGCCAGCATGACCACCAGGTGCAGGAAAGCATTCTCGCCGCCCTTGATCGTGGTGCCGCCAACGCCATTCGTTCCGTCGCCGCGGTTGGACGTGCCAATAAACGCGAGCGGGCCGGACACCATGCAGCGTCCGTAGACCATGTTGCGCGGCGCGACGGACGAGCGGACCATGTGCGTGCGGTTCGACAGCGCATTGCTGCTGTAGCCGCCCGTCGATGGCTGCGTGATCGCGCCGACCGCATACGACAGCGCGGACGACACGGCGAACGACACCACAGCCGCGGCAATGGCAATAGCCGTGTCATAGCCGACAAAATACATCAGCGCCGTGGCGATGCTGCCCGTGACCGGCTCGGCCTGCAGGTTGCCCGATGCCGTCGCCAGCGCAGCGAAGGTCACGCACGTCGCCAGCAGCTTCTTGAATTTGCGTCGCTGCCGCTTTGGCAATTTCGGGATCATGCAGTTCTCCACGCCTTGACGGCGGCATTGTTTGGAACGAAGGTCACACCATCCGGCCCCTGGCCGGCGATGACGTTGCCTAGGTGGACGGCCAGCACATCGCGCCCATCCATGTCCAGCATCACCACGTCGCCGCGCTGCGCATAGCCCGGCTCTACTTCCTCGAACGGGACCAGTGCCGGCACGCCGCCAGCCGCCTCGATGTGCGCCAGGGCGCCGCGGGCATCGCTATAGGTGCCGCGCCACTGCGCTGCAAAGTCGGTCCCGGTGATGGCCTGCACCGCGTCGGCGGCGAACAGGCAGCAGTCGGACCGCCCCCAGGAGAAGGGAGTTTCGCGGCGGCTTTCGATGAAGTCGACCAAGAGCGACGGCCAGTTTTCGATGCGGTTCATGCGCGGCCCCAGATCACTTGTGCTTCGATGAGCGAATTGACATACTGCAGCCCCAGGTCGCCTGGATACCGCAGCTGCTGCTCGGCGTCGGTGTAACGCGACACGCGCGGGCGGAAGAAGTCGATCAGCTTTCCCTCTGCGGTCAGCGTGAGGGTGGCCCGCTCGCCAACCTCGATATCCATCGTGTCGATGCGGCCGGAAAAGATGCGGATCGGCGTGCCGATCAGCTGCCCGGTGTCGGGATTGAGCGGGCAGAACCATATCTGGCACGGCTTGCCCTGGTACTGCTCGCCCAGCGCGGTGGAAATGAGCGACGGCGCGATGCCCGACAGCGACAGCGACACGCCCTGCGCCTGCAGGTCCACGTTCTCGCCGATCGACGAGATGGCGCCGAGCGTGCCGGTGCCGATCCAGTTAAAGCCGTTCCAGCTGAAGTTGTAGGGCAGGGTCGACAGGCGCAGCGTGGTCGTGAAGTCCAGTTGCACGAAGGCGATGCCCTCGATGTGGCTGGCCGCCAGCGCCGCGGACTGGTTCGCATCAAGCGGGTGTGTCATTGAAAGACTTCCATCATGGAGATCGTGATGTTTTCGTAGAGCGGGCCGGGCACGCGCGTGACGCCGTATTCATCCTGCGCGAGCATCATCTGCACGGTCGGCTGGGTAAAGACGACGTTCGATCCGCTGGTCGGCGAGGCGCGCAGCATGGGCGAAAATGCCAGCGTGGCCTGGCCGGTGCCGTTCGCCACGGTCGACGCGGTGATCATCTTCAGTTCGCCATTGACGGAGAAGAAGTCACCCGCAGCAAAGACACGGTTGGCGGCGCAGTTGATGTTGAGCGTCGAGCCGACCTGGCTGGCGCCGTTGACCGTGGCGGTGGCGCCGGTGCCGGGCCGGTGATGCGGATAGATGTTCGTGCGGTTCGACATGCCATCCATGCCGGCCAGCCAGCCGTCCAGCGTGGCGCCCTGCGACAGGTTCATGCTCTCGAACTCCAGCGTCACCTTCCAGCGGCTGCCGGGGCGGCCGCTGGTCTGGGTTGTGCCGTTGAGCGGCGACGTGAATGCCTCGGTGATGGACTTCAGCCCCCAGGTCGCACGGGTCGGGATAATCGACGGGAAAGTGAGAATCGCCATTAAGCCCTCGAATATGCGTTGCGGCTGCGCTGCATTTCGCGCGTGATTTCAGCCTTGGTCTCTGCCTTTGTCCGCTGCATGATCTGAGCAATCGCACCTTGGTCGGTCCGGCTGTCGATGTGGTTGGTCTGGTGGATGATGATGCTAGGCATGGAGCTGCTGCCGCCTTGCAGAGCCTCATTAGGGATGATCGTGCCGGACGATGGCGCTTTGAACACCTCCGGTCCGCGCTCACCAACTATGTAGCTGCTGCCACCGTTTACAGGACCGCCATCCGCCCGCGCCCCGGCAATGTTGGCGAACAGGGAGCCGATGATGCCGCCGCCTGCCGTGCCGCCAGAACCGGCCAGCGCAACAACCAGATTCTTCGCCTGGATGCGCACCAGGTCGGCCAGGATCGATTTCGCCAGGTCGCCGAAGGCAAACTTGCCGGTCATCGCAAAAGTCACCAGCGCATCCTCTGCGCCGCGGAACGCATTGGTCATCGCGCTGCCGATCTGCTGGCCTACGTTCTGCGCTTCCTCACCGTACCGGCGCAGGGATTCGGTCAGGTTGAAGTACGGATCTTTGGCCTTCTTGTCGCCGGCGTCGTAAATCTCGTTGCTGCGCTTGATGGCAGCAGCCGCCTGCTTGCGGTAGCCGTCCAGGGATTCATCCGAGACATCGCCCTTTTCCTTGGCGCGGCGGATCTGCTCCTCGACATCCAGCAGGATGCGACGCGCGGCGATCAGCTTGGCGATTTCCACCTGTGACATGCCCATCATGTCGACCTCGGCCTGCATCTGGTCCAGGCTCTGCGACTGTTGCCGGTTCCAGTCATCCATGACCTTCTTCAGTTCGCTCTGCGCGCGCGTCTGCTCCAGGGTCGCCATGACGGTCTTCTGGCTGGCGTCCTGGATGGCCTTGTCCTTCTTGCCGCGCACTTCCTCGATCTTCAGGTCAGCGTCGGCCCTTTCCTTGAGCTTGTCGGTCTTGGCTTTGTATGCCTGCAGGACCGCAATCTCCTTGTCGTACGCGGAAACGGCAGAGGCCAGGTCCGCATCGCGCGATGCCTGCTTTTCGGCGTCATACGTCTTGTAGTCGATCAGATCCTGGCTGCGCAGCTCGCTGATGTAATCGTCGTGGAACTTGATGGCGTCCCGCTCGGCGGCCAGGGCATTTTCGATTTGTTTTACCGCGAGGTCGCGCTGCTTGCGGGCCGGGTCATCGGTAGCGCCAGCCGCGCCGGCGGCTTTCGGGCTTGTGTAGGGCAAATCCTTTTTCCCGCTTTTAAAGCCAAGCGCGTTCATCATGGCGGAATCTCGTGAATCCTCTTCCTTGGATCTGGCGCGGTCTGGGCGGCCGGCGATTTCTTCCGTCACTCGCTGCATCATCGTTTTCTTCTGCATAAAAGAATCGAAGTTGGCTTGCAGCTCCTTCCCGGTGGCGCCGAATGCCGCGCTGGCGCCGCTGAAATCTCCCTTCACCGCCAGGGCTACGCTGGAGAGGACGCCCGCGATGGTGGATCCGGTCATCTGGATGATTGAAATGGCGCGAGTGAAACTGTCCACCATGTAGGCGGCAGCTTTCGCGCCAAGGTCCGCCCACTTTGTAATAGAGTCGTCTGCGAAAAGCTTTTTCCCCTCCTCTTTCGAGTCGAGCAACGCCTTTGTGAAGTCAAGCATGGCCGGCAAGGCAGCCCCGACGATAGACTGCACAAGCTCGGTGTGGCGACCTCTCAACAGGCCGAGCTGATCTTGATATGCCGCCGCGCTGGCCGCCGCCTCAGAAGAAATTCCTTTGAATCGGTCGATGTTATCCGCCACGTCATTCATGTATGGCAGCAGATTGGCGGCCGACTTTCCAAGCACGTCTATGACGAGGGCTGTCTTGGATGCGCCGTCTTTGTACTCTTGGAGCTTGCGCGCCACCTGGACAAAGACCTCGCCTGGATCTTGCGACTTGAGGTCTTTGGTCGAAATGCCGATCGCTTCCAGCCCGGCCTTGACCTTGCTGCCTTCCTCGTCGACGCCGTTCATGCCCTTAGCCAGCTTCACCAGTGCGGCATCCACTTCGCCGAAATCTTGCCCGAACGTCACCGCGACCTTCGACAGCTTCGACAGGCCCTCGACCGAGGCGCCAGTCTTCTGCGTCATGTCGTCCAGCTTTGCGAATGAGTCGATGGTGCTGTTGATTGCGGTCGTGACAGCGCTCAACCCATTGGCAGCCAGTCCTGCGACAAGCCCGGCTGCCAAGCCCTTGATCGCAGTCTTTGCCAGGTCGGCGCCGGCCGCCATCTTGTTCATGGCCTGCTCGGTGATGTAAGCCGATTTGGTCATTTCCGATTGGAACTTGGCCATATTGGCTTCCAATTCGACCGTCAGTTTTCCGAGTGATGCCATGTTTTTCCCATAAAAAAACCCGCTCGTAAGCGGGCTAAGTTGGTTTGGTTTTATTTAAACCCCAGGGCCATTCTTTTCTTTTTTATCTTTCGCAAGTTTTGCAAAATATACGAAATGGGTTTTTAAGTAAAAGAAGGTCAGCCCAGTCTCTATATCGAGAGCTCTCTGTAGTACTTTTATTTGGCCTGTAGCGTTCTCCCATACCACAGTGTTATTTTCAAACGTGGCTCCCATTCGGTTTTGCACGGTGCCATTTTCCGATTCTGCCGGCGGCCCGAATTTTGTCGTAAGCGCATCAACGAGTTCTTGGTGCCTATTGGCGCGCGTTTCAAGCTCAATAGAAAATAATTTCGGCTCTTCACCAGGCAGCGCGATAAACCTAAATCGATAATCTTTAACTCCTGCCCCAGCGGCATATAGCGGCGATTTCCTGGCAGACGTGGAATAGGATTCTTCACGGATCACCCAGGCGCACTCCGTTACGCCAATATCTTTATCTCGCACAAATAGCTTTACGGTATCTGCCGCGCCTTCGTCATTTGTGCACTCAGCTTTGGATGAAACAACTTGCTGTCTCATCCCCGGGATTTGAATTGGCGCAGATGGTACGGCTTCTTTGGGGATTTCAGCGGCTTTGAATTCCGCCTGCGTCATGCCGAGCTTAATGCCACGGAAATCGAAAATCTCACCGTACGCCGGCGCCTTTTTTTCCGATGCAGTTTCAACCGCTTTCGCCGATCTTTTGCCTTGGACTTTTTGCACTTCTGCTTGTCCATTAGCGGAGACAAAGGCCGCAACTACAAAAATCGATAGTGCCAGTCGTGGAAACATTTCCCCTCCAATGTTATTGAAAGGAAATAATGACAGGTAAACCCCGCCAGGTAAACGACGGGGCCGACGATGGATTACGCGACGACGACCGCTCCGCTCACGGTGATGGAAACCGAGCCCGAGTGTACGCCATCCACGCCGCCCTGCTCTGGCATGGACTTGACGAAGCCCGAGAACGAAGCCGCCTTGCCGTTAGGGTAAGCAACCCGGAAGTTCTTGATCGAGCCGGCCGCCTTCGCAGCGCGCAGGGCGTTCTGGCCAGCATCGCTGAAGTCCGGGTTGATGTCGAAACTGAACGAGCCGAAGTCCTGCAGGCCGAGGCGCTTTTCCTTGGCGATGCTGGACAGGTTCGTCACGTCGATCTCGGATGCGGACCCGTCGAAGCCGCTGTACGACTTCACGTTGGCGATGGGCGCCCAGTTCAATGGCGTTGCGGTGCCGCCGGACGTGTAGGCCAGGCCGGTGGCATCCGAGCCGAACAGCGCGTACGCATTCGGGGTCGAGTTCGAGACGACGAAGGACTGGCCGTTGAGCACGGACATGGTGCCGACGATGCCGGACAGCGTGACGACGTCGCCGTTCACGAAGCCGTGGCCCGAATCGGTGACGATGGCCGGGCTGGTGGCAGAAATGCTGGTGAGCGGGTTCGCGGCGCCGGCGGTGGTGCCGACGCTGATGACGGTGCCTTGCGAGGAAAATGCGGTAGACGGCATGGTGATGGTCCTTAAAAGAAAAACCCGCATCAGCGGGCGGGTTGAGATGTGGTGCTTTCACGCTCGGAGGACGCTGCCGCCGAACATCGCGTTGATCATTGCTTCGGTCTGCTGCTCCGGGTCTTCCAGCAGAATTGCCGTTTCGCCCTTCGGCCTCCGGTTGTCCTCATGCCAGGGCACGAAGTCCGAAACTTCGTATGGCTCCCGGCGCTGCTTCGCGTCCCGGTTGATGTTGGCCAGGGTCGAAACCGCAATGCCGTGCCGGATGTCGGCGATCTGCTCGCCGAATGGCTCCAGCGAGTAATAGGCCATCCATTCGTTGAACTCGGCGCTGTCGATTTCCCGTTGCGCCTGGCGTACTGACATGCCCAGCTGTAGCGCGAGCCGGAACCAGAACTTTCGCTCCGGCCGCGCTTTTAGTTTTTTGCGGCTTCTTCCTGTGCCGCGGCGGTCATGCCGTTGATGCGCATGGCTTCCTGCGCCAGCTTGTCCAGCACAGCGGCCGACTTGCCGCGCAGCGCCTCGACTTCCTGCAGCGTAAACAGCAGCGCACCGTGCTCGTCGGCCAGGGTCAGCGCCAGCAGTGATGCTTCGAACTTGCCGACCGGCGCTTGGCCGCCCTCGATAGCCGCGCGGAATGCGTCGCGCTCGGCGCCGGACATGGCCCGGATATGCACTTCGCCGCCCCACGCTTCGACTGGGACGATTTCGCTGGTGAAGTCTTTTGCGGACAGGATTTGTTCTTTGCTGAGTGCCATAGTTTTAGTTGTGCCAGGTTGAAATATCGATCATCACGCGATGCAGATTCACACCGTCCTCAAAAAAGTCCTGCTCGGAATTCGTTACGTTCTGGACGGGCCAGTCGCGCAGCGCGTCTTTGATTGCCTGCGCCTTGGCCTGAGCCTCGCCATAGAGGGTTGCATACACGTCTATCTGCAGCCGGGTGTTGATCAGCGGATTGTTCCCACCATTGCCGGCGAGAACGTTCTCTGGCACGGCAGAAACGCGCTGGTAGACGATGTACGGCTGGACTGGGGCTCGCGCGGAGACTGGGTAGATCTGATCTGCTGCGACAATCCCAGTCAGTAGCGCGTGCAAGTCGGATTGGATGCTCATTTTTTAGACAGTTCGGTTGCTTCTTTTTGAATGCGAGCGTCCAGCTTCTCGCGCATCGCATCGATGGCAGCTTCCTTCTTTGCTTGGAAGGCCGGGCGCATAAAAGGCTGTGCAGCCATCTTGGCGGTACCATATTCGACGAAGCGCCAGTAAAAACTGTCCCGTTGCACGTTCCGCTTCTTACCGGCCAGCCGGGACTTTTTGCCGCTGCGCACATAGACCGAATAGGTGGCCACCATTGGCCCGCCCTTGGCGTCCCGCTCGCGCTTGATCATGATGTCTCGCTTCATTTCGCCGGTGTCGACAGGTGCGCGCAACTTGGCTTCGTCGCGCACCACGGCGGCGGCTGATGAGACGGCAGAGCGCAACGCATTCTTTGCGACCCGCTCGGGCAGCTCGCGCATGGCAGCGGCCAGCTCCTTGAAGCCGTCGAGCTTCAGGAAGGAGTCAGCCATTGCTTACGCCTTTTTTGCACATCAGTTCCAGCGTGCCTTCCTGCGTTTCAAGGACGGCTTCGATGTCGTAATTCGTGTCATTCCAGACAACGCGCATAGTGGGAACGATGCCGTCGCGCTGGCGAATCGTCACCTTGGTCTGCACTGAGTTCTGCGTGGCCTGAGCTGCGACGTACTGACGGCCGGAAATATCCTCCACGGCAGCGCGCACCGATACGACGTCGGTCCAATTGGCGTCGACTTCCTGTCCGTACTCATCCCGGCCCGGGCCGCGTTGCTGCAGCATGACCCGGTGTTTCAGCTTCGCCCCGAGGCTCATCGATAGCTCCGCAGGCCGTCCAGCTTCCGCGCGCAATACTCGATCGCGATCGCATTGCGCGGGTCCGGGTCCATTTCCTCGCGCAGTCGCAGAAGGATGAACGAAGAGATAGCCGGGTCGACCTCTTCCGGCGTCTCGGCCATGCCGGCAATCACTTCCACCGTGACCGCGCTGACCGTGTCGAACGTTTCCGGCCATGCCCGGCCATCGCCAGGCACCAGCCACGTTTCGTACTGCTCGCCCACCAGCTTGTAATCGGCAGGATCCAGCGTCTGCATGATGCCGGCCGCGTCGATGAACTTGACCGAGACCACCGAGCGGACCGGGTGCGGGAGCACGATATCGGTCGGAAACCGGTCGCCGATCCACAGCCAGGTCTGGACCATGACCTTCTGGCCGATCCGGTGCTCGATCTCGGCCGTGATGCCGCGCACGAAGGTCTCGATCAGCGGGTCAAGCTCCTCGCCGTCGGCTGCGACCGCGGCGCGCGCGAGTTCCTTCGTGATCGGCATTTCTGTCGACCGCGTCTTCAGTTTTTCAGTCATCGTGTGCGTCTCGTGTTGACCTGGTGCGGCCGGGTCGTGTTCGTGAATGGGCGGGAATAGCCGGGGCCGGCTGGCGCGCGAGCGAATGTCATGCTGCTGGCCGTTACCTGGCCGACGTAGGCATAGGCAACCACGCCAGCAGGCAGCGCAGTCCCGTTCATCTGGATCTGGCCGGACGCAATCGGCTGCCCGATGGTCGCCAGCACCGACACGCCGGCAGGCATTGCCCGCGCGCTGGCCGATACCGTGACGGTCCCAACCGATGCTGCAGCTGCCACGCCCGCGGCTGATGCGTTGCCGTGAACGACCGTGGCGCCGGTGGCCGATGGCGTGCCGACCGAAGCGATGGCCGCGACACCAGCCGGCTGCGCATTGCCAGCGACTGACACGCCGCCGTTTGCCGATGCCGCGCCGACTGCTACAGCCGCCTGGACGCCGCTCGGCGTCGCGCGTGCTGTTCCGTTCGCCGCGGCTGATCCGACCGCACTGGAGGCCGCTACGCCAGCCGCAGCAGCATTGCCGTGGACGACCGTCGCGCCCGATGCGGATACGCTGCCGACCAATGCCGACGCCGAGACACCCGCAGGCGCAACAGACGCCGTGCCGCTGGCTGCCGGTGCGCCGACCGCCGAAGCATCAGATACGCCGGCAGGGGAAGCCGATCCATTGATGACCGTGGCGCCCGATGCGCTGACCGTGCCGACCGAAGCGACCGCAGAGACGCCAGTTGCGGCACTATTCGCCGCGCCGGATGCTGCCGGGATACCCACTGCCGCGGCTGCGCTGACGCCAGCGGGCGACGCCGAGGCGTTGACGACCGTTGATCCTGCTGCCGTAGCCGTTCCGACAGATGCCGATGCCGATACGCCGACAGGTGCTGCGCGACCCTGGCCGGATGCTGTTGCGCTGCCCACTGCCGAGGATGCGGATACGCCAGATAACGTCGCGTTGCCATTGACGACAGCCGGCGCGCTTGCTGCGTACAGCATCGGCGCTTGGCCTTCGAACAGCTGCCAAGGGTTCGCGGATAGCGCGCGCAACTGCGCGGAGGTTGGGACGTTAGCGCCCTGCCATGCGACAACAAGGTGGACCGTCCACATCGTAGCAACTTCGCCGCCGTTTTCGTTGGCCCCAATACAAAACGGATTAGTCCCGGATTGCCATGAGCCACCAAGCCCGACATTTGCGCCGCTATTGGCGAAAACTGCGCGCTCTGTTGCGCTTGTTACGCCGCAAAAAGTGCTTGTTTTGCCTTGAAACGCGCTAAGCGGGCCGTATGCGGCAAATGAAACGCCGCCGAATCCGACCGCGTTGACGTTCGTGCCATCTTCTTGCAGAGGCGTAATTGTGCCGTCTTTACGCACGGCGCTGACATAGCCGCTCCCCGCAGTCGTATCGCGCGTGGCAAGGACCAACCAGGCAATTGACTGCCCGTTTAATATCGTTGTCGAATAGCGCCGCCCCGTTGCTGTTGTCTTGAATCCAATGCCAGCGGCGGTAGCAACTTTTGATCCAGATGCTACAGTGGAAGAATCAACGCCCGTAACAATACCGCGTGTGCTGACGCCAGGAAGCCAAGCGTCAACGATGCCCCGCGTTAGCGGATTGCTGCTATTAAGCCGTACCCGCCCCTGCGGCTGGATGCGTGCTGCTGGCATTACAGCGTCTCAGTTTGCAGCGTTGCTTCTGCGGTCACAGTATTGGTCGTGTGGCCGTACACGCCGACTCGAACATACATGGTGGTGTCATCAGTAGCGATCGGACCACTGTTCACGCTGTTTGTAATAGTGTCGCCGCCGACTGTATATTCGTCGTAGACCGTCGTGCCGTTGTCCGGCGAGGTTTGGACGATCAGCGTTGGCGCGACGCCGGGCGCACTCCCACCATTCGTCAGCTTCCAGCGAACGGTTTGCCGGCCATAGGCGCGGGTATCAACCCATGCGCCGAAAACGGCAGTGGCCTTGCTCAGGCCGGCCACCACGGATTGCGACGCCAGCAGCGTGACGGAAGTTTTTGTGAGCGCCATTACTTCATGCTCCCATCAGGGTTGAACAGCGCTGCTTCCACATCGGCGCGCGAGACAGGATCAGGAATGACGCTCATGGCGATCAGCGAATCCATTTCGGACTGCGGCATGACGCCGGTTGCGACCAGGCCGCCCAGCATCTGCGCGATGATCGGCAGCGTCATGTCCAGGCGCTGATAGCGGGCCTCTGCCACGTCCAAAATGGCAACCGCTGCCTGATATGCAGGATGCTGTGATTGCGCCGCCACAGCCTTGATGGGCCACCACAGGCCGGAGCTTTGCAGGTGCGCCTGCACGTCCTCGATGGGTACGCGCTGAGTCGCAGTCCGTCCAGCAGACACCAGCGCGGCCAGCGCGTCTAGGTCGCGTGCGGCAACCGCATCGGCGCAGTCGGTGCGCGCAAGGATTTCGTCACGCAGGCCCATATCAGCCGATCCGAACCAGGCCGGCAGCCGCGGTCGGCGCAGGCAGCGTGATCGTGAAGGTGCCGTTTGTGCTGGTCACGTCGGTGGGCACACCAGCATTCTGGAACTCGATCACTGCAACCGCTTTGTTCGATCGGCTGGAGTTGTAAATCAGCCCGCCCCTGGCAGTAATAGTCGAGTTCGGGATAGTCGGGTCGGTCGACCAGTCGAGAATGCCGGAGTCGCCGTCCAGCGTCACGCTAAAGCCGGTCAGCACTACGCCGCCCGCGGTATAACCCTGGCCGGTGACTTCGCCGGTTGCGGAGTACGCGGCTGTCGCCTTACTCAGATTTGCCGTGCTCGGGTACAGCGCTATTTTGTACACGTCGGCAGCCGTATGCGGCGTCATGGCGAGTACGTCCTGTTTGAAGCTGTTGCAGATGCCAGGCACGATTGCCATGATTAACCCTCGCTCAACGATTTAGCCTTGGCGACCAGCGCCGCGAATTCCGCTGCGATGCCTTCAGGCAGGTGGATCAGATAGCCTTCGATGCCGGCCAGGGCGATGTTGATGCGCTGCGCGGCCTCGGTTGCCACTTCCTGCTCGTAGCGCCTCACGCGCGCCGCGTCGAGCTCGGCTTCCAGTTGTTCGACGGTCTTCATTTGGCGGCCTTCACTTCTTTGGACGCTGCCTTGTTGGCTGGTGCGGCGGCCATCTTGTTTTCGGGGGCCGGGGCTTTCTTTGCCTCGGACGCCTTTACCTCGTCGGCCAGGCCTCCGGCGACGAATTCCTTGCCCTGGGCGTCGCTTACCTCGACCACGGTGCCGCGCGCGGTTGGCATGACGTCGGTGTCGCCGACCAGCACGTGTTTCAGCAATTTGATATGCATGTCTTTCTCCATGAAAAAAGCCCGCTAGGTGCGGGCTTCGGGGGTTACAGCAAGTGCGTTCGCTGGTCGCTCTTTCGGACGTTATCCGCGGCCCACAGTGGTCTCAAATTGGTTAATGCCCATGCTCGCTTTAGCTCGGGGTCATCCACGCCCGAAAACGTGAAACTGGTCAGGGGCACGATATGGTCTATGTGCCAGGAAGACCTGTTTTCCCAACTCATCCCCTTGAGGAACTGTCGCTCAAGGTGATCCATTAATTCTTTGACGCTGTAGCCAACGATCGACTCCCATTTGCGGCCGGCCTTTTTACCTCTGATCGCATGACCTATTTGAGCGGTGATCCGCTCCGAAATGGCTTTAGCTGGATTTTCGCGGCGGACGCGCTTAGTCCGCTCTCTCTGGTACTGCTGATTCCAGGCGCGATAGGCTGGCAGGTTCGATGATTTGACTAATTCCATACACGGCACGCAGTATTTCTGGCGCTTATGGATTTTCACGCATACAGCCTTGCATTCAAGGCATTCCAGTGCGCTTCCGACCGACACAGCGCCTTTTGCCGCATTTCTCGCACGCCTCCGCTCAAGTTGAGCTGGCTTCGTACAATCTGCGCACCAGTCGTGCGCCCTGTGCTGCTTCTCAGTTTGCTTGCCGCATCTGGCGCATGTGATTTGCACTCCCTTGACCGCGATTGCACCTCGCCTGCGGCCATACTCGCGCATGTAGTCAGCACGTTTCTGTAACTCCGTTTTGGTACAATCCGGCAGCATCTGATGACCCTTCGACGGTCGTTAGTTGTAGAAGCCGGCTAGGATTCCCGTCCTAACCGGCTTTGCTATTTTAACATTGTTGCTTTTATGCTACGAGGCCAAAATCTCCGGCAATAAAGCTGCCTGGCCGTTTGACGGCGAGTGCGATCCTTTCCTCTGCCCTCATAGTGGCAAGGTTCTTCTCGAAGTCGTCGGCGTTCTCGGTGGAGATCAGCACCTCGATGCCCATGCGGTCGTACAGCGTCGCGCCGAAGCGGAATGCGCCGACCAGGAAGGCGTCGACCGGCATTGCTGGGGTGTCGACCACCGGCAGGCCCCACAGACGCGCTTCCACGGTGCCTTGCGGGTTGGCGAACAGGTAAGCGCCGTCGGTGGTCTTCTGCAGCTGGATGCGGGCCCAGTCTTGCTGGCTGAGCACGATGCCGTCGGCCGGGTACAGCGCCAGAGCAGCCTGCAGCATCGCCAGGCGCAGCATGTCCAGCGACGTGGCGCCGGCGATGGTGATCGGCGCGACGTAGGCGGTTGCCTGGGTCATGATGCCAGACAGGTTCTGGCCGGTGCCATTACCGTTGAGCAGTTGCGCTTCCTCGACCAGGCGCAGGCCATAACGCATTTCTGCGTCGACTTCGCCGATCAGCCGCGGCGCATCGTCCATTGCCTGACGGGTGAGCTTGGCCAGGTGGGCGATGGTACGGACCGGCGCGGTCGCGTTCGACCATGCGTAGTCGGAATACGGCTTGGCCGCCGATTCAGCGACCGTCGCCGCGTTGTTGGTGCGGGTGGTCTGCTTCGGATAGTCGACCGAGCTGGTGGCGATGGGCACCACCGGCAGAAGGTCACGCACCGTGAAGCGGCGCTGCGGCAGCGCGACGATCTCGGTCTCGTAGAGAGGGCGGATCAGCGCGCCGGCGGCGGCCGACGTCACCTGCTTGAGCTCCAGGCTGAACGAGCCACGGCCGCCGTTGGACATCATGCTCTTGTACTTCTCGGACTCGACGATCTGCTCGCCGTACGACTTGACGCGCGGCGGCTCGGCATTGCGGGAAACTGCCTTCTGCTCGACTTCGCGCAGCTCGGCTTGCAGGCCGTTGAATTTGACCAGCAGCTCGTCGGCCGTTTCCTTGGCCTTCTGGGACAGGTCGTGACCCTTCTTGGCTTCGGCAAGAGCTTCCTCGCCCTTCTCTTTTACCTGGTCGCTGATCTTGTCGAGTGCTGCCTTGATGGCAGCCGGGTCGTTCACCGCGACTTCGCCGGCAAAGCCGACCAGCGCGAGACCGCCGATGATGTCCGCGTGCTGCGTCATGAAGCCGGAGACGTCGAAGCCGGCCGCCTGCGCGCCGAACGAGACGAGGGCCAGGCCGACCATGACCCAGGAGAAATGTTTTGCTTGGAATTTCATTTGGTGCCTTTCGGGATTGGAAATGGGGGGTGGTTTATTTCAGGCTGAAGGATTTCAGCAGCTGCAATGCATCGCTGGGGTCGCTGCCGGACTCACTCCGACTGAGCAATTCCCTCAGGCCACGGCCAGCGATGACAGTGGCTTGAGATTTCGAAAACCCGCCTGAATCCCTCAGGAAGTCTTCAAATTCGGCAAGGGTCGGCATACGGCCGGCCTTGATGATGTGTTCCATGGACTTGACGACCTCGACCCGGGCCTCGTCGTTGGCCGGGAAGGTCACGATGCTGGTTTCTTGCAGGTCGACCTCGGTGAGCGTGCGGACCTTGTCTTTCTCGTTCCAGCTGTCGGCCTTCACGTAGTAGCCGATCGACAGGCCTGTCACGGCGCCAGCCTTCATCAGCGCCTGGGCCTCCTTTGCCTGGGCGACGTCGTTGACCAGCAGGCGGCCCTCCATGTACAGGCCGGTGCTGTCTTCTTTCACGACCTCGTAGACGCCCAGCGGCTCGCCGCTGCGGTGCTGCCACAGAATCGGGAGCTTGCGGCCACGCTCGGCGCGCGCGTTGATGCTCGCCTTGAACGCGCCGGGCGCCACGATCTCGCCGTAGCTGTCCTTGACGCCGAACACGGAACCGTAGCCCGAAAAAAAGCCGTCTTTTTCGACGGCCTTGATGTCAAAGTTGAAGTCCCGGGTTTGCAGCCCGGATGCGGATTTGCGTTTCATGTTTCATCCTTCTCGTTTAGCCAGCCGAGCAGCGCGGAGCGCGCCGCACTGGCGCCGGTCACCTCGCCCAGCTTCGCCAGGGGAACCAGGTTCGATTGCACGCGCAGCTCGTCGCCGCCCGTCACTGGCGGCAGGTTTTCCAGCGCGCGCACCTCGTTCGATGTCATGTAGCCGTTTTGCAGCGCGGTCGCGTAGAAGGCCGAGCGCGCCGCGGTGTCGCCGCGCAGCAGGCCTTCGACCGAGAACTCGGCGAAGTAGGTCAGGCGCTCGGTCGGCGTCAGCAGCGCGCGGCGGATCTCCTGTTCGATGCCGAGGATGCAGGCGCGCAGCACATAGCGCACGAACAGAGCTCCTTGGGCGTCGGTGCTGGTCGGCCAGCTCGATTGCTTGTCGCCGTGCCCGATCATGACCGGCGGGACCCGGAACCAGCGGCAGATGGTCTCCACCGAGAACGCCCGGCTGGCCAGCAGCTCGGCGTCGACCGGATTGAACTTCAGACTCTGGTAGCCCATGCCTTTTTCAAGCACATAGACGCCGCCGTTCTGCGACACGTCCTCGATGTGGCCGCCAATCTGGGCGCGCTGCTCCTTATTCAGGATCGCGTCGACCTGCACCAGGGCATTCGCCCGGGAGGCGCCGCGGAATGTCTCGTCGCTGGCCTGGTCCGCCGCCAGTGCGCTGCCGATCGCATTGCGGCCGTACTGGATGGCCGACAGGCCGACCTCGCCGTCCAGAGTGAACGACTTCATGTGCATCATGGCGTCACGCGGGATGTCGCGGGTGACCGTGCCGCTCACGTAGGCGTACTGCAGCAGGCCATTGCCGTCGCGTGAGAGCCGCACCTGCGCCGGATTGATGAATTCCAGCGAACTGATGCGGCCGTTGCGCGCGCGGATGATCTCCGTATAGGCATTGCCCCACAAAAGCAGCGATGCAGACACCGCCTGCCAGTAATTCACGGCCGACATGCGGGCGTTTGGCTGGCTGTGCAGCAGCTCGTACAGCGGATGTTCGCCAGCGGACTCCCGTCCACCCTTCGCCGTGCGCTTGTAAAAGCCCAGCGGAAGCGTCGAAACCGCCTCCGAAATGAGCTTCACGCAGGCCCAAACGGTGTCATTTTGAAGCGCGGAGTCGGCGGTAATGGACTTTCCGGACCAGGTTCCGCCGGTATTCCAACCCCATTGCGAAAAAAAGCCGCTTTCCTTGCTGCCGATGGACTTTCGGCCGATGTTTGCCAGGCCGAGGCCCAGAATGCTTGCCAGGGTTTTATTCTGCACGCGTCAGCCCCCGAAAAATGACCAGCGCGAAGCCGATGAACGGGACCGACGCGCACAGCAGCGCCCAGCCCAGGCCGGCGAGCAGGAACACGCCGGCGCCGAGCAGCAGCCAGCCGAGCACGAGCGCCAGCAAGCCAAATGCGTATGGCGGGAGTGATTTCATGATCGCCTTAATATTTTGATCGGGTTCGCCAGGGCCTCCCCGTAGCTTCCGACCGCTTCCGGGTTGAGGCTCATGAGCGAAACTGCGTTGAACATCGCCATCAGGGGGTCAATCTTGGCCGTCCCTGATGCCTGCTTATCGATAGAAACCGCATTTCCATGCGGGACCGTCCTGGCGTTACCCACGCACCAGGTCATCATTGCTTGGCCGGCGTGGATGAGCACACCCTCCGCCAGCTTCCGCTCTGCCACTGTGATCGGACCCACCAGCTTCCAGCCCTGCGTGATCGCGAAGCAGATTTCCTCCGGAATGCCAGCGTCGATCAGCGCTTGGAACATGATCTTGTGCGTCTTCTCCGGATCCAGCCCGACCGAAGCGAGCTTGCCAGAGGCGTAGATCTCAGCGACGACTTCCGCCACCTGTGCCACGTCGCCGGGCAAGGTGTCGATGATCGTCAGGTCGCCATCGTTCTGGAAATCCAGATACTTGCTTTCCTCGCTTTTCCGGCGCTCCAGCGCAATCGGGTGAGCCCAAGCATGCACCCACAGAATCCAGCGCCCGGTCCCCGCCTCCCGGCCGACGGCAGCCAGTCCAAGCAGGTCATCCAGGCCGCCGCCGTCGATGCCGACCGTGATCACCTCCGAACGCTCGATCAATTCCTGCAGCGTGAACGCCGGCCGAGCCTGCTGCTGCCAGAAATCGGCGCCGGTCCAGCGATCGGACCGGAGATTCATGCCGATCTCGACGTTCAGATGCTTTGCCAGGAACTGGTTGAAGGAGCCATCCTTCTTGGCCTGATTCTTTTTGAGCTGGTCTTCCAGCCATTCAGCGCTGACCGAGCGCCCGATATTCGGGTTCGTGATGTAGAAATTCGCCGGATCCAGGTACGCTTTCGACTTGATCATGGCGTCGGGGAACTCATAAATCACGCCCAGTGACTTGCGGTCCTCGATCTTCCCGTCCCGCACGTCCCGGTAGTACTGCAGCTTCTCCTTGAACACGCCCGCCGGCGGCTGATCGCTCTGCGTCGTCAGGAAAATGACCCATCCCTCGTCGCGCGACACCTGGCCGCCGGTCGCCTCCATGAACATGGCATTGGCGTTGGCGCGAGCGCCGAAAAGCCAGTGCTCGTCCACCAGGATGCGGCCCGACTTCTTGCCCGAGACCGTGTCCGTGTCAGCCGCGACCACCTTCAGCGATGCGCGCGTGACGCGGTGCGTAATTGTCCGGATGTGGTCCTGGATGTGGAACAGCGCTGACAGCTCTTCGTCGGCCCGGATCATCCCCGCGGCCGGCTTGAACGAGTTGTCCGCCACCTCCTTGGTCGGCGCCAGGATCAGGTGCTCCTCTTCCTCGCGCCAGCACAGGATGACCGCCGTCAGCATGATGCCGGCCGCGATCGTGGACTTCGTGTTCTTCTTGCTGATGAGCAGGAAGAACTCCCGGATCAGTTGCTTGCCTTCCTCCGCGTCATAGGCGCCGAAGATGGCAGCCACGAAGTCGAACACCCACTGCTCGCTGCACTCGCCGAACGTCGGCTTGCCGGGCAGGTCGACCACGCGCAGTTCCTTGAAGATCGCCAGCGCCTGCTCCGCCTGGTCCGCGAAGATCGGCGGCGGGATGATCGACTTTCCCGCGACCAGCCTGCGCTCCCAGTCCTTGCAGGCCGTCGTCCACTTCTTCATCACACCTTTTTACCGCCGGCGGCAACCAGCTTTGGCGGCGCGGCTGGCGCGAACCGGCTGGCCACCTTCTTCGCCGCGTCCTCGCGCTGCTCTTTCTTGCCGCCCTCGCCCAGCTTCTGGTGGATGAATGGCAGGGCTGCTTGCGCCGCCCGCACTTGCGCCGCGGTCGCCTCGACTTCGCCTTTCCAGACAGCGCGCAAGAAATCCAGCGGGTCCGAATACCCGGTTACCGCTGCTTCCTGCTTCGGTTTCGGCTTTCTGCCGGCGCCTGGTCGAGCGCCACCAGCGTTTTTTCGCGGGCCTCCGCTCTTACCTGCTACGCCTGCCATTTGCTGAATTCCTTTGAAAAGGGAGTTATTTTCCGCGCGTGGGATCACATGCGGTCTAGAGCGGGTTGCCTCCCATACTTTTTACCCACCCTACCCCTGCTGCGCTTCCTCGCGCTGCTTGTCCGCACTGTGGTGGGTGGCATACAAACTCTGCCAATTCGTCTTGTCCCAGAATAGCGTCATGTTGCCCCGATGCGGCTCGATGTGGTCGACCACGCTCGCGAATGGCAGCCTGCCTACGCCCTTGGCTGCAAGCTGGGCAAGTTGCTCGTCCGTGTCCTGCGTGGTGATGCCGTGCTCCCTCAGGCAGTACACGCAGAACGGGTGCGAGACAAGGTAGCCGGCCCGGGCCTGCTGCCACTTGTAGGTGTAGCCGCGCTGGGTGCTGCTCTGCTTGTCCGTCCTCCATGAGCCGGGCTGCATGACTGCGAGCCTGCTGCCTACCGTGGCCAGCCTGGGCTTGTGCGTCTGGAGCTTAGGCATCCTTCCTCATCCACCGCTGCCACCATGCCACCTTGCCCGGCCTCTCTACCTTCGGCCCGAACGCATCGCGGTACGCTGCGCTATCCACCTTAGCCTCGTGCTCACGCTTCAACCGCTCCAGCGTCGTGCCCCCATCGATGATCAGGCACTTGACGCCGGCCGGCAGGCTGCGGCGCATGAGCTGGACGTACTGCATGCGCTTCTCTGCGCTCAGCTTCTCCGGTACGGTGACGACTAGGGTGTCGCCTTCCTCCAGATCCAGCTTGTCGAGCCGGGCCTTGGTGTCGGTCAGTATGTCGAGCATGTGACCTCAGAATAAAAAAAGCCCGCTGACTCTTTCGAGGGCGGGCGAATCCATCACTGACGTGGTGGAGGAGACTCTGTCTTGAACTGCTGGAGCCACATAGCCCACCAGATGACCATCATGGTCGATAGATGCATATGGGTTCCAAGCACAAATTAGTCTGTCATGCGATCGTGCAAGGCAGCGAGGATCGTCCTTTTGAAGTTAGCCGTAATTTGCGATGCAAAATGCGGAGCAGGAGATGTGAACAATCCTTCTTCGGAAAGAACTCGTCCGCCCGCGTCAAACTCAAATGAATAAAACGGCTGCTTCTCTAAAAGGTATGGGTCGACTCGGTCCTCTTCGAACAGGAAAAATTTATATCTGCCGAAGACAAAGCTTTCCCTGCCCTCTCGACGAATCACCTGCGAATACTTGGCGAAAATTTTCCTGTGATGGGCGGTCACATGCATGTCCAAGCCCTTATTGAACACCCTGGCGAAACTCATTCCTTCGTCCGGCCCGCCCTTATAATCGCCATCGCCAACCATAAGATCGCAGAAAAAGTGCGCCTGACGGTCAATATCGTCGGTCCCGTTTAATACCTGCCGGACCGCTTGCATCCGATTACCGTCCATCGTGCCTCCTGATTGTGGGAGGCAGAACGATACACGATTGATGATTCCGGAATGAAAAAGCCCGCGACCTGGTGAGGTGCGGGCTTCGTGTTCTGTGTTGCGGCGACCGGAGCTAAACCCGGTCTTATTCTTTCGGCGGCATGTTGCGTCCATCCTTGCGGATATCCCCTCTTAAGAGAGCATGCCGTAATCCCGACTCTTTCAGCGCCCGAGCTAGCGCGCCGCGGGAGCCATTTTATCAATTCGTGCCGGTTACAGCGTCCGGCGTCTGTAGCGTGCGGCTTGTGGCGGCACTCGGATGGCTTCCGTCTTCCTCTGTGTAAGGCTGATTGACTCGACTAAGGGTTCGCCAGTCCCAAGCTACGCACTGCCCAATGGCCTCATCCGCGCTAAGCCCGATCTTCAGATGCAGAAAAGCCCGCTGCTCTTTCAAGGTGCGGGCTCCAGTGACAGTTATTCAGACTATCGAATTGAGGCTGATTTTAGGCCAAAGTGTCGGGGTTGCTCCAGAACTATTTTGTCGGGATTTTTCCCGACACTCTTAAAACAGATAACTTGACCTTCCTAGCGTACGATCAGAACTGGCAAAGTTGTGAGCGCAAGAACTTTTGTCGCATTCGACCCAAGGACAAGGTTGCGCAGCGCAGTGTGGCCGTGAGAACCCATGACAATCAAATCGACCGAGTGTTTTTCTGCATACTTTTGAATTTCCTCAGGGATCGCACCGATCGCATATGCCGAATGAAAAGCAATATTTTTTTCGCGCAGAACGTTTTCCGCTGGAGCTAATGCAGCTTCGCACTCGGTCTTGTAATAGTTGTCAACAGTTGCTGCACCAAGTACCGCTTTCGCACGATTAGATGTGATTGGTGGCTCGGCATGGAAAACATGAAGCTGAGACCCTGCCTGAAGAAATTCAGGCTTTGAAGCAACATATTCTGCCGCCTTGATCGTATACGTTGATCCATCTGCAGCGATGAGAATATTCATTTGTTCCTTAAGGTCATTTAAATTGGCGTAGTTCAAACTTAGAAATGCGGCAGTCAGTCGTTCCTATACTTGAGCAGACGTCCCACCATATCAAAATATTCTGTCATCGAAAACCGATGTTGGAATGAGAGTTGCTTCGTAAAAGCCGAAGTAATCATCACCGCCACGTCCTTATGTCGTGAAGTGCGTGCCTATCGGCGCACATGTTTCCATCGCAGTCATCCGTCCGCTTCTGCTGCGTTCCAGCTTTTAGAGCTTCCAATGTTGATGACCGGCTCGGGTCAATTTTCCTCCGTTCCAGCTGCAAAGAAACTGATCATTCTGTGTCGACTTGCCCATTCCTCAATTGGCGAAAAACTTTTTTAGGCGTTCTTAGTCCACTGTGTCCGGTTCAGGTGCTGAGTCTTTCTTGTGCATATAACTAAAATTTAGGGACATGCTGTAAGCCTTCCGAGCGAAACGCTTTTTCCTGTCGTAGAACGTATCGCGGTGAATACCCAGTCGGGCGGCTTCGACCTTGATGTTCTTCGCGCGGCGGCAGTAGAACACGATGAAGCATTCGGCATCGGCATAGTTCATCTCAGCCAATGCATGAATCGCCATATTGAAAAAGCTCAGGCTGGCAGACATGGCGTTGTCGATGTTGGGGCCGCTCTTACTCGGCTGCATACGGGCGAGGAGGTTCTGAGCACCAGGCTCAAGGAAATACTTCCGGGTCAGGCACCATTGGCGCCATTGCTCGCAGTAGGCGTGCAATTCTTGATCGTTCAAACTGTCGCTCCTTGGTAAAACTCGCTTAGATCCGCCCGCACCCGGCGCGCATCCGAGGCTGCGTTGTAGACGCCGACCAGGTTGTTGCCCAGGCGCGCCAGATTGTTCTCGTAGGCCTGAGACCGCTTCTTCGTGCTGGTGAGGGCGCCGCCGACCATAAAGATGGCCACGTCGCAGTCGGCGCTGTCGATCATCTCCATAGCACGCTCCAGCGCCTGGCCGAGAGGCAGGACTGGCGGGCTGAATTGTCCTTTTGCTGGCATCAGTCAAATCCTTTCGAGCGGGTTGGTGCAGCAATGGCTGCCGGACTCCATGGCGCCGCCAAGCTCTCGAACCTGGTCTGCGCGCCGATGTACGCCAGCCCGACGACGCCCGGCTCGCCCTGGCGCTGCTTGGCGGTGATGACCTCGCAGATACCCTTGTCCCGGCTGTCCGGGTTGTAGAGCTCGTCCCGGTACAGGAAGATGATGTTGGCCGCGTCCTGCTCGATCGATCCGGACAGGGCCAGGTCGGACATGATCGGCCGCTTGTTGTTGCGCTCCTCGACCTTGCGGCTCAGCTGACACAGCAGGACGATGGCGAGGTTCAGTTCCTTGGCCAGCGCCAGCAGCGCGCGGGTGTATTGCCCGATCACCTCCCAAGATTTGTCGCCGTCGCCGCCGGTGATGAAGCTCAGTTGGTCGATCACCAGCATGTCCAGGCCGGACTTGCGCTTGACCGCGCGCGCCTTGGCGCGGATCTCCATCATGTTCAGGCTGGTCTGGTCATCGATGAACAGGTTGAGCTCGCCCGCGCGCTGAAAGGCATGCGACATGCGGGTGAAGTTTTCCTTGCCCTCGGCGGTCTTGTCGGACGGCCGGCGCAGCCAGGCCAGCGGCAGCTTGCCAAGTGCGGCGATGTTCCGGTCGTTGACCTGGTCGCGGCTCATTTCCATGGACAGGAACAGGCTGGAGCCCCATTCGGCGACGTTGCGGCCGACGCACAGGCCGAAAGCCGTTTTTCCGGTTCCTGGCCGGCCGGCGACGATCGTCAGCGTGCCGCGCTCTAAGCCACCGTCGAGGCGCCGGTCCAGATCCGCGAAGCCGGTCTCGATCGGCCGGATTGTGCCGTCCATGCGCTGGTTGATCACGTCGACGTAGGAACCAAGCATGTCGACCATGCGCTGCGGCTCCTGCTTGGTCCGCTTTTGCGCCAGCGCTTCGATGCGGGCCGCCATTCGGTCGATCACTTCCTCGGCCGGCGCCGCGGAATGCTGCTGCTCGGCCATCTCGCTTGCCAGAGCACCCATGGCGCGTTTCAGCGCGCGGTCCAGCACGGTCTCGGCGTAGCGCCCGATAGTTGCGGCGCTGGGCGTGTTCTGGGCGATAGCGTTCAGGTACGGCATGCAGTCGGGGATCTGCTGGTGCAGCGCCTCGTAGATCGTGATGACGTCGGCCCGGGTGCCGCGGGAGACCTGGCGGCAGATCTCGGCGAAGATCAGCTGGTGGTCCTGGCGGTAGAAATGCGCGGCTTCTAGGTCGGGAATGCGGTCCAGTGCGTCATTGTCGAGCAGCAGTGCGCCAAGGACGCTTTGCTCGGCGTGGATCGAGTCCGCAGCCCTTGGCATATCGTTCAATTTCATTATTGTCCCCTCATTTCTTTTTCGAGTTGAATGCCGCGCGTCGTCAAGGACCAGCCACCATCCTTGCCGAACCACAGGCGGTAGTAATTTTTTCGGACGTAGTTGGAAAAGGCCTTCGGCCAGTCCCGCTGCGTTTTCTCGGTGTTGCCGGCGTGCTCGGTTTTGAATTCCAGCCAGCAGAGCCGGACGTAGTCGATCGGCAGGGCGATCTTCTCGGCATAGGTGAAGACGGAGTGGTCTTCAGGAATTGGCTTGATGCCCTGCTCTTTCGTTTCTGCAATCCAGGAATCGAAGCAATTTTCTTTGCCCCGGCGCGAAGCGCGCTTTGTCTTTTGTTGGTTGTCTTTTGGAAGGTTGTCTTTTGTGTGTCCATCTTTCGGACTATCGACCTGTCCGAGTTTCGGACTATCTGAATCCGAGTTACGGACTACTTCCTCACCTAGTCCGTAACTCGGACTAGCGGCCTGTTCAACTTGCTTTTCCTTGCGCTTTTCCTTCGGCAGCCACAGGGAATAGTCTTTCTGAATGCCGATGATGCTGCCGTACCTCCCTGGTCGCTTGGTGATGATGTTCCGGGCCTCCAGCGACTTCAGGACCTCGGTGACATGGTTGCGGGCGATGTCGCAGTATTCGCCGATCTGCGAGGCGCTCATGTCGTCCGTCTTCTTGTTGTAGCCATAGGTCTTGGCCACGATGGCGAAGGCGACAGCCATCTCGTTGCCGGAGAGGTGCGCCCGGCAGATGGCCTGGTTCAGCTCGTTGGCGACCCGAATGTATCCGTTTTCCACCTGGGGACTCCTCGGTTGGTGGTCGGCAATGCGATGGACGTTTGCGCTCATTGCTGGTGCTCCGCACAGAGTGTTTGCGAGTGAATGCGGAACAAGCCGCATAGGCGCTGCTCTTCGGCGATCGCGGCTGCGCGGTCGACCTGCTGCTGGTTCAGGCGCTCGGACTCGGCCAGGGCCTGCGCTTCAGTGGCGCAGCTGCACACTGGCGTCGGCACATCACAGCCGGGCGTCGGGTAGACGACCAGGTAGCGGCCGCCGCGCGGGATGACGGTATGGGTCAGCATTGCGATTCCTTCTGTTGCGCCAGCAGCGCCTTGGTCTTCGCCCGGTATTTCAATTTGATGGCGACGAGCTCGTCGACGGTCCACTTGCCGCCGCCCTGCTCGGCCTCCAGCGCTTCCACTTCTGCCAGTCCGATGCGGGCGATGAGGCCCAGCCGGTAATCCACGGCCCGGCCGGCGCCGTAGCGGTTGCACTGCTTCGTCTGGCCGTGGGCATTGCGTTCGTCGAAGCGCAGGTGCGGTGCGGACCCGACAGAGCGGTAATGCCCGCAGTCAAAACCTCCGCCGACAGCAGCAGATTGCAACGGCGCCGGGCAGCAGATGCAGGACTTGCCGGCGTCCCTGGTGCGGACGAATTTGTTGAACTCGACCTGGGCGGCTTTCATGTGGTCGGAGCGGGTTTTGATCGCTTCCTTGCGGCGCTGGTAGTCGGCCTTGGCCTTTTTCTCATCCGCCTTCGCCTTGGCTTCGAACAGGCAAGGCGGGCTGCAGTAGATATGCGCCATCGTGCGCTTCTCATACTGCTGGCCACATTCCTTGCAGCGGCGGAATTTTGGTTTGATGGATTGAGCGGAGCGGATCATTCGAACCTCACGCCATGCTCGGTGGCCGCGTAAGCCTCCACTTCCTGCAGATACTTGCCCATGCGCTTCAGGCTGATCTGGCCGCGCGCGATGGAACTGCGCTTGAGCACGATTTCGCCGTCCGGCATGACCAGCTCTTTCGTCGGCAGGAACTGCTTGGCCAGCTGCTCGTGCCACACGTCCTTGTCGAACTGGCGGCCAGCGACCCAGACCTGTTCGGCGATCGCCTTGACCACCACGCCAAAGTAATACTTGATTTGCTCGTCCAGGCGGTCCATTTCTTCTTCGGTCACGATCACGCGGAGGGGCGTGCCCTTGTCGACGAAGGCCGCGGCGTTAGACTTGATGAAGTTGACCATGGCGCCGGCGTCGGCCGGGCTGCGCAGGGTGAACTCGCGATAGAGGGAGTTCACGCCGCCACCCTGCCCCATGCCTGATTCGACAGCGCCACATACTCAGCGCGCCAGAGTGCAGCTGCTTCGGACTCAGCCGGATACGGGCAGGCGCAAATCGCCTGATCTTCGGCAAACGCCTGGGCGACACGCGCCTTGATGTCGGCGATCGATGCAAAGGGCTCGGTCATCACAGGACTCCCCACCAGTAAAGAAGCGATGAAGCGGCAGCACAGGCTGCGCTGACAATGGCGCTGGCAATGAAGATGGCGGCCATGGCGGGACGGTTCATGCGGACCTCACGGTTCTCAGGGCAGCAGCATGGCCGCGCTTGGCGCGCACCTCGGCAAGCGCCTTCTGCCCGATCTCTACTTCTTCCGCCAGTTCGCGTTCCACGCGATGCAGGCCAGCTTCAGTCGGGTTGGCGGCATACTCAGCCATGGCCTGATTTGCTTCGGCCGTTTCCTTCATGTTCTGGCAAAGCAGCGTGGTCACATCCAGTGAGTCGTTTTCCACTTTTTCCAGGCCGCGAACGCAGAAGCCAATCGGGCGCAGCAGCTCGTTAAGCCAGGACATCGCTAGGTCGCGCGGCATGGCGCGCAGCACCGCCGGCAGGAAATTCACGCTGAGCAGGTTGGTGTCCTTCTCGCGGTCATCGAACCAGCGGAACACCTTGGTGCAGTTCGTCGCCAGCTGCTTGAAGATGTCGCCAGAGTGAGAGAAGGTAATGCGGGTGCGCGCTGGGCCGCCCATTTCTTCGTGCGCCGCGACGATATTTGCCGCAATCGTCTGATTCGACGCATCGGTGCGCTTGCTCCACACTTCCAGGTAGTCGCGGAGGAGACCAATCGGGGATTTTTGTAAATCGATTTGCATGCTTTGTTGTCTCTTTTGAACTATTATTTTTTCAACGGTTACTTGCGAGCTTTTGTCAGCGGAGCAGAGCAAAAATCCGCTGGTAGGAGGTCGAAGCGAGACACCCGGCCGCGCACTGCCTGCTCAATCGCAACGCAACGCTCGACCGGGGGGTGCCCGGATTTAAGCCACTTGTAGACGGCTTGTTGGGTCACGCCGCACGACTTGGCGAGGTTGGCAGTGCCTCCGGCGAGGCCCACTGCCTTTTCGATCGGGGAGAGAGTTTTGGTGTCCATGTCGTCTATTAAACCACAGGTTGAATCTCGATTCAACTGGAGCTTGGTTGAATCTTTCGATAATTCAACCGACTATGCCGGCATGAGTTCACATGTTGGCAAAACGATAGCAATGCGTCTAAAAGCGTTGCAAAAAGGTCAGAGCTGGCTCGCCGAAAAGGCGGGCGTATCCGTCAACGCTGTGTCGAAGTGGACGATCAGCGGGAAGATTTCTCGCGAGAAAGCGGTGATCGTTGCGGAAGCACTCGGTTTAACAATGGATCAGCTATTCGGCCGCGATATGGTGCCGGCTGCTGAGGAAGCGATGGATACCGCGCTTGAGCGCGTCAATGAGAAAGAGGCGGAACTGTTGCAGCTGTTCCGCCGCTGCAGCGTGGATGGGCAAAACATGATTCTGGCCGCAGCCAGGGTGGCGCCAAGGCAGGCGCTATTTACGCCGCTCCGTATTGGAGACAAGTCGTAGCGCTGGAGCATGCGCCCGAGGGAACATCTCCCCGTATTCTTTCGCCAGTGACCCCAGCATCTCCTGGGCCTGAGGCGTCATGCTTCGATAATTCTTAAGCAAGTTTGCCTCAAAGGCATCCAGTACCACCTGGGCTTGCCTCACTTCTGGTCTCGCCGGTTCCTTGCTGTAAGCCATCTCATCCTTTCTGTCCATCGCCCAAATGCGAGTCTGCGGAACGCATTTTATTTTACATTTCTGTTTGGTAACGCCCGATTGAAAGACTTTTGAAGCATCCGCGCATCACTTTCCTGATAGTACCTGAAAATAAGTACTGTATATATGCTCAGTATTAACTACCTAGTTGAATTAATATTCAACCTAAGGTTGACTAAGTAATTCAACTCATGGTTTAATGTTCTTCATGCACTGCCCCGCGGCAGGCGATTAATGGAGGATGGGATGCCAAGTCTCGAAGAAATAAAAAACGATAAAGAACGGGTGCGGCTGCAGAAAGAATCTGTAGCGCAAGCGGCCGGAGGTCAAGCTTTTCCGGTGGTTTTCGGCAATTCGCTTTTCGTCGGAATCACCAGACGCGATTACTTTGCAGCGAAGGCAATGCAGGCCGCCGCCACGAACCCGACGGGCGCAGACGGCTTCACTTTCGAAGAGCGGGCCAAGTGGGCCTATGCCCAAGCCGACGCAATGATTGCGGAGGGCGACAAGTGAGCGCCCTCGTCTACACCCCCGTTCAAGTGGCCGATTCCGAGAAGGCCAAAAGCATCGCCCGTGAAATGCTAGTCGACCCAAAGACATGCATCGACGGCGAAGCGCGAGTTCTGCTGTACGCCTGGGCCTACAACTTGTGCTCGATCTCGGAGCCAGCTTAACGATTTATTCGCGCGTTTTTACATAGAAAACGCAGGCGAGCGTCCGGGGCTTAGTACCGGGGTGATTCCGAGACACCTGATAACGGATGGCAGCCGGGAAAGAGCGGCGATTAATTCAGGAGGCGATATGAAGCCACACCAGCAATCAGAACACCAAGTTGGATACCGGGCGCCGCGCGCCACCGAAGTCTCCAGCCGCTTAGCGTGGGGCTCCCTCGCGCTCGTGATAGCGCTGGTATTTCTGCTGAATATGTTTCCGGACCCGGCGCCGACCAGCTGCGCGGCGCCGGCGCAGGTCGCGAGTCAGAAGTAAGCCATGGGCCGCAGCGCAGACTGGCAGCAGGAACAGCAGGACATGGCCGAATGCCTGGAATGGCACGAAGAACAACGCAGCAAGGAGAAGCAGCATGTCAGAAGTGAAAAAGACGGGACTGGAACTAATGCGGAGCCCCTTCCCCGCCAACCAGGTCAGCACCATGTGCCGCAGCACGAAGAAGGACAACCAAAAGGGAAAATGCCCGAAGTGCGGCGGCTGGCACGGTCTGCCGGCTATCCAGCTTGATTACGTCGGTCACGCCGCCCTGACCGATCGTCTGCTGGCATCCGACCCGAACTGGACGTGGGAGCCTGCTGGCATCGACGCCAACGGCCTGCCGATCATCGACAAGGACGGCGGCATGTGGATCAAGCTGACCGTGTGCGGCGTGACTCGCTGGGGCTACGGCGACGCCCAGGGCAAGACCGGCGGCGACGCCATGAAGGAACGCATCGGCGACGCGTTGCGCAATGCCGCGATGCGCTTCGGCGCCGCACTCGACCTGTGGCACAAGGGCGATCTGCACGTGGACGAGGAGCCCCCTGAAGCGCCGCCCGCGCCGGCCGGCATGTCGGAAAGCACCCTTGCCGACTTCCTGGCATCGATCGACAGCGCCAGCACGCTGGCAACGCTGAAGACGGCGTACACGAAAGCGAAGACAGCCGCCGAAGCGCTGAATGACCGCGACGCTTACAAGACGCTGACCACCGCCACGAACGCACGCAAGGCTGCGCTCGAAGCTGCTGCACAACCAGCCTACGCGGAACAAGCATGAGCATCGCACTCTACGAAATCGCCCACGACTACAAACGCATGGTCGAGGCGCTGATGTCCACCCAGGACGACGCCCAGGCCATCGCTGACACGATCGAAGCCGAGAGCTATCCGCTGGAGGTAAAAGCGCAGAACGTCGCCTATGCGATCCGCAACCTGGAGGCCAGCGCGGCCGCTATCAAGGATGCCGAGGCGCAGATGGCAGCCCGGCGCAAGGCGATCGAGAACCGCGCAACGCACATCCGTGAGTACCTGAAGACCTGCATGGAAATCGCCGGCATCACGAAAATTGAATGCCCGCATTTCGCGATCTCGATCCAGAACAATCCGCCCGGCGTCGACGTGTTCGAGCCCGGCCTGGTGCCAGCGGAATTCATGACGGTGCCAGTTGCCCCGCCGCCGGCGCCAGACAAGAAAGCCATCGCCGAGGCAATCAAAGCGGGCCGGGAAGTTCCTGGCGCCATGCAAGTGCGCGGCAAACGGCTGGTCATCAAGTAGCACCGAATCCCTACCAAGGGCTAATGGCACAGGGTACAGGCAGTCCCTGCATATTCGCGAGCGCAGCGGCCAAGGCGTCGCCGGATGAGAGGCCGGACTAATTCTGAATGGAGCAATGCATGACCGAAATCACCCGTCCAGTTCTGCGCTACCACGGCGGTAAGTTTCGCCTGGCGCCCTGGATCCTGTCTTTCTTTCCGGAGCATGCCGTGTACGTCGAACCGTTCGGCGGCGCCGCCTCGGTACTGCTCCAGAAAAAGCCGTGTGGAGCAGAGTGCTACAACGACCTGGACGGCTCGATCGTGAACCTGTTTCGAATTCTTCGAGACCCAGAACGCGCGATCGAGCTAAAGCGCCGCGTCGAACTGACGCCTTTCGCCCGGGAGGAGTTTGACTGGGCCTATGAACCAGCGGTCGACGACATGGATGCGGCCCACAAGATCATCGTCAAGTCGTTCATGGGCCATGGCAGCGACTCCGCGACCAGGTCGTGCCGTACCGGCTTTCGATCAAAGTTGACCGACGGCCGCGTGCTTCCATCCATGGAGTACTCCACCTGGCCGGATGCAATCCCGACTTTCACGCGACGGCTGCGCAGCGTCGTAGTCGAAAACCGTGACGCGATCGAAGTCATGCAGCGGATGGATTCGCCGAACACGCTTTTCTATGCGGATCCGCCTTATTGCCACAGCTCGAGGTCTTCGCTGCAGGGGCGGTCAAGCAAAACGCACGGGTACCGGCATGAGCTGAGCGACGACGACCACCGGCGACTGGCCGGAGTACTCCACGGCTTGCAAGGAATGGTCGTGCTTTCCGGCTACCCAACCGAGCTTTACGACAACGATCTGTTCGCCGATTGGGAACGGCATGAGCGTCGCGCAGTAGCTGACGGCGCCCGGATCCGCACCGAAGTAGTTTGGCTCAACAAGGCCTGCGCCGATCGGCTCGCGCTGCAGCGCTCACAGCAAAGGATGTTCGCATGATCACAGATTTGCTCACCAAGGCTAAGCCCTTTGGATTTCTACCCCACACTTTGCCCTTGGTCTCCGTTTGCGCTGGCGCCGCCAGGGAAACTGACAACATCCATTTTTATAGTGGAGGCGCCATTGAGCACCTTCGAAAGACCAGAACGAATGGCGTTATTTTCCGCATCGATTGTGCCGTGAGCGTTTGGGCTATAAATATTTCTGCGCAACTCAACCGGGTCGAAGTCGTAGTTCTGCGCGATTGCGATGCTGGAAAGCAAAGCATTGAATTTTTCATATCTCGATTCAATAAGTCTTTCCGACTGGGATTCAGTCCAGCCGGTGTTATCGATTTCAAGCGAATCGAAATAATCGCGCCATCGCCGCCGCACTTCTTTCTCAGCAGCAGATTGCCAATGGAAGCTAAAGACACGAACACCATAGAAGGCAATATCAATCATGTTCAAGGCTTGGACGTGCTCCGCAGAAAGTCGCGCCCCTCTTGTCGCCATCAGACGGCGAAAAACACTTTCTTTCATGTCGCGCTTAGAGCGGCCGGCCTCAACCAATTTCTGAACTTGTACAGCCAGAATCGGGCCAACAAGTGTAGCGAAAATGGTAAGCCACTCCCCGGTCCTAATGCCTTGCTCAACTACTTCCGCTGCCATTTCTCGTCTCCAATGTTGTTTGGAGGAATCGTAGCATGAACGCCCAAGACAGCCGCTTAACCTGCGAGCACTGCCACGGCACCGGCTACATCACCACCGCCCTCAGCAAGCTGCCCTGCCTCACCTGCAGCACGTCGGAATTTGTCAGCACTGGTCAGGACCAGTCAAAAGTCAGCAACCATCAGGAAATGTCAGGAGAACAGGGATGAGCGAAATACCGAAGGGCTGGAAGCTGGTGCCGGAAGACCCCGACCAAGCCATGTGTCAGGCTGCACAGTGGAAGCTGCGGGAATGGCCGAAGTTTCCCTTCCGTGTCGTGCCAGCTTACAAGGCCATGCTTGCCGCCGCACCCGCCCAGCCAGAAACGTGGAAGGTTCTCCCCTCCCCGGTCCGCGTCACTGGTGAAATGCTGCATCAGGCTTTCCCAGAAATCCCGGGCGAGCCATGGCCGCTGACAGGCGTCCGCAAGGTGGTATGGGAGCGGTTTGCGGAGCGAGTTAATGCGCGGCTGGCGGCGCCGACTGGTGGGATTCATCCGGTCACGAAAGACGGCACGGAAGTTAAAGTCGGGCAGGTATGGCAGGACATGGACCCCCGTATGGACGGACGCCAGCGCCGCATCTATGCCATTGAGGGCGAGAAGGTCGTCATGGGCCGCGTTGACCGGGATACAGGCGGGAAAACGAAGGTGTCTATCTCCAGGCTGCGCCCTGTCAGCGGCGGCTGGAAGTTGGTGCCGACTGGTGAGCCTATACAGGAAGCAAAGGAATAACGAAGTGAATCCATACCTGACCGCCGGCGAATTGGCCGGGCTCATCGGCTGCCGCCCGAACAGCTTTTCATGCATGCGGCGTTGGCTGACGAAGAACGAATGGCCGTTTTCCGTGACCATCACCGGCTTTCCCAGTGTGAGCCGGGCCTATCACGACTCGCGCATGCAGGGCCAACTGGTGCCGGCCGGCCAGGCTGAGTATGAGCCGAACATGGCGGCATTCTCGTGATCGGCCGTCGTGAGTCCCCGGACGGCCTCCCTTTTCGACTGTACGAGCGCAAGGGCAAATTCAAGGTCAGCTACGGCTATAAGCTGCCCAGCGGAAAATGGGCCTTCCGCCTGAGCGCGGCGGCGAACAATGCGGCGGCCGTCGCCGAGATCCGGCGGGACGCCATCCTCCGCGCCGAGGTCCTCAACGGAAATGCAGTCCAGGCCGGCACCACGGCGGATCTGATCGAGCGTTACTTTGTCTGGCAGGAATCCATGCCGGCGGATAGCGAGATGCGCAAGGCGACGATCACGCTGAAGGAGAACAAGGTGGAGTCGGCCTGGCTGACCCGGGTGTTCGGCGCCATGCCGCCGGAAGCGATCAAGCCACGGCACATCTATGCCTACCTGACCAACCGGGCCGCCAAGGGCGCGCCGGCGAAGGCGAACAAGGAAATCGCGCTCCTGTCTGCGGTACTGGAATACGGGCGCCGCATGGGCGAGCTGGAGACCAATCCTTGCCGCGGCATCAAATACAACAAGACCCGGCCACGCCAGAAATACGTGGAGGCCGCGGACCTCGAGCTGGCGCTGAAGATTGCCCGCGAGCGCGGCGGCAGCTATTTGGTGATGGCGCTCTGTTTGTATACAGCGTACCTGACTGTGAGCCGGCCTACCGAGATGCGCGCCCTGACCCGGCAGAACATCAAGCCGGAAGGAATCGAGGTCGCCGTCGGTAAACGCAAGAAGGGCCAGGCGCAGCGGAACAAACTGATCGAGTGGTCGCCGGCGCTGCGGGCATCGATCGACGAGGCCATTCAGCTGCACCGGACGAGCAGCGTCTATATTTTCGGCAACGTCCATGGCCAGGTGTACACCCGAAGCGGCTGGAATACGATCTGGACCCGGCTCATGAAGTATTGCGAGAAGCACGCCGAGGAAAATGGGCTCGACTTCACCCGCTTCACGTTGGCGGATATGCGACCCAGCGCGGTGACCGACCGGATGGAAGGCGGCGACGCAAACATCATCGACGCCACCGGTCACAGTGACGGTCGGATGGTCGCGAAGGTCTACGATCGGCGCAAAACGAAGACCGCAAAGGCCACAAAATAGGCTCGATATTTTTGGAAGATAGCGAGAATTAGTCCGGTTTCTCCGGGCTTGTCGTAAATTCCATGTTCCAAAGAATCGGCCTAACCCTTTGATTTATATTGCAGTATGGACAGGATTGTGATTCCTGTTGTCGTGGGTTCGAGCCCCATCGGCCACCCCAAAAGATTGAAACAAAAAGCCTAGTTCAAAAGACTGGGCTTTTTGTTTTGTGCGGCTGCCTGCGCCAAGGCACTTGCATCGACGCCGCCTTTCCCGCTTACGCCATCCCACGCTCCGCGAACTCCGATCTCGGGCAACGTCGCCCTACGGCGTCTCCTTCCTCCGATTACCGATCTTCCACCTGTAATCGTATTGAACCCGCTGTCGCAGTTCTTGCAGCCAATAAATAGTTATTGAACTGCATCTATTTACCCAATTTTCTGAAATCCAGGGCGATCAATTACTTGTGCAATCTTTTTAACTCGACCATAAAAGAAATTCTCGCTCGAGCGTAAATATATTATTCGATTCGAAAAAATTCTTGATATTTTAAATAACAAATCATGATCACAATCTTTTCCATGGACCAAATTAGTTATTAAATCCGGCAAATGGAATTTACCGCCACAACCATGATCCACACTCACATATCCTGTCGTTGTCAATATTTTCTGAACAACCTAAAGTATCTATTCAATCAAACTTTTCCCTAGAAACTTGGACGATTAATAGATAAATTAAATATAACTAGAGGCAATATTCATCTGTCAGCAAAGACGCAAGAGCAAAATTACCGAATTGTGACCTAAACGACACAGACACCGATTCAGTCAATAGCCTTCATTGTTTTTTTGTCATGAAGTTAATAGACTGGGCTAAAATTTCGTAATCGTGCTTAAGCCACAGCATTCGGTAATTTAATGAGGGCAGCAATTTAACCTACTGATGATCAAGGAATGCTTGCAGGATTTAGCAGCGACCCAAGATGCCAGATGCTGAAGTTGATTGTCGGTTTCAAGCATGACGAGAGCAATTTCCACTCTGCATGATAACGTCGGGAATCTACTGTTGGCACACGATCAAGCCTTTTTTCATTCTCACGTTGAACTTAACTACCAAATGCGATGTTCGCAGTTAAAAATCGGCAGTCACCAAGGCACCGCAGCTGAGCGCTATCTGGCAGGAATAAAATTCACGCTTTTTCGTTTAATTCTTTAATCTTTATTAAAATTGGCATTTTGAATTTCCGAAAGACTGATCTTACATCCAGATCAGATAGATCGAATTCCTTTGAAGCGCTACTGTAACCGACACTAACCAGGAATTAGAAAATGGAAATGGCACCAAAGGGAGTGGATGGTAACGACATAGATGACACGTCGAACCGTGGAGACAGCAGCAGCCCGAAAGCCTATCTGCAGGCGCCGGTAACCACCTTAAAGCAATGGGTATTTTTTCATGCAGTGGTCGAATGCGGCAGTTTTGCGGCGGCGGCCGAGTCGCTGGAAGTGAGTCAGCCGACGATCAGCTACACGATTGCCCGCCTGGAAGAAATACTGGATGTCGCTCTGTTGAGGCTGGATGGCCGCAAATCGCAGCTGACTGACGCTGGGCGCGAACTGCTCAAGCGTTCCCGTTTCCTTCTGTCCGAAGCGGCGGCACTGGAGAAACTCGCGCGCGTCGTGCGCGACGGCGTCAAGCCGGAAATCAGGCTGGCAGTTGTGCACGGTTTCCCGACACGGCTCCTGATTCCCGCGCTGCGCCGTTTCAGTTCGCAGCACGGCAATGCGCAAGTGCGGTTGACCGAAGCATCTGCGGCGGAAATCCGGAGAATGCTGCATAACGACGAGGCCGACATCACGATCAGCAACGTGGTGCCGCAAGGCTTTCTTGGCAATGTGCTTACGCAAATTGAATATGTGCCCGTTGCGCATCCGGCCCATCCGCTATTTAGACTGGACAGGGAACTGGGTGCGGATGACTTGAATGGCGAGATCCAGATCATCTCCCCTGCCGAGCATATGGTGCATAACGTCGACCTGGCTGGATCGCTTCCGACTGCGCAAAAACACTGGTACGTCAGCAATTTCGAAACGGCAATCTCGGCAATCTGCGAAGGGATAGGTTATGGCTGGGTTGCGATAAACCGCATCAGCGATTCCCTGAAAAACGGCAAACTGAAAATTCTTCCGCTGCAACCGAATTCGACGTATATACAAAAATTTTTCCTGATACGCGCGAATCATTCGGGCCAGAGTAACGACACGGATGAGTTGACCAAGCTTTTGCACGAAGCTGCGGAATCAGCAGGCGGGGAAAAAATATAAACGTATCGCAACACCCTACAGCAAGGACATCCCATGCGATGCTAAACGGCTGGGTTACACGGCCGCGTTTGGCATCGCCATTCTTTGCGCTGGTCGCGCCGGGGTAACCGTTAGGCCCCGCCGCCCAAACGAATCCGATCACTGAATCCGAATGACCTGAAACGATTGGGGAAGAGCCAGGCAGCAGGTTTAATTGTCGGAGCAGACGATTTTCTTTTCGCGCATGTAGCTGATGTAATCGTCGTAGGCTTGTCGCGTTGAACCATCCTTCATGGAAGACAGATACTCGGGCACACTGAAAGCAATATGCTTTGCAGAGTAATTTTCCGCCTCCGATACTTGGCGCAAAATACGCTCCAGTGGCGCAGACTTTGCCGAGAACGCATTGTTATTTAGCGGCATGCCCGAAGTCTGCTCGAAGATTTCTATGACAGGCATCATTTCTCTTTTGTTCGTTTTTGCAGCGGTGTGCATTGCATTGTAATAAGCCGACAAGACAGCCAAATCAAGTTTATAAACACCGATGCCATCCTGAAAATAGATCGTGTCCAGATTCTGGACACGCGCCAGCATACGGCTCCAGAACAATTCGAGCTCTTGTGGCGCTGTCGCCTTGTTGGCAAATGCGGAAACGCCGATCGTTGCCCGTGGGGTCAGGGTTTTCAACAGCGTGCTCGCCTGAACGAGAAAAGACCGGAGACTTTCATTGGATACATCATCCATCCAGTTCAAGTCATCCACTTCCTGGCTGATATACCATCCACGGAAAGATTTATGCGTCGTAACCAACGGGCCCAATTCATCAACTGCCTGTGCGATCCGAGCCAGTTCCTCTGCCAGGTATTTTGGACGCTGCTCTGCTTTTCCCACGATATCCCAATGGTTTGACTGATGCGTCAAGCCAACCATAACTTCCATGCCGTGAGTGTCTGCAAGCGACATGATCCATTCGACAACCGGCTCGGTCGCGGATTTGAAATTGTGCGATGGATAGAAAGCCTGGCCGTCGATCACGGTCCACTGCAAGACGATACGATTTATTTTCAGTTCCTGGAACTGCTTAAAAAGCGATTCCCATTGTGTCCTTGGCCATGTCCTGTTCTCGTCGACCAATTGTATGAACGTTCCCTGCAAACAAGCCGGCGGGCGGCTGACCGCCTCGGTCTGGGAGCCGCCTGCTGCAAGACCATGCTGACTGGTCACAAGCATGAGAATCAGTCCCAGCCATTGCAGCAGATATTGTCTCGGTCGAAACTGCATTGAGTGATCTCCCTAAAACTGAAGCGCTGCAGTAAAGACCCAGCTACCGGTGTGCTGGTTATTAAGACCGCGGCGATACTGCATTAGAAATTCCATGCTGGAACGCTCGGCTTCGTAGCGATTTTCATTGAACCGGACTTTGAACGCGATCCCGGCGCCCGCTTCAATGTAACTGGCCTTGTCGGGATCAGGACGTTGCTTTCGACCGGCAATGAGTACATGGGGCGTAATCAATGCCCGGTTACGGTAATTGAACGTACGTCCCTGCCTAAGTTCCGAATAAAGCGCGGTAATGCCCGCATTCGGGAAAAAGCGTCCAAGGTCCCCGTAAAAAATCGTCTGATTCCATGACGGCTGGTCCAGCTTCAAATCGTAGCCGTCGGTCAGGGCGTAGCTTATTCGCGCAAGCCAGTCATTCTGCGACTGGTCACCGATCTTGACGAGACGCTCCAGGCTGAAAAACATGTCCTGGGTCTTGAATGGCTTGTAGCGCGCCCCTACACCTGCTTGCAGCGTGTCATGCGCGATGCTGAGAGAATTTGGCTGGTTCGACCAGAACATCCGGGAGTAAAGCTGGAAGATCTCGCCGTCGCGATAGCCAATGACCGGGGGCTGAAAGATAAACTCGATTCCGCCTTGCGAGGGAATGACGCCGCTGTTGAAAAAAGCTGGCGAGGATGCAGCGGCGGCCTGGGTTTGCGCCTCCGATTTCGAACGATAGGACTGGTAGAAGTTGAACTGGAAGCGGCGTGTCAGTTCCCGTACTTCTTGCCGCATCCTGTACAGCTCCTCTTCCTGGGAACGGGCCAGGCTTTCCGCCCCGGCTTGCGAGCTGGTGCCAGCCGGATTGACTTCCGCCGCCTGCGCAAGCTGCATCTCGGCGTCAGCTGAAATCATCGCCGGGCTGGAATATTCCCGAAGAGACTCTGTGCTGTTGAAACTAACCGTTTGGAAACTGGCGCCTGTGCCTGCCGGTGCGTTCGTGGCGTCGTTTGCGTCGGATACAGTTGGCGATCCAAGATCGGTAATTGCATCCAGGCTGATTTCATCAGCGCCTGTTCCCGGCTTCGCGCTGGCGGCGCCACGATCCTGCGCACTTCCAGGTGAGCTTGCGTCCCCAGCGCGCGATGTCTTGCCGAGGCTTGAGCCGGCCTTCGCTTTTTGCGCCTGTTGGGTGTTTTTAAGTTCCTCTAGTTTAAGATCGATGGACTTTTTGAACCATGCAACAGCACGATCGTTGTCGCCATTCTGCTTATACGAATAGGCGAGATCCTGGTACAGCCCGGTGCGCGCAGGATCCTTGCTGATCGCCTGTTCGAAGAGCCGGGCTGCTTCGGCATAATTGCCACGATTCTTGTACAAGTAGGCGAGCTGTTCGGAATACACTGGATTCTGGGGATCGATTTCCATCGCCGTCTTTATATGCGCGATGCCGGACAACTCGTCCTGGTGACGCAGTTCATACAAACCGACGTCGTAGTATCGGGTGGCGGACCGTTCGGTTTCCGCCAGGATTAACATGTATTCCCGGGCCAATTTTGGATCGTTCAGGCGGTCATGGATATGCACCAGTTGCGTGTACAAGCGCTTCTTCAGATCCGGCGCAAGCACTGTCGGATCGACCTGCGCGAGGGTACGCAGCGCAGCCAGGTCCTGCTTTGCCGTCTGCTGTGCGAACGCGACTTGCATGAGCAGCGAAGTATCGTCGCCATACGAAAGCGCCTGCCGCCAAGCCTCTATTGCTGCCGTGAAGTTTTCCTTGCTGAAGTAGACGTTGCCGAGTTCTACCAGTATTGATTTCTGTTCCTCAGGAAGAAATTCGACGAGCGCTTGCCTGGCCTTTTTAAAATACTGAATAGCGAGCTCAGGCTGACCGCTTGCGACATAACTGCGCGCGACGTGCACGATGTTTTTTGCCGAAGGGTTGAAACGCAACGCAGCGAGGAAGGCATCGCGGGCTTTCGCCGTGTCCTTCAAGCGCGAATAGGAGAATCCCATGTCGAGAAACAATTGCTCCGTTTCCCCACCATTCGCGAGCGCCTGCTGAAAGGAAGCAACCGCGCTTTCGTCCTTGCTGTTTGCTATGTCATCGTAGGCTTTTTGCATCGCCTGCGCAGCAGGATCAGGCGCAGGCTCTGCCAGGCGAGGAGCGGGCGTGGCCCGGACACTGGAGCGCGCTCCCTTTTTACGGACAGGACCGCTTGACTCGGCCGCCAACTCCCTCTCTGTCATCGACCGGGCAGTTTGCGCGCCAGCCGCATTATCTCGCTCCGGCTGCGCTCCGCCGGCACCGACATGAAACTTTGTGAGCTTGAGCATCTTTCCGACATTGCTCAGCGCTTGCTTGGCCTCTGGCGCCGGCTGAATCTGCGCCGCCGTTTCAAATGCCGCTTGCGCCCGCCCGACTTGTCCGACGCTGGCATATGCGTAGCCCAGACCCATATGCGCGCGAAATCGCATTTCTGTATTGGCTGCTGCGGTTGCGGCAACTACTTCGGAATATTGCGCGATCGCATCCTGATACCGCTGCTCTTCAAGCAGGATGTTGGCGAAGAAGAAATGGTCCTCGACAATCGCATTGAGACCCATCATGGCCGACAATACCGCGACCGCGCTGGCATTTTCCTTATTCAGGTAATGCATTGTCGCTTTCGTGCGCAACCATGCGAGATCCGAAGGATAAAGCGCCAAAATCGCGTCGACGTGCTTCATCGCTGCGCCCGTGCGCCCCAGCTGCCGCTCGATGTAGAAGATCGTCTCGTGAAGCTTGCGCTTTTCCTGCGGCGTCCCGGCAAGGCCTAGCGCCTCGGAGTAGGTGCGCACGGCTTCGTCATGCCGCTGCAGGCCAGCCAGCGCCGCTCCCCGCCGGAACAGGTAATACATGTCGGCCTGCGGCTCTCTGACCTGATCCAGCGCATTTAACGCATCGGCATAACGCGAGCCCTGCAAAGCAAGGTCGGCCGCCATGTTCCCCACGTATTTTTTTGTCGGTGCATCCAGCCCGGGGAGATTCAATACCTGCAGGTATGCAGCGAGGGCGCGTTCCTTTATGCCTTGGGCTTCATAGGCGAGACCGAGATAGAGATACGCGTTCGAACTTTTTGGGTCGTCAGCCAGTAATGATTTTGCCTCTTGCAATACCGAGTCGTATCGCTTGAGCCGGTACAGCACATTCAAGTAAATAACGCGGCTTTGCCTGTCCCTGGGTTCAAGTTCCAGATAAAGCTTGAGTTCTTTGGCCGCTTCCGATTGCTTGCCCGCGGCAATCAGCCGATAAGCGCGGTCGAGATGGGGATACGAGCGGAAGAGCCTTATTTGCGACGCCAGCCAGTTTTCTGTTCCGGCACGCTCGTACTTGGGCACGGTCAGCGAATTGGAAGCGTCTACCGCCCATACATCTCCTGCCGCTGCCGGCAGGAGAGATGCAACGAGAAGGCCGGAGAGGACGTAGTTTTTTTGCGTGGCGCCAATCGTGCTCTCGGACTTGCCGTTCGCCGGACAAGCCCTTCCCCCAACACCATTTATTCCATTCATTTTTTTCTCCAGCAAACCGGCGCCGCAGCGCCCTCTCGTCAGATAGGCGCACCAGCAATCACTGGGTTACATCCTTGGGAGAAACCCACCGATAGCCCATCGTGGTCATGCTATTCATCAGTTTCTGGAAATCGGCGTATCCAGGCGTGCCCAGAGTCGGTTCAAGCCAGAAAGGATGGAAGAAGAACGAGCCAAAGCCATCTCGCACCACCAGCGCGTACTTCGCATTCAGTTCCAGGTCCTGCCAGGTGTAATCGAAGCAGGAAGAAGGATCGACGCTGCAGATGTTGTATTCGATATTGCCCAGATTTTCCGGCACGATCTGCTGCCCGTAATAATCCTGCTTGATGAAATACGGGAAAAACTGCCCCACAGCGAAATCACGTGGCTTGGACGCACTGCCAACGAGGTCAGGGAGATCCGAGGTGTAGTAGACAACGCGCTGGTAGGTCTTGGCGAACTCTTGTTTCGCGGCTCGTATGCTCATTGGCGAAGACTGATAATGTGGCGCTTCCCATGCGAATGGCGCGTAGCCTTGCGCCGCCATTTGCTGTTTTCCGGCGCGTAACCGGGCAACGGCCCAGGCTGTGCTGGATCCCTCCTCTGCCACCGGTGTATTCTGCACGATGTTCCAGAACTCGAAATCGTCGCCGCTGACGCCGGTGTGCGGATTCTTTCTGTTGCCGTATTGGTGCGTGTAGCCATGCATGACGATCTGTCCGCCGCGCGGGATTGCATAGGTCAGCGCCCGGTTGAGGTTCGATGCCTGGGACATCGGTACGGATTGCGCGACGCCGCCGTTATAGGCGCCTAGCGGATCCATGTAATGCGGTATTGCCGCAATGGCAAACGGGATCCTCTTGCTGAACATGTAGTCGGTCAGCGTGCGCATCGATGCGACTGTTACCAATGCGCCGACATCTTCAAACCGGACCAGACCCCTGTGGTCCTCGGCATGATTGACACCGAGGATATCGTGCAGCATGTCGGCCAGGACCAGGTAGCGATCCCTCGGTCCGATATAGGAAAACGGCAAGTCCGCGAAATACCAGAATGCGCCCGATTTCACCACGTAAGGCAGCGTGGTATTGCTTTTCGAATTGGTGATGGAGACCAAGGCCTGCGCCGGTGCTGCCACGGTCGTCGCGCCCATTTCCGGGTCTGCCTGCACGGTGCTGCCGTTGTATTGATAGTACTTGACCATCGGATTGCCCTTGTAGGTCACGGTGTCATAGAAGCCTGGTGCAGGATTGGCGCTAGACGGCACTGCATTGAGTCCCTTTATGTCTAAAAAAGTAATGCCAGTCGTTGGGGTAAATTGGTATGCGCCATTCCAAGCAAGCTGCCAGAGATTGTATTTAAACCAGACAACTGTTTTTGGTGACGTCGACTTGTAGTTGGTGTTGACATCCGCGAGAAAACTGGCAGGTACCGGGTTGTCGTAATACGACCCCATATAGAACGTGGCCGAATAATTGTTCAGCTTGCCAGGCGTGTAATTCTGGACCGGGACGAGATCTACCGTACTGTTGAAATGGCCAATCAGGTTGCGCAGCATGATTGCATAACTCAGGCCCAATTTCTTGAACGAATTATCTTGCGCCGGTTCATCGTAGAGAACGAGGGTCTTGACCGGAACAGTTTGGGACCAGGCCGCAGGCTGCCAGATAAAAATGGCCGCGAACAATGCAAGTAGGATAGAACGTAGTTTCACAATATTTCTCCTGATTTTCTGACTGTCGGTACGTCCCGGTCACTTCTTCGGGTTATCGTCGTTGCCTTTGCCTTTGCCGTTGTCGTCGCCTTTACCCTTGCCTTTATCGTCATTGGCCTCGTCCAACGTATCATCTCTTGTCACATCCTTTTTGAAGTGCGTCTTGTTGTGATGTGCCCGGATTTTTCTATTTTTTTCTACCGGAGAATCGCCTGGGACAATTTCTGTAAGCTGAAACCCTGGCGGCCTTGGCGGCGGCGCAACGTCAGCGGCCTGAGCGGCAATACCATTTCCAACGATTGCCGCAAAGACGCCGAAATGACGGATTTTTAATAAATAATTCATGCTTACTCCTTGGTAAATAAAATTTATTGACGCAGCAGAAATTCGTCCAGTTCATGCTGCTGCAGCCAGCCTAGGCTTTTTAAAATCTCCCCTAATAATGCAGGTTTTTCGCACTGTATCTTAAGAGCATGGTTTAATTGATCAACTGTAATACGGCGACTATCCAGCAAAATATCTCCCAATTTACGTCGGAAGGAGAGCAATTGTTCCTCTGACGGATACTGATGCGTAGTTTTATCCCATTTGATCAATTTCCCTGTCCTGAGATATCGCACGTATTGTTTAATAGCCCTCATCGTTGCAAGAAAGTTGATGAGATTTCCCCATATCATTCGAGGGAACGATAAAAACGCGTGCATCGTTCCATGGAGTCGGTAGACGCAATAGGCTCGCAACAGGATCCGGAGCAGGAGGAGGAATGCATTTACATAAAGTACATACCACAGAAGCGAATTTTTCTCGAGCAAAGGGGGATACTTGTAAGTATCCGGGTGTAGCCATTGAATAAACCAGACCGTCAGCACCAAGCCGACCAGTAAATAACCGACAAGATTGAGCAGATTGGTCAGTATCGATTTGCGATCGCGAAAAAGCATATAACGCGTTGCCAAGGATCCTTGCCATCCCAGGTTTTCCCACCCCTGCATTGTGATTCCCACGACCCATCGTGACTTCTGTCTTACTGCATACATGAATTTCGCAGGAAAATATTCCCTGATGCAGACGGTTTCCCTCTTCGTTACATTAGTAATTTTTCCAGTCAAAAATTGTTTTTTCTGGACGCTGCGAACGACTTCGTAGCGGACGAATACCTGCTTTAATCCATTCCGATGCAGCCGAAAGCCAAAGTCGTAGTCTTCTGTCAGTGAATCGATGCTGAAAAGCTGATTGTTGTTCTTGCCTGCGATTGTTTCGAATGCTTTACGGCTGAACCCGCAGCCAACGCCAGCTGCCGGGATGCAGCCACTGATTGCTTCGCGCACAACCATATCCTTGTAATGGCTTTGGGCAAATTCATCCATGTAATGCCCACCAGTAAGCTGGTACCACTTGGTTTCCAGCGACTGCACTGGAAGCTGGACCATGTCTTTGCGTGGAATCAGGTAGTTGAAGAGGCGATAGCACAGCGGATGGATCACGTCTTCGCAATCCTGCATGACAAATATCTCGAACTTCATCCCATGGGATTTTTCATACAGGTGGATACCCTGATAAATCCAGTTCAGGCAATCTGCCTTGTTCGTAGGGCCATCATGCGGCGTGGTGATGCGATGTACCTGGATATTGCCTTCCCTGACCAGGTCCACTTCCCGCTGTGTTTCCAGATCATTTGGATAGGTGCCTATGAATATCCGGTAATTCGTATAGTCAAGAACCCGCAAAGTGTTTTCCAGCATCGGCCTTATTACCGCAGACTCGTCCCAGGCGGGAACCATGATTGCAATCCACTGCTCCTCTTTTTCCCTTAGGCGCTGTTCGCTAAGAGCATTGCATTTTGGCAAAATTACGAGGCGACGATATAAATTACGGCAGGCATAGCAGATGTCTATGAAAAGATCATCAAGTCCGCTTATCAGAAAACAGAGGCCGACAAGCAGCATGGTGATTTTTGCAAACAATAAAAAATATGCAAAAGCATCGACGCTTGGCATTACAAACTCCCGATAAATAACAACGTCCGCACAACTACGACCGCAATACGAATCCATTCGGCTTTTCAAAGCCGGCAATCATTTAAGTCCTCATTGCTACGGGAATTGAATTGACAGGTGGATTGCCGCTCGAACCATCTCAAATGGCGAGCGAAACGACCGGTCAGGAAGATACCGTTGCTGAGGGAAATTCTTTATTCCCACTCGAAAGTACTTGCAAATTATTCCCCCTTTGCCTATAGGCTTTCTTAACTGATGTTGCTCGACAAAACCAAAAAATATTCAAATTATTAATACTGACCCTTTGTCACATTTTGAAGTGATTTGTGTAAAAACCGTGCATTTTTTTTATATTCTCCGTTCCCCTTTGTTACGATTTTGACCAACATCAAGGCTGTAGACTGATGGATCAAAAGCAGTCCGGTCCGTTGTTTCCCAGTTAAACAAATCACCCACAGTTGTCTAAACAATTTATTTTTTTAATTAGTATGTCTGAAAATTCTATTATATATAGATTTTTTTTTATTAATTTTCCATTTCCCTTCTACTACCAATTTAACGTTATTCATTATTCCGAACCCGCTGCTCATCTTTGACTTTTATCAAGATAGCCAACTTGGCGCCAGTAAAACTCATTCCTGCTTGGATTAATTTAACAAATGGGAATCGATGCTTTCCTTGCAATTTGCCATGCTTTCTTCCGAGGAAAAAATGAACGATAAAAGGTATTTGTTTTGCATAGGCACGCGGCCGGAAATAATTAAAATGGCGCCTGTCTTTCAATCGCTGAAAAGAGCGGAGAAAGAAATCAGCATTTTGCATACCGGCCAACATGGTTCCGTAGCAAACGATCTCTATCGATTTTTCGGAATGCTGCCCAACGTATCACTTGACTTGAGGCGCTCATCCAATTCGCTAGGAAGCCTCACGTCTGCGCTATTTGAAAAGGTCGAGAATGCCCTTCTCCAATTGAAACCGGACGTCGTACTGGTGCAGGGCGATACGACCTCTGCTTTTGTCGGCGCAACCCTCGGCTATTACCACCGAAAGCCCGTGGCCCACGTGGAAGCAGGGCTGCGCACCCATGAACATGACCCTTTTCCTGAGGAAAAGAACCGTGAAATGATCGGCCGGCTTGCACAATGGCATTTCCCCCCCACGCCTCGCGCCAGTAAGAATCTGCGGCAGGAAGGCATTGCGGACGATTCGATTTTTGAAGTGGGAAATACGGTGATTGATGCTGCTCAGTGGACGCTGGACAAGATCAAGGCAGATAGTGCCGAGCTGATCAGGGAATTGCCCGCAGGTCTTGCCGCGTTTCTGGAAAAGATGAAGCACTCCAGGAAAATTCTCATTACCGCCCACAGGCGGGAAAATTGGGGACAGCCCATCCGGAACATTGCGCTGGCAGTGGCCCGCATTGTCGAGGAATTTCCGGATGTGGTCGCAATCTGGCCGGTGCATCCGAATCCGAGCGTGCGGGACGACGTCGAGCGAGGACTTTCGGAGCTAAGTCCATCGTTAAGAGGGCGTATTTTTCTTGCCGAACCGCTGCCCTATCCGGCCCTGATCTATCTTCTGGATCTTTGCGCCTTTACGCTCACTGACTCGGGAGGCATTCAGGAGGAGGCCTCGGCCTTTGCCAAGCCGGTGCTGGTAGCCCGGGAAAGTACCGAGCGCCAGGAATTGATCAACGGCGGCGGCGCGAAACTGGTGGGAACCGACGTCGAACTGACCTTGGCCGAAGCAGGAAAGTTGCTCTCCTCGGAGGCTTATTACCGCAGCATGCAAGTCAGCCAAAGCCCCTTCGGCGACGGAAAAGCCGGTGAGCGAATTGCCAAGGTACTTGGGCGATTCTCGTGACGCGCATTCAAAGGGCGTCTGCGATACGTCCTCTCTGGCTGTCCGGCAAAAATGGGGATGGCTGGACCGGGTGAAACCACTTCATTGTATGGATAGTGATCATGCAAGCCCAAGATATTCCAGAGAAGGAACTTATCATCGCCAACAGCGAACGACTGACCAGTTATTCGTTCGACAGTCTGACGCGGCGCCAGGCGAGCACGACGCTGAACCAGACGGCAGGCACGGTACCTGGCACACTTGCCACGGCTCGCAAGCGCATCGAGGAGTCGCATGCCGACCTGTCGCCAGGACAACGTAATGGCCTGGCGCCGGCATCCCAAGTTCGCCCAAACGTCCTGACCGCCCAGGACAGCAGCGGGCACCGGCATGACAAGCCGGCAGTCACTGGCCTGCTTGGGCCGTGCTTGTTGCTGCTCGCGAGTTTTTTGCTGGGACTGGCAGGTTATTTCAGTGCAGGCCGCCTGGCGCCTCCGCGGACGGTGCAAGTAGATGCCGTAAAGCCCTATGACAATGCCTTTATCAAGGACACGCCTGCGCCGATGCCTGCACCTGCGCCTATGCCAGTCGCAGAACCCGAGGTGAAGGCAATGGATGCACAGCCGCCGGCAACCGAGCCCCCTGCAATAGCTGAACCGGCGACACAAGCTCCTCTGGAACTTCCCCAGGAAAAGCCGGCAGACGAATGCAGTGGCGCTAAAAGGGCGCTACAGCTTTGTGCTGCTGCAGGCTGACGCCACTGGCCTGCTTACTAGCCGCCGTCCCCGCCGGACGGCGGCTGGAGACGCCCACCTGTCGACCCAACTGCAGGAGGGATCCAGTCTCGCTAGCGCAATTCCCCGTAGTCATTCGCATTTCTGCATTCCCGGTCAGCAGTGTTATAAAGCGGTGATTCCAGTCGGCGGCATGCGCCGCCGAACCCGACACCCAGGAACCCGCAACATGCGAAAACACTACCTTGCCACCTTCCTCCTGGCCGCCGCGTTCAGTCAGTCCCACGCGGCAAGCACGCAGGATCGCGCGGAGCGTGAAAAGGCCGCGCCGGCGACCGAAGCGGAAGATCCGACAGTCGGGAGTAAGGACGCCGGCAGGCGGCCGCAGTCCGTGCCGCAGGCTGGCGCGGTCAATCCGGCGAATGGCCAGTACTATCCGCCCACTTCCACCGGCGATGTCATCAACCCGGCGACCGGCGAGCGTTACCTCGGCGTCCCTGGCGGTTATATCAATCCGAATACCGGCGAATTCATGCCGAAAATACGCTGAAATCTGTCCGAACGATCTGGACCCGCTCCGGCTGCGACACGCTTAAACTTCCTGATTTCTTGACCCTAAGCAATTAATCCAGTGAGTGTTCTGCTATCGTTCCGGTATTATTAAACTGTTACCGATTTTTTTGAAAGTTTCCATGTCCAGACATATCGCCGCCCTGTTTGCCGCTGTTGCCCTGCTGTCCAGCACGGGCTGCTCCACGCTCGCCGATACGCGGGCCGCCAAGGGATCGGGCCAGGCAAGGGTCTACAACGCGTCGTACGACCAGGTATGGAATGCGGTGCCGGTGGTGCTGAAGGACCTGGGCCTGAAGGAAGAAGGCTTCAACAAGGGTTCGGGTTACGTGGTGGCGCGCAGCGAAATGAAGCTCGGCGAAACGATGCCTGTGGCCGGGCTTGCGGACAACCTGGCGGTGTTCGTCGACAAGGCCGACAGCGCCGGCCAGACCCGCGTGGAGGTGGTCGCGCGAAGCAGCGTGCCGCTCAATCCGCTCAGCAAGAAATGGGAGACCCGCGTGCTCGACAAGCTGTCCGAGCAGTTGCCCCGCTAGGTCCGGTCGCGCCGCCTTTGGCTAGGCGATCTGCAGTCCCGGCTGCAGTTCCGGGAACAGGCTGCGCTTGAGCATGAACGTGGCCGCCAGCGAGGCCGGGACCGGTTTGGAAATGTAATAGCCCTGCGCCTCGTTGCAGCCCAGGCTTTGCAGGATGGCCAGCTGCTCCCGGGTCTCGACGCCTTCGGCCACCACCTGCATGTCGAGGATATGCGCCATCGAGACGATGGTCATGAAGAAGGCCTCGCCCTGCCTGCCGGTGTTCAGCGCCTGGGTGAAGGCGCGATCGACCTTCAGCACATCCAGGTCCAGCCGCTGCAGCTGCGAGAGCGACGAATAACCGGTGCCGAAGTCGTCCACCGAGATGCGTACGCCCAGCGACTTGAGCGACGCGATTTCCTGCGCCACCTTTTCACTGTCCTGCATCATGCATGACTCCGTCACCTCCACTTCCAGCAGCAGCGGGTCGATCCGGTGGCGCGCCAGGCTTTCGGCGATGACGGCCTTCAGGTCGCATCGGGCGAACTGGACCGGCGACACGTTCACGGACAAGGGCACCACCGGCAGTCCCTGCGCCTGCCATGCCGCGAGCTGCATGCATGCCTGGTCGATGACCAGCTTGCCGAGTTCGACGATCAGGCCGGTGTCCTCGGCCAGGCCGATGAACTCCAGCGGCGGCACCATGCCGCGCTCCGGGTGATTCCAGCGCACCAGCGCCTCCATGCTCAGCAGCTCGCCGGACACGGCGTTGACGCGCGGCTGGAAATGCAGCACGAACTCGTTGACCTCGATCGCCCTGCGCAATGCATATTCATTGCGGATGCGGTGGACGATCTGCTCCGTCAGCGCCGGGGTGTAGAACGCGTAGCGTCCCTTGCCGTTGTTCTTGGCCGCGTACATCGCGGTGTCGGCATGCTGCAGCAGCGCTTCGGTCGTCTGGCCGTCGTCCGGGTACAGGCTGATGCCGACCGAGGCGCAGATCCGCGGCTGCTGGCCGCCCCGGACCTGGAACGGCGCCGACAGCGCTTCCAGCAGCCGCTCGGCGACCTCGACCACCTCGCCGCGCCGGTCGGGATGCGCCAGCAGCACGGTGAATTCATCGCCGCCCAGCCGCACGACATGGTCGCCCGGCCGCAGCACGGAGGCGATCCGCTGCCCGGCCTGGCGCAGCACATGGTCGCCCGCGTCGTGGCCCATGGTGTTGTTGACGTCCTTGAAATCATCGAGGTCGAGATAGAGCACGGCGACCGCGGCTCCCGCCTCGCGCGCCTTGTCCAGCGCCCGCGGCAGGTACTGGCCCAGCCAGTAGCGGTTGCGCAGCCCGGTCAGCGCGTCGGTATTGCCCAGCGACTCCAGCGCGCTTTCATGCGCCTTGGCCTCGCTGATGTCGCGCAGCGTGATGGCGATGCCATCGCCCGAGCGGACGAGGCGGCGGTGTATCCAGATACGCTCGCCGTTCTCGCCCGGCTGGATGAATTCATCCTCGTGGAAGCCGTTCTCCATGGCCTTCTGGAAGGTCGCCTTCACATGCTCGAAGATCCGCCCCGTGTACATCTGAGAGAAGCGCACCTCGATCAGCGCATCCCTGGAGAAACCGATCATCCGGGCGCCCTGCTCATTGCAGTTCTCCACGACGAAGTCGGTCGCCGCCTTGCCCTGCCCATATAGCGCGCGGGCCATGAAAAAACCCTCGTGCGCGCCTTCGATCGCCAGCCGGTAGGTGTCCGCGATCACCGCCGCCTGGTGCTTGCGCCAGACCAGCCGGGCGCAGAGCACACTGCCCAGGAGGCCGGCCACCATCAGCAGCAGCGTCGCGACGCTTGCCATGCTCATGGTGTTGCGGCGCATGGAGTCGTAGGGCAGGTAAATGTCCTGCTCGGCCAGCGCAACGACCGACACCAGCGGATATTTTTCCAGCGTTTCCCAGGCGACGATGCGGGAGCGGCCATCGCTGAACCGTTCGGCTGGAACCACGGTCCTCGCGCGGCGGCTCGGGAACTGCACCGCGCCGTTGACCTGGGCCACGTGCGAACCCATGTTCCTGCCCGGCCTGGAGACGATCATCTGGCCGTCGGTCGTCAGCACGGCCAGCGCATTGTTTTCCCCTTCCGCAGTCTGCTCGTCGAGCGCCGTCAGGTAAGTTGGCGGCACGATCAGGCAGACCAGCCCGTCGAACTTCCCGTTCCTGTCCGTCAGCGCACGGGTAAACACGACGACCGGGCCGCCCTGCCCCTGCTCGAGCCGGGTGACATGAAGGCCGCGCACGCGGCGGTCGCGATGCGCCTGAAAATAGGCCCGTGCCGAAATGTCGGCGCTCGCGGTCTTTCCGCGCAGGCTGGTTAAGAGTTTTCCGTCCTTATTGAAGATGGCCGCCGAAAATCCGTCCACTTCCGGATAAATGCCCTCGCCCGCCTGGTCCTGCAGCCGCAGGCTGCCCTTGCTCAGCTTCCAGTAATGGGCGAGCGCCAGCGTGGTCTGGTCGAGCTGCTGCACGGTGCGGGCGAGTTGCCCGGCAAATGCGGCCGCCAGCAGGCTGGCATTGCCGGAGGCGACATCATGTATGCGCGACTTTTCCGAAGCGACGTGCGCAAAGGCCGCGATCCAGATCACGGCGACGATCGCCAGGCACAGTAGCGGCCAGGCTGCCACCTGATACATGTTCCCCTTCAGAAAATGCAGCCGCGCCAGTGCGCTTTTCAGTTCGTCGGTGTCGTTTCTTATATGCACATGTCTCCCAGCACCGCGTCGGTCCGCCCGTAAAAGCCTGCCAGGAAGCCTAATTTCTTGACGGAAATGGAATTAAGTATACGGGCTTTTGCAACAGAGAAATATGGGCAGAGCCAAAGCCTCCGCTTTTACCTTCGAATAGTCTATCTGTCGAGCAAATTTACAACTACCGCAGCCTGAAAATGTGCTTTAAAGCAATATATTGTTTTTAAAGAATATTTTATTCTGGCATGATTACTGCTTTGTAAATTTTACAAACATTGACCAAAGGAAATTATGCGCACCCTCCGCCAATCTGCCCTCGCTATTGTGATTGCCGCCGTGTCGACGGCGGCATTGGGGCCGGGTGTGTTTTTCAGGCCGATGCCGGAGATGGCTGGCGGGAGTGCAAGAGTCGATGCAATGGCGGCCGCAACGACGCTGGAGGACTTGCAGGCGCTGTTCCACACGGAGGCGGCTCACTTCGCCCGGGACATGCTGCCCACGGCCCTGGCGGAGGGATGGATGCCGGAGGCGGCACTGCTGCCGGTCGATTTCGTTGGCGCGCCCTTGCCTAAACTTGCGCTGGCCGCAGGCAATCCGGCCTTTCATGCTGCGCGCCCGGACGATGGCGCGATGCCCGGCGGCGGCGCGGCAGGCGCAGTCAGCGCAATCGGCAATGCCGCCGCGCCGGGCCGCGGCGCCCAGCTTTCCCGCAGCGGCAACATGGTTACCGCGCTGGGCGATCCTGCATCCGGTTTGAGCGTCGGCCCGGCCGTGGAAAACGTATCGGTTATCGACCTCGACGATCCCGGTCTCTTCACCCGCGACATCGGCCAATTGCCGCTGCAAGCCGTCGGTCCCATCCCTGCCGATGCGGATGGCGCTGGCGCGGCGAACGGCGGCATTGCCGGGACGGCGAGCGCCGTGCCCGAGCCTGCCACCGGGATGCTGATGGCCCTGGGCTTCGCCGGCCTGCTGACGGTCGGGCGCATCGGGCGCGCCCGGCCTGGCGCCGTGCAAACGGCGAAGGCGGCCTAGCTGCCGGCTGGCGCCTCGCGCGTGCTTTGCGGGGGATGATCCACCGCGCAATGTGCGACATCCAGCGCCGCCACGCATGCCTCGAAAGCATCCGCCTGGCTGGCGCTCTCATAGACATAGACCATCTGGTCCACCTGTACTTCAGTCGGCGTCAAACGCACTGTTGCCATGCCTGTCCTCCCCGGTTTTTAATAAAGCCCGGATGCTAGCATGCGCGACTGCGGGCGCCCTTGCGCAATTCGTCAGGGCCAGGCAAGCATGCGTCCTCAGGCGGCCAGGGCCACGGTTTCGGACGCGCAGGCCGATGCCGGCGGGACCGTCACCGCGGAGATCCGGTAGCGGTTCTTGCCGCTTTTCTTGGCTTCATACATCAGGCTGTCGGCGATATGCAGGATGGCGTCGACGCCTGCGGCGTCGGGATGCGGCAGCATGCAGACCCCGATGCTGGCGCTGAGCGCAAGCTGAGGCTGCTGCTCGATGCGGATATCGGCAATCGACGCCAGGGCCAGCGCCGCGAGTTCCTCGACCTGCGAGCGGTCGCTGATATCGGCCAGCAGCACGGCGAACTCGTCGCCGCCGATGCGCGCGACCCGGTCGGAAGACCGGAAGCAACGCGACAGCCGGTTGGCCGTGTCCACCAGCACCATGTCGCCGGCGGCATGGCCGCAGGCGTCGTTGACCGCCTTGAAGCCGTCCAGGTCGAGCAGCATCAGCGCGCCCGAATGACGGCCGGCGCGGGCGCCGCGCTCGCCGAGCGCGCTCATGAATCCGTAACGGTTCAACACCCCGGTCACCGAGTCGGTCATCGACGCGAGTTCGAACCGGGCGGCGCGCCGGGCGAGCCGGCGCTTGGCCTGCGCCATCCGCGCGTTCAGCGCCGACGCGTAGAGCGGCACCAGCACCACCGACAGCACGACCCCGGCGGCAAAGCCCGGCACGCTGCGCCAGAAAGGCGACGCCGTCACTGCCGCCAGGCACGACAGCGCGCCCATGGCGACCGCGAACTGCGTATAGCGCCGGCCGTAGCGCAAGCCGTTGCCGAGGGCAATCGCGACCGGCAGGCAGATGAACGGCGCGGCATGCGCATTGCCCAGGTACAGGCCGACGCCGAACAGGAACTGGTCGGTGACGATCGCGGCCATGCGGCGGACGCGGCCGGGCAGCAGCGAGCGCCGCACGACCTGGATCCACAAGCCGGCGTAGCAGACGTAGCCGGCGAGCACGAGCGTGGCGGCGTCGAGCCCGGGGATTGCCGGCGCTGTCCGCGCCAGCCCCAGCCCGGCCAGCACCATCAGCGCCAGGCAGAACCGGAACCAGGCCTGCCCGGTCTCGGTCCAGAGCCGCATCCGCCTGTATGCCACCCTCATGCCTGCGATGTTCATTAGTGATCTTCCCCGGGTAAATCCTGCCTGCCCGATCCAGGCAGCGCTCAGGTTAATTTCAATTGGGCAATTAAGCCTGAAAAATAGACATTCCGCCATGACATAAATGCAGTATTCCCGGGCTGCCTGCGGATGAACGGGAAGAAATAATTATAAATATTAGAACTGTTGCCAAAAATCTACATTCGCAAACACAGAATGGCGTGATTGCTGCGCCTGCTTCGCCAAGGCGGGCGCCACGGGCAGAGCCGCAGCGCGCTGGCTGCCGGTCGCCGGAGCGCGCCCTACCCGTTCAGCGCAATCACGCGGTCGCCCAGGGCAGCCAGCTTCTTCTGCAGTATCTGGTAGACATCGCGGTCGAAGCGCTGCTGGCCGCGCCGCAGCAGGATGCGCGGGTCGTCCTTCGCATGGATGGTGCCGAGGTAGGCCCAGCCGTCGATCACATGCAGGCTGTCGCCTTCGACGATGCCGATCGGCCCGGGATACGGCCATGCGCGCAGGCGCAGCCCGGCAAGCGCCTCCAGCACCCTGGCGTTGTGCTCGGCGACCGGCTCCCTGCCGGCGCATACGCCCAGGCATTTCTTCACCTGGCTGGCGAAGCAGGCCTTGCCGCCGCGCGGCTTCTCCAGTCCCAGCGTGACGTGGCACAGCGCGTGCGCGTCGGCGACCGACTTCATCGCATCGGTGGCGCGCCGCTTGCTGGTGTAGAGCCCGTAGAGCGCCGTGTCATGGCCGAAGAACAGGTCGTCGGTGACGGCCAGGCCAAGGCGCAGGCTGCCGTTGCGCTCCAGCAGCCGCCACGAACAGATTTCCTCGTTGGCCCGCAGCTTGACGTTATGCGCGGGCTTGAGCTTTTTGATCAGCTCCGCTTCCTTGAGCAGCGCGCCGAGTTCGCCTGACGCATGCAGCCAGTCGATGCGCTCGACCTGCTGGCTGATCGCCAGCTCCTTGGGCAGCGCATGGTCGGTGCTGAAATGCGAGAGGATGCGGCGGCGCAGGTTGTTGGCCTTGCCGATGTAGAGCGGCAGGTCGTTCTCGCCATAGAACAGGTAGACGCCGTGGGTGGAAGGCACGCTGTCCATCTGCAGCGCATCGAGCCGCGACGGCATGGTCGGCCGCGTCAGCAGGCGCGACACCGCTTCCTCGATCACGGCCGGCGCATGGCTCTCGGGCAGCTTCTGCCAGAACTGCCAGATCAGCTGCGCGTCGCCCAGCGCGCGGTGGCGCTGGGTCACTTCGAGCCGGTGCCGCTCGACGATGGAATCGAGATTGTGCCGGGCAAAGCCCGGGAAGAGCTTGCGCGACAGCCGCACCGTGCACAGCACCGGCGGCCGGAACTCGTGGCCGGTCCGGCGGAATTCGTTCTTCAGGAAGCCATGGTCGAAGCGGGCGTTGTGGGCGATGAAGACCCGGTCGGCCAGGCGCGCATGGATGTCGTCGGCCAGCTCGGCGAAGGTCGGCGCGTTCGCGACCATGTCGTTGGTGATGCCGGTCAGGCCCTGGATGAACGGCGGTATCGGCATCTCCGGATTGACCAGGCTGCTCCACTGGCGCACGCCGTCTTCATCGACCTCGATGATGCCGACTTCGGTGACGCGGTCGGTGGTGGCGGTGCCGCCGGTGGTTTCAAGGTCGACAAAGGCCAGGCGCGGGAAGGAAGTCTTGGACAAGATGGATAGCGGCGAGACTGTATGAAAAAACAGTATGCGGGCGAAGCGGCGGTTTCGCAAGGGCCGGAAACCGGCCAGGCGCGGGGCTGGCGGCCCGCACGGGAGGCAGGATTATCTGCGCGATGCATGCCGTACGGAGCCGCGCCGCACGGCGCCTTCCGCGCAGGCCGCGCCGCCCGCCGCCTGCCCTGCTACCGCCGGTGACGCTCGAAGAAGTCCCACATCATCCGGCTCGCATCCGGTCCCTGGCAGGCGTTGTACTTGAGGCTGCAGTCGCCGCCGCTCCACGCATGTTCGAGCTGCTGCACTTCGCAGACCCTCAGCAGCAGCTTACGGCCCTGGCGGAAATCGTGGAGCCGGTATGCATGCGACGCCTGGGCGCCGGTGCGGGCCGGCTTGTCGACCGCGGGCGCGGCGCTGTCCGGGCCGAGGCCGTTGAGCACGCGGAACTGCAGCGCGAGCTGGTCCTGGTTGATGCGCCGGACCACGCGGTCCTCGTGGCCGTGGATCAGGATCGCGGGCATGGCCGGAAACGCGGCCGCCTTCAGCATCACCGCGCGGATCGCCTGGTTGGCCAGATGGGCCGCGCCCAGCTGCATCACGCCGTAGGCGCCGGTCTTGCTGTGGCCGCCGCCGTACACCGGCCCCGAATGCAGGCCGACCGCGGCGATCTTTTCGGGATGGCATAGCGCGAGGATGTTGGCCATGCCGGCGCCGGCCGAAATGCCGGCCGCATAGACGCGGCCACGGTCGACCGGATAGCCCTTGCAGACCTTGTCGATGATGCCGGCGATCAGGCGCACGTCGTCGCCGCCTTCCTGCGTGCTGCGCTCGTACCAGTGCCAACAGCGGTTCGCGTGCCCGCGCAGCGACTGCTGCGGGTAGACCACCGCGAAGCCCTTCTCTTCAGCCAGCGCATTCATCCGCGTGCCCTGCGCAAACTGCGCCGCGGTCTGCTCGCAGCCGTGCAGCATCACCACCATGGGAAGCGGACCGGCCGGTGCGCTGGCCGGGATGTACAGCCAGTACTGCATGCGCCGCGCGGGCAGCGTGCCGCTGTCGGACAGCGACGAGTAATAGAAGGCCATCCACTTGCCGGGCAGCCGTGTCGCTGCCGCCGGCGCGGATGGGGAGGACGACGAGGATGCGGACGATGAAGGCGAGGGCTGCGCCGCGCGCTTCGGCGCCGCCTTGACCGTGCTGCGGGTTTTCCTGGGCGGCTTCGGCAGCAGGCTTTTCAGCAGCTTCTTCTGCTGGCTGCGCTGCGCCTTTGCCGCCTGCTGCATACCGCTGAGCCAGAGCCGGGTGAGACTTTTAAGCATGACTTCCTATGATCTTCGCCGGCGTTGGCGTAATGCAGACTTCAATAACCGGAAACCGGCGTGATCGCGACGTTGACCCGCAGGCTGGCGCCCGGGTCGTTCGGCATCACCGTGTTGTAGGTGCGGCCGTTATAGCTGTAACTGACGTCATAACCGGCATTACGTTCCACTGTGCGGTTGACGACGTTGCAGCGGCGGACCTGGCGGTCGACCGGGCCGTACTGCGCCTGGTTGTTCATGCTGCTGCCCACGCTGTCGCCGACCAGCGCGCCGCCGACAGCGCCGATCGCGGTGGCTGCGGTGCGGCCGTTGCCGCCGCCGACCTGGTTGCCCAGGATGCCGCCGGCCAGCCCGCCGACGATCGCGCCGCCGAGGCTGCGGCCCTGGCCGGCGTTCTGCGCCGGCGCGACGCGCTCGATCTCCATGTGGCATTCTTCCTGCGGGCTGCTGACCTGCTCGATGCGCGGCGACACGCGCAGCACGCGCGCGTTGTCCTGGAACACCGATGCCGGCGACGCCATCGGCATCGGCGGCTGGCCGTAGCCCGGTGGCGGCGGCGGGTTGCGATAATCCTGGTTATAACGGGAATCGTAGCGCGGGTCCTGGGCCGATGCGGGCAAGCTCAGCATTGCGGTGGCGGCGCCGGCGAAGAGCAGCGCGCAAGCGGTTCTGGTAATCATGTTCGTTCCTTGGAAGGCAGATCGGAAGCAATCGAAATTGTTACTGCTGGGTAACGATATACCGTTGCCCGCAGTCAGCGATCGTTTTTTACAATCGCACACAGTTTAGCGCAACCGATCATTCCAGCGGCACGGTCCGGTAGCGGCTGACTTCCCCTGGCCCGACCGGCGCGCCCCGGTTGCCCCAGGACATGCGGATATAGGTAACCACCGCCGCCACCTCGTCATTGTTCATTTCGGGACCGTAGGGCGGCATGCCGTACGGGCGCGGATTGCCGGCCGTGCTCGGCGGATAGCCGCCATTGAGGACCATGCGTATCGGGTTGACCGACGAGGCGACGATGCCGTTATTGCCCGCCAGCCGCGGATAGGCCGGCGGCTTGCCGGCGCCCTCGGCGCCATGGCATTCGACGCAATGCTTGTCGTACAGCTTGCCGCCCTGCGCCAGCAGCCGTTCGGTGTCCCTGGTCACGGCTTCGGCCGCCGGCGGCGGCGCGTGCTGCGGCAGCGACTTCAGGTAGACGGCCATCGCCTGCACGTCGTCGTCATGCAGGTATTGCAGGCTCTGCCGCACCACCTCGGCCATCGGGCCGTAGACGGCGCTGCGGCCCGACACGCCGGTCTTGAGCAGCGCCGCGAGATCGGCGACCTGCCAGTCGCCGAGGCCGGTGGCCGCATCGGGCGTCAGCGCCGGCGCATACCAGTTGGAGATCGGTATCAGCCCGCCGGCCAGGTCGCCGCGCGCCGACGTCGCGCCCAGCGCATTGCGGCTGCTGTGGCAGGCGGCGCAATGCCCCAGCCCCTGCACCAGGTAGGCGCCGCGGTTCCAGTCTGCCGGCTTGGCGGCGACCGGCTCGTAGACCCCCGGCTTGAAATACAGCGCCCGCCAGCCCGCCAGCAGCCAGCGCTGGTTGTACGGGAAGCGCAGCGCATGCTCGCGGTTCTGCTGCTGCACCGGCGCCACCGTGCGCAGCCACGCATACATCGCGTCGCTGTCCTCGCGGCTGACCTTGGTATAGCTGGTGTAGGGGAACACCGGGTAGAGGAAACGCCCGTCCCGGCCGCGGCCATTGTGCAGCGCGCGCCAGAAGTCGTCGGCGCTCCAGTCGCCGATGCCGGTCTTCGCATCCGGCGTGATGTTCGGCGCGACCACGTCGCCGAATGGCGTAGCGATGCCGCGTCCGCCCGCATAGGGTTCGCCGCCGCGGGCGGTGTGGCAGGCCATGCAGTCGCCGGCGCGTGCCAGGTAGGCGCCCCGCTGCAGCTGCGCGGCCTTGTCGGCGACCGGCTGCGCCGGGTAGGCCCGGTCCGGGTGCTGCATGGTCTGGTAGGCGAACACCGCGAGCGGCACGATGACGATCACGGCCAGCAGGGCCAGCAGGGCGCGCTTCATCGCTGCACTCCCTGCGCCTGCAGCGTGCTGCCGCATTCCAGCGGCAGCGCCTTCGCGGCCGCCGCCATCGGCTGCGGGTTGGCCGGCGCCGGCTGCAGCGACAGCCATGCCGACACCGCGCTGATGTCGTCCACCGACAGCCGGCCGGCCAGTTCGGCCATGCAGTCGGGCTTGGCGGCGTGGCGGGTGCCGTTCTTCCATGCGCCGAACTGGCCGCTCAGGTAGTCGCGCGGCAGGCCGATCAGGCCCGGCACCGCCGGCGCGACGCCGGTCAGCGCATCGCCGTGGCAGGCAATGCAGGCCGGCAAGTTGAGGCGCTTGTCGCCTTCCAGCGCAAGCTGCTTGCCGCGCGCCAGCACGGCCGCCGGCGCCTGCAGCGGCTGCGGCGACGGGTACGGCGGATGCAGGCCGGAAAAGTACTCGGCCATCTCGCGCAGGTAGTCGTCGGACAGGTTGTTGACCATGTAGACCATCATCGGATAGGTGCGACGGCCTTCGCGGAAATTCACCAGCTGGTTGTACAGGTAGCCGGCAGGCTTGCCGGCGATGCGCGGGTAATAGCCGTCGCTGGTCGCCCTGCCCTGTTCGCCGTGGCAGCCGGTGCAGGCCATGGTGCGCCGGGCCATGGTGTCGGGGACCGCTTCGGCCTGCGCGGCCTGCGCGGCGGGCACGAGGGAAAACAGGCTAAGGGCAGCGGCGGCGAGTGATCGTTTCATGCGCCATGATAGCCGGGCGCAAGTGCTTCCCGGGCCATCGCCGGTACCGAAGATTGCGCGATATCGCACGGCGGTCAGCCGCGTCGCCGATTGCGTCAAGGCGAATTTGCTTCCGGGAAGTTGGAAAAATATACAGGTAAGTTGTGCAAAATCCATGACGCGGCTAGTCCCATCCGGTACGCTCACGCCGGTAAAGACTGTGTTATCAACTTGTTATGGCCGTACGCGGTGCTTGGCACAACCCTTGCACAGCAACTGGCAGCAACGCCAGACTGTCCCCTTCAATAACAGCAACAGGAGAATTCCATGAGTACAAGCTATCCGGGCGATCTGTCATCCGCCATCGAAATGGAAGCCGAAGATATGAAGAACGCTGGCACGGGCGACCTGCGCAGCGACCTCGCAGACCTCAAGAAGGACCTCGATGCGCTGCTCGGCAAGGCGTCGACCCTGACCGACCGTGAACTGCGCGATGCGCGCGACCGCCTGTTCGCCAAGTTCGGCAGCGTCAAGGAAGCGGCGCAGGAGCAGTTCCAGCAAGGCGTCGGCATCGCAAGCGACTATGCAAAAGAGAAGCCGATGCAGGCCGTCGCCATCGCCGCCGGCGTCGGGCTGCTGCTCGGCGCGCTGACCCGCCGCTGACAGGCTGCGCTGCCCGCATCCGCGGCAGCGCGTCGTTTGCCCTGTTTGACTAACCGGACCTGGGGTTACATGTGTTTGAAAAGATAAAAAAATCCAAGCAGCTCGCCAAGATGATGGGAGAGCGGGCTGGCGACTACCTGAACCTGGTCACCATCGAAGCCAAGATGCAGGGAGCCATCCTGGCCAAGCAGGCGGTTGGCTATGCGATTGCAGCCCTGTTCGGCCTGCTTGCCGTGGTGTTCCTCGGCATCGCCGTCATCGTGAGTTTCTGGGAAACGGATTACCGCATCCTGGCCGCATGGCTGGTGTTCCTTGCCTTCGGAGCCGGTGCCGGCGCAGGTATTTTCGTGGCGCGCAAGCATGCAACGGCCGCTGCCGCATTTGCCCATGTCCGCGAAGAATTCCAGCGTGACGTCGACCTCATCAAGGAAAGTCTATGAATGTGAAAGCGCCGCAAGACGCGCCCCTGGAAGAACAGCGCGACGCGCTGCTCGCCCGTATCCATGCCAGCCGCGACGCTTACCGGCAGCAGATGCATGCCGTCGAAGCCAGCGCGCACGCGCCGGCGACGCATGCAGTGATGCATGACACGCAGACCCATCCGTTCCCGCGCAGCCAGACCATGCGCTGGCTGCTCGGCCATCCGCTGCTGATCGCGGGCGGCGTCGCCGCCGTGCTGGCCATCGGCCCTCGCCGGGCAGTCAACGGCGTGGCCCGGGTAGGCCCGCTGGTAAGCGGCGCCGCCGGCCTGCTGACGATGACGCTGCAGGACCCGGTCAAGATGCGGGCTGCCACGCGCGGCATCGCCACGCTGGCGAACATGGTCCGCGCCCGCCGCTGAACCCGGCTTAATGCAAACGTCTCCGGCGCGGCTTCCCTGGCGGCGGATCAAGGCGAATACAGGGAAGAATGCTTGACCTATCAAAACTCTTTAGGGGAAACATCATGAAAAAACTGATCGCTGCAATGGGTATCCTGATGGTTGTCGGCCTGACCGGCTGCAACACGATGCGCGGCATGGGCCAGGACGTCGAGCGTGGCGGCGAGAAGGTGCAGGACGCCGCGACCCGCCAGCAGGCCAAGTAAGCCCTTCATCGGCTGAATCGACTGCAGGACAACCGCGCGGCATGATGGCCTCGATACGAGGGGCTTTCATGCCGCGCTGTTCCATGGCCGGCGCATCGCGCGGGCCATAGGTATTAAAACTTCATCGTCTTCAAACCGCAGCCGGCATCGTGCCGCCGCGCTCTCCCCGTCTCATCCCTCCATCGCATCACTGCTGCCCGCGACGCTTCCCTACTTGCCCATCTCCGATTGCGTGCGCAGCCGCGGCTCCTCGTGCGTGCCGGTGGAACGGCTGTCGGTATCCGGCAGGCCGCGCTTCTCGGCGCGGGTCGGCTTTTCGGACTGGCCGCCCTGCATCGGCCAGACGAACACCAGCCGGCTGCCGCCCCCCGCCTTGACGCTCGCGGTGCGCGACAGGCTGGCCCCGCCGGTCTGCGCGAGGATACGGTAGCGGTCGCCGCGCGGCAGGTCGACCAGCAGCATTGGCGCATCGCAGTCGACCGACAGCAGCGGCTTGCCGCGATTGTCGGCGACATCGACATGCACGTTGGCCAGGTAGCTGCCGTCCGTCGTGGCGAAGGTCATCAGCAGGCCATGGGTCTTGGCCTGCGACTTCATGTATTCGGATTCGTCGAGGCCGACGCCGCCGCACAGGTAACGCAGGCCGTTTTCAGTCCTGGGCTGCACCGGGGCGTCCGGCGTCTGGGCCATCGCGGCCGGGCTGAATACGATGCCCGCCAACAGCAGGCATGGAATGGCTTTGAACATTTGCTCTCCTAGTTCGACGCTCGGGCCGTTATCGAAACGACCGCAGTAGTGTACGGCCTCTTGCCGCTATCGCAAGGCAGGCCGTTTCAGGTCCGCAGGACGAAGCGGCCGCCGCGGCCGTTGTCGCCATCGAGGTAGAACACCGGCGAGCCCACCTGTGTCTTGAAGACCGCATGGCTGACTTCCACCGGCAAGGGTGCGGCCGCGGAAGTCTGGGGTTTCGGGGTTTTGGGCAGCACCGGCTTGTCGAGCGACTTGCCGCAGGCACTGACGAGGGAAGCCAGCAGCGCCGCGACCGCCATCGTCTTGAGCAGCGCGGCCGGGCTCAGCGGGCCTTGTTCGGAATCGTCCATTACTCCACCTTCGTATCGGTTCGGGCCAAGTTTGCATCTCCGGCACGCGCAACGCGGCTCGGCAATGTGATTATTATGCAAACATTATGCCGTACCGGTATTGCGCACAGCGGCACCGGGACGCTGTTTCTGCTGCTGCTCCTCGCGCCGCCTGTTGCCGCGGTAGATCAGCTGCCCGGTCAATGCGGTCAGCAGCATGAAGGCATTGGTCGCGACGAACACCCAGTTTTCCACCAGGTAGCTGTAGATCACGAAGCCGGTGGACGCGGCCAGCTGCCCGATGAACAGCCAGCTCGACACGCCGGCCGTGCTGCCCGTGCGCCACTGCCGGTAGACCTGCCGCGAGATCGTCAGGATCAGGACCAGCGCGCTGGCCCAGCCTATGCTGTCAGCCAGCATGCAGGCACTCCCTGGCGCACGCGGCCCGGACGGGCCCGGGCATCGTCCTCACTGGATGTCCAGCCGCTTGCCGCGGCGCTCGGCCGGGGTCGGCATGCGCAGCGTGATTTCGAGCACCCCGTCATGCATGGCTGCCTGCGCGGATTCCGGGTCCACCCCGTCTGGCAGCGGCACGGTGCGGTGGAACGGGCCATAGCTGCGCTCGGAGCGACGGAAGCCGGGCGCGCCCGCCGGCTGCGGCGTTTCGGTGCGCTCGCCCTCGACGATGACCCGGTCCCGCTGGATCTCCACGTTGACGCTTTCCCGGCTGATGCCGGGCAGGTCGAAGCAGATCACCAGCTGCTCGCCGCGCTGCAGTATCTCGACCGGCGGCATCCACTTGCCCGGCTGCCCTCCCTCGCCGCTCTTGGCGGCGCTCGGCCGGCCGACGAAGCGCGAGAACAGTTGGTCGACCTCGTCGCTGACCTTGCGCACCAGCGCAATCGGGTCATCCCAGTTCGCGAACTGGCTGCGCAGCCACGCCTGCGGGCCGCGGCCGCTGTCCTGCGCGCCGGCGCCAGCCCTGTCATCCGCGCCCGCGCCGGCCTCGCCTTCCGCGCCGCCGCGGGTGGCGCGCACGCTCTCCTCCGCCATCTTCTTGAAGCGCTCCAGGTCGCCGGCCACGCGGGTGGTCAGCGCCTGCTCCTTGTCCACCGGAAGCGCATCGAATTCCATGCGCATGCGTATCCGGGTCCGATCGTGCCCCAGCGGCTCGAACACCACGCTGCCGCGGTGCTGGCCTTCGAGGTCGCGCCAGCGGATCAGCTGCTGCGGCACCGTCTCCAGGATCTCGGAATCCCATTCGACATCATGGCCATGGCGGCGGGCCTGCCAGTGAAGCCGGTTTTCCCCGGCGCGGCGCACCTGCACCACGCCTTCCATGAAATGCGGGTAGTCCTCGAACCGCATCCACATCCCGTAGGCCGCTTCAGGGGCGACATGCACATCGACAGTCTGTTCCAGTAAAGCCATGGCCATCCTCCATTGATGTTCGGATTACGCCGCCGCACCGTGCATGACGGCCGGCGACGGGGTCAGGCGCAGGTGAAATACACCAGCCGCGACAGCGAAGAGTCGAAGTACAGCGCATGCCACGGTATCGCCACCAGCGCATTGCCGGGCCGTGACAGCAGCATCACATAGCGCAGCTGGCGGCTGCGCGCATCGATCAGGATCGATCGCACCGCGCCCACCCAGTCGCCGGCGGCCGTCACTACCGGGCAGCCCTGCAGCATTTCCGTCGCGCTCGCATCGCGCGCAAACAGGCTGGACAGGCGCGGGGCGCGGCTGCGCGGCAGTCGCGGCGAAGCGCCGCCTTTCACCATGCGCAGCAGCCCGCGCGCCATCCTGCCCTGTCGTTCCAAAAGCCTGTCCATGGCGATCCCCTGCATTGCAGCTAGCTCAGATAAGACCATCGCCGACGCAACAAGCATGCCCAGCGGTCCAGCGCACCCGCCATTCGCGGTACGGTAATTGGCGGGTAACCATCAGTAAATTTTGCAGGCAGTCGAAGTAAAGATTGCAAATATATCAAGCTGGCCGGCACAAGAACCGATTCAACCCGCCGCCTGACAGGCATTCGGCGCCGGCTGTCCCTGGCGGCGATTGGCATGGAGATTGCTGCATCGACAGGTCTTCTTTCCATCCACTTTCGCCGGGAGTTAGCCATGGGCCGTCAAGCGTCCGAGATCGTCGACATCCTGAGCGAGGACCATGACCGGCTGCTGGTCCTCTTCGCCGCGTTCGAGCGACTCCGCCAGGGCGGGTCGGAAGACGCCAGGCAGACGCTGGCCGAGATTGCCTGCACCGAGATCGTCATTCACCTGCAGGTCGAGGAGGAGCACCTGTATGCCGCCCTGGCCGACGCGATGGACGACCTGTTCCTGCTCGAGCAGGCAGAGGTGGAGCACGGCGTGGTGCGGCGTCTGGTGGCCGGGATGGAATCGATGCAGGCCGGCGACCGCCTGTACGACGCGACGTTCGCGGTGCTGGCGGCGACGCTGACCGCGCATATCGAGATGGAGCAGACCCGGCTGTTCCCGCTGATGGACGGACTGGACCTGCCGTTCGATTCACTGACGCAGGACATACGGATGCGGCGCCATGAACTGCGCAGCGAGTTCGGCATGCCGGATACCAGCCTGGATGACGAGGAGGACGGCAGCTACCGTTACCACGTCGCGCGAAGGCCGCATTACCGCCACCATTGACGAAGGAGAAGAAGAAGAAAAACAGCAGTGACGGCGGTAACGGCTGCCGGCGACCGCGCCCGGCACTGCCGATTCCCGCTATGGATTTTCCTCGCGCTTGATGACGCTGAAGTTTCCGTCGGTCTCGAGGTAGACGTCCTTCACCTTGTCGAGCGAATCGACGCCCTGCTCGCGGAGCTGCGACAGCAGTTCATCCTCGGTGATGTATTCCTTGCGCATGTTTCGGCGCAACATCTTGCCGTCGCGGACGATGCACAGCGGCGGCGCGGCGGCGAAGCGCCGGAAGGCCGGATAGCGGAAGCTCAGGCGGTCCAGCAGCACGTTCCAGAAGATCAGGGTGCCGACCAGCACGAAGCCATCGGACACGGAATTGTATTCGCCGGACATCGCGTTCTGCGCGGCGTCGGCCACGATGACGAGGATCAGGATGTCGGCAACGCCGACCGACCCCACCGCCCGCCGGACGAAAAAGCGAAAGATAAAAAACAGGAACCAGTACATCGCGGTGCCGCGGGCGAACAGCTCCAGCGGCGACAGGCCGAGCGCAAACGCCTCGGCCCAGTCGACATCGAACAAGCCGCTCACGGCAGTTGCCCGTGCAGCGGCTCGCTGCGGACAGCTTCGAAGCCGTCCGCGCCGAACATCACTTCTTGACTTCCAGCTTGTTGCTGACCGACTTCACGCCTTCGACGCCGCCGGCGAGCTTGGCAGCCTTGTCGATCTGCGCCTGGCTCTCGACGAAACCGCTCAGCATGACTTCGGCCTTGTTGGTCTCGACATTGATATCGGTGCCCTTGACTTCGCTGTCGGCCAGCAGCAGCGCCTTGACCTTGCCGGTCAGCGCGCTGTCGCTCACTGCATCGCCTGCCTTGTCGGCGGCATTGCCCGCGGCGGTAGTGGCGGCGGTGGCGGCGTTGTTGGCGGCGGCCGCGGCATTATTGGCGGCGGCTGCGGCGGCATCGGCGGCCGGCGCGGCAGGAGTCGCGGTGGCGGCGGCGCCGGTCGTGGCGCTGTCGGTCGTGCCGGTCGCTGCAGGCGATGGCGGCGTCGTGGTCGTGGTGGTGGTGGTGCTGGTGCTGCCGGTTGCGCTGGTGTCCGCGGTGTCAGTCTTCTTGCAGGCGCCGAGCAGGGCAGCCGACAACAGCATCGTCATCATCAGCGCGGACGTGGTAGTGGTCTTTTTCATGGTGATCCTCCCGGAATCAGTGGTCGATGGGTTAATGAAATGCGGCCCGAAGCCGCATGGTGGAACAAGGGTAAGAAATCGTCAAAATGAAGGCGGCCCCTGCGGGCCGCCGCCCCCGGTCAGCGTGCCGCGCCGGAGCCGGTGGTGCCGGTGGTGCCGCCGGTGCCGGTCGTGCCCGACGGTCCGACGCTGCTCGATCCGGTGCTGCCCGAGGTGCCGCCGGACGGCGCGGTGGACATGCCTGCGCCGGTGCCGGAGCTGGAGTCGGTGGTGCCGCCAGCGGAGCCGCCGGACATGCTGCCGCCGGCGCCCGTCGTGCCAGTCGAACCCGCTGCGCCGCTGCTGTCGGCGGTGCCGGTCGTGCCTGCCGCGCCGGTCGAACCCGCCGCGCCGCTGCTGTCGGCGGTGCCGGTCGTACCGGTCGTGCCGCTCATGCCGGCGCCGGGCGCTGCGCCCGTGGTGCTGCCGGCCGCGCCCGCAGTGGCGCTATCCGAGCCCGTGCCGGTCGTTGCGCTGCCCGTCGTGCCCGTCGCCGGCGCGGTCGCCGTGCTCGGGGTGCTGTTGATGGTGGTGGATGCGCCCGGCGCCGTGGTGTCGGCCGCGCGGCGTTCACAACCTGCGACGACGGCGGTCAGCGCCAGGGTGGCAAGCATGACCTTGGTAAGCCTGGAAACTGAATGCATGGTGTATCTCCTTGAATATTCATTTCGATTGGCTGTTGCGCATCCCCGCTTGGGCGGGGTGACGGACCGGGTCTCGGTGACCAGGGCAGTCGAACAGTACGGCTGGAATGCCGGCTTTCGAATTGCTCTACTCGGGATACAACGCAGTTTCCGTGCCAACTTGGCAATTCCGGCCTCCACTCGGAGAAGGTCCGTTTTTTTCTTAATCGAAATCAAGCCCTGCGGAAACGGCGTAAAAGTTACATGCAGAATGGGCAAGCCTTACACTCATTCCTGAGGGCATTGCCGGCCGGCAGGCACGGCTCAGGCGGCCGCCGGCAAGGTCGCCAGCGCGTCGATCAGCAGGCCGGGATCGCCCTTGGCCAGCAGCTTCGCATCGGACAGCATCTGGCGGAAACGCCGTGCGCCAGGCAGGCCCATGGTCAGTCCCAGCATGTGCCTCGTGATGCTGTTGAGCTTCAGGCCCTTGCCGCCGTGGCGGGCGAGTTCGTCGCGTATGTAGGGCAGCATCGCGGCCAGCACCTGTTCGCGCGTTCGCGGTTCTCCGGTCTGGTCGCCGTAATAGCGGGCGTCGAAATCCGCCATCAGCCACGGATTATGGTAGGCCTCGCGTCCCAGCATCACGCCGTCCACATGTTGCAGGTGCGCATCGATTTCCTCGACGCGGGTGACGCCGCCGTTCAGGATGATTTCCAGGTCCGGGAATTCGCGCTTGAGCTGGTACACCACCTCATAGCGCAGCGGCGGAATCTCCCGGTTCTCCTTCGGGCTCAGCCCCTTGAGTATGGCATTGCGCGCATGGACGATGAACGTGCGGCAGCCGGCGTCGGCCACGGTGCCGACAAAGTCGCGCACGAAGCCATAGGTCTCCTGCTGGTCGATGCCGATGCGGTGCTTGACCGTCACGTCGATGTCGACCGCGTCCCGCATCGCCCGCACGCAGTCGGCGACCAGCTGCGGCTCCGCCATCAGGCAGGCGCCGAAAGCGCCCTTCTGCACCCGCTCCGACGGGCAGCCGCAGTTCAGGTTGATCTCGTCATAGCCCCATTGCTGGCCGAGACGCGCGCTTTGCGCGAGCGCGTCCGGCTCGCTGCCGCCAAGCTGCAGCGCGACCGGGTGCTCTTCCCCATTGAAGTCCAGGTGCCGCGCGACGTCGCCGTACAGCAGCGCGCCGGTCGTCACCATCTCGGTATAGAGCCAGCTGTGGCGGGTGATCTGGCGGTGGAACATGCGGCAATGGCGGTCGGTCCAGTCCATCATCGGGGCGACGGACAGGGTGCGCTTACGGTAATTGGTTGATTTCACTGGTATATTTTTCGATTTGAGGCGGCAAGTCGCTGCTGCGATCCTGCCGGATTCCATCCGCATTTCGTGCTGCGTTGCCAACGCACTGCATCGGCAATGGCCACGATCACGAAACGCGGAAGTTCATGGTTTTCGGATGTCCGGCGCAGGGGGATACAAGTCGGTCAGCAAATCATTTCCCACGAAAGCGCGGCCAGTGAATGGGCGCGCAGGACCGGGCGGGAAAGGGACGACGGCAACTACCGCGATGGACGAAGCCTCAATTCTATAACGGCTGGCGAATTGACTGGATTGCCCCGCCGCGATGGAAACCTGTCGCGGCCCGCATTCACCGGGCCGCGAGGGGCACGGCGAGGAACGTCGGACGACCGTGCTGGATCAGGCGCGGCACCCTGCCTGGACTTTACAGCCAGGCGCCGCGCGACCGGATGCGTGCCCGTTCCGGCAGCGGACCGCGCCCTGAAGGCGGTCGAAAGGCGACTTCGGGCGCGTGCGCGTGCAGCGCCTGTCTGTCGACGGATTCGACATTCCTGCAAACGTTAAAGGTCCGGCTTTCCGGCCAATAAAAAACATTTTCGCAGCTTGCCATCGCTCCGGCGCCGGCGCCGGCGTATGCATGGGGAGCTAATCGCCGGCCGGGATCTTCCGCACATCGCCCCACACGACTTTCCCTTCGAACAGCAGCGGCGGCAAGGCCCGCTTCCGCGGCGACACCGGCTTGTACGAGACCACACGAATCCTGCCGTCGCTGCCCATGCGCCCGTGCATGACATGCGGAAATGATCCCCAATCCGACTTCCGCATGACCAGGTATTCGGCATTCCTGCGCATCGAAGGATCGCCTTTTTTCCGGCGCCGCTCGTCGGACGCGCGGCGGCGGAACAGCAGGACGATTGCGAAGATGATGCAGTTGGACATGGTGCGCAGGTCCATGGCATCACCGCTTCGCCGGATGGTTGATCATGCCGTATTTCCTGGCGCCGATGCAAGTCGCGTCGAACTCGCCTTTTGCATACCTGTTCCGAGGCTGCATACAATTAACCTGATAGAAAGGTTATCGGGATTAATCTTTCGCAAAAATGAGCGTGCCGAGGCTTTCCCCATTCGGGAACGGGTCTGGCATTCGATGCAGAACGACGCCGCGCTCCATGACTGAAACGGTCTCCGCGGAGGCGCGGACGGCAGCCAGGACGTTGTCGCTGGCGTCCATCCCGCTATCCCGGTACAGCCCTTGGCAGCAGGCACATCGGCACAGGACATTCTTCGCTACGATCCTCGAAGCTTGCAGCGGGCGGGCCGACTGCTTCCTGTTGCTGGACAGGCGCTTGGACGGGATGCGCTGGCGCGCGTGGCGCGCCCCATCCTTCTTATCACCTTCGACGAATCGCCCATGGCTTCGATGTAAGCATTGGTAGAGGGAAAGTCGAAGTAGTTCAGAATTTCGCTATCCGAATCGTTTATCGCCCGCCGCTGCCGTGGAAGCAAGCCTGCGGACGGGTCGGCACAGTGCCGGCGGGGCTGCCGCAGTTCGCGGCGCCTTCCGCGCTGCACGGGGAGGCGCTGTGGACAGGCCTGATCCTGCCCATTGCTCATTGCCCACTGCTCATTGCCGTGAAGCCTGGACTGCCTGCCGACTCCCGCGATGACGCCGCATGCGCTGGCGGCGTTGCGCTTCGTTGCCACTGATGAGTTTGCGCAAGCCGGACTGTGGCCGCGGCCATGCCATTTCCCGCCCCTATTTATGATGAACGGCCGACAAGCACATGCAAGCTGATGCCGGCACACGATTCCGCGGCACGGCGCCCGCGTCCGATACAACCTCCTTTTGATGGATGGCTCCCCATGACTAAACCACGCACCGGCCAGGCTGACGAAAAAATCGATCGCCAGGAATTTCACTTGCGATTTTACGGCTCGTTCGGCCACCCGGACTTCGACAAGGTCAGCGATGCGCTGGCGCAGGTCGAGGAAGTGGCATGGCGGGCCTATGTCGACGGCAAGAAGCCGGCGCGCACCGAAAAGGCCGGCCCCGGCTTTGCCGACCCGGACTACGACCTGTCGGTCGAATGGCGCGAGGTGCGGGACCGGCTGCTGGCGGCGGAAGCGGTGCAGAAGAACCCGGCGACCCGCTCCCGCGTGCTGCTCATCTGCGGCTCCGACCGCAACGACGGCACCTGCCCGGGCGAGATGTCCAAGAGCTACCGGATGACCGGGATCGCGCGCGAGGTCCTGGAGGCCGGCGGCATCGAGGTCGACGTGCTGGACCTGAGCCGGCTGACCAACGAATACGACCTGCATATCCATCCGTGCAAGGGCTGCGTGTCGACCGCAATGCCGCTGTGCCACTGGCCCTGCAGCTGCTATCCGCATCACGGACTGCGCCAGACCAATGACTGGATGGGCGAGATCTACGAGAAATGGGTCGCGGCGCATGCGGTCATCATGATCACGCCGGTCTACTGGTACCAGTCGCCCAGCGTGCTGAAGCTGATGATAGACCGGCTGGTCTGCGCCGACGGCGGCAATCCCGACCCGAGCAGCACGCATGGCAAGAGCGCCGAAACGGCCAAGGAACTGGAGCTGGCCGGCTGGTCCTATCCCAAGCACCTCGCCGGCCGCGCCTACGGCCTGGTGGTGCATGGCGACGTCGCCGGCATCGAGGGCACGCGCCGCGCGCTGTCGGACTGGCTGGACTGGATGGGCCTGATCGACGCCGGCAGCAAGGCCAAGCTGGACCGGTTCATCGGCTACTACGAATCCTATGCCGAGAGCCATGAAGTGCTGGACCGCGACACGGCAATGCAGGAAGAGGTGCGCAATGTCGCGCGGGCCGTGGCGAAGGCGGTCGGCGAATTGCGGGAGAACCGGCTGTCGATGCCGGACGCGGGCCTGACGCCGCCCAGGCCGAAATAAGGGAAGACTGGCGTCCCGTCCGCGGTGTTCGCCTGCCGTGCGCAATCACCGCGGCACTGCTGGCTGTGCATGGGGCCGGCGCCCGCATCACCCGCCGGCGCTGCCCGCTTCCATCGGCCCGGCCCGCGGCGGGCCGGGAACCGTGCCGATCTACTGCGTGCGTCCCCGCATCGACGCCGGGTGCCCGGGCAGCTTCAGCGACTTGCCGGTATCGACCAGCCTGTCGCCCTCGACCTTCAGGATGGAAACGTCCTGGTCGATGAAGTTGCCGACATACAGGTACTGGCCGTCCTCGCTGAACACCGCGCCTTCCGGCAGCCCGCGCACTTCGACTTCATTGCCGCGCGTGACCTTCTTGCCGTCGATCTTCAGCGCCACCACGGTGGCATTGCGGTGGTAGAAAAACGCATCCTTGGCCGAATTGGACCCGCGCAGCAGAACCGCAACGGCCATCCTGCCGGTCGGGCTGATCGCAAGGCCCTCGGGACCGTCGCCAACGACGACCTTGTCGATGACCCGCGGCGGCGACGCCTCGAGGTCGATCACGCTGACCGTGTCCACGTTGCCGTCGGCCGCGCCGGCATTGCCGTTGTCGGCGGTCAGGCCCAGCCTGCCGTCCGGCGTCACGTCGAGGTTGTACGGCCACAGGCCGGCGGCCAGGTCCTGCTTGTTGTAGCTGACCTTCTCGCCGTCGATCGCCAGCATCGCGACCTTGTGGCCGGGAAACTTGGCGGCCAGCGCGCGCTTGCCGTCCGGCGTGAACTGCACGTGCGCGACCTGCTCGCCGATGACCACGGTGTCGATCAGCGTGACCTTCTTGCCCGCGATGCGCAGCACGCTGATCGAGCCGTCGGCGCGGTTGGCTATCAGCGCCAGCGTGCCGGCCCGGTTGATCGACATGCCGGAAGGCTGCTTGCCGACCGTGACCGTGTCGATCAGCGCCGGCGGGCTGGCGTCGAGGTCGATCACCCACAGCCGGTTGTCCGGCGACTGCTTCCAGGCGCCGGCTTCCTGCGCCACGTTCATCGAGTTGGCGACCAGCGCCAGGCCGGCATTGGGCGTGATGGCGAGATTGGTCGGCGGTCCGACGATGGTGTTGGCCAGCGGCAGGCTGGCGAGGATCCTCGGCGCCAGCGGGTCGGTGCCGATGTCGACGATCGAGACCGTGTCCCGTCCCGGCGCCGAGATGACGGCCTTGCCGGCGTCGTCCCAGCTCTGCTTCTCGTCGTTGCCGACGACCATCAGCTGCCGCTTGCCCGCCATTGTGGGAGCGGTCGAACATCCTGCCAGCACGGACAGGCACAACAGGGGTATTGCCAGCTTGCGCATCGTTGCCATCACGTCTCCTCTTTTTATTATTGCTGCCTTAAAAACGGGACTTGCGCCAGTCGGGGCGATGCGGCCGGGCCGGTGCCGGGCCGGGACGGGCCCTAGCGACTGCGTGAAAACTTGGCGGCGAGCTGGCTGAGCTTTTCCTCGCTCTGCCGGCGCGTTTCCTCGGCCTGCTGGGCTGCGCGTTCGGCGCGCCGCTGGTCGGCTTCCTTCTTGAGCCGCTCGCGCAGCATCTCGGCGGCATGGGTGCGATGGGTCTCGCTGACTTCGCCGTCGGCCACGTCTTCGAGGTTGAAGCGCTCGGTGGCCTTCTCCATCACCTTCAGGTAGCGCATCGAATTGGTGTGGATGCCCAGCGCGATGCGCAGGGTCTTGCGGTTGACGTCGGGAAGCTTTGCGATGAGCTGCTTGTCGATACCGATGGCCAGCGGCTTGGCCTGGCGGAACACCGTGTAATCGGCCTGGAGCTGTTTCAGCAAGGCGCGAGCGGCCTGTGCCGGGCTGGGGACGGGGGTCGGTGTAGTCATGGACAGCAAGGAGTTGGGTTGCAAATGGCGCGAGCATAGCATGCCGGCCAGCGGCGATCGATGCGCCGCCGGACCGGCGGCGCAAAAATGCCGGCCAGTGACGCGGCCAGAGCGCTTGCGAACCTAGAACAGGTCGACTTCGCCGCCGATGTCCTTGCCTGCCAGCCGGCTGGCATAGTCCTGTTCGCGATTGACCAGCGTGTTGTTATTGAGTTCCCTGAGCTTCTTCACCAGCACCCGGCCGGTGCGCGGGAAGAAGTAGACCTTGCGCGGGAAAATGTCGTTGAGGTCTTCGGCCAGCACCCGTATGCCCTCGGCCTTCAGGTAGGCCCGCACGAAGGCGGCATTGCGTTCGCCGACATTGAGCGCGGTCAGCCCGCGCAGCACGTTGCCGCCGCCGAACACCTTCGCTTCCAGGTTCTCGCGGCGCGCCCCGCTCTTCAGCAGTTCGTTGATCAGCACCTCCATCGCATAGGTGCCGTAGCGGGCCGACGCGGAAATCAGCGGATTGCTGCTGTCGCCGCCGTCCGGCAGCATGAAATGGTTCATGCCGCCAATGCCGGACACCCGGTCGCGGATGCAGGCCGACACGCAGGAGCCGAGCACGGTCACGATCAGCATGTCCTTGAAGGTGCAGTAGTACTCGCCGGGCAGGATCTTCGCCGCGTCGCAGTCGAAGGTGCGGTCGTAATACAGGTTGTTCGCGAAATGTTCCCGCGCGTCGTTAGCCATGCAAACTCTCAGGTGGCGCGGGCCGTGGCCAGCTGGTAAACCGTCTTGGCGCGCAGCTTGAATGCGTCGCTGACATACAGGAAATTCTCGGAATGGCCGGCGAACAGCAGGCCGTCGGGCTTGATCAGCGGCGCGAAGCGGGACAGTATCCTGCCCTGCGTCGGCTTGTCGAAGTAAATCATCACGTTGCGGCAAAATACCACGTCGAACGCCGAGCGGAGTTGATAGCTTTCGTCCAGCAGGTTGAGTTGCTGGAAGGTGACCAGCTTGCGCAGTTCGGGACGCACGCGGACCAGCCCGGCCTGGGCGCCGGTGCCGCGCAGGAAAAAGCGGCGCAGCCGCTCCGGCGACAGCCGCTCCACCCGTTCGGCCGGGTAGATGCCGGCCGCCGCAGTGGCCAGCACGTTGGTGTCGATGTCGGTCGCCAGGATCTGCGCCGGCGGCGTCAGCGTGCCGTAGGTTTCGCACAGGGTCATGGCGATCGAGTACGGCTCCTCGCCGGTCGACGCCGCCGAGCACCAGACGCTGACGTCCCGCCGGTCGCGCACATGGTCGGCGAGGATGGGGAAATGGTGCTCTTCCCGGAAGAACGAGGTCAGGTTGGTGGTCAGCGCATTCGTGAAGGCTTCCCACTCGGCGCTGTCGCGGTCGCGCTCCAGCCGGTCGAGGTACTGCTCGAACGACTGTATGCCGACCGAGCGCAGCCGCCGCGCCAGCCGGCTGTAGACCATTTCCTGCTTGCCGGGCGCCAGCGCGATGCCGGCCCGCTTGTAGATCAGCGCGCGCACCCGCTCGAAATCCCGCACGGTGAAATCGAACTCCTTGAGCCCCTCCCCACGTTGTTCCCGACTTGCTTTCATGCTGACAACCGTTCTTTGGACTGCAAAATGGACCTGCTCATGCTATTTCCTCTTGGGAATACCCGGCGGGTAGTTCCTGCCTCATTAACGACAGCCGGCTGTCACTCTTTAATCCGGCGCGGCAATCCGGCGCGTCGAACTGCGCTGGCTGGACGGACCGGCAATGTCGCCAGCCGGCGCACCGCCTTATTTGGCCTCCGGCAATGTGTGCGGATAAGGTCACAAAGCCGCGCCCTGTAACGCCCCGTTGCTTCAAGTTTCCAGGCAAAAATGGTATCGTGCGGCAATCGTTGCATGGTTCGATCAACGCAAAGAAACAGTTTAGAAACCGTAAATAACAATGTGGCTTGCCTGACAACAGGCGACCGGACGGCTTATGACCCTGACAGCAGGCACGACTCAGCAGGATGCGCAGGAAGCGGCGACCCAGGCAGGCGCGTCCAACCTGCTGGCCATTGCGTCCAACACGCCCGGCCTGGTCTACCAGTTCCTGCTGCGGGACGACGGCAGCCAGGCCTTCCCCTACGTCAGCCGCGCCTGCGCCAGCCTGCTCGGCATTTCGGCGGCCAGGCTGCGCAACGACCCCTCGCTGCTGCTGCAGCTGATCGAACCGGAAGACCGCCAGTCCTACCTCGACACCATGCAGGCGTCGGCCAGCCGGCTCGCCAGCTGGAACTGGGAAGGCCGGATCTGGATCGAGACCTGGCATGACATCAAGTGGATCAACCTGCGGGCGACGCCGCGCCGCATCGACGGCGTCGGCGTACAGTGGGAAGGCCTGATGACCAACATCACCCAGGGCAAGAAGGCCGAGCAGGACATCCTGCGCTCGCGGCGCCAGCTCGAGGAACTGTCGGCGCACGTGGAACGGGTCAAGGAACAGGAACGCACCCGCATCGCCCGCGAGATCCATGACGACCTCGGCGGCAACCTGACCGCCATCAAGATGGCGCTGTCGCAGCTGACCCGCCGCCTGCCCGAGGGCGAAACCATGCTGCGCGAGAAGGCCGACTATGTCGACGCGCTGGTCGACCGCACCATTGAAGCCGCGCACCGCATCTCGCGCGACCTGCGGCCCAGCACGCTGGACCTGGGCATCGTCGCCGCCATCGCCTGGCAGGCGCAGGAGTTCGAGAAGCAGCTGGCGATCCCCTGCGTGATCGACGGACCCGAGGATGACATCGACCTGTCGCCGGACCAGGCCAACGGGCTGTTCCGGATCTTCCAGGAAACGCTGACCAACATCAGCAAGCATGCCGGCGCCAGCCGGGTCGACGTCCGCCTGGCCATCGAGGAGGACAGCGTCGCGCTGGATGTCGTCGACAACGGCCGCGGACTGGCGACGGCCGACCGCAAGAAGCCGAAGTCATTCGGCATCCGCGGCATGATCGAACGCGCCCATGCGCTGGGCGGCGTGCTGACCGTCAGCGACCCGGGCCAGGGCTGCAAGGTGGCGGTGCGGCTGCCGCTGTCGTCGGCCGGCCGCGGCAGCCCGCCCGTCCAGGCGTCCGCATGAGCAAGAGCGCCGACAAGGCCGGCGGCAAGACCATCCGCGTGCTGATCGCCGACGACCATGCGATCGTGCGCGAGGGACTGAAGCAGATCCTGGCCGACACGCCGAATATCGTGGTCGAGGGCGAGGCGGAAAACGGGCTGTCGGCGGTGCAGCTGGTGCGCGGCTGCGACAGCAACGTGCTGCTGCTGGACATCTCGATGCCGGACCGCAGCGGCATCGAGGTGCTGAAGCAGATCCGCAAGGAGAAGCCGGCGCTGGCGGTGCTGATGCTGTCGATGCACCGCGAGGACCAGTACGCGGTGCGTTCGCTCAAGGCCGGCGCGTCCGGCTACCTGAACAAGCAGAGCGCGCCGGCCGAACTGGTCAATGCGATCCGCCAGGTGGCGTCGGGGCGCAAGTACATCAGCCCGGAACTGGCGCAGGAACTGGCCAACCATGTCAGCGACGACCACGAGGAAGTGCCGCATGCCTGCCTGTCCGACCGCGAGTTCCAGACCCTGACGATGATCGCCTCGGGCATGGCGGTGAGCCAGATCGCCGAGGAACTGACGCTGTCGGTCAAGACCGTCAGCATGTACCGCTCGCGGCTGCTGGCGAAGATGAAGCTGCGGCACAATGCCGAGCTCACCCATTACGCGATCAAGCACAAGCTGGTCGACTGAGCCTTCCACAAGCCGCGCAGCCCGCGGCGCCCGCCTCTTCCGGCTTGAATTAGGCCGGATTTCTCCCTCTAAAGTCCGGATCGAAGCTGCCGTTATACCGGTACAGTGTGATTTTCGCGCAGGGCCCATGCCCGTTTCGCGCAGTGCCGAAGAATCTGGATCAGGAGACCGAAGTATGTTTGGAAGTATGCATGGCAGCCGCGTTTCCTGTGCCCGGCCGCAGCGGCAGGGCGTCGATGGCACGCATCCGGCGGGTGTATGCCGATAAGCAGCGAGGAAGTCATCAGCGTTTATGAAAACGTGTCCCGGCTGACGCGCCAGATGCTGGCCGCGGCCCGCTCGCGCGACTGGGACACGCTGCACCGGCTCGAACGCGACTGCGCAGCCCAGGTAGGCATGCTGCGCGACGGCCAGCCGCCGTCGCTGTCGGGCGAACTGCGGGCGCGCAAGGTGCGGCTGCTGCAGTCCATCCTCGCCGACGACCGCGAGATACGCACGATCACCGAGCCCTGGATGGACCAGCTGGCGCTGCTGATGCAGGGGCCGCGCACCGGCGCGCAGAGCCGCCGCAGCGGGCATTCGGGCTGATCGCCCATGGCGACGCGCTCCGACATCGCCGGCATTTCCGCCGCGGCCCCGGTCGCGCCGGCGCTGCCGATCGCCGCGCTCGGCGACCCGTCGCAGGAGGGGTTGCGCCGGCTGACTGCGCTCGAGACCGGCAAGGCCTTCCAGGCGCAAGTGCTGTCGCGCCTGGGCAATGGCGAATTCGTGGTCGGCATCGCCGACACCGCGGCGCGCATGGCGCTGCCGGACGGCGCCCGCGTCGGCGACCGGCTCTCGCTGACGCTGATTGCGCGGGAACCGCGCCCGCTATTCATGCTGGAACGGCCGGCGGCGCAGGATGCCGCGGTGCTGAGCCCGGCCGCTCGGCTGATCAACGGGCTGCTGCAGAACAGCGCGGCCACGCAGTCCGCGCCGTCCACGCTGCCCGGCCTGGCGCCGCTGGCGCCGTCGGCCGACGCGCTCAGGCCGGCGCCGCTGGAAGCCGCGCTGAAGGACAGCCTGGCCTTCAGCGGACTGTTCTATGAATCCCACGTTGCGGAATGGGCCAATGGCGCGCGGCCGCTGGCGCAGCTGATGCGCGAGCCGCAGATGCAGGCCGCGCAGGTCAAGCCGCCCGATGCCGCATCCGAACTGCGCAGCTACCAGGCCGCCGCGCCGGCCGACGGCGCGCCGCGGCCGGTGTTGGGCATGGATATCGACGCCGGGCGCCTGATCACGCAGCAGCTCGACACGCTGGAACAGCGCAGCGTGGCCTGGCAGGGCGAACTGTTTCCCGGCCAGCCGATGCAATGGGAAGTACGCGAGGATACGAAACGCGACGGCGCCGCCGCCGGCTCCCCGGCGGAACGCAGCTGGCAAAGCGTGCTGCGCTTCGAATTGCCTGCGCTGGGCAAGGTCGCCGCCACGCTGCAGCTGCATGGCGGCCGCCTGCAACTGGCGATGCAGGCCGGCAGCGACAGCAGCGCGGCGGCATTGCGCATGCAGGGCGGCGCGCTGGCCGATGCGCTGCAGGCGGCCGGCCTGCCGCTGGACCTGATGACGGTCAGGCATGAGCGCGCCTGACCCGCGCCGTTTCGCGGCCGCCCTCTCCTACGGCCAGGGCGATCAAGCGCCGCGGGTCGTCGCCAAGGGCTATGGCCTGGTTGCGGACCAGATCATCGCGCGCGCCCGCGAGCATGGCGTCTTCCTGCATGAGTCCAAAGAAATGGTGTCGCTGCTGATGCAGGTCGACCTCGACCGGGACATTCCGCCCGCGCTGTACCGGGCCGTCGCTGAGCTGCTGGCCTGGCTGTACCGGGTCGAAAAATCCACCATGCCCTTTCCTGAACATACCAACAACACATCTGAATGAACCTGCAAATCAATATCGGCGTCGACGATGTCGGCCCCTACCTGATCCATTCGCGCCGCGAGATCATTGCCCTGCTGCGCCGCCTGACCGGGCAGCGCGAACTGGTCCGCATGATCTTCAGCGAGGGCGAGGAAGCGGTTGCGACCGCGGTGCTCGAGGTCGGCGAGGACAGCGTCATCATCGACTCCGCGCCCAGCGCCCAGCAACTCGAGCGGGTGCTGGCGAGCAGCAGCATTTCCTTCGACACCGCGCTGGAGCGGATCCGCATCGCCTTCTTCGCCACCCGGATCGAGCCCTGCATGCATGACGGCCTGCCGGCGCTGCGCATCCCGCTGCCCGACACCATGGTCCGCCTGCAGCGCCGCGAATACTACCGGGTGCTGACGCCGCGCTGCTCGATACAGATGGAGAAGGAAGAAGGCCCGCCGCCCGTGTCGTTCGCGGTGCAGAACGTCAGCGCCGGCGGCATTGCGCTGATCGACGATGAAAAGGTGCTCAATCCTGCCAAGGGCACCGAATACAGCAACTGCGAACTGATGCTGCCGGGCGCGCAGTCCGTCATCGCGACGCTGTGCGTGATGAACTGCTGCGATATCACGCTGTACAACGGCCGCACGGCCCGCCGCATCGGCTGCGCCTTCGTCAACCCGAATGCGGCGATGCTGGCGCTGGTGCAGCGCTATGTGAGCAAGCTGGAGCGCGACCAGAACGCCAGGCTGCATGGCGGCGGCTTGTAGCGCAGCCGGGATGCCAGTCCGTCCCTGACCGCGCGGCAAGGCGCGGCGGGTTCAGCTTGAGGGAAGGGACGGCGTCAGTGCAGTCCGGCCCACAGCGCCAGCAGCGCGGCGACGACGGCGAGCGCCAGCGCTCCCATCGTCATCCGCTTCTGCGCCGCCAGTTCCGCCTCCAGCGCACGCATCGACGCCTCGCTGCGCTCGGCCAGCTCCTGCAGCGCCTTTGCCTGCATCGTCGCCGCCTGCTGCAGCTCGCCGATCTGGCGCTGCTGGACATCGTCGACCTTTTCGGGCAGCGCTTCGGCGGCTTCCTTCTCCGGCGTGAACAGCGGCAGCACGCCCTTGACCAGGTCCATCAGGTGTGGCGCCAATGCCCGGACCGCGGCGGATGAGAATAATGACATGGTGCGGTTCCCGCAAAAAAAGAAGCCAGCATACGTGAATGCCGGCTGGCGGTGATGCGGCGACGCAGCTTGCTTTCGAAAACCTGCCGCGCCCGGACCTAAAGGATGCTGCAGCCGGGCGGGAGGCAGCAGCCGCCGGCAGCGGCGGCCTGCCGGGTGGCCGCGGCCGCGGCGCTCGACGTCGACGAGGTGCTCGACCCGGGCTGCGGCTCCAAGCCCTCGGGGTCCTTCAGCACAAGCAGTTTAGCCAGCAATTCCGGCGAAAGCGTGATGTCGGGAACCATGATGGGCCTGAGGTTGATCCGGACCGCCACGCCGTCCATCCGGGAGCGCGGATCGTTTTCCCGGTCTTCGTGGGCCCGTTCAATGGCTTCGAACAGAACGTCCTGTCCCAGGCTGGATTGCACTTGATAGCGCGCGATCACGTCGTTGATCCTGGATGATTCGAAAAACAGTTCCGCATTCGATTGGGCAACGGTTCGCGACCAGTAACTGTCGGGAACGTCCAGCCTGGGCGAAGATGGCGGCGTGTCGCCGCTCCGGCTTCTGCCATGGCCAGCCGGAGAATTGGAAAGAGCGGGTTCCGTATTCAGCGTCGCCGACAGTTTGGCGGACGACGACGTGCCTGATGAGCTATGCATCTTAATCCTTGTTCGCTGGAGAATGGATGGTTATGGCCCGGCTTGCCGCCGAACCGCGTGCCCCTTAGTAAGGCATTTAAAAATGCGGTTCCAGCCCCATCTCTGGTCTTGACCGGGATTACGGTATAATCGCGGGTTGCCGGGAAACCGGCATCGCCCGTACCGCCTTCCAATCTTCAACGTCCGGCACCGGGCAGCCTGCAACGTCAGCCTGCCGGAGCAACACCGCCGGATCATCATTCTCACCGCATCGAAGCTGCAGCGCAGCGCCGGTGCAAGCGTCCGCCCGGCCGCCGGTTCCGGCGGGGCGACCCATAGCACAACAACCGTCGCTGGCTGCCTTCGGGCCGGCATGTCGCTCACTGGCTGGCCATGACTTCGTCGCGGCTGGCAGCCGCCTTCAGGCGGGCTTTACTACAAAGGAAAATATAATGGCTAAGGAAGAACTGCTGGAAATGAATGGCATGGTCGCCGAAGTGCTCCCGGATTCACGCTTCCGCGTGGACCTCGAGAACGGCCACCGGCTGATCGCCTATACGTCGGGCAAGATGCGCCAGCATCACATCCGCATACTGGCCGGCGACAAGGTGACGCTGGAGCTGTCCCCGTACGACCTGAGCAAGGGCCGGATCACGTTCCGCCACCTGGAAAAGCGCGGCCCCATGCCGCAGGGCTCGCAGCGCCGCCGCTAGCCTGGTCGCTTAACCACTGCCACCACCGTCGGGCTTTCACGGAAGCGCCGACCTGTAAAAAAGCCCGCCTCCACTTCATGGACGGCGGGTTTTTTCATGATGCCGCCGGCAACGGTTGCGCATTCGCAAGCCCGGCAGTGAGGTTTTGAACCAGCCTGCGCTGTCCGGGGTCTAGACATGGAGTCGCCGGTTGCCTGCGGGCTGCCGGTGGTTCCCTTCCCTATCAAAACCAGAAAGGCCTGACAATGTCTGACAACACCTACAAAATCATCGAACTGGTCGGTTCCTCGCCCGATGGCTCCGACGCTGCCATCCGCAACGCGATTTCACGCGCTTCCAAGACCGTCAAGCACCTGGACTGGTTCGAAGTGATCGAAACGCGTGGCCATATTGTCGATGGCAACATTGCCCATTTCCAGGTGACATTGAAGGCCGGCTTCCGACTGGAGGAGTAGGCAGGCCTGCCATGCCGCCGTCTGTCCAACGACCGTTCCCGCAAGAACGCGGGTACGGCGTGCCCGCCCCTGGCAGATCCAGTGCCGGACTCGCCTGTTGACGCCAGGATGAGTTGGCTGCATGACGGTCGCCAACGCCTAAGCTTTGATGGCCAGAGAGTGGTAACCAATGGTACTTGTGTTCCAGATTGGTTAAAAAATATTTAACTTGCATCGATGCATCCGCCGACTAAATTAAGGGCTATCCAATGGGCTTAACCATTGCATCGCATACCTTACGAGCGGAGGCGTCATGGCAATCAGAACAGGCACGGGCGGGAACGACACATTGCTTGGCACCACTGGCGATGACACGTTAAACGGACTCGAAGGCGACGACATACTCGATGGCGGCGCCGGCGCCGACTCGATGAATGGCGGCAAGGGCAACGATGTCTATATCGTCGACACCGCCAACGATGTCGTCATTGAAAATACCGGCGAAGGCCTAGACCAGGTTGCAAGCGCTGTCTCCTACACGCTCACTGCCAATGTAGAGAACCTGACCTTGACCGGAACGGCCAATAGTCGCGGCACCGGTAATGCGCTGGACAATATCATCAAGGGTAACAGCGGCAATAACGTCCTGGGCGGCGGCGCCGGGAGCGATACCTTGGTCGGTGGCGCCGGCAATGATGTTCTGAATGGCGGCATCGGCGCTGATACATTGTCGGGCGGCAGGGACAGCGACGTATACATTGTCGACAACGCCCTCGACGTCGTGCTTGAGAACGCCGGCGAAGGTGCTTTCGATACGATCGAAAGCGCGGTTTCCTATACCGCTCCTGCACATGTCGAGACCCTGCTTTTAACCGGTTCCGGCGCAATCGACGGCAGCGGCAATACGCAGGCCAATCTCGTTACTGGCAATAACGCTGCAAACATCCTGGATGGTCGAGGCGGTAGCGATATGCTGTTTGGAAGGGGCGGCAACGATACCCTGGCATATAGCCTGAACGAAAACGGCGCAGCGCTCGACGCTTACAGCGGCGGTGAAGGGATCGACACGCTGCGGCTCATGCTGACGTCAGCCGAATGGGCCGATCCCGTGGTCCAGTCGGAAGTTGCCCGCTACAACCAATACCTGGCGACCAAGACGGGAGAAATCGGCGATTTCGCGCTGTTTACATTCGATTTCGGTCATTCGAGCAAACTTCTCATGTCGGGAACAGAAAAGCTTGAGGTACAGGTCGATGGAGCCACCTTCGATTTTCACGCCCCGAGAATTACCGGCGCCATCGCCACGGCCGCATTGTCCGAAAGCCCGACCCTGGCTGAAGTAACAAACCTTGCCGCGACCGGCGAGATATCCTTTTCGGATCTCGATTACAACGATACGCACACCATTGCTACGCCGGTTACCCTGGTTTCATCCGATCTCCCAGCGGGCCATCGCGGCACGCTGACGGCTTCGATAATCGACGACGCAGTGGGCGTGGGCGACACCGCAGGAAAAGCGGCATGGAACTACGAGATCGACAATGCAGCGGTCAAGTACCTGAAAGCGGGCCAGGCCGCGGTCGAAACCTTCAATATCGCGATTGTCGACAGTACCGGCAAATCAGCTACGCAACAGGTGGCCGTCACGATCACGGGCATCGACGACGGGCCGGTTTCGTCCAACGACTCGGGCTATAGCGTCGATGAAGATGGCGCGCTGACTGTGACCGCGGCCCTGGGGCTGCTGGCAAACGATACCGACCCCGAAGGCGATCCGCTGAGCGCTCTGTTGCAAAGCGGGCCGGCACATGGCCTGCTTGCGCTTGCGAGCGACGGGTCATTCTCATATACGCCGGATGCGGATTATTTCGGCTCGGACAGCTTCAGCTATAAAGCGAACGATGGAACGGTGAACGGCAACCTGGCAACGGTGGCGATCGAGGTCAACGGCGTCAACGATGCGCCTGTCGCTGCCGACAAGGCAATCAATTCGGCGAAAACCACCGCACATGTCTTTAACGTCGGCGACTTTGGCTTTTCCGATGCGGACCATGATGCGCTGCTCAACGTCAAGATAGACGGCCTGCCGCAGTTTGGCAGGTTGACCGACGATGGCGCGAGGGTATCCGTCGGCGATTCGATCAGCGCCGCAGATATTGCCGCCGGCAAGCTGGTTTTTACGCCATCGACGCTGATGAGCGGAAACGATAACAAGATCACATTCCAGCTGCAGGACGATGGCGGCACCGCGAACGGGGGTCTGGACACCAGCCTCGTTCCCGCTGTGTTTAATGTTCACACATTTCAAAGTTTCACCAGCTTCCAGGGTCTGCAGTTCCCCGACTCCCTGAGCGGGAAAGCGCCTGTCACCGTTACGCAGCAAACCGACAGTCTGGCTGGGTTCCTGAACTTTTTTTCCGAGAACTACGCATTTACTGCAGACAGGGTGGTTGACCTTTTCATTCCCATCACCGGAGAGCCGTACACCTTCCAGGTGTTGCCCAACAATCCGGCAGTAACCGACTACAGATTGGCGTCGATCAGCGAACTCCTGGATGACCAGATCCCGACACTGGCGCCGCCTCATGGCGCCTCCATCAACAGCGCCGGACTGTTTTCGTGGACGCCCGATGTCAGCGATATCGGCAAGGACTACTACTTTGACGTGCAGACCATCGCGAAAGACGCCGACAACAGTCTCCTTGACCTGACGCCACTGGATCTTTCCAATAGTGTGGCGATCAGGGCGCATGCCTATAAACCCGTCGCCCCCATCACGCCTGAGAGCAAGATTGTTTTAATCCCCTATGACGGACTAGTCGATCAACCGATTCCCGGCAGCGATGACAGCGTCAGCACTTCCAGCATTACGATCGATACGGTATTACTGGTAACAGCGCCTTTTTCAATCAATCCGAACGAGACGATACCGATCGATATCAATGAAAGCTCGGTAATCATGCTCTTTCCGGAGTCCCAGATCGATCTCGCCTTGAATTCTTTCGACCCGCATCTCTCAGTGTTCGTGTCGACTCCCGTCAGGGCCACCCCGACCATTACCGCTACCATTGCGGTGCCGGGCATCAAACCGACTGGTCACATTTTTCACACCAGTCCCGTTCCACTGGATCCTGTATCCACGATTACCCCAAACCTCGTCGATGCGCCCATCAGTCTGATCGGCGATGCCTATACTTTCGGGTCCTTTTAGGACTACTTCGGGAAATATGAAAAAGCTGTCGGGGCTAGGAAAAATTAACGATACAAGGGAGGGATAGATAACTACAACGCTTACGTAAAAGTATCCGGTTGACGCCACATATCTCCACGCGAAGCGATTGGCGCACCTTATTAGCCCGGACATGCGCGCAGTCGGACACTGCCACGACCCGCCCCGCTACACCTGCATGTTCATGATGTCGTGATACGCCGACACCAGCTTGTTCCTCACCTGCACCGTGGCCTGGAAGCCGATGCTGGCTTTCTGGCTCGCGATCATCACATCCGACAGGTTCACGCTGTCGTCCCCCAGCGCAAATCGCTCGCCGAGGCTCTCCGCCTTTTTCTGCGCGCCATTCACCTGGTCCAGCGAGCTGCGCAATGCCTGGCTGAAATCCACCTTGCTGGACGGCGCCACGTCCTCGGCCGCTTTCGGCGGCGCCACCGAACCGGCGGCGCGGGTCGCCGCGTTGCGCAGCTGCGCCACCATCGCGTCTATCCTGCTGCTGTCTATCCCGATTCCATTCATGTTCCGGCCTCCCGGCTGACTTTTCCACAACGCAACCTTAACAGTGCGGCCGCCGGCAAGCCCGACGATCAGCGGCGGAAACCACGCTCTTTTCCCCCGATTGATTTTCGCGCGGGGAACGACAATCACCCATGTCAAAAAATTGATTCAGTGCAATATTCGTTGAGCAGGCCTACGTATTCCATCCGATGCGGAACATCACATGCAAGCAATAGAAGCCAGTCCCGTCCCTCTTCCAGCGCCCGCCGGCATCGGCGGCTTCGTGCAAAGCCCGACCGGCAGGAAGCTGCTGGCCGCAATCGGCGCGGCGGCGGTGATGGCGATCATGGCCGGCGTCTGGATGTGGAGCCAGAAACCCGAGTACAAGGTGCTGTTTTCCAATTTCACCGACAAGGACGGCGGCGCCATCGTCGCCTCGCTGCAGCAACTTAACATCCCGTACAAGTATGCCGACGGCGGCGTCGCCATCCTGGTGCCGGCGGAGCAGGTCCACGACGTGCGCCTGAAGCTGGCCGCGCAGGGCCTGCCCAAGGGCGGCGGCGTCGGCTTCGAGCTGATGGAGAACCAGAAGCTGGGCGTCTCGCAATTCCTCGAACAGGTGAACTTCCAGCGCGCGCTGGAGGGCGAGATGGCCCGTTCCATCCAGTCCATCGCCGCGGTGCAGACCGCGCGCGTCCACCTGGCCATGCCGAAGAACACCGTGTTCGTGCGCGAGCAGCAGAAGCCGACCGCGTCGGTGCTGCTGAACCTGCATCCCGGCCGCACGCTGGACCAGCAGCAGGTCAGCGCCATCGTCCACCTGGTCGCCAGCAGCGTGCCCGACCTGCCGGCCAAGAACGTCACCGTGGTCGACCAGGACGGCAACCTGCTGTCGAACAATGACAAGCAGGCCAATGCCAACACGCTGGACGCGACCCAGCTCAAGTATGTGCAGGAACTGCAGCAGGGCATCGCGCGCCGCATCGAGTCCATCATCACGCCCATCGTCGGCGCCAACAACGTGCGCGCCGAAGCCACCGCCGACGTCGATTTCTCGCGGGTCGAGCAGGCAGCCGAGACCTACAAGCCGAACGGCTCGCCGGATGCCGCATCGATCCGCAGCCAGCAGAGCAGCGAGGCCACCGGCCCGGGCGGCGCCGGCGCGGCCGGCGTGCCGGGCGCGGTATCCAACCAGCCGCAGGCCAATGCGACCGCGCCGATCAATGGCCAGCCGGCCGCCGCTGGCACAGCCCCGGCCGCAGCGCCGGCGCCGGCCGCCGCGGCGAACGTGCGCAAGGACAGCACGGTCAACTACGAGGTCGACAAGACCATACGCTATACCCAGCAGCCCATGGGCGGCCTGCGCCGGCTGTCGGTCGCGGTGGTGCTGAACTACCGGACCGAGCTGGGCAAGAACGGCAAGCCCGAGACGCGCGCGCTGACCGACGCCGAGAAGACCCAGATCACCGACCTGATCAAGGAGGCGATGGGCTTCAACAAGGAGCGCGGCGACTCGCTCAACGTGCTCAACAGCCCGTTCGTGACGCCGGAAAAGACGCCTTACGTCGAGCCGCCGGTGTGGAAGAATCCCGAATACATCGCGATGGCCAAGGACGGCGGCCGTTACCTGCTGCTGGCGGCGGTGCTGCTGTACCTCTTCTTCGGCGTGCTGCGGCCGCTGCTGAAGAAGGTTGCGCCGCCCCCGCCCGCCCCTGTCGCCGCGCTGGAAGGCGCCGGCGGCAATGCGCCGGCGCTGGGCAACGAGGCCGACGAGGACGGCGCGGTAGTGCAGTTGAGCAGCGGCGAGCTGCCGCCGCCCAAGCAGCGCAGCTACCAGGAAAACCTGGAAGCGGCGAAGGCGCTGGCAAGGCAGGACCCGCGCATGGTGGCGAACATAGTCAAGAACTGGGTGGACGGAAATGAGTGACGCAGGCACACAGAAAGGCGCGATCCTGATGCTCGCGCTGGGCGAGGACGAAGCCGCCGAGGTGATGAAATACCTCGGACCGCGCGAGGTGCAGAAGCTGGGCGCGGCGATGTCGGCAATGAAGGCGGTGCAGAACGACGAACTGGAGCGGGTGCTCGGCAACTTCATCGAGAAGACCGAGGAAAACACCTCGATCGGCCTCGACTCCGACGAATACATCCGCACCGTGCTGACCAAGGCGCTGGGCGACGACAAGGCGTCGTCGCTGCTGAACCGCATCCTCGGCCAGCGCGACGCCAGCGGCATCGAGAGCCTGAAGTGGATGGACTCGGAATCGGTGGCCGACCTGATCCGCTTCGAGCATCCGCAGATCATCGCCACCATCCTGGTCCACCTGGAGCGCTACCATGCCTGCGAGGTGCTGGACCGCTTCACCGAGCGGCTGCGCAACGACGTGGTGCTGCGCATCGCCACGCTGGACGGCGTGCAGCCGGCGGCGCTGCGCGAACTCAACGAAGTGCTGACCAAGCTGCTGTCGGGGAACGAGAGCGTGAAGAAGAAGCCGATGGGCGGCATCCGCACCGCGGCCGAGATCCTCAACTTCCTGTCCGGCGAGAACGAGACCTCGGTAATGGCCAACCTGCGCACCTATGACGAAGGCATGGCGCAAAAGATCATGGACGAGATGTTCGTGTTCGACAACATCCTCGAGATCGACGACCGCGGCATCCAGGTCATCCTGCGCGAGGTGCAGTCCGAGTCGCTGATCGTCGCGCTCAAGGGCACCAGCGAGGAGATGCGCGAGAAGATCTTCAAGAACATGTCGCAGCGCGCCGCCGAGATGATGCGCGAGGACCTCGAGTCCAAGGGGCCGGTCCGGCTGTCCGAGGTCGAGGCGCAGCAGAAGGAAATCCTGCAGGTGGTGCGGCGGCTGGCCGACGAAGGCCAGATCCAGCTAGGCGCGAAGGGCGAGGATGCATATGTCTGATACCGTGCCCAAGGAGCGGCAGACCGCTTACCAGCGCTGGGAAATGGCCTCGTTCGGCGAGGTCGAAACCCCGCCGCAGGAAAGTGTGCAACAGCAGATCGACACCGAGGCGCTGCTGGCCGAAGCGCGCGAGCAGATCGCCGCGGCGCGCGAACAGGCGCGGCGCGAGGGCCTGGCCGAAGGGCTGGCACAGGGCTACCAGACCGGCATGGAACAGGGCCGCGCCCAGGCGCTGGAAGAAAATACCTTGCTGCAGCAGCTGAGCCTGGCCTTCGGCGCCGAGATCGCGCATGCGAAGGAACTGGTCGCGCAGGACCTGCTGGACCTGGCGCTGGACCTGGCCAAGGCCATGCTCAAGACCGTGCTGGCGGTGCAGCCGGAACGCGTGCTGCCCATCGTCAATGAAGCCATCGGCTATCTGCCCACGCTGCAGCAGCCGGCACTGCTGTTCCTGAACCCGGACGATGCGCTGCTGGTGCGCGAGCGGATGGGCGCGGAGCTTGCCGGCGCCGGCTGGCGGGTGCTCGACGAGGCCGCGATGGAACGCGGCGGCTGCCGCGTCGAGACGGCGACCAACCAGATCGACGCGGCCACCTCCAGCCGCTGGCAGCGCATCGCCGCGTCGCTGGGCAAGGAAGGACAGTGGCTGGCATGACGATTAACGCGGGCATGAATGCCGAACTGGGACCGGCCGGCGAACGCTGGCGCGCCTACCTGCGCGACTGCCGCGAGCTGCTGTCCATCGCCGAGCCGCTGCAGGTGTCGGGCCGCGTCACCCGCGTCGCCGGCCTCGTGATGGAAGCCGTCGGCCTGAAGCTGGCCGTCGGCAGCGCCTGCACGATACCGCTGCCCAACGGCACCCGCATCGAAGCCGAAGTGGTGGGCTTCGAGAACGACCGGCTGTTCCTGATGCCGCAAAGCGATGTCGAGGGCGTGGTGCCCGGCAGCCGGGTCTTCCCGGTGGAAGTGGTGCAGTCCCTGCCCCGCCCCGGCGCGGTCAACCATCCGCGCCGCCGCCCCAGCGACCGCACGCGCCACCTGCCGGTGGGCGCCGAGCTGCTGGGCCGCGTGGTCGACGGCGCCGGCCGCCCGCTCGACACGCTTGGCCCGCTCAATGCCAGCCATGCGGCGCCCCTGTCGGTGCGGGCCGCCAACCCGCTCGGCCGCGCGCCGATCTCCGAAGTGCTCGACACCGGCGTGCGCGCGATCAATGCGCTGCTGACGGTCGGCCGCGGCCAGCGCATGGGCCTGTTCGCCGGTTCCGGCGTGGGCAAGAGCATGCTGCTGGGGATGATGGCCCGCTATACCAGCGCCGACGTGATCGTGGTCGGCCTGATCGGCGAACGCGGCCGCGAGGTCAAGGAATTCATCGAGCAGATCCTGGGCGAAGACGGCCTGAAGCGCTCGGTGGTGGTCGCCGCGCCGGCCGACAACCCGCCGCTGATGCGGCTGCAGGCCGCCGCCTACACCACGGCGATCGCCGAGCACTTCCGCGACCAGGGCCAGAACGTGCTGCTGATCATGGACTCGCTGACCCGCTATGCGATGGCGCAGCGCGAGATCGCGCTGGCCATCGGTGAGCCGCCGGCGACCAAGGGCTATCCGCCGTCGGTGTTCGCCAAGCTGCCGGCGCTGGTCGAGCGCACCGGCAACGGCCGCGAGGGCGGCGGCTCGATCACCGCGTTCTACACGGTGCTGACCGAGGGCGACGACCAGCAGGACCCGATCGCCGACGCGGCGCGCGCGATCCTCGACGGCCACATCGTGCTCAACCGCACGCTGGCCGAAGCCGGCCATTATCCGGCCATCGACATCGAGCAGTCGATCTCGCGCGTCATGCACAGCATCACCACGCCCGGCCAGCAGGCGCTGGCGCGACGCCTGAAGCAACTGACCTCGCGCTACCAGCGCAGCCGCGACCTGATCGCGGTCGGCGCCTACAGCGCCGGCAGTGACCCGATGCTGGACGAGGCGATCGCGCTGCAGCCGCAGATCGAGCGCTTCCTGCAGCAGGGCATACACGAGCGCTCGACCATGCCCGAGAGTTGCGGCCAACTTGCCACGCTGTTCCCGGGATAGGCGCGCGCAGGCGCCGTCGATAATGACGCATGGCTGACATCTCCGCACTCAACACACTGATCGAACTGGCGACGACCGAAGTCGACGACGCCGCCGTCCGCCTCGGCCGGGCGGTGCGCGCGGTCGAGGAGGCGAAGCAGAAACTCGACCTGCTCTCCGGCTATCGCGACGACTACGCGCAGCGCTTCCAGAACACCATGGCGACCGGCTTCACGCCGATGGCCTACCGTAATTTCCAGGGTTTCATGGACAAGCTGGACCAGGCCATCAACGGCCAGCAGCAGCTGGTGCGCGACGCCGAATGGCGGGTCGAGCAGGAGCGCGGCGCCTGGCGCGAGTCGGAGCGCAAGCGCATTTCCTACGATGCGCTGGCGACCCGCGCCAGGACCGCCGCCGACCAGAAGATCGCCAAGCGCGATCAGAAGCAGACCGACGAACAGGCAGCCCGCAAGCTGCTCTACAAACGCTAGACAACGCAGGATATCGACAGGGCCGACATGAACGTACCAGGCATACAGAACGCGCTCGCAGCACTGGCTGCGCTCAATCCGTCCAGCGGCAGCAAGGCGCCGTCGCCGAATGCGATGCGGGCCGAACGGCCGGCGTCGTTCAAGCAGGCGCTGTCGCAGGAAGTCGCGCAGCGCCAGAACGCGTTCCAGCCGCCGGCGAAGCCGCAGGCCGGCGTGAAACCGCAGCAGCCGGGCGTGAAGCCGCAGCAGGCCGCCGCCCCGCATGCGCCGCAGCAGGCGGCGAAGCCGCAGGCCGGCGACAAGGCGAAGGCCGCGGAGAAGACCGACAAGGCCGAAGCGCCGGAGGATGCGGCCGCGCCGCAGGACGCCGCAGCAGCATCGGCGACGGCGACACCCGCCGCGCAGGCCGGCGAAGCGAAGCCGGAAGAGAAGGCCGCGGAGGACAGCGCGGCCAGCCTGGCCGACATCCCCGGCGCGCCGCAGGCCGCGCTGATGATGCAGCTGATGAATTCGACGCCAGCCGCGTCCGCCGCACGAGCCGCCGACACGGCAGCCAGTGCTGTGGCCGACGCCGCGCTGGCCGCGAAGTCGGCCGGCAAGGACGGCGCCGCCCAGGGTCCGGTCGACCTGCGCGCCGTCGCCGGCAGGAACGACGCCGCAGCCGCCGGCCAGGCGGCCGCCCAGGACGCGCCCGCATCGGCCGACCTGCAGGCTGCCTTCGGCAAGGCGATGACCGAAGCCGGGCAGCAGGCGGCGCAGGCTCGCAACATCGCCCAAGCCGACCTCCCCGCCGCCGAAACCGCGCCTGCCGCACTGGCCGCGCTGCAGGCGGCCGTGCAGGCGGTGCATGCGCCGGCCGGCCATGTCGAGAAGCTCACGCCGCCGGTCGGCACCCCGGCATGGGACCAGGCGCTCGGACAGAAGATCGTCTGGATGGCCCAGGGCGGCGAGCAGACGGCGACGCTGACCATGAACCCGCCGGACCTCGGCCCGATGCAGGTCGTGCTCAGCGTCAGCAACAACCAGGCCACCGTCGATTTCATGTCGGCCCAGCCGGAAGTACGGCAGGCGCTCGAGAACGCCTTGCCGCGGCTGCGCGAAATGATGGGCGAATCCGGCGTCCAGCTGGGGCAGGCCAATGTCAGCGCCGGCAGCCAGCAGCAGTTCGCCGGCTCCGGCGCACAGAACGGCGGCAATGGCGGCAGCCGCATGAAAGGCGGCGACGGCACGGCCATCGACGACGGCGGGCCGCAACTACGTCAGGGCGTCGTGCGGATCGCGCGGGACGGCGTGGTCGATACCTTCGCCTGACCGGCTGCAAAAGGCAGGATCCCTGCCAGACCAGGTGCCGCCCGGCGCCGCTTCCATCGGCCGATTTCCCCGGCTGATGGAATTTCCCGACACCTTCCAGGGCCGCGCCCTCCCCGCCCGCCGCTTTCCTGCTCATTCCCTGCCTGCATGACAAGGTTTGCGGCCCCGCCGCAGACAGTTGTCGAAAACCTGTCTGCCCGCGACCGACAGCAGCGCATGCCAGACCTTATTCAAAACACATCAAAACCCGCTATTCGATATTGGAATAACAGGTTTTCGGCCGCTTTTACCGCCCACGCGGGCTGGCACGGTCCATGCGATATCTCCTTCGAG
>NZ_FXUL01000016.1 GCF_900182955.1 Noviherbaspirillum suwonense | reverse complement strand
AAGCGTCCGAAACTCGCTTCGCTCAGACAGCGGACGCTTCTTTATCCGATTTCGGCACCAGCGACGTGGCGTCATCAACGGGGATTCACTGCAACGGCAACGGCCACTTCACAAGCAGCGGCAAGGGCAAGGGCAAGGGCAACGGCAAGGGCAAGGGCAAGGGCAACGGCAAGGGCAAGGGCAACGGCAAGGGCAAGGGCAAGGGCAAGGGCAACGGCAACGGCAACGGCCACTTCAAAGGCAACTGCAACGGTCGCTGCGCGGAGCTAAATGCAACAGCAACGGTCGCTGCGCGGACAACCGCAACGGTCGCTGCGCGGCGCCACCCCCTCCGCGCGACCCGTTTACCTAATTCTCCACCTCCGTACTCAACTCAACCCGCATCCCCCCAATCCCCATCAACGCCACATCCTCCCCGCCCGCCCGCCGGAACACCACCTCCACCGCTCCCAGGCGCTCGCCGCCGCTCCCCGCCAGCGCGCCACCCAGCGTGTACCGCAACGCCCCGACCCCCCGCTGCCGCGCAGCCGACACCTCGAACGGCCCCAGCGTGCCCACCTGTTGCCGCTCCGAGACCTGCCCATCCCCGGCAGGGACTATATAGATACGGTAAAAGTAGCCGCCTCTGGCCCCGGCGGCGGTCAGCGTCACATCGTCCAGCACCAGCACCGCCGAACGGTAGCGTGCCGGGTCGCCGGGCAGCGCGGCGGGCTGGCCGCGGGCGACCTGGCGCAAGGCGGCGCCATGTACGGCGTCCAGGGTCAGCGTCACGCCATGGCGCGCGGCGTCCAGGGTCAGCGCCGGGGCGCTGGCGAGAGGGAGGCTGGCGGCGAGGGAGGAGGAAATCGTGGCGATGGCGATGGCGGCGGACAGCAGCAGGGCGGTCAGGGCGCGGCCTGCGCGGGGCGCCCGTGGGCGTGGTCGCATTTTTTCGCCACGCACTGTTTTTATCCGGAAGAGTTCATCATAATCAACGCCGGCGCCACGCCTGCCTGGCGCTGCCGCGTTCCATCACAGCAGCCGTTCGTCTGACAATTGCAAGGAAAGTGCATGACTCCGGAATTAGCCGACTATCTGATTGCCGCGCTGGCGCTGGTTGTACTGGCTTTCTGGATCGATCGGTGGTGGCGCAAATAACCGGCCGCCGCGCCTCGCAACCGCAGTTACCCTGCCTGTTCACGGGTCAGCCCTCCGCCTTCAGCTGTCGACGCTCTGCATCATCACCGCCGCATGCGAATGCAGCAGGCCGGACAGGCTGCTGGCGCCGATGCCCGGCGACGCCTTCTGCGCATGCACCAGGTAGAAGTCGCGGCGGTTGTGATAGTACGGGGGCAGGGCCAGCACTTGCAGCACGCCCTGCCTGGTGAGCCGTTCGACCCGGTTCAGCGGCAGCCAGGCATAGCCGAGGCCGGCTTCGAGCGCGGCCAGCGCGCTGTCCAGGCTGCTGAAGCGCCAGTGCATCACCGGCTCGCCGGGGCGGCGGCTTGCCGACTGCTGCCGGGCTTCGGCGTCGCTGCCCAGCACGATGCGGGTGTGGCGGCCGAGGTCGGCGTCGGTCAGCGGCGCGCTTGCCTTCGCCAGCGCATGCGATGGATGCGCGACGGCGACGTATTCGATCGACAGCAGGCGCTCCGCGATGTGTCCCGGCGGGACGTTGGCGCAGATGGCCAGGTCCGCCGCATTCTGCAGGATCGCCAGTTCCGCGCTGGCGCTGCCGGTTTCCTCCAGCGTGACCTTGACATGCGCGGCGGCCTGGTGAAAGGAGCGCATCGCAGCCATGATGAAGGCCTGCGGGCAGTCCTGGTCGACCACCAGGCGCAGCGCCGGCTCCCAGCCCAGCCGCATCTTCTCGGCCAGCGCTTCCAGTTCGATCGCTCCGCGGATGATGTTGCGCGAATATTCCATCAGCGCCCGGCCTTCTTCGGTCACGTGCGCCTTTCGCCCTTCCACCTTCAGCAATGCCACGCCCAGCTGCTCCTGCATCCGCGCCAGCGTATAGCTGATCGCCGACTGGCTGACATGCAGGTATTCCGCCGCGGCGCTGAAGCCGTTGCAGTCGATGACCGCATGCAGCATGCGCCACTGCTTGAGCGTGATCCGCATCCGGCGGCTGTCGTAGAGCCGCGCATTGCGCGCGGTTGCCGCTCCGTTTTGCCTCTTTTCCCCCAGCAACTCGCTGTTGATATCGACCAGTTTCATGTTATTGATTATTGCCTGCCGGTGATTTATGGCGCTTGCAGCGCCGGAACGTTGCGTGAAGCAAGAATAGGAGGATGGCCGGCGCGCCACTTTAAGATTTGTCAATATTTGACGATGATCGAACTTGGCCCGCAGTAAAGGGCAGGGCAGCCCGGTTATTGAGCTATCGCAGGAAAATCGCAAAAACCCACACACCTTGCCTTTAATCGTGAATTTGAATCGGAAGCGTGGCTTTGTCCCCGCTTTAATCAAGTTTTCATACTTATTGCGCCAAGGGCTAATCCGTAGAATTCGACCAGCGGACAGTTGAACAGCCGGTTAAACCAGTCACGTGTTCCGCCGGGAGCCTGGAAAATGAATTCGATTGCGGGCCGTGTCTCGCCCTTGAAACCAGTTGTCGATGTGAAGCGCGCCCCGACGGGCATGCCGCCGTATCCGGGCGGCCGGGTCCGCACGGCAGGAGGCCCGCGATGATCCCGGCCTTCGACATGTGGGCGTCGCTGGCCGTGCCGGCGGCGACCAGTTTTCTGATCAGCCTGATGATCATCTGGACCGAGGGCTGGCACGGACGCTACACCTTCGACATGGACATGGCGGCGATCCAGAAAATGCATCGCAAGCCGGTGCCCCGCGTCGGCGGCATCGCGCTGTGCAGCGGCGTGGCCGCGGTGGTGCTGTTCGGCTTCGTCGGCGACCAGCATCCGGCGCTGCGCGCGCACAGCAAGGACCTGCTGCTGCTGCTTCTGGCCGGCATGCCGTGCTTCCTGATGGGACTGACCGAGGACCTGACCAAGCGGGTGTCGGTGCGGGCGCGGCTGCTGGCGACCTTCGGCAGCGCGCTGATGGCCGCATGGCTGCTCGGCGCCTACCTGCCGCGCCTCGACATCTACGGCGTCGACCACCTGCTGCAGTACGGTCCGCTGGCGTTGGTGATCACGGCCATCGCGGTGGCCGGCGTGAGCAATGCGATCAACATCATCGACGGCTTCAACGGCGTGGCCGGCGGCGCGGTGACCATCATGCTGGCCGGGATGGGGGTGCTGGCCTGGCAGGCCGGCGACATGTTCGTGGTGACGCTGGTGCTGGCCGGCATCGGCACGATGCTGGGCTTCCTGGCGGTGAATTACCCGACCGGCCGGCTCTTCATGGGCGACGGCGGCGCCTATGTCTCGGGCTTCTGGGTGGCCGAGATCGCGGTGCTCATCATCATCCGGCAGCCGGAGATCAGCCCTTGGCAGGTGCTGGCGATCTGCGCCTATCCGGTCATCGAGGTCATGTACAGCATCTACCGCCGCAAGGTCATCCGCAAGTGCAGCCCCGGCGCGCCGGACCGCCTGCACCTGCATACGCTGCTGTACCGGCGCCTGGTCTGCCGCTGGATGCCGGCCAGCACGCGGCCCCGCTGGAAGAGCAATTCCATCGTCGCCTGCATCGTCACGCTCTGGCTCTGCCTGGCCAGCTTCGCCGCCGTCACGGTGGGCGACAAGCCCTGGATGGCATTCAACCTGGTCGCGCTGCAGGTGCTGCTTTACATGGCGGTCTATGCGCGCCTGGTGCGCGGCCACTGGTGCCTGAATCCGGTCGTCATGCTGGGGCTGCGCGCCGAGTCCCGCACCAAGCTGGTGTAGCGGCGCAATTCGAACGGCACGTCGCCGGGTCTGTTCATCAAGCACGGGAGAGCATTTCATGAGTGTACCTTCATCCGCGGTAGTCGCCGTCATCGGCCTGGGTTATGTCGGATTGCCGCTGGCGGTCGAGTTCGGCAAGAAGTACCCGACCATCGGCTTCGACATCAACCAGCGCCGCGTGGCGGAGCTGCGGCAAGGCGTGGACATCACGATGGAGATCGACGCGCCCGACCTGGCCGCGGCGACCCGGCTGACCTTCACGACCCGGCCGCAGGAACTGGTGCGCGCGTCGATCTACATCGTGACGGTGCCCACGCCGATCGACCGCCACAAGCAGCCCGACCTGACGCCGATCGAAAGGGCGTCCGAGACCATCGGCAACGTGCTCAAGCGCGGCGACCTGGTGATCTACGAGTCCACCGTGTATCCGGGCGCGACCGAGGAGTTCGCGGTGCCGGTGCTGGAGCGCGCGTCCGGCCTGACGTTCAATACCGACTTCACCGTCGGCTACAGCCCGGAACGCATCAACCCGGGCGATCGCAGCCACCGGCTCACCAGCATCATGAAGGTCACGTCAGGCTCGACGCCGGAAGCGGCCGACGTGGTCGACGCGCTGTATGCGAGCATCATCCCGGCCGGCACGCACAGGGCGTCGTCGGTGAAGGTGGCCGAGGCCGCCAAGGTCATCGAGAACACCCAGCGCGACCTCAACATCGCGCTGATGAACGAGTTCGCGATCATCTTCAAGAAGATGGGCATCGACACCGAGGAGGTGCTGCTGGCGGCCGGCACCAAGTGGAACTTCCTGAACTTCCGGCCCGGCCTGGTCGGCGGCCACTGCATCGGCGTCGACCCGTACTACCTGACGCACAAGGCGGCCGCGCTCGGCTACCACCCGCAGGTGATCCTGGCCGGGCGCCGCATCAACGACAACATGGGCGGCTACGTGGTCGGCCAGCTGGTCAAGAAGATGCTGAAGTCGCAGATACCGGTGGTGAACGCGTCCATTTTGATCATGGGCCTGACGTTCAAGGAAAACTGCCCCGACCTGCGCAACACCAAGGTGGCCGACATCATCGCCGAGCTCAGGAGCTACAGCGTCAGCATCGATGTCTACGACCCGTGGGTGATCCCGGAAGACGCGCAGCACGAGTATGGCGTGACGACGGTGCGCGAGCCGGTCGCGGGCAAGTACGACGCCATCATCCTCGCGGTCGCGCATGACGAGTTTCGCAGCATGGGCAGCGAGAAGATGCATTCCTTCGGCAAGACCGTGCATGTGCTGTACGACCTCAAGTACATGCTGCCCAAGGCCGAATCGGACATGCGGCTGTGAGCGCGCGGATGACGGGCGCAGGCAATCCCGCGAACCTTCCGCCGGCGCTGCGCGCGCGGCTGCTGGAGCAGAAGGCGACCTGGCTGGTGACCGGGTGCGCGGGCTTCATCGGCTCCAACCTGACAGAGACGCTGCTTGCACTAGGCCAGGAAGTGGTGGGGCTGGATAATTTCTCGACCGGCCGCCAGGCCAACCTGCGCGAGGTCAGGGAAGCGGTCGGTCCGGCGCAGTGGGCGCGCTTCTGCTTCATCGAGGGCGACATCCGCGACAGCGCGGTCTGCGCGCATGCGACGCATGGCGTCGACCACGTGCTGCACCAGGCCGCGCTGGGCTCGGTGCCGCGGTCCATCATCGACCCCGCCACCAGCAATGCGGTCAACGTCGGCGGCTTCGTCAACATGCTGGTCGCCGCGCGCGACGCCGCGGTGGCATCCTTCACCTACGCGGCGTCGAGCTCCACCTATGGCGACCATCCGGGCCTGCCCAAGGTCGAGGACCGCATCGGGCGGCCGCTGTCGCCCTACGCGGTGACCAAGTACGTGAACGAGCTGTATGCCGATGTGTTCGCGCGCTGCTACGGCATCAGCGCGACCGGGCTGCGCTACTTCAACGTGTTCGGCAGGCGGCAGGATCCCGACGGCGCCTACGCGGCGGTGATCCCGAAATGGGTGGCGGCGATGATACGCGGCGACGATGTCGTCATCAACGGCGACGGCAGCGTCAGCCGCGACTTCTGCCACATCGACAACGCGGTGCAGGCCAACCTGCTGGCCGCGCTGGCGCCGCAGCATGCGCGCGGACAGGTCTACAACGTCGCCGTCGGCGACAGCACCACGCTGCTCGAACTGTTCGACAGCCTGCGCGCGGCGCTGCTGGCGCATGGCGTGGGATACCGGCGCGCGCCGCTGCACCGGCCGCCGCGGCCCGGCGACGTCCAGCATTCGCTGGCCGACATCGGCCGCGCCGAGCGGCAGCTCGGCTACGCGCCCGGCATGCGCATACGCGACGGGCTGGCCCTGGCCATGCCCTGGTACCTGGAGCGCGAGCGGCAGCTGGCGGGGAGCATCGATTGAACGTTTTCCTTGCCTTCAACAGCCGCATCAGGGCCTTCCACCCGGACCATCTCGCCATCGTGCGCGGCATGGCCTGGGTGACCCTGTTCGTCCTGTTGGGCAAGGTGTCCGGCGCGGTCAAGGAAATGGCGGTGGCCTACCGCTACGGCATCGGCGCCGAGGTCGACGGCTACCTGTTCGTGCTCAACCTGGTCAGCTGGCCGCTGGCCCTCTGGTTCGGCGTGCTGACGATGGTGCTGGTGCCGCTGGCCGCGCGGATGCGGGAGCAGGCGCCGCAGGCGCTGCCGCGCTTTCGCGGCGAGCTGCTGGGCGCCGCGCTGGCGCTGGGTCTGCTGCTGGCGCTGGCGGCGGCGGTGGCGCTGCCGATGCTGATCGCGTCGCCCAGGGTCGGCCTGTCGCCCGCCGCGGCAAAGTCGGCCGGCGAGGCCGCGCGCGCGCTGGTGCTGCTGCTGCCGCTGGGCGTGCTGAGCAGCCTGTTCTCGGCCTGGATGCTGGCGGCGGGCCTGCATGCAAACACCCTGCTGGAAGGCGTGCCGGCGCTGGCCATCGCGGCGGCGGTCATGCTGCTCGACGGCGGCATCGCGCCGCTGGTCTGGGGCACGGTCGCCGGTTTCGCGCTGCACCTGGCCTGCCTTGCGCTGCCGCTGGCCAGGCGCGGCGAGATCGCCCGGCCGCGCCTCGGCGCCAGCTCGCCGGCCTGGCGCTGGTTCTGGCAGAGCTTCGCGGTCATGCTGGCCGGGAACGCGGTGATGAGCCTGATCGACATCGTCGACCTGATGTTCGCGGTGCACGTGGGCACCGGCGCGGTGTCCACGCTCGGCTATGCCAACCGCCTGCTGGCCCTGATGATGGGACTGGGGGGCACCGCCGTGAGCCGCGCCACGCTGCCGGTGTTTGCGCGCGCCCATCATGGCAGCGGTGGCCGCATCCACGAGGTGTCGGTGCGCTGGGTGGCGATCATGCTGGGCGTGGGCGCGCTGGCCGCGCTGGCCGTCTGGTGGCTGGCGCCGCTCGCGGTGCGACTGGTGTTCGAGCGCGGCGCGTTCGACGCGGCCAGCACGGCCGCGGTGGCCGGCGTGCTGCGCTACGGCGCGCTGCAGATGCCGTTCTTCTTCGCCGCGCTGGTGCTGGTGTCGAGCCTGGTCGCGCGCGGCCACCATCGCGCGGTGGCGCTGGGCGCGGCGATCAACCTGCTGGTCAAGCTCGGCGCGAGCCTGCTGCTGGTGCCTGCGCTCGGCATGCGCGGCATCGTGCTGTCCACCGGCGTGATGTACCTCAGTTCCTTCGCCATGCTGTTTCTGTATGCCAGGCATGTTCATAAAGCCACTGATAGCCACTGAAGACGGGAAGCCTCGATGAAATTGCTGATCTATCTCCATTCGCTCGAGTCCGGCGGCGCCGAGCGTGTCGCCGCCAACCTCGCCAACCACTGGGCCGGCCGCGGCTGGGAGGTGATGATCGCCACCGTCGAGACCACGGCGCGCGACTTCTACCAGCTCGATCCACGGGTGCGGCGCGCCGGCTTCGGGCTGGCCGGCGACAGCCGCGGCCTGCTGCAGGCGGCCACCCGCAATATTGCCCGCATCCGTTCGCTGCGGCAGGTGATACGCGACTTCAAGCCCGACGCCGCGCTGGCGATGATGACCAACGCCAACGTGATCCTGTCGCTGGCATGCCGCGGCCTGCCGCGCTTCTGCGCGGTCGGGTCCGAGCATATCTTCCCGGCGCAGGTCTCGCTGGGCGCGGTATGGAATGCGCTGCGGCGCATGCATTACCGGCGGCTGCACGCGGTCGCCGCGCTGACGCCCGAATGCGCGCAGTGGATCATGGCGCACACCTCGGCCAGGCAGGCGCCGGTGATACCGAATGCCGCCGGCTGGCCTCTGCCGCTGCAGGAGCCGATGCTGTCGCCGGACGTGCTGTGCCGCCCGGGCCGGCGCATCCTGCTGGGCGTGGGGCGGCTGGCCGACCAGAAGAATTTTCCGGTGCTGGTCGATGTCTTCGCGCGCATGGCGCCGGCCTACCCGGACTGGGACCTGGTCATCCTCGGCGCCGGGCCGCAGCATGCGATGCTGCAGGCCCAGGTCGACCGGCTGCGGCTGACGGACCGGGTGTTCCTGCCGGGCGTGGTGGGCAATGCCGGGCAGTGGTACGAACGGGCCGACCTGTATGTGATGAGCTCGCGTTTCGAAGGGTTTCCCAACACGCTGGCCGAGGCGATGGCGCACGGGCTGCCGGCCGTCAGCTTCGACTGCGACACCGGTCCGCGCGACATCATCCGCCATGGCGTCGACGGCCTGCTGGTGCCGCCGGACGATGCCGACGCGCTGGGCGTGGCGCTGTCCACGGTGATGGCGGACGACGGCCTGCGCACGCGCCTGGCCGCGCGGGCCGTCGACGCCCGCGAGCGCTTCTCGATCGAACGGGTGGCTGCCATGTGGGAGTCGCTGTTCGCCGAACCGCTGATCCCGGCAGCAGCCGCCGTTCGCACGGCCGACGGCAACGGCGCGCATCCGGCGCCGCTGCGGCGCGGCGGCGCGGCCTGACGGGAGATCATGTTGAGCACTCCCGCGCTGCAGGGCATTTCCTACCAGGCCGGCGCCCGGCTTGGCCGCCGCAACGGCCGCCTGCTGGCGGCCTGGACCGGCCTGGCGCTGCCGGTGATCCTGGTCTGCATCTACCTGCACCTGCCGGTGTTTGCTTACACGCTGGACAAGGGGCTGCTGCCCAAGCTGTTCTATGTTGGCTTCATCGCCCTGGTGCTGCCGGTGCTGCTGACGCGGCTCAATGCCTTCCTCGCCTACCTGACTTCGCCGTTCGTGCTGTGGGCATGCGCGCTGCTCACGCTGAACCTGTTGCACCTGCTCAGCAACGACAGCAACATCAATGCGCGCAGCGAGGCGCTGGTGGTGTTCCGCATGCAGGCGGTCGCCATGGTCATCTTGCTCGGCTTCGTGTTCAGCCGGATGCGTTCGAGCGGCTGGGAGCGCGTGTTCGTTTTCCTGGCCGTGCTGCTGCCGGTGCTGGTCATCACCGACTTCCTGTATCCGGGCCTGCTGTATCCGGTCGACACGCCGGGCGCGGTGCCGGGTCGCGCCGCCGGCACCTTCATCAATCCCACCATCGCCGGCGAAGCGGTGCTGCTGGCCTTCCTGATGGCCTGTCCGCTGGTGGCCAAGCGCTATCGCACGCCGCTGATCCTGCTGGCCGGCATCGGCGTGCTGCTGACCTTCACGCGCGCGGCCATGCTGGCGTGGCTCATCCTGCTGGTGTTCCTGATGGCGAAACGGCGGCTGCCGGCCTTCAGCGCGGTCGCCGCGCTGGCCGTCCTCGCGCTGCCGCTGCTGATGGGCGGGCTGGAAAGCTACATCAGCAAGCGCACCGACTTCACCGATGCGCTGGACAACATCCAGCACCGGCTGCTGTTCTTCTCGCAGGCGCGGCTCAACGACGACAGCGCGCTGGAGCGCGAAGCGGTGCTGCGCGCCGGCTGGGAAGCGTTCTCCAGCAACCCGCTCACCGGCGCCGGCGCCGGCGTCACCGACGGCGGCTACAGCCGGCTCTGGGCGCAACCGGTGAGCACGCATAACCAGCTGGTGTCGCTGGCGGCCGAGTACGGCATCGCCGGCGTCGTCATGTGGCTGTGGCTGCTGGCAGTGCTGGTGCGCGGCCGCTATTTCGAGGACCGGACCATGCAGGCCGCCGTCATCCTGCTGTTCTGCGTGATGACCTTCTTCACCCACAACATGTTCGACTTCCCCTACTGGCTGCTGACGTTCTCGCTGCTGGCGCAGCGCGACGGCGCTTCGCGCGCAGCAGTCCCCGGCGCCGCCGCGCGCCGCCACCTTCGGATGCAGTAACGCTACCTTGTCCACCTTCGTCATCTCGCTGGACTTCGAACTGTTCTGGGGCGTCGCCGATATCGCCGCCATCAAGGACTACGGGCCCAACGTCGACGGCGAATGGGAAGCGGTCCCGGCCATGCTGTCGCTGTTCAGGCGCTACAGGGTGAACGCGACCTGGGCCACGGTCGGCATGCTGATGTGCCGCGACTTCGAACAGTGGCGCGCGCTGCGCCCCGACATCATGCCGGCCTATCGCAATCCGGCGTTGTCGGCCTACCGCCATGCCGACATGGCGCGCAGCCATCCGCGACTGTTCTTCGGCAGGCCGCTGGTGCAGCGGATACTGGAGACGCCGGGCCAGGAGCTTGCAAGCCATACCTACAGCCATTACCTGTGCAACGAGGAGGGCGCCGCGCCCGACCAGTTCGCGGCCGACATGCGTCTCGCCGCCGAGGTCGCGGGCGAACTCGGGGTCCGGCTGCAAAGCCTGGTGCTGCCTCGCAACCAGGTCCATGCCGACTATCTCGACACGCTGGATAAAAGCGGCATCGAGGTCTTCCGCGGCAACAGCGATCACTGGCTTTACCGGAACGGCCATGCAGCGCCCGGCGGCCTGGCCGGGCGCGCGGTGCGTCTCGCCGATGCGTGGCTGCCGCTGCGCTGTGCGACCTCGAAGGCCGGCGCCGCTGCAGGGCGACTGGTCAATGTCCCGGCCAGCATGTTCCTGCGCCCATGGTCGAGGCCGCTCGCGCGCATCGAGCCGCTGCGCCTGCGCCGCCTGCGCGAAGCGATGACCGATGCAGCCCGCAGCGACGGCATGTTCCACCTGTGGTGGCACCCGCATAACTTCGGCGTGAACCAGGCCGAGAACATGCGCGTGCTCGAAGCGGTGCTGCAGCATTACGCGATGCTGCGCGGCGAGTACGGCATGGCGTCGATGACCATGCGCGAATTTGCGAAATCGCAGGTTGGCATGGTGGAAGCGCATGCATGATCAATCCAAGAACAGATGCCGGTCCCATACCGGCAGGGAGAAAAGAACGATGCCTACCGTCCTTCATGTGATCACCGGCCTCGACACTGGCGGCGCAGAGACCGCGCTGTTCAGGCTGATCGATGGCTCCGCGAAGGGCAGGTACCATCACAGGGTCGTGACCCTGCTGCCCGGCGGGACCATGCTGCCGGTGTTCAGGAAGGCAGGCATCGATGTCGCGCAGGTCGACCTGCGCCGCGCGCCTGTAAGCAGCTTCCTGCAGCTGGTGCGCATCCTGCGCGCGGCGCGGCCCGACATCGTCCAGACCTGGATGTATCACGCCGACCTGGTCGGCGGCCTGGCCGCGCGGCTCGCGGGCAACCGCAACGTGATATGGGGCATACGCACCACCGGGATTGCGCATGCGCCGCGCGCCACCGCGGTCGTGCGGCGGCTCTGCGCATGGCTGTCCGGCCGCGTGCCGCACACCATCGTCTGCGTCGCCGACGCGTCGCGCCGGTCGCATGTCGAGAAGGGCTACGACAGCCAGCGCATGGTGGTCGTGCATAACGGCTTCAACCAGTCGCCGGCGGTCGGCGCATTGCAGCGCATGACGTTGCGAGCGCAGTGGGGCTTCGACGATACGCACGTCGTGGTCGGCAACCTCGGCCGCTTCGACCCCGACAAGGACCTGGAGAATTTCATCCGCGCCGCCGGCCTGCTGGCCCCGGCCCATCCAGAGCTGCGCTTCGTGATGATAGGCCATCGCAACGACGACGAGCGCGCGCAGCTGGACGCGTGGACAGCCGCGACCGGGCATGCGGAGCGCTTTACGCTGGTGCGGGAACGGGCCGATGCGCTGGTCTGCCTGGCCGCGATGGACGTGTTCTGCCTGTCCTCGCGCAACGAGGGCTTTCCGGTCGTGGTGGGCGAAGCGATGACGGCCGGCGTGCCGTGCGTGGTCACCGATGTCGGCGACACCGCGCTGCTGGTGGCCGACACCGGCATGGTGGTGCCGCGCGAGGACACCGCGGCGCTGGCGGCCGGCCTCGACCGGATGCTGCGCCTAGGTCCCGACGCGCGGCGCGCGCTCGGGCTGCGCGGACGGGCACGCGTGCATGAGCGCTTCACCGTGCGGCATACCCTCGAGCGTTTCGAGAACGTCTACAGCAGAGTGATGGAAGGCGGGACCTGACATGTGCGGAATCGCAGGCTTTCTCGGGGGCGCGGGCTGGGGTGAGGGCGGCGCGAATGCGGACACGCTGCGGCGGATGACGGATGCGCTGGAGCGGCGCGGCCCGGACGACGCCGGCCACTGGCTCGACGCCCGCTCGCGCGTCGCGCTGGGGCACCGGCGCCTTGCCATCGTCGACCTGTCTCCTGCCGGGCACCAGCCGATGCCGTCGGCCAGCGGCCGCTGGACCATCGTCTTCAACGGCGAGATCTACAACCACGGCGAGCTGCGCGACCGGCTGCTGGCGCAGGGCGCGGCGCCATGCTGGCGCGGCCATTCGGACACCGAGACCCTGCTGGCCTGCTTCGACGCGTGGGGCGTGCGGGCGACGGTCGAACGGGCGGTCGGCATGTTCGCCTTTGCCGCATGGGACGCGGCAAGCGCGACGCTGACGCTTGCGCGCGACCGGCTGGGCGAGAAGCCGCTCTACTACGGCTGGCAGGGATGGCACGACGGGCGGGTCTTCCTGTTCGGTTCCGACCTGGCGGCGCTGCGCCGCCACCCGCGCTTCGAGAACGCCATCGACCGCGACGCGCTCACGCAGCTGATGCGCTACAACTACATCCCTGCGCCGCATTCGATCTACCAGGGCATCGCCAAGCTGCCCGCCGGCCGGCTGCTGACCATCGGGCTGATGGACGGCATCGCGCGCGAGACGGTCTACTGGTCCGGCATCGACAGCTACCGGCACGGCATTGCGCAGCCTTTCGAGGGCACGCCGGAGCAGGGCGTCGACGCGCTCGAGGCGGTGCTGTCGAAGGCGGTGGGGCGGCAGATGATGGCCGACGTGCCGCTCGGCGCCTTCCTGTCCGGCGGCGTCGATTCGTCCACCGTGGTGGCGCTGATGCAGGCGCAGTCGTCGCAGCCGGTGCGCACCTTCTCCATCGGCTTCCACGAGGCGCAGTACAACGAGGCGCAGCATGCGAAGGCAGTGGCCGCGCACCTGGGCACCGACCATACCGAGCTGTATGTCAGCGCCGCGGAGACGCAGGCGGTGATACCGCAGCTGCCGGTCCTCTTCAGCGAGCCTTTCTCCGACTCGTCGCAGATCCCCACCTTCCTGGTGTCCCGGCTCGCGCGCCGCCATGTCACCGTGTCGCTGTCGGGCGACGCCGGCGACGAACTCTTCTGCGGCTACAACCGCTACAGCATGACCGCGCGGCTGTGGGGCCGGCTGCGGGCGCGGCCGCTGTCCTGGCGGCGCATGGCGGCGCGCCTGCTGACCAGCGTGCCGCCGCATGCGTGGAACCGCATGGCCGCGATGATGGCGCCGCTGCTGCCGCCGTCGCTGCAGTTCGCCAATGTCGGCGACAAGCTGCACAAGGGCGCCGGCATCCTCGACAGCGGCTCCATCGACGACCTGTACCTCGGCCTGACCTCGCACTGGCCCGATCCCGGCGTCATCGTCGTGCGCGGCCGCGAGCCCGGCCCGTCGATGAAGGAGCTGTCCGCGCGCATGAACGGCTTCGACGACATGCAGCGCATGATGGCGCTGGACATGCTGCTCTACCTGCCCGACGACATCCTGGTCAAGGTCGACCGGGCTGCGATGGGCGTGTCGCTGGAAACCCGCGTGCCCTTCCTCGACCATGAAGTCGTGGAGTTCGCGATGAGCCTGCCGGGCAGCATGAAGCTGCGCGGCGGCGTCACCAAGTGGGCGCTGCGCCAGGTGCTGTACCGGCATGTGCCGGCGGCCCTGATCGAGCGCCCGAAGATGGGTTTCGGCATACCGGTCGGCCTCTGGCTGCGCGGGCCGCTGCGCGACTGGGCCGCGGCGCTGCTCGACGAGTCCCGATTGCGGCGCGAAGGCTATTTCGATCCCGAGCCGATCTCGCGCCGCTGGCGCGAGCACCAGTCCGGCCAGCGCAACTGGCAGTACGCATTGTGGAGCGTGCTGATGTTCCAGGCCTGGCTGGAACACCAGCAACATCAGCAGTACCGGCAGCACCAGCATGCGGCGCCCTGAGCGACGCGAACCGGGACACAAAGCGAAGGACGACAAGCGCCATGGCCGCCACCGCACTGCGCCACATTGCTTCGCTCGACGGCATCCGCGCCGCCGCGGCGATGCTGGTGTTCTCCAGCCATGCGTTCGGCAGCGCGCCCATGCCGGGCGGCCTCGGGGTGACGGTCTTCTTCTTCCTCAGCGGCTTCCTGATCACGACGCTGCTGCGGCGCGAACGCGAAGCCTGCGGCAGCGTCAGCCTGCGCCGCTTCTACCTGCGCCGGGCCTGCAGGATCTTCCCGCCCATGTATTTCATGCTGATCGCAATGCTGCTGTTCGCCATGGTCATGCACGAGATGGGAGAGGTCGAAACGATAGCGGTGCTGGCGCAGTTCCTGCACCTGACCAACTACTACATCGTCGTCACCGGTTCCGACGCCGGCCTTGCGCCCCATACGTCGGTGCTGTGGTCGCTCGCGGTGGAAGAGCATTTCTACCTGGTCTTCCCTATGCTCTTCCTGTTCCTGTCGGCCCGCATGCCGCTGCGCCGGGTCGCGGCGACGCTGGGCGGCATGTGCGTGCTGGTGCTGATGTGGCGGATCGCCCTCGCGCTCAATCATGCGGTCGCCAGCGACTATCTCTTTTATTCGACCGACACCCGGCTCGACAGCCTGCTGTTCGGCTGCATCATGGGCGTGTGGTGCAACCCGGTGCTGGATGCGCCGGCCGCGATCGCAAGCGCGCCGCCGTACGGCGCCCAGGCGCTCCTGCTGCTTGCGGTGGCGCTGCTGCTGGGCACGCTGCTGTACCGCGCGCCATTCTTCCAGAAGTCGCTGCGCTACTCATTGCAGGGCATCGCGCTGTTCCCAATGTTCTGGCTCGCGATCCGCTATCCGGGCTGGTGCATGTTCCGCTGGCTGAACTGGAAGCCGGTGCGATGGCTGGGCAGCGTCTCCTACAGCTTTTACCTGGCCCATCCTTTCTGGCTGCACGTGGCCGCAGGGCTGGTCGGCGACCTCGCGCACGGCTTCGCCGCCGCGCTGCTCGGCTTCCTGCTGACCGCCGTGTTTTCAGCCCTGCTCTACCGGCAGCTCGAGCGGCCTTTCCTGCAGCTCGGCCATTCGCTGGGCGGCGCCGCTGCGCCGCCGGTTCTGAAGAAGGAAGCAACATGACGCAGCCAACCGTCCTGCTCTCGGTCAATACCGCCTGGAATGCGTGGAACTTCAGGGCCGGCCTGCTCGACGCCATCATGCGCAACGGCTACCGGGCGGTGGTGGCGGCCCCGGCCGACAGCTATGCGCCGCGGCTGGTCCAGGCAGGCTGCGAGTTCGTCGACCTGCCGATGGACAGCAACGGCACCCATCCGGGCCGCGACCTGCAGCTGCTGCTGCGCTACGTCACCCTGCTGCGCGCGCAGGCGCCGGTGGCCTACCTCGGCTACACCATCAAGCCCAATGTCTACGGGTCGATGGCGGCGCAGCTGCTGGGCATCCCGGTGATCAACAACATCGCCGGCCTGGGCGCGGCCTTCATCGACGACAGCGTCGTCACGCGGGTCGCGCGGCTGCTGTATCGCACGGCGCTGCGTCGCTCGTCCAAGGTGTTCTTCCAGAACCCCCATGACCACCGGCTGTTCATCGATGGCGGCCTGGCCGGCGACGACGTGAGCGACCTGCTGCCCGGCTCCGGCATTGCGCCGGGCCGCTACCAGGCAGCGCCGGTGAGCGGCGACGGCTCGCGGTTTCGCTTCCTGCTGGTCGGGCGGATGCTGGTCAACAAGGGCGTGGTCGAGTATGCGGAGGCGGCGCGCATCGTGCGCCGCCAGCTGCCCGATGCGCGCTTCCAGCTGCTGGGGCCGGTCAACGCCGCCAATCCCAACAGCGTGTCGCCGGACGCGATCGCCGCCTGGCATGCCGAAGGTCTGGTCGAGTACCTCGGCGCGGCCGACGACGTGCGGCCGTATCTGGCGGCGGCGGACTGCGTCGTTCTGCCGTCCTATCGCGAAGGCGTGCCGCGCACGCTGCTGGAGGCCGCGGCAATGGCCCGGCCCATCGTGGCCAGCCGGGTGCCCGGCTGCGTCGACGTGGTCGAGGACGGCGTCAACGGGCTGCTGTGCGAGGCGCGCGATGCGGCCGACCTGGCGCGGGCCATGCTCGGCATGGCGTCCATGCCGCTGGCGGGCCGGCAGCGCATGGGCGCGGCCGGCAGGCGCAAGGTCGAAGCCGAATTCGACGAGGCGCTGGTCATACGCAAGTATCTGGATGCGATCGGGCAGGCAGCGTCGCTGCCGCGGCGCAGGGGACTGAGGATATGGCACAGGGCCGGCGCATAGCGCACGGAACATGGGGCATCGAGCATCGCGGGAACGCAGGCAAGGGAGAGAATGCATGGAACTGATGTTGCGGACCGATGACGACGTCATCGCGGCGCTGGACGACGGGAACTTCATGGACCTGTGGCGGGCGCTGCATGCGCAGTGCCCGTGGGCCACCGGCTACCAGCACCCGGATTATGTCGGCGCCTGGTACCGGCTGTACCGCCGGTCCTACCGGCCGCTGCTGTTATGGACGGTCGTCGAAGGCAGGATGACCGGCCTGCTGGCGCTGGCGCTGGACGCAGGCGGCAAGACGCTGGTGGGGGCTGGCGGGCCGCAGGCGGCCTACCAGGTCTGGCTGGCGCTGCCGCAGTCCTCCGACGGCTTCATCCGCGCGGCGCTGGCGCAGCTGCAACGCAGCTTTCCGCGCCGCCATCTGCACCTGAAGCACCTCGCGCCCGGCACGCCGCTCGACGGCCTGCGCGACCCCGACAGCCCGCTGCGCTGCACGCTTTCGTCGCCCGAGCCGCGGCCCTACATGCGCACCAGCGCCGAGCGCATCCGCAAGTCTTTCAACGGCAAGACCAACCGCAACCTCTACAACCGGCTGAAGCGGCTGGGCGAAGTGCGCTTCGAGACCGTCACCGATCCGGCGCGGCTGATTGCCGCGCTCGATGAATACATCCTGCAGTACGATTTCCGCCAGGCGGCGATGTACGACTGCGCGCCATTCCGCGCCGACCCCGCCAAGCGCGCGTTCTACCTGAAGCTGCTCGACGCCGGCCTGCTGCATGTGAGCGTGCTGACGGCCGGCGATGCGGTGGTGTCGGTCAACGTCGGCCTGCGCGGCCCCGACAGCGTGCAGGTCGGCATCACGCATTCGCCGCTGTATGCCGACTATTCGCCGGGCCGGCTGCACACTTACCTGCTTTGCATGGCGCTGGAGGAGGAGGGCGTCGGCTGTTTCGACCTGACGCCCGGCGGCGGCTACAAGAGCCTGCTGGCGACCGACACCGACGAGGTGGTGGAGCTGTCCGCGTTCAGCGCGCTGCAGACCATGCAGATGCAGCGGCGGGCGCAGATGTTGAAACTCGCGTCGGGCTGGCTGGCGCGGGTCGGCGTCAGCACCACCGCGGCCCGGCTGGCGCTGGCGCGCACCAGGAAGGCGGCGCGGCTGGCGATGTCGGGCACGCTGCCGCTGGCCATGCGCGAGAAATTCTGCGTCTACCAGGGCGTGCCGCGGTCCGGCGGAACGGCGGGCACGGTGGCGCTGCGGGCGAACCGGGTCGACGACCTGCTGCATTACGACGAGGCGGGCGGGCGCAAGACCTACCACGAGTTCCAGTACGAGGCGATGAAGCGCCTGGAAAGCCGGCAGGATGTCTACACCATCACCGACGGCGGACGGCTGGTGTTCTGCGCGTGGGTGGGACGGCGCGGCGAGATGGCGGACGGCAATGAAAAAATGCCGGTCGAGCCGGACAGCGCGATTGCGCTGTACGACATCTACCGGCATGCGGGCGCAGGCCATGAAACCGGGCTGCGCCGGTTCCTGGAACAGGTGCTGGCCGAAGTGCATGGCCGCTTCAATGCGGCCACGGTGGAGCTGGTGCTGCATGCGCACGACAGGACCGCGCGCAGCGTCGCCGAACAGGCCGGCTTCCGGCTGCTGACGCAGCCATGAGCACGGCCCGCCGTCCTTCCTTACGGCGCGATGGCGGCCGTGTGGTTCAGCTTGTTGAAGCCGGTGCTGGCTTCCCAGGTGTTGCTGTTGGCCAGCTGGATCGCGTACTCCGGCCGGTTGCTGATCGAGGCAGCCGCATCGGGCAATGCCAGCATCACGCTGTAGTTGCCGCTTTGCATGCCGGACGGCAGCGTCACGGTCTGGTTGATGTTGATAGCCTGGCCCGGCAGCCACTTGCGCGGATCGGCCGACAGGGCGACGCGGTAGACCGCGCCGCTGGCGTTGTTGCGCAGCACCAGCTGCACCGGGCGGCTGTTGAACGGGGCCGCATAGCCTTCGTTGACCAGGTTCAGGTTGACGGCGAAGCCGCCGCCCGGCTTGGCGCTGTTGGAGAAGCTGCCGTCCTTCATGACGAAACGGTAGCCGATTTTCTGGTTGATCGTCTCGTAGCAGCCCTGGCTGCGCCAGTTGTTGAGCACCGTCGCATGGAAGCCGTTATTGATATACGACCAGTGGAAGCGGCTCATTTCGGCCACGGCGGTCGGGCAGTCGCTGCGCGGCTGGCTGACGTTGCAGGTCTCGCCGCCCATCGCCGTGTAAGTCGTCTGCGAGGCCAGCCACGGATAGTCGGTCGACGTGTTGTTGTAGGTGCCCCAGTCGTTGCCGGACGCCAGGAAGCAGTCGTTGTGCTGGCCGACCCGCGCCTTGGCGCTGCCGTTGAAGGCTTCGGAAGCGGACAGCGGGGTGGTGCTGACCAGCTTGTACGCGAAGTCGGGCGTGCGCAGCTGGACCATGCGCTCGGACGGGACCATGTCGAGCATCTTGTTGAGAATGGTCTTGCGGTCATTCCACTGCTGCGTGCTCAGGGTGCCGGTGCCGTAGTTGCGGCTGTTGCCCCACTCGCCCCAGCTGCCGATGAAGCCTGCCTGCACCACTGCCAGCACGTCGCTGTTGCGGGCCAGGATGGGCTTCAACTGGTCCATGTGCGTCATCATCGTCGACAGCGGCGCGTCGGTCGCGTTGTCGCTGTAGTTGTAGGCGAAGCGCAGCACCATCTTGACGCCGGCGGCGCGCGCGGTGTCGAACTGGCGCTGCAGCAGGTCGAGCTTGGATTGCGCCAGCGGCGAATTGACCGCCTCGCTCATCAGGAATGCGCACATCACCAGCGACTGGTTGGCCGAGGTGCGGTAGTTCGTCAGCTGCGACTGGTTCATCACGCTGTCGGTGCAGTTGACCTGGTTGTAGAAGCCGCGTTCCGGATTGGCGATGGCGCCGCTGGCGGCGGTGTAGCTGACCGGGGTGGTTGCGCTGGTGCTGGGCGTCGGGGCCGGCGTCGGCGTGGGTGTTGGAGTTGGGGTTGGGATCGGGGTCGGCGTCGGGGTGGGTGTTGGCGTCGGCGTGGGTGTCGGGGTCGGTGTCGGAGTCGGAGTCGGTGTGGGCGTCGGAGTCGGAGTTGGAGTCGGTGTGACTGCGCCGGCGACGTACAGCGTGGTCGTCACCTTGGACGCGGTGTAGGTCGGCGAGGCGACCTGGGCCACCGAATCGATGACGGCAGAAGGCGACAGGTCGCTGCGGGCGACGCTGATGGTGGCGCTGCCGCCTGCGACTGCATACGGGACTTTCTTGATCCAGGTCCAGCTCCAGCTGCCGTTGCTGCCGGCATAGCGGTACAGGTTGCCGTTCTCGATCAGGTAGCCGGAGCCGACGCCATTGGCGGGGTAGCCGGTCGATGCGGCATGGTCATTGTCGATGAACACGCGGACAAAGCTGGGCGAGCCGGAATACGGCACCTTGTAGTAGACATTGGCGGCGTCGCTGGTGACGGTGGGCGTGGCGACCTGCGCCATTGCCATCGATACCATGCAGCAGCCTGCGGACAGAGCGAAGAGGTGGGACGGGCGGATGCCGGATCTGGAAATCATTTTCATGGGTGACTATGTCGTTAAGTTTTAGGATGCAGCGGTCCTCCGCCTTGCGGACAAGGCGTGGCAGACCATCGGGATTGTTAATGCAGCGGCTGGCGCCGCTGCCAGGTGCGCGGTGTGTCCTGCCTGATGCGTGCCGGAAGGCCGCGCAGCCTGTCCGGTCCTGCCCCAGCCCGAACGTGTCTGCCACCAGGGTGCGCAGCGTGACGCCGGACGATAAGGACGTTCCGCTCCAGTCCTTGTCGGCCGGGTCGGAGGTTGAAAAAATGCCGTATTCGGTCCCTCTGCCACGGCCGAGCGAGCCAGTCCCCGCAGCGGTAGGAACCCGTTGCCCGGAATGCCGGTCGGCTGAGAAAAGGGGCGCTTTTCACCGGTTTGGTCGACCGGCTTGCGCGGAACGGCCAGGGCGCTTCGCGCTCTGGAAGAAGTTTCGATGCAGCGGGATGGCGCTGCCGCTTAAAAATTTACTAGAGGAAACTTATTTGTTAAGACGGAGGAATATTAAGGGCGATTATCGATGAGTGCAACCTTTAATCGACAAAAAATTAGATTAATTTTTTTACGGAATCGCGGAACTTTTCAGGTGACTTTCGATAGTGCGGGTTTCAAAAAGTCCTTATAAAACCGTGACATAGACTGTTTTTACAATCGGGAAAGAGTACTGCGGGTTACAGCCGGGGCTGGCATTAATGCAACTCCATCTTTAAAAATGAATGGATGTTGCGTTGGGCGGAGCATATCCCCGCAATTAATCCATAAAGACGCGATCGCCTGAAAATTCTTTTAAAGCAATTTCCATACCATTTTCTTATTGGAAATATCGACAAATCGGTCCGATTCACCTGGCTCCTGACGTGCGTCAATGTCGCGGAAAGCCGTCTGCTTAGATTAAGAAAATGAATGAATAACAAATTTTTTCGAGGTGGGGAGATGAACATTTTTTCCGGTCCGGCGTGGAAAACCTGTGCAATTGCAGCCCTGGCGTCGGCGCTTGGCGCTTGCGGGACCGTCACGCCGGGCGTTGGCTTTCCCGCCGGTCCGGCCGCGGCGGCGGCCGACAGCGCCGCCCCGGCGACCGCGTTTCGCGAGATCACCCCGCAGTTGCTGGAGGCGCAGCGCGCCGCCCGCAGCAGCCGCAGCAGCCTCGACATCAGCCGCTTGAGCGAGCCGCCGGCGCCGTACGCCATTGAAAGCGGCGACGTGCTTTCCATCGTGGTCTGGGACCATCCCGAACTCAACGGCGCCGCGATCGGCCTGCCGGCCGGCGCGCCGGACGCCGCGTCCGGCGTCACGCCCGCCGCCGGCTTCAGCGTAGACCACAACGGCGAGATCCAGTTTCCCTATGCCGGCCGGGTCGGCGTCGCCGGCCTGACCGAGGAGCAGGCCCGCAAGCTGCTGGCGTCGCGCCTTGCCCGCTACATCAGGGACCCGAACGTGACGATGCGGGTGCAGTCCTACCGCAGCAAGCGCATTTACGTCGACGGGGAAGTCAAGCAGCCCGGCGTGCATGCGATCAACGACCTGGCGATGACGCTGATGGAAGCGATCAACCGCGCCGGCGGCATGCTGCCCAGCGCCGACCAGAGCCGCATCAGCCTGAGCCGCGGCGGCAGCACCTACCTGATCGATCTGCCGCAGATGGTGCAGCAGGGCGTCAACCCGGCCAGCATCATGCTCAGGAACGGCGACGTGCTGCGGGTGCGTTCGCGCGACGAGAGCAAGGTGTTCGTGTCCGGCGAAGTGGTGACGCCGCGCGCGCTGACCATGCACAACGGCCGGCTGTCGCTGAATGAAGCGCTGGGCGAGGCGGGCGGCATCAATCCGCTTTCCGGGGATGCCAGCCAGGTCTACGTGGTGCGCCGCTCGGCGTCCGAGCCGGTGGTCTACCGGCTCGACGCACAGGCCCAGGGCGCGCTGGCCATGGCGGAAAGCTTCGAACTGGACGCGAAGGACCTTGTATATGTGGCGGCGACCCCGCTGACCAACTGGCATCGGACCATCAGCCAGATATTCCCCGGGTCCTTGTCGTCGGCAGTGAGCGCAATGAGCCCGGTGCGCTGAAAAGAGATCAACAAAAAACGGCCGTCCTGTTCCGCAGGCCGGCGCCCGTCAGACCACAGACCTGAAGAGCAGCCATGTCCAACTCTGTACGCTATCAGCCCCCCGGCCTGTTGCCGGTGCAGCAGTTCGTCAATCCGCAGCGCGACGCCGGCGACGACACCGAGCTTTCGAGCTACCTCAGCATCCTGTACGAGCAGCGCTGGCTGGTGTTCGGGCTGGCCTTCGTCGTGCTGCTGCTGGGCACCGCCTATGCGCTGCTGGCGCGGCCGGTCTATGAGGCGAACGTGCTGATCCACGTGGAGGAGGAAAGCCCGAAGGAGTCGAAGAACTTCCTCAGCGAGAGCGGCTCGATGTTCAGCATGAAGACCAGCGCAAGCGCCGAGATCGAGCTGTTCCAGTCGCGGCTGGTGATCTCGCGCGCGGTCGACAAGCTGGGGCTGGACATCAGCGGCGAGCCTGACTACCTGCCGGTGGTGGGCAAGTGGCTGTCGCGGTACAGCGAGCTGATTTCCGCGCCGGACTGGGTGCGACAGCACGGCTATGCCTGGGGCGGCGAAAAGATCGACATCGGCGTGATGGCCGTGCCCGAGGAGCTGCTCAACCGCGAGTTCAGCCTGACGCTGGAAGACAACAGCAAGTACCGGATCAACGAGCCGCAAAGCGGCTTTGCCGCGGTCGGGCATGTCGGCGAGCCGATTTCCTTCGTGCTGCCGTCGGGCCGCTTCGAACTGCTGATCAACCATATCAGCGCCAAGCCCGGCACCCGCTTCATCCTGATCCATGCGTCGCGCCAGGTGCTGATCGACGACATCCTCAAGCACATGTCGGTGACGGAGCAGGGCAAGCAGTCGGGCATCATCAGGGCCTCGCTGCAGGGCGGCGACCCGGTCCAGGTCAGCAACCTGCTGGGCGAGATCGCCCGCGCCTACATCAGCCAGAACGCGTCGCGCAAGACCCAGGAAGCGGACAGCGCGCTGGCCTTCCTGGAGAAGCAGCTGCCCGACATGAAGAAGCAGCTGGAGCTTGCGGAAGTGCGTTACTCGCAGTTCAGGAACCAGAACAGCACCATCGACCTGGGCGAGGAAGCCAAGATCGGCCTGCAGCAGTCCGCCTCGCTGAAGACCCGCAAGATAGAGCTGGAGCAGAAGCGCATCGACCTGCTGACCCGCTTCATGCCCGAGCATCCGTTCGTGATCGGCGTGAATGCGCAGCTGGCCGAGGTGAACGGCGAGATCCGCAAGCTGGCCGGCCATATCCGGACCCTGCCGCAGGTCGAGCAGGAACTGGTGCGGCTGTCGCGCGACGTCAAGGTCAACACCGAACTCTATACCGCGCTGCTCAACACCGCGCGCCAGCTGCGCCTGACCACGGTGGCCAAGACCAGCAACGTGCGCCTGGTCGACATGCCGCTGATGCCCGAGAAGCCCGTGTCGCCCAACCGCGTGCGCATCGTCGGCGTGTCGCTGCTGGCCGGCCTGATGGCCGGCGTCTTCGGCGCGCTGGTGCGCAAGTCGCTGCAGAAGGCCATCGACGACCCGGCCGAGATCGAGCAGATGCTGGGCGTGCCGGCCTATGCCGCCATCCCGTACAGCAAGGCGCAAACCGAGATGCTGGCCAATGCCGACCCCAAGAGCATGCAGATGCCGCTGCTGGCGCGCGTGGCCCCGACCGACGTCGCCATCGAGAGCCTGCGCAGCTTCCGCACCGTGCTGCAGTACACGCTGTCACGGCTCGCCGGCAAGGTGGTGCTGATCACCGGCCCGACCGCCGGCACCGGCAAGTCCTTCGTCTCCGCCAACCTCGCTGCGCTGCTCGGCTCGGGCGGCAAGCGCGTGCTGCTGATCGACGGCGACCTGCGCAACGGCCACCTGCACGGCTACTTCGGCGTCGGCCGCCAGCTCGGCCTGTCCGACGTCATCGCCGGCGTCAAGCGCATCGACAGCGTGCTGCACCGGGGCGTGCTGCCCAACGTCGATTTCCTGTCGACGGGCGCGCTGCCGGAAGACTCGTCGGAGCTGCTGATGCGGCCGGCGCTGGGTTCGCTGCTCAGCTCGCTGGAAGCCCAATACGATGTGATCCTGATCGACAGCGCGCCGGTGCTGGCGGTGTCGGATTCGGTGATCCTGGGGATGCATGCGTCGGCGATCTACCTGCTTACGCGGGCGGGGATGACGACGGCGGGGGACGTGGCGGAGTCGCTCAAGCACCTGACCCAGGCCGGGCTCGCGGCGAACGGGTTTCTGTTTAACGGGGTGCCGTTGAGGAACCGGCAGTACGGGTATGGGTATCGGTATGGGCGGTATTGGAGGGTGCAGTATGAAGGGGAGCAGGGGAGGCGGGGGGCGTTGGAGCAGACGCGGGCATGAGCCTGCGGGATTTCGTGCTGGCGCGAGCGTTGTTTGTCGATCGCGTGGCGGATGAAGTGTGGGGGCCGCGGCGGGGCGGGCGCGGGATCCGAATATGAAGTGGGCCGTAGCGTGCGGTTGCGGTTGCACGCGCAGCGACCGTTGCGGTTGTCTTTAGCACCGCGCAGCGACCGTTGCGGTTGACGTTCCGCGTAGCGACAGTTGGAGTTGTGGTTGTTTTTGCAGTTGCCCGCGCAGCGACAGTTGCAGTTGCAGTTGCAGTTGTCGTTGCTTTTGAAGTGGCCGTTGCAGTGAATCCCCGTTAGATGGCGACGCGTCGCCAGCGCCTGAAACGGATAAAGAAGCGTCCGCTGTCTGAGCGAAGCGAGTTTCGGACGCTTCCCGTTTCAGGTGCTGGCGGCGCGTGCAGTCCGCGCAGCGGACCGCCATCGTAGGGGTCGCCTTTTTTGCCCCACTTTTTTGGCGAAGCAAAAAAGCGGGTCGGCTGCCGGGCCGAACACCCGGCTACTCCCCACGGCAGTGAAGCCTCAATGTTTCATCCGCCGGCAGACGCAGCATCGGCGCCTTGCGCTGTGGCGCGTTCTCCTGACGTGCAGTCGTTGCAAACTGCAAAAGCGGCTTCGCGACGGTGCACCTGCTGGCGGATGAAGCAATACCGGCTGGCCTGCCGGACGACCTAGCCGGGTTTCGGCCCGGCAGCCGACCTACTTCTCTTGCTTCGCCAAGAGAAGTAGGCAAGAGAAGGCGACCCCGGAGATGCCGCCCCGCTGCGCGGGGTGCCCACGCCGCTGGCACCGAAATCGGGAAGCGTCCGAAACTCGCTTCGCTCAGACAGCGGACGCTTCTTTATCCGATTTCGGCACCAGCGACGTGGCGTCATCAACGGGGACCCACTGCAACGGCAACGGCCACTTCACAAGCAGCGGCAACTGCAACGGCAACGGCAACGGCAACGGCAACTGTCGCTGCGCGGGCAACTGCAACTGCAACCACAACTGCAACTGTCCGCTGCGCGGAACGTCAAACGCAACTGTCGCTGCGCGGAACGTCAAACGCAACTGTCGCTGCGCGGAACGTCAAACGCAACTGTCGCTGCGCGGAACGTCAACCGCAACTGTCGCTGCGCGGCGCTAAAGACAACCGCAACGGTCGCCGCGTGAAACGGATAACCGATTAAACTCTGGCGGCTTAAGCATCGCAGCTTAACCCTCGTTATTTATCCGACATAACCACCATGTCGCCAGTCTCGCCATGTTGCAAGCGGCGCAGCTGAAACCCCACCAGCCCATCATCCGGCCGCTCCGCGTGCAGCCGCTCAAACGCAGGCAATGCGTCCACATCCCCCGCCGCCAGCAACGCGTGCGCAGCTTCGTAGGCAAGGTCGGCCGACCCCACACCCAAAGGCTCGAAAACCGCCAGCGGCTGGCGCTTGCCCTTTAGCAGGACGTCGCCCACCGGCCGCATCACCGCATCCGGACAGGCCGCGCGGATCGCCCCCGAAACGCAGATGCGGGTGCCCAGGTGCCGGTTCAGGGTCTCGAGGCGCGCAGCGGTATTGACGGGATCGCCCAGCGCCCGGTAGTCGAAGATGGCCGCCCCCCCGAAATTGCCGACGACGACCTCGCCGCAATGCACCCCGATGCGGGTCCGGCCGAACGGTATGCCGCGGGCCTGCTGCGTGGCGGCATAGTCCTCGGCGAAGCGATGCATCGCCAGCGCGCAGGCCAGCGCCCGCGCCGGGTGATCCGGTTGCGGCACGGGCGCGGAGAACATGATGGCGATGGCGTCGCCGACGATGCGGTCCAGCGTGCCGTCGTGCTCGAACGCGATCCGGATCAGCTGTTCCAGGTAGTCGTTGAGGAGGCTGACCGCCTGTTCAGGGTCGCGGCTTTCCATCAGGCCGGTAAAGCCTTCGAGGTCGGTGAAGATGAAGCTGCAATCCTGGCGGCGGCCGCCCAGCTGCAGTTGCTGCGGATGGTCGACCAGGTGCGCGACCAGGTTGGGCGACACGTAGCGCGCGAATGCCTGGCGCACCCAGCGCTGTCGGCGTTCGCTGGCGCGGTGGCGCAGCAGGCTGGCCAGCACGAAGGCGCCGGCCATGCCGATGCTGGGCGTGGCGGCGTCCAGCAGCAGCCGGCCGGACGCATAGGCCTGCCATGCGCCCCAGTTGAGCGCTGCCAGCATGGCTAGCGCCGCCAGCGCGGCCGGCAATGCGCCGCTGTGCAGCGCCAGCAGGTAGAGCAGCAGGCTGCCGGCGACCAGCGCCAGGGCTTCGGCGGCGCCGGCCCAGGCCGGCCTTTGCAGCCAGGACCTGGCCAGCACCTGTTCCAGCGCCTGCGCATGCACTTCCACGCCGGGGATGATGCCGCCCAGCGGCGAAAAACGCAGGTCCTGCAGGCCCTGGGCCGAGGTGCCCACCAGCACGATGGCCTTGTCGATGGCGGCGGCCGGCGCGCTGCCGTCGAGCACCCGCCAGGCCGGCACCGTGCGTTCGCTGGCGGCGCGGGTGAAATGCACCCAGAACTCGCCGGCCGCCGTCACCGGCAGCGTGTGCCGTCCGATGCCGAAGGCGGCGATGCCGTCGTCGCCGGTATGCATGACCACGGTCCGCGCGGCCTCCGCGACCCGGAGCGCCTCGGCCGCCAGCGACGGCAGCATCGCGTCGCCGGCGCGCAGCATCAGCGGCACCCGGCGGACGATGCCGTCGGCGTTCGGGATGAAGGTCATCGCGCCATTGCCGGCGGCGGCGGCCGACAGCGGCGCCAGCGCGCCGATCGCGGCATTGAACGCGGGCAGCCGCGCGCTGGCGTCCGGGCCGCGCGTCACCAGGCCGAAATGCGGCGCCGGCGGACGCTGGCCGCTGCCGTCGTTGACGGCGGCGACGCCGAGCACGGTGCGGCCGTCCCGCAGCGCCGCCGCCAGCAGGCCGTCGGGGTCGTCCAGCGCGGCCAGCCGCGCGGCCATGTCCGGCGCCACGATCCAGTGCTTCAGCAGCGCCTGCGGCGCGGTGCGGTCGGGCTCGGAAAAGAGCACGTCGAAGGCCACCGACGCCGCGCCGGCCGCCTGCAGTTTCTCCACCAGTTGCGCAACCTGGCTGCGCGGCCAGGGCCACTGCCCGAGGCGGCGCAGGCTTTCGTCGTCGATGTCGACGATGCGCACGCCGACGTCCCGGTAGGCGCGCGGCTGCCAGCGCTGGTATTGGTCGAACATGGTGTTGCGCAGGGTTTGCAGCGGCAGCGGGTCCAGCAGCAGCGCGCCGCAGGCGACAAGCAGGAAGAGGGGGAAAATCGTGGCGCGGGCCACGGAAGACCAGGAAACCGGCATATTCTCGTTAATTGCCTGATAGAAATAGTGTCAGATTCTACGCCAGAAATCCGCAACAATGCTGCGATCTGGAAACAATTGCCGACTTCATTGCTATAATTCGGCGCGTATTTGTGCCGTATTTCAATCGTGTTTGCGTGCCGTCCGGCGCCGCGGTCCATGCCCCTCTGGGCCAAGTCCTTTTGTCAGGAGAATGCACTGTCTTCCGAACTGCGCCGTCCACGGCTTTCCTCGATGATCACCGTCGCCACCTGCGGCGGCGTGCTGGTGACGGTGCTGGCGCTGCTGGCGGTGGTCGACCAGTTCGCCCGCAACTATGCGCAGCGGCAGGCCACGGTGCGGATACAGCAGGTCGCATGGCAGATGCGCGACGCCCTCAACCACGGCATGCGGGTCGCGGTCAGCGACATCCGGCTGCTGTCGGAACTGAAGGAACTGCGCGACGCCGGCGACCCGGCGGACATGCGGCGGCCGATGGAAAACATGCAGCGGATCTCGCCCGACTATGCATGGATAGGCGTCGCCAACCCGGACGGCACGGTCTACGCCGCCACCGGGAAAATGCTCGAAGGCAAGGATGTCAGCGCCCGGCCATGGTTCCAGAATGCGCGCAGCGGCGTGACCACGGTCGACTACCATGCGGCGGTGCTGCTGGAAAAGAAGCTGCCGCAGGCCGCCGACCCGTGGCGTTTCGTCGACGTGTCGATCCCGGTGCTGCGGACCGATGGCTCGGTGCGCGGCATCATGGGCGCGCACCTCAGCTGGACCTGGGCGCGGCAGCTGGCGAAGACGCTGCTGGTGCCGGCCGGCAAGGATTACAAGACGGAAGTGCTGATCGTGCGCGGCGACGGCACGGTGCTGCTTGGGCCGAAGGAGATGGAGGAGAAGAAGCTGGACTCCACCAGCGTCGGACTGGCGCTCGATGGCGGCAGCGGCGCGGTCGACGAGACCGCGAATGGCCAGCGCTACCTGACCGGCTACGCGCAGACCGGCCTCGAACCCGGCTATCCCAGCCTGAAATGGGCGGTGCTGGTGCGCCAGCCCTACAACGTGGCGATGGCGGATTTCCGCACATTGCAGCAGCGCATCGTGCTGCTGGGCGCGGGCCTGGCGCTGCTGCTGGGCGTGTCCGGCATGCTGTTCGCGCGGCGCGTGTCGCAGCCCCTCATCAGCCTGTCGGCGACGATGGAGCGCTACGACCCGGAGCGGCCGACGCCGGTGCCGGTCAGCAACGACTTCCACGAAACACACCTGCTGTCGTCGACGCTGGCGGCCATGGTCAGCCGCGAGCAGCGGCATCTGGAGTCGCTCAGGGCGATGAACGAAAACCTTGAACAGACCGTGCAGCTGCGCACCCGGGAGATCGAGCGCAAGGCGCGGGAGCTGGAAGGCGCGCTGGCGCTGCAGGAGCAGATCCGGGTGCAGCTGCAGGAGAGCGAGGCCGAGGTGCGGGCGACGCTGCACCATGCATACGACGCCTTCATCGCCTTCGATGAAAACGGCCTGGTGCGCGAATGGAACGGCCAGGCCGAGCGGCTGCTGGGCTGGAGCCGCGCCGAGATGATGGGCCAGCCGATCATCGACGCATTCATCGTGCCGGCCATGCGCGAGACGCGGCGCCAGGGCTTGCGGCGTTTCCTGGAAACGGGCGACTCGGCGCTGGTGAACCAGCGCGTCGAGATGCCGGTGCTGCGCAAGGACGGCGTCGAGATACCGGTCGAGGTGTCGGTCGCGCACGTGCCGCGGCGGCAGGGGCACCTGTTCATCGCCTTCATGCATGACATCACCGACCGCCGGATGCTGCATGCGTCGCTGGAGCAGATGGCGATGAAGGACATGCTGACCGACCTGCCGAACCGCCGGGCGCTGCAGCAGAAGCTGCCGGAGGCGCTCGCGCGCTCGGCCCGCTCGGGCAAGGCGATGGCGGTCTTCTTCCTCGACCTGGACGGCTTCAAGGGCGTCAACGACAAGCATGGCCACGAGGCCGGCGACGAGCTGCTGCGCATCCTCGCCCAGCGCATCGTCGCCACCGTGCGCCGCACCGACACCGTCGCCCGGCTGGCAGGGGACGAATTCGTGGTGCTGCTGGAAATGCTGGCCGATGCCGGCGACGCGGTCGATGTCGCGGCCAAGCTGCTGCCGGCGCTCAGCCAGCCGTTCGCGCTGGCGGCCGCCACCGTCGCATTGAGCGGCTCCATCGGCATCGCGGTGCACGAACCGGCGTCGGACGAGAGCGCCGACGACCTGCTCGCGCGCGCCGACCATGCGATGTACGACGCCAAGAACGGCGGCAAGAACCGGTACAGCATCGCGCCTGCAAAAGCGGCCTGAGCGGGCCTTATGCCTTATTTGCGCATGGCAAGTTGAAAAATGTATTTCCGGCCAGGGTGAGATGGCCCTAAAATTGCCGCCTTTGCAAATGCGCCGCGCAAGTCCGGTTGCGGTGGCTTCCCAACGCCGCGCCGCGCGCTGCGCCCAGATAAGAACATGATCCAGATAGAACACGTCTCCCAGCGCTTTGCCGGTGCGGAAGGTCCGGTCGACGCGGTGCGCGATGTCAGCCTGCAGATCGCCCGCGGCGAAATTTTCGGCATCATCGGTCGCAGCGGCGCCGGCAAGAGCACGCTGGTGCGCACCCTCAACATGCTGAACCGCCCGAGCGAAGGGCGCATCCTGATCGACGGCCGCGACATGACCGCGCTCGACGCCGATGCGCTGCGCGCGGCGCGCCGGGAGATCGGTATGATCTTCCAGCATTTCAACCTGCTGTCCTCGCGCACCGTGCGCCAGAACGTCGCGCTGCCGCTCGAATTGGCCGGCATGGCGCGGGCCGACATCGACAAGCGCGTCGGCCCCTTGCTGGAGCTGGTCGGCCTGACCGAGCAGCAGCATCGCTACCCGGCGCAGATCAGCGGCGGCCAGAAGCAGCGGGTCGGCATCGCCCGCGCGCTGGCCAACCAGCCCAAGGTACTGCTGTCGGACGAGGCGACCTCGGCGCTGGACCCGGAAACCACGCGCTCGATCCTGGAGCTGCTGCGCCGGATCAACCGCGAGCTGGGCCTGACCATCGTGCTGATCACGCACCAGATGGAAGTGATCAAGGCCGTCTGCGACCGCATGGCGGTGATGGACGCCGGCCGCGTGATCGAACATGGCGGCGTGATCGACGTGTTCCGCGAGCCGCAGCATGAAGTCACGCGCGCGCTGATCGGCGACGTGATTTCGCAGGAATTGCCGCGCGGCGTGCTCGAACGGGTGCGCGCGAAGCTGGCGCAGACCCGCGCCGGCGCCGGCCGCGACCACCTGTTCCGCTTCGCCTTCACCGGCGCCGGGGTCGACCAGCCGCTGCTGTCGGACGCGGTGCGGCGCTTCGGGCTGGACTTCAATATCCTGCACGGCCAGATCGACGAGATACAGGGCCAGGCTTTCGGTTCGCTGGCGGTGCTGGCCAGCGGCGAGCCGGCCGACATCGCCGAAGCCGTGCAGTTTTTCCGCAGCCACGGCGTGGTTGTCGAGGAGCTTAACCATGTCATCTGAAATGCTCGACCTGTTCCTGCGCGCCTTCGGCGAAACCCTGCTGATGGTCGGCGTGGCCGGCATGCTCGGCGGCCTGATCGGCGTGCCGCTGGGCATACTGCTGTACCTGACCGATAGCCGCGGCATCCTGCCGAACCCGGCCTTCAACCGCATCGGCGGCCTGGTGGTGAACGCGGTGCGCTCGACGCCGTTCATCATCCTGCTGGTGGCGGTGATCCCGCTGACCCGCTTCTTCGTCGGCTCGTCGATCGGCACCGCCGCCGCCATCGTGCCGCTGACCATCGCCGCCGCGCCCTTCGTCGCGCGGCTGGTGGAAACCGCGCTGGCCGAGGTCGACCGCGGCCTGATCGAAGCGGCGCAGGCGATGGGCGCGACCACCCGCCAGATCGTCTTCAAGGTGCTGGTGCCGGAAGCCTTCCCCGGCATCGTCGCCGGCCTCACCATCACCTTCGTCAGCCTGGTCGGCTACTCGGCGATGGCCGGCGCGATCGGCGGCGGCGGCCTCGGCGACGTCGGCATACGCTACGGCTACCAGCGCTTCCTGCCCGAGGTCATGCTGATGGTGGTGCTGATCCTGATCGTGTTCGTGCAGCTGGTGCAGTCGCTCGGCGACTGGCTGGTGCGCCGGCTGCGCCACCGCTGACGCGGCCCCGGCGCGCAACCCTGAATCCTCAATCCTCAATCGCGTCCGTCGACGCCGAATGAAAACAACGCTGAATCAATCAACCAAAAAAGGAATCCGATGAAACGTCGTCAACTGCTCAAAACCGCTGCGCTGTCCGGCCTGGTCGCCGCCCTGTACGCCGCGCCGCTGCATGCCCAGGACAAGCCGCTGAAGATAGGCGTCACCGGCGGCCCGCATGCGCAGATCATGGAAGTGGTGAAGAAGGTCGTGGAGAAGGATGGCGTGAAGCTGCAGATCGTCGAGTTCTCCGACTATGTCCAGCCCAATGCCGCGCTGGCCGCCGGCGACCTCGACGCCAACAGCTACCAGCACCTGCCTTACCTGGAAGCGCAGATCAAGGACCGCGGCTACAAGTTCAGTTCGGTCGGCTACACCATCACCTTCCCGATGGGCATCTACTCGAAGAAGATCAAGTCCCTGAAGGACCTGAAGGAAGGCGCGCGTTTCGGCGTGCCCAACGACCCGACCAACGGCGGCCGCGGCCTGCTGCTGCTGCAGTCGCAGGGCCTGATCAAGCTGAAGCCGGAAGCCGGCCTGAAGGCGACCGCGCTGGACATCGTCAGCAACCCGAAGAAGCTGAAGATCCTCGAACTCGACGCCGCCCAGCTGCCGCGCTCGCTGGACGACCTGGACGCCGCCGCGATCAACGGCAACTATGCCGAATCGGCCGGCCTGAGCCCGACCCGCGACGCCATCGCCATCGAGGAAGCGAAAGGCCCGTATGCGAACGTGATCGCGGTGCGCACCGAGGACAAGGACAAGCCGTGGGTCGCCAAGCTGGTCAAGGCCTACCACAGCCCGGAAGTGAAGCAGTTCATCGCCGGCAAGTTCAAGGAATCGGTCATCACTTCCTGGTAAGCGCGCCACGCGTCCCCCGCATCTTCCGACCCTGCATGCCGCGATGAGCTTTCCAAGGACGCTGGACCTGTTCTGCCGGGTCGTCGACAACTTCGGCGACATCGGCGTCTGCTGGCGGCTGGCCCGCCAGCTGGCGGCGGAACATCGCATCGCGGTGCGGCTCTGGGTCGACGACCTGGCAAGCTTTCGCCGCATCTGCGCGGCGGTCGACACCGCCGCCGACGAGCAGCAGCTGCAGGGCGTGACGGTGCGCCGCTGGCAGGGCGCATTGGCCGGGGAGGAGGTCGCCGACGCGGTGGTCGAGGCCTTCGGCTGCGAACTGCCGGCCGGCTACTTGGCCGCGATGGCGGCGCGGCCTGCAGCGCCGGCCTGGATCAACCTCGAATACCTGAGCGCGGAAGACTGGGTCGCAGGCTGCCACGGCCTGCCTTCGCCGCATCCGCGACTGCCGCTTACCAAGTATTTTTTCTTCCCCGGCTTCGACGCCGGCGCCGGCGGCCTGCTGGAAGAGGCCGGGCTGGCGCAGCGCCGCGCCGCATTTGTCGCCGACCCGCGGCGGCAGGCCGCTTTCCTGGCCGGCCTCGGCGTGCAGCCGGAAGCCGGCGACCGCCTGGTGTCGCTGTTCTGCTATCCCGACGCGCCGGTGGCCGCACTGATGGACGCGCTGTCCCGCAGCGAGCGCGCCAGCCTGGTGCTGGCGCCCGAAGGCGTGGCCGTTGCGGCGCTTGCCGCCTGGGCCGGGCGTACGCTCCGGCCCGGCGACCTGGTCCGCAAGGGCCGGCTGGCGCTGCAGGTCGTGCCCTTCGTCGACCAGGCCGACTACGACTGCCTGCTCTGGTGCTGCGAGCTCAATTTCGTTCGCGGCGAAGACAGCATGGTGCGGGCGCAGTGGGCGCAGAAGCCGTTCGTCTGGCAGATCTATCCGCAGGAAGAGGATGCGCACCGGATCAAGCTCGACGCATTCCTGGCCCGTTTTTCAGGCGTGCTGCCGGCGGATGCGTCGCCAGCCTGCCGTGCGCTATGGCACGCGTGGAACGGCGACGGCGATGTCGGCGCGGCATGGCCGGCGTTCGAGCAGGCGCTGCCAGCCTTCGGCGCGGCGATGCCGCGCTGGTGCGCGACGCTGCGCGAACACGGCGACCTGACCGGCAACCTGCTTGCGTTCATACGCCGGAAAGGCGCAGGCGCCGCAAGCTAGCGATTCACGTCCGTCGCGCCGTTACCGTTGTGCCGCTACAACGCAAGGTCGCGGTGCAAGCGCCCGATGTTTGATAAATCCAAAACTCTACCGTGTGCATTTCCACGATGCTGTAGCTGACCGGTCGCTATTCGCATTCGGACCTGCCGCGCGTATATCCACTCCGCAGTTCAATAAAACAAGGAAACAAGCGATGAAACGAATATCTATTGTCCTGGCGACGGCAGGCGCATTCGCTGGCGTCGCGCATGCGCAAACCAGCGTCACCGTGTACGGCATCCTGGACGCCGGCATCACGCGGGAGACCGGCGACGCCGGCGGCAATGTGTGGAAAATGGCGACCGGCGTGCAGTCGGGCAACCGGCTGGGCTTCAAGGGCGCGGAAGACCTCGGCGGCGGACTGAAGGCGAACTTCCAGGTGGAAAGCGGCTTCGACCTCGACACCGGCACGCTGCGCCAGGGCGGCAGCCTGTTCGGCCGGCAGAGCTGGGTCGGGCTTTCAGGCGGCTTCGGCGCAGTCAGCCTGGGGCGGCAATACAATCCGCTGTTCGTCGCGCTCGACGCGATCGACCCGTTCAGCACCGGCCTGACCGGCGCGACAACCAACCTGATGAATCCGTCGTCCGTGCGCACCAACAATTCGATCGCCTACTACTCGCCGGTGATAGGCGGCTTCGGCGCGAATTTCCTGTATGGCCTGGGCGAAGTCACCGGCGACCCGTCCCGGGCGCGCACCTATGGCGTCTCGCTGGGCTATACCTACGGCCCGCTGACGCTGGCGGCCGCCTACGACAATGCCAACAACGGGTCGGCCACCACTCCGCTGACCAACACCACCAAGCTGTCGCTGGTCGGCGGCACCTACAAGTTCGGCCCGGCCACGCTGCACCTGGCCTACGAGCGGGAAAAGGACGACGCCGGCACCGATTTCCGCGACGTCATGGTCGGCCTGTCCGCGGCTGCGGGCGCGGGCGGCAATGTGCTGGCGTCCTTCGTCGACAAGCGCGACAAGTCGGCCGCCGGCGACCGCAACGCCAAGCAGTATGCGATCGGCTATATCTATGCAATGTCGAAGCGGAGCAACCTGTACACCTCCTACGGCCGCATCAGGAACAGCTCGGCCGCGGCCTTCACCGTCGGCGACGCGTCCAGCGGCGGCTCAAGCAACCAGGCGCCGGGCGCGACGTCGAGCGGTTTCACGGTGGGCATGCGGCACATCTTCTGAAGGACGGGATTGCCGCCGGCAGGCGGGGCGTTGGCCGGGCCGTGCGGATGCGCCGGCGCCGCGGGCCGGTCAGCCGTTGCCTGCAGGATCCGGCCCTGCGCCGGGCGCGCGGCGCGGACAGGCCACGTGGAATTGGCAGTTCGCGCGGGAAATCGGTTAGAATGGCAGGCTTTAATTTTCGCGAGCGGCACTTCATAAAAGCCGCGCGCGGCACTGCCGGGCAGCACGCCGCGTAATTTCCCCAACGTTTTTCCATTTTTAAATTCAGCTATGAAAACCGCACAAGAAATCCGCGTCGGCAACGTCGTCATGGTATCGGGCGAGCCGATGGTGGTGTTGAAGACCGAATACACCAAGTCTGGCCGCAACTCTTCCGTCTGCAAGATGAAGATGAAGAACCTCCTGACCGACGCCGGCCTGGAATCCGTATACCGCGCCGACGACAAGTTCGACGTCGTCACGCTGGACCGCAAGGAAGCCACCTATTCCTACTTCGCCGACCCGCTGTATGTATTCATGGACACCGAATACAACCAGTACGAAGTCGAAGGCGAGAACCTCGGCGACGCCATCAACTACCTCGAAGACGGCATGCCCTGCGAAATGGTGTTCTACAACGAGAAAGCCATTTCCGTCGAACTGCCGACCACGGTCGTGCGCGAAGTGACCTACACCGAGCCGGCCGTCAAGGGCGACACCTCGGGCAAGGTGCTGAAGCCTGCGAAGATCGCAACCGGTTTCAACGTCAATGTGCCGCTGTTCGTCGGCCAGGGCGACAAGATCGAGATCGACACCCGCACCGGCGAATACCGCAGCCGCGCGAAGTAATTTCGCAACGCCGGTCCGATAAGCGCTGCAGCCGCGATGGCTGCAGCGCTTTTTTTACGGGCGCGGCGGCGCGGGCCTGGAACGACCGTCCGGCAGCGCCGATGCCGTCATTCCGGCGCCATCCCGGCGCTGGCGCTGACAGTGACGCCGGCGTTGAGCCGGTGATAACCGGTCCCGGCTTCCCATAGTCCGTCATTGGCCAGGCGGATCGCATAGTCGCTGCGGTCGCGCAGGGACGGCGCGGGGTCGGGCAGGTGGAGCAGCAGCTCGTAGTCGCCCGGCGGCAGGGACGGCGGCAGCGCCACGGCCTGGCGCAGCACGATGGCGCGGCCCGGCAGCCACAGGCGCGGTTCGGCGTCGAGCGGGAAGCGGTGCACCGCGCCATCCTCGCGGCTGCGCAGGATCAGGTCGACCGCGCGCGGATTGAAGGGCGCGGCCCAGCCGTCGTTCTGCAGGGTCAGCAGCAGGCGCAGGCGACCGCCGGGCGTCGCCGTGCGGTCGAAGATGCCGTGGCGCAGGCCGATGCGGTATCCGAGGCGGCGTTCGATATCGCTGTCGCAGCCCTGGAGCCGCCACGCATTCAGCACTTCCTCGTGGAATGCGCCGTTCAGGTAGGACCAGTGGAAACGGGCCATCTCGCGCAGCGCGGTCGGGCAGTCGCTGCGCGGCGGGTTGTAATGGCAGGTCTCGCCGCCCATCGGCACGTAGGCAGTGTCGGCCGCCAGGTAATCCGGGCCGGCGGGCGAGAGCCGCCGGTAGGTGCCCCAGTCGTTTTCGGATGCGAGGAAGCAGTCGTTGTGATGGCCGGTGCGGGCGCTTGCCGTACGCTGGAATGCATCCTCCATGGTCAGCGCGCCGGCGCCGGCCAGCCGGTGCTTGAAGTCCGGCGTGCGCAGCTGCACGCTCCGGTTGGCGGGCACCACTTCCAGCAGCTTGTCGAACACCCGCTTGCGGTCCCGCCAGTTTTCCTCGCTCAGCGTGCCGCTGCCGTAATGGCGGCTGTTGGCCCATTCGCCCCAGCTGCCGATGAAGCCGGCCTGGACGACGGCGATCACGTCGCTGTTGCGTTCCAGGTAAGGGCGCAGCTGGTCCAGGTGCTCCGCCAGCAGGTCGGGCCGCGCATCCTGCGCGTTGTCGCTGTAGTTGTAGGCAAAGCGCAGCACCACTTTCATGCCCGCCTGCCGCACCGCGTCCATCTGGCGCTGGAACAGCAGCAGCGTCGCCGGCGGAATGGCCTGCTCCAGCGCGTCGCCGAGGATGAAGGCGCACATCACCAGGCTCTGGTGCCGCTCGCGGCGGTATTGGCGCAGCCGGCCCGCATCGAGCGGCCCGCTGCTGCAGTCGACCTGCTGGTAGAAACCGCGCTCCGGGTTGTGGAATGCCCGGTCCGAGCCGGCATAGACGATCGCCGCCTGCTGCTGGCCTTGCTGGGCCTGTCGCAACGCGGACTGCGGCGGGATGGCCGGCGGCGCCTGGACGACGCCGGGCAGCGCGCAGAGCAGCAGGGCAGGCAGCAGTCGGGTCAGCGCGCTGGTCGGGGTCATCGGGTGGCTGCAGGGTATCGGCTCGGGTCGTGACAGTTTGATATCACGCGCACCGGAACCCGGTTTGCGCAGTCTCAAGGCCGGCAGGAAGGCGGGGCCTTCAAATAGGACGTGGCGCGTCGCCCCGCCACGGCAGGGGTTCGGGCGCAGAACGATCACCATCCGTGCAGCACATGGCAGACAGTCATCCAAAGCAGGAGCAGCCCGCAGGCAGCGCATCCGCGCGCGGCTACGCGTTGCCCAACCAGGCGTCGCCGCTGCCGCGGCAATGGCAGCTGCCCACGCCGCAGTCGCCACCGTCGCCACAGTCGCGCGCCCCGTCCGGCATCCAGCATTTCTACCCGGGACCGGCGGGCGCCGGGGACTGGCGGCAGGCCGCGCCGCCGCGTCGCATGGAACGGGCGATCCTGCTCGGCCTGTGGCTGCTCGTGATGCTTGCCGCCATCGCCACCGGCTTGAGCATGCTGGACCGCAGCGCAATGACGCCGACGCCGACGCCGCCGCCGGCAGCGCGCCCGCTGACGAGCGACGACGCCGAAGCGATGCGCCGCGCGGCGCTTGCCGCCGCCGCCGGCGAGCGCGATCCGTTCGATGAGCCGCTGCCGGCGCAGCCTGTCCCGGCGGCAAGCGAGCCGGCGGCGCGGCCGGTAACGCGGCTGGCCGCCGCGCCCAAGCTGTCGCTGGAGGAGCCGGTCGCGGCGCCCGCGCCACCCGCGGCGGCCATCGCACCTGCTGCGTCCACGCCGCCGCCGAGTCCGGCCCCGGCATGCGCCGATGCGTTGCGTGCGATGCAGCTGTGCCCGGGCATGCGCTAGCGGCGCCGGATTCCCGACGACCGGCGCAGCGGTTGTGCCATTGTGCCGGCAAGGGTTGAGACGGTTGTTCCGTTTTGGAACAGTCGGCCGGGGCCTGCAATCGGCGTGGACGAACGGCATTTGCCGGATTTGTCAGGCGCCGGGCGGCATTCCCGGGAGCGGGCCTGGCCGGGCCGCGACTGGCTTGTTTTTTGCATAACGTTAACACTGGAACACCGGAGCACTGGAACAAGACGCCCGGAGGACCGCAGGCAGTGCCGGCAACGCCGGCATCGAGGGAACGGCGATTCCCGTCGCGGCCAGTCCGGCTTCAACGGCACGTACCCGAAGGAGGAGACCCCAAATGCAGAAGTCGCTACACATCGACGCCGAGAAATGCACAGGCTGCCTGCAATGCGAAATGGCATGCAGCTACGAGCATTACGGCATGTTCAACCCATCCAAATCCGTCATCAAGGTGTTCGAGTTCCATGACACCGGCAAGAAGGTGCCCTACACCTGCACCCAGTGCGCCGAGGCATGGTGCCTGCATGCGTGCCCGGTGGACGCGATCCGCCTCGATGCGGCGACCGGCGCCAAGCTGGTGTTTCAGGACATCTGCGTGGGCTGCAAGGTCTGCACGATCGCGTGTCCGTTCGGCACCGTCAATTACGTGCAGGACACCGGCAAAGTCCACAAGTGCGACTTGTGCGGCGGCGACCCGGCCTGCGCCGACGCCTGCCCGACCGGCGCGATCACCTATGTCGACGCCGACTGGACCGGCCTCGACCGCATGCGGCAATGGGCCGGCAAGGTGGGCAATACCAATGCCGCGCCCGCGGCCTGACCCGATCAAGGAGACTGGCATCATGTCTTGGACTGGAAAAATCCTGCGTGTCGACCTCACCGCCGGCACCTGCCGCGCCGAACCGCTGAACATGGAATGGGCGAGGGACTACATCGGCCAGCGCGGCCTGGCCACCAAATACTATGTCGAGGAAGTGGACCCGAAAGTCGACCCGCTGTCGGCTGAAAACAAGATCATCTGGGCCACCGGCCCGCTGACCGGGACCATGGCGTCTACCGGCGGCCGCTACTCCGTCATCACCAAGGGCGCGCTGACCGGCGCAATCGCCTGCTCCAACTCGGGCGGCTATTTCGGCGCCGAGCTGAAGATGGCCGGTTGGGACATGATCATCTTCGAGGGCCGGGCCGCCAGCCCGGTCTACCTCAGCATCAACGACGGCGATGCGGAGCTGCTGGACGCGTCCTGGCTGTGGGGCAAGTCGGTCTGGGAAACCGAGCCGGCGATCAAGGCCCGCCACCAGGACCCGCTGATCCGCGTGTCCACCATAGGCCGCGCCGGCGAGACCGGCTGCCTGTACGCGGCCGTTGTCAACGACCTGCACCGCGCCGCCGGCCGCTCCGGCGTCGGCACCGTGATGGGCTCCAAGAACCTGAAGGCGATCGCGGTGCGCGGCAAGGTCGGCGTCGGCAACATCCGCGATCCGCGCGCGTTCATGAAAGCCACCGTCGCGGCCAAGAAGGTGCTGGCCGATAATGCGGTGACCGGGCAGGGCCTGCCCACCTACGGCACCCAGGTGCTGATGAACGTGATCAACGAGATGGGCGCGATGCCGACCCGGAACCACCGCGACGTGCAGTTCGAGGGCGCGAAGGACATCTCGGGCGAGGCGATGCACGAGCCGCGCAAGACCGACGGCAAGAAAAACCTCGTCACCAACCAGGCCTGCTTCGGCTGCACCATTGCCTGCGGCCGGATCTCGAAGATCGACGAAGGCCATTTCACGGTCCAGAACAAGCCGCAGTACTGGGGCGCGTCCGGCGGCCTGGAATACGAGGCGGCCTGGGCGCTCGGCTCGGCCAACGGCGTCAACGACCTCGAGGCGCTGACCTATGCGAACTTCATCTGCAACGAGCAGGGCATGGACCCGATCTCGTTCGGCGCCACGGTCGGCGCGGTGATGGAGCTGTACGACATGGGCGTGCTGACGAAGGAGCAGCTGGGCATCGACGCGAAGTTCGGCAGCGCCGAGGCGCTGACGCATTTCGTCGAGATCACCGCGCGCGGCGAGGGCTTCGGCCGCGAGATCGGCATGGGGTCGAAGCGGCTGACCGCGAAGTACGGCCACCCGGACCTGTCGATGTCGGTCAAGGGCCAGGAATTCCCCGCCTACGACTCGCGCGGCATCCAGGGCATGGGCCTGGCCTACGCGACCTCGAACCGCGGCGCCTGCCACCTGCGCGGCTACACGGTGGCGTCCGAGGTGCTGGGCATCCCGATCAAGACCGACCCGCTGGTCACCGACGGCAAGGCCGAGCTGGTCAAGGCTTTCCAGGACGCCACCGCGGTGTTCGACTCGGCCGGCGTCTGCGTCTTCACCACCTTCGCCTGGACCCTGTCGGACCTGCAGCCGCAGCTGCATGCGGCCTGCGACGAGTCGTACACCATGGAGAGCCTGGCCGTGATCGGCGAGCGGATCTGGAACATGGAGCGCGACTTCAACAACCGCGCCGGCTTCACTCACCTGGACGACACGCTGCCGAAGCGGCTGCTGACCGAGCCGGCGCAAACCGGCCCGGCCAAGGGGCTGGTGAACGGGCTGGACAAGATGCTGCCCGAGTATTACCAGGTGCGCGGCTGGAATGCGGAAGGCCAGCTGCTGGAGGCGACAAGGGCCAGGCTCAGCCTGTAACGCGGCACCCGGCAGGGCCAGGGCGCATGCCGGCATCGGGCCGGCGCGCCCGCCGCCGGCCGGGAAGGGGAGAACATCATGAAACATCTGATCATCGGCAATGGCCCGACCGGCGTGATCGCGGCCGAGACCATCGTCGGCAATGCGCCGCAGGACCAGGTCGTGCTGCTGGGCGACGAGCCCGAGCCATGCTATTCGCGCATGGCGATACCCTATCTGCTGATGGGCAACATCGACGAACGCGGCACCTGGCTGCGCAAGGACCCGCAGCACTTCGGCGCGCTCGGCATACGGCACGAGGCCGGGCGGGCGCAGCGCATCGACACGCTGAGCAGCCTGGTCCACCTGGCCGATGGCCGCAGCCTGTCGTACGACAGGCTGCTGATCGCCAGCGGCTCGTCGCCGGTCACGCCGCCGGTGCCCGGCATCGACAGCGCCGGCGTGCATGCATGCTGGACCATGGAGGATGCGCGCCGCATCATGCAGCTGGCGCGTCCCGGCGCGCGCGTGCTGCAGATGGGCGCCGGCTTCATCGGCTGCATCATCATGGAAGCGCTGGCCTCGCGCGGCGTCACGCTGACGGTCGTCGAGATGGGCGACCGCATGGTGCCGCGGATGATGGGGCCGGGCGCCGGCAGCATGATCAAGGCATGGTGCGAGAAAAAAGGCATCGCCGTGCATACGTCAACCCGGGTCGACGCGATCACGCCGGGCGCGCCGCTGGTTGTGAAGCTGTCGACCGGCGACACCATCGAGGCCGACCTGGTGATCACGGCCACCGGCGTCCAGCCGAACATCGGGTTCGCCAGGGACAGCGGCATCCATTGCAAGCAGGGCGTGCTGGTCGACTCCACCATGCAGACCAGCGTGCCCAACATTTACGCCGCCGGCGACTGCGCCGAGGCCTGGGACGATGCCAGCGGCCGCACCGTGGTGTCGGCGATCCAGCCCAATGCGGTCCAGCAGGGCCGCTGCGCCGGCATGAACATGAGCGGGCGGCCGGTGCGCATGGTCGACGTGCCGCAGATTAACGTGCTCGACACGCTGGGGCTGATCTCGACGTCCTTCGGGCGCTGGGACGGCGTTGCCGGCGGCGACCATGCGGAACTGCTCGACGCGCCGGGCTTTCGCTACCTGCGGCTGGAGTTCGATGGCGACCGGCTGGTCGGCTCGAACGCGGTCGGCCATATCCAGCATGCCGGCGTGCTGCGCGGGCTGATCATGCAGAAGGTCAGGCTGGGCTCCTGGAAGGACAGGCTGATGGCCGACCCGACGCGGCTGACCGAAGCCTATATCGCCTGCGCCCAGCGGCAGGACGCCTGGCAGCATGCGCACTGAAGCGTCGCCGATGAAGATCACGTTCAAGCTGTATGCCACGCTGTCCGACTACCTGCCCGCCGGGCAGCGCCACAATGCGGTGGAACTCGACGTGGAGCCGGCCACGACGATCGCCGACCTGGTCGAGCGCTTTCACCTGCCGGCCCGCCTGGTGCACCTGGTGCTGGTCAACGGCGTCTATGTCGCGCCCGAGCAGCGCATGGCGCGCACGCTGGCGCCGGGCGACGCGCTGGCGATCTGGCCGCCTGTCGCCGGCGGATGACGGGCGGCCTGCCGGAGGACGAACTGCGGCGCGAGATGGGCTGCACGCGGGACGAGTTCCTGCGCTGGCTGCCGGGCGCATCCCGGCATGCGCCTGTCATGGCGAACGGCGACGTCTACCGGATATTGTCGGAGCACGGGCCGGTCGAGATCCGCATCGCCGAAATGCCGCCGCGCCGGATCGGCAGCATTGCGCTGCCGGTGCTCGACGTGCGCTTCCGGTTCACGGGCATCGATGCATCGGCGCGCAAGGCGTTCCTCGACTACTTCGACCAGTACACGCGGCGCGGCGGCGGCTAGGCTGCGCGCACATTCCGGCGCAGATACCAACCCCGATCCACAAGGCGGCATGAACCTCCGTAGGGTGTAATAAGCGCGTATTGGTTGCGAACAGGCGGTGGTAGTCGATTAGCCGGTGGTGTAATGCGCTGCGCTTATCACACCCTGCGAATCGTAACCATCGGTCTCATCCGGCGCGCCTACGGGAACAGGCGGCCGAGCGCGGCGCGCAGCGACTCCAGCCGCAGCGGCTTGACCAGGTAGGCGCTCGCGCCGGCCCGCAGCGCCGCGTCCGCATGCAGCGCATCGTCATGCGCGCTCAGCACGATGCAGGGCGGCGCCGGCGGCCGCTGCCTCATCGCCGCCAGCAGCGCGAGACCGTCCATGCCGGGCAAGGAGATGTCGCAGATCGCCAGCGCGAACCGGTGGCTTGCCATGCGGGCCAGCGCCTGTTCGGCGCTGGCCGCGCAGGTCACCGAAAACCCCAGCTTTCGCAGCACGGCGGTCGCCAGCATGCGTTCCACCGGGCTGTCGTCGACGACCAGCACCTCGCCCAGAGGCGGCGGCCCGGCATGCGGATGCGCTTCTTCCATGGGCGGCCTCGCAATGATGGATCAACAACGTGGAATGGATGGCGCCGGCCCCGGCCCCGGCGCCGTGGGATGCGGCCTAGTAGCGGCGCGCAACCGTGCGCTCGCTTGTCGCTGCCAGCTGCTGGCAGCGCAGCACATGGTCCAGCTGCAGCCTGAAATGGCGGTATTCGCGGCTGATGTCGTCAAGCAGGCGGGCGCAGCTGGCCGGTAGCGCCGCCTGGTATTTCAGGTCGAGCACCCGGCACAGCCCGGCCATGCGCCAGCCGCCCATCGATGCGCAGCTGCCGCTGAGCGCATGGGCGGTGCGACGCAGCTGCGCGGCGTCGCCCGCGCCGGCGGCGTCGTGCAGCGCCTGCAGCCGCGACTCGGTGTCCGCCGCGAACATCGCGACGACTTCGCCGAAACCATTGCCGCTGCCGTTGTCGAATAGCTCGGCGAGCAGGTGCAGCTCGGCCCTGGTGCGGGCGGCGCGCCGGCTCGCTTCCTCGACGGTGCGCGGCGGCAGCCAGACCAGCAGCAGCGTGCGCAGTTGCGCCTGGTGCAGCGGTTTCACGCAGACGTCGTCCACGCCCGCGTTCAGGCAGGCGCTGCGCTGTTCTTCGGAAGACGCGGTGATGCAGGCGATGATGGGAGCCGGTGCGGCATGGGCGGTCGCGCGCAGGCGGCCGGTGAGGCCGGCGCCGCCGTCCAGCGCCATCTCGCTGTCCACCAGGATCAGGTCGAACGGCCGCCCGCGGTGCCGCTCCGCTGCCTGGGCGGCGGTGGCCGCGGTGCCGGCCTCGTAGCCCAGCTCGCGCAGCAGGCGCTGCGCGACCAGGCAATTGACCGGGCTGTCGTCGGCGACCAGGATACGGCGCGCCATCGCGCCGGCCACGGCCGGGATTTCGCCGGGACGGGCGGCGCCCAGGTTCAGGCGCTCATCAGCTGGTCCCAGGTGGCCGGGTCGCCGGGCGCGGCCGGCGCCGCGTCGACCAGCGGCTGCGGCAACTGGCGCGCCTTGCGTCCAGCCGCCTGGCGGTTGCGGGTGGTGGACGGCGGCAGGCGGCGCAGGGTGCGCAGCGCCTCGACGTCGCAGATGCCGATCGAGCGCTGGTCGACGGTGATCAGGCCGATCTCGTTGAATGCCGACAGCGTCCGGCTCACCGTTTCCAGCGTGAGGCCGAGGTAGCTGCCGATCTCGTGCCGGGTCATGCGGAGGTTGAACAGCTTGCTCGAGTAGCCCATGTCGGCGAAGCGTTCCGACAGGGACACCAGGAAGCGGGCCACGCGGGCCTCGGCGCTCAGCGCGCCCAGCATGCTCACCATCGCCTGTTCGCGCACCAGCTCGCGGCTCATCACGCTGTACATCGCGTGTTCCAGTTCGAGGTAGGAGCGGCCGAGGGCGACGAATTTCTTGAACGGCAGCAGCACCAGGTCGCAATTCGACAGGGCCACCGCCTCGGACGGATAGCGCCGGGTATGGATGCCGTCGACGCCGAACAGGTCGCCTTTCATCGGGAAGCTCAGCACCTGCTCATTGCCGTATTCGTCGATCAGCACGGTTTTCAGGAAGCCGGAATGGACGATGTACAGGGTGTCGAACGGCTGGCCTATCGTATGGATGCGTTGCCCGGTCTTGAACTGCACATGCTGGAACAGCAAGTCGTCGTCCGTCATGGTGGACGTCACCGGGATCCGCAGCAGCGCGCACAGTTCCTTCAGGGTAGACCACAGCTTCCCCTGCCGCTGCCAGCCTGCCTCCAGGTGGGGGAGGCGCAGCGCCGCTGGCGATACGGGTTCGGAACGTAAGTCTTGTGTTTGCATGGATCCCATGACGATCTCCCATTCAGTGCATTGAAGCGAGCCGGTCCGGGATGCAAGGCAAAAGTGGCGTCCGGGACCCGCTGTTACGCTCGGTCTGTTATCTCGCCAAGCTGACTCTTTTTGTGCGGGATGCATGATTCGTTCGTCATCAGGCAGATCGCTCAACTGTTAATCAGTAAATGCAGTGTGGCGAAACACCTGGTCAGTATCCCAATACCAGTGGTTACTGGCTATCGGGATGCGCTGAATGCGAGTGTAGGGATTTTCCTACAGCGGGATGGGGATCTGCGCTGTCAGACAGGCGGCGAACGGTCTGCAGCGGAAACGACGCGGCGGTTACAAGCCGGCGCTTACAAGCGCATCGGCATCAGCAGCCGGTGCGCCACCGCGTACTGGACCAGTTCGGCCAGCGACGGCATGCCCATCTTGTGCAGGATGCGCGTCTTGTGGGTGCTGACGGTCTTGACGCTCAGGTGCAGCATTTCGGCGATCTCGGTGATCGACTTGCCGATGACCAGCAGGCTGAATACCTCAAACTCGCGGTCCGACAGGTGTTTGTGCGGCAATTCCTCCATCGATGGCATCGCGTCCATCGCCAGCTGCTCGGCGACCTCGATGCTGATGTAGGGCCGGCCGGATGCGACCCGCCGGATCGCGCTGACCAGCTGGGTGCCGGCGCTCTCCTTGGTCAGGTAGCCGCGTGCGCCGGCGCGGATGGCCCGCACCGCATATTGCTCCTCCTCGTGCATGGTCAGGATCAGGATGGGCAGCTTGGGCACTTCGTCCTTGATCTGCCGTATCAGCTCGACGCCGCTGCGGCCCGGCATCGACAGGTCCAGCATCAGCAGGTCGAAACCGCCTTTCCTTACCTGGGTGAGCACTTCGAATCCGTCCACCGCCTCGCCGACGACTTCAATGTCGTCTGCGCCGTCGAGGATGCGCTTGAGGCCTTCGCGCATGATGGTGTGGTCATCGGCTATAACGATACGGATCATGGTGAGCTTATTTGTACGACAGGTGGCTCGATGGGAAGGCTGACGTGGATCGCGCTTCCCCGTTTGGCGCTTGAACAGATGTCCATATTGCCACCCAAAGTATAGATACGATCCTGCATCGCGACCAGCCCGAAGCAGCCCGGCTTGCGTTCCGCGCCGCAAGGCATGCCCGCGCCGTCGTCCTGGATCAGCACTTCCAGCCGCTTGCCGTCCGTGCGCATCGATACCTGCACATGGCTGGCATGCGCATGCCGCTCGACGTTGAGCAGGCATTCCTGCACCACGCGGTAGACGACGGAATCGACCGCGTCGCCGCCGCCGATCGCATCCGTGTCGCAGTCGATCTCGCAGCGGACCCCGGTCCGCTTTTCGAATGCCTGCGCAATCCAGCGCACCGCGGCCAGCAAGCCGAAATCGTCCAGCAGGGGCGGGCGGAGATCGGACGCAATTGTCCTGGTGCGCATGATCGCGTTGTCGAGCAGGGATTGCATGTTTGAAATGCGTTCGATGCCCGGACTGACCTGGTCACCGGCATGCAGGCTCTGTTCGAGCCAGTCCAGGTCCAGCTTGAGAACGGACAGGCACTGGCCCAGTTCGTTGTAGAGTTCGTGCGAAAAGCGGCGCTTCTCCAGTTCGTGCGCATGGTGGAAGGACAGCGCCCGGCGCCGTCCCGCCACGGTCGCCGGGCCGTATTCGCGCATGCTGGCCACCAGGAATGCCTGATCGCCGCAGGCCACGGACGACAGGGAAAGCTCCATCTCGAAGCGCGAGGCATCGGCGCGCTTGCCTTCGGCCCGGAACCTGGCGGCGCATGCCGCGCCGGCGGCGGCCTGCTGCATGCGCTCGCAGGCGTCGGCCGCGAGCAGCAGGCCCAGGCCATGACCGACCAGCTGCGTCGAGCGATAGCCGAACAGGCGTTGTGCCTCACCATTGAGCAGGACCATGCGCATATTGCTGTCGCTGATGATGACCGCATCCATCGCGGCGCGCAGGAGCGCCGCAAGCCATGCATGGTCGGCGCCCGCCGGCAGATGCGTCAGATTGGCCTCGCCGAATTCGGCCGGTGCGGCGGGTTGGTCGCGCTGCTGGAAATCCAGGATGGTCATGGGGAGACTCGGCCGTGGCTAAATATGTATTTATTTATACACAATTACAGGTTGAAGGCGATGTGCCAGCCCAATCCATGATTCCATCAATACCATTAGGTTGATTTCGGTCAGTTGTGCGATCAGCAATACTAACTCTTGCACTGGTCAAAGGTGAAATCGCGGCCGGACAGGCAAGGAAAATATTGCTTTCAGGATAGTAAGTGGTGTGCCGATGAACGCTATCTTGATTTAATGTTTGATAAAAGGATGATTGTGCGCATTCGGCCATGAAGAGTTCGGTGCGACCATGTAGTCCCGACTTCCGGGCAGTGGGACAGGCCGCCAGAGCCGCCCCGGCATGCAGGAGTAAAACGATGGATGGCTACAAATCGGGCAACGATGACCTGCCGGCGCAAGAGGCCGCGCATGACATGTCGCTCGCGCTGCTCGAACTGGCGGCCGATGCGCTGGACCTGATTGTCGTCGTATGGCAACTGGACGACGACCTGGTCTGCTTCAGCAGCCGCTGGTCGCAGCGCGCGCATGGCATCGAGCAGCTTACCTACCTCGACAGCATGGAGGTGCGGGCGCTGATCCATCCGAACGATCACGCCCGGCTCGATGATGCGATGCAGGAATGCAAGGCCGACGCCAGCGCCAAGGTCCATGTCGACTTCCGGATACGGATGCCGGCAGGCTGGCTGCCTGTCCACGCGCGCTTTCGCGCGATCGCGTTCGATGAAGACGGGCGGATTACGCGCATCGTGGCGATGCTGACGGAAATCAAGGACCGCGAGCGCATCCGGCTGCTGCATACGCATGATCTCCCCGAGCGGTTCAACGCGGCCGTGCCTGGCCTCTATGCCAACATGCCGCGCGCCGTGGCGTCCGGCCGCGACGCGGTGATGCCCACCTTCCTCGACTGGCATGGGCGGGTGATGAAGGTCGTGTTGCAGGGAGACGCGCTGCAGTCGATCCTGGAAGACATCGCCCACATGGCCGAAGACTGCGTGGATGGCGCATCCTGCTCGATCCTGCTGCTCGACGAGAACGGCGAGCATTTCGTCCGCGTCGCCGCGCCGTCGATGCCGCCGGCCTTCCACCGGGCAATGATGCAGCTGACGGTCGAGCCCGAAAGCGGCACCTGCGGCGCCGCGGTGAGCCGCCGCAGCCCGGTATTTACCGGCGATGTCGCCAGCCATCCGCTATGGCGGAATTTCCGGGAACTGGCGTCGGCCAACAAGCTGGCTTCCTGTTTTTCCTGGCCGATTTTCGGCCAGTCGGGAAGGGTGCTTGGCACCATTGCGCTCTACTTCAGCACCTCGCGCGCTCCCGGCGACACAGAACTGATGATCATGCCGGCAATCGGTGACCTTGCCGCGGTGGCAATCACTAGCCAGGAAGCCAAGGCTAAGATCCGCAACCTGTCGGAATACGATGCGCTCACCGGCTTGCCGAACCGCAGCCGTTTTCAGCAGTTGCTGCAGGCGGAACTCCAGCAGGCCGGACGGCGCGGCCAGTTTGCCGGCCTGCTCTGCATTAACCTGGACCGTTTCAAGATCGCCAACGACCGGCTGGGACAGCAGGCCGGCGATACCGTGCTGCGGCAGACCGCGCACCGCCTGCGGCAGGCCGTCGGCAAGGCGGACGACATCGCCCGGCTCGGGGCGGATGAATTCGCGGTGCTGGTGCGGAATTCCGCCTCGCTCGAAAGCCTGGAGTGCCTGGCCAGGCACCTGCTGGACTCGCTGGCGCAGGCGGTGAAGCTGGGACACCGCGACTTTCGTTCCACGGTCAGCATCGGACTGTGCCGGTTTCCGGACGATGGCACCGAGGCGCATGCGCTGATGCGCAGCGCCGACCTGGCGATGCGCCAGGCCAAGGCCCAGGGAGGCAACGCGGTCTGCCACTATGCCGCCGAGATGGTGGCCGCCTCGGTCAACCGCCTGGAACTGCAGGCCGATCTGCGCGGCGCGGCCGGCCGCGATGAATTCAAGCTGATGTACCAGCCCAAGCTCGACCTGGCCACCGGACGGATGACCGGGGTGGAAGCGCTGGTGCGCTGGCAGCATCCGCGGCTTGGCCTGCTGCCGCCGGCGAGTTTCATTTCACTTGCCGAGGCGTCGGGCGACATCGTGGAAATCGGCCGCTGGGTCCTGCATGCGGCATGCCACCAGCTGGCTGCCTGGCGCGCCGCCGGCCAGCCGGCGCTGCCGATTGCCATCAACCTTTCCGCGCTCCAGTTCGCCGACCGCAACCTGGCCAACGAGATCGACGGCACGCTGCAACGTCACGGCCTGCCTGGCAACCTGCTCGAACTGGAAATCACCGAGAGCCTCGTGATGAAGGACCCGCTCCATGCGGCCGAACTGCTCGCGGCGATGCGGCGCATCGGACTGCGCATCTCGATGGACGACTTCGGCACCGGTTACTCGTCGCTGGCGCAGTTGAAGCGATTCCCGCTGGACAGCGTGAAGATCGACCGTTCGTTCGTGCAGGACATACCGCATGACGCCAACGACACGGCCATCATCAAGGCCATCATTGCGATGGGACATGCGCTGAAGCTGAAGATCATCGCCGAAGGCGTCGAAAACGCCGAACAGCTCGCGTTCCTGCAGCACCATGGCTGCGACGAGATACAGGGCTTTTATTTCAGCAAACCGATGCCGGTGGAGCAGCTGTACGGGTTCACCCGCACGCACAAGGACAAGCCGACTATTTTACGTCTGGTTTGATGCGCATCCAGCGGGCGATGGCGACGATGACGATGATGCCGACCAGGTCGGCCATGGCGCTTTGGGCGTTGACGGTGAAGCCAACCAGCCCCTTGAGGCCTTGCACCATCATCCAGGCGCTCAGGGCGGACAGCGCGACATGGGTCAGGGGACCGGAATAATTCTTGGAAACTGCGGACAGTAAGCGGGATTTGTTTGACTTCGTTTGCTTGTTCATGGAACGCCTTGTTAGCGAGGAAGTTGCGATAAGGAATTATTCTATTATCGCGCGAAAAAATAGTTTCCCCAAGTAAATCTAACCCAGGATGAGCGGTGAGGAAGGGTCGGCAAAGAAACTGTGCGAAAAAGCCGCGTTTACTTAACTTCCTGCAAATATTCGTTAATTCTTTGATATTTGTCGGAAGTTCGCCGGAGTCGGCATGATATATCAGCTTTCACTTCCCTGCGCGTCTTCGCTGATCTCACGCAAACTTATAGCGGTTTTTCCCGGCCGCTTTGGCATGCGACACCGCGTCCTCGACCTTCTGCACCAGCGTCGGCACGTCCAGCGGCTCCGCTGGATGGAAGGCGATGCCGATGCTGGCGGTCAGCCGGATATCGGCATCGTTAACGAGGAAAGGCCTGGCGACGGCGGCCAGCAGCTTGCCCGCGACGATCTCGACGTTTTCAGCGGAATGCACATCCACCGCCAGCACGCCGAACTGGTCGCCCTCCAGCCGTCCGACCACATCCGACTCGCGCACGGCGGCCGACATGCGGCGGGCCACCTCCACCAGGACCAGGTCGCAGACCGCATTGCCATGGGACTGGTTCAGCGACTTGAAGCCGTCGATGTCCAGCAGCATCAGCGCCGCGCCGTTATAGCCGCTGCGGCTGCCGCGATGCACCTGGTGCTTCAGCAACTCGGTGAACAGCCCCCGTCCGGGGAGGCCGGTCAGCGCATCGATATTGGTCTGCTGCCAGTCGGCCGGCCCTGGCTGCCGGCGGCTGCCGGCATCGTCGCTTTCGGCGTCGCCGGTGCAGGTCAGCACCAGGCTGCCGTCGGCGCCGCGGCTGCCGGCAATCTGCACCGGCAGTCCGGCCGGGCCGCGGTGCTCGAACTGGAATGAATGCTGTTCCGCCAGCTTGCCTGCCTGGCCCGGCTGGCCGGCGAAGTCCAGCAGTTCGGCCAGCGCCGTGCCGGGCAGGTGCGCTGCTTCCGCGTGTCCGAGCAGCTGCAGGAAACGCGCATTCCAGAGCTGCAGGCGGAGGTCGGCGTTGAAGATCGCCAGCCCCTGTTCATTGCTTTCGGCGGCCTGCAGCGCCAGCGCATGCTCGCGTTCCAGCGCCTGGCCCAGCCGGTCTATGGTCGCCTGCTGCCGGTGCTGGCCGATCAGGCGCGGCGCCATCAGCGGCAGCATGTCGAGATAGACGCCGTCGGCATCCTTGACCAGGTAGTCGATGCGCTCGTCGCGCAGCGCCGCGGCCGCCTGCTTCAGGTCCGCGGGTTCGACCAGCAGCAGGGCAGCGATGTCCGGATGGGACTTGCGGGCCGCGCGCAGCACCACCAGCCCGCCGCCCCCGGAGAGACGGTAGTTGGCGACGATCAGGTCGAGCCGATGCTGCGACAGCGCGCTGATGCCCGCCATGTCGCTGGCGGCGAAGATCGCATCCATCTGGTGGGCCGCCATGCGGCGCTGAAACTGGCGCGCCAATTCGGCGTCGGATTCCGCATAGAGCAGGGTGCAGTGATTAGGCATGGCGTGGCAGGCTGGTCAGGTTGGCTGGCGCGGGATGTCGCTTAATTGAGGAATTTCTCGTTCCGGGTAATCACCGTCATGTCGACGAATGCGGAACCGGTATGCCGGGTCGGCGAAAATTCGATCGGGAAGCCGATGTCGTAGTTTTTCAGCGTGATGGTTTCCAGTGCGGCGATCAGTTTTTCGCGGCTCAGGTCCGGCCCGGCGCGGCGCACGCCCTCGGCAAACACCTTGGCGGCGATATACCCTTCGAGGCTGGAGAAATTCGGCTCGTCCTTGCCGGCCTTCTTCAGCTCGCGGGTGTACTCGGCGACCACCGGGTTCGACGGTTTCCAAGGAAACGGCACGACCTGCGAAATGCCGACGCCCGGGCCGTCCGCGCCCAGCGCGCTGGCGAGCGGCTGGCTGCCGACGAAGGACACGTTGTGGAACTGCCCGGTGTAGCCGGCGGCCCGCATCTGCCTGACCAGCGCCGCCGAGGCCGCGTAGGTGCTGACCTGGATGATGGCGTCCGGCCGTTTTGCCAGCAGCTTCTGCGCCGCCGGCCCGACATTGCGGCTATTGCGCTCGACCGGCGCGCTGTCTGCCAGCGTCAGGCCGCGCTTGGTCAGCGCCCGCTGCACGCCGTCCAGTCCGGCCTGGCCGTAGGCGTCGTTCTGGTAGAACGCGGCGATGTTGCGAACGCCAACGCGCACCAGCTGGTCGACCAGGTGTTCGGTTTCCTCGATATAACCGGCGCGGATATGGAAGATCTGCCGGTTGAACGGCTCGCGCAAAGAGCGCGCACCGGTAAACGGTGCGAAGAATGGCACTTTGGCCGCGGTAAAGATCGGCAATGCGGCATTGCTCGTCGGCGTGCCGACATAGCCGAACAGCGCGAACACCTGGTCGGCCTGGATCAGGCGGCGGGTGTTGTCCGCTGCGAGTTCGGGCTCGTACTTGTCATCCGCGGTGACGATCTCAATCTTCCTTCCATGGATGCCGCCCTGGTGGTTGATGCTGTCGAAATACAGTTTTGCGCCCGCATGCAGGTCGATACCGAGCTGCGCTGCCGGGCCGGTGAACGGCGCGGATTGCCCGAGCAGGATGCGGTTGCCGGTCACGCCGGTTTCGGCGCGGCAGGCGAGCGCTGAAAGCGCCAGCAGCAGGCAGCCGGCGGTGCGCAGCACGGTGCGGGAGGCGGAAAACATTTATATCCTTTGGGAAATTTCCGGAGCGACACAAATGTATCAGAAAAAGCATTCCTGAAGGTAATAGTTGTATTTCCCTTGGGAATTTATGCAACGAAATAGGCTGCGTCGACGCCGGGAACGGGGCTGTAGGAGAGATGAAACGGTGGGGATAAATTGTGTGTGGTCGATTCTGAAATTATTCCGGGGACACAAGTCGATTCAGTTATAGTTACGCTCGTTTGGCCTTCCTGTCCCGCAGCGTATTCACCGCCTTTTATCCTTTGCACGAGTGCTTACCATGCTTCAACATCTTCGACGCGGCGTCTGTTTGTTCCTGGCCCTGGGCGCTGCCGCCGCGGCGCAGGCCAGTGTGGTCGTCGTGCTCAATTCGCGGGATGCGACCGTCAGCCTGCTGGACCAGGAAACCTACCAGGAAACCGCTTCGTTCGCGGTCGGCAAGGAACCGCATCACCTGATGGCGACGCCGGACAACAAGTCACTGATCGTCGCCAGTGCGGTGAGCAATGAACTGATCTTCCTCGACCCCCGCAGCGGCCAGATACAGCGCCGCGTGCCGGACATCATCGACCCGTACCAGATCGGATTTTCGCCCGACAACAAGTGGTTCGTGTCGAACGCGCTGCGACTGGACCGGGTCGACCTGTACTCGTACGACGGCCGCGAACTCAAGCTGCACAAGCGGGTGCCGCTGGCCAAGATGCCCAGCCACATGGCATTCACGCAGGACAGCAAGATGGTCTTCATCACCCAGCAGGGGAGCGACCAGATCAGCGCGATCGACCTGGCGACGCAGACCGTCAAATGGACGATGCCGGTCGGCAAGCTTCCAGCCGGCATTGCGATGACCCCGGACCAGAAATACCTGCTGGTCGGCATCATGGGCAGCGATTATGTCGAGGTCATCGACTGGCGTGCACAGAAGACCGTCAAGCGGATCAAGGCGGGCGCCGGTGCGCATAACTTCCGGCTTACCGGCGACAAGCGCTTCATCTTCGTCTCGAACCGGGTATCCAACACCATCAACATCATCGACCAGGAAAAGCTGGAAAACGTCGGCACCATCGACGTTCCGGGCGGCCCGGATTGCATGGAACTGACCGAGGATGGCAAGACCTTGTGGGTCACGCTGCGCTGGATCAAGAAAGTGGCGGTGATCGACGTTCCAAGCCGCAAAGTCATCAAGCTGATACCCGTCGGCCGCTCGCCCCATGGTGTTTACTTCATCAATCACGCGCCGCGCTAGCCTGCTGCGCCGAAGCTGCGCAGGATTGCTGGCCCTTGTGCTGTCACCGGCCGCATTGTCTGCGCCTGCCTGCAGCGGCACCATCTACCTGACCTTCGACACCGGCAGCCAGTCGCAGGCCGCGCTGGTTGCAGACACGCTGCGCCGGCATCATGCGAAAGCGACCTTCTTCCTGGCGAACGAGAAAACCGTGCGCGGCGATTATTCGCTGGACCCGGCCTGGGCGCCTTACTGGAAGGCGCTGCGGGCCGAGGGCCATGCGTTCGGCAGCCATACCTTCGACCATGTCTATGCGCTGCGCGACCTGGCCGGCGGCAGGCTGGAAGTGCGCCCGCAGTTCGGTCCACACGCCGGCAAGACGCAGGCATGGACCGCGGCCGACTACTGCACCGAACTGCGCCGCGTCGACCAGCGCTTTCGCGAGCTGACCGGGGCCGGCCTGGACCCGTTCTGGCGCGCGCCCGGCGGCAAGCTCACTCCCGCCGCGCTTGCGGCGGGCCAGGCCTGCGGCTATGCGCATGTCGGTTGGGCGCCTGCCGGTTTTTCGGGCGACGAATTGTCCAGCGACAGGGTGTCGAATGCGGCGCTGCTGAAGAAGTCGCTGGACGGCCTGCGCGACGGCGACATTTTTGTGGCGCATCTCGGCATCTGGTCGCGCAAGGACCCGTGGGCGCCGGCCGTGCTGGAACCGCTGCTGAGCGGGCTGGAGCAGAAGGGCTTTTGTTTCGCAACCTTGCGTGATCATCCCGCTTACCGCACGAAAGCTGCGCCTACCGGCGCCGCAAACAAGGAGAACCGTCAGTGACCGCAATGCTGGCCGATTATTTTGCGATGGCGCAGGCGTGGCTGTTCGAGACCGTGGTCCAGCCTTTCATGTTCTGGGCGGGCCTGGGTGAATTCACCGAGAATGCGTTCGAAGGCACCGAGTGGTTCCTGATCGGTATCTGCGAGCTGCTGCTGATCTGGGTGGTGCTGCGGCCGCTGGAAGCATGGATACCGGTGCACGAGTTCACCGACCGGCGCGCGCGCTGGAATGACTTCGTCTATACCGTCATCCACCGGCTGGGCGCGTTCACGCTGGTCATATTCTTCCTGCTCGACCCGCTGGTGGACCAGTTCACCGCTTTCCTGCATCTCCATGGCATACACCAGCTGGACCTCGACAAGCTCTGGCCCGGCGTCAGCGACCAGCCGCTGCTGTCGTTCGCGCTCTACCTGGTGGTGCTGGACTTCTTCGATTACTGGTATCACCGTGCGCAGCACAATGTGCGCTGGTGGTGGGGCCTGCACAGCCTGCATCACAGTCAACAGAACATGAACCTGTGGAGCGATGACCGCAACCATCTGCTCGACGATTTGCTGCGGGATATCTATCTGGCGGTGATCGCACTGCTGATCGGCGTCCAACCCGGACAATATGTGCTGCTGGTTGCGCTGTCGCGCATCCTGCAAAGCCTGCAGCATGCGAACGTGCGCATCCATTTCGGCTGGCTGGGGGAGCGGCTGCTGGTGTCGCCGCGCTTCCACCGGCTGCATCACGCGATCGGCGTGGGCCATGAAAGCCGCGGACGCGACAGCATAGGCGGGCATAACTTCGCCGTGCTGTTTCCGGTATGGGATCTGGTCTTCAGGACGGCGCGTTTCGGCACGGAATTCGCGCGGACCGGCATCCGCGACCAGTTGCCGCCACCGCAGGGCAAGGGCAGGGATTATGGCGCCGGCTTCTGGCGCCAGCAATGGCTGGGCCTCAGGCGCATGGTGCATTACGGCCGCCGCGCCGGCCGCTGATCGCTCAGCAGTGGCGCGGCCGGCAGGTTAGGCGCGGCGGGCTAGGCGCCTGTCGCGGGAATTGCCCCAGATCGTCTCGGCGCAATCCTTGATGTGGCGGCTCTCGCCGTCGCGGCTGATGCAGTAATCCTTGAAGACGATCATGTCTTCCAGCAGCACGTCATGCCCGATCCGGGTGTATTCGAAAATCATGCTGCGAACCACCTCGGCGCCGCTGACGATATGGCTGCCGTGGCCGATCCAGGTAGGTCCGACGATACGGGTGCCGGCTTCCACGTGGGTCCCGGAGCCGATATAGACCGGCCCTTCGATGGACGTGCCTTCCCAGTCGATCCGCGCATTGAGCCCGACCCAGACGCCGTCGGCCACCTGGGTGCCCGGCAGCTTCAGGGACTCGACCCCGCCCTGCATCACGTCCTGCAGCACGGTCCAGAAGTCGGTGATGCTGCCGATGTCTATCCATTCGAACGGACGGCCCTGCGCATAGAAGGGCAGGCCTTTTTCCGCCAGCAGCGGGAACAGGTCGGAGCCGATGTCGAATTCGGTGTTCGCCGGGATCATGTTGATCACTTCGGGCTCGAAGATGTAGATGCCGGTGCTGGCGAAATTCGATACCGCTTCCTCTTGCGAAGGCTTTTCCTGGAAGCGCTGGATGCGGCCGTCCGCATCGGTCACCACCACGCCGTAGCTGGACACCTTGTCCCAGGGCACTTCCTTGGTAATGACGGTTGCCAGCGCACCCTTGCTCTTGTGCTCCGCAACTGCGGCCGCGATATCGAGGTCGATCAGCGCGTCGCCGCAGAGGACGATGGTGGTCTGGTCGAAGAATCCGCCGAATTCCTGGATCTTCTTCATGCCGCCGGCCGAACCCAGCGGCACGGGGACGACTTCGCCGTTGTCATCGGTATAGCCTTCGAACGAATAGCCGATACGCACGCCAAACTGCTGTCCCTCGCCGAAGTACTCCTCGATCTTTTCGTGCAGGTGACTGACGTTCACCATGATCTCGTCGACGCCGCAGCGGGCCAGGTGTTCGATCAGGTAAGCCATCACCGGCTTGCCCAGCACCGGAATCATCGGCTTGGGGAGATCGTAGGTCAATGGCCGGACGCGTGTGCCCTTGCCAGCGGCGAGTATCATTGCTTTCATGTATGTACGCTCATGATGAATAATTGTTAAGAATCGGGGCGTTCACCGGGCAAGCCTGCTTGTCCGGCAGTGTGCCGTATATCCCGTTGAAAAGGCAGGCATGAAAACGCCGAATCGGCGGCGCTGGCTGCCATGAAGGCGACCATTGCTGCGGATCCGGCGTCAATGCAGGTCCAGGAAAATGCCGGGCCAGCGGCCCGCGTCTCTCCTGAATGCCCAAGATGGTTCGTTAGACGACTGCCAGCTGTTCGCGCATCGCAGCCGAAGGCGCTACCTGGATGAATTCCGACGACGAGGCAGCAGCTGCAGCGGCCTTCTTTTCCTGCTGCTCGATGCGTGCACGCGAAGGAGGCAGGCGGCGCAGGGTTTTCAGCGCATTGATGTCGTGGATGTAGATCGAACGCTGGTCGACCGAGATCAGGCCCAGTTCATTGAAGGCCGACAGGGTACGGCTGGCGGTCTCGAGCGTGACGCCCAGGTAATTGCCGATCTCGCGGCGGGTCATCGGCAGGTTGAATGCCTTGCCGGAGTAGCCGATCGCCGAGAAGCGCTCGGACAGGGAAACCAGGAAACGTGCGACACGTGCCTCGACGGTCAGCGAACCAAGCATCGTGATCATGCCTTGCTCGCGGATCAGTTCACGGCTCATCAGGCCATACAGCGCGGTTTCCAGCACCGGGTTGGTGCGGCCCAGCGCGGCGAACTTTGCGAACGGGATCAGGATGATGTCGCAGCTCGACAGCGCGACTGCTTCCGACGTGTATTTCTTCGTGTGGATTCCATCGATGCCGAACAGGTCGCCCTTCATCGGGAAGCTCAGAATCTGTTCATTGCCGAATTCATCGATCATCACCGACTTCAGGAAGCCGCAATTCACGATGTAGAGCATGTCAAAGGGCTGGCCCGCGGTATGGATGCGTTGGCCTGCCTTGAACTGAACATGCTGGAAGTGCTGGTCGTCGTCACCGACGAATGTGCCAGACGGAATGCGGAGGAGATTGCAGACGTCATGCATATTCGACCAAATTTTATGCGTACGGCTGCCCGATCCCGCAGACCGTGCCGGTGGTGTGGGCGTAGCAGTGTTGCTGTCCAAGGTTTGCGCAACCGACATGGTGATCTCCTGAAAGAGGGTTAAATAGAATCTCTTGGCGCCGCGGCCTTCTTGCTAATCAGCATTTCTGTGCGGCAGTCTCAGGACGAAGTATGTCGAAATGAAAAAGGCGCCGGTATAGGACAGGCACTTGTTGCGTTGTAGGAAAAGATGAAGTCCTGCGATTTTTTCGCAGAATTTTTTGTGGGCGTGAGGAAATAAAGGCAGCCGAAGCGAACCTTGTTTCAAGCAGCGATGTAAAGGTAGTGACTCGTTTCATGCCGCGCAGTTTCACGACAATGAGGCTTGGACGGGTAAAACCCCGCACTATTCGCTCAGAGTTTGCGCAAATCCGATCTTTGCTGCGCAAAAGTCATCATTCCGCTCCACGATTTGGCACTTTCGGCAAAAAGTTCGATTATCGGGTACATTGCTGTATAAATCCCCAGTACAATTGCGACCGCATCCGCCAGGCGCTTTGGCGGAGACGATAACGCGACCGATGAAAACGATACTGCTTCCCCTGATACTCGCCGTCGCTTACTTCGGCGCGTCGGCAAAAACCGGCGATACGGTCGACCGCCTGGTCGACCAGGTGCTGGACCGCACGGGGGAATTGCTGCGTGGCGCGGGCGGCAAGGCGGGCGGCAGCACCGGCGTTCCAGCGGGCCAGGTCATCGATGTCGCGTTTTCCCCGAACGAAGGCAGCGAGGACCTGGTCGTCAAGGCCATCGGCTCGGCGCGCAGCAGCATCGGGGTGGCGGCCTATTCATTCACGTCGCCCGTGGTGGCGAAAGCCTTGCTCAATGCAAGGAAGCGCGGGGTCGATGTGCGGGTGGTGGTCGATGAGAACGGCAACCGCTCCAAGGCCAGCCTGGCCGCGCTGAACCTGCTTGCCGAAGCCGGCATTCCTACCCGTACCATTTCGCGGTATGCGATCCATCATGACAAATACATGGTGATCGATAAGATCACCGTGCAGACCGGCTCATTCAACTACAGCAAGGCTGCGGCCAAGTCGAATAGCGAGAACGTCGTCGTTATCTGGAATAACCCAGACCTCGCCCTGACTTACCTGAAGCACTGGCAGGACCGGTTCGACCAGGGCAAGCCTTACAAGGCTGCCTATTAAAGCAGGTCGGCCGGTTACTGGCGATACTTGCTGCTGATGGCCATATCCACTGCGCGCAGGTCCGCTTCGATCGATTGCACCGACTCGCTCTGGGCGACCCGGACCAGTTCGCACAACACCCTTCGCAGCACGGCCTTGTCGCGCTCGCTGGTATCGTCCCGCACGGAGGAGACCAGCATGTCTATCATTTCATCGGATCGTTTCATGGTCGGACTTTCCTGGAAGCGTTGATCGCCTGTAGGTGATGACCAAGTTGCAATGCAATTGGTATGCCAGTCAGCGTCCGCCTGGAATTGATCAGGACATATTTCTGAATAAGCTGAAAAATCCGCTCATCAGTCATTCATCCAATGATGCAAATGTCCTGGTGAAACTTGGGGGCGGTAGTCGATTGCAAAACCGGGCGCCAGAAATTGAAAAATTGGCAACCATGTCAAAAATACAGGGAAAAGTTTTCAAGGTTGGCTGGACAACCTGTCCGGAAAACAAAAAAGGCCACGTTTTCACGTGGCCTTTCAATTCTGGCTCCCCGACCTGGACTCGAACCAGGGACCTGCGGATTAACAGTCCGTCGCTCTACCAACTGAGCTATCAGGGAAAAGAGGCGCTATTATAGGCGAGGTATTGCAATTCACCAAGTAGGATCTGTTAAAAAAGATCCAATGTTTTTTATAGCGATGCTGCAAAGTGGTGCGGCAAACGAAAAGGGCCTGATCACTGATCAGGCCCTTCGCATTCTGGCTCCCCGACCTGGACTCGAACCAGGGACCTGCGGATTAACAGTCCGTCGCTCTACCGACTGAGCTATCAGGGAAAGGAAGCGGCATTATAGGCGCTCGGCTAGCCGCTTGTCAAAACCGCGTGAAGGCCGGATGCTGCCGGCCTTCGCTCCCGGATCAAATCAGATCACGCTGGCGATTGCCTTCGCGACCTGGTCCACATTGTGGCTGTTCAGCGCGGCCACGCAGATGCGGCCGGTGTCGATCGCGTAGATCGAATACTCGTTGCGCAGGCGGTCCACCTGGGGCTTGGTCAGGCCGGAGTACGAGAACATGCCGCGCTGGCGCACCACGAAGTCGAAATCCTGCGCTGCCGAGTTGGCTGCGAGCTTGTCGACCAGCAGGCGGCGCATTTCACGGATGCGCAGCCGCATGCCCGCCAGTTCGTCTTCCCACATCTGGCGCAGTTCCGGCGTTGCCAGAACCGTTGCGACGACCTGGCCGCCATGCACCGGCGGGTTCGAATAATTGGTGCGGATGACGCGCTTCAACTGCGACAGCACCCGCGACGCTTCTTCCGCGCTGGTTGCGACGATGCTCAGCGCGCCGACGCGTTCGCCGTACAGCGAGAACGACTTGGAAAACGAATTCGACACGAAGAGCGAGCCGCCGGTGGCGGCGAAGCGGTGCACCACGTCGCCATCTTCCGCGATGCCGTCGCCGAAACCCTGGTAGGCCATGTCGAGGAAGGGCACGAGGCCGCGCTTGCTGACCACGTCGATGACCTGGTCCCACTGTTCGCTGGTCAGGTCGGCGCCGGTCGGGTTGTGGCAGCAGGCATGCAGCACGACGACGGAGCCGGACGGCATAGCGTTCAGCTCGTCAAGCATGCCGGCGAAATTCACGCCGCGCGTTGCCGGGTCGTAATACGGGTAATTGTTGACCTGGAAACCAGCCGATTCGAACAGCGCACGGTGGTTTTCCCAGCTCGGATCGCTGATCCAGACCTGCGCATCCGGCGAAAAGCGCTTCAGGAAATCGGCGCCCAATTTCAGCCCGCCTGTTCCGCCCAAAGCTTGAACGGTGATCGCACGTTTTTCTTGAATTACCGGACTTTCAGCCCCAAATACTAACTCTTGCACAGCTTTGTCGTAGATCGCCAATCCGTCTATCGGCAGGTAAGTGCGCGGAGCGGCTTTTTCCATCATCAAAGCTTCGGCCTTGCGTACGCATTGGAGCAAAGGCACCTTGCCATTGTCGTCGTAATATACGCCGACGCCGAGGTTGATCTTGTTGGGATTCTTGTCCGCAACGAAGGCTTCGGTGATGCCGAGAATAGGGTCGCGAGGCGCCATCTCAATGGCGGCAAAGAGGGATGCAGGAAGAGGTGCGTTCATCGTGTTTGATCGAAAAGTGGACCGCAAATCGATTTACAGTCGGGTTGGATACAGCGCGGAGGATGTTGCCATGCGTACAAATGCAACCTGCAATTTTACCAAAGGTCGAATGTAAATGGCTGAATTATCCGAGGTTTCCAGTACGATCGACGAATCCAAAATCGTCACTTTCCCCAACTCCGCCTACAAGCTCTACCAGCCCTTCGCACCCGCCGGCGACCAGCCGGAAGCGATCGACAAGCTGGTCGAAGGCATCGACGACGGCCTGTTCTACCAGACGCTGCTCGGCGTCACGGGCTCGGGCAAGACCTATACGATGGCCAATGTGATCGCCCGCATGGGCCGGCCGGCAATCGTTTTCGCACCGAACAAGACGCTGGCCGCACAGTTGTATAGTGAGTTCAGGGAATTCTTCCCGCAGAACGCGGTGGAGTATTTCGTCAGTTATTACGATTATTACCAGCCGGAAGCGTACGTGCCGCAGCGCGACCTGTTCATCGAGAAAGATTCCTCGATCAACGAACACATCGAGCAGATGCGGCTTTCCTGCACGAAGTCGTTGATGGAGCGCCGGGATGTGGTGATCGTCGCGACCGTGTCGGCGATCTACGGTATCGGTAATCCGAACGAATACCACCAGATGATCCTGACGCTGCGCGCGAAGGACAAGGTCAGCCAGCGCGACCTGATCGCCCGGCTGATCCAGATGCAGTACACCCGCAACGAGGTCGATTTCAGCCGCGGCACCTTCCGCGTGCGCGGCGACACCGTGGACATCTTCCCGGCGGAGCATGCGGAACTGGCGATCCGGGTCGAGACCTTCGATGATGAAATTGAAAGCCTGCAGCTGTTCGATCCGCTGACCGGGCGCATCCGGCAAAAAATCCCGCGCTTTACCGTCTATCCCGGTTCGCATTACGTGACGCCGCGCGGCACCGTGCTGCGGGCGATCGAATCGATCAAGGAAGAGTTGCGCGAGCGGCTGGATTTCTTCCGCAAGGAAAACAAGCTGATCGAGGAGCAGCGGCTGGAGCAGCGCACCCGCTTCGACCTGGAAATGATGCAGGAGATCGGCTTCACCAAGGGCATCGAGAACTATTCGCGCCACCTGAGCGGCGCCAAGGCCGGCGAGCCGCCGCCGACCCTGGTCGATTACCTGCCGCCCGATGCGCTGATGTTCCTCGACGAATCCCATGTGCTGGTCGGCCAGTTGAGCGGCATGTACAACGGCGACCGGGCGCGCAAGACCAACCTGGTCGACTACGGTTTCCGCCTGCCATCGGCGCTCGACAACCGGCCATTGCGGTTCGATGAGTTCGAAACCAAGATGCGGCAGACCGTGTTCGTGTCTGCCACGCCATCGGACTATGAAAACCAGCATGCGGACCAGGTGGTCGAGCAGGTGGTGCGGCCGACCGGCCTGGTCGATCCGACCATCAGCGTACGACCGGCCAGCACCCAGGTCGATGACCTGATGTCCGAGATCACTGATCGGGTAGCGAAGAACGAACGGGTCCTGGTCACCACGCTGACCAAGCGGATGGCCGAGCAGTTGACCGAATTCCTCAGCGACAACGGCGTCAAGGTGCGTTACCTGCACAGCGATATCGAAACCGTCGAGCGCGTGGAGATCATCCGCGACCTGCGCATCGGCACCTTCGACGTGCTGATCGGCATCAACCTGCTGCGCGAGGGCCTGGATATTCCCGAAGTGTCGCTGGTCGCGATCCTGGATGCCGACAAGGAGGGCTTCCTGCGCTCCGAGCGCAGCCTGATCCAGACCATAGGCCGCGCCGCCCGTAACCTGAACGGCATGGCGATCCTGTATGGCGACCGGGTGACGGATTCGATGCAGCGGGCGATCGGCGAAACCGAGCGACGCCGCAACAAGCAGATCGCGTTCAATACGGCGAACAACATCACGCCGGTCGGCATCCGCAAGGAAATCCGCGACCTGATCGATGGCGTCTACAGCCCCACCGAGGCGCGTGCCGAACTGCACGTGGCGCAGGAGCAGGCCAAGTACGAGGCGATGAGCGAAAAGCAGGTGAGCAAGGAGATCAAGCGGCTTGAAAAGGCGATGATCGACCATGCGAAAAACCTGGAGTTCGAGAAGGCAGCCCAGGTGCGCGACCAGCTGCGGATATTGAAAGAGCAGCTATTTGGCGCCGGCGGCAGCGATAACGTCATTCCCATCGCCGGCACCTGATTGCCGGACCACGTAAAATCGCGTCTTTCAACCGGGTGAGTCCGATGTCCGACGCGATTCCTGCTCTCTTTACCGATGCGCTGAAGCTGGCGCATGCCTCCTGGCGGCCCGTGCTGCGGGCCGGCCTTGCCGCCGTGGCCGAAGCCAGCCCTGCCTATCTCCGCGAACTTGCCGCCGACACCTTCCTGCCCACCGGGGGCCGGATATTCGCCGCTTTCTCGCAGCCGCTGGAAAGCGTGCGCTTCGTGCTGGTCGGCGAGGGGCCGTACCCGCGCGTCGAAAGCGCGACCGGCTATTGCTTCATGGACGGCGCCGTCGACGCGCTCTGGTCCGACAAGGGCTTGTCCAGGCCGGTCAACCGCGCCACCTCGCTGCGCAATTTCATGAAAATGCTGCTGGTCGCCGACGGCCACCTGAAAAAGGGCCAGACCAGCGGCGCCGCGATGGAGCCGGTTGCCGAACAGGCCAATGCGTCCGGTTCGCCATGGATACAAACCCGCGCCGAATTGCAGGACAAGCTGCTGGAGCACGGTTTCCTGCTGCTGAATGCCGCGCTGGTGTTCCGTCCGCATGTGCCGCCGCTCAAGGAGGCGCGGGCCTGGCAGCCGCTGCTGCAGGCGGTGCTGGCCGCGCTGGCGGAAAACGCGGCCGCGCGCGATGCCGGACTCCCGGTGCTGGTCCTCTGGGGCAAGGCGGCGGAACTGCTGAGCGGCTTGCCGGCGAATGCGCTGTTCCCGCGGGTCGTCTCCGAACATCCGTACAACCTGTCCTTCATCGATCATCCCGGCATGCAGGCGCTGTTCGGCCCGATGCACTTATTGCAACGCGCCGACGCGGAATCCCTGCCTGTGAAATAATGCGTGCCGCCCTGGAAGGGCACTAGGTTCCATACGCAGGCTATACCTGACAAATTTACTCAAGTTTGTTATACTTGACTCCGTTGTTCGGGATTGTCCCTTCCACGTACCAGGAGCCGATGCATGCGTTTGACGACCAAAGGCCGTTTTGCGGTCACCGCGATGATAGACCTGGCACTGCGCGAGGACAAAGGTCCGGTGACGCTGTCAGGTATCAGCCAGCGCCAGGAAATTTCCCTGTCCTACCTTGAACAATTGTTCGGCAAGCTTCGCCGCCACGAGATCGTGGAATCGGTGCGCGGGCCGGGCGGCGGATACCACCTGGCGCGCAAGGCCGAGGACGTGACCGTTGCCGACATCATCATTGCTGTCGACGAACCGCTGGACGCGACGCAGTGCGGCGGCAAGGAAAATTGCCATGGCCACACGCCTGAAAGCGGCACCCGCTGCATGACGCACGATTTGTGGGCGACGCTGAACGCGAAGATGGTCGACTACCTCGACTCGGTCTCGCTGAAGGACCTGGTCGACCAGCAGAAGCAGAAATTGAACGAACAGAACGTGGTCGTTGTACACCGTCCCCAAGCGGCCGCCTGACCCGAACGGAGCTGAACATTATGAATGCACCCCTGACCAAAAGCCTGATCGATACGCTGAAAGCGCCGCATTTCCCGATCTACCTCGACTATTCGGCGACGACCCCGATCGACCCGCGCGTGGCCGACAAGATGATCCCCTACCTGCGCGAGCAGTTCGGCAACCCGGCGTCGCGCAGCCACATGTACGGCTGGACCGCGGAGCAGGCGGTGGAAGAAGCCCGCGGCCAGGTCGCCGCGCTGGTCAACGCCGACCCGCGCGAGATCATCTGGACCTCCGGCGCGACCGAGGGCAACAACCTCGCGCTGAAGGGCGCCGCCCAGTTCTACAAGACCCGCGGCAAGCACATCATCACCGTCAAGACCGAGCACAAGGCCGTGCTGGACACCGTGCGCGAACTGGAGCGCCAGGGCTTCGAGGCGACCTACCTGCAGCCGCAGGACAATGGCCTGATCACGATCGCGCAACTCGAGGAAGCGATCCGCCCGGACACCATCCTGGTCTCGGTGATGCTGGTCAATAACGAGATCGGCGTGATCCAGCCGATCGACGAGATCGGCGAGCTGTGCCGCAGCAAGGGCATCATCTTCCATTGCGACGCCGCGCAGGCGACCGGCAAGATGCACATCGACCTGCAGAAGTCCAAGGTCGACCTGATGACCTTCACCGCGCACAAGACCTACGGCCCGAAGGGCATCGGCGCACTGTTCGTGCGTCGCAAGCCGCGCATCCGCATCGAGCCGCAGATGCACGGCGGCGGACACGAGCGCGGCCTGCGCTCCGGCACGCTGCCGGTGCACCAGATCGTCGGCATGGGCGAAGCGTTCCGCATCGCCCGCGAGGAGATGGATAGCGAACTCGTCCGCATCAGGGCGCTGCGCGACCGCCTGGCGGCCGGACTGCAGGAAATGGAAGAAGTCTATGTGAACGGCGACATGGACCATCGTGTGCCGCATAACCTGAACGTCAGCTTCAACTACGTCGAGGGCGAGTCGCTGATCATGGCGATCAAGGATATCGCGGTGTCGTCAGGTTCGGCTTGTACTTCGGCCAGCCTGGAACCATCTTATGTATTGAGGGCGCTGGGCCGCAGCGACGAACTGGCGCACAGCTCGATCCGCTTTACCTTCGGCCGCTTCACGACCGAGGAAGACATCGACTTCACGATCCAGCTGATCAAGGACAAGGTGGCCAAGCTGCGCGAACTGTCGCCGCTGTGGGACATGTACAAGGAAGGGATCGACATCAATTCGATCCAGTGGGCCGCACACTAACCAACGCATTCAAGGAGCATCACCATGGCATATTCGGACAAGGTACTGGACCACTATGAAAACCCGCGCAACGTCGGCGGCTTCGAAAAGGGCGACGACACGGTAGGCACCGGCATGGTCGGCGCGCCGGCCTGCGGCGACGTGATGAAGCTGCAGATCAAGGTAGGCGCCGACGGCGTGATCGAGGACGCGAAGTTCAAGACCTATGGCTGCGGTTCGGCCATTGCGTCGTCGTCGCTGATCACCGAGTGGGTCAAGGGCAAGACGCTGGACCAGGCGATGTCGATCAAGAACACGCAGATCGCCGAAGAGCTGGCGCTGCCGCCGGTGAAGATCCATTGCTCGATCCTGGCGGAAGACGCGATCAAGGCGGCTGTGCAGGATTACAAGGCCAAGCATGGCGCGGTCAGTCACGACGCAGCCTGAGCATTGCAACGGGAACGGGCGCCGGCCGATGGCGGGCGCCCCGCCTGAAGGAGAGTAAGCACGATGGCAATTACACTGACTGAAAAAGCGGCGAAGCACATCACCCGCTATATCGACCGGCGCGGCAAGGGCGTGGGCCTGCGCTTCGGCGTGCGCACCACCGGCTGTTCCGGCCTGGCCTACAAGCTGGAGTATGTGGACGAGGCGGCGGTGGAAGACAGCGTCTTCGAGTCGCATGGCGTGAAGGTGTTTGTCGATCCGAAGAGCCTGCCGTATATCGACGGCACCGAGCTCGACTTCGCGCGCGAAGGGCTGAACGAGGGCTTCAAGTTCCACAACCCGAACGTGAAGGACGAATGCGGCTGCGGCGAAAGCTTCCGCATCTGACCGTGTCCTCGATCAGGCCGATGGCCTGTCATGATTCAGCCTGTTGAAGTCGGACAGGCTTTTGTTTTAAGCGACCATGCAAAATCACTTTGAGCTGTTCCACCTGCCGCAGCAATACGCGGTCGACCTGAAGGCGCTGGACCAGGCTTATCGTGAGGTGCAGAACCAGGTCCACCCTGACAAGTTCGCGCGCAGCCCCGACGCCGAGAAGCGCGTCGCGATGCAGTGGGCGACCCGCGCCAACGAGGCCTACCAGACGCTGCGCAGCCCGATGCGGCGGGCGACCTACCTGTGCGAGCTGAACGGCGTCGACCTCGAGACCGAATCCAACACCGCGATGGCGCCCGCCTTCCTGATGCAGCAGATGGAATGGCGCGAGGCGCTGGACGACGCCCGCGCGGCGAAGGATGTCAATGCGCTTGCCGCGCTCGACGCCGAACTGGCCGACACCCGCCGCGCGCAGCTCGACGACATCGGCGGCGCGCTCGACGCCCAGCAGTACGACAAGGCCGCGCTCGGCGTGCGCCAGCTGATGTTCCTTGAAAAATTTGGCGACGAAGTTGCTGCCGCTTTCGACCGCATGACGGATTAAGACCACACCATGGCATTACTGCAGATTTCAGAACCCGGCATGTCCACCGCGCCGCACCAGCACAGGCTGGCCGTCGGCATCGACCTGGGCACCACCAATTCGCTGGTCGCCACCGTGCGCAACAGCATCCCCGAGGTGCTGGATGACGAGGACGGCCATGCGCTGCTGCCGTCGGTCGTGCGCTACCTGCCTAACGGGCATGCGCACATCGGCTTCAAGGCGCAGTCGGCGCAGACCACGGACCCGCGCAACACGGTGCTGTCGGTCAAGCGCTTCATGGGTCGCGGGCTGAAGGACATCGCGCATGCCGAGAACATGCCCTACGATTTCGTCGACCAGCCCGGCATGGTGCAGCTGCGCACGGTGGCCGGCGTCAAGAGCCCGGTCGAGATCTCGGCGCAGATCCTGGCGACGCTGCGCCAGCGCGCCGAGGATGCGCTCGGCGACGACCTGGTCGGCGCGGTCATCACGGTACCGGCGTATTTCGACGACGCGCAGCGCCAGGCGACCAAGGACGCCGCCAAGCTGGCCGGCCTGAATGTGCTGCGCCTGCTCAACGAGCCGACCGCTGCGGCGATCGCCTACGGCCTCGACCATGGCTCCGAAGGCGTGTACGCGGTGTACGACCTCGGCGGCGGCACCTTCGACATCTCGCTGCTGCGCCTGTCCAAGGGCGTGTTCGAAGTGCTGTCCACCGGCGGCGACTCGGCGTTGGGCGGCGACGATTTCGACCACCGCCTGTTCTGCTGGATCATCGAGCAGTCGCACCTGTCGCCGCTGTCGGACGAGGACACCCGGGTGCTGATGGTCAAGGCGCGCGAGGCCAAGGAGCTGCTGTCGGCCAATTCCGAGACCCATATCGACGCGGTGCTGTCCTCGGGCGAGGAAGTGCACCTGACGCTGACCGCGGCGAAGTTTTTCGAGCTGACGCAGCACCTGGTCGCCAAGACCATCAATGCGTCGCGCAAGGCGCTGCGCGACGCCGGCCTGGCGGTCGACGATGTCGACGGCGTGGTGCTGGTGGGCGGCGCGACCCGGATGCCGCATATCCGCCGCGCCGTCGGCGATTTTTTCCAGACGCTGCCGCTGGCCAACATCGACCCCGACAAGGTCGTGGCGCTGGGCGCCGCGGTGCAGGCCAACCTGCTGGCGGGCAACCGCGCGCCCGGCGACGACTGGCTGCTGCTGGACGTGATCCCGCTGTCGCTGGGCGTGGAAACGATGGGCGGGTTGGCCGAGAAGGTCATTCCCCGCAATTCGACGATCCCGTGCGCCAGGGCGCAGGAATTCACGACCTTCAAGGATGGCCAGACGGCGATGGCGGTGCACGTGCTGCAGGGCGAGCGCGAGCTGGTGTCGGACTGCCGCTCGCTGGCGCGCTTCGAGCTGCGCGGTATACCGCCGATGGCGGCCGGCGCGGCCCGCATCCGCATCACCTACCAGGTCGACGCGGACGGCCTGCTGTCGGTGTCGGCGCGTGAACTGCGCTCGGGCGTCGAGGCGTCGATCACGGTGAAGCCGTCCTACGGACTGGCCGACGACGACATCGCCCGCATGCTGCAGGAATCGTTTTCATCGGCGGACGTCGACATGCAGCAGCGGGCGCTGCGGGAAGAGCAGGTCGAGGCCGAGCGCATCCTGCTGGCGACGCAGTCGGCGCTGGACGCGGACGGCGCGCTGCTGTCGGACCAGGAACGCGCCGACATCGCCGCGCTGCTGGATGCGCTGCGCACGACCGCGCAGGGCGGCGACCACCAGGCGATCAAGGAAGCGGTCGAGGCGCTGGCCCAGGGCACCGAGGAATTCGCCGCCCGCCGGATGGACCGCAGCGTGCGTTCCGCGCTGGCGGGCAGGAAGCTGGACGAGATCGCCTGACCCGGCGTGTCATCCGCCATTATCAAACCGTATTTTTGAAGGAAGCCGACGTGCCCCAAATCGTGGTGTTACCCCATCCCACCCTGTGCCCGCAAGGGTCCGTGTTCGAAGCGCCCAAGGGCATGTCGGTCTGCGACGCGCTGCTGGAAAACGATATCGAGATCGAGCATGCGTGCGAGAAGTCTTGCGCCTGCACCACCTGCCACGTGATCGTCCGCGAGGGTTTCGATTCGCTGGGCGAACCGGCGGAAAAGGAAGAGGACCTGCTCGACATGGCATGGGGCCTGGAAGCCAATTCGCGGCTGTCCTGCCAGGCGCTGGTCGACGACCAGGACCTGGTGATCGAGTTACCGAAGTACACGATCAACCATGCGCGGGAAGAGCACTGACACGGAGGGACGATCATGAAATGGACCGACACCTTACGCATCGCCGAGGAGTTGATCGACAGGCACCCGGATGTCGACCCGCTGACGGTGCGCTTCACCGACCTGCACCGCTGGGTCTGCGAGCTGGACGGCTTCGACGACGAGCCGTCGCGATCGAATGAAAAGATACTCGAAGCCATACAGATGGCATGGATAGACGAGGCCGACTGAAACCGGCCGCGTTCGAAGAAAAGCCCCTGGCGCCTATTACTGGCGGCAGGGGCTTTTTAACGCGCCTTTTGCATTACGCCGTCAGGCGGCATTTATCCAGGCATCAGTTCGGCTGCAGGTAGCCGTCGACCACGCGCACCCGGTCGCCCTGGCGCCAGTTCGGCTGGCTGTTGTAGGGGAAATTACGGACCTGGCCGTTTTCCATCCTGACCCTCACCTGGTAGGAAGTCGTGGTGCGGGTGCGTTTTTCGACCTCGTTGCCGGCATAACCGCCGCCCACCGCGCCGGCAATGGTCGCCAGCGTGCGGCCGTTGCCGCCGCCGACCTGGTTGCCCAGCAAGCCGCCAACCACCGCGCCGCCGACCACGCCCACGCCGCTCGGGCTGGCCTGGGATTGCACCGGATGGACCGATTCGACGCGGCCGCAGCTGTTGCAGACCCGCGCCGGCTGGGCGACCTGGGTCATGCTCTGTCCATATTCAGACGACCGGTACAGCGCATCGCTGCGATAGTTTTCACGGGCCGGGGCCGGGGCCGGACGGCGCTCTTCGTCATACGACGCGAGCTGCTGGGCCGGGGCCGGCTTCGCCACCTTGGCGACCGCGGCCGGCTTGCTTTCCACGACCTTCGCAGGTGTAGCCTGGGCCGTTTCCGCGGCGGCCTTGCCCTCGCCATGCGAGTTCGGCAGCAGGCCAGTCATCGCGGCCACGCCCGTCAGGCTGGCGACCATCACGGATACCGCTGCGCCTGCGATCAGCGGATGCATGCGCTTGGAATTATTGTTTGTGTCCATGGTTGGCTCCTGTTCTGTGCTTGATTTACTTAGTATCCGGCAACAGTTGGGCGATTAACAGACCAAATGATGTGTCACCTGTAAATGGATGTAACAAATCCCGGGTCCATGTCGAATGGATCAACAGATGAGCGAGCACGGTCGCCGCACGGCGCGGAAGTGTTGCAGTTCGGCACGTGCAATCTATGGATGGACTGCAGCAAACAGGTGGGCAGGGAATTTGTGGGAGAAGTTAGCGCTAATCGAATGCGACGCCGGATTGCTGGCCGCGCGCCGGAAGCGCGGCGCAGGCAGCCTGGGTGTTACTGCATCATGCCCAGGCTGCCCGGACCGGCCCCGCCTGCCGAAACTTCCGGCGTAGGCGGGGCACGCTCAGCTCAGGTCTTCCCGGCGCAGATGCGGAAACAAAATCACGTCACGGATGTTCGGCGAGTCGGTGATCAGCATCATCAGCCGGTCGATGCCAATGCCGCAGCCGCCGGCTGGCGGCATGCCGTACTCGAGCGCGCGGATGTAGTCGGCGTCGTAGTACATCGCTTCCTCGTCGCCGGCATTCTTGGCCGCCACCTGCGCCTGGAAGCGCGCGGCCTGGTCTTCCGCATCGTTCAGCTCGGAAAAGCCGTTTGCAATCTCGCGCCCGGTGATGAACAACTCGAAACGCTCGGTGATGCCGGGCACCGTGTCGGACGCACGAGCCAGCGGCGACACCTCGACCGGGTAGTCGATGATGTAGGTCGGCTCCCACAGCTGCGCCTCGGCGGTTTCCTCGAACAGCGACAGCTGCAGCGCGCCCAGCCCGGAGATCGCATGTGGCTTCACGCCGAACTTCTTCAGCTCGGCCTTCAGGAATTCCGCGTCCTGCAACTGTTCGGCCGTGTAATGCGGCGCGAACTTGTTGATCGCCTCGACGATCGTCATCCGGTGGAAAGGCTTCGACAGGTCCAGCTCGCGTCCCTGGTAGGTCAGCTGCGCGGTGCCATGCGCGTCGACCGCGGCCTGGCGGATCACTGCCTCGGTGAAGTCCATCAGCCACTTGTAGTCGGTGTAGGCCGCGTAGAACTCCATCATCGTGAATTCCGGATTGTGGCGCGGCGACACGCCCTCGTTGCGGAAGTTGCGGTTGACTTCATAGACGCGGTCGAAGCCGCCGACCACCAGCCGCTTCAGGTAAAGCTCGGGCGCGATGCGCAGGAACATTTCCATGTCCAGCGCATTGTGATGGGTGATGAAGGGCTTGGCCGCCGCGCCGCCGGGAATCGCGTGCAGCATCGGCGTCTCGACTTCCATGAAGCCGTTGTCGCTCATGAAACGCCGGATCGACGACATCGCCGCGGTGCGCGCCTTGAAGGTGCGGCGGGTTTCCTCGTTCATGATCAGGTCGACATAGCGCTGGCGGTACTTGGTCTCCTGGTCGGCCAGGCCGTGGAACTTGTCGGGCAGCGGGCGCAGCGACTTGGTGATCAGGCGCAGCTTGCTGACCTTGACCGACAGCTCGCCGGTCTTGGTCTTGAACAGCGTGCCCTCGGCGCCGAGGATGTCGCCCAGGTCGTAATGCTTGAACGCCTCGTGCGACGCTTCGCCGGTCAGCTCGTTGCTGATATAGAGCTGGATGCGGCCATCCGCGCGCGGACCCGACGCGTCCTGGATGGTGGCGAACGACGCCTTGCCCATCACCCGCTTCAACATCATGCGGCCGGCCACCACCACCTGCACCGGCTGCGACTCCAGCAATTCGCGCTCGGTATCGCCGTACTCCACCGCCAGCGCCGCCGCCTGGTGCTGCGGGCGGAAATCGTTGGGAAAGGCGATGCCCTCTTCACGCAGCGCCGCCAGCTTGCCGCGGCGCTCCGCGATGATGGAGTTTTCGTCTTTTTCTTCCGTCAGCGCGGTGTATTTGTCAGTCATCATGCTTAAACGCCTTGTTTCAGGGAGGCGGCAATGAAGCCGTCGAGGTCGCCGTCGAGCACCGCCTTGGTGTTGCCGGTCTCGAAGTTCGTGCGCAGGTCCTTGATGCGGGACTGGTCCAGCACGTAGGAACGGATCTGGTGGCCCCAGCCGACGTCGGTCTTGGAGTCTTCCAGCTTCTGCTGCTCGCTCATGCGCTTGCGCAGTTCCAGCTCATACAGCCGCGACTTCAGCATCTCCCACGCCTCGGCGCGGTTGCGGTGCTGGCTGCGGTCGTTCTGGCACTGGACGACGATGCCGGATGGGCCATGGGTCAGGCGCACCGCGGAGTCGGTCTTGTTGATGTGCTGGCCGCCGGCGCCGGATGCGCGGTAGGTGTCGACCCGGACGTCGGCCGGATTGATGTCGATGTCGATCGACTCGTCCACTTCCGGGTAGACGAACAGGCTGCAGAACGAGGTATGGCGGCCGTTGGCGGAGTCGAACGGCGACTTGCGCACCAGCCGGTGCACGCCGGTCTCGGTGCGCAGGAAGCCGTACGCGTGGTCGCCCTCGACCTTCAGCGTCGCGGTCTTGATGCCGGCGACCTCGCCGTCGGACTGCTCGAGGATCTCGACCTTGAAGCCCTTGCGCTCGCAATAGCGCAGGTACTGGCGCAGCAGCATCGACGCCCAGTCCTGCGCCTCGGTGCCGCCGGCGCCGGCCTGGATATCGATGAAGCAATTGTTGGGGTCCATCGGGTTGGAGAACATGCGGCGAAATTCCATCGCCTCCACTTTCTTGCCCAGTTCCGCGGCGTCGGCTTCGACCGCTTCCAGCGTGTCGTCGTCCTGTTCCTCGCGCGCCATGTCGAACAGGTCGCGCGCGTCGCGCAGGCCGGCGTCGATCTCGGTCAGCGTGTTGACCACGCCTTCCAGCGCCTTCTTTTCCTGGCCCAGCGCCAGCGCGCGCTTCTGGTCGTTCCAGACGGTGGGGTCTTCGAGTTCCTGGTTGACCTGCTCTAGTTTCTCTGACTTGTTATCGAAGTCAAAGATACCTCCGCAGTTCGGCTTCCCGGGTGGTGAGGTCGGCGAGCGATGCCGACAGGGCATTGAGGCGTTCTGCTTCCATGATGAATTCTTGTGCGGTGAAACCGACGATTATAACTGATGGGGCAGGGCGGGAAGCGGGTGCAGCGGCAGGGTGGCGGCATGGATGGGATGCAATCGGGATTGCCGTTACCAAGGCGGCTTCCGGCAAAGCCGCACCCTGGTTTTGCGGGAAATGACGGGCAGAAAGGCATGGATGTTCAGCAATATGGCAAATCCTGCGCAATCCGGTAGACAACCCTTGAAAGGAACAGCATGCGAATCAAACAACCGCCGCATCCAGGGGACCTGATCCGCACACAGATCATCGAGGCGCTGGGCCTGTCGGTCACGCAGGCCGCGGCCATGCTGGGCGTGCGCCGCGCCGCGCTATGCGAACTCCTCAACGAGGAAGCCGGCCTGTCGCCGGAAATGGCGCTGCGCATCGAAAAGATATTCGGCCCCAGGCTCGAGCACTTGCTGTACATCCAGCTTGCCTATGACATCGCCCGGGTGCGCCGCCATGATGGCGGCGGCAGGATGACGCATTAGGCGGAACGCAGCGACTCTTGCGCCCGCGCTGCCCGCTGCTTAAAGCTCAGGCCGGCTCCGCATGCTCGACCAGCAGCTGCACGCTGGTGCGGCCGTTGAACTCGTTGGCGTCCAGACGGAACGCCACGTTCGCCCGGTCCGGCAGCGCGTCGGTGTGGCCGAACCAGATCGCGTCGTAGCGCTGGCCATTCTTTTCCAGCTGCAGCTTCAGGTGGCGGTCTTTCAGCACGCGCTGGCTGATGACGCGGAAGGTGTCGCAGAACACCGGCGGCGCGAAGCCCTGGCCCCAGACGTGGCCGTCCACCAGCTCGATGAAGGCGGTCGAGAAGTAGGCGTCTTCCAGCGGGCCGTCGGTTTCCAGCACGCGCTCCAGCTGCGACTTGGTCAGCGAGGCTTTCCCGACCGCTTCGAATGCCTCGGTGAAGCCTTCGAGGTTGTCGGCGCGTATGGTCAGGCCGGCAGCCATCGAGTGGCCGCCGAATTTCTCGATCAGCGTCGGCGCATGCTTGGACACCAGGTCCAGCCCGTCGCGCAGGTGGAAGCCGGCGATCGAGCGGCCCGAGCCCTTGATCAGCCCGTCGCCGGCGGGCGCGAAGGTGATCGTCGGGCGGTAGAACTTGTCCTTCAGCCGCGAGGCCACGATGCCGATCACGCCCTGGTGCCAGCTTTCGTCGAAGATGGTCAGCGTGGTGTTGTCGCGCGGGTCGATATGGTCGAGCGAGGCCAGCGCGCTGTCCTGCATCTGCGCCTCGATCACGCGCCGTTCGCGGTTGATGCCGTCGAGCTGCTGCGCGATGTCCCAGGCGCGGCCGGCGTCGTCCGTCGTCAGGCATTCGATGCCGAGCGACATGTCGGCCAGGCGGCCGGCGGCATTGAGCCGCGGGCCGACCGCGAAGCCGAGGTCGAACGGGCTGGCCTTGCGCGCCTCGCGGCCGGCGACCCGGAACAGCGCCGCGATGCCGGCATGCATGCGGCCGGCGCGCATGCGCTTCAGGCCCTGCGCGACCAGCACGCGGTTGTTGGCGTCGAGCTTGACGACGTCGGCCACCGTGCCCAGCGCGACCAGGTCCAGCAGCGCATCGAGCCGCGGCTGGTTCTCGGCGGTGAAGACGCCGCGCCGCCGCAGTTCGGCGCGCAGCGCCAGCAGCACATAGAACATCACGCCGACGCCGGCCAGGTTCTTGCTGGGGAAGCCGCAGGCGGGCTGGTTGGGATTGACGATCACGCGCGCGGCCGGCAGCTTGTCGGCCGGCAGGTGGTGGTCGGTCACCACGACCTCGATGCCGAGCCGGTTGGCCTCGGCCACGCCGTCGATGCTGGCAATGCCGTTGTCGACGGTGACGATGATGTCCGGCGCCTTTTCCCGGACCGCCAGCGCGACGATCTCCGGCGTCAGGCCATAGCCGTATTCGAAGCGGTTGGGCACGATGTAGTCGATCTTCGCGCCCATCGCCTTCAGGCCGCGCAGCGCCACCGCGCAGGCGGTCGCGCCGTCGCAGTCATAGTCGGCGACGATGGTCATCTTCTTTTGCGCGTCGATCGCGTCGGCGAGGAACACCGCCGCCGCGTCCACGTGCAGCAGGCCGGACGGCGCGATCAGCGATGAAAACTCGGACGACAGTTCGCTGGCGTCGACCAGGCCGCGGGCGGCGAACAGCCGCGCCAGCACCGGGTGCACGCCGCTCTGGCGCAGCATCTCCGCGTGGCGGAACGAATAGGGGCGGGTGGCGATGCGGGTCATGGGACGAGCCTGGAGAGGGAAGGCTGCACCCAGAACTTGCGCAGCGAGGAGCGGCTGGCGGTCAGTTCCCGCAGCCGCGTGCCGTCGCCGAGCACCAGGGCGAGCGAGTCGAGTTTGCCAGCCTGCAGCGCCGCCAGCAAGGGCGCCAGCCAGTCGGTTTCGATCGCATGCCAGGCGTCGATCCAGAGCGCCCAGTCGCCGGCAAGCGCGGGCGCGGCGAACGTGTCCGCCATCAGCAGGCCGCGCGCGGGCGCAGCGGCAATGACGCCGGCCGCGTCGATCCCGCCCGATGCCGGCACGGTGGCGGCGAGCGCGCCGGTCCATCCGGTCAGGCCCCAGGCATGGCTGTAGCCGGACGCCGGCCTGTCGCTGCCGGATTCCCCGCCGCCCCAGAGCCAGACCGAATTGACCGGCTTCATGTTGCGTTCGGCGCGGGCTTCGTTGACCGGGTGCGCATGCCATTCCATCTGGATCTCGTTCTGCAGCTTGCGCCACGCGCGCTCGTCCGGACCCTTGGGCATCCAGATGTCGATGTTGTGGCCGCAGGCGGCGTCCATGGTGGAAGTCTGCAGGCCGCGCCAGTCGCCGGCGCGCATGAACCAGGTGCGGGCGTCGCCGTAGAGCAGCGGCATGCCGGCATCGGCCAGCAGCGCCTGGGCGCTGTCGAACAGCGCGCGCGACTCGGGCTCGTCCAGCGCGAGCTGGCGCTGGTCGGTCAGCACCAGGTGGTCGCGGGCCACGTGCAGATGCGCCGGCTGCAGCATGAACCAGCGGCCCTGGCCCGCTTCCAGCCCATGCGCCGCCATTGCCGCCGGCGCCACCGGCGGGCTGCCGCCCTGGGCCATGCCCGGCTGCAGCGCAAAGCGCTCCGCGAGCCAGGCTTCATGCGGCAGCGCGCGGGCGAAGCCGTCGCTCACCTGCAGCGGACCCGCCTTGGCGCGGGCGGCCAGCAGGGCGAAGGACGGCAGCCGCAGCGCGCGGAGCAGGTCGGCGGCAAGGTCCGGGGAGGGAAGGCTGAAGGGAAGCAGGAGATCGAGATGACGCATGGCGGGATTGTAGGGCAAAGGGGCGACGGTCGTGGCGAACCCGGATGGGCCGGGCCACGGTCTTGTCATCCTGTCATTCTTTTGCGCAATGTCCTGAAATGAAGTCCAGACTATGGCAAACTGCGGGCGCATTCCGGGTGGTCGATCTCACGTCGCCGGCGTGGCGCTTATGTCCGGCCGCCCAGTCCAGGAGTATTTCATTTGAGTCTATTCAAGAACTTGCCATTCGAGTGGCTGGTGGGCCTGCGCTATACCCGCGCCGGCAAGCGCAGCGCGCGCAACAGTTTCATCTCCTTTATTTCCCTCATTTCGATGGCCGGCATCGCGCTGGGCGTGGCCGCGCTGATCGTCGTGCTGTCGGTGATGAACGGTTTCCAGAAGGAAGTGCGCGACCGCATGCTTTCCGTGCTCGCGCATATCGAGGTGTCCGACGCCAACGGCGCGCTGCCCGACTGGCAGCAGACGGCGAAGGAAGCCTTCCTCGACAAGGATGTGAAGGGCGCCGCGCCCTACGTCGCCGGGCAGGCGATGATGACGCGCGACGACACCGTGCGCGGCGTGGTGGTGCGCGGCGTGCTGCCTGAAGAAGAGCCCAAGGTGTCGGACGTGGCCGGCCAGATCAAGCAGGGCAATTTCAACGACCTGCGCGCAGGCGAATTCAATATCGTGCTGGGCCTGGAGCTGGCGCGCAGCATGCGGGCGCGGGTAGGGGACAAGGTCACGCTGATCGCGCCGCAGGGCCAGGTCACGCCGGCCGGCGTGATCCCGCGGCTCAAGCAGTTCACCGTGGTCGCCATCTTCGAGGCCGGGCATTTCGAGTTCGACTCGTCGCTGGCCTTCATGCATCTCGACGACGCGGAAAAGATGTTCCGGCTGTCGGCGCCGTCCGGCCTGCGCCTGCGCATCGCCAACATGCAGGAAGCGCCGCAGGTGGCGCAGGACCTGTCGCGGATACTGACCGGCGACGTGCTGATCACCGACTGGTCGCAGCAGAACCGCACCTGGTTTGCCGCGGTGCAGACCGAGAAGCGGATGATGTTCATCATCCTGACGCTGATCATCGCGGTTGCCGCCTTCAACCTGGTGTCGACGCTGGTGATGACCGTGACCGACAAGCAGGCCGACATCGCGATTTTGCGCACGCTGGGCTCGTCGCCCGGCTCCATCATGAAGATCTTCATGATCCAGGGCGCGCTGGTCGGCCTGATCGGCACCGCCATCGGCGTGGCCGGCGGCGTGCTGGTGGCGCTGAACGTCGACGTGATCGTGCCCTTCATCGAGCGCCTGCTCGGCGTGCAATTCCTGCCGCGCGACATCTACCTGATCAGCGCGCTGCCGTCCGACCTGCGCTGGCCCGACGTCGGCACCATCGGCATGGTGGCGGTGATCCTGGCCTTCCTGGCCACCCTTTATCCCAGCTGGCGCGCGGCGCGGGTGCGCCCGGCCGAAGCGCTGCGATACGAATGAGCACGATGAATAGCGCAATCACAGAGCAGCCTGTCATGCACCAGCCGGAGACCAGGGAAGCGGTGCTGTCCTGCCGCAACCTGGGCAAGACCTACACGCAGGGAAAATACTCGGTCGACGTTCTTTCCGGCATCGCCGTCGACGTGCAGCGCGGCGAGCGTGTCGCCATCGTCGGCGCGTCCGGCTCGGGCAAGTCGACGCTGCTGCACCTGCTGGGCGGGCTCGATACGCCGAGCGCCGGCAGCGTGACGCTGCTGGGCCGCGACTTCGCGTCGCTCGACGAAAAGACCCGCGGCCGGCTGCGCAATGAATCGCTGGGCTTCGTCTACCAGTTCCATCACCTGCTGCCCGAATTCTCGGCGCTCGACAATGTCGCGATGCCGCTGCTGATACGGCGGATGCCGCGCGCGCAGGCGCACGAGATCGCCGCGGCCATCCTGGCGCGGGTCGGCCTGTCGCAGCGCGTGACCCACGTGCCGGGCGAGCTGTCCGGCGGCGAACGCCAGCGGGTGGCGCTGGCGCGGGCGCTGGTCACGCAGCCGGCCTGCGTGCTGGCCGACGAGCCCACCGGCAACCTGGACCGGCATACCGCGCACAAGACCTTCGACCTGATGCTGGAACTGTCGCGCACCTTCGGCACCTCCTTCGTCATCGTCACCCATGACATCGAACTGGCGCGCCATTGCGACCGCGTGCTGCGCCTGTCCGACAACGGCCTGGAACCCTACGTGGACTAGCGCCGATGTGGACCGACACCCACTGCCACCTGGACGCCGGCGAATTCGGCGGCGCGTCCGACGCCATCGCCGCGCAGGCCGGCGGGCAGGGTGTGAGCGGCATCGTGATCCCGGCGGTCGACCGCCACAATTTCGCCACCGTGCGCGACCTGGCGCGGCGCCAGCCCAACTGCCGCTACGCGCTGGGCATCCACCCGATCTGCGTGCCGGGCGCGTCCGACGACGACCTGGCGCTGCTGCGCGAAACCGTCGCGTCGGCAATGGACGATCCGAACCTGGTGGCGATCGGCGAGATCGGCCTCGACTACTTCCTGCCCCATCTCTGCACGCCGGAGATGCGCGCCAGGCAGGAACATTTCTACCAGGCGCAGCTGAAGATCGCGCGCGACTTCGGGCTGCCGGTGCTGCTGCACGTGCGCCGCTCGCAGGACATCATCCTGAAGCACCTGCGCCGCATCAGCCTGCCCGGCGGCATCGCGCACGCGTTCAACGGCAGCTTCCAGCAGGCCGAGACCTTCATCGGCCTGGGCTTCCGGCTCGGCTTCGGCGGCGCGATGACCTTCCCGCGGGCGCTGCAGATACGCCGCCTCGCCGCCACCGTGCCGGCGTCCGCGCTGGTGCTGGAAACCGATGCGCCCGACATTTCCCCGGTCTGGCTGCACCCGGCGCGCAATAGTCCCGAACAACTGCCGCGCATAGGCGCGGCCATGGCCGAGCTGCGATGCATGCCGGTCGACGAGATCGCCCGGCTCACGACCGCGAATGCGCAGGCTGCGCTGCCGCGGCTGCAACTCCCCGCCTGAACCCGCGCGGTGCGCTGCCTGCTGCTCGGATTCGCGTCCGGCGTCGGCTTGCTGCAGACCCGCGCGTCGCTGCCGTCGCCATGGATGGCCGGCCTGCTGCTGCTGGCGGCGGCATGCATTGCGCTGCCGTGCCGCCGGCTGCCGGCCGCGTGGGCGCGCGCATCGGCCAGGCTGGCCTGCGGCGCCGTCGCCGGATTCCTGTGGGCGGCGCTGGTCGCGCAGCATTACCTGGCCGACGAACTGCCGGCCGGACTGGAAGGGCAGGACCTGGTCGCCACCGGCGTCATCGACAGCCTGCCTTACCGCTTCGAGCGTGGCCTGCGCTTCAACCTGGCGCTCGAATCGGCCGCGCTGCCGGACGGCTCGCCGGTGCGACTGCCGCCGCGGCTGGCGCTGTCCTGGTATGCCGAGCCGCGCGGGCCGCAGCCGCCGGCGCTGCAGCCGGGAGAGCGCTGGCAATTCGCGCTGCGCCTCAAGAAGCCGCATGGCAACGCGAACTGGGACGGCTTCGACTACGAGGCCTGGCTGCTGGAGCAGAGGCTGCGGGCCACCGGCAGCGTGCGCGGCGACGCCGCGCCGGGCAGCGCGAACCGGCGGCTGTCGGCCTTCGTGCCCGGCTTCACCGCCGTCGTCGAGCGCTGCCGCGGCTGGCTGCGGGAGCGCATCGAGCGGGCGCTGCGCGGCCAGCCGTATGCGGGCGTCATCATCGCACTGGTGATCGGCGACCAGCGCGACATCGACCAGGGCGACTGGAAGATCTTCACGCGCACCGGCATCGGCCACCTGGTGTCGATCTCCGGGCTGCACATCACGATGGTGGCCGGCCTGGCTGCCGGCCTGGCCCGGCTGCTGTGGCGGCATTCGCTGTTCACCGGGCGGCAGTTGCCGCTGCTGCTGCCCGCGCAGAAGGTCGCCTCGCTGGCCGGGGTTGCGGTGGCGCTGGCCTATGTGCTGCTGGCCGGATTCGGCGTGCCGGCGCAGCGCACGCTGTACATGATCGCGGTGGTCGGCGCGGCGCTCTGGAGCGGGCGCATCGCAAGCGTGTCGCATGTGCTGTGCGCCGCGCTCGGCGTGGTGCTGCTGCTGGACCCGTGGGCGGTGTTGTGGCCCGGCTTCTGGCTGTCGTTCGGCGCGGTCGCGGTGATCCTGCTGGCGTCCGTCGGCCGCGCCGAACGGGCCGCGGCCGGCCGCGTCGCGCGCTGGCGGCAGGCGTTCTCGGCGGCCTGCCGCACCCAGTACGCGGTGACCGTCGGCCTGGTGCCGCTGACCCTGCTGCTGTTCGGCCAGGTCTCGCTGGTCAGCCCGCTGGCCAATGCGGTCGCCATCCCGCTGGTCAGCTTCGCGGTGACGCCGCTGGCGCTGGCCGGCAGCATGGCGCCGGCGCCGCTGTCGGCCTGGCTGCTGCTGGTCGCGCACTGGCTGGTGCAGCAGCTGGCCGTGCTGCTGGCATGGCTCAGCAGCCTGCCGCTGGCAGTCTGGAGCGCGCCGCTGCCGTCCTGGTGGATGTTCGTGCTGGCGCTGCTGGGCGCGCTTTGGCTGCTGCTGCCGCGCGGCTGGCCGGCGCGCCGCCTCGGGCTGGCGCTGTGGCTGCCGCTGCTGCTCAATGCGCCGCGGTTTCCCGAGCAGGGCTTCCGCGTGACCGCCTTCGACATCGGCCAGGGCAATGCGCTGCTGCTGGAGACCGCGCATCACCGGCTGCTGTACGACACCGGGCCGGCCTACACGCCGGAGTCCGACGGCGGCAGCCGCGTGATCGTGCCCTACCTGAAGGGCCGCGGCATCGCGATGCTGGACGCGATGGTGGTGTCGCACAGCGACGCCGATCATTCGGGCGGCGCGCTATCGGTGATGGATGCGGTCGATGTCGGCTGGCTCACCTCGTCGCTCGACGCCGACCACGAGATCGTCGGCGCGGCCCGCCAGCACCGGCGCTGCCTGGCCGGGCAGCGCTGGGAATGGGACGGCGTGCAGTTCGAGATGCTGCATCCGACGCCCCAGATCTATGCCGGCGAACGGTGGAAGCCGAATGCCCGCAGCTGCACGCTGCGGGTCAGCGCCGGCGGCGCCTCGATGCTGCTGGGCGGCGACATCGAGGCGCCGCAGGAAGCGATGCTGCTCGATGCAATGCCACACAAGCTGATGGCCACCGTGCTGCTGGCGCCGCACCACGGCAGCGGCACCTCGTCGACGCCGGATTTCCTCGATGCGGTCGCGCCGCAGATCGCGGTGTTCCAGGTCGGGTACCGGAACCGCTACCACCATCCGAAGCCGCAGGTCGAGGCGCGCTACGCGGAGCGCGGCATACGAAGGCTGCGTTCGGACCTGGATGGCGCGGTGCGGCTGGATTTCGCCGGCGGGCCGGACGGCGCGGTGCAGGTGGAACGCTACCGCGACGCGCATCGCCGCTACTGGTATGGAAGGTGAAAAGGCGGCGAAGCTGGCGTTCGGCCAGCCCGCCCTAGTCCGCCGGGCCATTTCCGCCGGCGCGGCAGCGGGATCAGGCCGGAACCGGCATCGATCGAAGCGCGGATATCCGGTTAAGATCCCTGGCATCGCCCGATCCACACCGCGCGGCACATGCGCCGCCAAGGACGCCATCGCTTGAAACCGCGCACCGCCTTCCTGACCCTGGTAGCCATGCTGGCATTCGCCGGCAACTCGCTGCTGTGCCGGCTGGCGCTGAAGGACGGCCAGATCGACGCGGCCAGCTTCACCGCGATCCGCCTGGTTTCCGGCGCGGCGGTGCTGGCGCTGCTGATGGGGATGCGGGGCGCAAGCCCGCTGGCGGCCGGCAGCTGGCGCTCCGCCGCGGCGCTGTTTGTCTATGCGGCCGGGTTTTCCTTCGCCTACCTTGGCCTGTCGGCCGCCACCGGCGCGCTGCTGCTGTTCGGCGCGGTGCAGGCCACGATGATCGGCTACGGCCTGTCGCGCGGCGAGCGGTTCAACCGCCCGCAGCTGTTCGGCCTGGCGCTGGCCGGGGCCGGCTTGCTGGTCCTGCTGCTGCCGGGCCTGGTGGCGCCGTCGCCGCTGCACGGTCTGCTGATGGCGAGCGCCGGCGTCGCCTGGGGCGTGTATTCGCTGCGGGCCCGCGGCGCCGGCGACCCGACCGCCGCGACCGCCGGCAACTTCGTGCGGGTCGCGGCGATGGCGGCGGCGACCGGGCTGGCGCTGCTGCCGTGGTCCGCGTCCAGCTGGCGCGGCGTCGCCTGCGCGCTGGCGTCCGGCGCGCTGACATCGGGGCTGGGCTACGTGATCTGGTACCGCGCGCTGCAGGGCCTGGCAGCGACCACCGCCGCCAGCGTCCAGCTGAGCGTGCCGGTGCTGGCCACGCTGGGCGGCGTCCTGCTGCTGGCCGAGCCGGTGACGCCGCAACTGGTGTATGCATCGGCAGCGCTGCTGGGCGGGCTGGCGCTGGTCATATTCGCCGCGCAGCCCGGCAAATGAGGCTGCCCGACTGTGCGGTCAGCGGCGCGTTTGTTCAGCCTGGCACCGTCATTTCCATCGTGGCGTAAAATGCCCGTTCCACTTCTTGCCGCACCCCGCAGCACACCCATGACCCAGCAGCTGATCCAGTTTGTCCATGCCAACAGTTATCCGGCAGACACCTACCGCGTTTTCCTCAACCACCTGCGCGCCCATTACGACATCGCCGCGCTGCCGCTGCATGCGCACGACCCGGCCTATCCGATCAGCAACGGCTGGCAGGCGCTGGTCGGGGAGCTGCTCGCCACACTGGACGCGCGCCGGCCGGCGATCCTGGTCGGGCATTCGATGGGCGGCATGCTGAGCCTGATGGCGGCGCGCGCCCGGCCGGACCTGGTGCGCGGCGTGGTGCTGCTGGACGCGCCGGTGGTGGCCGGCTGGCGCGCGCTGCTGTTGCGGCTGGCCAAGGCGGTGGGCATAGACCGCAGGCTGTCGCCGGCGCGGTTTTCCGAAAAACGGCGCAACGTCTGGCCGGACCGCGACGCCGCCTATGCGCATTACGCGGCCAAGCCGATATTCGCCGCCTGGCCGCCGGCGGTGCTGCGCGACTATGTCGAGCACGGCACGGTGCCGGACGGCGAGGGCGTGACGCTGCGCTTCACGCGGGAAGCGGAAACCGCGGTCTACCGCAGCCTGCCCGATCACCTCGGTTCGCTGGTGCGCGGCAATTTCCCGGTGCCGGTGGGCTTCATCGGCGGCGCCGACTCGGTCGAATGCCGCCGCGCCGGCCTGCGCGCGACGCGGCGACTGGTCGGACGCCATTTCCGCAAGATTCCCGGCAGCCACCTGTTCCCGCTGGAGCATCCGGCCGCGGCGGCCACCGCGGTGCACCAGATGGCGCAGGCGCTGCTGCACGCCTGAACCGCTTTGGCCGTGCCGGCGCGCTTTAGCGCAATCAACCGGGCGGCCCGATTCGGCGGGAAGAAAAAAGGGTTTGCGGTATAATTTCCATTTCCCGCACGTGCCGTTCGGCACCTTCTGTAATGACCAAGTTTGTATTCGTCACTGGCGGCGTCGTGTCTTCCCTGGGCAAGGGAATCGCCGCCGCCTCCCTGGCTGCGATCCTCGAATCCCGCGGCCTCAAAGTCACCATGCTGAAGCTGGATCCGTACATCAACGTCGATCCCGGCACCATGAGCCCGTTCCAGCACGGCGAGGTGTTCGTCACCGACGACGGCGCCGAGACCGACCTCGACCTTGGCCACTATGAGCGTTTCATCACGCCCAAGATGAAGAAGGTGAACAATTTCACCACCGGCCAGATCTACGAGTCCGTCATCCGCAAGGAGCGCCGCGGCGAATACCTCGGCAAGACGGTGCAGGTGATCCCGCACATCACCAATGAAATCCAGGACTACATCCACCGCGGCGCCGAGGGCTACGAAGTGGCCATCGTCGAGATCGGCGGCACGGTCGGCGACATCGAGTCGCTGCCATTCCTGGAAGCCGCGCGCCAGCTCGCGCTGCGCGCCGGCCGCAATTCCACCGCCTTCGTCCACCTGACGCTGGTGCCTTACCTGGCATCCGCCGGCGAGCTGAAGACCAAGCCGACCCAGCACAGCGTGCAGAAGCTGCGCGAGATCGGCATCTCGCCGGACGCGCTGCTGTGCCGCGCTGACCGCCGCATCCCGGACGACGAGCGCGCGAAGATTTCGCTGTTCTCCAACGTGCGCGAAGAGGGCGTGATCTCGGTCTGGGACGCCGACACCATCTACAAGATCCCGCAGATGCTGCACGACCAGGGCCTGGACGCCATCGTCTGCGACTGCCTGGCGCTGTCGCCGCGGCCGGCCGACCTGACCGTCTGGAACAAGCTGGTCTACGCGCTGGAAAACCCGAAGGCGGACGTGACTATCGGCATGGTCGGCAAGTATGTCGACCTGACCGAGTCGTACAAGTCGCTGACCGAGGCGCTTCGCCATGCCGGCATCCACACCGAGAGCCGGGTCAACATCGAGTATGTCGACTCCGAGGAAATCGAGCTGCATGGCACCGGCGCGCTGAACAAGTTCGACGCGATCCTGGTGCCGGGCGGCTTCGGCAAGCGCGGCGTCGAGGGCAAGATCGCCGCGGCCCGCTATGCGCGCGAGAACCAGATTCCCTACCTCGGCATCTGCCTGGGCATGCAGGTCGCGCTGATCGAATACGCGCGCAACAAGGCGGGCCTGGTCCATGCGAATTCGACCGAGTTTGACGACAACACCGAACACCCGGTGGTGGCGCTGATCAACGAATGGCAGAACCATGACGGCAAGGTCGAGAAGCGGGACGCCAATTCCGACCTCGGCGGCACCATGCGCCTGGGCGCGCAGACCTGCGAGGTCAAGCCGGGCACGCTGGCGGCCGAGATCTACGGCGCGGTCGTGACCGAGCGTCATCGGCATCGCTACGAAGCCAACAACCATTACCTGGGCCGCGTCGAGGACGCCGGGCTGGTGGTGGCGGCCCGCACGCCGACCGAGTCGCTGTGCGAGATCATGGAGCTGCCGCGCAGCGGCGACAATGCGCACCCGTGGTACATGGGCGTGCAATACCATCCGGAATTCAAATCCACGCCGCGTGACGGCCACCCGCTGTTCATCTCCTTCATCAAGGCGGCGCTGGCGCACAAGCAGGCCTTGTCTGAAAGGAAAGCGGCATGAAGCTCTGCGGTTTCGACGTCGGGCTGGATCAGCCCTTTTTCCTGATTGCCGGCCCCTGCGTGATCGAGTCGCGCCAGATGGCGCATGACACCGCCGGCCAGCTGAAGGAAATCACTTCCGCGCTGGGCATCCCGTTCATCTACAAGTCCTCGTTCGACAAGGCGAACCGGTCGTCCGGCACCTCGTTCCGGGGGCTGGGCATGGAGCAGGGCCTGGACATCCTGGCCGACGTGAAGAAGACGCTGGGCGTGCCGGTGCTGACCGACATCCATGCGATCGAGGAAATCCCGCATGTCGCCTCGGTGGTCGACGTGCTGCAGACGCCGGCCTTCCTGTGCCGGCAGACCGACTTCATCCAGGCCTGCGGCCGTTCCGGCAAGCCGGTCAATATCAAGAAGGGCCAGTTCCTCGCGCCACACGACATGAAGAACGTGATCGACAAGGCCCGCGCCGCGGCGCGCGACGCCGGCCTCGCCGAAGATAACTTCATGGCCTGCGAGCGCGGCGTGTCCTTCGGCTATAACAACCTGGTCTCGGACATGCGTTCGCTGGCCATCATGCGCGAGACCGGCTGCCCGGTCGTGTTCGACGCCACCCATTCGGTGCAGCTGCCCGGCGGGCAGGGCACGTCGTCCGGCGGCCAGCGCGAATTCGTGCCGGTGCTGGCGCGGGCCGCGGTCGCGGTCGGCATCGCCGGCCTGTTCATGGAAACCCATCCGAACCCGGCCGAAGCGATGTCTGACGGCCCGAACGCGGTGCCTCTGAACCGGATGAAGGAACTGCTGGCCACGCTGCTGGACCTGGACCGGGTCGTCAAGCGCGCCGGTTTCCTGGAAAACGGCTTCGCCTGAGGCGGCATCGCCTGACAGACCACGGGCGCCCGAAGAGGCGGCCCGCAACCCTTACGACCACTCTGGAGAGACTTGAATGAGCGCTATTGTTGACATTATCGGCCGCGAAATAATTGATTCCCGCGGCAACCCGACCGTCGAATGCGACGTGCTGCTGGAATCCGGCGTGATGGGCCGCGCCGCGGTGCCATCCGGCGCATCGACCGGTTCGCGCGAGGCCATCGAGCTGCGCGACGGCGACAGCAGCCGTTATTTCGGCAAGGGCGTGCTGCGCGCCTGCGAGAACATCAACACCGAGATTTCCGAAGCCATCATGGGCCTGGACGCCAATGAGCAGGCTTTCCTCGACCGCACCCTGATCGACCTCGACGGCACCGAGAACAAGGCGCGCCTGGGCGCCAACGCCACGCTGGCCGTGTCGATGGCCGTCGCCAAGGCCGCCGCCGAGGAAGCCGGCCTGCCGCTGTACCGCTATTTCGGCGGCTCCGGCGCGATGCAGATGCCGGTGCCGATGATGAACGTGATCAACGGCGGCGCGCATGCCGACAACAACCTCGACCTGCAGGAGTTCATGATCATCCCGATCGGCGCGCCCAGCTTCCGCGAGGCGATCCGCTACGGCGCCGAGGTGTTCCATACGCTCAAGAAGATCCTGCACGAAAACAAGCTGACCACCGCAGTCGGCGACGAAGGCGGTTTCGCGCCGTCGGTGGCGAACCACGAAGCGGCGATCAAGCTGATCCTGCAGGCCATCGAGCAGGCCGGCTACGAGCCGGGCACGCAGATCGCGCTGGGCCTGGACTGCGCCGCGTCCGAGTTCTACAAGGACGGCAAGTACCGGCTGGACGGCGAGGGCCTGGCGCTGTCGTCGGGCGACTTCACCAACCTGCTGGCGACCTGGTGCGACAAGTACCCGATCATCTCGATCGAGGACGGCATGGCGGAAAACGACTGGGAAGGCTGGGCCACGCTGACGCAGACGCTGGGCAAGCGCATCCAGCTGGTCGGCGACGACCTGTTCGTGACCAACACGAAGATCCTGAAGGAAGGCATCCAGAAGAATATCGCCAACTCCATCCTGATCAAGATCAACCAGATCGGCACGCTGACCGAGACCTTCGCCGCGATCGAAATGGCCAAGCGCGCCGGCTACACCGCGGTCATCTCGCACCGTTCCGGCGAGACCGAGGACTCGACCATCGCCGACATCGCGGTCGGCATGAACGCGCTGCAGATCAAGACCGGCTCGATGTCGCGTTCTGACCGCATGGCCAAGTACAACCAGTTGCTGCGCATCGAGGAAGACCTGGGCGACATCGCCAGCTACCCGGGCCGCGACGCGTTCTACAACCTGAAGTAATCCGCCGCCGGCGGCGCTCGCCGCCGGCTCATCATTGCGAAGCATCCCATGCGTCTGATCCTGCTTAGTCTTACGGCATTGCTCCTGCTGGTTCAATTTCCGCTATGGCTGGGAAAGGGCGGCTGGCTCAAGGTCTGGGACCTGGACCAGCAGGTCTACGCGGCGCAGAAGAAGAATGATGAACTGCGCGCCCGCAACAGCAAGCTCGCCTCGGAAGTGCAGGACCTGAAAGAGGGCACCGGCGCGGTCGAGGAGCGGGCGCGCTACGAGCTCGGCATGATCAAGGACAACGAGATATTCGTGCAGATCCTTGACCCCAACACCAGCCCGCCGCTGCAGGAAGTGGCGGCGCCGGTCAAGCCGCCGCCCAAGGGGAAGGCGCCGCCGCAGCGGAAGAAGACCCCGTAGTTTCAGGCCCGTCAGTTTCGGGCCGATTTCCTTTCATGTGCCCGTATTGCCATAAAAAAAACCAGCGCATGGCGCTGGCGAGGACTGCTGCAAGACCGTCAGGCCCGTTTCGATGCGGGCCTGGCGCGGGCTTCGCGCCGGATCAGTGCCGGCTCGGCCCCGGCGTCTGCAACGCATCCACCGGGATCTCCACGGCAAACAGCTGCGCGCAATCGACCTTGTCGAAGTCGTAATGCTGGCCGCAGAAGTCGCAGTCGATGCCCAGGTGCCCAAGCTCGGCGATGGCGGAATCGATTTCCTCCTGGCCCAGCATTTTCAGCATGTTGCCGACCCGCTCCCGGTTGCAGCTGCAATGGAAGCGCGGATGCAGCGGGTCGAACACCCGTATCGTTTCCTCCCAGAACAGCCGGCGCATCACGGTCTGGATGTCGGTGCTGAGCAGCTCGTCCTGCCGCAGCGTGGAGGCCAGCATCACGGTGCGCTCCCAGGCTTCCAGCGTGTCTTCCGACGGTGCGTGGAAGCCGCCGACGCCGGGCAGCTTCTGCAGCAGCAGGCCGCGGGACACCTGGTCGTCCGCGGCCAGCCACATCCGGGTGTCGAGCTGCTCGGAACGCATCATGTAGTTCTCGATGACCACCGCGATCGAGCTGCCGTCCAGCGGCACGATGCCCTGGTAGGCCTGCTGGCCGGGCATCTTGTCCTTGGGATCGAGCGTGATGGCGAAGCGGCCGCCGCCGTTGCGGTTGACCAGTTCGGTCAGCGTCGCATCGTCGGGCACCACCGCGTCATCCGCCAGCTTGGCGGTGGCGCGCATCTTCAGTTCGGCGTCGCATTCGACCACCAGCAGGGTCAGCGGCCCGTCGCCGTGGATCTGCATCACCAGCGCGCCGTTGAACTTCAGGTTGGCCGACAGCAGCGCCGCCGCCGACAGCATTTCACCCAGCAGAGAACGCACCGCGCGCGGATAGTCGCGGTGCGACAGGATCTCGCGCCAGGTGTCGGAAATCTCCACCAGCTCGCCGCGCACCGGCGTGTTGTCAAACATGAATTTCTGCAGGGTATCTGTCATCAGTCGATTCGTTTCAGGGAAGTCTTGAAGTCCTGGCCGCGTTGCACATAGGAAGCGGCAGCACGTTGGAGATTGGCCACCTCGTCGTCGGTCAGCAGGCGGGCCACTTTGGCTGGCGTGCCGATGATCAACGCATTGTCCGGAAATTCTTTGCCTTCCGTGACCAGCGCGCCGGCGCCAACCAGTGAATTGCGGCCGATCTTCGCATTATTCAAGACCACGGCCTGGATGCCGATCAGGCTGTTGTCGCCGATGGTGCAGCCATGCAACATCACCTGGTGGCCGACCGTCACGCCCCGGCCCAGCGTCAGCAGGTAGCCGGGATCGGTATGCAGCACCGCCGACTCCTGGATATTGCTGTTTTCGCCGATGGTGATCTGATCGTTGTCGCCGCGTATCGTGACATTCGACCAGACGCTGGTATTGGCTTCCAGCTTCACGCGACCTATCACGGTGGCGGTTTCGGCGACATAGGCGCTCGGGTGTATGTCGGGAACAAGATCGCCCAGTTGGTAGATGGCCATGGTTTTTTTCGTAGAATGGTGGGTTTTTGACGGGCTTTATTCTACCGCTGCCTCCATGACTCCATCGACGACCGGCCAAAAAGTTTCCACGGAATTACGCCGCAGCGCGCTGTCCTGGCTGCTGGAACGCGACCCGGCGGCCAAGGCGGCCGGCGTCACGTCGCTCCATGCGGCCTGGCGCCAGCATGCGGTCGCGCTGGCATCCGGTGCGGCGCTTGCCGCGCCCGCGGGCATTCCCGGCCGGCCGCAGCGGCCGGCGCTGGTCGCCCCGCTGTCGGTCCAGCGGCGGTCGATGCGCACGGTCGAGGGCAGGGCGGCGCTGCTGCATGCGCTCGCGCACATCGAGTTCAATGCGATCAACCTGGCGCTGGACGCGCTGTGGCGCTTTTCCGGCATGCCCGACGACTACTATGCCGACTGGCTCAAGGTCGCCGCCGAGGAAGCCCATCATTTCACGCTGCTGGCCGCGCACCTGCAGGGCCAGGGCTATGCGTATGGCGACTTCAGCGCCCACAACAGCCTGTGGGACATGGTGGAAAAGACTTCCGGCGACGTGCTGGCGCGCATGGCGCTGGTGCCCCGCACGCTGGAGGCGCGTGGGCTGGATGCGTCGCCGCCGGTGCGCGCCAAGCTGGCGCAGGCCGGCGACATGGCGGCGGCGGCCATCCTCGACATCATCCTGCGCGACGAGATCGGCCATGTCGCGATCGGCAACCGCTGGTTCGGCTGGCTGTGCGCCCAGCGCGGGCTGGAGCCGGTCGCGGCATACGCCGATCTGGCCGCGCGCTACAAGGCGCCGCCATTGCGCGGCCCGTTCAACCTGGAAGCGCGCCGCGCCGCCGGATTTACCGAATTGGAGTTGGCGCAACTGGGCTGCTGATACGGTGTTGCCAGTCTGGCAGCGGGCGCTACACTTGTGCATTCCAATTACACGCTTTCAGGAGCAGGACATGAGAACGACCGTGAAATCCGCTTTCGCGCTGGGCATGCTGCTGGCGGCGCTTGCCGGCTGCCAGCGCAACGATACGGCGCGCACCGAAGGCCCGGCGGAGCAGGTTGGCCAGAAGCTGGACCAGGCCGCGGTGAAGGCGGCCGAGGGCATCAACAAGCTGGCCGAGAAGGCGGGCAAGGGCATGGAAAAGGCCGGCGAGAGCATGCAGAACGCGGCCAAGGACGCGCAGACCAAGAACGGCGAGAAGCAGTAAGGTCGGCATGGGCGGGCAGTGGCGGCGTCCCGCGCCGCCCGCTGCCCGCCTATGCCGCGGCTTCCGGGCGGACGGGCCGGATCGCCGCGCCGGACCGGCCCTGCCGCACTAGCCGGCCGATGCGCCTCGCCCAGCTTCCATCTCCCGCAGCACTCGCCGCTGCACCTTGCCGGTGGTCGTCATCGGCAGCGCGTCGAGAAACTCGATTTCCTTCGGGTATTCATACGGCGCCAGCTTGCCCCGCACATGCTCCTGCAGTTCCGCGACCAGTTGCCGCCCGGCGTCGCCGTCGCCGCGCACGCCGCTGGCCAGCACGATGAAGGCCTTCACCACGTTGCCGCGCTCCGGGTCCGGTTTCGGAATGACGGCGGCATTCACGACCGCCGGGTGCTTGACCAGGCAGTTCTCGATTTCCGACGGGCCGATGCGATAGCCGGCGGCCTTGAACATGTCGTCCGCCCGGCCCTGGTACCACAGGTAGCCGTCGGCATCCTGCACCGCCAGGTCGCCGGTGCGGCACCAGTCGCCGCTGTACTTGGCCTCGGTCGCCGCGGCGTTATTCCAGTAGCCCAGGAAAAATACCGGGTCCGGGTGCCCATGGATGTCGGTACGGTGCAGCGCGACTTCTCCCATCTCGCCGGGCGCGGCCAGATTGCCTGCGTCGTCGATGACCGCGACCCGGTGGCCGGGATAGGGGCGGCCCATGCTGCCCGGCCGCGCGGGCCAGCGCCCGGCGCTGTTGCCGACGATGTAGTTCATCTCGGTCTGGCCGAACATCTCGTTGATCGTCACGCCCAGCGCCGCCTGGCCCCAGCCGAACACCGCATCGCCCACCGCCTCGCCGGCGCTCATGATGGCGCGCAGCTTCAGCCGGTACTGTTCGCGCGGCGCCGGCACCGCCTTCATCATCATCTTCAGCGCGGTCGGGAACAGGAAGGTATTGGTGACGCCGTACTTTTCCATCAGCCTGAATGCGGTCTCCGCCGAGAACCGGCCGCGGTAGCCGACGATGGGCATGCCGAAATACAGCGCGGGCAGCAGCGCATCCATCAGCCCGCCGGTCCAGGCCCAGTCGGCCGGCGACCAGAACACGTCGCCATCCTGCGGGAACCAGTTCTGCGACGCGACGAAGCCGGTCAGGTTGCCCAGCAGCGCCGACTGCGGCAGCAGCGCGCCCTTGGGCGCGCCGGTGGTGCCGCTGGTATAGATCAGGATGGCCGGGTCGCCCGCGCCGGTGGCGACGGCGACATCGTCCAGCCGCCCGTCCGACAGCGCCAGTTCGGCATCCCAGTCCAGTTCGCCGTCGCAGCCGGCGCCGAGCACGCGTTTCAGCGCCGGGCAGTCGGCGCGCACCGCGGCCACCGCGTCGGCGGCCGCCTGGTCGACGATGGCCAGCACCGCCGCGCTGTCCTGCAGCCGGTAGGCCAGCGCTTCCGGCCCGAACAGGATGGACAGCGGCATCGCGACCGCGCCGAGCAGGTGGCAGGCGATATGGGCGATAGCGGTTTCCGGCCGCTGCGGCAGCACGATGGCGACCCGGTCGCCGCGCGCCACGCCGTGCCGGCGCAGCGCCTGCGCCAGTTGCCGGGCATCGCGCCACAGGTCGGAATAGGTGAGGGTGGCGGTGTGGCCGGCATCGTCCTCGTACAGGATGGCGACGCGCCCGGCGTCGCCGGCCCAGCGTTCGGCGCACAGCCGGGCGATATTGAAGTCGGGCGGCACATGCCAGTGGAAACCCCGGTAGAGCGCGTCGTACTCGTCGGCCGCGCCGGCTGCATTGCTGGTGGATATCATGCTGTCTCCATTATAATTATCGAACGACCGTTCGTTTTAAGGCGTTTCAGCGCATCGGCCGGATGCGTTGAAAGCCTGCATTATCGCTTGGCGTCCGCCTCCCTACCAGACAACACGACAACACACCGCGACTTCCATGAAAGCATCCCGTTCCGAATTTCTCGCCGTCCGCGGCCTGCGTTACCACGTGCGCCACTGGGGCGACGCCGATGCGCCCAAACTGTTCATGCTGCATGGCTGGATGGACGTGTCCGCTTCCTTCCAGTTCGTGGTCGACTGCCTGCAGAAGGACTGGCACGTGATCGCGCCAGACTGGCGCGGCTTCGGACTGACCGAGCGCGCCCATGCCGACACCTACTGGTTCGCCGACTATATCGGCGACCTCGACGCCATCCTCGACCATTACGCGCCCGGGGAAGCCATCAGGCTGGTGGGCCACAGCATGGGCGCGAACGTCAGCACCAGCTATGCCGGCGTGCGGCCGGACCGCATTGCGCGGCTGGTCAACCTGGAAGGCGTGGGCATGGCGGCCAGCCGGTCCGAGCAGGCGCCGCGGCGCATCGAGAAATGGCTGGACGAACTGCGCGCGCCGCCGACCATGCGTTCGTATGCGTCGCAGGCCGAGGTGGCGGCGCGGCTGCAGAAAACCAATCCGCGGCTGACCGATGCGCGCGCGGCCTTCCTGTCCGGGCACTGGGCCGGCGAGACCTCGCCCGGCAACTGGGAAATCCTGGGCGACCCGGCGCACAAGGGCATCAGCCCGCACCTGTACCGGCTCGACGAGGTGCTCGCCTGCTGGGCGCGGATCACCGCGCCGACGCTCTATATCGAGGCCACCGAGACCGACATGGGGCGCTGGATGGGCGCAAAGGACAGCGCCCGGCTTGAAATCGACCGCCGCATCGCCACCATACCCAACGTGACGACGCGCATGGTGGAAAATGCCGGCCACATGCTGCACCATGACCAGCCGGAAGTGCTGGCCAGGATGATCGAGGACTTCCTGGGCTAGGTCGCGGCGGAGGGGCCGGCGTACAATCATGCATCCGATTGAAGCACGACCAAGAACGATTAAAACAATTACCGGCCCCGCATGCGCAACTTTGATCTTCACTGTCATTCCAACGTTTCCGACGGCCTGCTGGCGCCGGCCACGGTCGCGGCCCGCGCCAAGGCGCGCGGCGTCGATGTCTGGGCACTGACCGACCATGACGAAGTCAGCGGCATCCCCGAGGCGCGCGCCGCCGCGGCCGCGCTGGACCTGCCTTTCGTTCCCGGCGTCGAGATTTCCATCACCTGGGCCGGGCAGACCGTGCATATCGTCGGCCTGCGGATCGACGAGCGCAACGAGGAACTGCTGCGCGGCCTGGCCAGCACCCGTTCCGGCCGCGAACTGCGCGCGCGCGAAATGGCGGAACAGCTGGCCGCCGCCGGCATCCCGGACGCCTTCGAAGGCGCGCTGCGCTACGCCGGCAATCCCGACCTGATCTCGCGCACCCATTTTGCCCGCTACATCATCGACCGCGGCGTCTGCCATGACGTGCCGGCGGTGTTCCGCAACTACCTGATCGAAGGCAAGCCGGGCTACGTGCCCCATCGCTGGGCGACGCTGGCGCAGGCGGTCGGCTGGATCACGGGCGCCGGCGGCGTCGCCATCATTGCGCACCCGGGCCGCTACAAGTTCGATGCGATGGCCTACGACGCGCTGTTCGAGGAATTCAGGCGCCTGGGCGGCGTCGCGATCGAAGTCGTGACCGGCAGCCATACGCCCGACCAGTACGGCGAATACGCGAAGGTCGCGCAGCGCTACGGCTTCCTCGCCTCGCGCGGCTCGGATTTCCACGGCCCCGGCGAATCCCGCATCGACCTCGGCGAGCTGCCGGCGCTGCCGGCGAGCGTCACGCCGGTCTGGCACGACTGGGCAATCTGAAGCGTCGCGACACTCGACAGCAACTCTTGAATAGCGCGGCGTGAGGCCGCATATGCAGCACGTTCCAACGGGAGAACCACAACCATGAAAAGAATCTTGCTGTTTTTGGCGACGAACATTGCCGTGCTCGCCGTCATGTCCATCGTGCTGTCGCTGCTGGGCGTCAACCGTTTTCTCACGGGCAGCGGACTCAATCTGCCGATGCTGCTGGTGTTCTCGGCGGTCGTTGGTTTCACCGGTTCCATCGTCTCGCTGCTGATCAGCAAGCCGATGGCCAAGTGGTCGACCGGCGCGCACGTGATCGATGCGCCATCCAACTCCACCGAGCTGTGGCTGATCGACACGGTGCAGAAGCTGGCCGACCGCGCCGGCATCCGCATGCCCGAGGTCGCCGTCTATGAAGGCGAGCCGAATGCGTTCGCCACCGGCGCGTTCAAGAATTCCGCGCTGGTCGCGGTTTCGACCGGCCTGCTGCAGGGCATGACCCGCGACGAGGTCGAAGCGGTGCTTGGCCACGAGATCGCGCACATCGCCAATGGCGACATGGTGACCATGACGCTGGTGCAGGGCGTGGTCAACACCTTCGTCGTGTTCCTGTCGCGGATAGTCGGCTACGTGGTCGACCGCGCGATCTCGCGCGACAGCAACAGCGGCCCCGGCATCGGCTACATGGTGACCGTGATGGTCTGCCAGGTGGTGTTCGGCATCGCCGCCTCGATGATCGTGGCCTGGTTCTCGCGCCATCGCGAGTTCCGCGCGGACGCCGGCTCGGCCCAGCTGCTGGGCAGCCCGCAGCCGATGGTGAAGGCGCTGGCCCGCCTCGGCGGCGTCGAGCCCAGCCATCTCCCGGAGTCGGTGGCGACGCTGGGCATCCACGACAAGCCAGGTTTCCTCGACCTGTTCTCGACCCATCCGCCGATCGAGCAGCGCATTGCCGCGCTGCGCGACATGCGTTGATCGCGGTAATTTCTATCAGGAGCCAGGGGGCGGCGGCGTGAAGCTTCCGCCCTTTTTATTCGATGACCCAATTCTTTCAGATCCATCCGGAAAATCCGCAGCTGCGGCTGGTCAGGCAGGCCGCGCAGATCATCCAGTCCGGCGGCATCGTCGCGCTGCCGACCGATGCCTGTTACGCGCTGGTCGCCCGGCTCGACGACAAGGCGGCGGTGGAGCGCCTGCGCCGCATCCGCGGCATCGACGAGAAACATCACCTGACGCTGCTGTGCCGCGACCTGAGCGAGATCGCGCTGTACTCGCGGGTCGACAATGCGCGCTACCGGCTGCTGAAGTCGGCCACGCCGGGCGCCTATACCTTCATCCTCGAGGCGACCAAGGAAGTGCCGCGGCGGCTCAGCCACCCGTCGCGCAAGACCATCGGCCTGCGGGTGCCGGACAACGCGATCGCGCAGGCGCTGCTGGAAGAACTGGGCCAGCCGCTGCTGGGCACGACGCTCATCCTGCCCGGCGAGGAACACCCGCTTTCCGACGCGGAAGAGATCCGCGACGGCCTGGCGAAACAGATCGACCTGGTGATCGACGGCGGCGCCTGCCGGCTCGAGCCGACCACCGTGATCGACCTGACCGGCCCCGAGCCCGAGCTGATAAGGCAGGGGCTGGGCGACACTGCGCCGTTCGGGCTGTGACAGCAGCCTGCCCGACGCCCGATTCCCCTGATTCCCCTCTGTTAGAATCCCGGCGATGAACAATATGATCCAGACCTTCGCGGTCTATGCGCTGCCCATCCTGTTTGCGATCACGCTGCACGAGGCCGCGCATGCGTATGCGGCGCGGCACTTCGGCGACAACACCGCATTCATGCTGGGCCGCATGAGCCTGAACCCGATCAAGCATATCGACCCGGTCGGCACGCTGCTGATACCGATCGTGCTGTTCTTCGTCGGCAGCCCCTTCCTGTTCGGCTATGCAAAGCCGGTGCCGGTCGAGTTCCGCAACCTGCGCAATCCGAAGCGGGACATGGCCTGGGTCGCGCTGGCCGGGCCGGCCGCCAACCTGGTCATGGCGCTGATGTGGATGATAGGCGTGATCCTGATGAGCGGTTTCCAGGAGCCGGACGACTTCTTCATGCGCATGGCGCAGGCCGGCATCCTGACCAACCTCGTCATTTTCGCCTTCAACCTGTTCCCGGTGCCGCCGCTCGACGGCGGGCGCATCATGACCAGCCTGCTGCCGGCGCGCTACGCGTACAAGTATGGGCAGCTGGAAAACTACGGCTTCTTCATCGTGATGGGCCTGGCCATGCTGGGCTTCCTGAAATACTGGATGGCGCCGGTGATGATGGCCGCCAACACCGCGCTGATGGCGCTGATCTCCCCCCTGACTTATCTATTGAGCTGAAACACCATGTACCCTGACCGCGTAGTCTCCGGCATGCGCCCGACCGGCGTGATGCACCTTGGCCACTTCCACGGCGCCCTGAAGAACTGGGTGAAGTTGCAGAACGAGCATGAATGCCTGTTTTTCGTCGCCGACTGGCATGCGCTGACCACGCATTACGACGATCCGAGCATCATCGAAAAAAGCACCTGGGACATGGTCATCGACTGGCTGGCCGCCGGCATCGACCCGGCCAAGGCCACGCTGTTCATCCAGTCCAAGGTGCCGGAGCATGCGGAGCTGCACCTGCTGCTGTCGATGACGACGCCGCTGGGCTGGCTGGAGCGGGTGCCGACCTACAAGGACCAGCAGGAAAAGCTGGCCGACCGCGACCTCGCCACCTACGGCTTCCTCGGCTACCCGCTGCTGCAGGCGGCCGACGTGCTGATCTATCGCGCCAGCATGGTGCCGGTGGGCGAGGACCAGGTGCCGCACGTGGAAATGATGCGCGAGCTGTCGCGCCGCTTCAACCATATCTACGGCAAGGAAAAGGACTTCGAGGAAAAGGCGCGCGAGGCGGTGAAGAAGCTGGGCGGCAAGCGCGCCCGCACCTATGACGAACTGCGCACCGCCTACCAGCAGGATGGCAGCGCCGACGCGCTGGCGCAGGCGAAGGCGATGCTCGACGAATCGCAAAGCCTGTCGACGGTCGACCGCGAGCGCCTGTTCGGCTACCTCGAAGGCAAGCGCAAGATGATCCTGGTCGAGCCGCGCGCGCTGCTGACCGAGTCGTCCCGGCTGCCCGGCCTGGACGGCCAGAAGATGTCCAAGAGCTATGGCAATTCGATCGGCCTGCGCGAGGACCGCGACTCGGTCACGAAGAAAATGCGCACCATGCCGACCGACCCGGCGCGCGTGCGCCGCACCGACCCGGGCGAGCCGGAACGCTGCCCGGTATGGCAGCTGCACAAGGTGTATTCCGACGAGCCGACCAGGGAATGGGCCGCTGCCGGCTGCCGCAGCGCCGGCATCGGCTGCCTCGAATGCAAGCAGCCGGTGATCGACGCCGTGCTGAAGGAGCAGGAGCCGATGCGGGAACGCGCCCAGCAATACCTGGACGACCCGACGCTGGTGCGCGCCATCATCGCCGACGGCTGCGAGAAGGCCCGGGCGCTGGCGAGCGAGACCATGCGCGACGTGCGCGAGGTCATGGGCCTGTCCTACCGCTGATGGCTGCGCACGCGCCGCTCGCCGCGCCGTCGCCGTGGGTGCTGCGCTTCGCGCCGCTGATGCCCGCCGGCGAAGCGCTCGACCTGGCCTGCGGCAGCGGCCGGCATGTGCGCCTGCTGGCCGCGCTCGGCCATCCGGTGCTCGCGATCGACCGCGACCCGCAGGCGCTGGCTGCCTGCGCGGCGCCCGGCGTGTCGACCGAATGCCATGACCTTGAAAACGGCGCGCCGTGGCCGTATCCCGGCCGCGAGTTTGCCGGCATCGTGGTCACCAATTACCTGCATCGACCGCTGTTCAGGGCCTTGTTCGACGCGCTCGCGCCCGGCGGCCTGCTGGTCTACGAAACCTTCGCGGCCGGCAACGGCAGGTTCGGCAAGCCGTCCAGTCCCGACTTCCTGCTGCGCCCCGGCGAACTGCTGGAGCAAGCCCGCGCGCATGGCAGCAGCATGCGCATCGTGGCCTACGAAGACGGCTATGTCGACCAGCCCAGGCCGGCGATGGTCCAGCGCATCTGCGTCGCCCGCCCGGGGCCGGGCGAGCAGGAAGGGCAGGGCTGGCCGCTGCAGGTCCGATAGCGCGGCGAAGCGCCAACGGCCCGGGTATCCGCTACAATCGTCCCCTTAACCAATTTTCCGCCATACAACATCATGATCCAGGGCAGCATCGTAGCAATCGTCACTCCCATGCACGCCGACGGCAGTCTCGACCTGCCTGGCCTGCGCAAGCTCATCGACTGGCACATCGCGGAAGGCACCGACGGCATCGTCATCGTCGGCACCACCGGCGAATCGCCGACGGTCACCGTGGACGAGCATTGCGAACTGATCAAGGTCGCGGTCGACCATACGGCAAGGCGCATTCCCATCATCGCCGGCACCGGCGGCAACTCGACCGTCGAGGCGATCGAACTGACCCGCTATGCGAAGGAAGCCGGCGCCGACGCGTCGCTGCAGGTCGTGCCTTACTACAACCGGCCGACGCAGGAAGGCATGTACCGGCATTTCCGCAAGATCGCCGAATCGATCGACCTGCCTGTCATCCTGTACAACGTCCCCGGCCGCACCGTGGCGGACATGTCCAACGAGACCATGCTGCGCCTGGCGCAGGTGCCGGGCATCGTCGGCGTCAAGGAAGCCACCGGCAATATCGCCCGCGCCACCGACCTGATGCGCCTGGCGCCGGCGTCGTTCGCGGTCTACTCGGGCGACGACGCCACCGCGATCGCGCTGATGCTGTGCGGCGGCAAGGGCAATATCTCCGTCACCGCCAACGTCGCGCCGCGCGCGATGCACGAACTGTGCGTGGCGGCCATGGCCGGCAACGTGGCCGAGGCGGTGCGCATCAACAACCGCATGCTGCCGCTCCATAACAAGCTTTTCGTCGAACCCAACCCGGTCCCGGTGAAGTGGGCGATGGCCGAGATGGGACTGATGGCGCATGGCTTGCGGCTGCCGCTGGCGCCGCTGGGCGACGATTGGCACGAGACGGTGCGCGCGGCATTGCGCGAGTCCGGTGTATTACAATAGCTCGCTTTGGACGGGGGCGGCAGCAGCGCCCCGCTTTCCTGATTCAGCATCATCATGAACTTACGGAAGACCACCCATATGGCAGAACGCAGCACCGTGCAGCGCGGCATCCTCAGCGCGCTCGCCCTGGCCAGCCTCGCTGGCTGCGGCTCCATCAATTCCTCTTTCGGCACACTGCTCGAACCGAGCCGCATCGATTACAAGAGCGCATCGTCCTCGACGGGCAAGAGCAAGTCGCTGGAAGTGCCGCCGGACCTGACGCAGCTGCAGCGCGACAGCCGTTACGCGTTGCCCGACCCCGCCAATCGCGGCGTCGCCACCGCATCCGGCTTCAATGTCGCGCAGGCCGCGTCGCCGTCGGCGGCTGCCGGCACGGCCGTCCCGGTCGCCGCCAATACGACCGGGGAAGCACGGGTCGAACGCGATGGCAGCCAGCGCTGGCTGGTGGTGAAGATGGCGCCCGAGGTGCTGTGGCCGCAGGTCAAGGAGTTCTGGCAGGATTCGGGTTTCCTGATCGCCACGGAAAACCAGGAAACGGGCGTGATGGAAACCGACTGGGCGGAAAACCGCGCCAAGATACCGGAAGGCTTCCTGCGCAATACGCTGGGCAAGGCGCTCGATTCGTTCTACTCCACCGGCGAGCGCGACAAGTTCCGCACCCGGCTCGAGCGCGGCGCGGACGGCACGACCGAAGTCTATATCAGCCATCGCGGCGCCCAGGAAGTGCTGACCGGCCTGGAAAAGGAAAGAACGGTCTGGACCCCGCGTCCCGCCGATCCCGAGCTGGAAGCCGAATTCCTTTCCCGCCTGCTGACGCGGCTGGGCGTTGAGAAGACCAAGGCCAAGGCGGCTGTGGCGAGCGCGGCCCCGGTCGAGCAGCCGCGCGCCAAGCTGGCCCGCGTCAGCACCGGCGGCGTGGTCGAAGTCGACGAGCCGTTCGAACGCGCATGGCGCCGGGTCGGCCTCGCGCTGGACCGCGTCGGCTTCACGGTCGAGGACCGCGACCGGACCAAGGGCGTCTATTACGTGCGCTATGTCGACCAGAACCAGGACGCCAACGGCAAGGCAGTCGAGAAGGGCTTCTTCAGCCGGATGTTCTCCAGTTCCAAGGATGACAAGGCAAAGGCGCAGCGCTACCAGATCGCAGTGAAGAGCGCGACCGCGGGCAGCCAGGTCAGCGTGCTCAACAGCGACGGCCAGCCGGAAACCTCGCAGACCGCCGACCGCATCCTGAGCCTGCTCAACGAGCAGCTCAGGTAAGCAACCGCGGCAACGTAAAAAGGGCAGGCTCGTGAGATTTGCCAGTCTGGGCAGTGGCAGCGAAGGCAATGCGCTGTTGATTTCCAGCGGCGCCGGCGCTTCCCGCACCACCGTCATGCTGGACTGCGGCTTCGGCATCAAGGAAACCGAGCGGCGCCTCGCGCGGCTCGGCATGCTGCCCGGCGACCTGAACGGCATCGTGGTCACGCACGAGCACTCGGACCATGTCGGCGGCGTCTTCAAGTTCGCGCGCCGCCACCGGGTGCCGGTCTGGCTAAGCTTCGGCACCTGGCAGGCGGTCCAGCGCGACTGCCACGGCGTGGACATCGCGCTGTGCCGCGACGGCGACCGGCTTGCCATCGGCGACCTCGAGCTGTCGCCCTACACGGTGCCGCACGACGCCCGCGAACCCATACAGTATGTGATCAGCGACGGCCGGGTGCGGCTGGGCGTGCTGACCGATGCTGGCCAGTCGACGCCGCACCTGGTCCAGTCGCTCGGCGGCTGCGACGCGCTGGTCCTGGAATGCAATCACGACCGCGCGATGCTGGCGTCATCGTCCTATCCCTACCCGCTGAAGCAGCGTATCGGCGGCGCTTATGGCCACCTGTCCAATGACACGGCCGGCGAAATTCTCGCCCTGCTGGACCGCAGCCGCCTGCAGCGCATCGTCGGCGCGCACCTGAGCCAGCAAAACAATACGCCGGCGCTGGCGCGGCAGGCGCTGGAAGGCGCACTGGGCGGCGCCGGTCCGGAAATCATGATTGCCTGCCAGGCCGAGGGCTTCGACTGGATCGATATCGCCGCCTGACGCCGGGCATGGCAGCCTGAATTCACTTCCCCCCGTCTCATACCGATTCCAAGTGCTGGCGTACCGGGCAAGATCGATGGTGCCGATTCGTCGCCGTGCCTCGTAGGGTGTAATAAGCGCAGCGCATTACACCACTTGCCAAACAACCACCACCGCCTGTTCGCAACGAATGGTGTAATACGCCTGCGCTTATTACACCCGATGGAGTTTCATCGCGCCTTGTGAATCGGGATCGGGATTGGTGTCGCCTTCTGCTTTTCGCTGGGCGAAAAAAAAACCGGCCCATGGGCCGGTCATTGCAAACACTGCTTGGGAATTACTTGGCAGCTGCAGCAGCGCTGGCTGCGTCAGAAGCTGCGGATGCAGCGGAAGCGGCGGCGCTGGCTGCGTCGGATGCAGCGGATGCTGCCTGAGCGGCGGCTGCGTCGGCAGCGGCTGCAGGAGCAGCAGCAGGAGCGGCGGCAGGCGCTTCAACGACAGGCGCTGCAGGTGCGGTTGCGGCAGGGGTAGCTGCAGGCACAACGACTTCTTCCTTCTTGCTGCAAGCGGTCAGCGCAACAGCGGCCAGCAGGGAAGCGATCAACAATGTATTTTTCATGGAAATTCCTTCAGTGGTTATTTATTGTGCGATGAATAATTACCGGTAATTATCGCTCTATAGGGTACTTTGCATGCTATCGGTTAATTGATGCACCGCACCAGCCAAGTTTCCTAAGGCGGCGATTATAACGGATTCCTCGGCCATTGGGCCACGCGAGACCCATGCCAAGCCGGTCCGGGCATGCTTTTTCGACATTTTTAATGTAACTAAACTTTGCCGCGCGTTAATTGAAACCGGTCATCGCTAATTCAGGCCATACCAACTAGTTCAGACTTAGCCAGCCGTCCTGGTACCAGGTATAAAGCGCCTCCTGCACATCGTCCGACGCGGCGGCGGTATCCGGCCCGCTCAGCATGCGCTCGTTCGCCAGCGCGACCAGCGTCTTGCGGTCCGCGCGGCCGATGGCAAACGATTCGCCGTTAATGAACAGGTGCGACCCGGTATAGAGCATCCCGGTCTTGCGCGACAGCCGGATGCCGGCTTTCGCGGCGCGCTGCCTAAAGCGGGCAGGGGACAGCGCAGGTTCGGGCGCATCGAAATAGACCGTGAGCTTGGGTTCGGACAGGTATTCGCCGAGGAAGATCGCAATGTCGTCCTTCGTGAACTGCACCTTGGCCAATTCATTGCCCACGCGCTCCAGCATCGTCTTGCCTATTTCGGCCGGACTTTTGACCGGCGCGAGGTCGGGGTCGGCATAGCGTCCCGGCAGGTCGATGCTGTCTGCCATGAACTGCAGGAAGGCTTCGCCGAGTTCCTGGTAGGCCGGCGCGCGGAAGCCGATCGAGCAGGTCATGCATTCGCCGATGGCGATGCCGTCATGCGCATACTGCGGCGGCAGGTACAGCATGTCGCCCGGTTCCAGCACGAACTCCTGGTCCGCCGTGAAATTTGCGAGGATCTTGAGCGGCATGCCGTCGACCAGCGTCAGGTCCCGCTGCGCGCTGATCTGCCAGCGCCGCTTGCCGTGCGCCTGCAGCAGGAAAACGTCGTAGGAATCGAAATGCGGACCGACGCCGCCGCCTTCGGTCGCGTAGCTGATCATCAAATCGTCCAGCCGCGCGTCCGGAATGAAGCGGAACTGGCGCAGCAGCGCGTCGGCATCGTCGTTGTGCAGGTTCACGCCCTGGACCAGGAGCGTCCAGTCCGGCTGCGTGCGCGGGGGCAGGTCCTTCTGCGGGCCGGAATCCAGCTTCCACTGGCCGTCGCTGCGGGTAATCAGCCGCGATTCGACGTCGTCCTGTGCGGCCAGCGCAAACAATCGGTCGGGCGGCAGGAATGCGCGGAAACCCGGCAGCGCCTGCCGGATCAAAAGGGGTTTCTTGTGCCAATAGTCGCGCAGGAATTCGGCCGGCGTGATATCGCCCAGTAAAGTCATTTTTTTCATGGCGGTATTATCCCGGAAAGAAGCAGCGGCGGGTCGCCGCATTCGCCCTGCAGGCGCCGCGTATAATCGGCGTCACATTAACTGAAAGGAAGGGTCATGAAGATTGCCAAAAATACCGTAGTGACGGTTCACTACAAATTATCGGATGCCCAGGGCAATCTGATCGAAGAAAGCAACGAACCCATGGTCTATCTGCACGGCGATTATGAGAACACGCTGCCGGCAATCGAGTCCGCGCTGGATGGCAAGGAACAGGGATACCAGGGCCAGATCCAGGTCGAACCGGAAGATGCGTTCGGCGAGTACGACGCCGAGCTGGTGAAGGTCGAGCCGCGCAATCGTTTTCCGGAAGACACCCAGGTCGGCATGCAGTTCGAAGGCATGCCGGATTCGGGCAGCGACGACGAGTCGATGATCTTTACCGTCACCGACATTGCCGACGACAAGGTCGTGCTGGACGGTAACCATCCGCTGGCCGGCATGGCGCTGCGCTTCGACCTGAACGTCACCGAGGTGCGGGCCGCGTCCGACGAGGAAATCGCCCACGGCCATGTGCACGGCGCCCATGGCCACGGCCATCACGGCGACGACGATGACGACGGCGACGGCGACGCGTTCAGGACCGTGCAGGTGCATTAACAGCCCCAAGCGGGCGGCGCGCTCCGGCGGCGCCGCCCGCCGTTTTTTCGTTTCACTGTTCTACTGTTCCGCCGTTTCACCGTTCCACCGGCCCCGGCCTGCCCGATCAGCGGGCTGCGGCTTTCAATCCATTCCCCACTCCGAACAGCGTCGGCGATGCCGGCGTGGCATTGACCTTCACCCAGCCGTCGGCGACTTCGAGGTCGCCCAGGTTCCCGTTCCAGGCAATCGCTGCCGGCTTGCGCGGGCCGGCGCCGCCGCCATGGACGACCAGCACCTTGCCGGGAAACGTCGCGGCATGCTTGATGATCTGGCGCCGTATCTCGAAGAACCCATCCCGCGAGCCGTCAGGCCCCCGCACCGATGTCCGTCCCGAATGCAGCGCCGGGTTGCCGTCGCAGAACAGCACGATGCCGGAGCGCTTTTCCCGTGCGGCAAACGTAAAGACCCGCTCCAGCCAGTATCGGTTGGCGATCAGCCTGTCTTCGAATTCGCCGTTGCGGCCGGCATCGGTCAGGTAATGGTTGTTGGGCGCAGGCAGGTTGATCGTGGCGAAGACGATGTTCCCCATGTCCCACCGGGCATTTTCCGCATAGCTGCGAAACTTGGTCGTCGTCGACTGCCGCGTCAGCAGCAGCCGGGTGTCGCCGAAACTCATCTCGTCCTGGAAGTACACGTCGCGCATGCGCGTGAGCCGCTCCATCGCGGCAGGCCGGCCGTTCTCGCGCTTGCAATCCGACCAGTCGCTGCCGGCCAGCGACAGCACGACGCCGTTCTTTGCCTTCGACAGCAGCCCGAGCCGCTGCTCGTAGAGCGTGTCGCTGCACGGCTCGCTTGCCGACTTCACGCCGTTGACGACGACGAAGCCGAGATTGTCCGCGTCGCTTTCGGCAAGCGCGCGCCGCAGCAGGGTGTCGTCGGCGGACTTGCGGAAGGTGTGGCCGATCACGCCGAAGCTCAGCGTGTCCGGCTGCGCCCGGGCCGTGGGCGCCTGCACGGCGATCAGCACGGCCAGGCCGGCCAGCAACCGTTTCATTCGCCGCCCTGCCGGGCCAGCGCCTTGAGCCGGTAGAGCGCGTCCAGCGCTTCGCGCGGCGTCATCGTGTCCGGCTCGATATCGTCCAGCGCCTGCGCCAGCACGTCGGTGTCGGGCAAGTCGGCCGGCGCCTCGTGCGTGTCGCCTTCGTCGCCTTCATCGAAGCGCGGCGGCATGGCGAACAGGTCGAACTGCGCCGACGACTGCACCGAGTGCGCTTCCAGGTCGGCCAGGTGGCGCCGCGCCGCACGCAGCACGGACGGCGGGACGCCCGCCAGCTGCGCCACCTGCAGGCCATAGCTCTGCGAGGCCGGGCCGGGCTGCACCGCGTGCAGGAAGACAATGCTGTCCTTGTGCTCGACCGCCGACAGGTGGACGTTGGCCGCGGCCGGATGCGTATCCGGCAGCTGGGTCAGCTCGAAGTAATGGGTGGCGAACAGGGTGAAGCTGCGCGTGGTCTCGATCAGGTGGCGGGCGATGGCCCAGGCCAGCGCCAGGCCGTCGAAGGTCGAGGTGCCGCGTCCGACTTCGTCCATCAGCACCAGCGACTGCGCGGTGGCGCCGTTCAGGATCGCGGCCGACTCCGTCATCTCGACCATGAAGGTCGAGCGGCCGCCGGCCAGGTCGTCGGCCGCGCCAATGCGCGTGAAGATCCGGTCGACCGGTCCGAGCGTCGCGCTGGCGGCCGGCACGAAGCTGCCGACATGGGCTAGCAGCGTGATCAGCGCGACCTGGCGCATATAGGTCGACTTGCCGCCCATGTTGGGGCCGGTGATCAGCAGCAGCCGGCGGTCGGCGTCGAGGCTGCAGTCGTTGGCGATGAAGCGCTCGATCGTGTTCTCGACGACCGGATGCCGGCCCTGCTCGATCTTCAGCACCGGGTCCTCCACCAGCTGCGGCGCGCACCAGTCATGCCGCTTCGCATGGCTGGCAAGCGCCATCAGCACGTCGGTCTCGGCCACGGCCCGGGAAATCACCTGCAGCGTGTCGATATGGGGCGCCAAATCGCGCAGCAGCTGTTCATACAGCTGCTTCTCGCGCGACAGCGACCGTTCCTGCGCCGACAGCGCCTTGTCCTCGAACGCCTTGAGTTCCGGCGTGATGTAGCGCTCCGCGTTCTTCAGCGTCTGGCGGCGCCGGTAGTCGTCGGGCACCTTGTCGGTCTGGCCGTTGGTGACTTCGATATAGAAGCCATGCACCTTGTTGTACTCGACGCGCAGGTTGGCGATGCCGGTGCGCGCGCGTTCGCGGGTCTCCAGGTCGAGCAGGAACTGGCCGGCATTCTGCGACAGGCCGCGCAGGTCATCGAGCTCGGCATCGAAGCCGACCGCGATCACGCCGCCGTCCCGCACCATCGCCGCCGGCTCGGGCTGGATCGCGCGCTGCACCAGGTCAAGGCAGGCGTCGGGCGTGGCGAGCCGGGACGCCAGGCTGGCCAGCAGCGGCGCCTCGGCGTCGCGCGCGCAGGACGCGATGCAGGAGCGGATGGCGCCGAGCTGCTCCAGGCCGCGCCGCATGCCGGCCAGGTCGCGCGGCCGGGCCGAGAACAGCGCGATGCGGGTCGTGATGCGCTCGATGTCGGGCACGTCGCACAGGCTGTCGGAAAGGCCGGCGCAGGCATCGGCGCGCAGCAGCGCATTGATGGCCGCATGCCGCTGCTGCGCGGTCTCGCGCCGGCGCAGCGGATGGTGCAGCCAATGCCGCAGCATCCGCGAACCCATCGTGGTGCGGCAATGGTCCAGCAGCGATAACAGGGTAGGGCCGGGGTCCTGGCTGCGCAGCGATTCGGACAGTTCGAGATTGCGGCGGGTCGCCGCATCCAGGCCGATGTAGTCATCCTCCTTCTCGACGGTCAGCGCGCGCACATGCTGCAGGCTGCGGCTCTGGGTGGACTGGGCATAACGCAGCAGCGCGCCGGCCGCGCCGATGGCCGCATGCAGGCTGTCGGCGCCGTAGCCCGACAGGGTGGCAGCCGAGAGCTGCGCCAGCAGCGCCTTTTCGCCGGCCGGCACATCGAAGTGCCAGGCAGGCACGCCGGTCGCATGCACCAGCCAGTCGGCATCGGCTTCGCAGTCGTCGCCCAGCAAAATTTCAGCGGGCGCGATCCGCTCGAGTTCCTGCTGCAGGCGCGACTGCACCAGCGCCGGTTCGCCGGAAAACTCCAGCAGCCGCAGCGCGCCGCTGGCCATGGACAGCCAGGCCAGGCCCACGGTCAGCGTCTTGCGCTGCGCATGCCGGCACAGCGCCAGCAGCGGCCGCTCCGCCTTCGCCGGCAGCAGGTCGGCATCGGTCAGCGTGCCGGGCGTGACGATGCGCACCACCTTGCGCTCGACCGGCCCCTTGCTGGTCGCCGGGTCGCCGATCTGCTCGCAGATGGCCACCGACTCGCCTGCGCGCACCAGCCGCGCCAGGTACTGGTCGAGCGAATGGAAGGGCACGCCGGCCATCTTGATCGGCACGCCGTTGGAGCTGCCGCGATGGGTCAGCGTGATGCCGAGCAGGCGCACGACCTTTTCGGCATCCTCGAAAAACAGTTCATAGAAATCGCCCATCCGGTAGAACAGCAGCGTGTCCGGATGGTCCGCCTTCAGGCGCAGGTATTGCTGCATCATCGGCGTGTGCTTGTCGATACCCGCCTCGGCATGCGCAGTTTCCGCTTGTTTCAATGACTTGCTGCTTTCCAAAATACCTCCGGACATTCGTTCAGCCCTTTCCATCCGGTTCGTCGTGTCCGAACGCCGTCCACGCGCAGGCTGCGCTGGTCATGGCGCTGCAATGCAGGTTGCGCTGAATCGGGGCATTGCGTCGGAAGCGCCTTGAAAGCCGGCGAAGGACCACAGACATGCCGTGAGGAAGGGCAAAGACGCTATTGTATGCGAGCGCCAGCATGCCGGCGACGGGATGATGCCGGCCGCGGGCCATGCCTTGCGGCAGGCGCCGGGAAGCGCCGCCGGCTCGGGCACGGCCGCCGCGCCGGGTTCTATTTGCCGGGCGTGCGCCTGGCCTTTTGTGCGATGCAGGCCCGGATGTAACCGCGCAGTTCGTCATGCGCGACCGGCTTGGAAAAATAGGTGACGCCGGCCGGCAGGCCGCCGCGCTGCTCCAGCTGGTCGCGGTCCAGGCTGGTGAGGATGGCGATATTGACGTCGGCCAGCTCGGGATAGGCGAGCACGGTCTGCATGACTTCATAGCCATCGATGCCGCGCATCATGATGTCGAGCAGCAGCGCGTCCGGCCGCATCGCGGCGATGTCGATCAGCGCCTTGTAGCCGTTCTCGCACATGCGCACGCGCACCGGCAGCTCCCAGGACGCGAACTGGGCTTCGTAGATGCCGCGCTGTATCGGATTGTCCTCGACGATCAATACCGTGAACGTTTCGTCGCCTCCGCCCGCAGGCGTCTTCGCGATCGCGGTCATGTAGGCATGGACTGCGGCGATCGGGATGCGGCGGTGGCCACCCCGGGTTTTCCAGGCCTCGATTTCGCCTGATTCGACCAAATGCTGGACCGAAGTCACAGACATGCCCAGCAGACTGGCTGCCTGTTGTGTGGTGCAAACGTCCTGTGCCAAGATCGCCTCCGTTCATATTCCGACAATTTTGATTAAATTTACCAAATCTGTCAAATTATTGCGTTTCCAACTATTTTGGATTATTATTCGATTTCCAAAAAGGATAGTGCTTATTGCTAAGTTCGCATTGTTTCTGCGCCCGGTTTTCACCTTTAAATCAATGCCATACAGCAAGCGATATGCGCCAGGAAAGTTCTATGACACAGGAATCCAAGCAAAAGGAAGAGGTAATGAGTGACCTTAATGCTGTAACCGGCGCTGCCAATTGCAACCACGGCCCCATGCTCGACGCGCTGATGATCAGTTTGAAGGTAACGACCGATGCCGCGCTGTCGCGCAAGCTGATGGTGCCGCCGCCGGTCATCAGCAAGCTGCGCAATAACAAGATAGGGGTGTCCGCCGGCCTGCTGGTGCGCATCCACGATGTCACCGGCATGTCGATCAACAAGGTGCGGACCATGCTGGGACTGCCGATACCGCAGCCGCGCGAAGGCCGGACGCTCAAGAACGTGGTCTACAGCCCCATCGCGCCGGCGCGCACGCGCAAGCGGCGCGGCGAAGGCGCCTGACACTGAAGCTCAGGGAATAAGGCAGGAAATGGAAGATGCCGGATCACCGGCAGCCGTTGCGCGAGACAAGCCGCAACGGCTTTTCGGCGTTTAGCCGAACTTGCGGCTGCGCTCGCTGCGTGTGGCGCCGTTGCCGCCATTGCCGGAAGTCGAACCGGCGCCGCGGCCACCCGAACCATTGCCGGCGGGACGCGGTCCCGGGGCTGCGGCGCGGGCACGCGGCTGTGCATTGCCGCGCGGCGGATTGTTGCGGCCACCGCCGCCACCGCCACCGCCGCTGCGCAGCTGGATAGGCTGCGGCTTGGCGCTCAGGTCCGGCTCGAATCCGGCAACCACTTCCTTCGGCAGGTCGCGCTTGATCAGGCGTTCGATGTCGCGCAGCATGATGTGCTCGTCGACGCAGACCAGCGACACCGCTTCGCCGGTGGCGCCGGCGCGGCCGGTGCGGCCGATCCGGTGCACATAATCCTCGGGCACGTTGGGCAGGTCATAGTTGACCACATGCGGCAGCTGGTCGATGTCGATGCCGCGCGCGGCGATATCGGTCGCGACCAGCACCTGCAGGCTGCCGTCCTTGAACTCGGCCAGCGCCCGGGTGCGGGCGGTCTGGCTCTTGTTGCCATGGATCGCCATGCCGGTGATGCCATCCTTGCCCAGTTGCTCCACGAGCTTGTTGGCGCCGTGCTTGGTGCGGGTAAACACCAGCACCTGGCGCCAGTCATGGGCCTTGATCAGGTGGGCCAGCAGCGGGTGCTTGCGATCGCGGTCGACCGGATGCACTTTCTGCGAGATGACTTCCACGGTCGAATTGCGGCGGGCCACTTCGATCATCGCCGGAGAATTCAGCAGGCCATCGGCCAGCGCCTTGATCTCGTCGGAGAACGTCGCCGAGAACAGCAGGTTCTGGCGCTTCGGCGGCAGGGCTGCCAGCACCTTGCGGATGTCGCGGATGAAGCCCATGTCCAGCATGCGGTCGGCTTCGTCCAGCACCAGGATCTCGACGCGCGACAGGTTGATGGTGCCCTGCTGCATGTGGTCGAGCAGGCGTCCAGGCGTCGCCACCAGGATATCGACGCCCTGCTTGAGGATCTTGATCTGCGGATGGATTCCGACGCCGCCGAAAATCACGGCGGACGTCAGTTTCAGGTATTTGCCATAGGTGCGGACGCTTTCCTCGACCTGCGCCGCGAGTTCGCGGGTAGGCGTCAGGATCAGTGTGCGGATAAAGCGCGACGCCGACGCCGGCTGCACGCCGGCGGCCGACAGACGGTGAAGGATGGGCAGCGTGAAGCCCGCGGTCTTGCCGGTGCCTGTCTGCGCACCGGCCAGCAGGTCGCCGCCGGCGAGGACGGCGGGTATTGCCTGTTTCTGGATCGGAGTCGGGGTGGTGTAACCCTGGTCGGTAATAGCGCGTACGATTGCTTCGGACAAGCCGAGTTCATTAAATGACATAAAGCTCTATTGGATGGATCGGCCCGCCATGAGCGCCAGTTGCCGGCAGACGGATCGGGAAGTAGGAGGTCGGAATCGACAGCGGCAGCATACTGGCTGTGTGCCGCGGGGCGGAGTATAGCAGGCGCGCCGGGCAAGCGCGCGCCGGGTGTCGAGCGGAAGGACTATTTGCGGGAGAACGGGGACAGGTGGGACACCATCTGGGCAAATACTTTCGGGTTGCCGGCGATGATGTCGCCCTTGTACAGGTAGTCGGATTCGCCGGCGAAGGTGCCCACGATGCCGCCGGCCTCGGTGATCAGCAGCGAGCCCGCAGCGGCGTCCCACGGCTTCAGCCCGCGTTCGAAGAAGCCGTCGAGCCTGCCGCAGGCGACATAGGCCAGGTCCAGCGCGGCCGCGCCGGGCCGGCGCAGGCCGGCGGTCTTCTCGGTCATGATCCTGAACATCTTCAGGTACTCGTCGATGGCTTCGAGATTGGAATACGGGAATCCGGTGCCGACCAGCGCATCGGCGAGCTTGTCGCGGCGGGTCACGCGGATGCGCTTTTCATTCAGGTAGGCGCCGGCGCCCTTGGACGCGGTGAACAGGTCGTTGCGGCTCGGGTCGTAGACGACCGCCTGGGTGATCTGGCCGCGGTGCTGCAGCGCGATCGATACGCAATATTGCGGGAAGCCATGGATGAAATTGGTGGTGCCGTCCAGCGGGTCGATGATCCAGACGTTCTCGTTGTCGTCATTCAGGTTGGCCGATGCGCCGGATTCTTCAGCCAGAATCGCATGGCCCGGGTACGCGTTCAGCAGAACCTCGATGATGGCCTGTTCCGCGGCCTGGTCGACCTCGGTGACGAAATCGTTGTGGTTCTTTTCAGTTACCTGGAGGCGGTCGAGGTCGAACGAGGCACGGTTGATGATCGCGGAAGCGCGCCGCGCGGCTTTGATCGCCGTGTTAATCATGGGATGCATAGAGGTTCCGTTAAAATGGCGTATCCGTTGAATGGCAATGGACCCGCAGGGAAATTAATTAATGAGCGATGCGGTCAGGTCGGCAGGGCTGCCAGCGTGGTGCCGCGGAATGGCGCTATTTTAAATGATGCAGTTGGAATCCAGTATGTCTCTTTTCCGCCGGGTGCGTTTTGTGCTGGTCGAGACCAGCCGTCCAGGCAATATCGGCGCCGCGGCGCGCGCAATGAAAACCATGGGCTTTTCCGAGCTCGTGCTGGTGCGGCCGCGTCACGCGCATGCGCTGGCGGACGAGGAAGCGGTGGCCTTTGCCAGCGGCGCCCAGGACATCCTGGCGGGCGCGGCGATCGTCGAGTCGATCGAGGAGGCGCTACGGGGCTGCAACTTTGCCGCCGCGGTCAGCGCCCGCCTGCGCGAATATTCGCCGCCGGTGCTGGCCCCGCGCGCGCTGGCCGCGCATCTCGCCGCGCATGAAGACGTGGACGCGGCGATCGTGTTCGGCAATGAACGCTTCGGCCTGCCGAACGAGATAGTCGAGCGCTGCAATGTGCTGATCAATATTCCGGCAAACCCGGCCTATTCCTCGCTCAACCTGGCGCAGGCCGTACAGGTGCTGGCCTACGAGTGCAGGCTGGCGGCGACCGGCGACATGCCGCCGGATGCAGGCATCGGCTTTCGCGGCATTTCCGCCGATGTCGCACAGGTCGACGGCATGTATGCGCACCTGGCGCAGGCGCTGGTGGCGCTCGGATTCCTGGACCCGGCCAACCCGAAAAAACTGATGCCGCGCATTAAGCGCATGTTCGCGCGCAGCGGGCTGGAAACCGAGGAAGTCAATATATTGCGTGGCATCGCGCGCCAGATCCTGGAGAAGGTGCCGGCAACGGCCGGCGCGGCAGTGGACACAGTGGAAGCGGCAGGAGCGGAAGAAGTGGACGAAGTGGCCGGAACGGCGGACGCGGATGGCAAAACGCCGCGCGGAGAGCGCGGCGCCTGATGCATGCCGGCCTGCGTCAGGCCGGCCAGCCTTGCAGGAACAACTCTAGTTCCAGGTCCGCAGCAGGCCGACGGCCACGCCTTCCAGCGCGAATTCGTCTCGGCCCGGCTGTACCTGTATCGGTTCGAAGTCCGGATTTTCAGGCAGCAGCTCGATCAGCGAGCCGACCTTGCGATAGCGCTTGACCGTCACATCGTCGCCCAGCCGCGCCACCACGATCTGCCCGTTCTTGGCCGAATCGGCTTTTTTCACGGCGAGCAGGTCGCCGTCCATGATGCCGGCGTCGCGCATCGACATGCCGCGCACCTTCAGCAGGAAGTCGGGGCGGCTGCGGAACAGCGACGGGTCCACCGTGTAATTGGCGGTCACGTGTTCCTGCGCGAGGATGGGCGAACCGGCGGCGACCATACCGAGCAGCGGCAGGTTCAGCTGCAGGATGCCTGCCGGGACCAGCGGCGCCGCCGGACGTGCGCCGGCCTTGTCATGCGCGCTGTCTGTCAGGCGGATACCGCGCGAGGTGCCGCGGGAAATTTCGATCACGCCCTTTCGCGCGAGCGCCTGCAAATGTTCTTCGGCCGCATTGGCGGAACGGAAACCGAGCGACTGCGCAATTTCGGCGCGGGTAGGAGGGAAGCCGGTGTTTTCAATGGCATCCCGGATCAGCCCGAGGATCTGTTCCTGGCGGGCGGTAAGTTTGAGCATGGAAGCACCTGGTAGTGGAAAGCGTTGCAGCGGAAATGTGTCGCGCTGTTCTTAAGAACAGCCTGTATTTTTATACAGTGGCGTTGTAAAAGCAAGCATGTACGCCTGCAATTCACTGATTTTGTTATGAAAAATGGCGGGAAACGGTGAAAGGCATTGAGCGGGAAGTGTTTTCACCGTATCATTGCGGGTTTTCCTCTTCCCACACTCGTCTTGACGCCGGGGTGGGCGATTCTTCAATCAGTCCAAAAGGAGTTTGCATGCGTCATTATGAAATCGTATTTATCGTCCATCCGGACCAAAGTGAGCAGGTTCCGGCGATGATCGAACGCTACAAGGGTATCGTTACGACCCGTGGCGGCGTCATCCACCGTGTGGAAGACTGGGGTCGTCGCCAGATGGCCTACATGATCCAGAAACTGGCCAAAGCGCATTACGTGTGCCTCAACATCGAGTGCGACAGCGAAACCCTGGCTGAAATCGAAACCGGCTTCAAGTTCAACGATGCCGTCCTCCGTCACCTGACCGTCAAGATGAAGCGCGCTGAAACCAGCCCGTCGCCAATGATGAAGGCAGTGCAGAAAGAAGACGCTGCAAAGACCCATCGCGCTGAAGCCAGCGCTGCCTAAGGCAGCCAGGCTTCAGGGAGCGTGAACCAGTTTCAATTTGTTGCAACGATTGCCGAGCGCGAAGTTCTGCGCTACACACCGGCCGGCATACCGATCGTCTCCGCCCGACTACTGCATGTTTCACAGCAGGTCGAGGCGAAACTGGACAGGAGGGTGGAGTTTGAAATCGCCGCGATTGCCGCTGGCGAGATTTCAGGAAGACTCCACGATGCCGACCTCGGCGGGACCTACCGGTTTTCCGGGTTCCTGTCGCGCAAGAGTCGCAACAGCAAAAGCCTCGTATTTCATGTGACCGATTTCGAGACAACCACACAACACTCAGATACAGATACAGGAGCCAAAAATGGCATTCGGTAAAAAATTCGACAAGAGCAAGCTCAAGGAAAAGCGCAAACAGCAGAACCCGCTGTTCAAGCGCAAGAAATTCTGCCGTTTCACCGCCGCCAAGGTCGAGCAGGTGGACTACAAGGACGTCGATACCCTGAAGGATTTTGTCCAGGAAAACGGCAAGATCATGCCGGCGCGCCTGACCGGCACCCGTGCCCACTACCAGCGTCAGGTCGATACTGCGATCAAGCGCGCACGCTATCTCGCGCTGCTGCCGTACACCGATCTGCACAACGCGTAAGACGACTGGAATAGGAGAAAAATATGCAAGTCATTCTGTTGGATAAAGTCGTCAATCTGGGCAACCTCGGCGACGTGGTTCGCGTCAAGGACGGTTACGCACGTAACTTCCTGATCCCTAACCGCATGGCACGCCGTGCAACCCAGGCCGCCGTGGCGGAATTCGAAGTCAAGCGCGCCGACCTGGAAAAAGCAGCTGCCGAGAAACTGGCTGCTGCCCAGGCGCAAGGCGAGAAGCTGAACGGCCTGACCGTCCAGATTTCGCAAAAAGCCGGCGTCGATGGCCGCCTGTTCGGTTCGGTCACCAATGCAGACGTTGCAGAAGCGCTGAGCAAGCAGGGCTTCCAGCTCGAGAAGTCGCAAGTCCGCATGCCGGCCGGTCCGATCAAGACCACCGGCGAGCATCCGATCAACGTTTCGCTGCACACGGACGTTACGGTTGAACTGACGGTTTCGGTCCAGGGCGAGCACGCCTGATCGACGCAGCCAGTCGTTGAAAAGCCGGGGATTCCCCGGCTTTTTTTATGCGTGCCTGGTTTTGATATCCGGTAACTCTGGCTAGGCTTGAGCTATCAGGTATTGCCTATCATCCGCCGCAGGAACATCTTGAACTGCGCCACTTCCTCGGGCGTGAAATCCCGCAGGTGATGATTCAGCGCATTGATCGCAACCAGCGTCATCTGGTCGGCGAGGGCGCGTCCCTTGTCGGTCAGGCTGACCTGCACCATCCGCCGGTCGGCATGGCTGCGCAGCCGCTGAATGAACGCTTTTTCCTCCAGCCGGTCCAGCGCCCGCGTCATTGCGCCGGTGTCGATGGACATTTCGCGGGCCAGGTCCGCGGCCGTGTCCGCGTGCCCGTGCAGCAGGCGCAGGAAAATCCCGAGCTGCGCATGGGTCATGTCGAATTCCGCGAGCGCCCGGTCAACCGTGGTGCTCAGTTGCCCGCCGGCGCGCTTCAACAGGTAGCCTATGCTTTCATCCGGGGTGTAGTTATCCAGGCGGTATGGTTCGCTCATAAAAGGCGGTAGGCTGATGGAGCAGCCAATGGTACCAGCCAGAATGCATTTATCAAGTCACGATCCCCGGGTGTGGTATTGGTGCGATTGTCGAACTCATGCTTGGATGGCAGTTGCCAGGTTCGAAAAGGTATAATGCGCGCCATGAATAGCCGTCCCGATCCGCAACTTGAATCCCTCCGCGTCCCGCCGCATTCCATAGAAGCAGAACAATCCGTGCTAGGCGGTTTGCTGCTTGACAATGCTGCCTGGGACCGGATTGCCGACTTCGTCAGCCAGGAAGATTTCTACCGCTACGATCACCGCATCATCTTTCAGCACATCGTCAAGCTGATCAACAACTCCCGTCCCGCCGACGTCATCACCGTGTACGAGGCGCTGAGTTCGCTGGGCAAGGCCGAGGAAGTCGGCGGACTGAGCTACCTGAATGCGCTGGCCCAGAACACGCCATCAGCTGCCAACATCCGGCGCTATGCCGAGATCGTGCGCGACCGCGGCGTGCTGCGCAAGCTCATTACCGTTGCCGACGAGATTTCCGGCGACGCGTTCAATCCGCAGGGCAAGGAAGTCAAGCAGATGCTGGACGAGGCGGAATCCAAGATCTTCGCCATTGCCGAGGAAGGCTCGCGCGGCGCGCAGGGTTTCCAGGAAATCCAGCCGCTGCTGACGCAAGTGGTCGAGCGCATCGACGAGCTGTACAACCGCGACAGCCAGAACGACATCACGGGCGTGCCGACCGGCTTCACCGACCTCGACCGCATGACCTCGGGCCTGCAGCCGGGCGACCTGGTCATCGTGGCAGGCCGTCCTTCGATGGGCAAGACCGCATTTTCGATCAACATCGGCGAAAACGTCGCCATCGACAGCGGGCTGCCGGTCGCGGTGTTCTCGATGGAGATGGGCGGCACGCAGCTGGCCATGCGTATGCTGGGTTCGGTCGGACGGCTGGACCAGCACCGGCTGCGCACCGGCCGCCTGGCCGACGAGGACTGGCCGCGGCTCACGCATGCGATCCAGAAGATGAATGACGCGCAGCTGTATATCGACGAGACGCCGGCGCTGAGTTCGATCGAACTGCGCGCCCGTTCGCGCCGGCTGTCGCGCCAGTGCGGCAAGCTCGGCCTGATCATCGTCGACTACCTGCAGCTGATGTCGGCGAATTCATCGGGCGAAAACCGCGCGACCGAAATCTCGGAAATTTCCCGTAACCTGAAGGGCCTGGCCAAGGAACTGAATTGCCCGGTGATCGCGCTGTCCCAGCTGAACCGTTCGCTGGAGCAGCGTCCCAACAAGCGGCCGGTGATGTCCGACCTGCGCGAGTCGGGCGCCATCGAGCAGGATGCCGACGTCATCCTGTTCATCTACCGCGACGAAGTCTACAACCCCGATTCGCAGGACAAGGGCACCGCCGAGATCATCATCGGCAAGCAGCGTAACGGCCCGATTGGCTCGGTGCGCCTGACCTTCCTCGGACAGTTCACCAAATTTGACAATTACACCGGCAATGCGCCGATGTACAGCAGCGAATAATCCATCGTTCGCCCTGACCATTTCGATATCCGCCTTACTCCAGAAAGACCGATCATGTTTGGACGCCTGATGCCCACCGAGGGCAAGTTTTTTGAACTCTTCAACCAGCATGCCGACCTGTGCGTGAAGGGGGCGCGCGAGATGGTCGCGCTGATGACCAATTTCGACGACCTGGAAAACCGGGTGCATGCGATCGAGGGCATCGAGAAGCAGGCCGACAAGGTCACGCACAATACGCTGGAGATGCTGCACAAGACCTTCATCACGCCGCTGGACCGCGACGACATCCACCAGCTGATTACCCGGATGGACGACATCCTCGACCTGCTCGAGGACGCGGCGCAGACCATCTCGCTGTATGACATCAAGGCCATCACGCCGGAAGCCAAGCGGCTGGCCGAACTGTGCCTGGCCTGCACCGAGAAAGTGAAGGCGGGCGTGTCGCTGCTGCATAACATGGACAATTCGCGCGAGATCCTGGCGATCTGCGAAGAAATCGACCGGCTGGAGTCGGACGCCGACCATGTGATGCGCGCGGCGATGTCCAAGCTGTTCCGTGACGAGCCCGACGTGCGCAACCTGATCAAGCTGAAGGCCATCTACGAGATCCTCGAGACCGTCACCGACCGCTGCGAGGATGTCGCCAACATCCTCGAAGGCATCATCGTCGAAAACGCCTGAGCAACGCCTGATGGCGGCGCAATGCCGCCGTCCCATCGCGGCTGCGGCGGCATCGCCGCGTCCGCGCTTCCACACCGACTCCAAGAACAACCATGCAAACATTACAGATCAGCATTTACGCACTCGCCTTCCTGGTTGCGCTGGCGCTGATATTCGATTTCATGAACGGCTTCCACGATGCCGCGAATGCGATCGCCACCGTGGTCTCGACCGGCGTGCTCAAGCCGCAGACCGCGGTGGCGATGGCGGCTACCTTCAACTTCGTGGCCATCCTGGTGTTCCAGCTGAAGGTGGCGACGACGGTCGGCAAGGGCACGATAGACCCGGCGGTGGTCGACCATTACGTGGTATTCGGCGCGCTGGTCGGCGCCATCGTCTGGAACCTGATCACCTGGTATTACGGCATCCCGTCGTCATCGTCCCATGCGCTGATCGGCGGCCTGGTCGGCGCCGCGGTGGCGAAGGCAGGCACCGGCTCGCTGATCGCCGGTGGGCTGCTGAAAACCATCGCCTTCATCGTGCTGTCGCCGCTGCTCGGCTTCATTTTCGGCTCCATCATGATGGTGCTGGTGTCCTGGGTCTTCGTGCGCTCGACGCCGCGCCGGGTCGACAAGTGGTTTCGCCGCGCGCAGCTGGTGTCGGCGTCGATGTACAGCCTCGGCCATGGCGGCAACGACGCGCAGAAAACCATGGGCATCATCTGGATGCTGCTGATCGCCGCCGGCTACTCGACCAGCGAGGAACACCTGCCGTGGTGGGTCGTGATCAGCTGCTATACCGCGATCAGCCTGGGCACGCTGTTCGGCGGCTGGCGCATCGTCAAGACCATGGGCCAGAAGATCACCAAGCTCAAGCCGGTGGGCGGCTTCTGCGCCGAGACCGGCGGCGCGATCACGCTGTTCCTGGCTACCGCGCTGGGCGTGCCGGTGTCGACCACGCACACGATCACCGGCGCCATCGTCGGCGTCGGCGCGTCGAAGAAGATGTCGGCGGTGCGCTGGGGCGTGGCCGGCAACATCGTCTGGGCCTGGGTGTTCACGATACCGGCTTCAGCCTTCATGGCCGCCATCGCCTGGTGGATAGGCACCAAGATCCTGTAATACCCGTCCAGGTTCACCGGGCGCGATGAACATCCGTAGGGTGTAATAAGCGCAAGCGCATTACACCCTACGCTGCGCACGGACGATGGTGTTTGAGCGGCCAGCGTTGTAATGCGCTGCGCTCGTTACACCCTACGAGCCACGCAGACGAATCGGGACCATCGATCTCATCCGGTACGCGATGGCTTGGGATGATTACAAGATTACAAGAGGCCGTCCTCAAAACGTGCACCATAAAAAAAGCCCCGCGTGTGCGGGGCTTTTGCTTGTGCGCCTGAAGTGCCTGCTACAGCACTTCGCTCGCATGGTCGGCCAGCCGGGAACGCTCGCCGCGCGCCAGCGTCACGTGACCGCCGTGCGACCAGCCCTTGAACCGGTCGACCACGTAGGTCAGGCCGCTCGATCCCTCGGTCAGGTAAGGCGTGTCGATCTGCGCGATATTGCCGAGGCAGACGATCTTGGTGCCGGGGCCGGCACGGGTCATCAGCGTCTTCATCTGCTTGGGCGTCAGGTTCTGCGCCTCGTCGATGATCAGGTACTTGTTGACGAAGGTGCGGCCGCGCATGAAGTTGAGCGACTTGATCTTGATGCGCGAACGGATCAGGTCCTGCGTCGCCGCGCGGCCCCATTCGCCGGCGTCGGTGTCGGACTTGTTGAGCACTTCGAGGTTGTCGTCGAACGCGCCCATCCATGGCGACATCTTTTCTTCCTCGGTGCCCGGCAGGAAGCCGATGTCCTCGCCCACCGGCACGGTCACGCGGGTGACGATGATCTCGTTATACGTCTTGGTTTCCAGCACCTGCGTGAGGCCGGCCGCCAGCGCCAGCAGCGTCTTGCCGGTGCCGGCCTGGCCCAGCAGCGAAACGAAGTCGCATTCCGGGTCCATCAGCAGGTTCAGCGCGAAGTTCTGCTCGCGGTTGCGGGCGGTGATGCCCCAGACGCTGTTCTTCGTATGGCTGTAGTCGCGCAGCGTGCGGATGACGGCGGTCTTGCCGTTGATCTGCGTGACGGTGCCATAGAACGAGGACTCGCCGCTGCTGGGCTCCATGAAGACGAACTGGTTCACCAGCATGCTCGGTACCAGCGGACCGGTCAGCCGGTAATAGGTGTAGCCGGTGCCGTTCTTGCTTTCCTGCCAGGACTCCATGCCCTTGCCATGCTTGTTCCAGAAGTCGTCCGGGAGCTGCAGGATGCCCGAGTACAGCAGGTCGGTGTCTTCCAGCACATGGTCGTTGAAATATTCCTCGGCCGGCAGGCCCATCGCACGCGCCTTGATGCGCATGTTGATGTCCTTGGACACCAGCACGATGGCGCGGCCCGGGTACTGATCCTCCAGCGCGCGCACGACGCCCAGGATCTGGTTGTCCGCCTTGCCGATGGGCAGGCCCTCGGGCAGCGTGATGTTCTGCAGTTTGGTCTGGAAGAACAGCCGGCCGCGCGCATCCTTGTTGCCGAGCTTGGCCAGCGGTATGCCGTTGTCGATCGCGCTGTCATCGATGTCAGCCACCAGCGCATCGAGCGAGCGCGATACCTGGCGCGCATTGCGCGCGACTTCCGACATGCCTTTCTTGTGATTGTCGAGTTCCTCCAGCGTCATCATGGGCAGGTAGACGTCATGTTCCTCGAAGCGGAACAGCGAACTCGGGTCGTGCATCAGCACGTTGGTGTCGAGGACGAACAGCTTGGAGCCGCCGGCCTTGTCGGCGGCGCGGCTCGCGCTCGACTTGACGCGGGTGTCGACCGCTTTGAGCACTTTCGAGCGCGGTTTCTCGGCGACGGTGTCGGCGGTCTTGCCGCGTGCCTGCGGCGACGGCTGCGGCGCGGCCGCCTCTACCGGGGCAGCGGCGGGGGCGGGCGCCGGCTCGAGCAATTTGATGGACGGCTTGACGGTCTTGCCTTTTTCCGCTTTCGGGTAATCGCCAGGTGCAAGTAATGTGGCCGGTTTTGCCGGCATTTTTGGAAGGGGCATCAGGACCTCAATCTAATATGTCCGCGGCGCGCGGCCTGGGCGGACGGTTGGCGAATAATGCAGGGCGGAACAATGGAAAAGCGGTGCTGCAGAATGCACAAAGCCGTTTGGAAAAGGAAACTTCCCTTTTCTTCAAACGGCCTGAGGCTGAGGTTTCTTTTAAGATTCAACGTGTCGAGCGAATTAATGGATAGCCTTCACGAATTCGAGCACTTCGTCTACATGCCCGGGCACTTTCACTCCACGCCATTCTTTCACTAATCGCCCGGAAGCGTCAATGATGAATGTGCTGCGATCAACACCGCGGACCGCCTTTCCGTACATGGTCTTGCTTCTGATCACGTTGAACAGATTGCACAGGCTTTCGTCCGGGTCGGAGATCAGCTGGAAGGGCATCGCCAGCTTGGCCCGGAAACTTTCGTGCGAGCGCAGGCTGTCGCGGCTGACGCCGACGATCTCGGTATTGGCCTGCTGGAATTCGGGATAAAGCTCGCGAAAGCGTATGCCCTCGGTGGTGCAGCCGGGCGTATTGTCCTTCGGATAGAAGTACAGCACGATATTCCTGCCGCGATAGTCCTGCAGCCGGAACGTCTGCTCGCTCGTCATTGCGGCGGAAAAATCGGGCACGATGTCATGCAGCGCAGGTGGGCTTTCTACCACAATGTTCTCCTGTTTGTTCGATCGGTGTTGCTGGCTACACAACCATAGAGCGGGAAGGCCGGCCGAACGTTCAACCGGCGCCTCGATCGATGATTTCAGCTGACGATCAGTTCGCCGGACCGTCCCGGCAGGACGCCCCACTGCATCGGCCGCACCGGAAGGCTGGCGCGGTCCAGGCTGCCGTTGTAGTCCGCCATCGAGCCCAGCCGGTAGCCCTGGGCCTTCCAGCCGGCCAGCAACTGGTCGAAGATGGGGGCGAGTTTCTGCCCTTCAAGTTCGGCATGCAGCGTATAGACATGATCGCGCCCATCCGCGGTCAGCCCGAGCAGGAAGTCGGCGATATTCGCCGGCGTGATGACGACCCCGGCGATCGTCCGGCCGAGCAGTTCGTCGAGCGTGGGCAGCGTGGTCGGCATCTGGATGCAGGACAGCGCCTTGCCGTTCACGCTCAGCCGGTGCGGGCCGATGCCCGGCTCGGCCAGGCCGCCGTCGTCGGTGAGCGCGGCGCGGCCGTCGGACGCGTAGCCGATGCCGAGCGCGTCGAGCTGGCTGAACGCATGCGCGTTCATCTGCCACCCGGCCGCGCCATGGGTGCGCGGCGCGACGCCGAAGATCTCGCTGAAGCGCTGGAAAGCCTGCTGCATCTGCCGTGCGGTCCAGTCGCTGCCGCGATGCCGGACATTGTCCTGCCAGACCACGTGGTCCCAGGTATGGATGCCGCATTCGAAGCCGGCGTCGCGCACCGCCCGCATTTCCGCCGCGCAGTCGCGGCCGATGTCGGGCGCGGGCAGCAGCACGCCGTACATCAGGGTTTTCAGGCCGTAATGCTCGAGCACCGAGGTGCGGGACACTTTCTGGAAGAAACCCGGCCGCAGCGCGCGCCGCAGCGCCCAGCCGGTGTGGTCCGGCCCGAGCGAGAACAGGAAGGTCGCGCCGGCGCCGTGCCGGGCCAGCATGCGCACCAGGCCGGGCACGCCCTCGCGCGTGCCCCGGTAGGTGTCGACATCGATTTTCAGGGTCAGCAGCGGCACGTCAGGCGTCCCGTCCTGCCAGGCCGGGCAGGCCCCGGACTTGTTCCGGGCCGAGCGGCCTGCCGTTTTCCAGCAGTTCGATGATGCGCAGCGCCTGGCCGTCGCCGCCTATGCCGAGCAGCTGGCCGTCGCGGAGCGCGAGGCCGGGCTGGCCGTCGAACCTGCCGGCGGCCATCCGGGCGCGGCCCAGCACCAGCGTGCGGCCGCCGACCACGGTCCAGGCGCCGGGATAGGGCGGCGCGACCGCGCGGTGCAGGTTGTAGATCTCGCGCGCCGGGCGCGTCCAGTCGATGCGGCCGTCTTCCGGCTTGCGTCCGCCGAAATAGCTGCCCTGCGACAGGTCGTTCGGCAGCCTGGGCGCGGTGCCGGCGATCAGGCCGGGCAAGGCCAGCCACAGCGTCTGCTCCGAGGCGACGGTCAGCTTGCCGAATACCTCGAACGCTGTGTCGTCGGGCAGGATGGGCACCATGGTCTGCCCGATGATGGCGCCGGCGTCCGGCTTGGCCGTCATTTCATGCAGGGTCGCGCCGGTTTCCGTCTCGCCGTGCAGCACCGCCCAGTTGACCGGCACGCGGCCGCGGTACCTGGGCAGCAGCGAACCGTGCAGGTTGTAGGCGCCGCGCGGCGCCAGCGCCAGCACGGCGGTCGGGAGCATGTGCCGGTAGTAGAAGCTGAAGATGAAATCCGGCTGCGCCGCGGCCACCTGCGCATGCAGTTCCGGCGTGGACGGGTCGTCCGGCGCAATCCACGGGATGCCCATCTCGTCGCACAGCGCCGCGACCGACTCGAACCAGATGGTCTCGGCCGGATTGTCGTGATGCGTGACGACCAGCGCGACGTCGATGCCGCGCGCGGCCAGCACCTTCAGGCAGCGCACGCCGACGTTGTGATAAGCAAATACGACCGCGCGCTTCATGGCTGGCGCGCGCCGATGTCGCGCACCGTGCGGCGCGCCGGCTCGTCCTGCAGGATGGTCTGCACCACGTAGCGCGGCCTGCCGCGCACCTGCTGGTAGATGCGGCCGACATATTCGCCGACCAGTCCGATGCCGAACAGGATCACGCCGAGCAGGAAGAAATTGATCGCGAACAGCGTGAACAGTCCCTCGACCTCGGCGCCTAGCAGGAAGCGGCGCAGCAGCAGCAGCGCGAACAGCAGCGCCGAGGCCAGCGACAGCAGGATGCCCAGCATCGAGAAAAACTGCAGCGGCACCAGCGAGAACCCGGTGATCAGGTCGAAATTCAGCCGCACCAGGCTGTAGAAAGAATACTTGGACTCGCCGGCCGCCCGCTCCTCGTGTTCGACGATGATCTCGGTCGGGTTGCGGGCGAAGGTGTAGGCCAGCGCCGGGATGAAGGTGTTGACTTCCTTGCACTGGTTGATCAGGTCGATGATGTTGCGGCCGTAGGCGCGCAGCATGTTGCCCTGGTCGGTCATCTTGATTTTCGTGATCCGCTCCCGCAGCCGGTTCATCAGCCGCGACGCATAGGTGCGCCAGGCCGAATCTTGGCGCTCGCGGCGGATCGAGCCGACGTAGTCGTAGCCTTCGCGGACCTTGGCGATCAGGTTGCCGATTTCCTCCGGCGGGTTCTGCAGGTCGGCGTCGAGCGTGATGACGATGTCGCCGCGGGTCGCCTCGAAGCCGGCAAGGATCGCCATGTGCTGGCCGTAATTCCCGTTGAACAGCACGACGCGGGTGACATCCGGCCGCAGCCGGAACTGGTCGGCCAGGATGGCGGCCGAGCGGTCGCGGCTGCCGTCGTTGACGAACAGCACTTCGTAGGACAGTCCGAGCGCATCGAGGGCGGGATAGAGGCGGCCAAACAGCTTCGCCAGGCCGGCTTCCTCGTTGTAGACGGGTATGACGACAGAGATTTCCGGTTTCATTTGATGCGGAATATTAGGTTAATGCGGATTTTACCGCGTCGACCACGCGATCGACATCGCTTTCCTGCATGGTGGCGAACAGCGGCAGCGAAACGATGCGGCGGCCGACCCGCTCGGCCACCGGGAACATGCCCTCGCCGAAGCCGCGCGCCCGGTACAGCGCCAGCAGGTGGATAGGCGGGTAATGGTAGCCGATGCCGATCTGCTGCTGCGCCATGCGTTCCATGAAGTCGGCGCGCGTGATGCGTTCCGGCAGCACCAGCTGGAACATGTGCCAGTTGCTGTTCTCGAAATCCGCGACCGGCAGCTGGGCGCCGTAGTCCGCCTCGAAACGCTCGCCGAACAGCGCGAAATAGCGGCGCGCCAGCAGGCGGCGGTGGGCGGTGACTTCCTCGAGATGCGCGAACTGGCCCAGGCCGATGGCCGCGGCGATGTCCGTCATGTTGAATTTGCCGCCGAGGACATCGACTTCCAGGCCGTCGTGGCCGCTGCGGGTCACGCCCTGCAGCCGGTATTTTTCCGCCAGCCGCGCTTCCTCGGGCGTGTTCAGCACCAGGCAGCCGCCCTCGGAGCTGGTGATGTTCTTGTTGGCCTGGAAGCTGAACGAGACCAGGTCGCCGAACGCGCCTATCCGTCTGCCATGCCAGCTCGAGCCTATCGCCTGTGCCGCATCCTCCACTACCCGCAGCTTGTGCCGCTGCGCGATGTCGTACAGCCGGTCCATGTCGACCGGCAGACCGGCCAGGTAGACCGGGATGATCGCCCGGGTGCGCGGCGTGATCGCGGCCTCCACGCGGTCGAGGTCGATGTTCCGGGTGACCGGGTCGATGTCGGCGAACACCGGCGTCGCGCCGACTTCCAGGATCACGTTGGCGGTGGCTACCCACGAGATCGGCGTGGTGATGACTTCATCGCCGGGGCCGATCCCGGCGATGCGCAGCGCGATTTCCATCGTGCAGGTGCCGGAGTTGAAGGTGCGCACCAGCCGGCCGCCGAAGTAAGCGGACAGCGCGGCTTCGAAGGCCTGCACTTTCGGGCCGGACGTGATCCAGCCGGAACGCAGCACGTCGCCGACCGCGGCGATGGTTTCCTCGTCGATGACGGGCTTGGCAAAGGGCAGGAAGGGCTGGGTCATGGTGATTGTGATGTTGGGGAGCAGGGCGGGTGGATGCGGGAAACCGGGACCGGCGTCGGGCGGGCGCGCCTCAGCTGCGCGCCAGCAGCGCCACGCCGACGATGATCACGCCGACCGCCAGCATCCGCTGGGCCGACATGGTCTCGCCGAGGAAATACCAGGCGCCAAACGCGTTGACGATGTAACCGAGCGACAGCAGCGGGTAGGCAATGGTCACATCGACCCGCGACAGGCCGATGATCCAGACCACCAGCGACACCACGTAGCAGGCCAGCCCACCCAGGATGGGCAATTGCGTGGCCAGCTTGATGGCGGTGGGCAGCAGGTGGCCGCTGTCGAGGTGGATGGCGCCGACCGCGTTGGTGCCGGCCTTCAGCAGCAGCTGGGCCAGCGCATTGAGCATGATGCCGGTGAAGATGAAGCCAAAGGTCGAAAGTGTCATCGGATCAGGTGGATGTGCGGGAAGGGGGCTTGAGCAGGCTGCTGACGATGACCCGGCGCGGGTCGTCGCCGATCACCCGCATCGGCAGGCCGGCCCTGACGAACTGGTCGTAGGCGTCGCGGCTCAGGATCGCCACGGTGGCGGTGCCGCTGGCATGGTTGCGCAGCCAGACCTGCATGAATGCCTCGCGCGTCGGCAGCCACAGTTCCGGCTGCTGCTGCAGGCCGAATTCGAGCTCGTCCGCATGCTGCACCATGGTCATGGTGCGGCCCAGGTAGAACGGCAGCGACTGCTCGTAGCGGCCGACGATATACAGCGGCGTCTGCGGCGTCAGTTCCGCCTCCAGCGCCGGCAGGTGGCCGACGCCGGCGGCGTAGCGGCCCATCGGCTCGTGGCCCAGCATCAGCATCTGGCCGGACATGAAACCGGTGATGGCCAGCAGCAGCATGCCGGCCTGGACGCTGCGGCGCGCCTGCCACATGGCGGCCAGGCTGCCCACCAGCGTCAGCGCGGCGGTGACGCCGACCCACCAGCCGTATTCGCGGTACAGCGGCGCCTCGAACGCATTGCTGGCCATCGCCGCGACCTTGGGCAGCAGCGCCAGGCCAACTGCGGCGAACAGCGCGAGCATGCCGGCGCTGATCATCACGCTGCGCCTGCCGGCCTGCTGCAGGTGGCAGCCGATCAGCAGGGCCAGCGCCGGGAAGATGGGCAGGATGTAGGACGGCAGCTTGGAGCCGGATACGCTGAAAAACACGAAGATGAACACGGCCCAGGTGCCCAGCAGGATTTTCGGCTGGAAGCCGGCGGCGCTGTCGCGGCGCGCATTCCACATCGCCTGCGGCAGCGTTCCCAGCCATGGCATCAGGCCCAGCGCCAGGATGGGAACGAAGTAGAACAGCGGCCCGGCGCGGTGATGCACATTGCTGGTGAAGCGCTGCAGGTGCTCGTGGACGAAGAAGAACCAGGCGAATTCCGGATTGCGCAGCGAGACCAGCACGAACCAGGGCACGGTGATCGCGAAAAACAGCAGCAGGCCGGCCAGCAGGTGCAGCCGGCGCCAGATCGCCCAGTCGCGCGCCAGCACCGTGTAGAGCACCAGCACCGCGCCCGGCAGCACGATGCCGATCAGTCCCTTGGACAGCACCGCCAGCGCCATGCCGGCCCAGCAGGCCAGCATCCAGTTGCGGCGTTCGGCCGGGGCCGCGTCATTGCGCTGGGCAATCAGCAGGCTGCACAGCGACACGGTCATCATGCCCGCCAGTCCCATGTCCAGCGTGTTGACGTGGCCGAGCGCGGCCCACAGGAAGCTGGAGGCGAGAACGGTGGCGGCGCTGAAGGCAACCGCGCCGCCATACAGCCGGCGGCCGGCCAGCGCGACCAGCGCAATGCCGAGCAGGCCGCACAGCCCTGTCCAGAGCCGCGCCTGCCATTCGCCGAAGCCGAAGGCCTTGAAGGTCGCCGCGTTCATCCAGGTCTGCAGCGGCGGCTTCTCGAAATACTTGATGCCGTTCAGGCGCGGCGTGATCCAGTCGTTGGTCACCACCATTTCGCGACCCATTTCGGCGTAGCGGCCTTCGTCGGTCGGCACCAGCGTGCGTGCGCTCAATGCGTAGAACCAGACCGCGCAGAACGCGACGAGCAGGAAGATGACCAGGGGCCGCGAACGGTGCAGTTGGTTCATTCGGCCGGCGCGTCCAGGATCAGCGCCAGCGCGACCCGGCGGCCCTCGGCCATCAGGATGTTGTAGGTGCGGCATGCCGCCGGGTTGTCCATGGTTTCGACGCCGACCCGGCGCGCGGTCAGCGCAGCGATCAGTCGCGGGTGGATGAAACGCTGGCGCGCGCCGGTGCCGAGGATGACCACGTCCGGGTCGATCGCGTCGATCTGCGCGAAGTCTTCGACGCGCAGCGCATCGAAGGAGCTGACCGGCCAGTCGGCCGGCGCCATTTCGGGCATCACCAGCAGGCTTCGGCGGTAAGTCGTCGCATTGATCTCGACGCTGTTCTCATCGTAGGCGGTGACGGTCTGGTACTGCTGCGTGGAGGTTGCATGTAGCTTCATGACAGGAGGGCCCCGCGTTTTCCCGCACGAGGGCATTAGCCGGTAAAAGAAGCGGCATTGTAGCGTTTTTCGGCTGGCGGATTCCCGGTATTGATTGATAAAACGGGTGGCATTCGGCAGAATGGACCTTTTTCTCGCGGCGCAGCATTCCGTCCTGCCCGCCCATCATTTCAAGGGAAGCGTCCCGTGCGACCGATTCAGAAATCCAGGAAACTGGCAGACGTCTGTTATGACATCCGTGGCCCCGTGCTGGAGAAGGCGCGCCAGATGGAGGAGGATGGCCACAAGATCATCAAGCTCAACATCGGCAACCTGGCCGCCTTCGGCTTCGACGCGCCGGACGAGATCGTGCAGGACATGATACGCAACATGGGCAATGCGTCAGGCTACACCGACTCCAAGGGCCTGTTCGCGCCGCGCAAGGCGGTGATGCATTACACCCAGCAGAAAAATATCGCCGGCGTCACCATCGACGACATCTATCTCGGCAATGGCGCGTCGGAACTGATCGTCATGAGCATGAACGCGCTGCTCAACACCGGCGACGAGGTGCTGGTGCCGGCGCCGGACTATCCGCTGTGGACCGCCGCGGTCAGCCTGTCGGGCGGCACGCCGGTGCATTACGTCTGCGACGAGCAGTCCGAGTGGATGCCCGACATCGAGGACATCAGGAAGAAGATCACGCCGAACACCCGGGCCATCGTCGTCATCAACCCGAACAACCCGACCGGCGCGCTGTACAGCGTCGAGCTGCTGAAGGAAATCGTCGAACTCGCGCGCCGGCACCAGCTGGTGGTGTTCGCCGACGAGATCTACGACAAGGTGCTCTACGACGGCAATACGCATACCTCGATGGCGTCGCTGGCCGACGACGTGCTGTTCATCACCCTTAACGGCCTGTCGAAGAACTACCGTTCCTGCGGCTACCGCGCCGGCTGGATGGTGGTGTCGGGCGAGAAGCGGCATGCGAAGGATTACATCGAGGGCCTCAACATGCTGGCGTCGATGCGGCTGTGCGCCAACGCGCCCGGCCAGTTCGCGATCCAGACCGCGCTCGGCGGCTACCAGAGCATCGACGACCTGGTCGGCCCCGGCGGCCGGCTGCTGCGCCAGCGCGACCTCGCGCACAAGCTGCTGACCGAGATCCCCGGCGTGACCTGCGTCAAGCCGAAGTCGGCGCTCTACATGTTCCCGCGGCTGGACCCGAAGATGTACCCGATCCACGACGACCAGCAGTTCGCCTACGACCTGCTGGCCGAGGAGCGGGTGCTGATCGTCCAGGGAACCGGCTTCAACTGCCCGGCCACCGACCATTTCCGCGTCGTTTTCCTGCCCAACACCGACGACCTGACCGAGGCGGTCGGCCGCATCGCGCGTTTTCTCGACGGCTACCGGCGCCGGCACGGCGTGGCCTGAGCCGCGTTCCGCGGGCGGGCCGGCAGCACGGTCCGCCCATTCGGGTCCCTCCATCCAGAATATTCGTCACCATCCATCCGGAATCACCATGAAACCCATCAGAGTAGGCCTGCTAGGCATCGGCACCGTCGGCGCCGGCACATTCAACGTCCTCAAGCGCAACCAGGAAGAAATCCGCCGCCGCGCCGGCCGCGGCATCGAGATCGTGATGGTGGCCGACCTCGACACCGCCCGCGCAACCGAACTGACCGGCGGCCAGTGCGAGGTGGTGAATGACGCCAACCTGGTCGTCGACAACCCGGACATCGACATCGTCGTCGAACTGATCGGCGGCTACGGCATCGCCAAGACGCTGGTGCTGAAGGCCATCGCCAACGGCAAGCACGTGGTGACCGCCAACAAGGCGCTGCTGGCGCTGCACGGCACCGAGATCTTCCGCGCGGCGCAGGAGAAGGGCGTGATGGTCGCATTCGAGGCGGCGGTCGCCGGCGGCATACCGATCATCAAGGCGCTGCGCGAAGGCCTGTCGGCCAACCGCATCGAATGGGTCGCCGGCATCATCAACGGCACGACCAACTTCATCCTCTCCGAGATGCGCGACCAGGGCCTGGACTTCGACACGGTGCTGAAGGAAGCGCAGCGCCTGGGCTATGCCGAGGCCGACCCGACCTTCGACATCGAGGGCGTCGACGCCGCGCACAAGGCCACGCTGATGTCGGCCATCGCCTTCGGCATCCCGGTCCAGTTCGACCGCGCCCACGTCGAGGGCATCACCAAGCTCAGCGCCACCGACATCCGCTATGCCGAGCAGCTGGGCTACCGGATCAAGCTGCTGGGCATCGCCCGCCGCACTGCCGCCGGCATCGAGCTGCGGGTGCATCCGACGCTGATCCCGGCCCGGCGGCTGATCGCCAACGTGGAAGGCGCGATGAACGCGGTGCTGGTGCAGGGCGACGCGGTGGGCGCGACGCTGTACTACGGCAAGGGCGCCGGCGCCGAGCCGACCGCGTCGGCCGTCATTGCCGACCTGGTCGACATCACCCGGCTCGCCACCGCCGACCCGGAACACCGGGTGCCGCACCTGGCCTTCCAGCCGGACGCGATGTCGGACATCCCGGTGCTGCCGATGTCCGAAGTCACCACCAGCTACTACCTGCGCGTCTGCGTCGCCGACCAGCTGGGCGTGCTGGCCGACATCACCCGCGTGCTGGCCGACGCCACCATCTCGATCGACGCGATGCTGCAGAAGGAGCCGGACGAGGGCAAGGACCACACCGACATCATCCTGCTGACGCACCAGACCCAGGAAAAGAACGTGGATGCGGCGATTGCCCGCATCGAGGCGCTGCCGACGGTGCAGGGCAAGGTCACCCGGATCAGGCTCGAACAGCTGGCCTGATTCCCGCGTTGCCGGCCGCGGCCACGGCCGCGCCGATTGCCGGCAACGCTTTATAATCCGCCATCAGCCCACGCAACACGCACCACGCCACCCGGATACCCGATGCATTACATCTCCACGCGCGGCCATGTCGCCGCCCAGCAATTTTCCGAAATACTGCTCGCCGGCCTGGCGCCCGACGGCGGGCTCTACCTGCCCGACGCCTATCCGCAGGTCAGCAGCGCCGACCTCGACGCCTGGCGCTCGCTGTCCTATGCCGACCTGGCGTTCGAGATCCTGTCGCGCTTTGCGACGGACATCCCGGCCGAGGACCTGCGCATGCTGGTCCGCAAGACCTACACGCCCGAGGTCTACTGCAATGTCCGCGCCGGCGAACTGGCGGAACAGATCACGCCGCTGCGCACGCTGGAAGAGAAGGATGGCGGCAAGCTGGTGCTGCAGGCGCTGTCCAACGGCCCGACGCTGGCCTTCAAGGACATGGCGATGCAGTTGCTGGGCAACCTGTTCGAGTACACGCTGTCGCGCCAGCACGCGGAGCTCAACATCCTCGGCGCGACCTCCGGCGACACCGGCAGCGCGGCCGAATATGCGATGCGCGGCAAGAAGGGCATCCGCGTCTTCATGCTGTCGCCGCATCGCAAGATGAGCAGCTTCCAGACCGCGCAGATGTTCAGCCTGCAGGACGAAAACATTTTCAATATTGCAGTCGAAGGCGTGTTCGACGACTGCCAGGACATCGTCAAGGCGGTGTCCAACGACCTGTCGTACAAGGCCACGCAAAAGATCGGCACGGTCAACTCGATCAACTGGGCGCGGGTCGTCGCCCAGGTCGTCTACTACTTCCGCGGCTACCTGCTGGCCACCACGTCCAACGAGCAGAAGGTGTCGTTCGCCGTGCCCTCGGGGAATTTCGGCAATGTCTGCGCGGGCCACATCGCCCGCATGATGGGCCTGCCGATCGACCAGCTGGTGGTGGCGACCAATGAGAACGATGTGCTGGACGAGTTTTTCCGCACCGGCATCTACCGCGTGCGCAAGTCCTCCGAGACCTACCACACGACCAGCCCCAGCATGGACATCAGCAAGGCGTCCAATTTCGAGCGTTTCGTTTTCGACCTGCTGGGAAGGGATGCCGAGCGCGTCGCGTCGCTGTTCCGCAAGGTCGACACGCATGGCGGCTTCGACCTGTCCGGCGGCCCCGGCAGCGACGGCGACGAGTTTGCCAAGGTCGCGCAATACGGTTTCGTGTCGGGCAAGTCGCTGCACCAGGACCGGCTGGCGACGATACGCGACGTGCATGCGCGGCATGGCGTGACCATCGACACCCATACCGCCGACGGCGTCAAGGTCGCGCGCGAGCACGTGAAGCCGGGCGTGACCATGATCGTGCTGGAGACCGCGCTGCCGGCCAAGTTCAACGAGACCATACAGGAAGCGCTCGGGCATGAAGCCGAGCGCCCGGCCGGTTTCGGCAACATCGAGTCGCTGCCGCAGCGCTTCGTGGTGATGCCGGCCGACGCCGCCGAGGTCAAGCAGTACATCAGGGTCCACACCGGACTGTAAGGCAGACACGATGACGACCAGGCCCATGCTGACCGTGCGCGAAGCGCTGGACTTCCTGCTGGGCGCCGCGCGCCCGGTGACCTCGACCGAGACCGTGCCCACGCTGGACGCCAACGGCCGCGTGCTGGCGGCCGACCAGCGCTCCCAGCTCGACGTGCCGTCGATGGACAATACCCAGATGGACGGCTACGCGGTGCGCGCCGCCGACTGCGCCAGCGGCGCGGCGCGGCTGCCGGTGTCGCAGCGCATACCCGCCGGCCATGTCGGCCAGCCGCTGCAGCCGGGCACCGCGGCCCGCATCTTCACCGGCGCGCTGATTCCGCCCGGCGCCGACGCGGTGGTGATGCAGGAAATGTGCGTCGCCGAAAAGACCGCCGACGGCGAGACGGTGCAGGTCAACCATGCGCCGGCGTCCGGCGCATGGATACGCCGCGCCGGCGAGGACATCCGCGCCGGCAGCGTGATCCTGGCGGCCGGCAGCCTGCTGCGGGCGCAGGAGCTGGGCCTGGCGGCATCGGTCGGGCTGGCGACGCTGCCGGTGCTGCGCCGTCCGCGGGTCGCGGTCTTCTTCACCGGCGACGAGCTGGCGATGCCGGGCGAGCCGCTGGCGCCCGGCGCGATCTACAACTCCAACCGCTACCTGCTGCGCGGCCTGCTGCAGAACCTGGGCTGCGACATCACCGACTACGGCATCGTGCCCGACAGCCTGCAGGCGACCCGCGACACCTTGCGCAAGGCGGCCGCCGGGCATGACCTGATCATCACGTCCGGCGGCGTCTCGGTCGGCGAGGAGGACCACATCAAGCCTGCGGTGGAAGCCGAAGGCCGGCTCGACATGTGGCAGATCGCGGTCAAGCCCGGCAAGCCGCTGGCATTTGGCGAAGTTCGCAGGGAAGGCGGCAAGGAAGGCGACGACGCCGCGTTTTTCCTCGGACTGCCGGGCAACCCGGTGTCGAGCTTCGTCACCTTCCTGCTGTTCGTGCGGCCCTTCATCCGCCGCCTCGCAGGCATGGCCGATGCGCCGCCGGCCGGCTTCATGCTGCGCGCCGACTTCGCGTGGCCGAAGGCGGACCGGCGCAATGAATTCCTGCGCGCGCGCATCAATGCCGCCGGCGGGCTGGACCTGTTCCCCAACCAGGGTTCGGGCGTGCTAACTTCCACCGTCTGGGCCGACGGCCTGATCGACAATCCGCCCGGCCAGGCCATCGCGCCCGGCGACCTGGTGCGCTTCATCCCGTTCAACCAATTGCTCTACCCGTCATGAACATACAGCTCCGCTTTTTCGCCAGCATCCGCGAGGCGCTGGGCGCGTCGCAGGAAACGGTCACGCTGCCCCCGGGCATCACGACCGTCGGTGCGCTGCGCGGCTTGCTGCGCGAGCGCGGCGAGACCTGGGCCGCGGCGCTGGCGCCTGGCCGCTCGCTGCGCATGGCCTGCAACCAGCTGATGGCGGACGAGGCGACGCCGCTGACCGACGGCTGCGAAGTCGCCTTTTTCCCGCCGGTCACCGGCGGCTGATCCCGTAGGAGAACGCAATGCCGGTACGTGTGCAGACTGCCGATTTCGACCTGTCGGAGGAAGTGCGGCTGCTCCGCGCCGGCCGGCCCGAGGTCGGCGCCGTGGTCACTTTCGTCGGCACGGTGCGCGACATGAACGAGGGCGCCAGCGTTGCCGAGCTGGAGTTGGAGCATTACCCGGGCATGACCGAAAAGGCGCTGGAAGACATTGTCGCCAGGGCCTGCGCACGTTTCCACCTGGCCGACGCGCTGGTGGTGCATCGTGTCGGGCCGATGCGGCCGCAGGAGCAGATCGTGCTGGTGGTCACGCTGTCGGCGCACCGTGGCGAGGCATTCGCCGCCTGCGAATTCATCATGGATTACCTGAAGAGCGAAGCGCCGTTCTGGAAGAAGGAACAGACGCCGGAGGGGGCGCGCTGGGTCGATGCGCGCAGCAGCGACGAGACGGCGCTGAAACGCTGGCGCGAGGGCGCGCCCGGATGAACTGGCTGGCGGTGGGGTGCGGGGCGGCCATTGGCGCATGGCTGCGCTGGTTGCTGGGGATCGCGCTTAATTCGATGCATGCGGTGTTGCCGTATGGGACGCTGGCGGCGAACCTGGCGGGTGGGTTCATGATCGGGATGGCGGTGGCTTTCTTCGAGCGGTATCCGGGGGTGCCGGAGGTTTGGCGGTTGTTTGCGGTGACGGGGTTTCTGGGCGGGCTGACGACGTTTTCGACGTTTTCTGCCGAGGCGATGATTTTGCTGCAGCGGGGGCAGTATGGGTGGGCGATGGCGCATATTGGGCTGCATCTGGTGGGGTCAATTGTTTGCTGTATTGCGGGGTTTGCTGCTTGGCGGGCGTTGGGGGGATGAGGATTGGCGGGGCGTTTGCCCGGCTTTTCGTCTTCACGTTTGCAATGGGCTACAGCGCAAAGCGCTCCTGCTGCGTCTGCTGGCGGGTGAAACGTTGAGGCTTCACTGCCGTGGGGAGTAGCCGGGTGTTCGGCCCGGCGGCCGACCCGCTTTTTTGCTTCGCCAAAAAAGTGGGGCAAAAAAGGCGACCCCTACGATGGCGGTCCGCTGCGCGGACTGCACGCGCCGCCAGCACCTGAAACGGGAAGCGTCCGAAACTCGCTTCGCTCAGACAGCGGACGCTTCTTTATCCGTTTCAGGCGCTGGCGACGCGTCGCCATCTAACGGGGATTCACTGCAACGGCCACTTCAAAAGCAACTGCAACGGTCGCTGCGCGGGGCTAACGTCAACGGCAACGGTCGCTGCGCGGGGCCAACGTCAACGGCAACGGTCGCTGCGCGGGGCCAACGGCGACAGTCGCTGCGCGGGGCTAATACCAGACCGAAGTCATGGCGTGCCGGATGAGATCGATAGTTCCGATTCCTCAACATGGCTCGTGGGCTGTAATAAGCGCAGCACATTGCAGCATTGCCCATTCAAGCACCATCGCCTGTTCGCAACGAATGGTGGAATGCGCTTTGCTTAGTGCACCCTACGGCTTTTCATGACGCCTTCTAAATCAGGGTTAGGCATAACGGAGGCTATCGCTGCGCGGGTTCCGGTATGCGCAATGCAGCGCTGGATTCGTCGTCCGATTAATTTCTTGCGTGCGCTGCTTCCAGTGTCCTGGACCCAGTGCCAGTTCAATTTCCGAAGAAAAATATAGTCGCCTGACGTGCTTGCAAACGTTTTGACTTTTGGTTAAAACGTTTAATGTTTTGGTATCTGCCGGTTTCAAAAGATCGATTAACGAACGCTGTTGGCGGCGCACGTTGTTGACTGGACAAGCTTCGCCGCACGTGTGCGGGCAACTGCCTAACGGAAGCATTAAAGGATAAATACCATGGCTACGATCAGCGGCACGTTGGGCAATGACATCCTCATCGGCACTAGTGCAGCGGACAACATTAACGGCCTGGGTGGCAACGACACCATCGACGGCGGCGCCGGGAATGATGCGATTGATGCTGGCGCTGGGGAGGACAAGGTCACGGGCGGTGATGGCAACGACAACATCAATGGCGGGGCGGGGAACGATGTCATCGACGCCGGCGCGGGCAACGACATCGTGGCGGGCGGCTCCAGTGACGACAGCATGCTGGGCGGCGACGGCGACGACTCGATGGATGGCGGCTCCGGCAACGACCAGATGCTCGGCGGCGGCGGCGTCGACACGATGTCCGGCGGTTCCGGCGTGGACCTGGTCGATGGCGGCGATGGGAATGACATCCTTGGCGGGGACGGCAATGACGACACGCTTGTCGGCGGGCTGGGCAACGACCGGCTGGACGGCGGCCTCGGCATCGACACGGCCTCCTATGCCGGCACGCCGGGCGCGGTCACGGTCAATCTCACGGCCGGGACGGCCACCGGCGGCGCGGGCAACGACACGCTGCTCAATATCGAGAACCTGATCGGCGGGGAGGCCGGCGATGCGCTGACTGGCGACAGCCTGGTTAACCGCATCGACGGCGGGGCCGGCAACGACATCATCAGCGGTGCGGCCGGGAACGATGTCCTGATCGGCGGCGCCGGCAACGACCTGTTCCTGCATGACGCCGGCAACGACAGCATCGACGGCGGCGCCGACATCGACACGGTGAACTACAACGACCTGACCACCGCGGCCGTGACCATTAATCTCGCGACCGGCACGGCCGTGACCGGCACCGAGACCGACACGCTTGCCAGTATCGAAAATGTACTGAGCGGCGGCGGCGCCGACCGCCTCACCGGCAACGCCGGGGCCAACACGCTCGATGCCGGGGCCGGCAATGACATCCTCGACGGCGGCGCCGGCAACGACATTCTGCTGGGCAGGAGTGGCAATGACACGCTACAGGGCGGCGCTGGCGACGACATTCTGGCCCCGGGCACCGGCAACGACGCCGTCGACGGCGGCGCCGGCACCAATACCGTGACATACCTTGATCTGGTGGGCGCCGGCCCACTGAGCGTCGACCTCGCGTCCCATACGGCCACGGTGGGCGCCAGCGAAATCGATACCGTGACCAACATACAGAACGTCACCGGAAGCGCCGCGGCGGACAGCCTGGCCGGCGACGTGCAGGCGAACGTCCTCGATGGTGGCGATGGCAACGACGGCCTGTTCGGCGGCGACGGCAATGACACGCTGCAGGGCGGCGATGGCGACGATATGCTCAACGGCGGACGTGGCGACGATTTCATCGACGGCGGGCTTGGCAACAATACCGTGACCTATGCCGACCTGGTCTCGGCCGGGCCGCTGAGCGTCGACCTCACGGCGCACACGGCGACCGTGGGCATCGGCGAAATCGACACGTTGTTCAACATACGCAATGTGATCGGCAGCGCCGGGGCGGACAGCCTGAGCGGCGAAGCCCAGGACAACCGGATCGAAGGCGGCGATGGCAACGACAGCCTTGCAGGTGGCGGCGGCGACGACACGCTGGCTGGCGGCCTTGGCGACGACAGCTATCTGGTCTTCGACGCCGGCACCTCGCTACTGGGCGATGCGGTAGTCGAAGCCGCGAACGCCGGCACCGACACTGTCCTGACCAAGCTGTCTTCCTATACGTTGAGTGCGAACCTCGAAAACCTGGCCTATACCGGCACCTATCCCGCCGGCTCGTTCACCGGAACCGGCAATGCGCTCGACAACAGTATCGAAGGCGGCGCCGGCGTCGACCTGCTGTCAGGCGGCGCCGGCAACGATACGCTGCGTGGAAACGATGGCGACGACGTCATCGCCGGCGGTGCCGGCGCCGACGTTCTTGACGGTGGCGCGGGCACCGATACCGTGTCGTACAGCGACGCAGGCGCTGCGGTGACAGTGGATCTTGCCAGCGGGTCGGCGCTGTCCGCGGAAGGAAACGACGTACTTACTGGGTTTGAGCGGGTGCTGGGCAGCCAGTTCGCCGATAGCGTTTCCGGCAATGCATCCGCCAATCTCATCGACGGCGGCGCGGGCAACGACACGATCGATGGCGGCGCAGGCGACGATGTGGTCAAAGGCGACGCAGGCGATGACGCACTCAGCGGCAACGAGGGTAACGACGTCATCGATGGCGGCAACGGCAATGACACCGTGTCCTATGCCTATCTGGACAACGGACGCGCCATCGCTGTCAACCTGGCCGCCGGCACGGCCTTCGGCTTGAACGAGGACGACATCCTGACCGGTATCGAATCGGTGATCGGCAGCGCCGGCGATGACTTGTTCACCGGCGATGCGCAGGACAACCAGCTTGACGGTGGCGACGGTAACGATACCCTCAACGGCGGCGCCGGCGTCGACTCGATCTACGGCGGCAGCGGCGCCGACCTGATCAACGGCGGCAGCGGCAATGACAGTATCGATGGCGGCGCCGGCAACGATACATTTGTCATCGAGGTCGGAAGCAAAACGGTCGCCGGTGGCGCCGGAATGGATAGTTTCCAGTTCGTGCAAGCGGATTTCGGCACCATCACTATTGCCGATTTTGAAGACGGCAGCGAAAAGCTCGACTTCTCGTCGATTCTGAATCCCCTGTACGCAGCGTCCAACCTCGATATCCAGCAGATCGGCGCAGATGTCCAGATCAGGTTTGTCGACCCGACTACGCATGTCGCGCTTCCCGACACCGTCCTGCTGCAGGGAGAAAGCGCGGCCAGCATAACGGGGGACGACATGGTCTTTCGTAATGTGATCACCACGATTGTCGGTACCGCGGGCAACGATCACCTGGTGGGCGGCGCCGGGGTCGACCTGATGCAGGGGCTCGCCGGTGATGACATTCTCGACGGCGCCGCGGGCAGCGACACCCTTGACGGCGGCGCCGGCAACGATACCGCGCTATTTGCCGTATCGAGCGACGCGACTGTCGATCTGGTCACCGGGCTCGCCCATATCGGCGCCGACATCGACACCCTGATCGGCATCGAAAACGTCAGCACCGGCGCCGGTAACGACCAGATTACGGGCAGCGCAGGCGACAACGTGCTCAGTGGCGGCGCAGGCGACGACACCTTGCTGGGCGGCGATGGCAATGACACGCTCGTGGGCGGCAGTGGCGTCAATGTGCTCAACGGCGGCAATGGCTTTGACGCTGTCAGCTATGCCGACTATGGCCGCGGCGTTTCGGTGCTTCTTTCCACTGGCTCGCTGATTGGCAGTGCGGAGTTGCTGACCCCCGACGCGGCCTTCACTTTCAGCGACGCGCTAAGCAGCGTCGAGCGTGTGACAGGCAGCGAATTCGATGACACTCTGCGCGCTGGCAATCTTGGCAATACGCTCATGGGCGGCAGTGGCAACGACTTGCTGATCGGCGGTTTTGGAAGCGATGTCCTGGTCGGCGGCGCGGGCGTCGACTCGCTCGTTGGCAACGCCGGCAATGACTTGTTCATCATTGATACCAACGGATTGTCGGAATCGATTCAGGATGTCGTGAACGTCGATATTCTTGACCCCGGCAATATCGATACAGTGCGCATTGTGGATGCGATCGACATGAGCGGGCTTCCGGTCAGCTATACGCTTGCTGCAAATCTCGAGAATCTTGACTATACCGGTATGGGCAACTTCACGGGTTCTGGCAATGGGCGCGCCAACACCATCACCGGCAGCAACGGCAACGACATTCTGGACGGCGACCCTGGTGTCGGCGACCTGGACGCCGTGCTGGGGAGGGGCGCGGACAACATCAATGGGGGAAGCGGGGACGATATCCTCAAAGGCCACGGTCAGCTTTCGAACTTCGACGGTGGGGATGGGTTCGACATCATTTCGTACGCAGGAAGCAGCGTTCCGTATGACATCGACCTCGCTCTCGGACAGGCGAACAATACCAACAGGAATTCCAGCGATCCGTTCGATGTGCCATACATCGATTATCTGACCAGTGTTGAAGGCGTCCTCGGCGGCGAGGCAGGCGACATCATTACTGGAAATAGCGAGCCGAATCGGCTTTACGGAAACGGCGGCAACGATGTCATCAAAGGTGGTGCAGGCAATGACATCCTTGTCGGCGGCGCGGGAAACGATGTATTTATGTTTGGCCCAGGCGGCGGTTCGAACGACGTCATCCAGGACTTCCACTCGATAAACCTGAACGAGGACGCGAACCAGGAATTCGACGTGATCGACCTCACTGCCTATGGCCAAGGCCTCATCTTCAGCATGACGGCGGACGCGTCCGGACTTTCAACGGTGGTTACTGTCACTGGCACCGCTTTCACCGACAGTTTTACCGTTCAAGACGTGCCAATGGGAGTGCTCAACAGTCTTGACTTCGTTTTTGCTTGAGCTACAGGCGTCGTGCCGGCACACGCGTTTCGTGGCGTGCGGCCGGCGCGTCATGCCGAGGCCTGGAGCGCCACGTTAGAGGAGCCGCATGAAGCCATACTGGGATGAACTGTGGGACGAACTGCGGCCCTACGTCCGCTACCTTGCGGCCTTCTCGCTGCTGATCAACCTGCTCTACCTCGCGCCTGCGATGTTCTCGCTGCAGGTGTTCGACCGCGTCCTCAGCAGCTACAGTCCGGAAACCCTGGTCATGCTGCTGCTCGGCACGGGAACTGCGCTGCTGCTGATGCTGTCGCTGGACATGCTGCGCAGCCGGCTGCAGTCCGTCGTCGGCGCCATGCTGGCCGACCGGCTGCAGCCGGCGGTGGTCAGTGCCGTGGTCGCGCGGGCGGCAAAGGCGCGGCAGGGCGCCGGCACGGAAAGCATGCGCGACGTCGCCAGCCTGCGCAACCTGTTCGCCAGCAGCGGCGTCAACGCCATCTTCGATGCGCCATGGGCGCCGATATTCGTCTGCCTGATCTGGTCCTTCCATCCGCTGCTGGGCATGGGCGCCGCCGTATCCAGCATGGTCATGCTGGTGCTGGCATGGCTCAACGACCGCAGCACGCGGCGCGCGCTGGAACGTTTGCAGCAGGACGGCCGGCGCGTGTCCCACTACATCGAAAGCTCGCTGGCGAATGCCGAGGTGCTGCAGGCGCTGGGCATGACCGGCAACCTGCTGGCGCGCTGGCGCGACCGCCAGGACCGGCTTGCCGTGCTGCAGGCCGGCAGCCAGAAGAGCGCCGTGTTCTTTACATCGGCCACCCGTTTCGCGCGCCAGTCCATCCAGATCGTCATGATGGCGCTGGGCGCATGGCTGGTGCTGACCCAGCAGTCGTCGGCCGGGATCATGATCGCCACCACCATCCTGCTCGGTCGCGCGCTGCAGCCGGTGGAGCAGCTCGTGGCGAGCTGGCGCATGCTGGCCGACGCCCGCGCCGCCTACCTGCGCCTGCGCGCGCTGTCGGTCGAGTTCGACCGCCGGCCAGCCGCGGTCGCGCTCCCCTGTCCGCGGGGCGGGCTGCTGGTCGAAGGCGTGGCCTTCCGCTCGCCGACCAACCAGCCGGTCCTGCTGAGCGTCGGCTTTGCGCTGGAACCCGGCCAGGCGCTTGCGATACTCGGCCCGTCGGGCGCCGGCAAGTCGACCCTGGCGCGGCTGCTGACCGGGGTCTGGGCGCCTGTCGCCGGCACGCTGCGGCTCGACGGGGCCGACCTGTCTGCCTGGCCGCGCGAGGAAATCGGGGCCTGGATGGGCTACGTGCCGCAGGACGTGGAACTGTTCGAAGGCACGGTCGCGGACAATATCGCGCGCCTTGCCGCGCCCGACTCGCTGGGAGTGGTAGCCGCCGCGAAACGGGCCAACGTGCACGAGCTGGTCCTGGCCTTGCCCAAAGGCTACGAGACCGAGGTCGGCGAGCACGGCATGCTGCTGTCCCCTGGGCAGCGGCAACGCATCGCGCTGGCGCGCGCGCTATACGGCAATCCGCGGCTGGTGGTGCTGGACGAACCCAATTCCAACCTCGACGGCGCCGGCGAGGTCGCGCTGGCGCAAGCGATCATGCGGTTGCGCGCCGAAGGCGTGACCGCCGTCATCGTCACCCACCGGCCATCGCTGATTGCGCACGTCGACAAGATCCTGGTGCTCGACAGCGGCCGCGTGGCGCAGTACGGCGCCGCGGCCGACGTGATGAAGGCGATGCAGCGCCAGGCGCAGGCCGTGGCGGACAGCCGGGCAGCCTGAACCGACCGGAGACAGACACCATGCTCAATCCCGCCATGCCCACCATGCCCAACGCCGCGCCTGGCTTCCTGCCGGCGCTGCCCGGCCAGCAGGAAGCCAGGCGGCTGGTGCGCGCGGCCTGGTGGGTGCTGCTGGGCGCGTTGCTGCCCGCCGGGCTGTGGCTGGGCCTGGCGCCGATCACCACGTCGGTCGTCGCGCCCGGTTACGTGAAGGTCGACCTGAACCGCCGCCCGGTTCAGCACCGCGAGGGCGGCATCGTCAAGAGCGTGCTGGTGCGCGACGGCCAGCGGGTGCGGAGCGGCGACCCGGTGCTGGTGCTGGGCGACGTCAGCGTGCAGGCCGACCGCGAGCGGCTGGACTACCGCAGCAGCGTGCTGCGCGCCAGCGTGGCCCGGCTGGAAGCCGAGCAGCGGCGCGCGCCGGCGCTGCGGTTCGCCGACGACCTGCTGGCGCTCGGCGCGGCCGACCCGCGGGTACGGGATGCGCTGAAAAAGGAGGAGGACCTGTTTGCCGCGCGCCGCGCCACGCTGCTCTCGGAAGTCGGCCTGATGCAGGCGCAGCGCGAGCATATCGAACGGGAATGCGCGGCGCTGCGCTCGCAGATCGCGCAGATGGACGTGGTGCTGGCGCTGCGGCGCAAGACGCTGGATTTGAACCGCAACCTGCTCGACGACGGTTTCATCTCGCCCACCCGCATCATGCAGATCGAGGCCGAGACGGTGGACTACGCGGCCAGCCTGGACCAGCGCGCGTCCGAACTGGCGCGCGCCGCGCAGCGCCTCGGCGACGTCGACCTGCGGATGCAGGGCAGCCGCAATGCCTACGTGCAGACCGCGAGCGACCAGCTCAAGTCGGTCGGCGCGCAGCTGGCCGAGATCGAGCAGGAAGTGCGCAAGACAACCGACGCCGCCTCGCGCCAGGTGGTGGTGGCCCCGGCCGACGGCGAGGTGATCGATCTGAAGTTCACGTCGCCCGGCGCGGTGATCCGGCCCGGCGACCCGATCGCCGACATCGTGCCTTCCGGCGCCGCGCTGATGGTGGAGGCGCGCGTGCGGACCGAAGACATCAACAACGTTCGGCTCGGCCAGCATGCGCGGATCAAGTTCACCGCGCTGAAGTACCGCAACCACGCGATGGTGGACGGCACCGTGACCTATGTGTCGGGCGACCGGCTGACCGACGCCCGCAACGGCCAGTCATGGTACGGCGCGCTCGTTGCGGTGGATGCGGCATCGCTGCATTCGTCGGGCGACATCGCGTTGCAGGCCGGGATGCCGGCGGAACTGTTCATCGAAGGCAGCACGCAGACCACGCTGCAGTACCTGATTGAGCCGGTGACGTCGACCGCGCGCAAGGCGCTGCGGCAGATGTAAGGCGGTTGTGGCCCGGCGCAAACCGGGGCAGGCCGAGGCGCGCCATGTTGCAACGCTTGCGGAGTTTTGTCCCGCAAGCGTTGCCGGTCTTACTTCGCCGGCGTCAGCAGCTTGTCGAAGTCCCGGTCCAGCCCGGCCAGCGCGCTGCTGATCCGTCCCCGGCTCTGCGCCACCCAGTCGTTCTGCTGCGCCAGCCGCTGCTGGGCCGCCTTCAGCATGCGCTGCATCTCGGCCGGCTGCGGGCCGCCGGCCGATGCGCGGTTGTTGATGATGGACACGGGGTTCAGCGTCGCGCGGAATTCGGCTTCGCTCATCGGCAGCTTGCTGTCGGCCACGCCCTTGACGGCGTCGGCATAGATGCGCTGCGCCTCGGCATACGGGAAGTCCAGCGGCTTGATGTCCTTGGCCTTCGCATAGTCGACGATCTCGGACGCGAAGTGATGGCCGACGCGGAACGGCAGCTTGTATTTCCGCATCAGCACGTCGGCCAGCTCCTGCGACGCGGTCCAGTCGCTGTTGAGTTCCTCCAGCGCGCGCTCCGGGCTGATGACCAGCGCGTTGAGTATCCTGTCCCAGTCCCTGAGCATCTTGATGGTTGTGTTGACCATCGCGCTGTTGGCCTTGACTTCCTTGGCGTCGCCCATGCCCGGCGTGATGTTATGTGCCTGCATCACCGGCCCCATCGCCAGCGTGATCACGGTCGACGCGTCGCGCCGGGTGGCGTTCAGCAGTCCGGGATTGCGCTTCTGCGGCATCGCGCTGGACACATAGGTGTTGCCGCCGCCTTCCTGCAGCAATATCCAGGGCCGCGACTGCGAGTACTGCACCATCAGGTCCTCGATGAAGCTGCCGGCATGCAGCGCGATGCTGGTCACGATGGCCGCGGCTTCCACCGGCTCGTCGTTCGATGAGATCTGCGCGGCGTCATAGGCATTGTCGACGGTGGCGGCAAAGCCCAGGTAGCTGGCCATGCGGGCGCGGTTGAGCGGCCAGCTGGTGCCGTTGAGCACCGTGGTGCCCATCGGCGAGCGGTCGATGCGGGCATAGGCTTCGCGGATGCGCTGGGCGTCGCGGTCGAGGCCGGCGGCATGGCCCAGCAGGTAGTGGCCGAAGCTGTTGGGCTGGGCGGCGACGCCGTTGGTGTAGTTCGGCACGACGGTGCCGGCATGCTTCTCGGCCATCTTCACCAGGGTGGTCGCGGTCTTGTTGAGCTGGTCCGCCAGGTTCAGCATGTCGTCGCGCAGGATGGCGGCGCGGTAAGTCGCATGCATGTCCTGGCTGGAGCGGCCCGCATGCAGCAGCGTGACCTCCGGGCCGGCGGCTTCGATCAGCAGCGGCTCGAAGGTGATGACGGTGGAAGGGCGCTTGCCGCCAGGCTGGCTGCCGTCCTTCAGCACCTTGGCGATGCCGGCGGCGGCGCGCGGCGCGATGGCCCGGTCCAGCAGTCCCTCGTCGGTGTTGATGACCGCGGTCGCCTTGTTGATTTCCCCCAGCCAGAAGAATTCGTCGCGGGCGGACGCCTGCTGCGCGGCGGCGGGTGAGAAATGGACGGCGATGGCTAGCGCGATGGCGCACGTACGGAATTTGGGCATGGTCTCGATTTTTTATGGGATGAGTGAAAGCGGACGGGCGCAGCCGCGTTCCAGGCGAACGGCGGCGCGACATTCCGGCAAGCATTTTACCGAGCAATGGCGCGAGCGGACGGGTGGCGCCGGAAATGGCCGGCCGGCCATGCGGGCGCGGTTGACCTGGATCAAGGGAGGCGGGCGGCTGCGGCTTATACAGTGAGCCTGAACCCCGGGTTTCCGCAGCGCGCTTCGGCAGCGGCTCCCGGCAGCCGCGCTGCCCGGGCCGCCTGCTTGAAATGCGCCGGTCCAGCCCAATTTGTCGCTTAAATCAAAACACTCTCAGGAGCATTCCGAATGCGACTCGACAAACTCACCACGAAACTCCAGGAAGCCCTGGCCGACGCGCAAAGCCAGGCCGTGGGCAATGACAACCAGTACATCGACCCGGC
>NZ_FXUL01000015.1 GCF_900182955.1 Noviherbaspirillum suwonense | reverse complement strand
GCAACAGCAACAGCAACAGCAACAGCAACAGCAACAGCAACAGCAACAGCAACAGCAACAGCAACAGCAACAGCAACAGCAACAGCAACAGCAACAGCAACAGCAACAGCAACAGCAACTGTCGCTACGCGGAACAGCAACGGCAACTGTCGCTACGCGGAACGTCAACAGCAACTGTCGCTACGCGGAACGTCAACAGCAACGGCAACTGTCGCTACGCGGAGTCAACTGCAACCGCAACTGCCCCCGCCCGGCCAGCGCGAAGCCCTGACGCTATCGCATAACCCCTTCCGCCGAAGCCGGCTCCCCGCTACACCGTCGCCACCGGCGTCACCGGCGACCCAACCGCCCCCGGCAGCCGAAGCGGCGGCGCCGTCAGCATGAAACGGCTGCGGCCGTTTTCCTGCAGCCAGGCGGCCAGGTCCCGCAGGTACCACAGCTCCCCGAGCGGAATTCCCAGCTTGAACAGGCAATGATGATGCAGCGGCAGGATGGACTTGCGCCCGGCAACCTCCGGCGCCGGATACGCCTCGACCGCGTAATTGTCGGCGCAGATGGCCGCAATCCCACTATCGGTGATCCATTGCAACAGCCGCTGGTCGCGGCCGTTCATCACCGGGCAGGTCTCGTGCAGCAGGTGCGGGTCCGGCTTGCCGCCCATTTCCATCACCAGTTCGGCGAAGCCGGTGCGCAGCACCAGGAAGTCGCCGCGTTCGACCGTCACGCCGTCCTGCGCCATCACGGCCGCGATCTCGTCATAGCCGACCAGCTTGCGCTCGCGGCCGTAATGGCGCGCCAGGTCGACCAGCACGCCGCGGCCCTGCATGCCGTGGACCGCCATGTTCTCGATGCCCAGCGCATCCGCATGCGACTGGTGGCCGCCGTCGCAGCAGCCGGCCGCCATCTCCGCCGGACCCTTGACGTCATGCTCGGCCCGGTAGCCGTTGTAATAGACCATGGTCTCGCTGCCGTTGCCGTCGACATCGAAGCGGGCGCCGACATGGGCAAGCGCGTCCCATTGGGTCGAATACTGCAGGCAAAGCAGCACCTGGTCGTCCGACACCACGTCGATGCTGTCGGCGACGACGCCGTCCATGCCGTAGTTGAGCACCGGCGTGTCGCCGCGCCAGGTCGGCTGCAGCTTCGGCGGGTGGCGGCGCGGGTTGAGCGCGTTGCCGCCCGGGAGGTCGAGCGGCAGCGACAGGCAGAAGCTGCGGCCGGCCCGGACTTCGGCCGCGCCTTTCAGGATCTGCTCGCTGCCGATCAGGTTGACCCGGCCGAGCTGGTCGTCGGGGCCGAAGTCGCCCCAGTTTGCGCCGTCGGGGCGGCGCGTCCAGCGTGCTGTGTCCGCCATCACTCGACCTTCGCGCCGGAATCCTTGACCACCTTCGACCACTTGGCGATCTCGCTCTTCTGGTAGGCCGCCAGCTCGGCCGGGGTGGAGCCGGACGGGTCCAGGCCGAGGTCCAGCAGTTTCTTCGAGATGTCCGGCGACTTCAGGATCTTGCTGATTTCCGCCTGCAGCTTGTTGACCACCGGCGCCGGCGTGTTGGCCGGCGCGAACATCGCGAACCAGGAAACCGCCTCGAAGCCCGGCAGGCCGGCTTCGGCCAGGGTAGGGATGTCGGGCGCCGCCGCGGAACGCTTGGCGCTGGTCACGCCCAGCGCGCGCAGCTTGCCCTCGCGGACCAGCGGCAGGCTGGACGGCATGTTGTCGAACATCATGGTGACGCGTCCGCCCAGCAGGTCGGGAATCGCGCTGGCGCGGCCCTTGTACGGGATATGCTGCATCTCGATGCCGGTCATGGTCTTGAACAGTTCGCCGGACACGTGGATCGAGGTGCCCGAGCCCGACGAGGCGAAGGTCATCTTGCCTTCCTTCTTGCCGAGGGCGATGAATTCGTTCAGGTTCTTGGCCGGGACATCGTTATTAATCACCAGCATGTTCGGCGTGGACGCCAGCAGGGTCACCGGGGTGAAGTCCTTGACCATGTCATAGGGCATGTTCTGGTAGAGCGCGCCATTGATCGAATGGGTGCCCACGGTGCCGAGCACCAGGTTGTAGCCGTCGGGAGCGGACTTGGCGACATAGTCGGCGCCGATGTTGCCGCCGGCGCCCGGCTTGTTGTCGACGATCACCGGCTGGCCCCAGGCCGCATTGAGCTTCTCGCCGATCAGCCGCGCCAGGATGTCCGGCGCGCCGCCGCTGGTGAACGTGACAATGATATGGATGGGCTTGGTCGGGTAGGTGCCCGCCGCCTGCGCCTGCGCCTGGCCGGCCGCGCATAAACCTGCGGCCGCGAGTGCGATCGCCGGCATCAGTCTTTTCAACATGCTGTCTCCTGTCTTGGTGGAATAATGCGCCGCCAGCGGCGCGGTTGGTTTGCATGCCCGGATGGATTGTCCATGGCTTGTAGTTTTGTTAGCATGCGCCGTTCCCAAACCTACCATCCGGTAAAGTAACCGTCAATGAAAACGGAATGCTGTGCCGCAGAGCGAAACAGTCGGGCCTGAACTCGCTTGCCAAGCGTAGTTGTCCATGCCGGATCCCGTCTTAATTGAACTAAAAATCGACTTCCAGTTCCGCATATTTGACTTCAAACTACCGTTCATCATAAAAAACCGGAAAAACCCAAGCTTTCGGTTCTGCACTGCAAAATAATGGCTCATTTTGGTTGACCGGAATTTGTTAGTAATGATACGGTTCGACTGCGCTGAAAAAATAAAAACGAGCGTTCGCATTTCACCCTGAAAAGCGGACTTCAGCCATGGCTTGCTGCCAGCCATCGCGCATTTGCCGGCGCATCGTGGAAATATTAAGGAGACGGATCTTGGAGTTGATACTGGAGCAAATCCTCAACGGACTGACGTTGGGCGGCGTGTACAGCCTGGTGGCACTTGGGCTTACGCTGGTATACGGCATCATGCATGTGCCGAACTTTGCGCATGGCGCGTTCTACATGGTAGGTGCGTTTGCCGCCTTCTTCCTGATGTCCAGTTTCGGTCTCAACTACTGGGTTGCGATGGCCGGCGCCGGCGTGATCGTCGCGGCAATCGCCGTGCTGGCCGAACGCCTGGTGTTCCACCCGCTGCGCCACCACGAGGGCCTGCATCACATGATCGCCGCCATCGGCATCCTGCTGTTCCTGGAAGCCAGCGCGCAGGCCATGTTCGGCGCCGATTTCCGCCGCATGCAGACGCCGTACGCCGGCATCATTTCCATGGGCGGCGTGACGCTGCCGTCCCAGCGCCTGCTGATCATCGTCGCCGCTTTCGCGCTGATGCTGGCGCTGCACCTGTTCCTGCGCAAGACCACGACCGGCGCGACCATCATCGCGATGGCGCAGAACCGCGACGGCGCCGCGCTGGTCGGCATCGACGCCAACCGCGTCGCGATGATGACCTTCGCCATTTCCGGCGTGCTGGCCGCTGTCGCCGCCACGCTGTATGCGCCGATCAACCTGGTCTACCCGGCGATGGGCAACCTGGTCATCACCAAGGCCTTCGTCATCATCGTGCTGGGCGGCATGGGCAGCGTTCCCGGCGCGATCCTGGGCGGGCTGATCATCGGCTTCGCCGAGTCCTTCGGCGCGTTCTATATCTCGACCGATTACAAGGACATCATCGCCTTCGTGCTGCTGGTCGTCGTGCTGTCGGTGCGTCCGCAAGGCCTGTTCACTACCGGAGCCCGCTGATCATGAAACTCATCGATGGCAAAATCGGCTGGATGCTGCTGCTGGCGCTGGGCATCGCCTTTCCCTTCATCGCGGCCGGCAACGACTATTACCTGACCGTGATGGCGACCGCGTATATCTTCGCGATCGCCACCATAGGCCTGAACCTGATCACCGGCTACACCGGCCAGTTCAACCTGGCGCACAGCGGTTTCATGGCGGTGGGCGCCTACACGGTCGGCATCCTGACCGTCGACCACAACGTGCCGTTCTGGATCGCGTTCGCGCTGTCGGGCTTCGTCGCGGCCGGGCTGGGCTTCTTCGTCGGCCTGGTGTCGCTGCGCCTCAAGGGACACTTCTTCTCGATCTTCACGATGTGCGTCGGCTACATCATGTACCTGCTGATCGAGAAGTGGGAAGGCCTGACCCACGGCACCGTTGGCATCATGGGCATCCCGGCGCCGTCGCCGATCGCCGGCTTCGAGTTCGAGTCGCCGCGCGCGCAGTACTACCTGGTGCTGTTCTTCCTGGTGCTGGCGGTCTTCTTCATGCACCGTATCGCCAATTCGCTGCTGGGCCGCACCTTCATGGCCATCCGCAACGGCGACGACCTGGCCGAGGCGCTGGGCATCAACCTGATGCGCAACAAGGTGCTGGCGTTCATGCTGTCGGTGTTCTACGCCGGCCTGGCGGGCGGCCTGTACGCAGGTTTCGTGCGTTTCCTCGGCCCTGGCATCGCGGGCGTCGAGCACACCTTCGACATGACCATGTACATGCTGGTCGGCGGCATCGGCACCCTGCTCGGACCGCTGCTGGGCGCCATCGGCGTGCCCTGGCTGACCCAGTACCTGCAATTCCTGCAGGACTACCGCTTCATCGTGTTTGGCCCGCTGCTGATCATCCTGGTGATCTTCGTGCCGCACGGCATCGTCGGCTCCTATCTGGGATGGAAGGCGCGCAATGCGTCGCGCCTGGCCAGCCAGAACGCCGCCCGTCAGACCCCGGCCGCAGGCGTCGTAGGCCGCAGCCAGCAGAAGGGAAGCTCCCATGCTTGAAATCCAGAACCTGACCAAGCGTTTCGGCGGACTGAGCGCGGTCCATGACATCAGCATCTCGTTCGAGAAGAACAAGATCAATGCCATCATCGGCCCCAACGGCGCCGGCAAGACGACCTTCTTCAACCTGATCAGCGGCGCCATCCCGCCCACGTCCGGCAAGATCGTGTTCGACGGCAAGGACGTGACCGGCCTGCGGGCCGACCAGGTCGCCCAGCTGGGCGTGTCGCGCACCTTCCAGGCCACCACGCTGTTCGAACGGGCGTCTGTGCTGGACAACCTGATCGTCGGCCATCGCCTGCGCACCAAGTCCGGCCTGATGGACGTGCTGCTGAATACCCGCCGGCTGAAGGAAGAAGAGCGCATCTGCCGGGTCAAGGCGCAGGAAGCGCTGGACTTCGTCGGCCTGTCGCACGTGTCGCACCGGATCGCGGCCGACATCTCGCAGGAAGAGCGCAAGCGGGTCGCGTTCGCGCTGGCGCTGGCGACCGAGCCGAAGATGCTGCTGCTCGACGAGCCGGCTGGCGGCGTGAACCCGGAAGAGACCGTCGGCATCGCCGAACTGATCCAGAAGCTGGTCAAGCACGGCATGACGGTCTGCCTGATCGAACACAAGATGGACATGATCATGAACCTGGCCGACAAGATCATGGTGCTGAACTACGGCGAGAAGATCGCGGAAGGAACCCCGGCGCAGATTCGGTCCAACCCTATCGTGATCGAAGCCTACCTGGGGAGTGAAAATGCTGCAGCTTGAGAATGTGTCGCTGAACTATGGCAGCTTCCGCGCGCTCGACAATATCAACATCCATGCGAAGGAGGGCGAGCTGGTGGTGCTGCTGGGCGCGAACGGCGCCGGCAAGAGCTCGATCTTCCTGACCACGAGCGGCCTGCACAAGGCCGCGTCCGGCAGCATCCGGTTCGGCAAGACCGAGCTGGTCGGCATGAAGCCGTCGGCCATCGTCGAACACGGCGTGGTCCAGTGCCCGGAAGGCCGCAAGCTGTTTCCGGCGATGTCGGTGCTGAAGAATTTGACGCTGGGCGGCTACGTGCACCGGCGCGACAGCAAGGGCATCAAGAGCACGCTCGATGAGGTGTTCGCGATGTTCCCCATCCTGCACGAGAAGCGCGAGATGAACGCCGGCTCGCTGTCCGGCGGCCAGCAGCAGATGGTCGCCATCGGCCGGTCGCTGATGTCGCGGCCGAAGGCGCTGCTGCTCGACGAACCGTCGCTGGGCCTGGCGCCGCTGGTGGTGAAGCAGATGTTCGAGGCCATCGAAAAGATCAACAAGGCCGGCACGACCGTGATGCTGGCCGAACAGAATGCTTATGCCGCGCTGCGCATCGCCAGCCGCGCATATGTGATTGAAGGCGGGCGCATCGTGATGGAAGGCAGCCGGGACGAGCTGCTCAACAATGAAGCGGTGCGCAAGGCTTACATTGGCGCCTGAACGGGCGCCCGGCTGTACCTGGTCGTTGCAGTGCAATTCCCATCCAGAGATTCTGAGATTCACAAAAGGAGACTGAAAAAATGCGTATCAAAATGAAACCGGTTTATCTTGCAGCAGCAGTGGCGATGGCCTTCAGCGGCAGCGCGCTGGCACAGGAAGTCGTGAAGATCGGCTTTTCCGGACCGCTGTCCGGCGGCGCCGCGCTCTACGGCAAGAATGTGCTGATGGGCATGGAAATGGCTGCGAACGAAGTCAATGCCAAGGGCCTGGAAGTCGGCGGCAAGAAATACAAGCTCGAGATCGTTTCGCTCGACGACAAGTACAACCCGTCCGAGACCGCGATCAACGTCCAGCGCCTGATCCAGCAGCACAAGACCCCCGCGGTCCTGGTGCCGCATTCCGGCGGCATCTTCGCGGTGCAGGCGTTCAACGAGAAAGCCAACACGCTGCTGCTGGCCTACACCAGCCTGCCGCAGGTGACCGAGCGCGGCAACAAGATGAGCGTGCGCATCCCGCCGGATTTCACGATCTACATCGACCCGTTCATCAAGGTTGAAATGGCCAAGTTCGGCAAGAACGTCGCCATCGCCGGCGCCGACCACGACTATGCGAAGGCATGGACCGCGGCATTCAAGCCGAAGTGGGAAGCGGCGGGCGGCAAGGTCGTCGCCGAGAACCCGATGTCCTACAACAAGGCAACCGACTTCTACAGCGGCGTCTCCAAGGTGCTGCAGGACAAGCCGGACGTCATGTTCATCGGCGGCGCTTCCGAGCCTAGCGCGCTGGTCGCCAAGCAGGCGCGCGACCTCGGCTTCAAGGGCGGCTTCCTGATCATGGACCAGGCCAAGATCGACGAGATGGCCAAGGTCATCGGCGGCCTCGGCCCGCTCGAAGGCTCGGTCGGCGTGCTGCCGCTGGCGGCCGATCCGCGCCCGAACGCCAAGCTGTTCGTCAGCAACTTCAAGAAGATCCAGCCTGACCGCGACCCGACCTCGGAAATCGGCCTGAACTACACCGCGGTGCATGCAACCGCGATCGCGATGAAGCTGGCCGGCACCGTCACCGACGGCGTCAAGATCCGCGAGCAGATGGACAAGGCATTCAAGACCCTGCCGGCGGAAAACAACCCGCAGGAAATCGAAGGCCTGGATCCGAAGGGCGGCACCATCGCCAACGTGCTGATGGGCGTCGTCGAAGGCGGCAAGATCAAGGACGTCAGCCTGCGTACCGCAAACGCCGGGAAGTAATTCCCCGTCGTGACGTCCGCCTCGCGGCGGCGTCGAAGAACCGCACCGGTGATACGGTGCGGTTTTTTTTCGTCGGCGGCCGCCTGCGGCTGCCTGCACGGATGGCCCGGCGCGGACAGAATCTTGCCGCGCCGCGCACGGGATTGCCGGACCGGGTAAGCTCACGGCCGGAAAACCGCTGGCGACAAGCCGCGCGGCCCGATCAAACACAGGAAAAAGTTGACATGTCGAAATTGCTGCTACAGGCCAGGCACCTCGTCGCCACCGGCGACTACGCGGACGCGGAAGCGCTGTGCCGCCATCTGCTGACCGCGGGCGGCCCGGTCGGCGCGGTCAGGCAGGTCCTGGTCGAATGCCTGTACAACCAGGGCATGATGCTGCTGCAGGGCGGCATGTTCGACGATGCGGAGGAGCGCTTCCGGTCGGCGGTGGAAGTCAATCCGAAGTACGCGCTTGCGCTGAACAACCTGGGCAGCATCCGCCTGCTGCAGGGCAGGCACGCGGAAGCGCTGTCCTACTTCCAGCAGGCGTTCAGGGCGGACCCGCGCTGCCTGGAGGCGGCGCGCAACCTGGCGACGGGATTGCAGAACCTGGACCGGCTCGACGAAGCCGCGGCGATGTTCGAGCGGCTGGCGAAGCTGGACCCAAAGAACGCCGGGCTCTACCTGCTGCGCAATGCCACCCTGGTGCGGGGCATCATTCCCGACGCCGCCTATCCCGACCGGGTGCGCAGCCGGATGCACCGCATGCTGGACCAGTGCCTGGCGTCGCCGCTGCGGGCAACCCGGCCGGAATCGTTCACGGCCCCTTATTTTTTCCTGTCGTACCACGGGAAGCCGAACCGCGAGCTGCACGCCAGGATCGCGCAGGCCTACCTGCATGTCTGTCCCCAGCTCGGCTGGACCGCGCCGCAGCTTGCCGATGCCGCCGGCCGGCAGGGCCGCATACGGGTCGGCATACTTTCGGCGCACCTTGCCAACCACAGCATAGGCGGCACGACCTGCGGACTGGTCGAGCAGCTGGACCGCGACCGTTTCGAGGTCATCGTGATCCGCCTCGGCCGTTCGCCCGGGGATGCGATGGCCAGGCGCATCGATGCCGCCGCGTCTTCCGTGCTGACCCTGGGCACGCACGACCTGGCCGCCGCGCGGGAACGCATTGCAGAACTTGCGCTCGACGTGCTGTTCTACCAGGACATCGGCATGGAGCCGTTTGCCTACCTGCTTTCCTTCGCCCGGCTGGCGCCGGTGCAGCTGACATCGTTCGGCCATCCGGACACGACCGGCGTGCCGAACATGGACTATTTCCTGTCATCGGACCTGTACGAGCCGGAAGGCGCCGCCGCGCATTACTCGGAACGCCTGCTCACGATTCCGAATGCCGGCACGCTGTCCTACTACGACCGCCCGACGCCGCCCGCCGGCCCGGTGCCGCGGTCCGAATTCGGCCTCGACGAGGGCGAGTCGGTCTACCTTTGCCCGCAGACGCTTTTCAAGGTGCATCCGGACATGGAAGCGGTCCTTGCCGGCATCGTGCGGCGCGACAGCAGGGCGCGCATCGTCTTCATCGAGCCTGCCAAGGCGCATTACCGGCAGGAGCTTGAAGCCAGGTGGCGCACGCTGCCGCACGGGACGCCGGAACGCATCACCTTCATCAAGCGGCTCGAGCATGAAAAGTACCTGCGACTGCTGGCCTGCGCCGACGTGATGCTCGATACCGTCCATTTCAACGGGCAGAACACGAACCTGGAAGCATTCTCGGTCGGCGTGCCGGTCGTGACCTGGCCGGGCGCCATGCAGCGCGGCCGGCACACGCTGGGCATGTACCGGAAAATGGGCGAACAGCTGTTTGCCGACCTGGTCGCCGCGGACGCGGAAGACTACGCGGACAAGGCGGTCCGTCTGGCGACCTGCCCGGAACACCGGCGCGAACTGGTGTCGCGCATCGAGGCAAACCGGGACAAGCTGTACCAGGACAGTGAATTCGTCCGTTCGTGCGAGCGGCTCTTCACCGAACTGGTCAAGCGCTGAACAGCCGCGCAACGTAGGCGGCCCGCCGTCTCCCCGCCTGCGTTTCCCGCGTTGTCCCGGCCCGGCGATTGCCGCCAGGCCATGAAAGCCGCAACTTTGTGCCGTCCTGCCCCGTCGGCGCAAAACCTGCGGCGCAAATCTGGCCGAAGATATGGTTTTTACAACTGACCGGTCCCGACGTCCACGTGCTCACGCCAGAAACCCGTTCCTCTCCGTCGGCGCGCCCGCTGCTGCAGCCCGGCCGCAACTGCTGGCGCATCGAGCGCAGCAGCCGATTCGGCCTGCTGATCGACGCCGATGCCTATTTCACCGCAGTGCGTTCGGCAATTCTGCAGGCCAGGCACAGCGTGTTCATCCTCAGCTGGGATATCGACAGCCGCACGGTCCTGGCCCCGGGCAGCCCGGACGACGGCTACCCGGCGGCGATCGGCGACTTCCTGCATGCCGTGCTGGCCGAACGGCCGCAACTGCGCATCTACGTGCTCAACTGGGATTTCGCGATGCTCTATGCGCTCGAGCGCGAGTTGCTGCCGGCCTACCGCACCAGCTGGCGGCGCCATCGCGGCATGGCGTTCCACATGGACAGCCGGCACCCGGTCGGCGCGTCGCATCACCAGAAGGTCGTCGTGGTCGACGACAGCATCGCCTTCGTCGGCGGGCTGGACATCACGAAATGCCGGTGGGATACGCCCGAGCATGCGTCAGACAATGCATTGCGCTGCGATGCGGACGGCGTTCCGTACGGGCCGTTCCACGATGTCCAGGCGGTGCTCGACGGCGAGGCCGCCGCCGCGCTCGGCGAACTGGCGCGCGCCCGCTGGACCCGGGCGACCGGGCATGCCGCGGCCCCGTCCGTGCCCTCCGTCCATGACGCCTGGCCGGCCGCGGTCGAGCCGGACGTGCGCAATGTCGATGTCGCCATTGCCCGCACCGAGCCGACGTTCGACGGCGCTTCCGGCGTCTTCGAGGTGCGCCAGCTCTACCTCGACGCCATCGCGTCGGCCCGCCGCCACCTGTTCTTCGAAAACCAGTATTTCACGTCGGACACGCTGTGCAATGCGTTGTCGGAGCGGCTGCGCGAGGAAGACCCGCCGGAAATCATGGTGATCTCGCCCAAGAACCAGAGCGGCTGGCTGGAGCAGGCGACCATGGGCGCATTGCGCGCCCGCGTCCACCAGCGCCTGAAGGCAACGGACGACAGCCGCCGCTACCGGATGTACTGCCCGTACCTGCCGGGCCTGGCGGACGGCTGCCTGAACGTGCACAGCAAGGTGTTCACGGTCGATGACGAGCTGTTCTGCGTCGGCTCGGCCAACATGAGCAACCGCTCGATGGCCTTCGACACCGAGTGCAACCTGGCGCTGGAAGCGCCGCCGGGCGAGGCCGGCGACACGGTCCGCGCGGCGATTGCGCGGATGCGCGCGCGGCTGCTCGGCGAACACCTGGGCGCCGCGCCCGACGTCGTGGTGGAAACGGTGCGCGAGCACGGCCTGCTCCGCACGGTCGACCTGCTGCGCAACGAGCGCCGGCTGGAGACCATGGACCCGGCGATCACGCCGGAAATGGAAATGCTGACGGTCGATAACGTGGTATTCGACCCGGAGCGACCGATCACGCCGGACGAACTGGTCGCGCAGTTCGTGCCCAAGGACGCCAGGAAGCCGGTGCCGCAGCGGCTGATCGGCCTGGGGTTGCTGGCGCTGGCGCTGGTGCTGCTGACGGTGGCCTGGCGTGCGACGCCGCTCCGGGACACGATGAACCTGGCGTCCATGATAGGCATGGCGGAACGCCTGCAGTACCTGCCTTTCACGCCGGCCATCGCGATCGCCAGCTTCATGCTCGCCGCGTCGCTGATGGTGCCGGTGACCCTGCTCATCGCGGTCACCGGCATTGTCTTCGGTCCTTTCTACGGCGCGCTGTATGCGATCGTCGGCTCCACGCTGAGCGCCGCGCTGACCTACGGCCTGGGCGTCTGGGTCGGGCGCGAGACGGTGCGCGACCTGCTGGGCGCGCGGATCAACCGGCTGAGCCGCCGCATCGCCAAGCGCGGCGTCCTCGCGGTGATGGTGGTGCGGGTGCTGCCGGTCGCGCCGTTCGCGGTGGTCAACGTGGTCGCCGGCGCGTCGCATATCCGGCTGCGAGACTTCCTGATCGGCACCGTGCTCGGCATGGCGCCCGGCATCGTGCTGACCGTCACCTTCGTCCATCACCTGGCCGAAGCGGCGCGCCGACCCACCGCCGGCACAATCGCGGTGCTGGTGCTGATGGGCGTGGTCCTGATCGCGTCCGCGCTGGGCCTGCAGAAGCTGTTCGCGAGGCGGGAGGCGGCATGGAAAAACTGATGCTGCCGGCATCGGGGCAGGACACGGACACGGCAGTCGCACCCGACCTCAATCCGTGGCCGCTGACCGTGGCCACCTACAATATCCACGGGGCGATCGGCACCGACGGCCGCCTCGCGCCGCAGCGCATCGCCGACGTGCTGCGGGAAATCGACGCCGACGTCATTGCGCTGCAGGAAGTGCCGCTGGGCGGCGCGGGCCGCGCCAGCGTGCTGGATCTGCTGGAAGAAGCCACCGGTTTTCATGCGGTGGAAGGGCCGACCGAAGATCGCCCGGAGCGCCGTTACGGCAATGCGGTGCTGAGCCGCTACCCGATCATCGCCAAGCGGACGATCGACCTGTCATTCGGCAGCCGCGAGCCGCGCGGCGCGCTCGATGCCGACATCGACTGCCACGGCCATCCGCTGCGGGTCATCGCCACCCATCTCGGCCTGCAGCCGGCCGAACGGCGCCACCAGATACGGCTGCTGCTGCAGGCCTTCGACACCGACCGCATGCCGGTGATCCTGACCGGCGACCTCAACGAGTGGTTCGTCTGGGGCCGGCCGCTGCGCTGGCTGGTCTCCCATTTCGAACCGGTGCCGGCGCCACGGACCTTCCCGTCGCGCTTCCCGGTATTCGCGCTGGACCGGCTCTGGATCAGCCCGCGCCACCGGCTGGTGCGGGTCGAGGTGCATGCGACGCCGCTGGCGCGGCTGGCTTCCGATCACCTGCCGCTGATTGCGCATATCGCCGGCTAGATGCGCTCCGGGCGAGCGGGCCGGCGACGCCGGGACAAGATGTCAGTTTCCGGCGTCCAGTTCGGCCAGCGCCCGGGTGATCGACGCAGCATCGGCCGGCCGCACCAGGCGCGCCATCTCGCGGCCATCTTTCATGAATACCAGCGTCGGCCACAGCTTGACGCGGAACGAGCGGCCCAGCGGCTGGCCCTTGCCATCCTCGACCTTGATGTGTTTCACGTCCGGCTGCGCGTCCAGCGCCTGTGCGATCGGCGCCTGCGCCGCCATGCAGTAGCCGCACCATGGCGTACCGAATTCGATCACTGCGGCGCCGGCAATCTGGTCGATCTCCGAGCGTGCGGGTTCTGGCTTGGTATAGGTGCTTGTCATCGGCATCACGTTTTCTCCTGGTTGGGCGGTTCTGAGAGGGCGCAATTGTTGCTGGGCAAACATGCGGCATTGAGCATCAGACCGGCGCTGGCGCGGCTTGGTTGCATGCGGACTGGGAGGAGGGGGGATTGTGCGTCCGCTGGACGCGGACGGTTGACGCTGCCGGCGTCCAGGCCGTGGGCCTGGACGGGTCAGGAATTCAGCAGAAGATCGGCCGTCGGTCGCCCATCAGCGCCCGCAGTTCCTTGATGCTGATATTGGTGATTTCATGCATGCGGATCAGCAGCGCGGCGCCGACCACCATCTTGCGATGCCGTATCTTGCTGATGATAGGCGGCGCGATGGCAAGCGCACGTGACAGGGCGGCATCGTTCTTGACATTCAGATATTCCGTGACTGTGTCCAGCAGGGGATTTGGATCGTAGGTCGTAAGCTTGGCAAGACTCGGTTGCTTCATGATTTCCCATCGGTTGTTATCGGCGGGCGGAAAAGAGTGCCCGCGCGTTGATACAGACCGTATTTATAGCCAAAATGTTCCCGCAGAGCAACTATTTTTAAATAAACATTGTTTCTGATCGTAAATATTTCCGCGAGGCGCGAGCAGTGGCCGTCCTGTCGTCAACTGCGCAAGCGCGCGTCCGGCCAGCCGCCGCTGGTGACCGTATTGCATATCTGCTGCCGGACGGTCTGGAGAACATTCCAGAGTTCCGCGGCTCCCGCGTGGTTGCGCGCGGTGGCCAGCACGACCTCGCGGCTGACGTCGGCGCCCACCAGCCGCGCCGTGTGCAGCGTGCCGCTGGCCACCTCGTCCGCGACTGCGGCCAGCGGCAGCAGGGTATAGGCGCAGCCGTTCTGCACCAGGCGCTTGGTGACGCTGATCGAGACATCGCATTCGATCGCGACATGCAGCGCGATGCCGGCCCGGCTGGCCAGCGCCTCCGCCAGCAGCCGCAGGCCATGCGGCGCGCTCGGCAGCACCAGCGGCACCTCGCCGAGCCGGCGCACCGGGAATTCGTCTTCGAGCCCTGGCATGCTGCCTGGCGCGACCAGCCGCACCGGTTCCTGCAGCAGCACGTCGATCTTCAGGCCGGCGGTCTGCGCCGGCAGGTACAGCACGGCGGCGTCGATGGTGCCCGACGCCAGCCATGACAGCATGTCGCTGCTGGTGCCGTCGGCAAAGCGCAGCCGGGTCCGTGGAAAATGCTCGCGCAATGCGGTGCCCACCGGGCCGAGTATCGTACGGGCGATGGTCGCCTGCGCGCCGATGACGAGCGCAGCCGGGCCGTGGCTGGAAAACGCGTGGATCGCGCGCCGCGCTTCCTCGACCGTTTCGGTGACGCGGCGCGCATGCACCAGGAGCGTCCGCCCGGCGTCCGTCAGCACCACGCCCCGGCCGCTGCGATGAAAAAGGCGCGAGCAGATCGACGCTTCGAGCCGCAGCAGCTGGCGGCTTACCGTCGACTGGTCGCTGCCAAGCTCCAGCGCGGCACGCGAGATGCTGCCGCAGTTGGCCACCCTTGCAAAACATTCCAGATCGTCTGAATTCATGGCGTAGGCAATAAATCAAGCGAAACAGTGAAACAAGAGGTGTGTAATAAATCAGTACGGAATTAATTTACAATTTAACAACATCATGCACAGATTCTATCGATTTCCGCAATTTTCTGTTGCCGTGTTGATAAGGAGTAATTGAACTGGCGCGCAGGAGAACTACAATGACTGCTCATTTCGACAATACAACGTCGATGGATCCGGGCTGGGCAAATATTGGAGCGGCGATTTTCGGTGCGGTTCCGTACAGACAGGCCATTATCGAAAACTTAAGCTTGCAGCCGCATTGACAGATATACCGTTTCCTCTCCCGCATCCATCCCCTTTAGCAAAAAAAGACCATGCAGACGCAAAAAAATGAAGAACCGTGGGACTTTCCCGCGTCCACTCCTACTCGTCCAGACTGGCACACGGCCCGTTTCGTGAAACAGGGTATCCGGATGCAAAGCATCCACGGAACCGGCTATGCGGCAAACTTCCTGCGCAACCGCCGTGTCGACATCGACGTCGCGCTGCGCGTGCTGCTACAGCCGGCGCGCCGCCGAAACTACGACCAGCAATAAATCCTCACAGACTGCAAGGCCGCGGGCCGGTCAGGCCAGGTCCGGCGCCCACGCGTGCTTTTTCAGCGCGGCCAGGTCGACGATATCCAGCACGCGGATGTTCGTGCTCTCCAGCACGACTTGCGGCGCCTTGCCGGCGCGATAGGCCTGCTCCCAGCGCAGCGCGCACAGGCACCACTGGTCGCCTGCGAACAGCCCCGGAAACCCATATTCCGGGCGCGGCAGCATCAGGTCATTTCCCATCGAACGGCTGAACTCCAGAAACTCCCTCGTCATGATCGCGCAGACGACATGCGTGCCCGTATCGGTATCGTCGGTCCGGCAGCAACCGTCCCGGAAGTAGCCGGTGAGCGGGTCGAATGAGCATGGAACCAGGGGTTCATTAAAGACATTTCTGCCTATCTCGGCTTTTTGGTCGCTCATCGAACACTCCTAGCAAGTTGGGCAAAGAATGCCATGGTCATCGAACCTTCGCAATCGCCCTGAAACTATCTAAATGTTCGTTGCCGTACAGATAGGGAATTAGGGAAATCCTACTATTCATCATCATAAATATAACACTGCACACCGGGATGCCTGCTTTGCCGCGATTCAGGGCGACGGGAATCGGTTCGGGGTCGATAAAGGTTCTAATGAATATTTCCCAAGAAAGAAAAGAATTTGCCGAGCGGCTGCAAAGCGCGTTGCGGCAGGCAAGGCAGCCCGCGGACAGCCCGACCGCGCTGGCCCGCGGTTTTAACAGTCATTTCCCGGGCAGGGCGATCACCGTGCATGCTGCGCGCAAGTGGCTGATGGCGGAATCGATCCCGACACAGGACAAGCTGCGCTCGCTGGCGCAATGGCTGCAGGTGCCGGCGGAATGGCTGCGTTTCGGCGGGCTCGCAACCGGCGGCGGCAAGGAAGGGCAGGCGCCGGTCGACAAGACGCTGGGCGCCATGCTGGCCGCGATGAGCCGCGAGGACCTGAAGCTGGTGGAGGCCCTGCATGCGCTGGAAGCGGACGAGCGCCGCCTGGTGCGGGAGTTGATCCAGCTTTTCTTCCGGACCCAGGAACGTGCGCTGCAGGAGGCCGCGTCGGCCTGAACGGGCCCGAACGTCGCGCCGAATGCGGGAATATTGCGTCGGACTGCCTAAATCCGGTTCGTATTGCTAGACTGGCTATTAGCAGGTTACCATCCCGCGACACGATTACCGCACCATCATGTGAAGGAGGCCCGCATGTACCGCACGATCCTGGTTGCTTATAACGGAAGCCCGGAGAGCCGCTACGCTCTGCATGAATGCATCAAGCTGGCTCCCGGCAGCGAAACGCAGGTGCACCTGGTGGTCGTCGTCACGCCGCCTCCCTATCTGCTGGTCGGCGAATACGCGGCGGCCGCGGTGCTCAGCGTCGAGGAAGGGCTGGTCGCGGAAAAACAGAAAATGGAACAGGAAATCGCGGCCGGGCACGCGCTGCTGGCCGAGGCCGGCCTGAACGTCACCGATCACCTGGAAGTCGGCGAGCCGGCCGACGTCATCCAGTCGCTGTCCAACCAGTTGAATGCCGACCTGATCATCGTCGGGCATTCCCGGCAGAAGCCGTTCGCGCTGCGCTGGTGGCGCGGCTCGATCGATGCGGTGCTGCTGGAAAAAATACGCTGCAGCCTGCTCGTGGCCGCCGGGCCGCGCCAGCCGGCCTAGCCGCGACGGGACCAGGGCAGGACAGGCTCGGGTTACAGCGATGACGCCTCGCCACTTCATAAGCGCGGTCCTTGCCGGCGCACTGGCGCTGCTCCTGGCCGGCGCCGCCAGCGGGGCCGACGATGGCTGCCCGTCGCTGTCCGGCTGTTCGTACCAGGCCGGCCGGGGCCTGCCCGCCCAAGAGCCGGCCGTGCGCCAGCCGCCTGCGCCGGAATCCCGGCCCCCGGTCATCATCAATAGCTGCGACGCGGGCGGTTGCGTCGACCCGAATGGCGCCCGGTACAACGGGCGCGCGGCCGAACCGGAAAGCGGCGTCTACCTCGATCCGCAGGGCCGCCGCTGCGTACGCAGCGGCGATTTCCTCCAGTGCGGCTGAGGAGTCCCGACCATGCAATTCCTTTTTCAACATGACCTGAAACACAAGCTTGACTGTACGCACGTCCGGTAGTTGTCATAAATGTAATATTGTCCCGGCTAATTGCTATTGCTACCGGGTTCAACGGCGAAGTTCAGGAGGAAATCATGATTGAAGCGCGTTCCAATCAGGAGTCGCATCTTCCCGCTGCAGGGCAGGGCGGAGCACGCAACGCGAGCCTGCTCGCATTGCAGCCCAAGGGAAGCTGCTGGTATTGCGACCAGCCGGTCGATAGCGTGCGGCGCTTTTGCAGCAGCCATTGCCGCGACGATTACCTTGAGGAAGAAGCCGAGTTCGGCAGCGACGAATAGTATTTCGCCATCCGGTGCGTTGGGCATTTGCCGATACGGCATCGGGGGGATTGGGCCGAGTTGCCAAAAGGATGCTTGCGATATATCAAAATGGCAAGGGTCGACGTGACCAGAATGCAAGAACCGTCAACCAACGAGCGAGATCGACATGAACGTCCATACTGAATCGTCACCCGTCAAATATGATCCCGACCACCTGCTCGCCTCGATCATCGGCAAGCTCAAACTGAAGAACGATGCCGCCCTGTCGAGGGCGCTGGAAGTGGCGCCGCCGGTGATCAGCAAGATTCGCCATCGGCGCCTGCCGGTTGGCGCGTCGCTGCTGATCCGCATGCATGAAGTCACGGACCTCAGCATTGCCGAGCTGCGCAGCCTGATGGGCGACAGGCGCAACAAGTTTCGCATCAGCGACAAGCAGTTCAAGCCACGCGAGCATTAAGCCGGGATTCGTTCTGGCATGAAAGTCTGCCGCCGGCAAGGACGGCAGACTTTTTCGAGCGCATTTGCTGGCACGCAAAGCGATCCGGTCCGCCTGCGGTAAGGTGGTCACGTGATCTTCCTGTGCAATATGCAGGCAGCGACTTCCCGCGGTGGCGACACCGCGGGTTTTTTTTGGCCGCTCGTCCAGGGCGACACGGATATTTCAGGCCGAAACGTCGACAGACTAAATTTGCCGGAGAATGATCCATGTCCAGCCGCCTGATTTCCATCGGCATCCTTCTGTCCGTCAGCGCCTGCGCGTCGCTGTCGCCCGAGCAGTGCCAGAACGCCGACTGGCGCCAGATCGGGTATGCCGACGGCGCCAATGGCCTGCCGGGCAGCCGCATCCAGGAGCATGCCAGCGCCTGCGCGAAGATCGGCGCGAAGCCGGACATGGAGGCCTATCTGTCTGGCCGCCTCGAAGGGCTGGTCAGCTACTGCCAGCCGCCGAACGGGTTCGACGTCGGCCGCCGCGGCGCGCCGGACAATGCCGGCGACTGCCCGCCGCACGTCCGCAGCGCCTTCCTGCAGAACTATCGCCAGGGCCGCGAGATCAATGCGCTGGAAAGCCAGATCAACAGCCTGCGCAGCTCGATGGATAACGAGCGGCGCGAAATGCGCCGCCGCGAAGACCGGATCGAGGACATCCGCAGGGAACTGCGCCGGCCCAATGTCAGCCCCGAGCGGCGCAACTCCCTGCTCGGCGAAATGGAAAGGCTGATAGACAGGAAGCAGGACACCGGCGGCAGGCAGCTGGGCCTGCAGCGGGAAATGGACATCGCGCAGGACAGGCTCGCCGCGCGGCTGCGCGAGATGGGCCGCTGACAGCCTCCGCGTCGCCGCCGGATGCGGCCGGCAAGCGGCGCTGCCAGGCATTGCCGGTCATTAGACTTCGAGCCCAATAGCCGGTAGACTTTACGGCTTTTCGCAAGCGCCCACCATGTCTTCCATTCCCGATCTGCCGACCGACGACGTCAGCGACTCCGCAGTTCCCGCAGCACGCAGCGCGTCGGGCGAACTGATCGCCCGCGAAGTCGCCCGCCGGCGCACCTTTGGCATCATTTCCCACCCGGACGCCGGCAAGACCACGCTGACCGAAAAGCTGCTGCTGTTCTCGGGCGCGATCCAGCTGGCCGGCACCGTCAAGGCGCGCAAGAGCGGCCGTCATGCAACCTCGGACTGGATGGAAATCGAGAAGCAGCGCGGCATCTCGGTCGCCAGCTCGGTGATGCAGTTCGAATACCGCGACCACGTGGTGAACCTGCTGGACACGCCCGGCCACCAGGACTTTTCCGAAGACACCTACCGGGTGCTGACCGCGGTCGACTCGGCGCTCATGGTGATCGACGCCGCCAAGGGCGTGGAAGCGCAGACCATCAAGCTGCTCAACGTCTGCCGGATGCGCAACACGCCCATCATCACCTTCATGAACAAGATGGACCGCGAGACCCGCGATCCGCTGGAACTGCTGGACGAACTGGAGTCGGTGCTCGACATCCAGTGCGCGCCGATCACCTGGCCGATCGGCATGGGCAAGTCCTTCCGCGGCGTCTATCACCTGCTGCGCGACGAGATCATGCTGTTCGCCGCCGGCAGCGAGAAGGCCGACCAGACGTTCGAGGTGCTCAAGGGCATCGACAATCCGCGCCTGGCCGAGATGTTCCCGCTCGAGATCGAGCAGCTGAAGATGGAAGTCGAACTGGTCCACGGCGCGTCCCATCCGTTCGACCTCGATGCTTTCCTGTCCGGCAAGCAGACACCGGTGTTCTTCGGTTCGGCAATCAACAACTTCGGCGTCCGGGAAATCCTGAACGCGCTGCTCGACTGGGCGCAGCCGCCGCGCGAGCGCGACGCCACCGTGCGCGCGGTCGCGCCGACCGAAACGCCGTTTTCAGGCTTCGTGTTCAAGATCCAGGCGAACATGGACCCGGCGCACCGCGACCGGATCGCCTTCCTGCGCGTCTGCTCGGGCCGCTTCGAGCGCGGCATGAAGATCCGCCACCTGCGCCTGAACCGCGACATCAAGCTCTCCAGCGTCGTGACCTTCATGGCGTCGTCGCGCGAGCAGGTCGAGGAAGCCTATGCCGGCGACATCATCGGCCTGCCCAACCACGGCAACATGCAGATCGGCGACAGCTTCTCCGAGGGCGAGATGCTGCAGTTCACCGGCATCCCGTATTTTGCGCCGGACTTTTTCCGCTCGGTGCGCATCCGCAATCCGCTCAAGGTCAAGCAGCTGCACAAGGGTTTGCAGCAGCTGGGCGAGGAGGGCGCGGTGCAGGTGTTCAAGCCGGTCAACAGCGGCGACCTGATCCTGGGCGCGGTCGGCGTGCTGCAGTTCGAGGTCGTGGCGAGCCGGCTGCTCAACGAGTACGGCGTCGACGCGGTGTTCGAGGGCACCAGCATCAGCAGCGCCCGCTGGATATCCTGCGACGACAAGCGGGTGCTGGCGGACTTCGAGAAATCGGCGGCCGGCCACAACATCGCCTATGACGCCGCCGGCAACATGGCCTATCTCGCGTCGTCAGGCGTGAACCTGAAGCTGACGCAGGAGCGTTGGCCCAAGATCACCTTCCATGCCACCCGCGAACATTCGGTGAAGGTCGGCGACTAGCCGCTACGCGCCGGTCCACGGCAGGCCGGCCTTGCACCAGCCGCCGACGCTCTTGCGGTGGCCTTCGGCATCCTTGTCTCCCTCGAAGCCCTCGAGGATGTCATAGGCATTCCGGTAACCGTTCTCGGTGGCGAGCTTGGCCGCATGCCGGGAGCGCACGCCGGAGCGGCACAGGAAAAGCAGCACTTCGTCCCGGCTGGCCTGCTGCTCGAGCTGTTCGAGGAAGGCCGGATTGGGCGCGCCGCCCGGATACAGCGTCCACTGGATCGCGCCATGCCGGGTCTCCGGCACGCTCACCTTGCCCACCCAGTCCCGTTCCGCATTTGTGCGCACATCTATCAGCCTGGCCGCTGGCTCCGACTGCAGCAGTGCATAGGCTTCGTCGGGGGTCACGGCGCCTGCATAGGGCAGGCCGGCGGCCCGTGCGCGTTCACGGGCAATGTCCAGGATCTCGCCAGGCGTTTTCATCATGATCTCCAGTGGGGGATGGAAAATTATAGCGCCGGCATCGCAAAATCCGGCGTCGCGCCAAAAAAGTGCATATTCGGCGCATATTTAATACGATGCACTTTATTCGTGCGTATACACCGGATATGCACTTTTCCCGTGCGTTCGAGTTTGGCGCAAGCTTGCACCAGATCGTGTCCATCGCGATATTGACGGGCGAAAACGGCAACATTAGCAGGACTTGCCAACATTGGCTTTGATCAAGTCGATGGCATGGAATCTGCTATCATTCCGGCCTGAGTTCGGTCGCACTCCAGGCTTCGTCCCAGCATTACCGGCGCGTGCACACCCGGCGGACCAACCAACATCAATTTTGCTCAATTTAGGAGATTCGCATGGCAATGACGGCCGCAGAGGTCTTGAAAATGGTGAAAGACAACGAAGTCAAATTCGTTGATTTCCGCTTTGCAGATACACGAGGCAAAGAACAGCACGTCACTGTTCCCGTGTCTCATTTCGATATGGACAAGTTCGAATCGGGCCATGCATTCGACGGCTCGTCCATCGCTGGCTGGAAGGGCATCGAAGCATCGGACATGATCCTGATGCCGGACCCGAACACCGCCAACATCGACCCGTTCATGGAAGAGACCACGCTCTTCATGCAGTGCGACGTGATCGAACCGTCAGACGGCAAGGGCTACGACCGCGACCCGCGCTCGATCGCCAAGCGCGCTGAAGCCTACCTGAAGTCCTCCGGCCTGGGCGACACCGCCTACTTCGGCCCGGAGCCGGAATTCTTCATCTTCGACAGCGTGCAGTGGAAAGTCGACATGTCCGGCTGCTCGGTCAAGATCGATTCCGAAGAGGCTTCCTGGTCCACCGGCGAGAAATTCGAAGGCGGCAACACCGGCCACCGTCCGACCGTCAAGGGCGGCTATTTCCCGGTCCCCCCGGTCGACAGCTTCCAGGACATGCGTTCGGAAATGTGCCTGATCCTCGAATCGCTGGGCATCCCGGTCGAAGTGCATCACCATGAAGTCGCCGGCGCCGGCCAGAATGAAATCGGCACCAAGTTCTCGACCCTGGTCGAGCGCGCCGACTGGACCCAGAACATGAAGTACGTGATCTGGAACGTTGCGCACACCTATGGCAAGACCGCGACCTTCATGCCGAAGCCTGTCGTCGGCGACAACGGTTCGGGCATGCACGTGCACCAGTCCGTGTGGAAAGACGGCAAGAACCTGTTCGCAGGCGACGGCTATGCCGGCCTGTCGGAATTCGCGCTGTTCTACATCGGCGGCATCATCAAGCATGCCAAGGCGCTCAATGCGATCACCAACCCGGGCACCAACTCGTACAAGCGGCTGGTTCCTGGCTACGAGGCGCCGGTCAAGCTGGCTTACTCGGCCCGCAACCGCTCGGCATCGATCCGTATTCCGCACGTGTCGAACCCGAAAGGCCGCCGCATCGAGACCCGCTTCCCGGATCCTTCGGCCAACCCGTACCTGTGCTTCGCCGCGCTGCTGATGGCTGGCCTGGACGGCGTGCAGAACAAGATCCACCCGGGCGAGGCAGCGTCGAAAGACCTGTACCACCTGCCGCCGGAAGAGGACAAGCTGATCCCGACCGTGTGCTCCTCGCTCGACCAGGCGCTGGAAGCCCTCGACAAGGACCGCGAGTTCCTGACCCGCGGCGGCGTGTTCAGCGACTCGATGATCGACGCATACATCGAGCTGAAAATGACGGAAGTCCAGCGCTTCCGCATGACCACGCACCCGATCGAGTTCGATATGTATTACTCGCTGTAATAGTCAACGCGACAACGAAAGCGGGAAAGGCCTTGCGCCTTTCCCGCTTTTTTACATTTTTGCTGTTGTGCGTACGCAGAAATCCATTAACAATGGTTGGCAGCCCCAACTTATTGCCATACACTAACATTCTTCTTTTATTTCCTGGAAGAAAGTTATGAAAACTCTCTCCTTAGCCCTCATTGTTTCCCCGGTCGTGCTGTGCGCCGCAGTGCTGGCGCCCGCGCATGCGCAGTCCGACGTCTATGTCTGCATGAATGGCGACGGCACCCGCGAATACAAGAACACCGGCGAGACCAAGGGCTGCAAGCGGGTGGACATGCAGGGAATCTCGATGATCCCCTCGCCATACAAGAAGCCCGTCGTGCAGACCGCCTCGTTCAGCCGCCCCGCCGGACCCGCGGCCAGCCCCGCCAGCCCCGGCGACTTCCCCAAGATAGACAGCGGCACGCAGAAGGCGCGCGACACCGACCGCATGCAGATCCTGACCGAGGAAATGAAGGTCGAGGAACGCAAGCTCGCCGCGCTGAAACAGGACTACAACAATGGCGAACCCGAGCGCCGCGGCGACGAACGCAATTTCGCCAAGTACCAGGACCGCGTCGCCTCGATGAAGGACGACGTCAGCCGCACCGAAAAAAATATCGAAGCATTGAAGCGCGAGATCGGCAATCTGAAATAGCATACGATCTGTGTTCGCTAACCGGGCCGCCAATTGCGGCCCTTTCTTTTTTCTCTTTCCCAGATCCGCCGTGAATAACCAAGCTCATTCGCTAGCAGGGCTCGACCTGCTGGCCTCCGCCGTATTGGTGCTGGACGCCGACGGCTGCATCAGCTACGCCAATCCGGCCGCTGAAAACCTGCTCGAAAGTTCGTTGAAAGTCATGCAGCACCAGCGGCTGACCGAGATGTTCCTCAACGGCGACAAGCTTCAGGACATTTTTTCCCAGGCCGTCGCGCACCAGTTCGACGACAAGCGCCAGGACCTGGTGCTGGAACGGGCCGGGCGCGACCCGCTGCAGGTCCATGTGATCGTCACCGCGCTGGACGATCCGCAGGCGCCGGTGCTGATCGAATTGCGCGAGAACGTCCAGCAATTGAAGCTGGACCGGGAGGAGCGGCTGATCGACCAGAGCCAGGCCAACAAGGAACTCATACGCAACCTCGCGCACGAGATCAAGAACCCGCTGGGCGGCATCCGCGGCGCGGCCCAGCTACTGGAACTGGAGCTTCCCGAGCGGCACCTGAACCCGCTGCGGGAATACACCCAGGTCATCATCAAGGAAGCCGACCGGCTCCAGACGCTGGTGGACCGGCTGCTGGCGCCGCATCGCCGCCCGCATATCGTCGGCGACGTCAATATCCACGAGGTGTTCGAACGGGTGCGCAGCCTGATCATGGCCGAGTTTCCGAACGGCCTGACGATACGGCGCGACTACGACCTCTCGGTGCCCGAGTTCCGCGGCGACAAGGAGCAACTGATCCAGGCGGTGCTGAACATCGCACACAATGCAGCGCAGGCGCTTGCAAAACGGATCGAGGCCGGCGATGCGATGCTGACATTCCAGACCCGGGTGGCGCGCCAGGTCACGCTGGTCAAGGTGCGTTACAGGCTGGCATTAGACTTGCATATCATGGATAACGGGCCGGGGATTCCGCCTGAGATTCAAAACCGTATTTTCTATCCGCTCGTTTCCGGCCGCGACGGTGGAAGCGGGCTGGGGCTGACGCTGGCGCAAACGTTCATACAGCAGCACATGGGCGTGATCGAATGCGAAAGCCGGCCAGGCTGCACGGATTTCCGGATCTTGATTCCTCTGCCCTGATGCAAGCTGCCGGCGCCGCGCGCCGGCAGGTTCAAGAACAACGTGACAGGATGCAGAACCATATGAAACCAATCTGGATAGTTGACGACGACGAGTCGATACGCTGGGTACTTGAAAAGGCGCTGGCACGGGAGAACCTTGCGACCCGGAGCTTTTCAAATGCCCGGGACGCGATGGATGCGTTGCAAACCACGACGCCGCAGGTGCTGGTGTCGGACATCCGGATGCCGGGCGAATCGGGCCTGGCGCTGCTGCAGGCGGCCAAGGCGCGTTATCCCGGCCTGCCGGTCATCATCATGACTGCCTTCTCCGACCTCGACTCGGCCGTCGCGGCTTTCCAGGGCGGCGCGTTCGAATACCTGGCCAAGCCGTTCGACCTCGAGAAAGCGGTGGAGCTGATCCGCCGGGCGCTGGAGGAGAGCCTGCGCGAGGTCAATGAGGAACAGATCATTTCCGAGACGCCCGAGATCCTCGGGCAGGCGCCGGCGATGCAGGACGTGTTCCGCGCGATCGGCCGCCTGTCGCAATCCAACGTGACCGTGCTGATCACCGGTGAATCCGGTTCGGGCAAGGAGCTGGTCGCCCGCGCGCTGCACAAGCATAGCCCGCGCGCATCGCAGCCCTTCATCGCGCTCAACACCGCCGCGATCCCCAAGGACCTGCTCGAGTCCGAACTCTTCGGCCACGAGCGCGGCGCCTTCACCGGCGCCCAGGCAACCCGGCGCGGCCGCTTCGAGCAGGCCGAGGGCGGCACCTTCTTCCTCGACGAGATCGGCGACATGCCGTTCGACCTGCAGACCCGCCTGCTGCGTGTGCTGTCGGACGGGCACTTCTACCGGGTCGGCGGCCACCAGCCGCTGAAGGCCAATGTGCGTGTCATTGCCGCTACCCACCAGAACCTGGAGCAGCGGGTCAGGGAAGGGCTCTTCCGCGAAGACCTGTACCACCGTCTCAACGTGATCCGGCTGCGCCTGCCCAGCCTGCGCGAGCGGCGCGAGGACATTCCCATCCTGACCCGCCACTTCCTGGCGCAGAGCGCGAAGCAGCTGGGCGTCGAGGCGAAGCGCATGTCCGAGCACGCGATGCAGTTCCTCGCGCAGCTGGAGTTGCCCGGCAACGTGCGGCAGCTGGAAAACCTGTGCAACTGGATTACCGTGATGGCGCCCGGCCAGACGGTGGAAGTAAAAGACCTGCCGCCGGAACTGCTGGAGGGCCAGCAGGCCCGATCGCTGTCGCCGCAAGCGGCCGCGCCCGTGCCGCAGTTCGCGTCACCGCCATCCACCGCCGGCGAAGCCGCCAACGGCGCGATGGCGGCCGCCGCAAGCGTGATGCCGCCGGCGTTCGCCGAAGCGCCGCCGCCGGAGCGGCCGAACTGGATCGCGTTGCTGGAAAGCGAGGCGGCCCAGATGCTGGCCGCCGGGCGGCCCGAAGTGATGGATGCGCTGGGCCGGCAGTTCGAGTCGGCGCTGATCAAGACCGCGCTCCGGCATACGCACGGTCGCAAGAACGACGCGGCGGTGCGGCTGGGAATAGGGCGCAACACCATCACGCGCAAGATCCATGAATTGGGGATCGATGGGGCGAAAGACGAGTAGGGACGGTAAGCTCGGCCATGTAAGTGGCTGGCCGGGTTTTCCCGAAGCAGTTCCCGGGATGGCATTCCAGGGGGCTTGCCCATTTCCACTGTCAGGCAGTGGAGAAAAGTAATCACACCACCTTCGATGGCGCTCGACTTGAAGCGCGCGGCCAATCGCGACACGGCTCGCAGCTCGCGCGCGGGACCCCACGTCTTTTCGGCTCTGTCCTGAATGTCACCGCCCGGGATCAGTGACGAACCAAATCATCACTGCTTATCCGGTTAAGTGAGGCCAAAAATGTTGTGTCCTAGATGTGAGCAAGGAGACGTAGTCGAGGCTCAAACTAAAAAAACGGCTCAAGTCATTTTTGTGTGCCAAGAATGCGAGGCAACATGGTTTGAAAAGGAAAAAATTGCTGTCGAAAAATTCGTGGATTTCGGCACTTATACGGAAGAGCATAAAATGCGACCACTTTGGAAAGAGTCGCGCTTATAGATCACCGGAATTTTTGCTTTAGTAGTTAGCGGCTGTTCCTTCCGCGGGCACTCCGGTATGCGCAAGCATCAAACGCCTTTCCCACACATAACTCACCCCAGCCTTCCACTTCCACTTCCGCTGCCGCCTTCGCTGCGCAGCCGACGCCACAAGGTCGTCCGGCTAATCCCCAAATGCCGCGCCGCCGCCGCCCGATCACCGCCAAAACGGGATAGCACCGCTGTGATGTCGTCCTCTCGCGCAGGCGGGGCCAGGTCGATGTGTGCCTGGGGCACCGCCGCCACCCCCAACTCCGGCGCCACCGACGCCACGAACCCCGGCGTCAACGCCTGCAGCGGCGCAGCCGACAAAAACAACGCCAGCCGCTGCATCAGGTTACGCAGTTCCCGCACATTGCCCGGCCATGTATGCGCCGCCAACAGCCCCGCGCATCGCTCGACCTCCGCATGCAGGTTCGCATGCGGCCGCACACCCAGCGCGGCCAGCGCATTTTTCAACAGCCATTCGGCCAGCGGCGCCAGGTCTTCCGGCCGCTCGCGCAGCGGCGGAAGCCGCAGGCGCAGCACCGACAGCCGGTAGAACAGGTCGGCTCGGAAGCGGCCTTCCCGCACTCGCGCGTCCAGGTCGCAATGCGTCGCGCTGACGATGCGCACGTCGACCGGTATCGGCCGGGTCGAGCCGACGCGCATGACCTCGCGTTCTTCCAGCACGCGCAGCAGCCGCGTCTGCAGCGCCAGCGGCATTTCGCCGATCTCGTCGAGGAACAGCGTGCCGCGGTGCGCGGCCTCGAACAGGCCTGGGCGGCCGCCGCGGCGCGAGCCGGTGAATGCGCCTTCTTCGTAGCCGAACAGCTCGGACTCCAGCAGCGACTCCGCGATCGCACCGCAGTTGACCGCGACGAAGGGCTTGCCGCCCGGTTGGCCCAGCATGCTTTCGCGGTGGATCGCCTGCGCCGCCAGTTCCTTGCCGGTGCCGGTCTCGCCCTCGATCAGCACCGTCGCCGGCGAGCGGGCGTACAGCATCACGGTCTCGCGCACGGCCTGCATGGCTGGCGAGTCGCCGCGCAAGTCTTTCAGGCCATGGCGGGCGCGGGTTGCGTCGCCGGACGGCGAGGGCCGGCTGCGGCCATTTTCCAGGCGGGTGAAGCGGGCAATCTCGAGCGCATCCTCGAATGCCTGCCGGATCGACGCCGCCGAATACAGGAACACGCCGTCCAGCCCGGCTTCCTCGGCCAGGTCGGTGATCAGGCCGGCGCCAACGATGGCCCGGACACCGGCCGCCTTCAGTTCGCCGATCTGGGCGCGCGCATCCTCGGCAGTCGCATAGGTGCGCTGGGCGATGCGCAGCCCGAAGGTGCTCTGGAAATCGACCAGCTGCGGCAGGGTTTCCTGGTAGGTGATAATGCCCAGCTGCGGCGAGATGCGGCGCGCCTTGGCCAGCGCCTGCATTACGTCGAAACCGCTGGCACGGGCAACGACCACCGGCACCGACAGCCGGCTTTTCAGGTAGGCCGCATTCGAGCCGGCGGCGATCACGGCGTCGCAGCGCTCGGTTTCGAGCCGGCTGCGAATATGGTCGACCGCTTCCTCGAAGCCGAGATTGATCGGCACGATGACCGCACGGTCATCGAATTCCGGCGTGATGTCCCGGAACATCTTGAACAGCCGGGAAATCGACACGGTCCAGAACACCGGCTTGTCTGCCTGATAGTCTGTTTCAGAGTAGGGGCGGCTCATGTTTCAGTGTTTCGATATGAAACATGGATTGAAACACCGAAAGCCTCGTCAGGCAAGTTCAAGGATAAATTTCTGCGGAAAAACATTTGTAAATCATTGATATATATAGAAATATCCGTTGACCATCGATTTCACGCAAATCTGGCATGGCCATTGCAATAAGTGCATCCATACCGATCAACCTGAAACAGAAGAACAGGCCCACAACATGACCCTACGCTCCGCAGGCGCTGCATTCAGGCAGGCCGTCAAGGAAGAATCTCCACTGCAGGTCATCGGCGCGATCAACGCCAACCATGCATTGCTGGCCAAGCGCGCCGGTTTCCGCGCGATCTACCTGTCCGGCGGCGGCGTCGCCGCTGGTTCGCTCGGCTTGCCCGACCTTGGCATCTCCAACCTCGACGACGTGCTGACCGACGTGCGACGCATCACCGACGTCTGCGACCTGCCGCTGCTGGTCGACGTCGACACCGGCTTCGGCTCGTCGGCATTCAATGTCGCCCGCACGGTCAAGTCCATGATCAAGTTCGGCGCCGCCGCCATCCATATCGAAGACCAGGTCGGCGCCAAGCGCTGCGGCCACCGGCCCGGCAAGGAAATCGTCAGCAAGCAGGAAATGGTCGACCGCATCAAGGCCGCCGTCGACGCCCGCACCGATCCCGACTTCGTGATCATGGCGCGCACCGATGCGCTGGCAGTCGAAGGGCTGGACGCCGCCATCGAGCGCGCGGTGGCCTGCGTCGAGGCCGGCGCCGACATGATCTTCCCGGAAGCCATTACCGAGCTGGCGATGTACAAGCAGTTCGCGCAGGCCGTCGGCGTGCCCATCCTGGCCAACATCACCGAGTTCGGCGCGACGCCGCTGTTCACGGTGGAAGAGCTGAAGACGGCCGATGTCGGCATCGCACTGTATCCGCTGTCTGCGTTCCGCGCGATGAACAAGGCGGCCGAGAATGTCTACAACACGGTGCGCCGCGAGGGCACGCAAAAGAATGTGGTCGACACCATGCAGACCCGGATGGAGCTGTATGACCGCATCAACTACCACGACTTCGAGCAAAAGCTGGACGCATTGTTTGCGCAGCAGAAGAACCGCTAATCAATTCAGGAGAAAAATATGAGCGAACAACAGGCATCCACCTTCAAGCCCAAGAAATCCGTCGCGCTGTCCGGCGTCACCGCCGGCAATACCGCGCTGTGCACGGTGGGCAAGACCGGCAACGACCTGCATTACCGCGGCTATGACATCCTCGACGTCGCCAACACCTCCGAGTTCGAGGAAATCGCCTACCTGCTGGTGCATGGCAAGCTGCCCAACACCGGCGAGCTGAAGGGCTACAAGGCCAAGCTGCGCTCGCTGCGCGGCATCCCGAGCAACCTGAAGACCGTGCTCGAGGCGCTGCCGGCGTCGGCCCACCCGATGGACGTGATGCGCACCGCGGTCTCGGTGCTGGGCTGCACGCTTCCGGAAAAGGACGACCACAATGCGCCGGGCGCGCGCGACATCGCCGACCGGCTGATGGCGTCGCTGGGTTCGGCGCTGCTGTACTGGTATCACTACAGCCACAATGGCAAGCGCATCGAGGTCGAGACCGACGACGACTCGATCGGCGGCCACTTCCTGCACCTGCTGCACGGCCACGCGCCGCGCGAGTCCTGGGTGCGGGCGATGCACGTGTCGCTGAACCTGTATGCGGAGCATGAGTTCAATGCGTCGACCTTCGCCGCCCGCGTGGTCGCCGGCACCGGCTCGGACATGTATTCGGCAGTCGCCGGCGCCATCGGCGCGCTGCGCGGCCCCAAGCACGGCGGCGCAAACGAAGTGGCGTTCGAAGTGCAGAAGCGCTACGACAACCCGGACGAGGCGGAGGCCGACATCAGGAAGCGCGTCGAGAACAAGGAAGTCGTGATCGGCTTCGGCCACCCGGTCTACACCATCTCCGACCCGCGCAACGTGGTCATCAAGGAAGTCGCGCGCAAGCTGTCCGAGGAGACCGGCTCGACCAAGATGTTCGACATCGCCGAGCGCCTCGAGACCGTGATGTGGGAGATCAAGAAGATGTTCCCCAACCTCGACTGGTTCTCGGCCGTGTCCTATCACATGATGGGCGTGCCGACCGCGATGTTCACGCCGCTGTTCGTCATAGCCCGCACGTCGGGCTGGGCCGCGCACATCATCGAGCAGCGCATCGACAACAAGATCATCCGCCCGAGCGCCAACTACGTCGGTCCCGACGACCTGACGTTCGTGCCCATCCAGGACCGCAAGTAAGGCTAAGAGACCATGAACTCCGCATACCGCAAGAAGCTCCCCGGCACCGCGCTCGAGTATTTCGATGCGCGCGCCGCGGTGGACGACATCGAACCCGGCGCCTACGACAGGCTGCCGTACACCTCGCGCGTGCTGGCTGAAAACCTGGTGCGCCGCTGCGATCCGGCCATGCTGACCGATGCGCTGAAGCAGCTGATCGAGCGCCGGCAGGACCTGGACTTCCCGTGGTTCCCGGCCCGCGTGGTCTGCCATGACATCCTCGGCCAGACCGCGCTGGTGGACCTCGCCGGCCTGCGCGACGCCATTGCGCTGCAGGGCGGCGACCCGGCCAAGGTCAACCCGGTGGTGCCGACCCAGCTGGTCGTCGACCATTCGCTGGCCGTGGAATGCGGCGGCTTCGACCCCGACGCGTTCGACAAGAACCGGGCAATCGAGGACCGTCGCAACGAGGACCGCTTCGACTTCATCAACTGGACCAAGAAGGCGTTTCGCAATGTCGACGTGATCCCGCCGGGCAACGGCATCCTGCACCAGATCAACCTCGAGCGGATGAGCCCGGTGGTGCAGGTCAAGGATGGCGTCGCCTTCCCCGACACGCTGGTCGGCACCGATTCGCACACCCCGATGGTCGACGCGCTGGGCGTGCTGGCCATCGGCGTTGGCGGGCTGGAAGCGGAAAGCGTGATGCTGGGACGCGCCTCCTGGATGCGCCTGCCCGACATCATCGGCGTGGAGCTGCACGGCAAGCCGCAGCCCGGCATCACCGCGACCGACACCGTGCTGGCGCTCACCGAGTTCCTGCGCAATGAAAAGGTGGTGTCGTCCTATCTCGAATTCTTCGGCAGCGGCGCGGCTCACCTGACGCTGGGCGACCGCGCGACCATCTCCAACATGGCGCCCGAGTTCGGCTCGACCGCGGCGATGTTCTACATCGACCAGCAGACCATCACCTACCTGAAACTCACCGGACGCGACGACGAGCTCGTGAAGCTGGTCGAGACCTATGCAAAGGAAAGCGGCCTGTGGGCCGACAGCCTGGAAAACGCCAGCTACGAGCGCGTGTTGAGCTTCGACCTGTCGTCGGTGGTGCGCAATATCGCCGGCCCCAGCAACCCGCACAAGCGGGTGCCGACCTCGGAACTGGCTGCGCGCGGCATCAGCGGCAAGGTGGAGAACGAGCCGGGCCTGATGCCCGACGGCGCCGTCATCATTGCCGCGATCACCAGCTGCACCAACACCAACAACCCGCGCAACATGATTGCCGCCGGCCTGATCGCGCGCAACGCCAATAGGCTCGGCCTGGGCCGCAAGCCCTGGGTCAAGAGCTCGTTGGCGCCTGGCTCGAAGACGGTTGCGCTGTACCTGGAAGAAGCCGGCCTGATGCCCGAGCTGGAAAAGCTCGGCTTCGGCGTCGTCGCCTTCGCCTGCACCACCTGTAACGGCATGAGCGGCGCGCTGGACCCGGCGATCCAGAAGGAAGTCGTCGAGCGCGACCTGTATGCGACGGCGGTGTTGTCGGGCAACCGCAACTTCGACGGCCGCATCCACCCGTATGCGAAGCAGGCTTTCCTGGCATCGCCGCCGCTGGTCGTGGCCTATGCGATTGCCGGCACCATCCGTTTCGACATAGAGAAGGATGTGCTTGGCCTTGACCAGGATGGCAAGCCGGTGACGCTGAAGGACATCTGGCCGTCGGACGAGGAAATCGACGCCATCGTCGCGTCCAGCGTGAAACCCGAGCAGTACCGCAAGGTGTACGGACCGATGTTCGCGCTTACCGTGGACAATGGCGAGAGGGTCAGCCCGCTGTACGACTGGCGGCCGATGACGACCTACATCCGACGCCCGCCGTACTGGGAAGGCGCGCTGGCAGGCGCGCGTCCGCTGAAGGACATGCGGCCGCTGGCTGTGCTGGGCGATAACATCACGACCGACCACCTGTCGCCGTCGAACGCGATCATGGCCGACAGCGCCGCCGGCGAATACCTGGCGAAGATGGGCCTGCCCGAGGAAGACTTCAACTCCTATGCAACCCATCGCGGCGACCACCTGACCGCGCAGCGCGCCACCTTCGCCAATCCGACGCTGAAGAACGAAATGGTGACGGAGAACGGCAAGGTCAAGGCCGGCTCGCTGGCCCGTGTCGAGCCGGAAGGCAAGGTCATGCGGATGTGGGAAGCCATCGAGACCTACATGGAGCGCAAGCAGCCATTGATCGTGATCGCCGGCGCCGACTATGGCCAGGGCTCGTCGCGTGACTGGGCGGCCAAGGGCGTGCGGCTGGCCGGCGTGGAAGCCATCGTCGCCGAAGGCTTCGAGCGCATCCACCGGACCAACCTGGTCGGCATGGGCGTGCTGCCGCTGGAGTTCAAGCGCGGTGTGAACCGGCTGACGCTGGCCATCGACGGCACCGAGACCTTCGACGTGGTCGGCGAGCGCATGCCGCGCTCGGACCTGACGCTGGTCATCAAGCGCCGTAACGGCGAGCAGGTCGAGGTGCCGGTGACCTGCCGGCTCGACACCGCCGAGGAAGTGTCGATCTACGAGGCCGGCGGCGTGCTGCAGCGCTTCGCGCAGGACTTCCTCGAATCGGAAAAGGCCGCCTGACGCAGGCATCAATGTCCCGGCGGCGCAGCGATGCGCCGCTGGGCGCTACAAGGAATTCTTCTCCATGGCACATACAGCCCAGATAAAGATCGCCGCGACCTATATGCGCGGCGGCACCAGCAAGGGCGTGTTCTTCCGCCTCCAGGATTTACCCGAGGCGGCACAGGTCCCCGGCGCGGCGCGCGACGCGCTGCTGCTGCGCGTGATCGGCAGCCCTGACCCGTACGGCAAGCAGATCGACGGCATGGGCGGAGCGACGTCGAGCACCAGCAAGACCGTGATCCTGTCGAAAAGCAGCCGGCCGGAGCATGACGTCGACTACCTGTTCGGCCAGGTTTCCATCGACAGCGCCTTCGTCGACTGGAGCGGCAACTGCGGCAACCTGTCCGCCGCGGTCGGCCCGTTCGCCATCAGCAACGGCCTGATCGACGCCGACCGCGTGCCGCGCGACGGCATGGCGACCGTGCGCATCTGGCAGGCCAATATCGGCAAGACCATCATTGCGCATGTGCCGATGACCAATGGCGCGGTGCAGGAAACCGGCGACTTCGAACTCGACGGCGTGACCTTTCCGGCGGCCGAAGTGCAGCTTGAATTCATGGACCCGGCCGCCGAGGAAGAAGGCGCGGGCGGCGCGATGTTCCCGACCGGGAACCTGGTCGACGACCTCGAGGTGCCGGGCATCGGCACGCTGAAGGCGACGATGATCAATGCCGGCATACCGACCATCTTCGTCAATGCCGACGCGATCGGCTATACCGGCACCGAGCTGCAGGACGCCATCAATGGCGACCCGGAGGCGCTGGCCCGCTTCGAGAAGATCCGTGCCTACGGCGCGGTGCGCATGGGCCTGATCAAGGACGTAAGCGAGGCGGCGAAACGGCAGCACACGCCCAAGGTCGCCTTCGTCGCACGGCCTGCGGCCTATGTGTCGTCGAGCGGCAAGGCAGTGGCTGCCAGCGACGTAGACCTGCTTGTGCGGGCGATGTCGATGGGCAAGCTGCATCACGCGATGATGGGCACGGCGGCGGTCGCCATCGGCACCGCGGCGGCGATACCGGGCACAGTGGTCAACGCCGCTGCCGGCGGCAGCGAACGCGAGGCAGTGCGCTTCGGCCATCCGTCAGGCACCTTGCGCGTCGGCGCGCAGGCAGCGCAGGTCGATGGCGCATGGGAAGTCAAAAAAGCCATCATGAGCCGCAGCGCGCGGGTGCTGATGGAAGGCTGGGTGCGCGTGCCGGGCGACGCATTCTGAGGCAGGGCAGAGGATAGGGCAGTCCGCAACGATCACCAGACCACACGGGGGCAAGGCCATGAATTACGCAGATTTCTACCGACGTTCGATTGAGCAGCCGCAGGAATTCTGGGGCGGGGAAGCAAGCCGCGTTCATTGGGAAACGCCCTACACCCGCGTGCTGGACGACAGCCAGGCCCCGCTCAACCGCTGGTTCGTCGGTGGCCGCACTAATCTCTGCTACAACGCGGTCGACCGCTGGGCGCAGGCGCAGCCCGGGCAGGCCGCGCTGATCGCGGTGAGCACCGAGGTGAGCGCCGACGGCGAGCCGGTCGAGCGGATCTATTCCTACCGCGAACTGCAGGCCGAAGTCGAGCGCATGTCCGCCATCATGCTGGCGCTCGGCGTGGGCCGCGGCGACCGGGTGCTGATCTATATGCCGATGATTGCCGAAGCAGTGTTCGCGATGCTGGCCTGCGCCCGCATCGGCGCGGTGCACTCGGTGGTGTTCGGCGGCTTTGCGTCCAACAGCCTGGCGACCCGCATCGACGATGCGCAGCCCAGGCTGGTGATCTCGGCCGATGCCGGCTCGCGTTCCGGCAAGCGCGTGCCGTACAAGCCCTTGCTCGACGAAGCAATCCGGCTTGCCAGCCACAAGCCCGCCACCGTGCTGCTGGTGGACCGTGGCATGGTGCCGATGGACCTGGTCCCCGGCCGCGACGTCGACTACGCCGCCCTGCGCGAACAGCACATCGATGCGCAGGTGCCGGTGACATGGCTCGAGTCCAACGAGATGTCCTACATCCTCTACACGTCCGGCACCACCGGCAAGCCCAAGGGCGTGCAGCGCGACGTCGGCGGCTACGCGGTCGCGCTGGCTTCGTCGATGCAGCACATCTTCGGCGGCGCAGCCGGCGAGACCTTCTTTGCGACATCCGACATCGGCTGGGTGGTCGGCCATTCCTACATCGTCTATGGCCCGCTGCTGGCCGGCATGGCCACCGTGATGTACGAGGGCTTGCCGACCCGGCCCGACGGCGGCATCTGGTGGCGGCTGGTCGAGAAGTACAGGGTCAGCCGGATGTTCTCGGCGCCGACCGCGATCCGCGTGCTGCGCAAGCAACCGCAGGAACTGATGGACAAGCATGACCTGTCGTCGTTGAAGGCGCTCTACCTGGCCGGCGAGCCGCTGGACGAGACCACCTCGGCCTGGATACAGGGCGCGCTGGGCGTGCCCGTCATCGACAATTACTGGCAGACCGAGACCGGCTGGCCGATCCTGTCGATCGCCCGCGCAGTGGATGACCGGCCGACCCGGCTGGGCAGCCCCGGCGTGCCGATGCCGGGCTACAAGGTCAAGGTGATCAGCGAAGTCAGCGGCGACGAATGCGCGGCGGGCGAAAAGGGCGTGCTGGTGCTGGAAGCGCCGCTGCCGCCGGGCTGCATGCAGACCGTCTACGGCGACGATGAACGGTTCAAGCGCACCTACTGGTCCAATTTCAACCGCCCGGTCTATTCGTCGTTCGACTGGGGCATACGCGATGCCGATGGCTACTACTTCATCCTGGGCCGGACCGACGACGTGATCAACGTCGCCGGCCACCGGCTCGGCACGCGCGAGATCGAGGAAAGCATCTGCAGCCATCCCAACGTGTCGGAAGTTGCGGTGGTCGGGGTCGAGGACAAGCTCAAGGGCCAGGTCGCGATCGCTTTCGTGATCCCGCGCCATAACGACGGACTGTCCGGCGAGGACGCGCGCCAGGCGCTGGCCGCGGAACTGATGGCCACCGTCGACCGCCAGCTGGGCGCCGTGGCCCGCCCGGCGCAGGTGCACATCGTCTCCATGCTGCCCAAGACCCGCTCGGGCAAGCTGCTGCGACGCGCGATCCAGGCCGTTTGCGAAGGCCGCGACGCCGGCGACCTGACCACGATGGAAGACCCGGCGTCGCTGCAGCAGATCCGGGACGTGATGCGGCGCTAAGAGCGCGCCCGCAATCTGCCTTATCATCGCTGCATCTTAGGAAAGCGGGGAACGGGCAATGCGATCAACCAGAGCAAGCGCGGCAGTGGAGCGGCTCAAGCGCCGCAGCGGCAGTTCCGATTTTTCAATGGTGCGCAGCGCCAGCGGCCTGTTCACCCTGGCCATCGTCACCGAGAACGGCGACATGGAACAGCTGAGCCCGCCGTTGGACCAGGACGAGTTCGTTGCTTTCGTCAATGCCTTTGGTCCGCAGGAGATCAAGCGGGTCAGCAAGCTTGACGTGGCGTTCGAGAAGCAATTGAAGGGTAGGGTGGGTGGCAAGCCGTAGCGGATGCGGATGCCGTTGCCCGCGCAGCGACAGTTGCCGTTGCCGTTGCTCGTGAAGTGGCCGTTGCCGTTGCAGCGAATCCCCGTTAGATGGCGACGCGTCGCCAGTGCCTGAAACGGATAAAGAAGCGTCCGCTGTCTGAGCGTAGCGAGTTTCGGACGCTTCCCGTTTCAGGTGCTGGCGGCGCGTGCAGTCCGCGCAGCGGACCGCCATCGTAGGGGTCGCCTTTTTTGCCCCACTTTTTTGGCGAAGCAAAAAAGCGGGTCGGCTGCCGGGCCGAACACCCGGCTACTCCCCACGGCAGTGAATCCTCAATGGTTTCACCCGTCAGCAGACGCAGCATCGGCGCCTTGCGCTGTGGCGCGTTCTCGTAACGTGCAGCCGTCGCAAACTGCAGAAGCGGCTTCGCGACGGTGCGGCGGCGGGCGGGTGAAGCGATACGTGTGTCCTGCCGGACGACCTAGCCGGGAGTCCGTCCCGGCGGCCGGGTCACTTCTTTTGCTTCGCCAAAAGAAGTAACTAAGAAAAGGCGACCCCGATGATGGCGCCCCGCTGCGCGGGGTGCACACGCCGCTGGCACCGAAATCGGGAAGCGTCCGAAACTCGCTTCGCTCAGACAGCGGACGCTTCTTTATCCGATTTCGGCACTGGCGACGTGTCGCCATCGACGGGGATTCACTGCAACGGCAACGGCAACGGCCACTGCAACGGCCACGGCAACGGCAACGGCAACGGCAACGGCAACGGCAACGGCAACGGCAACGGCAACGGCAACGGCAACGGCAACGGCAACGGCAACGGCAACGGCAACCGCAACCGTCGCTGCGCGGAGCCAACCGCAACCGCATCGACCTCCGCTCAGGACGCGAGCGTCGCAATCACCGGTGTATGGTCCGACGGCTGCTCCAGCTTGCGCGGCGCCTTATCTATGATGCAGGCCGTGCAGCGCGCCGCCAGCGGCGGCGACAAAAGGATGTGGTCGATGCGCAGGCCCATGTTGCGGCGGAACGCCATCTGCCGGTAGTCCCACCAGCTGAACACCTTGTCCGGCTGCTCGAACAGGCGGAACGCGTCCGTCAGGTTCAGCGCGCACAGCGCCTGGAACGCCGCGCGCTCCGGTTCCGATACCAGCACCGAACCGACCCAGGCCGCCGGGTCATGCACGTCGCGGTCGGCCGGCGCGACGTTGTAGTCGCCCAGCAGCGCCAGCGACGGATGCGCCTGCAGCTCGGCCGCCAGCCAGTCGCGCAGCGACGCCAGCCAGTTCAGCTTGTATGCATACTTGTCCGAGCCCACGGTCTGGCCGTTGGGGACGTAGGCGCAGACGATGCGCATGCCCTCGATGGTGGCGGCGATGATGCGCTGCTGCTCGTCCGGGAACAGCGGGTTGTTCTTCACCTCGTTGGCCAGCGGGTGGCGCGACAGGATGGCGACGCCGTTATAGGTCTTCTGGCCGCTGTACGCCACCTGGTAGCCGGCCGCCTCGATCTCCGCGACCGGAAACTTGTCGTCGGTGAGCTTGGTCTCCTGCAGGCACAGCACGTCGACCTGCGTGTCGGCCAGCCACTGCAGCACGTGCGGCAGCCTGACCTTCAGCGAATTCACATTCCAGCTTGCTAGTTTCATGGTGTCCCCGATGAAATGAAAAGCGCCGGCCCCGCTCGCGGCAGGACCGGCGCAATGCCTGTCTACAGCCTGGTCAACGCGCGGCTTGGGCCCGGTTGATCAGGAAGGTGGTCAGCATCGGCACCGGGCGCCCGGTTGCGCCCTTGGCCGCGCCGCCTTTCCAGGCGGTGCCGGCGATGTCGAGGTGGGCCCAGGTGTAGGCGCGGGTGTAGCGCTCGAGGAAGCAGGCAGCGGTGATACTGCCGCCCGGCGCGCCGCCGATATTGGCCATGTCGGCGAAGTTGGACTTCAGCTGCTCCTGGTAGCTGTCCTCGATCGGCAGGCGCCAGGCGGTGTCGTCCGCGGTCTTGCCGGCGGCGAGCAATGCATCGGCCAGCGCGTCGTGCGCGTCGTCGTGGCGTGTGAACAGGCCGGAGTTGTGATGGCCCAGCGCGGTGATGCAGGCGCCTGTCAGCGTCGCGATGTCGACCACCACGGCCGGCTTGAAGCGCTCGACATAGGTCAGTGCGTCGCACAGGATCAGGCGGCCCTCGGCGTCGGTGTTCAGGATCTCGATGGTCTGGCCCGACATCGATGTCACGATGTCGCCCGGCCGCGTCGCCGTGCCCGAAGGCATGTTCTCGGTGGTCGGGATGACGCCGATCACGTTGAGCTTCAGCCCCATCTCGCCGATCGCGCGGAAGGTGCCCAGCACCGAGGCCGCGCCGCACATGTCGTATTTCATTTCATCCATTGCCGCGCCCGGCTTGAGCGAGATGCCGCCCGAGTCGAAGGTGATGCCCTTGCCGACCAGGACCGTCGGCGCTTCGCGGGACTTGCCGCCCTGGTGCTTGAGCACGATGAACTTCGGCGGCTCCACTGTGCCGTTGGTGACCGACAGGAAGCTGCCCATCTTCAGCGCTTCCATCTGCTTGCGGTCCAGCACCTCGACGCCGAAGCCGAACTGCTTGGCCAGTTTCTTGGCGGTGTTGGCGAGATAGGTCGGAGTGCAGACGTTCGGCGGCAGGTTGCCGAGGTCCTTGGCCAGCTCGACGCCGTTGGCCAGCGCCTGCGCCTGCGCCAGCACCGCGCGTCCGGCGGCGGCGCTCGAGGCGTCGACCACCAGCGCGACCTTGCGCACGCCGGCCGGCGCCGGTTCCTTCTTGCTCTTCAGTTCGTCGAAGCGATAGCGCGATTCGCACAGCGCCAGCACCAGCGCCTGCATGGCCCAGTTCGCGTCCCGTTCCTTGACGCGCTCGAAGGGCAGCGACACCAGCGCATCGGCTGCGCCCAGCGAGGACAGCGTGCGCGCCAGCGCCTGGACAGCCGTGGAGTAGTCCTTGGGCGTGACGGGTTCTTCCTTGCCGAGGCCCAGCAGCAGCACCCGTTCGGCCGTTGCGCCGGCCGCGCCGCGCAGCAGCAGCGTGCTGCCGGCCTTGCCGCTGAGGTCGCCGGACTTGAGCGCGGCGGTGATTGCACCGTCGCCGTCGAGTCCGGCGGCGGCTGCCGTCATGACCTTGTTCTCAAAGACGCCCACGACGATCACGCCGCTTTTTGCCTGGGCCAGGGTGGTCCGGGCGTCGAATGTTTTTATGCTAAAGTCCATGAATGCTCCTTTTTAGTCCACGCAATTATAGTATCGAATGATTTTTCAACGCGCTCTACGTCGCGAATTGCTCAGCACCGCCGGCGCCGTCTTCACCACGCTGTTCTCGATCACCATCACCGTCATGCTCATCCGCATCCTGGGCCAGGCTGCCGGCGGCAAGGTCGCGTCGCAGGACGTGGTGGCGCTGCTCGGTTTTTCGGCGCTGAATTATTTGCCCATCATCCTGATCCTGACCGGTTTCATATCCGTGCTGCTGGTATTGACGCGCACTTACCAGGACTCGGAAATGGTGGTCTGGTTCGCCTCCGGCATGAGCCTCACCGCCTGGATCAGGCCGGTGCTCACCGTCGGCATGCCGCTGGTGCTGCTGATCGCCGTCCTGAGCCTCGCGGTGACGCCGTGGGCCAACCGCCAGAGCGCCGAGTTCCGCGAACGCTTCGAGCAGCGTGAAGACGTCTCCCGGGTCTCGCCCGGGCGCTTCCAGGAATCGTCGTCCTCCGACCGGGTGTTCTTCGTCGAAGGCCTGACGGAAGACGTGAGCAATGTGAAGAACGTGTTCATCAACAGCGTCCGCGACGGCAAGTCCAGCGTCATCGTCGCGCGGGAAGGCACGACGGAAGTCGATGCCAAGGGCGACAAGTTCCTCGTGCTGAAGAATGGCCGGCGCTACGACGGCACGCCATCCGAGCCGGAATTCCAGCTGATGGAGTTCGAACGGTATGGCGTGCTGATCAACAGCCAGCCGCAAGGCGCCACCGCGACCAGTTCGGCGCGCGCGCTGTCGCTGGGCCAGCTGGTGGACAACCCGACGCCGCAGAACCGCGGCGAACTGCTGTGGCGCATCGCGCTGCCCTTCATGGGCATGCTTCTGATGCTGCTGGGAATACCGCTGGGCTTCGTCAATCCGCGCGGCGGCCGCTCGGCCAACCTGCTGCTGGCGCTGCTGGTGTTCGTCGTCTACAGCAATATGGTCAGCGTCCTGCAGGCCGCCGTGAGCCAGGAGCGCATGAGCCTGATGACGGGATGGTGGCCGCTGCACCTGCTGACCGCCGTGCTGGTCGCCTTCCTGTTTTCCTGGCGCATCCTGATGAATAGCCGCCACCATCCGCTGGCGTACTGGAATGCGCTGAAGCGCTCGCTGTTCCACAGGCGCAGCGCATGAAAGTCCTGCAGCGTTACCTCGCCTCCGAGATCCTGCGCGCCAGCGCATTCGTGCTGCTGGCCTTCCTGGCGCTGTTCGCGTTCTTCGACGTGATGAGCGAGATGCAGTCGGTCGGCACCGGCGGCTACATGCTCCAGCATGCATTCCTCTACGTGCTGCTGGCTTTGCCCGGCTATGCCTACGAGCTGATGCCGATCGCCGCGCTGATCGGCACCATCTATGTGCTGGCGCAGCTGGCGTCGCGTTCCGAGTTCACCATCATGCGCGTCTCCGGCCTGTCGACGCGCCAGACGGCCGCGATGCTGGCCCGCATAGGCATCGTCTTCGCCATCCTCACTTTCGTGTTCGGCGAATACCTTGCGCCGCGGGCGACCGAGTCCGCCGAAAAACTCAAGCTGAGCGTCAAGGGCGCCGCGGTGTCGCAGGAATTCCGTTCCGGCCTGTGGGCCAAGGACGTGATCCGTGAAAACGGCGTCGGCGGCAAGGTGGTCGGCACGCGCTTCCTCAACGTGCGCGAGATGCGTCCGAGCGGCGAACTGCTGACATTGCGCATCTACGAATTCGATGCCGACTTCCATCTCAGCGCCTACATCATTGCCGCCCGGGCCGACTATGCCGGCAACAACACCTGGACCCTGGCGCAGGTGTCCGAGAGCCGCTTCAAGCGCGATGCCACCCGCAGCGGCCCGGGCACCCTGGATCTCACCGCCGCGGTGTCGACGCACAAGCTCGACGCGATGCCGCTGATCTCCGAGATCACGCCGGCGATCCTGTCGGTGCTGTTCGCCGACCCGGAGCGCATGTCGGCGGCCAATCTTTCGCTGTACAGCAAGCACCTTGCCGAAAACAAGCAGCGCACCGAGCGCTATGAAATCGCCTACTGGCGCAAGCTGATCTATCCGTTCGCCGTTTTCGTGATGATGGCGGTCGCATTGCCGTTCGCCTACCTGCATTTCCGGGCCGGCGGCGTCAGCCTCAAGATTTTCGCGGGCATCATGATAGGCGTGAGCTTCCAGCTGGTGAACCGCCTGTTTTCCCATATCGGCATGCTCAATACCTGGCCGCCGTTTGCCACCGCAGTGCTGCCCAGCGTGCTGTTCCTGCTGGCGGCGATCGCCACATTGATGTGGGTTGAAAGGCGTTAGATGAAACAAGCATTGATCCTGTTTGCGCATGGCGCAAGAGACCCGCGCTGGGCCGCGCCGTTCGAGCGCCTGCGCGAGATTTCGCAGGCCGCCCTGCCGGAGACCGCGGTCAGGCTCGCGTTTCTCGAGCTGATGTCGCCGCGGCTGCCGGAAGCGGTGGCCGGCCTGGTGCAGGAGGGATGCGGGAAAGTGTCCCTGGTGCCGGTGTTCCTCGGGCAGGGCGGACATGTGCTGCGCGACCTGCCGCTGCTGGTGGACGAGCTGCGCAGCGCCCATCCGGGCCTGGAGATCACGGTTGCGCCGGCGGTGGGCGAGGATGCGGCGGTGCTGGAGGCGATTGCAAGGTACTGCGTGGCCGCAGTGCCGGATCCGGCAGCGTAAATGCGGTCGGGTTCGCAGGGTGCCGGGCGCTGCGCCCGATGCACCCTGCGGGCAGCTGACAGGTTCAACCGCGGTTCAATCGAAATTGAACCGCGGCTCAACCGCGGTTCATCGACTTACCAGCCAGCAGCCGCGCCGTCGCTGCGCGGGTCCGATGCGCCCTCCAGCAGCCCGTTGGCATGCCGGATGATGGCGCCGGCGTGTCCCATGGTTTCATCCATCGGGGCCATCACGTCGACTTCGTGCCCCATTGCGCGCAGCGCCGCCACCGTCTCTTGCGGAAAGCGCGCTTCCAGTTTCAGGCTGTCGCTGCTCTGGCCCCAGGTACGGCCCAGCAGCCAGCGCGGCGCGCTGATCGCTTCCTGCGGGTTCATGCCGAACATCGCGATGCGGCTGAACACCGCGCTCTGCGATTGCGGCTGTCCATCGCCGCCCATGTTGCCGTAGACCAGCGTGCGCCCGTCGTCGAATCGGGCCAGCGCCGGATTCAGCGTGTGGAAGGGCTTGCGGAAGGGCGTCAGCGGATTGCGCGACTGCGGGTCCAGGCTGAAGCTGCAGCCGCGGTTCTGCCAGTTGATGCCGGAGGCGGGCAGCACTAGGCCGCTGCCGAACTCGTGGTAGATGCTCTGGATGAAACTGACCGCGACGCCGTTGCCGTCGATGACGCCCATCCACACGGTGTCGGCCGGGCCGAGACCCTTGCCCCAGGGCGCGGCGCGGTCGCGGTCGACGCCGGCCGCCATCCGGTCCAGCGCATCGGGCGCCAGCAGGTCCTGCGGCACCACCGACATGTAGCCGGGGTCGGTGACTTCTCGGTCGCGGATCGCGAACGCAAGCTTGGTCGCCTCGACGCAGGCATGCACGAACGCCGGGCCGACCGGGTCCATGCCGGCGTCGAGCAGGCGGTCAAGCTGGCCCAGGATCAGCAGCGACACCAGCCCCTGCGTCGGCGGCGGCATGTTGTACACCGTGCCCAGGCTGTGCTTCAACGCCAGCGGCGTCTTCCATTCGGCGCGATGGCGCTGCAGGTCCGCCAGCATCAGCGGGCTGTCGAGCTTCGCCAGGTCCTGCGCGATGCTTTCCGCCAGCGCACCCTGGTAATAGTCGGCAAGGCCGGCGCGCGTCAGGTGTTCGAGCGTGTCCGCCAGCCGCGGCTGGCGGAACAGGCTGCCGGTAGGCGGCGCTGCGCCGTTCGGCAGGAAGGTGTCGGCAAAGCCGGCGATCGCGGCCAACTCGTCCTGCTTGGCGGCGGTGCCCAGCGACTGGCTGCGCGTGACCGGTATGCCGTCGCGCGCGTAGTCGATCGCATCCTGCAGCAGCCGCGACAGCGGCAGCCGCCCGCCGAGCGCGTCCCGCGAATAGGCGTGTGCGGCGTCCCATGCCGAGATGGTGCCGGCCACGGTGTTGGCCGCGGCGCCGCCGCGGAACGGGATGGCGGAGAGATTGCGCTCGCGGTAGCTGTCGATGCTGGCCGCCCCGGCGGCCGCGCCGCAGCCTTCGAGGCCGCGCGGCGCTTCCCCCGGCCTGGCGATGAGCCAGAAGCCGTCGCCGCCGATGCTGTTCATGTGCGGATAGACGACCGCGATGGTTGCCGCGGCGGCGATCATCGCCTCGACCGCATTGCCGCCTTCGCGCAGCACGGCCATTGCGCTTTGCGACGCCAGCGCGTTGGGCGCGGTCGCCATGCCGTGGCGTCCGCGCGCCGGGTTGGGGCTTGCATTCATTGCTGTCTCCCTGTGGATTGTTGGCAGTGTCACGTTATCGATGCGCAGTCTCGGGCAGCAGCACGTCCGCGCGCCGCGCATAGCGCTGCGCCAGGACCGCGCATACCATCAGCTGTATCTGGTGGAACAGCATCAGCGGCAGCACGATCATGCCCACGCTCTGGCTGGCGAACAGCACCTTGGCCATCGGCAGCCCGCTCGCAAGGCTTTTTTTCGATGCGCAGAACACCAGCGTGATCTCATCTTCGCGGTTGAAGCCCATGCGCCGGCTGACCAGCGTGGAAATGCTCAGGGCCAGGCCCAGCAGCAGCAGGTTGACCACGACCAGCCCTGCCAGCGCCGTCATCGGCAGCCTGTCCCACAGGCCTTCGATCACCGCGGCGCTGAAGGCGGTATAAACCACCAGCAGGATGGAACCCTGGTCCACCAGCCGCAGCGTCGCCTTGCGCTTGTCGACCCAGGCGCCGATGCGCGGCCGCAGCAGCTGGCCCAGCGTGAATGGCAACAGCAGCTGCATGATTATGGGCACGACCGACTCAAGCGATGCACCGGCCGACGCGCCATGCACCACAAGCAGGCCGACCAGCAGCGGCGTGAGGAAGATGCCGATCAGGTTGGACGCCGACGCGCTGCAGATCGCCGCGGGCACATTGCCGCGCGCCACGGCCACCAGCGCGATCGACGATTGCACCGTAGACGGCAGCACGCACAGGAACAGCAGCCCGGTGTACAGCTCGGGGGTGACCAGTTTCAGGGCCAACGGCTTGATCATCCATCCCAGCAGCGGGAAGAGCAGGAAGGTGCTGCACAGCACCAGCACATGCAGGCGCCAGTGGGTCGCGCCGGCGACGATGGCCTCGCGCGGCAGCTTGGCGCCGTGCAGGAAAAAGAGCAGTCCGATCGCGACGCTGGCAACGCCATGCGCAACCTCCGCGAACTGGCCGGAGCAGGGCAGCACGCTTGCCAGGATGACGGTGAGGAGAATGGCGAAGGTGAAATTATCGGGCAGGTAAGTGGGGCGAGTCATGACGATCTACTGGGCTATGGGTTGGCAGGAACAGCCGGCATGATACGCGTCCCGCAAAAAAAGCCTTGCGGTTCAAGCAAGTCGTATGCCGGCTGCAACAGCGAAAAAGTTTCTCAATTGTAATTGTGTAAATAAAACACTGTCGGTCGGCTTTACAGTTGGGAAATCCCGTGCTGCCAGGCTTTAGTCAACTCTTTGAATTGATGTGGGTTTTTTCCGTTGGCGCGCTTTATGCAAGGTATGGGATCACAACCCGCACGATTCAACGTCCGTGGATCGTGATTTTTACCGGCGGGTTCCAAAAAGGAAAAAAGCATGGAGACAGCACTCATCAAAGGGAAGGCCATTCCGAAGTTCGACAGCGCGCTGATTGCGTTTCTGGGAACGCCCGAAGTCGATTCCCTCACGAGGCAGAGCATCCGGCAGTTCGGCATCGAAAACAGCGAAGGCGAAATTTACCGCATCGTCGGCGCGGAAAATGACATGGTCTACGCGACGCTGATCGATAGGGTGCGCGATTTGCGTTATCGGATCGAGCCGCTGCGGGACCAGGGATTTCACCATTTCAAGGCCATTGCGCGCATACCGCCTGAGCTCTGAGAGGACAGGTGCGTCGGCTGGGCGGTCGGCGCGCACTGACGGCTTGCCGCGTGGCGCGGGTCAGCGGCTCCTGTGACTACGCCATGCGGCGGATACATTGGGAAGTAAGGCAAGTCCCTCAGCCGAACCGGTGATTGTTCCGTAATCAGCAATAATGCATTTCATAAAACGTTGTTTATTGATCCATTAAGAGTGATTAGACTGTGCTTCATCGATGAGCACACGAGCAAACCAGTGCGACTCAGCGAGGCAGGACCCGACGGGCAGCAACGATGCCTGGACCGCCGAGCCCCGAGTCACTCACACTTTTTGGAGAACACCATGAACGTCAAGAATCTGATCGCCGCTGTCGCCGTATTCGCCGCCGCTGGTTCCGCTTTTGCCCAGCAAACCGAATTCGTCGCACCGGACGCCAACTTCAAGTCCAGCCTGACTCGCGCCGAAGTGCGCCAGGACCTGGCCCAGGCTGCTGCCCAGGGCGCCATCGCCCAGCGCCAGCATGACGGCCAGGACACGGTCTACGCGGCAAGCACCCGCAGCCGCCAGGAAGTCCGTGCAGAAGCAGTCCAGTCGGCGCAATTGCACCGCGCCGGCGACGTGAACAGCCTGTATTTCGGCGGCTGATTCGCCAGGGTAGGGCAGCGCCTGCCGCAACGGCAGCGCGCTCCTGCCTTCGGGCTATGCAAAGCCGGCCTCGCGCCGGCTTTGTTGCGTCTGGCCCGGCGGCAGCAGGCCAGCCTGGCGACATGCCTTCACGCGCCGCGTGTTTCGGGGCAAGGTAAAGTTAGGGCGGGTGCGGGGGACTACTCGGGCACTGGTTGTATCTGAGCCTTGCGGCCTCGAATGCGATCCGAAATAAGTCGTCTGATCCAGTGCATCAGCGGATATTCCACCAGGCGTGAAATCATGATGCAGGATGCGATTGCGGCGGCTACCAGCAGGGGATAAAGCAGGTTCAGCGGCAGAGCCTTCTGCAGCGCGGCAACGGTCAGCAGTTTATAGATGATTCCGACGGCGGCAAGGTGCAGCAAGTAGATTGAATAAGACGCTGTACCGAGATGCGCAAGGAACCGGGGCGCGGCGAGACGCCCGTTCAGGTTGGCACCGGCAATGCCTATGACAATTAGCATGGAACTGATGCCATAAGCAACGCGAGCCGATGAAGCATAGCCGTCAAATAGTCCGAGGTCTTCTGCGAGCGCAAAGCCGCCAAAAGCGCCAATGCCGATGGTCAAGGAAGTGTAAATCAGCCCGGTCGGCAGGATAATCACCAGGTACGCGGCGAGCATACCGAAGAAAAATTCAAGACTGTAGGTAGACGCAAGTCGGGCCAGTAGCGGCGACGATTCATATGCTTGGCCGTATACCCACGAAGCCAGGACAAAGCACAGCCAGAGAGCAAACACCGCAATGCCTGTGCGTCTATGGATCATGGCAGCTGCAAAGATCAGATAAAAAAGGATCTCATGCTCCAACGTCCATGCGACCCCGACGTCGCCCCCAAACGGTAACAAGGTCGCGTGTTGCAGGATGGTGCCAACGCTTGGCAGTGTCACCGTGCTGGATAGACAGGTAAGTCCCAGCGAGATCGCTAAAGACACCCAGAACAATGGATAGATACGGGTGAAGCGACGCTCGAAATATACCCAGAGGCGCGAAGGATTGCCGACATCCTTGCTATGGACAAAGAAAATGATAAAGCCGGACAACACGAAAAAGAAATCTACGCCGGCATGCCCAAACTTCGACACACCATGCCAGGGCAGGACACCAAAGTTTAAATTCAGATGCCGCGCGGTGTGATAAAACACGACCATTATCGCGGCAATGCCGCGTGCGGCCTCGATGCTGGAGAGCTTTCTCGCTCCAGCAGACGAGTCGGTGTGACGATTCATGTGGTCTCCTCTGATCCTGATTATATGTATTTCTAGAAATACTTTCCAATAGAAATATTCCCAATGTATCGACGTCTATCAATAAGCTGGGAAATTATTGCGCTGCAATGGATATGCAAACATGAACATCATGTGCAGCCAGCCTGGAAAATCAACTGGTCCCGAGTCTTATTTGCGGTATTCCAGTTCGTTAAGTTTGAAGGCCTTCGCTGAATAGGTAGTCTTTAAAAGGGAGGCAGATGTAAACGACGCATATTCTGCAGCTTGCAAAAGGATGAATTGACTTATGAAGTCAATTCGACATTCAACGCATTTTGAATAAACGTCGAAATCAATTTTGGATAATTAAGTTGTGCTATCGCACTTCAAAAAGCTGTAGACAGCATTATTCAATACGATCTAAGCGCGAATTTTTTAGGGAAGTTGGTCAGAACAAGGAAGATGTGAAAGATTTCTTGCAGAGGAATCTGGCGGAAGCGGTGAGATTCGAACTCACGAACGGGTCACCCCGTCGCCAGTTTTCAAGACTGGTGCCTTCAACCGCTCGGCCACGCTTCCGGAAAGAAGCGGCATTATGCCATACCGTGCAAGAATGACGGAAGCAGCGGCGGTACCAGGCTGCCAGGAACCAATTTCCTGATTTGCCACTCAACAGGCCATTCATCCATATTAACGAAAGGTCATCATGAAAATGAACCGGATTACGATCGCTGTCCTGCCTCTGCTGTTCAGCGCTGCCGCAGCGTTCGCTCAGGCGCCGGAAAGCAGCATTCGTGAGAGCACCGATCCAGCGCGGATAGCCGAGATCGAGCGGCGGGCGCAGGAACTGCGCAGCGGGCAGCCGTCGATGGGCGCGGGCAGCCAGGGGCGGATGCCGATGCCGATGGCGGATGACCGCCGTCCTCCCGGGCCGGATGGCATGCGCCACCACGGTCCACGCCGTGGCGCGCATCACGGCCCGCATCATGGCCATCACCCGATGCGCGGCGACCACCCGAAAGCCGCGCCGGGCGCCGGCAAGTAACAAGCTGCACCAGCTAAAAGGCCTGCTTGTCGCAGGCCTTTTTCATTTGTGCCGAACGGGCTGCGCAATCAGCTTGCCGGCTTGTCCTTGCTGACGTCCTTCCCCTGGTCAGCATGGGTCTCATTGACCTTGTCGCCTACCTGCTCGATCATTTTTTCGGTCTCCTTCTGACCCGGCCCCTTTTCGCCGCTGCCGACATCCGCTTCTGTGGGCATGTGTTTGATCGGATTCTGCATAACTTGCTCCAGTCTGTTGATAATTAATACACAGTGTAAGATACGGTCAAGGCAAGTTAGTTCGGCCAGCGCGTCGCTTATCTGCGCCGGCCTTATCCCCGGCCAACGTGGAAAAGGCTGTGGATAACTTGCCTTTTCGTTTGTTAGCTGCTTGTTTTAAAAGTCTTTTATCGTCGTGGTGCATTTTGCGGCAGGGCCATTGCACTTGCGCTGGCATCGGCTGCTCAACCTCATCAACCAAAAAGGAACAATAAAGATGCAATCCAATGATGACTTCGGCAAGCTGGTCCTGCGTGCAACGCTGGCGATCCTGATCCTCTTCCACGGCGTCTCCAAGCTGATCGGCGGCATCGACCCGATCATGGGCATGGTGACCAAGGCGGGCCTGCCCAGCGGCCTGGCCTTCCTGGTGTATATCGGCGAAGTCATTGCGCCGCTGATGATCCTGTTCGGCATCTGGGCGCGGCTGGGCGCGGTCATTGTCGCCATCAACATGATCGTGGCCGTGGCGCTCGCGCATATCCCCCAGATCTTCACGATGACCAAGAACGGCGGCTGGGCGCTCGAGCTGCAGGGCTTCTATTTCTTCACCGCCGTTGCGGTCGCCCTGCTGGGCGCCGGAAGCTACAGCATCGGTGGACGAACGGGGAAGTGGAACTAGGCACGACAGGCGAACGCCTGCAGGGCGGCGGCGCCCTGCAGGTGCTACGGTCGAGAATGCGATTGTGCGCGGGTCGTGCGGGTCAGGAGGCGGCGTAGGCCGGCGAGCCGATCAACATGCCGACGCTGGCGCGAACCTCGTTCATCTGTTCGGTCTTTGCCAGCCTGACCAGCGCCTGTAACGATTGACGATAGAAATAACGTTCACGCGCATTCATTGTGCCGGCCGCCTCGATGAGGGCGATGATTGCCTGATCCGTGTCCCGCAAGGTATCCATGTCAAATCCGTGAACTGGGTTGGGAAGTGTCTAGCGGGAATCTTAAGTAGATCTGGTGGGCAATGCTTGAGCAGGATCAACCTGAAACGGCGCGCGTTGCGTCGTTTCGTCGTTTCAATGCGTCTGCGCATAGTGGTGTTTTCGGACTGCTAACATCTTCGTCGCCATTTGCTGCCAGGCCGATAACAAAGCGTTTTTGCAGCAAGCCGTCGCAGCGCTTACCATGGCGGTCGTACCCATCTGGAGAACGCAATGACTGAAGCATTATCGGACCTCGTCAGGTCCATGCCCAAGGCCGAGCTGCATATGCACATCGAAGGTTCGCTCGAGCCTGAACTGATTTTCGCGCTGGCGGAACGCAATGGCGTGACGCTGCCTTATGCGTCCGTGGAAGACCTGCGGCGCGCCTATGCATTCACCGACCTGCAATCCTTCCTCGACATCTACTATGCCGGCGCCAGCGTGCTGCAGACCGAGCGCGACTTTTACGACATGACCTGGGCCTACCTGGAACGGGCGCATGCCGATAACGTGCTGCATACCGAGATCTTCTTCGACCCGCAAACGCACACCGAGCGCGGCATCGGTTTCCCGATCGTGATCGGCGGCATACACCGCGCGCTGACCGACGCGCAAAAGGAGTGGGGCCTCAGCGCGTCGCTGATCCTGTGCTTCCTGCGCCACCTGTCGGAAGCGGAAGCCTTTGCGACGCTGGAGGAGGCGATGCCGCACCGGGACAAGTTCATCGGCGTCGGCCTGGACTCGTCGGAGCGCGGCAACCCGCCGGAAAAGTTTGAACGCGTGTTCGCCCGGTGCCGCGAGCTCGGCCTGCACCTGGTGGCCCACGCCGGCGAGGAAGGCCCGCCCGAGTACATCTATACCGCGCTGGACAAGCTGCATGTCGAGCGGATCGACCATGGCGTGCGCTGCCTGGAAGACCCGGTGCTGACGGCCCGGCTGGCGCGCGAGCAGGTGGCGCTGACCGTTTGCCCGCTGTCCAATATCAAGCTGCGGGTGTTCGACCGGATTCATGATCACAACATCCTCGAACTGCTCGACGCCGGCATTGCCGCGACGGTCAATTCCGATGACCCGGCTTATTTTGGCGGCTATGTCAACGATAACTATGTCGCGCTGTTCGAATCGCTGCCGCTGACCCGCGACCATGCCTACCGGCTGGCCCGCAACAGCTTTGCCGCCGCGTTTATCGACGAGGAAGCCAAGGCGGCCTATTTGCGCCAGGTCGACGACTACTTCGCCACCGCTTGAGCTGCGCCCATGCACCTGCCGGCCTTGACCGAATCGCAGCCGCGCAACCGCTGCGTGTCGCTGCCGCGCCGGATGGGGTAGGCTGTAGCCATAGCGTGAAGGAGAGCGACGATGGATGAAACCCTGTCCGCCGCCGCGCTGGCAGGCGGCATGGCCTGGGCCAGCGGGCTGCGCCTGTACATGACCCTGTTTATGGCGGGTACGCTCGGCCGCCTCGGCTGGCTGGAGCTGCCGTCGTCGCTGCAGGTGCTGGAGTCGCCCTGGGTGCTGGGCGTTGCCGGCGTGCTGCTGGTGGTCGAATTCCTGGCCGACAAGATCCCGGGCGTCGATTCGGCCTGGGATGCAATCCAGACCTTTATCCGCATTCCCGCCGGCGCGGTGCTCAGCGTCGCGGCGCTGGGCCATATCGATCCGGCCTGGACCGTGGTGGCGGGCCTGCTGGGCGGCACGCTGGCGGCCAGCGCGCATTTCACCAAGGCCGGCAGCCGCGCGCTGATCAATACCTCGCCTGAACCGTTCAGCAACTGGGCCGCCTCGTTTTCCGAGGAAGCGGTGGTGGCGACCGGGCTGTGGGCCGCATTTTTCTACCCGTGGCTATGGTTCGTGCTGCTGCTGCTGTTCCTGCTGCTGGCCCTGTGGCTGATGCCCAAACTCTGGCGCGGCATGCGCTGGCTATTTAGAAAGTTCAGCACCTGATGCTTGTCCAGGCACTGCGCATGACCCGCCGGGACTGGCGCGCGGGCGAACTCCGTTTCCTGCTGATTGCATTGATCGTCGCCGTGGCGGCGCTGACGTCGGTCGGTTTTTTCGTCGACCGCATGCGCGGCGCGCTGTCGCGCGACGCCCACCAGCTGCTTGGCGCCGACCTGCTGGTGCGCGCCGACCAGCCGATCGACCCGTCCTGGCTGGCCGAGGCGGCGAACCGCAAGCTGCAGGTGGCGCAGACGACCGTATTTCCCAGCATGGCCAGCAGCGGCGCCGGGGACGCGGGCGTCACGCAGCTCGCGTCGGTCAAGGCGGTGACGCCGGGCTATCCGCTGCGCGGCAGCGTCAAGCTGCGCCAGGGCCAGGCCGACCGTGTGACCCGCGACGTGCCGGCGCCGGGAACGGTCTGGGTCGACGATAACCTGCTGCTCGCGCACAAGCTGAAAACCGGCGACCCGCTCCGGCTGGGCGAGCGCAGCTTTCGCATTGCCGAAGTGATCTCGGTCGAACCCGACCGCGGTGCGGCCTTCATGAATTTCGCGCCGCGCGTGATGCTGGCGCAGGCGGACCTGCCGTCAACCGGGCTCATCCAGTACGGTTCGCGCGTGACCTACCGGCTGCTGGTGGCGGGCGAGACGGCACAGGTCGCGGCCTTCCAGCGCTGGATCGCCGACCGCATCGAAAGCGGCAAGATGAAGGGCGTCCATCTGGAATCGCTGGAGTCGGGCCGTCCCGAGATGCGGGCGACGCTGGACCGCGCCGAACAGTTCCTCGCGCTGGTGGGCCTGCTCTCGGCCATGCTGGCGGCGGTGGCCATCGCGATGGCGGCCCGCCGTTTCATGCTGCGCCACCTCGACGCCTGCGCGATGCTGCGCTGCCTGGGCCTGACGCAGCGCCAGGTCATGCAGATGTACCTGCTCGAATTCATCGCGGTCGGGCTGGTCGGCAGCGCGCTCGGCGTTCTGGTCGGTTTCGGCGCGCACTTCGTGCTGCTGGCCTGGCTGGGAACGCTGGTCGGCGCCGACCTGCCGCCTGCCGGCGCGCTGCCGGCGCTGCAGGGCATGGCGACCGGCATGCTGCTGCTGGTCGGCTTCGCGGTGGCGCCCATCCTGCAACTGCGCAACGTCCCGCACAACCGGGTGATACGCCGCGAACAGGCCGCGCCGCAGCCGATGACGCTGGCGACCTACGGCCTGGGCCTGGTCAGCTTCGTCGCGCTGCTGCTCTGGCAGTCGGGCGACCTGAAACTCGGCGCGCTGACGGCGGGCGGCTTCCTCGGCGGCTTTGCGCTGTTTGCGCTGGTCGGCTGGCTGGCGCTGAAATCGCTGCGCCTGCTGCGCGGCGCGATCGACCATCCAGGCTGGCGCTTCGCGGTCACCGCGCTGCAGCGCCGTCCCGGCGCGACCGTGGTGCAGGTGGTCGCGCTGTCGCTGGGCCTGATGGCGCTGCTGCTGCTGACCGTCGTGCGCGGCGACCTGGTGCAGGCCTGGCAGCAGGCGACGCCGCCGGATGCGCCCAACCAGTTCGTGCTCAATATCCAGCCCGAGCAGCAGGCGCCGCTGGCGACGACGCTGTCGCAGAACGGCGTGGCGCAGCCCGTTCTCTACCCGATGATACGGGGCAGGCTGATCCAGGTGAATGACACCCCGATCACCGGCGAAACCTATATCGAGGACCGCGCCAAGCGCCTGGTCGACCGGGAGTTCAACCTGTCGACGATGACCGCGCTGCCGGCGCAGAACCAGGTCGTGGCCGGCAAATGGCTGGACGACCGCAAGCCGGAAGCGTCGGTCGAGCAGGGACTGGCCAAGACGCTGAACCTGAAGCTGGGCGACCGGCTGCGCTTCGACATCGGCGGCCAGATCGTGGAAGCGCCGATTACCAGCCTGCGCAAGCTGGAATGGGGCTCGATGCGGGTCAACTTCTTCGTGATCCTGAACCCGGCGCTGATGGCCGAGACGCCGCAGACCTTCATCACCGCATTCCGCCTGCCGCCGGAAAAGGCCGCGCTGGTCAACCAGCTGGTGCGCGACTTTCCCAATCTCACCATCGTGGATATCGGCAGCGTGGTGCGCCAGATCCAGAGCGTGATCGACCAGGTGGTGCGGGCGGTGGAATTCCTGTTCCTGTTCACGCTGGCGTCCGGCGTGCTGGTGCTGTACGCGGCGCTGGTGGGTTCGCAGGACGAGCGCATCCGCGAAGCCGGGCTGCTGCGGGCGCTGGGCGCGACCCGGCGGCAGCTGTCGACCGCGCAATGGATCGAGTTCGCGCTGGTCGGCGGGCTGGCCGGCCTGCTGGCGGCCACCGGCGCCGCCGCCACCGGCTGGGCGCTGGCGGAATTCGTCTTCAATTTCGAATGGCGCTTCAGCCCCATGGTCTGGGTGGCAGGCGTCGCCGTCGGCGCCGCCTGCGCCTTCATCGGCGGCTGGGTGGGCCTGCGCAACGTGCTGCGGCATCCACCGCTCCAGACGCTGCGGGAAGCGTGAAAACGGGAGGAGGCAGGGGCGCCACGGCTGCGTTATCATAGCCGCCCATGACCCCTGCTGAAGACCAAGAAGACGCGCCGCTGCTGTACGACATCATCGGCGGCGAAGCGCGGCTGCGCGAACTGGTGGACCGTTTCTACGACCTGATGGACCTGGAGCCGCAGTTCGCGGCGCTGCGCGCGATGCATCCGCCGTCGCTCGACGGCTCGCGCGACAAGCTGTTCTGGTTCCTGTCCGGCTGGAGCGGCGGCCCCAATCATTACATCGAGCGTTTCGGCCACCCGCGGCTGCGGGCCCGGCACCTGCCGTTTTCCATCGCATCGAATGAACGCGACCAGTGGCTGCGCTGCATGGCGCTGGCCATGCATGAACTCGACATGCCGGAGGCGCTGCAGGAGCGCCTGATCCATTCCTTTTTCCAGACCGCGGACTGGATGCGCAACCGCGAAGGCTGAACCATGTCGTCCATCGAATTTTTCGTGCTGCTGGCGCTGGGCATCGTCATCGTCGCCCTCCAGTGCCTGCAGCTGATGCGCCGCCCGTCCCAGGGCGGCGCCAGCGCGGACGCGGACGAATTCACCGCGGTGCTGGAAAAGACCACCGAACGCACCGAGCGCGAGCTGCGCGGCGAGGTGCAGGCCAGCGCCCGCGGCACCCGGCAGGAGCTGGCCGGCCTGCTGGCCGAGTTCCAGCGCAGCATCGGCGCGCAGGTGACCGGGGTCGCGACGCTGCAGAACGGCCAGATCGACGCCTTCGCCCAGCAGCTCGCCAAGACCGGCGAGGCCAATGCGCTGCAGCTCGAGGCGATGCGGCATGCGATCACGCTGCAGGCCAAGTCCGGGCGCGAGGAGCAGGCCAATGCGCTGCGCCACTTCGGCGACACGCTGAACCAGACGCTGGCGACGCTGACCGAGTCCAACGCCCAGCGCATGGGCGAGATCCGCGCGACGCTGGAGGCGAAGATCCGCGACCTGCAGAGCGACAATGGCGCGCGGCTGGAAGAGATGCGCCGCACGGTGGACGAGAAGCTGCATGCGACGCTGGAACACCGGCTCGGCGAATCGTTCAAGCTGGTGTCCGACCGGCTCGACAAGGTCCACCAGGGCCTGGGCGAGATGCAGCAGCTGGCCATCGGCGTCGGCGACCTGAAGCGGGTGCTGACCAACGTGAAGTCGCGCGGCACCTGGGGCGAGGTCCAGCTGGGTATACTGCTGGAGCAGATGCTGACCGCCGACCAGTATGCAAAGAACGTCGAGACCGTGCCGGGCAGCGGCGAGCGGGTCGAGTTCGCGATCAAGCTGCCGGGCCTGATCGACGGCGGCACGCCGGTCTGGATGCCGATCGACGCCAAGTTCCCGAAGGAGCAGTACGAGCGCATGGCGGAAGCCGCCGACCGCGCCGATGCCGAAGGCGTCGCGCTGGCCGTGCGCGACCTGGAGCGCGTGCTCAAGAGCGAGGCCCGCACCATCTGCGAAAAATACATTTCACCGCCGCTGACCACCGACTTCGGCATCCTGTTCCTGCCGACCGAGGGCCTGTATGCGGAAGTGATGCGCCGCCCGGGCCTGGCCGACGAGATCCAGCGCACCTGCCGCATCACCATTGCCGGCCCGTCCACGCTGTGCGCGCTGCTCAACAGCCTGCAGATGGGCTTCCGCACGCTGGCGCTGGAAAAGCGCTCGTCCGAGGTCTGGCAGGTGCTGGGCGCGGTCAAGACCGAGTTCGGCAAGTTCGGCGACGTGCTGGCGACGACCAAGCTGACGCTGGAGCGGGCCGCCAAGAACATCGAGCAGGCCGAGACCCGCAGCCGGCAGATGTCGCGCAAGCTGAAGTCGGTCGAGGCGCTGCCGGCGGATGTGGCGCAGCAGTTGCTGGGCGGCGACGGCACGTAATTCTACGAATGGTTGCAGCACCCGGCCTTGATGCATAATTTGCAAAACTTCGTGGAGGCTGGCCATGTCACCGTTTCCCCCGCAGGCAGCAAGCCTGGACCAGACCGCGGCCGGCGCGCGCCGCTCGCACCGGAACAAGATCGTGTCGGCCGCCGAGGCGGTCCGGCTGATCCATGACGGCGACACGGTGGCGACCGGCGGTTTCGTCGGCATCGGCTTCGCGGAAAACATCGCGGTGGCGCTGGAGCAGCGCTTCCTTGAGAACGGCGCGGGCCGGCCGCGCGACCTGACGCTGATCTACGCGGCCGGCCAGGGCGACGGCCGCGACCGCGGCCTCAACCACCTGGGCCACGAGGGCCTGGTGAAACGCGTGATCGGCGGGCACTGGGGACTGGTGCCCCGGCTGCAGCGGCTGGCGATGGAAAACCGGGTCGAGGCGTACAACCTGCCGCAGGGCATCATCAGCCATCTGTTCCGCGATATCGCCGCCGGCAAGCCCGGCGTGCTGTCCCATGTCGGCCTCGGCACCTTCGTCGACCCGCGGCACGGCGGCGGCAAGGTCAACGAGCGCACCACCGAAGACCTGGTCGAGCTGATGACGGTGGGGGGCCGCGAATACCTGTTCTACAAGGCGATGCCGATCAACGTCGGCATCATCCGCGGCACCACCGCGGACGCCAACGGCAACGTGACGATGGAGCGCGAGGCGCTGACGCTGGAAGCACTGGCCATCGCGATGGCCGCGCACAATTCGGGCGGCATCGTCATCGTGCAGGTCGAGCGCATCGCCGACACCGGGACGCTCAATCCGCGCCAGGTCAAGATACCCGGCGTGCTGGTCGACTGCGTGGTGGTGGCCGAGCGTCCGGAATATCACATGCAGACCTTCGCCGAGGCCTACAGCCCGGCGTTCTCCGGCGAGATCAGGGTGCCGGTGTCGTCATTGCAGCCGATGGCCTTCAACGAGCGCAAGATCATCGCCCGCCGCGCGGTGATGGAGCTGAAGCCCAACAGCGTCGTCAACCTCGGCATCGGCATGCCGGAAGGCGTGGCCAGCGTGGCAGCCGAGGAAAAGATACTCGACCTCGTCACGCTGACCGCGGAGCCGGGCGTGATCGGCGGCATCCCGGCCGGCGGCCTGAACTTCGGCGCGGCCAGCAACCCGGACGCCATCATCGACCAGCCGTCGCAGTTCGACTTCTACGACGGCGGCGGCCTCGACGTGGCCTTCCTCGGGCTGGCGCAGGCGGACCGCCACGGCAACCTCAATGTCAGCAAGTTCGGCACGCGGCTGGCGGGCGCGGGCGGCTTCATCAACATCAGCCAGAATGCAAAGAAGGTGGTGTTCGTCGGCACCTTCACCGCCGGCGACCTGCAGGTGGAGATCCGGGAAGGCGCAATGCGCATCGCCAGGGAAGGCAGCGCGTGCAAGTTCGTCGAGGAAGTCGAGCACCGGACCTACAGCGGCGTCCATGCGGCGCAGCGCGGGCAGGTGGCGCTGTACATCACCGAGCGCTGCGTGCTGCAGCTCTCGGCCGCGGGGCTGGAAGTGATCGAGGTCGCGCCCGGCATCGACCTCGAACGCGACGTCATCGGGCAGATGCGCTTCCGGCCCGCCATCAGCCCGCAGCTGAAGCTGATGGATGAACGCATCTTCCGGCCCGGCGCGATGGGCCTGCGCGACGACATCCTGTTCCTGCCGCTGCCGCAACGGCTGCGCTTCGACGCCGAACGCAATATCTTCTTCATCAATTTCGAAGGGCTGGAAGTCAGGACCATGGCCGAGATCGACGAGATCCACATGAGCGTCGCCCAGCACCTGGCGCCGCTGCAGCGCAAGGTGCCGGCCATCGTCAACTATGACAATTTCTCGATCGCGCCGGAACTGATGGATGACTACATCGCGATGGTGCGCGACCTGACCGAGCGTTTCTACAGCCGGGTCACGCGCTATACCACCAGCACCTTCATGCGCAGCTATTTCGGCAGGGCGCTGCGCGCGCACGACGCGGAGCCGGCGCTGTATGCGACGCCGGAGGAAGCGCTGTCACAGCTGATGAAGCCGCAGGCGTAGGCGAGCGGGACGGGCGGATGGTCCGCCTGGCAGGCCAGCGGCCTACACCAGCCCTTCGAACACCAGCACGTCGACCAGGTCGCCGGCCTGCACGTTGCCCTGGTCATGGCCTAGCACGACCATGCAGTTGGCCTCGGACATCGAGCGCAGGATGCCCGACCCCTGCGCGCCGGTGATGCGCACCTGCCGGCTGCCGTCGGCCGCGACCGACAGGATGCCGCGCTGGTATTCGGTGCGTCCCGGCTTCTTGCGGATCGGCGCTTCCGAGCGGGCCGGCAGCAGCGGCAGCGGCGGCACCTGCGCGCCCATCATGTGCAGCAGCGCCTCGCGCGCGAAGAAGTAGAACGTCACCATCACCGCGACCGGGTTGCCGGGCAGGCCGAACAGGTAGGCGCTGTGCCCGGCCGACGCGATCTTGCCGAAGGCCATCGGGCGGCCGGGCCGCATGCCGATTTTCCAGAAGGTCACATCGCCCAGCTGGGCCATCATCTGCTTGGTGTAGTCGGCGGCGCCGACCGACACGCCGCCCGAGGTGATGATCGCGTCGGCATTCTCGCAGGCGGACCGGAAAGCCGCTTCCAGCGCGGCGGGATCGTCCTTCACCACGCCCATGTCGATGATGTCGCAGCCCAGCCGCGTCAGCATGCCGTAGAGCGTGTAGCGGTTGCTGTCGTAGACGCAGCCTTCGTCCAGCGGCTCGCCGATCGAGCGCAGCTCGTCGCCGGTGGAAAAGAAGGCCACGCGCAGCCGGCGCTGCACCGGCACTTCGGCCACGCCCAAGGAGGCCAGCAGGCCGAGGTCGGCGGGGCGCAGTATCTTGCCTTTCGCCAGCGCCGGCTGGCCGGCAGCCAGGTCCTCGCCGGCCAGCCGGCGGTTGTCGCCGGTGCGCACCACGCCCGGCGGCAGCATCACGCCATGCGTGTCCGCCTGGCTGGTGAATTCCTGCGGCACCACGGTGTCGCAGCCGGCCGGCATTACCGCGCCGGTCATGATGCGCACGCACTCGTCGGCCGCCACCGGGCCGTCGTAGGCGCGGCCGGCGTAGGACGTGCCGACGACGCGCAGGGCGGTCGGCTCATCGGCTTTCAGCGCGGCGCCGATGAAGGCATAGCCGTCCATCGCCGAATTGTCATGCGCGGGCACATTGATGGTGGACACGATGTCGCTTGCCAGAACGCGGCCCAGCGCGCTGCGGATCGCGACTTTCTCGACCGCATGCAGCGGCGCGACGTAGGTGCGGATGATCTGCTGGGCCTGCTCGACCGGAAGCGCGTCCGGGTCGTAGCCGGACAGGCAGCTGACGACCTCGCTGAGGGTAGGGTGGTTCATTGGTGAGCTATCCGCCTATGTAGGACATTTCAACTTTCTTGCGCGTTGCCTGCGGCAGGCCGTCGGTGTTGCCTGTGCGGAGTTCGGAGTAGCGGTCGGTGCGGGCGCGCCAGACATGGGCGACCGCGGTCGAGATCTCTTCGTCGCTGCGTCCCTCGCGCAGCAGCGCGCGCAGGTCGTGGCCGCTGGTGGCGAACAGGCAGGTGTAGAGCTTGCCCTCGGTGGACAGCCGGGCGCGGGTGCAGTCGTGGCAGAACGCCTGGGTCACGCTGGAAATCACGCCGATCTCGCCGCCGCCGTCCGTGTAACGCCAGCGCGCGGCGGTCTCGCCGGCATAGTTGGCGCCGATGGCTTCCAGCGGCATGGCCTCCGAGATGCGCCGCACGACTTCCGCGGAAGGAATGACCTCGTCCATCTTCCAGCCGTTGCTGGCGCCGACATCCATGTATTCGATGAAGCGCAGGATGGTCGGCGTTCCCTTGAAGTGGCGCGCCATCGGCACGATTTCCTGGTCGTTCATGCCGCCCTTGACCACCATGTTGACCTTGACCGGTCCCAGCCCGGCCCGGTGCGCCGCGTCGATGCCGCGCAGCACGTCTGCCACCGAGAAGTCGACGTCGTTCATCCGGCGGAACGTGGCGTCGTCCAGCGCATCGAGCGACACGGTCACGCGGTTGAGGCCCGCGTCCTTCAGCGCCTGCGCCTTGCGCGCCAGGATGGAGCCGTTGGTCGTCAGCGTCAGGTCGAGTTCGCGGCCGTCCGGCGTCTTCAGCCCGCGCAGCATCGCGACCAGGTTCTCGAGGTTCTTGCGCAGCAGCGGTTCGCCGCCGGTCAGCCTGATCTTCTCGACGCCATGCGCGACGAACAGGCTGGCCACCCGCGTGATTTCCTCGAACGACAGCAGCGCGCTGTGCGGCAGGAACGCATAGTCCTTGTCGAACACTTCCTTGGGCATGCAGTAGACGCAGCGGAAATTGCAGCGGTCCGTGACCGAGATGCGCAGGTCGCGCAGCGGGCGTGCGAGGGTATCGGCCAGCAGGCCGTCGGGGCTTTCCAGTATCGCTGGAATGGCGGGCGCGGACTGCATGCTGCGGTAGTCGGCGACCGGGATGACTTTGACTCGGGAGGACATGGCGGGCAGTGTATCAGACCGTGGAAAAGGCAATTCCCTACGCTTGACGCAGGTACGATACCACGAGGCCCGCGGCCGCACAGGCCAGGATCAGCTTGATCGTGCCGGCCTTGTAGCGCAGCAGCGCGAGCGAGGCGACCGCGCTGATGCCGATCGCGGCCCAGTCCCATTGCGCGGGCGGCGCGGCCAGCCGGAACACATGCCAGGCAAAGAACAGCGCCAGGCTGACCACCACGCCGACCACCGCGGCCGAGATGGCCGTCAGCGGCGCGGTCAGGCGGATATTGCCGCGGGTCGATTCCACCAGCGGCCCGCCGGCGAGGATGAAGATGAACGATGGCAGGAAGGTGAAGAAGGCGGTGACGCAGGCCGCGGTCGCGCCGGCCAGCAGCAGGTGGTCCGGGCCGAACAGCATCTTGGTCCAGCCGCCGACGAAGCCGACGAAGGCGACGATCATGATCAGCGGCCCCGGCGTGGTTTCGCCCAGCGCCAGCCCGTCTATCATCTGCGTCGCGCTCAGCCACTGGTAGGTCTCGACGCCGCCCTGGTATACATAGGGCAGCACCGCGTACGCGCCGCCGAAGGTCAGCATCGCGGCCTTGGTGAAGAACCAGCCCATCTGCGCCAGCGGACTGCCGCGACCGTACAGCAGCGCCAGCGCGATCCATACCGCCAGGCCGAGCACGATGCCGACGCCCAGCGCTGCCGCCAGCCGCCGCCAGCTGAAGCGCGCATGCGCCGGCGTCGGGGTCGCGTCGTCAATGATGGCCGGGCCGTAGCTGGCGAGCGCAGCCGCGCCGTGCGCGCCGCCCGGCCGGAACTTGTCGGGCAGCAGCCGTCCGCCGATCACGCCGGCCAGCGCCGCGCCCAGCACGATGGCCGGGAACGGCAGCCGCAGCACGGCGATCGCCAGCAGCGCGGCGACCGCGATGGCGATCAGCCAGCCATTCCTGAGCGAGCGGCTGCCGAGCCGCCATGCGGCCGCGAGGACGATGGCCACCACGGCCGGCTTGATGCCGTACAGCAGCGCGGCCACCACCGGCAGCGCGCCCCAGGCGAGATAGATCCAGGAAAGCAGGATCAGGATGCCCAGCGACGGCAGCACGAACAGCGCGCCGGCAAGGACGCCGCCCACGGTCCTGTGCATCAGCCAGCCGATGTAGACCGCGAGCTGGGTGGCTTCCGGGCCGGGCAGCAGCATGCAGTAATTCAGCGCATGCAAAAAACGCTGCTCGGAGATCCAGCGCCGGCGTTCCACCAGCTCGGCATGCATCATCGCAATCTGTCCGGCCGGGCCGCCGAAACTGATGAAACCCAGCTTGAGCCAGTAGGCCAGCGCCTGCGCAAAGGTAACCTGCCGGGGCGGAGCGGTATCAGTCATGGGCTTCGATAATCTTTTTACGTGAAAAAGGGAGCTTGCGCTCCCTTACTTGAATACTTGCCCTGTCCAGGGCTTGCGGGCGCCTGCGGCATGCCGCCCGAAAGCTGCATGCCGCAGGCGCTGCCGGTCGTTCGACTCAGCGCTGGGTTTCCACCTGGATCAGCGGCTCGTCCGACACCGGCGGCAGCGGCTTGCGTTCGCGCGGAACGCGCGGCGCAGGCTGGATGCGGGCAGCCGCTTCCTGGGCTGCGCGCAGCTTTTCCGGATCGGTGCTGGCCAGCGTCAGCCCGGCCGCGTTGAGCATCGCATCGATCTGCTGCAGAGGCATTGCGCTGTCGGCCGGCCGCAGCTGCGGCGCAGCGGCGGGGGCGGCAGCAACGGGCGCTGCAGGCGCCAGCGCCACGGCGACCGGTTCTGCTGCTGGCTCTTCGATCAGCGGCGCTTCGGCCTTCGGCTCTGCAACCGTCGGCTCTGCTTCCGCCGGCTCTGCAACCGCCGCGGCTTCGGCAGCGGCAGGCTGCTGTGACGAAACAGGCGTCTGCTCTGCCTGCGCCGGTTCGGCCTGCTGCGCGTCCTGCACGGCCGCATGCTCGACCGTTTCCGGCGCATGCTGCGCCATGTCGGCATCGCGCGGCGTCGCTACGGCTTGCGCCGCTTCAATCGGCTCGGGCTGCGCGGCGACCTGGTCGGCGACTGCTGCCGCTTCGGTATCGACCGCGACGGCCTGGATCGCCATCGCTTCATCGGCCTTCGCCTCCGGCGCTGCTTCCGGACCTGCCTCGGACGCCACTGCTTCGGACGCCGGTGCGGGTTGTTCGACCGGCGGCGTCACGCTGCCGACCGAGGACTCGACGCTGGCATAGGTGAGCGCCACGTCGGTGGCGATTGCCTGCATCGCTGCCGGCGTCGTTGCCGCCTGCTCGTCGCTGATGGCGGCTGCCTCGCCGGCAATCGCGGCGCCGGCTTCCAGCACCTCGTCGCTGCCTTCGCCGAGTTCGCCGTTCTCGCCATTCTCGCCATTCTCGCGGTCACGGCGGTTGCGGTTCCGACCGCCACGGCGGCGGCGACGGCGCGGCTGGTCGTCGCCTTCCTCGCCGGCTTCGCCGGTCTCGAGCACCGGATTTTCAAGGCCTTCCTGCTCTGCGCCGGTTTCGGCTGCGAGCGCCTGCACTGCGGCTTGCTGGGCTTCATCGACGACCGGCGTGGCTGCCACGATTTTTTCTTCCGTCACCGGCTCAACCACGGCCGATGCAGCGGCAGGGCTGGCGCTTGCCGCGGTGACGGCAGTGGCAGTGGCAGTGGCGGCGGCTGTCGCTGCAGCGGCCGGCTTGCGATCCTCGCGCGGTGCGCGCGGTGCACGCTCGCGGCGCGGCTCGGCACCTTCGCGGGCTTCCCTCGGCTCACGCGGCGGGCGCGGCGGGCGGGCGGGCTGGTCCGCCATCGGCGCCGCAGCGGCAGCGGTCACGCCTGCCGGCTTAACCGCGTCATCGCGCAGTTCCGGCTTGCCGGCCTCGCGTTCATCCCGGTCACGGCCGCCACGGCCGCCGCGTGTGCGGCCTCGCTGGCCGTTGGTGCGGCCATTGCGTTCGCTGGTGCGCTCGCGCACTGCTTCCGGCTTGACGGCGGCAACCGGCGCAGGCGCCGGCGGCGGCGCGACCGGTTTCTTGCGGAACAGGCCGAACAGGCGGCTGAGGAAACCTTCCTCGACCTGCACCACGGGCGCTGCGACCGGCACAGGCGCCGGCTCCGGCGCCTTGCGTTCGACGATGGGCGCAGGCTGGTCTGGCGTGATGCTCTTGACCATGGCTTCCTGGCGCGGCTTGGCTTCTTCCTTCTGCCGCTTGTCGTAGCCGATATCGGTCTCGGCTTCCTCGGCCATGTCGTAGCTCGCCTGCATGTCTTCCAGGCGCGGATCGTCATGCTTGATGCGCTCGAGTTTGTAGTGCGGCGTTTCCAGGTACTTGTTGGGGATCAGGATCACGCTGACCCGGTGCCGGGTCTCGATCTTCAGGATCTCGCCGCGCTTCTCGTTGAGCAGGAAAGCGGCGACGTCGACCGGCGCCTGCACATGGATGGCGGCCGAGTTTTCCTTCATCGCCTCTTCCTGGATGATGCGCAGCACCTGCAGCGCCGACGACTCGGTGTCGCGGATGTGGCCGGTGCCGTTGCAGCGCGGGCAGGTCACGTGGCTGCCTTCGGACAGCGACGGGCGCAGGCGCTGGCGCGACAGCTCCATCAGGCCGAAGCGGGAAATCTTGCCCATCTGGACGCGGGCGCGGTCGAAGTGCAGCGCATCCTTCAGCCGGGTCTCGACTTCGCGCTGGTTCTTCGAGTTTTCCATGTCGATGAAGTCGATGACGATCAGGCCGCCCAGGTCGCGCAGGCGCAACTGGCGGGCCACTTCGTCGGCGGCTTCAAGATTGGTGTTGAGCGCGGTGGTCTCGATGTCGCTGCCGCGGGTGGCGCGGGCGGAGTTGACGTCGACCGACACCAGCGCCTCGGTATGGTCGATCACGATGGCGCCGCCGGAAGGCAGGGGCACCGTGCGGGAATAGGCGGTCTCGATCTGGTGCTCGATCTGGAACCGGGAGAACAGCGGCACGTCGTCGCGGTAGCGCTTGACCCGGTGCACCATGTCCGGCATCACGTGGCTCATGAACTGCTGGGCCTGGTCGTAGATGTCGTCGGTGTCGATCAGGATCTCGCCGATGTCCGGCTGGAAGTAGTCGCGGATCGCGCGGATCACCAGCGACGATTCCTGGTAGATCAGGAAGGCGCCCGACGCCGACTGGCCGGCGCCTTCGATCGCGCGCCACAGTTGCATCAGGTAATTCAGGTCCCACTGCAGTTCATCGACATTGCGGCCGATGCCGGCGGTGCGGGCAATCACCGACATGCCGGACGGCAGGTCCAGCTTGTCCATGGTCTCGCGCAGTTCCTGCCTGTCCTCGCCCTCGACACGGCGGGAGACGCCGCCGCCGCGCGGATTGTTGGGCATCAGGACCAGGTAGCGTCCGGCCAGAGAGATGAAGGAGGTCAGCGCCGCGCCCTTGTTGCCGCGTTCTTCCTTCTCGACCTGCACCACGATTTCCTGGCCTTCGCGCAGCGCTTCGCGGATGGTCGCGGTGCGTACGTCGACGCCTTCCTTGAAATAGGTGCGGGCAACTTCCTTGAAGGGGAGAAAGCCGTGGCGCTCTTCGCCGTAGTTGACGAAACAGGCTTCGAGGGAGGGTTCGATGCGGGTGATGACGCCTTTGTAGATGTTGGACTTGCGCTGCTCGCGTCCGCTGGTTTCGATGTCGATGTCGATGAGCTTCTGCCCATCGACGATCGCCACGCGCAGTTCTTCCTGCTGCGTGGCGTTAAATAACATGCGTTTCATTTTTTTACTCCGTGACCTTGAGGCCATCTTCAGTGCCGCCGGCAAACCGGGTCGCCGTAGGCGGCTGCAATTTATAGGGATGTATGCGAGGAGTGAACGTTCGGGAGGGGGAATGCCCTTGTTCCGGAGATGCAGCGAGTGCGCTGCAGCCGTACGGGCGCCGATGCGGGTTTATTCTGATGCCGAGTGCGCATTGGAGGCCTGCCCGCCGCTTCTGCATGATGCAGGCGCGGAAACAGCAACTCGGTCGCATGACAGCTCGGTCAAGCCAAATGGAACATGATGGTTCAACAATTTCGGCAAACAGATCTAAAACCACATCTGCCAGCAAGCTAGCCCAACGGGGCGCTCTCGCCGGCGAAATCCTTATATTCCGTCCATTCGATCCAACATTTTCGCGCGGTGCCCGATTGCAACAACGGTTGCGACCCTGACTCGCGCAGCAAATGCTGCATACACATCTTTTCCATCGAATTTGCATTTAGGCGAGGCCGATGGAGACGCCCCTGTGTAGAATGTGCTTTTTATTCTTACACCATAGCCGCAGCCTCCTGGCCGCTGCCGACCGATTATATATTCAAAATGAAGGACTTAGCGAGCTTTTCAGGGAAGGGTGAGAGTTTCCCGGCCGCGACCCCGCAACCCCAAGTCCTCGCACAAGCCCGGCTGTTGACAATTTCCGGAGAAGAAGCCGGTCAGCGCATCGACAATTTCCTTCTGCGTATTTTCAAAGGCGTACCGAAGAGCCACATCTACCGGGTGCTGCGTTCCGGGGAAGTGCGGGTCAACAAGGGCCGGATCGACCAGACCTATCGCCTGTGCGAGGGCGACGTGCTGCGCCTGCCGCCGGTCCGCACCGCCGAACGGGCGCCGTCGACCGCGCCAGGCGCCGAATTCTCCATCCTTCTCGAAGACAGCCACCTGCTTGTGATCGACAAGCCGGCCGGCGTTGCCGTGCATGGCGGCTCGGGCGTCAGCTATGGCGTGATCGAGCAGCTGCGCGCGTCGCGCCCGGATGCGAAATTCCTCGAACTCGTCCACCGGCTGGACCGCGACACGTCCGGCATCCTGCTGCTGGCCAAGAAGCGCTCGGCGCTGACCAACCTGCACGAGCAGATCCGCGAAGGCGTGGTCGACAAGCGCTACCTGACGCTGGTGAAGGGCGAGTGGACAAATCCACGGCAGCATATCCGCCTGGCGCTGCATAAATACAGTACGCCGGACGGCGAGCGGCGCGTCCGTGTCCAGTCCGATGGCTTGCAATCGCACACTATTTTCAATCTCATCAGAAAATTTGGGCCATATGCGTTGCTCGAGGCGGAACTGAAAACCGGGCGGACCCACCAGATCAGGGTGCATCTTGCTTCGAGCGGATATGCGATCGTCGGCGACGACAAATACGGCGACTTCGCGCTGAACCGCGACATGCAGAAGGCCGACGGGGCGCGGGTAGCCTTCAAGCGCATGTTCCTGCATGCGCACCAGATCACGTTCACCCATCCTGAAACCGGGAAGCCGGTGACGCTGAAGGCGCCGCTGCCACCGGAATGCACGCGCCTGCTGAAAAGCCTGGAAAGCCTGGAGAGCGACGCAGCCTGAATCAGCAGCAGCACACTATCGACGAACCTTTGAAAACGGAGCAGACGGCCAAGGCCGAGCAGAACCATGCCTAGAAAACAGTTTGACCTGATCGTATTCGACTGGGACGGCACGCTGATGGACAGCACCGGCACCATCGTCAGGTGCATACAGGCGTCCGCGCGCGACCTCGGACTGCCGGTGCCGGACCAGCGCGCCGCGTCCTATGTGATCGGCCTGGGCCTGCAGGACGCGATGGAGGCGGTGCTGCCCGACCTCGACCCGAAATACTATCCGCGCATGGTCGAGCGCTATCGTTACCACTATCTGTCGCAGGACCAGGAACTCGTGCTGTTCGACGGCGTCTCCGAGATGCTGGCCGACCTGGCGCAGCAGGGCTATTTCCTGGCGGTGGCCACCGGCAAGAGCCGGGTCGGCCTGAACCGCGCGCTCGACACGACCCGGCTGCTTTCGGTATTCGACGCCACCCGCTGCGCCGACGAAACCTTTTCCAAGCCGCATCCCGCGATGCTGCATGAACTGACACGCGAACTCGGTCAGGACCTGAAGCGCACGGTCATGATCGGCGACACCACGCACGACCTGCAGATGGCGGTCAACGCCGGCGCCGGCGGCATCGCCGTTCATTACGGCGCGCATACGCCGCAGGAACTGCAGTCGCTGGCGCCGCTGTATGCGGCCGACACGGTCGGGCAGCTGCACGCGTGGCTCAACGAGCATGCCTGAATAAATGAGCGATACCGAGATCTATATCTGCGAAGCCGACGCGCTGGAAGAGGGCGGCAAGGGCGTGCGCTTCCCGCTGACCGCCGGCAGCGAGGATACGACCGGTTTCGTCGTGCGCTATGGCGGCACGGTCTATGGCTACCTGAACCGCTGCGCCCACGTGCCGATCGAGCTCGACTGGGCCGAAGGCGAGTTTTTCGAGTCCAGCGGGCTGTACCTGATGTGCTCGACCCATGGCGCGATCTACGATCCCGAAACCGGCCGCTGCGCAGGCGGCCCCTGTCGCGGCGGCCGCCTGCGGCCACTGGCGATCACCGAGCGCGATGGCAAGCTGTACTGGCAGCCGGACGATTTTGTGAGGCCCGCCCGCGCCTGACAGCGGGCACTGAGGAATCCATATCACGATGAGCATCGACAACCCAACCACCCCCGCGGCCGCGACGGCGCAACCCGAAGCGCCGCTGCGCAGCCTCGCCTGGGAGCGCGAGACCCTTGAAAAGCTGGCTTTCGCGACGCTGGCCGAACAGCGCGCCCGGCGCCGCTGGAATATTTTCTTCCGTTTCGTCTTCGTGGCGCTGGTCCTGCTGGGGCTGGCGCTGGCCTTCGGCTACACCAGCGGGGACATGGAGTCGGTGGGCACGCACAGCGCGCTGATCGAGATCGACGGCACGATCGAAAGCGGCGGCGGCAGCGGGTCGGCCGACTCGGTGATCCCGGCGCTGAACCGGGCTTTCGCCGACGTCAGCGCGGTCGGCGTGATCCTGCGCATCAACAGCCCGGGCGGCAGCCCGGTCCAGGCCGGCATCATCAATGACGAGATCCAGCGCCTGCGCCTGGCCTATCCGCAAAAGCCGCTCTATGTCGTGGTCGACGAGATGTGCGCTTCCGGCGGCTACTATATCGCCGCCGCGGCCGACCGCATCTATGTGAACAAGGCCAGCATCGTTGGTTCGATCGGCGTGCTGATGGACGGCTTCGGCTTTACCGGCCTGATGGACAAGCTGGGCGTCGAGCGGCGCCTGCTGACCGCCGGCGAGAACAAGGGTTTCCTCGACCCGTTCAGCCCGGTCCAGCCCAAACAGGTCGACTATGCGCGCACCATGGTCGAGGAAATCCACCAGCAGTTCATCGACGTGGTCCGCAAGGGCCGCGGCAAGCGCCTGAAGGAAACGCCCGAGATGTTCAGCGGCCTGTTCTGGAGCGGCGCGCGGGCAGTGGAACTCGGTCTGGCCGATGGCTTCGGCACGGTCAATTCAGTCGCCCGCAACGAGCTCAAGACCGAGGATATCGTCGACTACACCAAGCACGAAGGCCTGCCGGAGCGGGTGCTGAAGAAATTCGGCGCGTCGATCGGCGCCGGCGCCAGCGCTTCGATCCTGGGTAGCACGGTCGCCAAGCCAGCCTTGCGCTGAGAGGCCTGGCGGCTTTCCGACTAGGTCGCCAGCAGGGAAAACACGGTGGGTTTCTTGTGGAAATCCGGCAGCCGGCCGCCGGCGATGTCGCGCTTCCAGCCTGCCGCAGCCTGGGTCCGTATCGCTTCCGACGCCAGCGTCAGGTCGGTCGCCACTGAAATCAGCGTCGCCGGATGGCAACTGCCCGCCAGCGCTTCCAGCAGCGCGGCATTGCGGTACGGGGTTTCGATGAACAACTGGGTCTGATTGTCCCGGCGCGACCGTTCTTCCAGCTCGCGTATGCGTTTTTGCCGGAGCGCGGCATCGGTCGGCAGGTAGCCGTTGAATGCGAAACTCTGGCCGTTCAGCCCGCCGGCCATGACCGCCAGCAGCAGCGAGGACGGCCCGACCAGCGGCCGCACCCGGATTCCATGCTCATGCGCAAGGCGCACCAGGTTCGCGCCCGGGTCCGCCACCGCCGGCACGCCGGCTTCCGACACGAGGCCGGCGTTCTGTCCCTGCAGAAGCGGCTCCAGCAAGGCCGGCAGCGCGGCTGCGGCGGTGTTGACATTCAGCTCGGCAATCCGGATTTCCTGCAACGGTTTCGCGAGGGGCCGCACCAGCGCCACCGTCTTGAGGAAAGCGCGGGTGGTCTTCGCATTTTCCGCGACAAAATAATCGAGCCGTGCGGTTGTCGCCTGCACATCGTCCGGGATCACGTGGTCCAGCGGGCAACCGGAAACAGGGTCGGCGGGGCCCAGCGTATTGGGAATCAGGTAAAGAGCGCCAGCCATGTCGCCTTGCTCAGTTCTGGAAAAAGGGAATGCCGGTCTGGCGCAGCATGGCGGTCAACGCGATCAGCGGCAAACCGGTCAGCGCGGTCGGATCGGTGCCGCGGATGGCGGAGATCAGCGCGATGCCCAGGCCTTCGTTGCGGGCGCTGCCGGCGCAGTCGTACGGTTGTTCGATCTTCAGATAGGCGTCCAACTCGGCATCCGGCAGGTCGCGGAAGCTGACCGCGGTCTGCACGTTTTCCATCTGCAGCGGATACCGGGCGCCCGGACGGCTGTCGAGGAGGCAGAGCGCGGTATGAAAGATCACCTCGCGTCCGCGCATCAGCTGCAGCTGCGCCAGCGCATTGGCGTGATTGCCGGGCTTGCCGATCTGGATGCCGTCCAGCGTTGCCACCTGGTCGGATCCGATGACCAGCGCATTCGGTGCGAGCGCCGAGATGGCCAACGCCTTTTGTTCGGCCAGCCGCATCGCCGTGGCTTCCGGCGATTCCGCCGGGAGCGCGGTTTCGTCGATGTCCGGCGCGATCACGTCGAACGGCAGCCTCAGCCGCGCAAGCAATTCCTTGCGATAGCTTGAACTGGAGCCGAGGATTATTCGGGGAAAGGATGCGGCGTCGGTCATGGTCGGGAGCAGGTGCGGATAATTGGCGAAAAAGCGTTCTAAGGCTTTGACGATTAAAGGAAAAGCCTGTTATTATCGCAGGTTTTCCGGCCAAGCCTAAACCTCATGGAAGCATTCGTCGTCGACGCCTTCGATTTCAGCCGTCAAAAACAGGAGCGTTCCGGCGAGACTGCCGTTGCCGAAATGGCCAGGCTTTCCGCCGAACTGATCGATTCCAGCGGCACGCTGAAATGGGCGGTCCAGGGCGGCACGGAAGTGCAGGGGCATCCCGGACTGACGCTGGAAGTTGCAGGACGGGTCCACTTGCGCTGCCAGCGTTGCCTGGGTCCGCTCGAATTCGACGTCGATTCGCATTCGGTGCTGGTTCTGGCGAATGACGAGGCGGGCGCGGACGCGCTGGAAGAGCAGCTGGACGACGAAAGCATCGACGTCATTGCCGGCTCCCGCACGATGGACATGGCGGTCATGATCGAGGATGAAGCGCTGCTGGCGCTGCCGCTGTCGCCGCGTCACGATGTCTGCCCGGATTCGTCGGCGATCGAAGGCCTGAAGCAGGACAAGCCGGATTCGCCGTTTGCAGTACTCAAGAATTTGAAGAAATGATCCGGTGTTGCCCGGATGCTGTCTGTTTCAAATACTGTCGGCCTGTTGCCGGCAGGGATGTTCCCAAGGTCCGGCGGTCGGCATAGTAGTCGGATGTGTTAAAATTCAAGAACTTTTGGTTTAGGAGTTATCATGGCTGTTCAACAAAACAAGAAATCCCCGTCCAAGCGCGGCATGCATCGTGCACACGACTTCCTGGTGGCGCCACCGATTGCAGTTGAGCCGACCACCGGCGAAACGCATCGTCGTCATCACATCAGCCCGAACGGTTTTTACCGCGGTCGCAAGGTCCTGAAGACCAAGAACGACGAGTAATTCCAACCTTGTGCCAGGCTGAACGCGGCGTAACGAGTCCCAGGACTTGGCGCCGCTTTTTATATGCTCAAGCGACATCTTCTGTCATTTTGAATCACGCCAATTCTGGCCGATAATGCGGTTGGGCGAGGCACTGAAACAATAATGACAATTACACTTTCCATCGACTGCATGGGTGGCGACCACGGTCCGTCGGTCACCGTCCCCGCAGCAGTTTCCTTTCTCGCCGCAGAAGCCGGCGCGAACCTCATATTGGTCGGCAAGTCCGACGCCATCCAGGCCGAACTTCAAAAGCTCCGCGCCGTCGATCATCCACGCCTGTCGGTCGTCAATGCCAGCGAAGTGGTGACCATGGACGATCCGCTCGAGGTGGCCCTGCGCCGCAAGAAGGATTCGTCGATGCGCGTGGCCATCAACCTGGTCAAGGGAGGCCGCGCCCAGGCCTGCGTCTCCGCCGGCAATACCGGCGCGCTGATGGCCGTGTCGCGCTATGTTCTCAAGACGCTGCCGGGCGTCGACCGGCCTGCCATCTGCACCATCCTGCCGAACCAGAAAGACGGTCCAACCTACATGCTGGACCTGGGCGCCAACGTCGACTGCGAGCCGCAGCACCTGCACCAGTTCGCACTGATGGGTTCGGCGCTGGTGTCGGCAATGGAAGGCAAGGCCAAGCCCACCGTCGGCCTGCTCAATATCGGCGAGGAAGACATCAAGGGCAACGACCTGGTCAAGCGCACCGCGCAATTGCTGCGCCTCGACCATGAACGCGGCATCCTGAATTTCTACGGCAATGTCGAAGGCAATGACATCTTCGAAGGCACGACCGACATCGTGGTGTGCGACGGCTTCGTCGGCAACGTGGTGCTGAAAGCGTCCGAAGGCGTCGGCCGCTTCGTCAAGAATGCGCTGACGACCGAATTCAGACGCAACCCGCTGAACATGCTGGGCGCGCTGATCGCACGAGGCGCCATTACCGCGTTTTCGCGCCGGATGAATCCTTCCAGATACAATGGGGCCAGCTTGCTGGGCCTGCGCGGCCTGGTGTTCAAGAGCCATGGCGGTGAAAATGCCTACGGCTACGAGTTTGCAATACGGCGCGCGTATGAGGCCGTCCACCATGACGTGCTCAGCCGCATTTCCAAATCGATCGCGGAATTGATGCCTCAGCCGACGCCTGCCTCGCAGGGCCTTGAGGCGATGCCCCAACCGCAACTTACCGAAAACAAAACGGCATGACCCTCTACAGCAAAATCATAGGAACAGGAAGTTTCCTGCCGCCGAGGCGTGTGACGAACGAGGCGCTGTCGGCGCAGCTCGCTGAAAAAGGAATAGAAACGTCCGACGAATGGATCGTTTCGCGCAGCGGGATTTCGGCGCGCCACTATGCCGACCCGGACATGCAGTCCAGCGACATGGCCGTGATCGCCGCGCGCCGCGCGCTGGAGATGGCCGGCTGCGCAGCCAACGATGTCGACCTGATCCTGCTGGCGACATCGACGCCCGATTACTTCGGCGGCTTTCCAAGCACCGCCTGCGTCGTGCAGAACAAGCTGGGCATCACCAACCATAGCGCCGCCGTCGATATCCAGGCAGTGTGCAGCGGTTTCGTCTATGGCCTGTCGATGGCCGACAGCTTCATCCGCACCGGCATGCACAAGAAAGTGCTCGTCATCGGCTCGGAAGTCTTTTCCCGTATTCTCAATTTCGAAGACCGCACCACCTGCGTGCTGTTCGGCGACGGCGCCGGCGCGGTGCTGATGTCCGCCTCGGAAGAACCGGGTTTGCTTGCCACCAAACTGCATGCCGACGGCAGCCAGGCCGGCATCCTGTGCGTTCCCGGCAGCGTCAATGCCGGCGCCATCGCGGGCAGCGCTTTCCTGCACATGGATGGCCAGGCCGTGTTCAAGCTTGCCGTCTCCGTGCTCGAAAAAGTGGCGCATGAAACCCTGAACGCCGCCGGCATGCAGTCGTCCGACGTCGACTGGCTGATTCCGCACCAGGCCAACATCCGCATCATGCAGGGCACCGCGAAGAAGCTGGGATTGCCGCCCGAGAAAATGGTGGTGACCGTCGACCAGCATGGCAACACCTCGGCCGCGTCGATTCCGCTGGCGCTGGATAAGGCGATGCGCGACGGCCGCATCAAGCCCGGGCATATCGTGCTGATGGAAGGCGTCGGCGGTGGCTTTACCTGGGGCGCAGCGCTTGCGCGCATGTGACAGACTTATAATCCGGATATCGGACTGAATGATGAAATTTGCATTTGTATTTCCAGGACAGGGTTCGCAGGCAATCGGCATGCTCAATGGCTTCGGCGACAACCCGGTCGTACGCGAGACCGTGGCCGAAGCGTCGGAGGCCATCGGGATCGACCTGGCCAGGATGATTGCCGAGGGTCCCAAGGAAGAACTGGACCTGACGACCAATACCCAGCCGGTCATGCTGACGGCCGCCGTCGCCACCTGGCGCGCCTGGCTTGCCGCCGGCGGACCGGCGCCGGCACTGGTGGCTGGCCACAGCCTGGGCGAGTATTCGGCGCTGGTCGCGGCGGACTCGCTCGCGTTTGCCGACGCGGTGCCGCTGGTGCGTTTCCGCGCGCAGGCGATGCAGGAAGCCGTGCCGGTCGGGCAGGGCGGCATGGCGGCCATCCTCGGCCTGTCGGACGACGACGTGCGCGCTGCCTGCGCCGAAGCCGCGCAGGGCGAAGTGGTCGAGCCGGTCAATTTCAATGCGCCTGCGCAGGTGGTGATCGCCGGCCACAAGGCCGCCGTGGAGCGGGCCTGCGAGGCTGCCAAGGCCCGCGGCGCGAAGCGCGCGCTGGTCCTGCCGGTGTCGGCCCCGTTCCATTCGTCATTGCTGCGCCCCGCATCGCTGCGGCTGCAGGACTACATGGCCGGCCTGCAATTCGCCGCGCCGTCGATACCGCTGATCAATAATGTGGATGTTGCCATCGTCACCGACCCGGCAGCCATTCGCGATGCGCTGGTGCGCCAGGCGGCAAGCCCGGTGCGCTGGGTCGAAACCATGCAGAAGTTCGCGTCCGAGGGTGTGACCCATGTCATCGAGTGCGGCCCCGGCAAGGTGCTGGCCGGCCTGACCAAACGCATCAACAGCGACCTGACCGGCGACGCGATCGTCGACCAGGCATCGCTCGACAGAATCCTGGAGCTCGTCAAGTGACAACCAATACCCTGAACCTGGAAGGACAGGTCGCGCTGGTTACCGGCGCATCCCGCGGCATCGGACGTGCGATCGCCATTGAACTGGCCGCGCAGGGCGCAACCGTGATCGGCACCGCCACGTCGGAAGCCGGCAGCCAGGCGATTTCCCAGTACCTCGCGGAGACGCGCGAAGGCTGCGGGCGCGGCATGGTGCTCGATGTGAACGATGCCGAACGCTGCAATTCGCTGGTCGCGGAAATCCAGAAGGAATTCGGCAGCCTCTCCATCCTGGTCAACAACGCCGGCATCACGCAGGACCAGCTGGCGATGCGGATGAAGGACGAGGAGTGGGACGCGGTCATCGCGACCAACCTGACATCGGTCGCGCGGCTGTCGCGCGCGGTGCTGCGCGGCATGATGAAAGCCCGCCACGGACGCATCATCAACATCACCTCCGTGGTCGGCTCCGCGGGCAATGCCGGCCAGATGAACTATGCCGCGGCCAAGGCCGGCGTGGCAGGCATGAGCCGGGCCCTGGCGCGCGAGATTGGCAGCCGCAATGTGACTGTCAACTGCGTGGCGCCGGGCTTCATCGATACCGACATGACCCGTGCGCTCGAAGAGCAGCAGGTCTCGGCCTTGCTGCAGCAGATCCCGCTCGCACGGCTGGGCCAGCCGGCGGATATCGCGGCGGCGGTGGCCTTCCTGGCATCGTCGCAGGCTGGCTACATCACCGGCACCACGCTGCATGTGAATGGCGGCATGTACATGAACTGACAGGCGCGCGTTCGGCAGCTGCAAGGTCTGCTGAAACCGCCGGCAAATAGTAATTACTTGCGCGCAAACCTGATAAAATGCGCGCACTTTCTGCAACCCACCCTTTGGAGGCACAACATGTCGGATATAGAAACACGCGTCAAGAAGATCGTCGCTGAGCAACTTGGCGTCGCCGAAGCAGACATCAAGACGGAATCCTCGTTCGTTGACGACCTCGGCGCCGATTCGCTCGACACCGTTGAACTCGTCATGGCACTGGAAGACGAATTCGAAATGGAAATCCCCGACGAGCAAGCTGAAAAGATCACCACGGTCCAGCAAGCCATCGATTACGCCAAGGCGCACGTCAAGGCCTGATTCAGCATTGAACGACTCCAGGAGATTCGCTTGAGCCGCTCACAAAAGCGCCGCGTAGTAATTACTGGTCTGGGTTGCGTGTCACCCATCGGCAATACCGTTGCCGCTGCGTGGGAAGCCCTGATTGCCGGCACATCCGGCATTGCGACCATCACACGTTTCGATGCATCGGCCTTCAGCACGCGGTTTGCAGGCGAGGTCAAGGGTTTCCAGATCGACGAGTACATTCCTGCAAAGGAAGCGCGTCATATGGATACCTTCATCCACTATGGCATGGCTGCCGGCATGCAGGCGATGCAGGATAGCGGCCTCGAGGTCACGGAGGCCAACGCGGACCGGATCGGCGTGATCGTGGGCTCGGGCATAGGCGGATTGCCCATGATCGAGGAAACGCATGCGGAACTGGTCAGCCGCGGCCCGCGCCGCATCAGTCCATTCTTCGTGCCGGCATCCATCATCAACATGATCTCCGGGCACCTGTCGATCAAGTACGGCTTGAGAGGGCCGAACCTGGCCATCGTCACTGCCTGCACCACCGGCCTGCATTGCATCGGGGCGGCAGGTCGCCTGATCGAATATGGCGACGCCGACGTGATGATCGCTGGGGGCGCGGAGTCCACCATCTCGCCTCTCGGCCTGGGCGGGTTCGCTTCGGCCAGGGCGCTGTCCTCGCGCAACGACGACCCGGCGACCGCATCCCGTCCCTGGGACAAGGATCGCGACGGCTTCGTGCTCGGTGAAGGCGCCGGGGTCATGGTGCTGGAAGAGTACGAGCATGCGAAGGCGCGCGGCGCGCATATTTATGCCGAGCTGCTAGGCTTTGGCATGAGCGCGGATGCGCATCACATGACCGCGCCGCTCGAAGACGGCGATGGCGCAAGGCGCTGCATGATCTCCGCGCTGAACAATGCGGGCGTCAACACCGGCGAAGTCAGCTATGTGAACGCGCATGGCACGTCGACGCCCCTGGGCGACGTGGCCGAGACCATCGCCATCAAGCGTGCGCTGGGCGACCATGCAAAGAACATCGTGGTCAATTCCACCAAGTCGATGACCGGTCATCTGCTTGGCGGCGCAGGCGGCCTGGAAGCAGTCTTCACTGTGCTCGCGGTGAAGCGGCAGATTTCACCGCCGACCATCAATATCTTCAACCAGGATCCGGCATGCGACCTGGACTACTGCGCGAATGTTGCGCGGGAAATGCCAATCGACATCGCAGTCAAGAATTCCTTTGGCTTCGGTGGCACCAACGGGACGCTGGTCTTCGGCAAGATATGAAGCCCTGGTCCGTTTGCCTCATGGGCAGACGGACCGGCTCCCCGTCATGACCATTGCAGTATCTGTCGTGGTTAATCCTTCCAGAAGCGTACTACTCTCCATTTGCGCCATGGCGGCTGCTGCGGCATTGGCTGCCGTGCTCATCCTCGTCGGGGCTGATGAATTAAACCTGGCGACACGCCTTCAAATTTTCTCAATCGTCTCCATCTCTTCGGTAGCGGCAGTTTTTAGCGCGTGCCAAACCAGAAAAACGTTCCATATTGATATTTCCGGCATCGGACAAATCCGGTTGACGCAATATAGCGGGGTGTCCGTATTTCAAAAAAATGCGGGCCTGGCCTTAGACGGGCAATCGGGGCTGGTGGTTCACTTAAGTCCCGATTCAGTCTTGTGGCCGCAATTTCTTTTGCTGCGACTCAAACCGACCGCGGGAATGGGGCTTTCCATTCCCGTGCTGCCAGACTGTATCGGCGAAACGGGATTTGCCGAGTTGTCCGTTGCCCTTCGAACCATAGCGAAACGCAATGCTGACGGAAATATTATCGATTAACCGGAGTGTGGCTTGAACTTATCTTATTTCACCCAGTCAACATGTTGCCGCGTGCATGTTGCAATAAAACAAGGATATGGGGATTGACCACAGAACGCGACATTGATCAACTGCTAGTTGAGCGCGTGCAGCGCGGTGACAAGAGAGCGTTCGAGCTATTGGTCTCCAAATATCAGAGAAAGCTGATGCGACTGGTGTCGAGGCTCGTCCGCGACCAGGCTGAAGCGGAAGATGTTGTTCAAGAGGCTTTTATTAAAGCGTACCGGGCGCTCCCACAGTTCCGCGGTGATTCGGCGTTTTATACTTGGTTGTATCGAATTGGAATCAATACCGCGAAGAACTATCTGGTCACGCAGGGTCGTCGCGCGCCGACGTCTACCGAGGCCGATGCAGAGGAAGCAGAAACTTTTGACGACGGAGAGCACCTAAGGGATATCAACACGCCGGAATCGATGCTTGCTACCAAGCAAATAGCTGAAACCGTAAATGTTGCCATGGATGCATTGCCCGAAGAACTGCGCATGGCCATCACCCTGCGCGAGATCGAAGGCTTGAGCTACGACGAAATTGCCGAAGCGATGGGATGTCCGATCGGCACGGTCCGAAGCAGGATTTTCCGTGCACGCGAGGCAATTGCCGAAAAACTGAGACCTTTACTGGGTACTGCACTTGATAAACGCTGGTAAGAAAAAAAGTAGAACAACGGTTACTTTACAAGGGATTGGCTGTCAGTTTTGGCGAGGTTAACTATGGAAACGAAAAGCTTGGTACAAGAACGGGTGTCGGTTTTCGCGGATGGCGAGACCAGCGACGAGCAACTGGACATCGCATTGGCGGATCTGCGCAATGCGGAGGGGAAGGCCAGTTGGGAGCTCTACCATCAGATTGGCGACCTGCTCCGGTCCGACGAAATGGCAGTTCCCATGAGCGCCGGCTTCGCGGCGAGCATGGCGGCCCGCCTGGCCGCTGAGCCTGCGCTGGTGGCGCCCGTGCTGCCGGCACGCGCGCGGAAGACTGGCTTTCGCCGCATGGCCCTGCCGGGCGTGCTGGCCGCTGCGGCCGCCGCGGTGGCCTTCGTCGGCACGCCGCAGCTGATGGTTGCAATGCATGGTGGCCCAGGCTCGGGCGCCACGGTTGCCGTCGTCAGCGACAGCGGCGTCTCGCGGACCGCGCTGAATGTGAATTCCGCACGTGCCGGTGCGGTGCTGCGCGACCAGGGTATCGATGAATATCTGATGGCGCACCAGCGTTTCTCGCCATCGGTCTATAGCTCCGCGCAATATGCGCGTTCGGCAACGTTCGCAAATGAATCTGGTAAATAATCTTTATGCGGCGAACACTGGCCCTGTTTAAACTTGTTATTGCTGTCTCCAGTTTCATCGCCTTCAGTACGCAAGCCGAGCCTGCAATTTCCGGGGAAACCCGGGAAGCGCAGGCTCTGTTGCGAACAATACAGTCTGCGGCGCAAAAGCTGAATTACTCCGGCACCTTCATCTATCAGCAAGGCAGCCAGGTACGCACGTCCCGGATCACCCATCTGTCCGAAGGCAAGAACGAGCTTGAAAAGCTCGAAGTGCTCGATGGGCAGCCGAGGGAATACATACGCAGCAACGATGAAGTCATCTGCTACGTGCCCGACACGAAGACGCTGCTGGTCGAGAAGCGGGTTTCCCAGGACGTTTTCCCGGCGATCATCGCGGCGAACGCCGATGCGCTCACCGAGCATTACACGGTGCGCAAGGGCGAATCGGGCCGGATAGCCGGGTACGATTGCCAGTCGGTGATCCTGGAGCCCAAGGATGACCTGCGCTATGGCTATCGGCTGTGGGCCGAGAAATCGACCGGCCTGCTGCTGCGGGCGCAGACCGTCAACGAAGCCGGCGAAGTCATCGAGCAGATATCCTTCACCCAGCTCAGCATCGGCAACGTGGACCGTAACCGCGTGAAACCGACAATCGGCAATACCCGCGGCTGGCGCGTGGAAAACGCGGTCATGGCGCAGGCGGACCTGTCGAACTGGAACGTCAAGCGCATGCCCGCCGGTTTTCGCCGGACGCGGGAACTGAAGCGGATGGTGTCGGATGTTCCGGTCCAGACCGGCGCAGTACCCGCCCAGCGCGAGGTATCGCAGATCGTCTATTCGGACGGATTGGCGGCCATCTCGATATTCATCGAGCCGGGCACCCAGAGCCGCACCGAGGGTTCGCTGCAGCAGGGCGCGATGAATGTCGTCGGCAAGCGACAAGGCGAGTTTTGGCTTACCATCGTCGGTGAAGTGCCATCCACTGCCATACGGCAAGTTGCTAATTCCATTGAATATAAACCGAACAAGTAGCCAAATGAAAATTGCGTATCCCGTCAAGCGCCTCCTGTCCGTGTTGATAGTGGGCGCTGCGGGCGCCATGAGCGTGCCTGCAACCCTCGTATTCGCCCAGCCGGCGGCCGCCGTTGCGCCACCGGTGGCGGCGCCGTCCGCCAGCCTTCCCGACTTTTCCGACCTGGTGGACAAGGTTGGACCGGCGGTTGTGAACATCCGCACCACGGAGCGGGCGAAGATGGAAAGCCAGTCCGGGCTGCCGCCCGGCATGGACGACCCGGAAATGCAGGAGTTCTTCCGCCGCTTCTTCGGCGTGCCGGTGCCGCGCCAGCAGCAGCCCGACACCCCGCGCGGGCGCCGGCAGGGACCGCAGCAGCCGGAAGAGGAAACGCCGCGCGGCGTCGGCTCCGGTTTCGTGATCTCGGCGGACGGCTTCATCCTGACCAACGCCCACGTGGTCGAAGGCGCCGACGAAGTCTATGTGACGCTGACCGACAAGCGCGAGTACAAGGCCAAGATCATCGGCTCGGACAAGCGCAGCGACGTCGCGCTGGTGAAGATCGAAGGCAGCAACCTGCCAAGACTGAGCTTCGGCGATTCGAACAAGGTGCGGGTCGGCGAATGGGTGATTGCCATCGGTTCCCCGTTCGGCCTGGAAAACACGGTCACCGCCGGCATCATCTCGGCCAAGGCGCGGGACACCGGCGACTACCTGCCGTTGATCCAGACCGACGTCGCGGTCAATCCCGGCAACTCGGGCGGGCCGCTGATCAACATGCGCGGCGAGGTCATCGGGATCAATTCCCAGATCTACAGCCGTTCCGGCGGCTACATGGGCATTTCCTTCGCGGTGCCGATCGATGAAGCGATGCGGGTCTCGGAGCAGCTCAAGACCACGGGCCGCGTCACGCGCGGCAGGATAGGCGTCCAGATCGGCGAAGTGACCAAGGATGTCGCCGAGTCGCTGGGCCTGCCGAAGGCGAACGGCGCACTGGTCCAGCGGGTCGAATCCGGCGGCCCGGCAGACAAGGGCGGGATCGAGGCCGGCGACATCATCGTCAAGTTCAACGGCGCGCCGATCGAGAAGTCCAGCGACCTGCCACGCCTGGTCGGCAGCACCAAGCCGGGCGCCCGCTCGACGGTGACGGTCTGGCGCAAGGGCGCCGCGCGCGACCTGAACCTGACCATCGCCGAGATGGAGCCGGACAACAAGGTGGCCAAGCGCGAGGAAAAGAAGGCGAAGCCCGAGCAGGCGGTCAACACGCTGGGCCTGGTGGTCAATGACCTGACCGATGCGCAGAAAAAAGAGCTGAAGGTCGATGGCGGCGCGGTTGTCGAGACCGCCGAGGGCGCGGCAGCCCGCGCCGGGCTGCGGCCGGGCGACCTGATCCTGCGGCTCAACAATACCGACGTCAAGGACGGCAAGCAGTTCAATGCGCTGGTTTCCAAGCTCGAGCCGAAGAAGACCGTGCTGCTGCTGGTGCGTCGCGGCGAAGCGTCGCAATTCGTCACCGTCAAGCCTACCGGCCAGTAATCGCTAGCCTGGGCATTGCGCGGCAACCGCTGCGCAATACCCATTTTTCATTTTGGGGCGCACAGGGCGCCGGCAGTCCCGCAATTGACCCATTTCATTCTTTATTCCCGCACCTACTGTCACCTGTGCGACGACATGCTGCACGCGCTGCAGGCAATGCCGCAGGCCGCCGGGTTGCCGGTCGATGTCATCGACGTGGACGCCGACGAGGTGCTGCTGCGCGCCTACGACGAACGGGTGCCGGTGCTGATCGGCGTCGGGCCGGACGGCGTCGCCCGCGAGCTCTGCCATTACTTTCTTGACCCGCAGGCGGTCGCGGCTTTCCTTGCGGCGTAGCGATGGGAAGTTTCCGCATCGGCATGCAGTGAAATCCGGTAAAATGCGGCGCTGAACAACCCGCTGAACAACCATACCGTAGCAAGGCGCTCGCCTGGGGACAGGTTCCCCCTCAGAGCGCCTTTTTTGTAGCTGGCACCATGTCAATGAACAACATACGTAATTTCTCCATCATCGCGCATATCGACCACGGCAAATCGACGCTGGCCGACCGCATCATCCAGCTCTGCGGCGGCCTGTCCGACCGCGAGATGGAGGCGCAGGTGCTGGACTCGATGGATATCGAACGCGAACGCGGCATCACGATCAAGGCACAAACCGCTGCGCTGTCCTACAAGGCGCGCGACGGGCAGATCTACAACCTGAACCTGATCGACACGCCGGGCCACGTCGACTTCAGCTATGAAGTCAGCCGCTCGCTGTCGGCATGCGAAGGCGCGCTGCTGGTGGTCGACGCGTCGCAGGGCGTCGAAGCCCAGACGGTGGCGAACTGCTATACCGCGCTGGAACTCGGCGTCGAGGTGGTGCCGGTGCTCAACAAGATCGACCTGCCGTCGGCCGACCCCGAGAACGCCAAGTCGGAAATCGAGGAAGTCATCGGCATCGACGCCAGCGACGCGGTGCTGTGCTCGGCCAAGAGCGGCCTTGGCGTCCAGGACGTGCTGGAATCGCTGATCACCAAGGTGCCGCCGCCCAAGGGCGACCCGGACGCGCCGCTGCAGGCGCTGATCGTCGACTCCTGGTTCGACAACTATGTCGGCGTCGTGATGCTGGTGCGCGTGATGAACGGCACGCTGCGGCCCAAGGACAAGATCCTGCTGATGGCGCACGGCTCGCAGCACCTGGTCGAAAGCGTCGGCGTCTTCACGCCCAAGTCGGTCTCCCGCGAAACGCTGGCGGCAGGGCAGGTGGGTTTCATCATCGCCGGCATCAAGGAACTGAAGGCGGCGAAGGTCGGCGACACGGTGACGCTGGCGTCCCGTCCGGCCAAGGAGCCGCTGCCGGGCTTCAAGGAAGTGCAGCCGCAGGTGTTCGCCGGGCTGTTCCCGGTCGAGGCCAACCAGTACGACGCATTGCGCGATTCGCTGGAAAAGCTGAAGCTCAACGATGCGGCGCTGATGTACGAACCCGAAGTGTCGCAGGCGCTGGGCTTCGGCTTCCGCTGCGGCTTCCTCGGCCTGCTGCACATGGAAATCGTCCAGGAACGCCTGGAGCGCGAATTCGACATGGACCTGATCACCACCGCGCCGACGGTGGTCTATGAGGTCATCATGCGCGACGGCACCACGCTGATGGTGGACAACCCGTCCAAGATGCCGGACCCGTCCAAGACCGAGGAAATCCGCGAGCCCATCGTCACCGTCAACCTCTACATGCCGCAGGAGTATGTCGGTTCGGTCATCACGCTGTGCACGCAGAAGCGCGGTGTGCAGATCAACATGAGCTACCACGGCAAGCAGGTCCAGCTGACCTACGAAATGCCTATGGCCGAGATCGTGCTCGATTTCTTCGACCGGCTCAAGTCGACCTCGCGCGGCTATGCGTCGATGGATTACGAGTTCAAGGAATACCGTGCGGCTGACGTCGTCAAGGTCGACATGCTGATCAATAGCGAGAAGGTCGACGCGCTGGCGATCATCGTTCACCGGGCGAACAGCCAGTACCGGGGCCGCGCGGTCGCGGCGAAAATGCGCGAGCTGATTCCGCGGCAGATGTTCGACGTGGCTATCCAGGCGGCGATCGGCGCGAATATCATTTCCCGTGAGAACGTCAAGGCGCTGCGCAAGAACGTGCTCGCAAAATGTTATGGCGGCGACATCAGCCGCAAACGCAAGCTGCTCGAAAAGCAGAAGGCGGGCAAGAAGAGGATGAAACAGGTGGGTTCGGTCGAGATTCCGCAGGAGGCCTTCCTCGCAATTTTACAAGTGGACGAGAAATGAATTTGCAAGCCTTGCTGGGAAACTTCGCACTGATCCTGTTCATCTTGACGCTGGCGACCGGCGTGGTCTGGTTCCTCGACGTGTTCTACCTGTCCAAGCAGCGACGCGCCCGGGCCGACGCCGCACTGGCGGAATACGATGCCCGCAACGCCCGCCTCGCAGCCGATGGCGTGCCGCAGGACACCAATGGCCGAAGCGCGATTGCCGCGCGCCTGCTGCGGCAACCGACCTGGGTCGAATACTCGGGCAGCTTTTTCCCGGTGATCCTGCTGGTCTTCGTGCTGCGCTCCTTCCTGTTCGAGCCGTTCAAGATCCCGTCCAGTTCGATGGTCCCGACCCTGCAGATCGGCGACCTGATCCTCGTGAACAAATTCACCTACGGCATACGGCTGCCGGTCGTGAACAAGAAAATCATCGAGATCAACCAGCCGCAGCGCGGCGACGTGATGGTGTTCAAGTATCCGAAAGACACCTCGCTCGATTACATCAAGCGCGTGGTCGGCGTGGCGGGCGACAAGGTGGTCTACCGGAACAAGAAGCTGTCGATCAATGGCAAGGACGTGGAATACAAGCAGCTGCCGGATTACCTCGATGAGGAAAGCCTGACCTATTCGAAGCAGTTCGAGGAAAACCTGAACGGGGTGGCGCACAAGATCCTGAACGACCAGCGCGCACCGTCCTATGTGCCGAATCCGGATGCATTCCCGAGGAAGGAGCTGTGCACCTACAATTCGGAAGGATTCGCCTGCACGGTTCCTGCTGGACATTATTTCATGATGGGCGATAATCGAGACAACAGTCTTGACAGCCGGTATTGGGGCTTCGTCCCGGACGAATACATCGTCGGCAAGGCATTTTTCGTCTGGATGAACCTGGGCAATCTCAAGCGTATCGGCAGTTTTAGATAAGGTCGCGGGGAGCGAATCGATGAAAGTGTGGTCAAAGAAAAAGCAGGGCGGTCTCAGCGTGACGGGGCTGATCCTGGTATTGCTGGTCGGCTTTTTTGTCGCGGTGCTGGCTTTGCGCGTGGTCCCGTCGGTGACCGAATACATGGCGGTGAAGAAAGCGATCGTCGCAGCGAAGGCCGCCGGGAGCACGCCGCAGGAAATCAGGGCGGCGTTCGACCGGCAGGCTGATGTCGGCTATATTCAGTCGATCAGCAGCAAGGACCTGGATATCAGCAAGGAAAACGATGTCAGTTTTTCCTATCAGAAAGTGATCCATCTCGCGGGTCCGGCCAGTCTGGTGCTGGATTATGAAGGCAGCACCGCCCGGAACCGTCCCGCCAAAGCGGCTGAACAGTAAGCGCGCATGCGCCCGAAAACATGGATTTGACATTATTGCAGACGAGGCTGGGCCATACGTTCAAGGATGCGGCGCTGTTGCAGCAGGCCCTGACGCACCGCAGCCATAGCAGTCTGCATAATGAGCGCTTTGAATTCCTCGGCGATTCCGTGCTCAACTGCGCGGTGGCCTCGCTGCTGTTCGACCGCTATTCGAAGGTGGACGAGGGCGACCTGTCCCGCCTGCGCGCGAACCTGGTCAAGCAGCAGTCGCTGTACGAAATCGCGCAGCGCCTGGAGCTGTCGCAGTTCCTGCGGCTGGGCGAGGGCGAGCTGAAATCGGGCGGATTTCGCCGGCCGTCCATCCTGGCGGACACGCTGGAAGCCTTGTTCGGGGCCATCTTCCTCGATGCCGGCTTCGACGCGGCATGCAAGGTGATCCGGTCCCTGTATATCCCGATCCTCGATTCGGTGGACCCGAAGACGCTGGGTAAGGACGCCAAGACGCTGTTGCAGGAATATCTCCAGGGCAAGAAAATAGCGTTGCCGCAGTACAACGTGGTAGCCACGCACGGCGCCGCGCACAGCCAGGAGTTCGAGATCGAATGCCTGATCCCCAAGCTCGATATCCAGGTTTTCGGCACCGGCGGCAGCCGCCGCGCCGGCGAGCAGGCGGCAGCCAAGCTTGCGCTGGAAGCGGTGCAGAAGACGCTGGTGAAGACGCCGGCCGCGGCCCGCAAGACCCGGACGCGCACATCCCAATTGAAGCTTGCCGGTATAGCCACCGTCCAAGCCGAATTACCGATAGACGAACCTGCGCCGAAAATGACGCAAGATGCCGCTCCTGACGGCAAGCCAGCGGCCCAGGAAGGTGGTTCCAAGCCGGATCAGCCGCTGGCGGCCACTCACACGAAGACCGCATGACAGAACCTGTAGCAGCACCCGCGTTTCGTTGCGGTTATATCGCCATCGTTGGCCGTCCCAATGTCGGCAAGTCGACGCTGATGAATGCGCTGATCGGCGCAAAGGTCAGCATCACCTCGCGCAAGGCACAGACGACCCGGCACCGGATCACCGGCATCCAGACGTCCGAGCGCGCCCAGTTCATCTATGTCGACACGCCGGGTTTCCAGACCCGGCATGCGAACCCGCTCAACAAGAAGCTCAACCGCACGGTCACCGATACGCTGACCGCGTCGGACGTGATCCTGTACGTGGTCGAGGCCGGCACCTGGGGCCAGGCCGACCAGCAGGTGCTGGACCTGATCCCGAAGAACGTGCCGTGCATCCTGGTCATCAACAAGTCCGACCGGGTGAAGGACAAGAAGGCCCTGATGCCGTTCGCGCAGCAGGTCGCCGGCCTGTTCCCGTTCGCGGCGGTGGTGCCGGTGTCGGCCAAGCAGCGTTTCCAGCTGCAGTACCTGCAGGATGAAATCGAGCAGCGGCTGCCGGAAAACACGCCGGTATTCGACGCTGACGACATCACCGACCGCAGCGAAAAGTTTCTCGCCGCCGAGATCGTCCGGGAAAAGGTGTTCCGTTTCGTCGGCGAGGAATTGCCGTACACCAGCACGGTGCTGATCGAACAGTTCCTGCAGGAAGGCAACCTGCGCCGCATCTTCGCCGCGATCCTGGTGGAGCGCGACAGCCACAAGGCGATGCTGATCGGGCAGAAGGGCGCACGGCTGAAAGAAATTTCCACCCAGTCCAGGCTGGACATGGAAAAGCTGTTCGGCGGCCCGGTCTACCTGGAAATCTGGGTCAAGGTGAAGTCCGGCTGGGCAGACAACGAGGCCGGCTTGCGGGCCTATGGCTACGAGTAAGACGGCGTGATGGAAACGGACAGCCTGTCGGGGCAGCCGCCTGCAACGCCGCCGCCCGGCGGCGAGCTGGCGCCAGCCAGGGCCGACGCGCCCGCGGCCCGGCGTCCCCGGCCGCCCGAGAAGGATTTCCGTGTCGCCAACCAGCCGGCCTTCGTGCTGCACAGCTATCCGTACAAGGAAACCAGCCTGATCGTCGACGTGTTTTCCCGCGACCACGGCCGGATCGCGCTGGTCGCCAAGGGCGCGAAGCGGCCGCATTCCAAGCTGCGCGGCGTGCTGCAGACCTTCCAGCCGCTGTCGCTGGGCTGGAGCGGCAAGTCCGAGGTGCGCACGCTGACGTCGGCCGAATGGCTGGGCGGGCTGTTGCCGCTGGAAAAAGCGGCATTGCTGTGCGGTTTTTACCTCAATGAACTGTTGATCAAGTTCGTCGCCCGCGACGATCCGCACCGTGCGCTGTTCGACCATTACGTTGAGGCGCTGAACCGGCTCGCGCACGAGGAAACCGCCGCCATTGTGCTGCGGCGCTTCGAACTGGCCTTGCTGAAGGAAACCGGCTTTGCCGGCGACATCGGCATCGACGCGCAGAACCGCGCGCCGGTGCAGCCCGAGAACTGGTACGTGGTCGATCCCGAGCGCGGTGCGCGCCCGGCGCGGACTGCGGACACGTCGCCCAAAGTGTCGGGCAAGACCCTGCTGGACATGCAGCGCGGCGACTATACCGACGCGGCGACCCAGACCCAGAGCAAGTTCCTGATGCGCTACCTGCTGGCCCACCATCTCGGCGGCGTGCCCCTGAACACCCGGCAGATACTGCTGGACCTGATGCAACTATAAATCCATTCCTACCGGGATCCGCCTTCCATGAGTTATCTGCAGCCGACCGGACAGGTCATCGAACTGGGTGTCAACATCGACCACGTCGCCACCGTGCGCAATGCGCGCGGCACCGTCTATCCCGACCCGCTGAAGGCCGCGCTGCTGGCCGAGGAAGCGGGCGCGGACGTGATCACGCTGCACCTGCGCGAAGACCGGCGACATATCAAGGATGCCGACGTGCGCGCGATCCGGCCGCGGCTGGCGACCAGGATGAACCTGGAATGCGCGGTCACCACCGAGATGCTGGACATTGCCTGCGCCATCCGGCCGCAGGACGTCTGCCTGGTGCCGGAAAAGCGCGAGGAAGTCACGACCGAGGGCGGGCTCGACGTGCGCCGCTATTTTTCCGAGGTGCAGGCGGCGGTGCGCCAGCTGCAGGCCGAAGGCATACGGGTAAGCCTGTTCATCGATGCCGAGGAAGACCAGATCCAGGCAGCGGCCGAACTGGGCGCGCCGGTGATCGAACTGCACACCGGCCGCTATGCGGAAGCCGGCGACGATGCGCTGCACCAGGAACTGGAACGCATCCGGCAGGGCGTGGACATCGGGCTTGCCCGCGGCCTGCAGGTCAATGCCGGTCATGGACTCCATTACACCAATGTGCAGGCGATTGCCGCCATACCCGGCATCGCCGAACTCAATATCGGCCATGCAATCGTGGCGCAGGCCGTGTTCGACGGCTGGCAGAAGGCCGTGCGGGACATGAAGGCGATCATGATCGCGGCGCGCATGGGCGCCGATGCGCGATGATTTACGGCATTGGCACCGACATCATCCAGATTTCCCGCATCGAGGCGGCGCTGGCGCGGCATGGCGACCGGTTCGCGGAAAAAATCCTGGGTCCCGAGGAATTCGACAAGTACCTGCGCCGGCGCGACAAGGTGGCGGCGCGCGGCATCCGCTTCCTGGCGACCCGTTTCGCGGCGAAGGAAGCGTTTTCCAAGGCGATCGGACTGGGCATGCGCATGCCGATGACCTGGCGCGGCATGCAGGTGCTGAATGCGCCCGGCGGCCGTCCGATCGCGGTCACCAGCGGCGTGCTGAAGGAATTTATGGAAAGCAAGGGCCTGTCCGCGCAGGTGACGCTGACCGACGAGGCGGAATACGCGGTTGCCTTCGTCATCGTGGAGAAAACATGAGTGCAAGCACACATCCAGCGCAGGCGCTGGGACCGGTCATGCTGGACGTGGTGGGCCTGAGCCTGACCGAGGACGACATCCGGCGCATCCGGCATCCGCTGACCGGCGGCGTGATTCTTTTCGCGCGCAACTTTAGCGACCGCGCCCAGTTGTGCACGCTGACTGCCGCCATCCACGCGGCCCGGCCCGGCGTGCTGATCGCGGTCGACCATGAAGGCGGACGGGTGCAGCGCTTCCGCAGCGACGGCTTCACCCATCTGCCGGCAATGCGCCGCCTGGGCGACCTGTGGGACAGCGACAGCGAAGCCGCGGCCCGCGCCGCGACGGCGGTCGGCTACGTGCTGGCGGCCGAACTGCGTGCCTGCGGCGTCGACCTGTCCTTCACCCCGGTGCTGGACCTCGACCACGGCGACTCGGGCGTGATCGGCGACCGCGCGTTCCACCGCGACCCGCGGGCGGTGACCCAGCTCGCGAAAGCGCTGAACCACGGGCTGGCGCTGGCCGGCATGGCCAATTGCGGCAAGCATTTCCCGGGGCACGGCTATGTTGCCGCCGATTCCCACGTGGCGATCCCGGTCGACGGGCGCAGCCTGGAACAGATCCTTGGCGAGGACGCGATGCCGTACGACTGGCTCGGCATGAGCCTGTCGGCGGTGATGCCGGCGCACGTGATCTACCCGGAGGTCGACAGCCAGCCGGCCGGGTTCTCGTCCCGCTGGCTGCGCATACTGCGGCAGGACATCGGCTTCGGCGGCGTCATTTTCAGCGACGACCTCAGCATGGAAGGCGCCAGCGTCGCCGGCAGCGTGACCGATGCGGCAAGGGCGGCGCTGAAGGCCGGCTGCGACATGGTCCTCATCTGCAACTCGCCCGACAAGGCCGACCGGCTGCTGGCCGAGCTGCCGGCAGACGCATGCAGCGCCGCGTCGCATGCGCGCATCAGTGGCTTGCTGGCGCGGGGTAGCGCCCCCAACTGGGAGGCATTGCAGGCCGATCCCCGTTACCTCGCCGCCCGTGCGCTCGCGCTGTCGGCGCGCGGCGGATAAGCGTCCAGGCCGGACTGTCCCCAACCCCGTTCCCGATACCGAAAAAGATGTCCGAACCGCTCGCACCCGATCCACGCGCTGTCGTCCTGGCCACGGTCAGCAAGCTGCCGCACCTGCCCGGCGTCTACCGGTATTTCGACGCCGAGAACAAGCTGCTGTACGTCGGCAAGGCGCGCGACCTGAAGAAGCGGGTCTCCAGCTACTTCCAGAAGACCCATGCCAGCCCGCGCACGGCGATGATGGTCGAGCGCATCGCGCGGCTGGAAACGACGGTGACCCGCAGCGAGGCCGAGGCGCTGCTGCTGGAAAACAACCTGATCAAGACGCTGCAGCCGCGCTACAACATCCTGTTTCGCGACGACAAGTCCTATCCCTACCTGAAGCTGACCGGGCAGGAATATCCGCGCATGGCCTACTACCGCGGCGCGGTCGACAAGAAGAACCAGTACTTCGGCCCGTTTCCCAGCGCCTGGGCGGTCAAGGAATCGATGCAGATCCTGCAGAAGATCTTCCTGCTGCGCTCCTGCGAGGACTCGGTTTTCGCCAACCGGACCCGGCCGTGCCTGCTGCACCAGATCCATCGCTGCAGCGGACCGTGCGTGAACCTGATCAGCAAGGAAGACTATGCGGCCGACGTCGAGAACGCGGCCAATTTCCTGCGCGGCCGGCAGTCCGAGCTGATGGCCAGCCTGGAAGCGAAGATGCAGGCATTTGCCGCCGACCTGAAATTCGAGCAGGCCGCGGCGGTGCGCAACCAGATCGGCGCCTTGTCCCGGGTGCTGCACCAGCAGACGATGGAGACCGGCAACGATGCCGACATCGACATCCTGGCGGTGGTCGTGCAGGGCGGCCATGCCTGCGTCAACCTGGCGATGGTGCGCGGCGGCCGCCATCTCGGCGACCGCGCCTATTTCCCGGTGCACGTGGACAGCGGCATGAGCGAGAACGGCGAGCCGGTCGAGCTGGAAGTGCTGAAGGCCTTCCTGGCGCAGCATTATCTCGACAAGTTCATCCCGTCGACGCTGGTGCTCAATACCGAACTCAACGAGCCGGCGCTGATGATGGCGCTGATGGAGCAGTGCGGGCATCGCATCAGCCTGGTGTTCCAGCCGCAGGGCCAGCGCCGGCAGTGGCTGGAAATGGCGCAGAAGGGCGCGGAGATCGCGCTGGCCCGGCTGCTGTCGGAGCAGGGGTCGCAGCAGTCGCGCACCCGTGCGCTGGTCGATGCGCTCGGGCTGGAGCCGGAGGATATCGACATGCTGCGCATCGAATGCTTCGACATCAGCCACACCCAGGGCGAAGCGACCCAGGCGTCCTGCGTGGTGTTCCATCACCATGCGATGCAGAACGGCGAATACCGGCGCTACAACATCAACGACATCATTCCCGGCGACGACTATGCGGCGATGCGCCAGGTGCTGATGCGGCGTTATGAAAAGGTCGCCGGCGGCGACGGCGTGATGCCGGACATCGTGCTGGTCGACGGCGGCAAGGGCCAGGTCACGATGGCGCGCCAGGTGCTGGAAGAACTGGGACTGGACATCGGCCTGATCGTCGGCGTGGCCAAGGGCGAGGGCAGGAAGGTCGGCCTGGAAACGCTGATTTTCGCCGACGGCCGGGAGCCGCGCGAACTGGGCAAGGACTCGGCGGCGCTGATGCTGATCGCGCAGATCCGCGACGAAGCCCACCGCTTCGCCATTACCGGCATGCGCGCCAAGCGGGCCAAGGCGCGGCAGACCTCCAGGCTGGAGGAAATCGAAGGCATAGGCGCGAAGCGCAGGCAGAAGCTGCTTGCGCGATTCGGCGGCCTGCGCGGGGTGATCTCGGCCAGCGTCGAGGACCTGGCGTCGGTCGACGGCATCTCGCGGCAGCTTGCGGAAGACATTTACCGGCAACTCCATTAAATTACGGGCGTCGCCGATACTTGCGGCCGCAACCTCACCTACAACAAGAAACTCCTATGCCGCTGAATATTCCGATCCTGCTCACCTGGTTGCGCGTCGCCATGATCCCGCTGATCGTCGGCGTCTTCTACCTGCCCGACAGCTGGATGTCGCTGTTCGACAAGGGCCTGGCGTCGACCGCGATCTTCATCGTGGCCGCCGTGACCGACTGGTTCGACGGCTACCTGGCCCGGCGCTGGAATGAAACCTCGGCGTTCGGCGCCTTCCTTGACCCGGTGGCCGACAAGCTGATGGTCGCCGGAGCGCTGCTGCTGCTGGTGCAGCTTGGACGCGCCGACGCGATTCTGGCCTTCATCATCATCGGCCGCGAGATCGCGATCTCGGCGCTGCGCGAATGGATGGCCCAGATAGGCGCGTCGAAGTCGGTCGCGGTCAGCTCGATCGGCAAGATCAAGACGACCGCGCAGATGACTGCGATCCCGATGCTGCTTTACTACGGCGACCTGTTCGGCGTGATCGACACCGGCTTCTGGGGCCAGGTGCTGCTGATCATCGCCGCGGTGCTGACCGTGTGGTCGATGTTCTACTATCTGCGCAAGGCCTGGCCGCTGATCCAGGCAAGCGCCGGCAGCTGAAAAGTGCACCCTTGACACTGAATTTCAAATCTCTATAATGCTGGCTTCTCCAGTGACGCGGGAGTAGCTCAGTTGGTAGAGCGCAACCTTGCCAAGGTTGAGGTCGAGAGTTCGAGACTCTTCTCCCGCTCCAGGTTTTGCAGGAAAGAGGCCGTTGGCTTCTTTTTTTATGAGTCGTAAAACGGCATGCCGGCAGTTCAGGCGCGTTGTTCAGGTGGTTCGAAATGCGGGAGTAGCTCAGTTGGTAGAGCGCAACCTTGCCAAGGTTGAGGTCGAGAGTTCGAGACTCTTCTCCCGCTCCAGTTTGGTTTCAGTTTCGCTCTGGTCGTTTTTGGAGCGGGCGGCAGCAGGCAGGGCAGTGTCGGGTTGGACATACCGGCAAAGAAGCAAGAAATGCGGGAGTAGCTCAGTTGGTAGAGCGCAACCTTGCCAAGGTTGAGGTCGAGAGTTCGAGACTCTTCTCCCGCTCCAGATTCCGAAAGAGGGAGGTCCGAAGGGACCTCTCTTTTTTTTTATGCGCCGGCCTTTTGGCTGGTGCATTGCGATGGCAACGCCCGGAATCGTTGTCCTTCATAAATATGCCGGACCGGGCTGTACGTGCTGCGAGAAATGAGTATAATCACGCCTCGGCAATGTGCTGCAACGTAACGTGCATCGCCGTAAGCAGTCATCCATGGGCGCAGGCATGTGTTCATCGGATAAAGTCATTGACTTCAATGGCGGGGTAGCAAAGTGGTTATGCAGCGGCCTGCAAAGCCGTGTACGCCGGTTCGATCCCGACCCCCGCCTCCAGATTCCCATCCTTTCGTACGCAACGACATCGGCCCAGGTCTTCGGCCGCGCCGCCGGCGTTTCGGCGTCGACGTCGACGTCGACGTCGAGCCGCATGTTTCACGCAACGTCTACCCGTAATCAGTAACCCCGGCAGCAGGCGGCAATGGCCTCGCAATCGTCATGCAGCGCCGGCCTTGCGTCTCGACACGATGCCGGCAAGGCTGCCCGCGGTCAGCGCGGTAACGTCGATTAGGACCGCCGGCAACGCCAGGCCGCCCGGCGAAGCCAGGTACAGGGGCCGCCACACCGGGTCGAATTTTGCCTTGTAGCGCCGAAGTCCCTCGAAGTTATAGAAATGCTCGCCATGCCGGTAGATCAGCGTTCCAATATGCGGCCACAGCTTGTCCTGCGGCCCGGCCCGGAGGTTGGACAGCGGCGCCATGCCCAGGTTGAACCACCGGTAGCCTTCGCTGCGACCCCAGAGCATCAGCTCGCAAAAGAGCAGGTCCATGGCGCCGTTGGCCGCATCGGGCAGGTGGCGCATCAGGTCGATCGACAGCTCGTTCCTGCCCGCGCCCAGCCACAGGTTGGCGAATGCGATGATTTCCGTGCCCGATTCGATGACCGCGGCCGGAAAGCGGCAGAGGTAATGCAGGTCGAACGATGCATTGGAAAAACCTTTCTCTGCCGTGTGCTTCGCGGCCAGCCAGGCATTCGAGACGTTCGCCAGGGCCGGCAGCGCAGCGGCGACTTCGGCCGGGCTCAGGATGCGGAAGCGGTAGCCGCGGCGCAGCAGGCGCGAGCGGACCTCGCGCATTTTCTTTCGCGCCGGGATGTCCAATGTGAATCCGGCCAGCGGCACCCGCGCTTCTTCGCCCAGCGGCGTCAGCACCAGGCCCAGTTCGGCGCACTGCGGCCGCCATCGGTCGCCGATCTCGAACAGCACGCACCAGCCATCGTAACGGTCGCACAGGTTATGGAACTGCCAGAGCAGTTCGCGGCTGCTCGCTTCCGGTCCGACCGGCTCCCCCATCGCGACCCAGCTGCGGCCGCGGCGTCCGTACATCAGGAATGCATCTCCCGCCGGGCTGAACAGCAGCGCCTTGTCGCCGCGCAGGGCGAGGTTGGCATAGGTAGCCGTGGAACGTTCCGCGATGGCGCGCGCCTGCGCCAGCTCGGCGTCGTCCGGCCTCGCAAGCGGCGGGCTGAACGGGCGCAGCAGCCGGTACAGCGCGAACAGCGCGATGAGCGCCATCGCGCCTGTCGTCGCCCGCTGCGAGCGCGGCGCTTCGGCGTGCAATGCGAAGTCCCACCAGGACAGCTGCGCATAGGGCGCCTGGGCGTGGGCGAAAAACAGGAGGAAGACCGAAGCCAAGAGTACGGCGGCGATCGCGGCCATCCAGGCGCGGCTGAAGGGCTCGGCCAGCAATGAGGACTTGCGATAGAACTGCCGCCGCATCGGCAGCAGCGCCAGGCTTGCGAGGCTGAGCAGGCCTGCTTCCCCGACATCCCAACCCTTGAGGACGGACAGCACGGCGCCCAGCGCAAGCAGCAGCATCGCAAGCTGCCAGCCTGCGTCCAGCCGGCGCTGCAATGCGCGGGCGAGCAGCAGCAGCGCGCCGCCGGCCAGGCTCGCGGTGAAATGGGAAATTTCGATGAATGGCAGGGAAAGCAGCGCATTCAACGCATCGAGGCGTCCCTGCGCGGCCGGCACCGCGCCGGAAAACAGCAGCATCGCGCCGGCCAGGAAGGCGACCGACGCCATGAGCCGCGGCGCGCTCGCAAGCAGGCGGCGTCGAAGCCCGGCCCCGGCCCTGCGCCACCGCGCTCTCCAGCCTCTGCCGGCCTTGGTCAGGGCCGGCAGCGATGGGGGAGAGGACGGGTGGGGCGATGTTCTCGTGTTGGATCCGGGCACGGGCATTTCCGGTCTTTTGTGCGCCGTCGGGCGGCTTGCCGCCGCGTCTGGGTCATCGGGGCGCACGCGCCATGAACAGCAGGCACGATGCCTCGCGGTATCGGACTCGAGGCAGGCGCTGCGCCGATTGCAGCCGGAGCAGCGCCTACGGCCTATCGTACCCAGGCCTGCAGCCGGATTTTTTGATGGCCGCCAAGGCCGGCAACGCAGCTGCGAGGCGTGGAATCGAGGCGGCCAGGCGCCTTCATCGAATCCCCTTCGACGCAACGCGCCGATAGAAAAGCCGCTTGGCGAATTCGACGATGCACAGGTAGAGGATGACGACGGCCACGAGGATGAAATAAAAGCTCGCGGGCAGCGGCGCCAGTCCGAAATAGCCGCCTGCCGGGGTGAAGGGCAGCAGCGCCGCAACGCCGACCACGGCCAGCGACGATGCGGTCAGCAGCGGATGCGCACGGCTTTTCAGCGGGCTGCCGCGGGTGCGGATGATGAAGATGACCAGCACCTGCGTGCACAGCGACTCGACGAACCATCCTGTCTGGAACAGGCGCTCGTCCGCCTTCAGGACCGCCAGCAGGATGTAGAAGGTCAGGAAATCGAACAGCGAGCTGATCGGCCCGACCGCCAGCATGAAATCGCGCACGAAACTGATGTCCAGCAGGCGCGGCGTGCGGACTTCCGCGGCATCGACCTTGTCGAACGGGATGGCGATTTCCGACAGGTCGTAGAGTATGTTGTTCAGCAGGATCTGGGCCGGAAGCATGGGCAGGAAAGGCAGGAACAGCGATGCGCCGGCCATGCTGAACATGTTCCCGAAGTTGGAGCTCGTCCCCATCATGATGTACTTCAGGATATTGCCGAAGGTGCGCCGCCCTTCGAGCACGCCGGCATGCAGCACGCGCAGGTCCTGCCGCAGCAGGATGATGTCGGCCGCTTCCCGCGCGACATCGACGGCCGAGTCGACGGACAGGCCGACGTCGGCCGAATGCAGCGACGGCGCATCGTTGATGCCGTCGCCGAGGTAGCCGACGACATGGCCGCGCGCCCTGAGCGCGAGGATGACCCGGTTCTTCTGCGACGGGTTGACGCGGCAGAACAGGTTGGCCGTCTCTGCCCGCGCCTGCAGCGCAGGCTCATCCATCCGCTCGATGTCCTTGCCCGTCAGCAGCCCCGTCACCGGGATGCCCAGCGTGGCGCACACATGCCGGGTCACCAGGTCGCTGTCGCCGGTGACGATCTTGATGGCTATGCCCGACTTGCCGAGCGCCGCCAGCGCGGCGGCCGCGCTGGCCTTGGGCGGGTCGATGAAGGCGGCGAAGCCGGCAAGCACCAGTTCGGTTTCATCGTTGACGACCGCATGCGGATGATCGGGCGGCACGTCGCGCCAGGCGATGCCCAGCACCCGGAAGCCCTGGCGCTCCAGCTCATGGCAGCGTTCGCGGATCGCGGCGCTTGCCGCGTCGTCCATCGGCATCTGCGCGCCGCCGTCCCGCGTCCGGTAAAGGCTGCAGAGCGCAACGATGTCCTCCGGCGCGCCCTTGACGACCAGCCGCCGCCGGCTGCCGTCGTCGATGAGCACCGACACGCGGCGGCGCTCGAAGTCGAACGGCGCCTCGTCGATCTTCTTCCACGCGCCCGGCCCGGTCTGCGCATGGTCGAGAATGGCGTCGTCGATCGGGCTCTTCAGCCCGCTCTCGAAATAGCTGTTCAGGTAAGCCAGCTCCAGCACCTGCTCGCTGTCGTGTCCGTCGGCGTCCACGTGCCGTTCCAGCCGGATCTTCGCTTCGGTCAGCGTGCCGGTCTTGTCGGTGCACAGCACGTCCATCGAACCCAGGTCCTGGATGGCCGACAGCCGCTTGACGATCGCATGCTTGCCGGCCATGCGCAGCGCGCCGCGGGACAGCGTGACCGAGACCACCATCGGGAGCAGTTCCGGCGTCAGGCCGACGGCAAGCGCGACTGCGAACAGGAACGTCTCCAGCAGGGGCTTGTGGGAAAGCGTGTTGACCAGCAAGACGAATATCACCATCAGCACGGTCAGCCGCATGATCAGCATGCCGAAGCGGCGCGTGCCGGCCTCGACCGCGCTGGGTTCCGACGGCTGGGCGACCCTGGCCGCGATCTCCCCCATGACCGTGTGTTCGCCGGTTTCCCTTACCAGCATCCGCGCGCTGCCGCTGACGACCGAGGTGCCCATGAACACCGCGTTTGTCGCATCCTGCAGATCGGTCGCGCCATCGGGCAGGCTGCCCGGGCGCTTCTCGACCGGATAGGACTCGCCGGTGAGCATGGCCTGCTCGACGAAGAAGTCGTTCGCCGCCAGCACCGTGCCGTCCGCCGGAACCAGGTCGCCGGCGGACAGCTGCAGGACATCGCCGCGCACCACGTCCGCCGCGGGGACCTTTTGCGGCTTGCCGTCGCGCAGCACGGTGGCGCGCAGGGCGACCGACAGCCGCAGCTTTTCCGCGGCCGCGTTGGCCCGGTATTCCTGGGAAAAGTCCAGCGTCACGCTGAGGAGCACGATGACGCCGATGATGACGACATTGCCGAATTCCGCGGTGAAGGCGGAGACAGCGCTGGCGGCGAGCAGGACCAGCACCAGCGGATTGCGAAAGCGCGCCAGGTACTGGGCCAGCAGCGATCTCCGGCGCTGCGGTCGGAACAGGTTGGGGCCGTCGCGTTCGAGCCTGTCGCGAGCCTCCTTGCCGGACAGGCCGGCGCCCTCGGCCGACGGATCGGGGATGGCCGAGAGCCACCACAGCGTGCGTTTCGCCGCCGCGCTCATCTGCCTTTTTCCGGATGGTTGCGTGCCATGGAGACTGCGACCTGCGGTAGCGGTTCGAACGGCCGTCCTTGCCTCGTCTCAAGCCATTCGCTTCAAACGGGCGCGATGATGGGAGTGCGGCCTGTGCCTGCCGTTCAGCGTCGCCTGCGCGGCGGCATGGCCGTGACAATCAGAAGTTCGCCTAAACCGGGATCGGGGCATTGCGGATGGTCAAAATAACGGTGTACGTCCGAAGGCATCGACCGGCGAGCTGCGCAGCGACGCAGACGCGCATGGCAGCCAGTCGCTTGACGCGCGGCGCAGAGCCACGACCCGGCCGGCCTGCGGCGCTCGCTTGGAGGGCCCGATGAACGCGCGCGGCCTCGACGGGCTGAGCACCGAGGAGGCATGCAGCCGCCTGGCGCGGCACGGCCCCAACGAGTTGCCGGCGGCGCGGCAGAACAGCCTGCTGCGCCTCGTGCGGGGAATCGTGCTCGAGCCGATGTTCCTGCTGCTGCTCGCCTGCGGCGCGATCTACCTGGCGCTCGGCGACATGCACGAGGCGCTGATGCTGCTGGCCTTCGTCTTTGTCATCATGGGAATCAGCTTCAGCCAGCAGCGGCGCGCCGAGCGCTCGCTGCTGGCGCTGCGGGACATTTCCAGCCCGCGGGCGCTGGTCGTCCGCGACCGCCGGGCGGTCAGGATCGCCGGCCGCGAAGTGGTGCCCGGCGACATCGTCCTGCTTGCCGAAGGAGACCGCGTGCCGGCCGACATGCGGCTGCTGGAGTCGGCCAGCCTCACGGTGGACGAATCGATGCTGAGCGGGGAATCGGTGCCGGTGATGAAGCATGCGGCGCCCGGCGCCACGCAGGGAAGCGACAGCGCCGTCTATGCCGGCACGCCGGTGACGCAGGGCACCGGCCGCGGCGAGGTGACGGCAACCGGCGCGAAGAGCGCGCTGGGCCGCATCGGCATGTCGCTCGGCGGCATCGAGAAGGAAACCACCCCGGTGCAGAAGGAGACGCGGCGCATCGTCAACGTCGTGGCCGTCGCCGGGCTGGCGCTGGCCGCGGTCCTTGCCGGCGCCTATGGCGCAATGCGCCAGGACTGGCTGGGCGGGCTGCTGGCCGGCATCACGTTCGCGATGGCGGTCGTGCCGGAGGAACTGCCCGTGGTGCTGGCGCTGTTCCTCGGCCTGGGCGCGTGGCGGCTTTCCCGGGCGCAGGTTTTGACGCGGAACATTCCCGCGGTCGAACTGCTGGGCGCGACCACCGTGCTGTGCGTCGACAAGACCGGCACGCTGACAGTCAACCGGATGCGCGTGCGCACGCTCTGGTCGGAGCAGGCCGAGCATGACCTGCCGCAGCAGGGCGCGCCGGCGGTGCCCGAATCGCTGCACGGCGTGCTGGAGTATGCAGTGCTCGCCAGCCACCGGCAGGCATTCGACCCGATGGAAGCCGCGATCGGCCATGCCGGCGCGGAACTGCTGGCAGACACCGAGCACCTGCACCGCGACTGGACGCTGGTCAGCGACTATCCGCTCTCCCGTGAAATGCTCGCGATGTCCCGCGTCTGGCAGTCGCCGGACCTGCAAAACCGGGTCATCGCCGCCAAGGGCGCGCCGGAAGCCATCATCGACCTGTGCCATCTCGACCCCGGCCGCAGCGCGGGCATCGTCGCCGCCGCGGGCCGGCTGGCCGCCGGCGGGCTGCGCGTCCTCGGCGTGGCGGAGGCGGCCTTCCCGCGGCAGGCGCTGCCGGTCAGCCAGCATGACTTCGCCTTCCGCTTCGTCGGGCTGATCGCGCTGGAAGACCCGGTGCGCGCCGACGTGCCCGCGGCAATCGCGGAATGCCGGGCCGCCGGCATACGGGTCGTGATGATGACCGGCGACCATCCGAACACCGCAATGTCGATTGCCCGCCAGGCCGGCCTTACTGTCGACGGCGACGCGCTGACCGGCGCCGACATCGACGCCTTCGACGACGAAACATTGCGAAGCCGCCTGCCGCAGACCAATGTATTTTGCCGGGTGCAGCCGCAGCACAAGCTGCGGCTGGTGCAGTCGCTGCGCGCATCCGGCGAGATCGTCGCGATGACAGGCGACGGCATCAACGATGCGCCGGCGCTGAAGGCGGCGCACATAGGCGTGGCGATGGGCGCGCGCGGCACCGATGTCGCCCGCGAAGCCGCCGACCTGGTGCTGCTGAACGACGACTTCGCATCGCTGCTGACCGCGGTGCGCTACGGTCGGCGGGTCACCGGCAACCTGCGCAAGGCATTCGTGTTCCTGGTCGCCGCGCACACGCCCATCATCGGGCTGTCCATCGCGCCGCTGCTCGCCGGATGGCCGATGCTGCTGATGCCGGTCCATATCCTGTTCCTGCAACTGATCATCGATCCCAGCTGCTCGCTGGTGTTCGAAGCCGAGCCGCTGGAAACGGGCGCCATGCAGGCCAGGCCGCGCCGGCCCGAAGCGCGGCTGTTCGATGCGACCGTGTTGTCGCGCGGCCTGTGGCAGGGCGGCGGCGTGCTGCTGATATTGCTTGCCGTATTTGCGCTGGCGCGGCAGGTCGGCCAGTCCGACGAAGCCGCGCGCGCCGTGATGTTTGCCGCGCTGGTGCTGTCGAGCATCGGCCTGATCCAGGTCAACCGCAACTGGGGCATGCTGCCGTCCGGCATGCTGGGCTCGGCCAATCCCTACTTTGCATGGATGCTGGTCGCCACGCTCGCGCTGCTGGCGGCGGTGCTGGCCGTGCCGCCGGTGCGCAGCCTGTTCGCCTTCTCGATGCCGGACCTGAGGCTCGCGCTGGTGGGCGCCGCCGCCTCCGTCCTCTGCGTCGGGTGGTGCGAATGGACGCGGCGCAGGCTGCAGGGACGCGCACTGCGCAGGCCGTAGTCCTGCCGGCGTTTGCCGGCCAGGTGACGCGACTAGTCCGGCACCAGCACTGCCGCGCCGTCGAAGGCGCCGCGGCGCAGCGCATCCAGCGCCTCGTTGGCCCGGCTCAATGCGAACGGCACGGCGCGCGCGTCGATAGGGTGGGCGGCTGCGAAGCGGAAGAAGGCCGTGCCGTCCGCCCGGGTCAGGTTGGCGACCGAGCGCAGCTGCCGTTCGCCCCACAGCAGCGAATAGGGAAAGGACGGGATGTCGGACATGTGTATGCCGGCGCAGATCACGTCGCCGCCCTTGCGCACATGGCCGAGCGCCGTGGGCACCAGCGCGCCGGCCGGCGCGAAGATCAGCGCCGCGTCGATGCCGGCCGGCGGCGCCTGGCTGGCGTCGCCGGCCCAGGCCGCGCCCAGCGAGCGCGCGAAGTCCTGGCTGCGCCGATCGCCGTCGCGGGTGAAGGCGAACACCTCGCGCCCGTCATGGCGGGCCACCTGGGCAATGATATGGGCGGCGGCGCCGAAGCCGTAGATGCCGATGCGGACCGCATCGGCCTGCATCATCGAGTAGGCGCGAAAGCCGATCAAGCCTGCGCATAGCAGCGGCGCCGCATGCAGGTCGTCATACTGGTCGGGCAGCGGGATGCAATAGTCGGCATCGGCCACCGCGTACTGCGCATAGCCGCCGTCCAGGTCGTAGCCGGTGAACTTCCCCTGGTCGCACAGGTTTTCGCGGTGCCTGCGGCAGAAGTCGCAGCGGCCGCAACTGTGGCCCAGCCACGGCACGCCGACCCGCTGCCCGATGCGCAGCGACGTTGCCGCATCGCCGGCCATGACGATCGTGCCCGCGATCTCATGGCCAGGTATCAGCGGCAGTTTATGAGGCGGCAATTCACCGTCTGCAATGTGAAGGTCGGTGCGGCAGACGCCGCAGGCGCCCACCCGTATCAGCACCTGGCCGGGGCCTGGCTGCGGAAGCGGGCGCCATTGTCCCAGCAAGGGCCGCAGCGGGTGTTCGAGCACCATCGCATACATGCGGTCGGGCAGGGGCGAGGCGGGATTCATGCCGTGGTTTTCATGATGGAGGGCCGGCGTGCCGGGCTGTCCAGTTCAGGCTAGGATAATGCCGCCCGCCTTAAATTGACCTGAGTCAAACGCACCCGGCACCCCTGCGTGCTTAGATGGCAGTGACTCGTGGTGCGCGCTTTCCGTCAGCGCAACGAGCAACGAGCAACGAGCAACGAGCAGCGAGCAACTGAGCAACGAGCAACGAGCAACGAGCAACGAGCAACGAGCAACGAGCAACGAGCAGCGAGCAGCGAGCAACTGAGCAATTAAGCAACTGAGAGGTCTGTCCATGAAGCCAGGCAAGCGGTCCGACACGAGAATACGACTGGCGCTCGCATGCGCGGCGGTCGGTGTGCTGCATGCATCGACCGGGCTGGGCGACGCCCGCGCAGCGGACGCCGTGCGCGGCGAACTTCTCTATAACACCCATTGCGTCGCGTGCCACACCAGCAAGATGCACTGGCGCGACCAACGCCTGGCGACCGACTGGGACAGCCTGAAGGTGCAGGTCAGGCGCTGGCAGAGCGCAATCGAGTTGAACTGGGACGAGGATGACATTGCAAGCACTGCGTACTACCTGAACCGGATGTACTACCAGTTCCAGGCGCCGCGGGAAGACAAGGTCATCTCCGGCAAATGACTGGCGGCCGGGACTGCCGCACTGGCGTCAGCCGCGGCAACCCGTGCGCACGCCGAGCGGAATCCGCAATACTTGATCGTATTCAAGCCTTGGCGCAGCGGGCGGCCAGGCGCCTTGCTTTTTGTTTTTCTTCTGGTAAAGTGGCAACCGTTTTAGCGACAACCAGTGTCTGGAACGGGCAATGCAGTCAGCCCGGGAGGCTCCGACATACGGCAATGACGTGGCCCCAAGGCCATTGAATCCGGATCGGCCTTGCATCATCAGATACCGGTACCCGCAGGCGCGTAGCTCAGCTGGTTAGAGCACTACCTTCACATGGTAGGGGTCATTGGTTCGAATCCACTCGCGCCTACCAGGATCCAGTTCCACGTACGATAAAAAGCCGGCTAGATAAAGCCGGCTTTTTTATGTCCTGCTTCCATTGAATCCCCCGTAAATTTTCTCCAGGGAAACTTTCAAAGCGCAATCCCGGTAGTTCGACCATGCATTCTTGTGTGGGTTTCCGCACATACAAATGTTGTCGAAGAGACTATTGTTCCTGCTCAAGCCTTTCAGAAAAAATGTGTCCATACTGAATCTCGCGCTGAGCATGACTGCCGCGAGGAAATATACACGCATGGCATGCGGGGAGGCGATCGAATTACAACATCGCAGACAATTTAGGAAGAACACGACCACTATGAAACTCAAATTTATCCCGATAGCTTTTCTTGGTGCAGCTCTGGTTGCGTGCGGCGGCGGCGGCGGCGGGGGCGGTGGTGGTAACTCTAATGCCGCCACGTCCACGCTGACCGTCACCGCGAAGGTGAATGGCGTAGTGGTCGCGGGTTACCCGGTTACTGCCGCTTCGGCGCCGGCCATCACTTTGACCTCCGGCCAGGAGCTCGAAGTCACGTCGTCCATTCCCACCGTATTCGGCGGCAATCTGGGTAGCGCAGTGGCTGCAGTTCGCACGAACTCGTCGACAACCTATAAGGCTGTTCTCGCATCTGCCACCGATACGAACGCAACCCTGACTTTTACGACGACTGCGTTGCCATTGCAGACTGCAACAATTCCCGTGACAGTGAAGGCTACCCAATTCCAGGCCGTAGTGCCAAAGGTTGGCGACTCGTTTGTCTATGCGGAAAACGACATTCTGCTCAACAAGAACACCTTTAGAGTTGACAATACGACCCAGCGTGTGACGGCTGTAAATGGCGATGGCACCTGGACTGAGACCTACCTGACGTCGGCAAATGCCGTTATCGGAGCGGCCACTTATACCAACCAAGGTAACCGTACAAGCTTCAGAAATGACGCATCCAGTACGCAGACCTGCAACCGACAGGGAAACAAAGTCGCACGTTATCTGCCGGAAGAAAAACTCCTTGCATTCCCGCTGACCATTGGCTCGACATTCACGGGCAAGTGGCAGGCAGTGTGCGGTACGGATACAACCATAGTTGATAGCCAGGACGAATCCATTAGCGCGCGCGTTGTGGGTTACGAATCAGTGACGACTGCAGCCGGTGTCTTCAACGCAATGCGTATTGACGAGACAACGACCGTTGCAAACAGCACGAACGCTGCATTCCCTGGCGGCGGCTACACCCAGACTGTCTCGGTCTGGTTCGATCCGGTTCTGGGACGCAATGTGAAATTCAGCGGCGTCCGGACGTATATCGGCACCCCTAATGCGGTGCAGTCAGCCTCGTTGGTAGAAACTACCAATATCGAGCTTATCAGCTACGTTAAAAACTGATATTCGGTAAGGCACATGCGGTAAAGACAGAAGGCTCCGCACCCAGTGCGGGGCCTTCTGTCGATATAGAAGGCCAACAGAAAAGTTTGATCATCCTCAGCAAGCCGGCAAAAACGTAAAATTACTCTATGACAATTTTTGTGTTTATGGCATCCTGACAACGCGTAACAGAGCACCATTTTGCGTTGCCCTTAACATTATCATAACGTACCATTCGAGCCGCACCTGCCCGGAGCGCAACCATTCATACAGCAAGGAGAAGATCAATTGAAGTCATTACAGAAAACCCTCGTCAGGCGAGCCGCCAGTGTCGCGCTGGCAGGCGTCATGCTGGCCCTGACCGCATGCGCAACCACTGACTATCCTTCCCTGGCAGCAGACCGGACCCAAGCGCCGCAGCACGAATACCTGATCGGCCCAGGCGACTCCATTAACATCCTGGTCTGGCGCAACCCCGAGGTTTCGCTGACCGTGCCGGTCCGGCCGGACGGCAAGATCACCACGCCGCTGGTGCAGGACATGAATGCCAGCGGCAAGACCGCGACCCAGCTCGCGCGCGATCTCGAGAAATCGCTGGAAAAATACATCCAGCAGCCTATCGTGACCGTGATCGTCACCGGCTTCGTCGGCCCGTACACCGAGCAGATCCGCGTGATCGGCCAGGCTGCCCGTCCGCAGGCGCTGCCGTACCGCGAGAACATGTCGCTGATGGACGTGCTGATCGCGGTAGGCGGCATCACTGAGTTTGCGTCCGGCAACAAGGCTGTGCTGATCCGTAATGTTGATGGAAAGCAACAGACTTTCTCGCTGCGCCTGAACGATCTGATCAAGCGCGGCGACCTGTCCGCGAATGCCTCCATGCGTCCTGGCGACGTGCTCGTGATCCCGGAAAGCTTCTTTTAAGCGCTGATCGCTGGTATTCATGTAGCAAGCAGCCGGATATGCCGTGGGCCTGATGGCCTGCGGCATCAAAATGGATTACATGGAAGAAATAAATTTTCAATTAGTATAGAAAATTGCTTAAAATAAATTGTTACGGATTGATTCAGAAGGCCAATTGCGTGTCGCGATGGCCATAATGTTGCGTCGCAATGTTAGTTTTCGACGGCATTGTGAATTCAGGCGCGCTGGCCACTGCGTATAATTCGGTCGCATGCGGTACTGTTCCATGATCCGCAATAATTATGCTGCGCCGCAATATCGTATAAATGCACTATCGAACAGCAGTAAACAGATGGAGAGTTAGAAATGGAAGAAACGATCAATCAGGTGCTCTTCCTGCTAAAGGGCGTATGGAAGTACAGGTGGCACGCCGTGATCGTCGCTTGGGTTATTGCGCTGGCTGGCTGGATACGCGTCTACACGCTGGACGACAATTACCAGGCGTCGGCCAGGGTGTTCGTTGATACCCAGAGTATCCTCAAGCCGCTGATGTCGGGCATGACAACGCTGCCCAACGTCGAGCAACAGGTTTCCATCATGAGTCGAACGTTGCTGAGCCGGCCCAACGTGGAGAAGGTGATGCGCATGGTCGACCTCGACATCAAGGCCAAGACGCCCAAGGAAAACGAGGAGCTGATCAACGACCTGATGAAGGAAATCAGGATCAGCAGCACCGGCCGCGATGACATCTACACCATCAGCTACAACAATCCGAATCCCCGCATCGCCAAGGACGTGGTCCAGTCGCTGCTGACGATCTTCGTCGAGGGCAGCTTCGGCGACAAGAAGAACGATTCCGACAAGGCAGTCCAGTTCCTGGACGAGCAGATCAAGAATTACGAAGCCAAGCTGGTGGCCGCCGAAAACGCGCTGAAGGATTTCAAGATCAAGCACAGCGGCTCGCTGCCGCAGGGCGGCGACTACGGCACCCAGGTGCAGGCCGCGTCCGACCAGCTCAACCAGGCTCGCCTGGACCTGCGTGAAGCCGAACAGGCGCGCAATGCGATCCAGGTGCAGATCATGGGCAATGGCACCGGCGCGACCACTGCCGGCGCGCTGGTCAACCCCGAACTGGACGGCCGTATCCTGGCGCTGCAAAAGAACCTGGACACGATGCGCATGCAGTACACCGAGCAGCATCCGGACATCATTTCCGCAAAGCGCCTGATCAAGCAGCTCGAAGCCCAGAAGGTGGAAGAGGCGAAGAACTTCAAGGCCGGCGGCGACCGCGGCGCGAACTACAGCCCGATGCTGCAGCAGCTCAACGTTGCGCTGTCCGCAGCTGAGGCACGCGTGGCATCGATGCGCGCACGGGTCGACGAATTCACGGTCCGCTTCGAACGCCTTCGTGCCCAGAGCATCAACGGTCCGGAACTCGAGACCCAGATGGCGCAGCTGAACCGCGACTACCAGGTCAACAAGGAAAATTACCAGCAGATGGTCAGCCGCCGCGAGGCAGCCCGCCTGTCGGGCGACCTGACCAACACCACCGACATGGTGAAGTTCCGCGTCGTCGACCCGCCGACCGTGCCGCTGCGGCCAGCCGGTCCGGACCGCCTGCGCCTGGCATCGCTGGTCTTCCTCGGCGCGCTGATTGCCGGCATCGCTTTCGCCATGCTGCTGAGCCAGCTGCGTCCGACCTACCTGAGCCAGCATGGTTTGCGCGAGTCGACCGGTCTGCCTATCCTGGGTTCCGTGTCGATGAACTGGACCGACCACGAAAGGGCCAAGCGCAAGCGCAGTTTCTATGCCTTCGGCGCATCGCTTGCAATCCTGGTCACGCTGTATGCCGGCGTCATGGCGCGCATGCTATTGACAGCCTGATGACGACGCCTGCGGCGGCCAACGCCGCCGCTGCCGAGACACTTAGCCGCATTGAATACGATTGGGAGAAAGCGTGAGCATTATTGAAAAAGCCGCAGGCCGGCTGGACCGCAAGAAGGCGGAGCTGCCGCCAGTGAATGAGCTGAGCAACCCGCTCAACAACCCGTTGAACGACTCCGTGAGCCAGCCGTTCGAGCATCCGGACAACCACGCGTTCGAACGCATGGAAAAGGTCGAGCCGACGATGGCCTACGCGCAGCCGCGCGAGCCAATTCCGGAAATCCGCCAGCCGAGCGGGCATCCGAGCCGCCGCGTCGAAATCAACCTTGAGCAGCTGCATCGGCTGGGCATGGTGACGCCGGAAGGCGGCCGCACGCCGGTCGCCGAAGAATTCCGGATGATCAAGCGCCCGCTGATCAAGCATGCGCTGTCCAAGGGCGGCGGCACCAACCGCCACAACAACCTGATCATGGTGACCAGCGCGCTGCCGGGCGAGGGCAAGACCTTCTGCGCGATCAACCTCGCGATGAGCATTGCGATGGAGATGGACCACACCGTGCTGCTGGTCGACGCCGACGTCGCCCGTCCTTCGGTGCCACGCTACCTAGGCATCGAGGCCACCGAAGGCCTGATGGACGTGCTGCTCAACGACAAGCTGGACCTGTCGGACGTGATGCTGCGCACCAACGTCGATACGCTGCGCATCCTGCCGGCCGGCCAGTCGCACAAGAACTCCACCGAACTGCTGGCCAGCCTGTCGATGAGCAACCTGCTCGACGATATCGCGCGCCGCTATCCGGACCGTATCGTGATCTTCGATTCGCCGCCGCTGCTGATGACGACCGAAGCCAAGGTGCTGGCCAGCCACATGGGCCAGGTGATCGTGGTGGTCGAAGCCGAAACCACGACCCAGCACGCGGTCAAGGATGCATTGCGCCAGCTCGGCACCGACAACAATGTCAGCCTGGTCTACAACAAGACCAAGGCGTTCTCCGGCAATAATTATGGCTACGGGTACAACTAAGATGGCCCGTGGCAAAGCAAGTATCCGGCTGCGCCCTCTGGCGCTGGCAGCCCTGTCCCTGCTGGGTGCGCAGGCTGCGCCCGCACTGGCCGCCGAGTGGCGCTTCACGCCCGAACTGACCCTGCGCGAAACCTACAGCGACAACTACAACCTCGCGCCGTCGGGCAGCGAACAGTCCGGCTTCGTCACGGAAATCGCCCCGGGCTTTACCGTGACCGGGCAGGGCCGGCGCGCGCAGTTCCGCGCGACCTACCAGGGACGCAGCGTCAACTACAGCGGCGGCCGCGGCAGCAATTTCCAGAATTACCTGGACTCCAGCGGCAGGGCCGAGCTGGTCGACGACTTCATGTTCATCGACGGCACAGCCAACATCAGCAACGTCAGCACGTCGGCCTTCGGTCCGCAGGCGCTGGACAGCACCTACGCGACCGGCAACCGCAGCGAAGTGCGCAGCTATTCCATCAGCCCGTACATCCGGAAACGCTTCGGGTCGGACGCCCGCGGCGAACTGCGCTACACCCACCAGGGCGTGAGCAGCGACACCGGCGGATTCGCCAACTACAACAGCGACCGGCTCAACGGCAGCCTCTCCAGCGGCGAGTCCTACCGCTCGCTGGGCTGGGACGTGTCGGGTTCGACGCAGCAGAGCCGCTACAGCGACGTCGATTCGGTCCGCAGCGACTACGTCAACGGCACGCTGCGCTACCGCCTGACCGAGCAGTTCAGCCTCACCGGTTCGGCCGGCTACGAGCGTTACACCTACCAGACCCTGGGCGATGCGCCGTCGGGTCCTTCATGGTCGGTCGGATTCGACTGGAAGCCATCGTCGCGCACCAGCCTGGCGGCGACTGCCGGCCGCCGTTTCTACGGCAGCGCGTACACCCTTAACGGCACCCATCGCAGCCGTTACACGACCTGGAACATCAGCTACAACGAAGACATCACGAGCCAGCAGGAGCAGTTCGCCAACTCCGGTTCGGTCAGCACGTCCAGCTTCCTCAACCAGGCATTCCTGGCCAACATCCCTGACCCGGTGGCGCGGTCGCAGGCGGTCGACGCATTCATCCGGGCGACCAACCTGCCGGCCACCCTCGCCAACGGCAACCAGGGCCTGTCCAACCGCTTCTTCCTGCAAAAGCGCCTGCAGGCATCGGTCGCCTATACCGGCGGCAAGTCGACCGCGGTGCTCAGCGCCTACGACACTCTGCGCAAGCCGCAGAGCGAGAACAACAGCAACAGCGGTTTTGGAAACGGCAACCTGCTCTTTTCCGATGAAACCCGGCAGCGCGGGGTAAGCGGGCTCTACAGCCTGCGCCTTTCGACGCTGTCCACGATGAACCTGAACGCGCAGTACTACCGCACGACCTCGCTGCTGAGCAATATCACCGACGACAACAAGCTCGTGACGCTGGGTTTGTCCCACCAGTTCTCATCGCGCACGAGCGGCACGGTCGAATTGCGACGCTACCAGGGGTCGTTCAACCAGACGGGCAACGATTTCACCGAAAACGCGATCTCGGCCTATCTGTCCATGCGCTTATAGCGGAGAACCTGACCCGATGTATGAAACCTTTTACGGGCTGCATGCCAAGCCTTTCCAGCTGAGGCCCGATCCGAACTTCTTCTTTGGCAGCAAGGGCCACAAGCGGGCGATGTCCTACCTGGAGTACGGCCTGTCTCAAGGCGAGGGCTTCATCGTCATCACCGGTGAAGTCGGCGCGGGCAAGACCACGCTGGTGCGCAACCTGTTCCGCAAGCTCGAAACCAACCGCATCATCGCCGCCCAGATCGTCAATACGCATCTGAATTCCGACGACACGCTGCGCTCGGTGGTCGCGGCCTTCGGCCTGCCATTCGACGATCCCAGCAAGACCGGCCTGCTGGCCCGGCTGGAGCAGTTTCTGCGCTACAGCGACAAGCAGGGCAAGCGCGTGCTGCTGGTGGTCGACGAGGCGCAGAACCTGACGCCGCAGACGGTCGAGGAACTGCGCATGCTGTCGAATTTCCAGACCAATGAAAAGTCGCTGCTGCAGACTTTCCTGCTGGGGCAGCCGGAATTCCGCCGCACGCTGCATAGCGAAGGCATGCAGCAGTTGCGCCAGCGCGTGATCGCGACCTATCACCTGGGTCCGATGGACGCCGCCGAGACCCAGCTCTATATCGAGCACCGGCTGCAGACCGCCGGCTGGAAGGGCGACCCGGTCATCACGCCGGAAGCCTATGCGGCGATCTACGACTACTCCGGCGGCATTCCGCGCAAGATCAACACGCTGTGCGACCGGCTGTTCCTGATGGGTTACCTGGAAGAACTGCACCAGTTCGGCGCCGACGAAGTGGGCGAAGTCATCAAGGACATCCAGGAAGAGTTCACCGCGCCGCCGCCGGAACCCGGCGCCATGCCAGCCTATGCCGGCATCCCCAACGGCTTCACCGACACCGCCGCCGAAAGCCTGGAGCACCTCGACGAGAGGCTGTCCAAGATCGAGCGCTCGGTGACCTCGGTGCTGGATGTGCTCAAGCGGCTCATCTCAACCTCGAAAATCTGAGCCGTACGGCTGGCGGCAATGCTGCCGCCAGCCCGGAACAGGAGCAGAACATGCAAACAAGCACAACACGGCCGGCCACGCCCGGCAAAATCCGCAACGCCATGACGATCGACGTGGAAGACTATTTCCAGGTCTCGGCATTTGCGCCGCATATCGCGCGCGACAGCTGGGACGGCATGGAATGCCGCGTCGAGCGCAATGTCGAGACCATCCTCGCGCTGCTCAGGGAGCGCGATGTCAAGGCGACTTTCTTCACGCTGGGCTGGATCGCCGAACGCTATCCGCAGGTCGTCCGGGCCATCGTCGATGGCGGGCACGAGCTTGCCAGCCACGGTTACGGCCACCTGCGCGCATCGGACCAGAGCCGCGACGCGTTCCGCGAAGACATCACGCGCAGCAAGGCGCTGCTGGAGCAGATCTCCGGCCAGCAGGTCCTGGGCTACCGGGCGCCGAGCTTCTCGATCGGCAAGCAGAACATGTGGGCGCTGGATACGCTGCATGAAGCCGGCTACCGCTACAGCTCGAGCATCTACCCGATTGCGCACGACCATTACGGCATGCCCGACGCGCCCCGTTTCGCGTATTACCCGAACGGCAAGGACGGCCTGCTGGAAGTGCCCATCACCACGGTGCGCATGATGGACCGTAATTTCCCGGCGGGCGGCGGCGGCTATTTCCGATTCTTCCCGTACGCGGTGTCGCGCTTCTTCATCAACAAGGTGAACCGCGACGACCGGCAGTCGGGCATCTTCTATTTTCATCCGTGGGAAGTCGACCCTGGCCAGCCGCGCCAGCATGGCGTCGGTCTCAAGACCAGCTTCCGCCATTACGTCAACCTCGAACGCATGGAAACCAGGCTGCGCGCGCTGACGCGCGACTTCGCCTGGGACCGCATGGACCGGATCTTTTTGCAGAACACATGAGCGCCATTATCGAAGCTTCACAGGAACGCGCACGCGCCCTCAATGCCAGTGCCAGCATTCCGCAGATCAAACTGATGCAGCCGCAGGATGCGGCGCGCTGGGACGAGTTCGTGCTGCGCTGTCCGCAGGCAAGTTTCTTTCACCGGGCCGGATGGCAGCGGGTGATCGAACAGGCCTTTGGCCACAAGACCTATTTCTACTATGCCGAAGTCGACGGCCGCATCGAAGGCGTGCTGCCGCTGGCCGAGATCAAGAGCCGGCTGTTCGGGCATTCGCTGGGCTCGCTGCCGTTCTGCGTCTACGGCGGTCCGGCCGCCAGCTCGGAGGCAGCCGCCGACGCGCTCGACAGGCAGGCGCAGCAGCTCGCTGCGACGCTGAAGGTGGGTCACCTCGAATATCACAACGTGTCGCCGCGCCATGCCGACTGGCATGCGAAGGACCTGTACGTCACCTTCCGCAAGGAGATGGACCCGGACCCCGAGAAGAACATGAACGCAATCCCGCGCAAGCAGCGCGCGATGGTGCGCAAGGGGATCAAGGCCAACCTGCAGAGCGAGATCGACCCGGATGTCGAGCGCTTCTTCACCGCCTACTCGACCAGCGTGCACAGGCTGGGCACGCCGGTGTTCTCGAAAAAGTATTTCCGGCTGCTCAAGGAAACCTTCGGCGACGACTGCGAACTGATGACGATCACCCGCGACGGCCAGCTGATCAGCAGCGTGATGAGCTTCTACTTCCGCGATGAAGTGCTGCCGTACTACGGCGGCGGCATGCCGGAAGCCCGCGAATGCGCGGGCAACGACTTCATGTACTGGGAGCTGATGCGCCGCACCTGCACCCGCGGCTGCCGCATCTTCGACTTCGGCCGCAGCAAGAAGGGCACGGGCTCGCACGACTTCAAGAAGAACTGGGGCTTCGAGCCGACCCAGCTGCACTACGAATACAAGCTGGTCGCGTCGACGGAAGTGCCCGACACGAATCCGCTCAATCCCAAGTACCAGCTGATGATACGCACCTGGCAGAAGATGCCCCTGGCGCTGGCCAACATGATAGGCCCCCATATCGTCAAGAACCTGGGCTGACACGGTGGAGCATCTTCTTTACCTGGCGCACCGGATTCCCTATCCGCCCAACAAGGGCGACAAGATCCGCTCCTACCACCTGCTGAAGCACCTGGCGCAGCGCTACCGGGTGCATCTGGGCACCTTCATCGACGACCCAGATGACTGGCAGTATGTCGATGCGGTGAAGAAGCTGTGCGGGGAAACCTATTTCGCCAGGCTGGACAGCCGCACCGCGCGCATCGGCAGCGCCACCGCGCTGCTGCGCAACCGGCCGCTCAGCCTCGACTACTACCGCAGCCGCGGCATGGCCGACTGGATCACGCGCCTGCATGCCAAGCTGCCGGTGTCGCGGGTGCTGGTGTTCTCGTCGCCGATGGCGCAGTTCGTGAAGCCGGGGCGCTATGCCCGCCGCGTGATCGACTTTGTCGATGTCGATTCGGCCAAGTGGACCGAATATGCGGCGCAGAAGTCCTGGCCGATGAATCGCATCTATGCGAGGGAAGGGCGGCAGCTGCTGCGCTACGAGCGCGAGGTCGCGCGCGACTTCAATGCGTCGCTGTTCGTCTCCAGCCAGGAAGCCGCGCTGTTTTCCGGCATGGCGCCCGACAGCGCATCCAGGATAGGCTGGTTCAGCAATGGCGTGGACAGCGCGTATTTTTCACCGCACCACGACTTCGATACGCCTTACCCGGACGGCGGCCCGGTGATGGCGTTCACCGGCGCGATGGACTACTGGCCCAACATCGACGCGGTGCAATGGTTCGCCGCCGAGATGCTGCCCGCGATTCGCGAGCGCCATCCGGATGCCCGGTTCTACATCGTTGGCGCCCGGCCCTCGCGCGAGGTGCTGGCGCTGGGGTCGCAGGCCGGCGTCACGGTCACCGGCACCGTGCCGGACGTGCGTCCCTACCTGGCGCATGCCCGGCTGGCCGTGGCCCCGCTGCGGATCGCCCGCGGCATACAGAACAAGGTGCTCGAGGCGATGGCCATGGGCAAGCCGGTCATCGTCACGCCTCAGGCGCTCGAAGGCATCGCTGCCGAGCCGGGCAGGGACCTGATGCTGGGCGCGGATGCCGCCGGCTTCGCCAGCCTGGCCTGCGCCGCGCTGGAAACGACGCCGGTCGACATGGGCCGCGCCGCGCGTGCGCAGGTCGAGGCCAGCTATAACTGGGACACCAATATTGCCCGCGTCGATGCGCTGCTCGACCTGGACGAACATCAACCTGCTATGGCGGCGACATGCTCCTGACAGAAACCCGTACCGCGCCGCGCGACATGGTCAAGACGCTGGCGATCCTGATGGCGGTGCTTGCGCCGTTCATCATCTATGCCGGCACCGCGCAGTCGATCGTCTCGATCTGGAACAGCTCGGAAACCTTCGCGCACGGCTACATCATCCTGCCGATCAGCCTGTGGCTGATCTGGAAGCGGCGCGAGGTGCTGGCACGCATGTCGCCGACGCCGTACTGGCCGGCGCTGCTGTCGCTGGCGGTCTGCGGCTTCGGCTGGCTGCTGGCCGAGATGGGCGACGTGCAGGTCGTGCGTCAGTATGCATTTGCGGCGATGCTGCCGCTCACGGTGGTCGTGATCTGCGGCCTGCGCATCAGCTGGGCGATTGCGTTCCCGCTGGCCTATGTGCTGCTGGCCGTGCCGTTCGGCGAAGTCTTCATCGACCCGCTGATCAACCTGACCGCCGACTTCACCGTCTGGGCAGTGCAGATGACGGGCATCCCGGTGCTGCGCGACGGCACCAACTTCTCTATCCCGACCGGCAACTGGTCCGTGGTGGAAGCCTGCAGCGGCGTGCGCTACCTGATTGCGTCGATCACGCTGGGCTGCCTGTATGCCTACCTGACCTACCGTTCGCGCAAGCGGCAACTGATGTTCATCCTGCTGGCCACGCTGGTGCCTATCGTCGCCAACGGACTGCGCGCCTACATGATCGTGATGATCGGCCACCTGTCCGGCATGGCGCTGGCGACCGGCGTCGACCATATCATCTATGGCTGGCTGTTCTTCGGGCTGGTCATGTTCATCATGTTCTGGATAGGCGGGCGCTGGCGCGAGGACATCAGCGCCGCGGACCTGGCCGACGCCGACGCCGCGGCCCTGCGCACCGCCGGCGCGCCTGCGGCCAGCTCGGCCCAGGTCGCCGGCGCAGCGCTGGCCGTCATCGCCTGCCTCGCCTTCTGGCCGCTGTACGCAAGCTTTTCGCTGCGCGCCAGCGCCAGCGACACGCCGGCCAGCCTGCAGAGCTTCAAGCCGTCGTGGAATGCCAGCCAGCCGTTCACCAACTGGACGCCGCGCCTCAACCCGGCAGCCGCCACGCTGAACCAGACGCTGCAGAAAGATGGCCAGCGGGTCGGCCTGTCGATGCGCTACTACCGCAACCAGACCCCGGGTGCCGGGCTGATCAGCTCGGCTAACCAGCTGGTCGGCGACAGCGAGACCGACCCATGGCGGCGCACCGGCTCCGGCGCGCGCATCGAGCAGATCGGCGAGCGCCAGCTGCAGGTCCGCGAGACCCGGTTGCGCGGGCCGGACGGCGCACTGGTCGTCTGGCAGTGGTACTGGATCGACGGCGGCTTCACTGCCAACGATTACCTCGGCAAGGTGCTGCAGGCCAAGGAACGCCTGCTGATGCGCGGCGACGACGGCGCCGGCCTGATGGTGTATGCGCGCTTCGACGAGAACCCCGAGACCGCGCGCACCGCATTGCGCAGCTTCCTCGCGACCGAGCTGCCGGCGATGGAAAGCGCGCTGGCGGCGAATGGCAGGCATTGAAGGAGCCTCTGCCTTGAAGCCCGCACCGCTCGTCGTCCACCTGATCTACCGCTTCGACTTCGGCGGCCTGGAAACGCTGGTGGCGGAATGCATCAACCGCATGCCGCCGCAGCAATACCGGCACGCGGTCGTCTGCCTGACCGGCTACACCGAGTTCGCCCGCAAGATCAGCCGCGACGATGTCGAGATCATCGCGCTGGACAAGCAGCCGGGGCTGGGGCTGGGCACGCACCTGAAGCTGTGGAAGCTGCTGCGCCGCCTGAAGCCCGCGGTCCTGCACAGCTATAACCTGTCCGCCGTCGAATATGCGTTCACGGCCGCGATGGCCGGCGTGCCGGTCCGCGTGCATGCGGAGCACGACCGCGACGCCGGCGACCCGCATGGCCTGAACCGCAAGCACAACCTGCTTCGGCGCGGCGTCACGCCCTTCATCGACCGCTATGTCCCTGTGTCTGAAGACCTGCAGCGCTGGCTGCGCCAGGTCGTCGGCGTACCGGACGCCAAGACCCTGATGATCGCCAACGGCGTCGACACCGAACGCTTCCTGCCGCAGGCGCATGCGGGCCGCGACGAGTTTGTCATCGGCACGGTGGGCCGGGTCCAGGATGTGAAGAACCACAGCGGCCTGGTCGACGCGTTCATCCGGCTGCGCGAACTGCTGCCGGACCAGCGGCACCGGCTGCGCCTGGCCATCGTCGGCGACGGCCCGCTGTTCGGCAGCATCCGGGACAAGGTCCATGCGGCCGGCCTCGACGAGGTCGTCTGGCTGCCCGGCTCGCGCACCGACATCGCCGACCTGATGAGCGGCTTCGACGTCTTTGCGCTGCCTTCCATCGCCGAAGGCACGCCGGTCACGATCCTGGAAGCGATGGCCTGCGGGCTGCCGGTTGTCGCATCGAAGGTCGGCGGCATCCCCGAAGTGGTCGAGCAGATGGCGACCGGCTTGCTGGTGCCGCCATCCGACCCCGCTGCGCTGGATGAGGCGCTGGCCATCTATGTGCAAGACCCGCAGCTCGCCGCGCGGCATGGCGCCGCCGGCCGCGCGCGGGTCGAACGAAGCAACAGCATCGCCGCAATGGTCGCTGGCTACGCCCGGCTGTACGACACCTTGCGCGCATCCAAAACCAAACTCAGCAAGGCCTGAACCATGTGTGGAATCGTCGGAATTTTCGATATGCGGCAGATGCGGGACATCGACCTGCAGCTGCTGACCCGGATGAATGAAACCCAGCATCACCGCGGCCCGGTGGAAGGCGGCGTGCATCGCGAGCCCGGCATCGGCTTCGGGCACCGGCGACTTTCCATCATCGACCTGTCTTCCGGCCAGCAGCCGCTGTTCAACGAGGACCACAGCGTCGTGGTGGTGTTCAACGGCGAGATCTACAACTTTGCCGCGCTGATGGAAGAGCTGACCCGGCTCGGACACACGTTCCGCACACGCTGCGACACCGAGGTGATCGTCCATGCCTGGGAAGAGTGGGGCAAGGACTGCGTCCATCGCTTTCGCGGCATGTTCGCCTTCTCGCTGTGGGACCGCAACAAGCAGACCATGTTCCTCGCCCGCGACCGGCTCGGCATCAAGCCGATGTACTGCGCGCTGCTGGACGACGGCATGTTCCTGTTCGGCTCCGAACTGAAGGCGCTGATGGCCATCCCCGGCCTGTCGCGCGAACTCGACCCGTGCGCGGTCGAGGAATACTTCGCCTATGGCTATGTGCCGGAACCGCGCACCATCTTCAAGGGCGCGTTCAAGCTGCAGCCCGGGCACACGCTGACGCTGAAGGTCGGCGGCGCGCTGCCCGCGCAGCAGAAATTCTGGGATGTGCCGTTCAAGGCGCATGCGCCGATGTCGGCCGAAGACACCGAGCAGGAGCTGATCGTGAAGCTGCGCGACGCGGTCCAGAGCCACATGGTGGCGGACGTGCCGCTGGGCGCCTTCCTGTCCGGCGGCGTCGACTCCAGCGCGGTGGTGGCGATGATGGCCGGCATGACCAGCGAGCCGGTCAACACCTGTTCGATTGGGTTCAACGACCAGGCCTATGACGAGTCGGTTTATGCGGCCGAGGTCGCCAAGCAGTACAAGACCAGCCATTACCGCGAGACCGTGGACAAGGATGACTACGGCCTGATCGACACGCTGGCGCGGCTCTACGACGAGCCGTATGCGGACAGCTCGGCCATCCCGACCTACCGGGTATGCGAACTGGCCCGCAAGCGCGTCACGGTCGCGCTGTCCGGCGACGGCGGCGACGAGAACTTCGCAGGCTACCGGCGGTATCGGTATGCAATGGCGGAAGAGCGCGTCCGGTCGGCCTTGCCGGCATCGCTGCGCAAGCCCATGTTCGGCTTCCTCGGCAATGTCTATCCAAAGGCCGACTGGGCGCCGCGCATGTTCCGGGCCAAGACCACGTTCGAGGCATTGGCGCGGGACCTGGTGGACGGTTATTTCCATGGCGTCTCGGTCATGCCGGACCGGGTCAGGGCACAGCTGTTCTCCGACGGCTTCAAGCGCTCGCTGCAGGGCTACAGCGCGATCGAGGTGATGCGCAAGCATGCGGCCAACAGCCCGACCGACGACCCGCTGTCCATCATCCAGTATGTCGACATGAAGACCTGGCTGCCCGGCGACATCCTGACCAAGGTCGACCGCGCGAGCATGGCGCATGCGCTCGAGGTCAGGGTGCCGCTGCTGGACCATGAGTTCGTCGAGTGGGCGTCGGGCGTGCCGTCGGCCATGAAGCTGCACGGGCAGGAAGGCAAGTATGTGCTGAAGAAGGCGCTGGAGCCGCACCTGTCGCATGACATCCTGTACCGGGACAAAATGGGCTTTTCGATTCCGCTGGCGAGCTGGTTTCGGGGGCCGTTGCGGGAGCATGTGCGACAGGCGTTGCTGGGGTCGACGCTGGCCGACACCGGGTTCTTCAACATGGCCTTTCTGCAGGAGATGGTGGAGCAGCACCAGTCTGGCCGGCGCGACTATACGGCGCCGATGTGGACGCTGCTGATGTTCGAGGCGTTTTTGAGGAATTGCATGGGGGTGGAGGAGCAGCGGCCGCTGGCGGCGGCATGACGGCGGGCCGGTTTTGATTTGATGGGTTGGGTAGGGTAGGGCTTGTCAGCGCGGGCTATTGCACTTTGCCCGCGCAGCGACAGTTGACGTTGTGGTTAGCTCCGCGCAGCGACAGTTGCAGTTGCAGTTGCAGTGGCAGTGGCCGTTGCCGTTGCCGTTGCAGTGGCCGTTGCAGTGAATCCCCGTTAGATGGCGACGCGTCGCCAGTGCCTGAAACGGATAAAGAAGCGTCCGCTGTCTGAGCGAAGCGAGTTTCGGACGCTTCCCGTTTCAGGTGCTGGCGGCGCGTGCAGTCCGCGCAGCGGACCGCCATCGTAGGGGTCGCCTTTTTTGCCCACTTTTTTGGCGAAGCAAAAAAGCGGGTCGGCTGCCGGGCCGAACACCCGGCTACTCCCCACGGCAGTGAACCCTCAACGTTTCATCCGTCAGCAGACGCAGCATCGGCGTCTTGCGTTGTGGCGCGTTTTCGTAACGTGCAGCCGTCGTAAACTGCAGAAGCGGCTTCGCGACGGTACGCCTGCTGGCGGGTGAAGCGATACCGGCTGGCCTGCCGGACGACCTGGCCGGGTTTCGGCCCGGCAGCCGACCTACTTCTCTTGCTTCGCCAAGAGAAGTAGGCAAGAGAAGGCGACCCCGGAGATGCCGCCCCGCTGCGCGGGGTGCCCACGCCGCTGGCACCGAAATCGGGAAGCGTCCGAAACTCGCTTCGCTCAGACAGCGGACGCTTCTTTATCCGATTTCGGCACCAGCGACGTGGCGTCATCAACGGGGACCTACTGCAACGGCAACGGCAACGGCAACTGCAGCGGCAACGGCAACGGCAACGGCAGCGGCAACGGCAACGGCAACGGCAACGGTAACGGCAACGACCACTTCAAAAGCAACGACATCCGGCTGGCGTAGGAAACCCTTCGATACACTCACTGCGTGAGCATTCAGGGCAAAAGGAAGCGGGAAAGGTAACGGCGAAATACTGCCACTGCAACTGCAACGGTCGCTGCGCGGTGCTAACTGCAACTGCAACAGTCGCTGCGCGGTGCCAACTACAACAGCAACTGTCGCTGCGCGGCGCTAACCGCAACCGCAACCGCCGCTGCGCGGACCTGGACTAGTCGTTCAGGCTGGCTGCCTCGCCAATCTTGTCCTTGTAGGCATCCAGGATGCGCTTCAACGCGTCCTGCATCAGGAACTGCGGCTTCCAGCCAAGCTCACTCATCGTGTTCTCGATCTTCGGCACGCGGTTCTGCACGTCCTGGTAACCATTACCGTAGTAGCCCGCCGACGTGGTGTCGACCAGCGATACCTTCTTGGCCGTGTCGCGGTACTCGGGGTAGGTTGCCGCCAACTCCAGCATCATCGTTGCCAGCTCGCGCACCGAGTAATTGTTCACCGGGTTGCCAATGTTGTAGATCTTGCCCGACGCGATGCCATCCTTGTTCGCGATGATGCGCACCAGCGCATCGACGCCGTCGTCGACGAAGGTGAACGCGCGCTTCTGCGCGCCGCCGTCGACCAGCTGGATGTTCTCGCCACGCACGATATGCCCGAGGAACTGGGTCACGACGCGGGAGGAGCCTTCCTTCGGCGTGAAGATCGAATCCAGTCCCGAACCGATCCAGTTGAACGGACGGAACAGCGTGAAATTCAGGCCTTCCATGCCGTAGCCCCAGATCACGCGGTCCATCAGCTGCTTCGAGCAGGCATAGATCCAGCGCTGCTTCTCGATCGGGCCGTAGACCAGGTTGGACGACGCCGGGTCGAACTCGCCGTCGGTGCACATGCCATACACTTCCGACGTCGATGGGAACACCAGGTGCTTCTTGTACTTGACCGCGGCGCGGACGATGGGCAGGTTGGCTTCGAAGTCCAGCTCGAAGACGCGCAGCGGTTCCTTGACATAGGTCGATGGCGTCGCAATGGCGACCAGCGGCAGGATCACGTCGCACTTGCGCACGTGATACTCGACCCATTCCTTGTTGATGGTGATATCGCCTTCGAAGAAGTGCATGCGCGGATGCGCCATCAGGTCGGACAGGCGGTCGTTCTGCATGTCCATGCCATAGACTTCCCAATCCGTGGTTTCTAGGATGCGCTTGGAAAGATGATGGCCGATAAAACCGTTTACACCGAGGATAAGGACTTTTTTCATGTAACTAGTGGACGCCTGAGTTGTTTGACCAGCGATTATACCAATTGGCGAAAGCCAGCAGGCCGTCCGCGAGCGGCGTGGCCGGCGCGAAGCCGACCCAGTTCCGCAGCCGCTCGGTGTCGGCATAGGTGGCCGGAACGTCGCCCGGCTGCATCGGCAGGAAATCGATCACGGCCTTGCGGCCCAGCACCTGTTCGAGCGTGGCGATGAAGTCCATCACCATCACCGGCTGGTGATTGCCGATGTTGAAGACCGCATGCGCCGGCGCGCCGTCAGCTGCCGGCGTCGGCTTGAACAGCAGCCGCACCACGCCTTCGACGATGTCGTCGATGTAGGTGAAGTCGCGCCGCAGCAGGCCTTCGGCAAACACCGGTATCGGTTCGCCGGCCATGATCTTGCGCGTGAAGCTGAAGTAGGCCATGTCCGGCCGGCCCCACGGTCCGTAGACCGTGAAGAAGCGCAGGCCCGTCATCGGCAGGTCGTACAGGTGGCTGTACGAATAGGCCATCAGCTCGTTGGACTTCTTGGTGGCCGCATAGAGCGACACCGGAGAGTCGGTCTGGTCGCTTTCCGAGAACGGCACCTTGGCATTGGCGCCGTAGACGCTGCTGCTGCTCGCATACAGCATGTGCTCCACCCGGTGCCGGCGGCAGGCTTCCAGCATGTGCGAGAAGCCGACCAGGTTGGACTGGATATAAGCCGCCGGGTTCTCCAGCGAGTAGCGCACGCCGGCCTGCGCCGCCAGGTGGACCACGTGCGTCGGACGGTGGGCCTCGAACAGGCCGGCCACCTGCGCCGCATCGGACAGCTCGACGGCATGGCACTCGATGCCGCGCGGCGCCAGCAGCGCAGCCACGCGGTCATGCTTGAGCTGCGGCGTGTAGTAGTCGTTGAAATTGTCGCAGCCGATCACGCGATGGCCCATGTCGGCCAGGCGTGCGGCGACGAAGCTGCCGACAAAACCGGCAGCGCCGGTCACCAGTATGGTCTGGCCCATCATTTGGCGTCGTTGTGACCGCGCCGGCCGATGCCGTGATAGGCGATGCCGGCAGCTGCGACCAGCGCCGGGTCGTACAGGTTGCGGCCGTCGAAGATCGCCTTGCCGGCCAGGGAGGCAGCCAGCTGCTCGAAGTCGGGCGCGCGGAATTCCTTCCACTCGGTGACCAGCGCAAGCGCGTCGGCGCCGCTGACGGCGTCCGCTGCGCTGTCGCACAGCGTCAGGTAACGGCCGCAGGCTTCCTCGCCGTTTTCCTGCAGCAGCAGGCGGCGCGCTTCCGATGTCGCCACCGGGTCATAGGCGCGCACCTTGCAGCCGGCGGCGATCAGCTTGCCGATCAGGACCAGGCTCGGCGCTTCGCGCATGTCGTCGGTATTGGGCTTGAACGACAGGCCCCACAAGGCGAGCGTCTTGCCGCGCAGCGCGTCGACGCCGCCGAAGTGGCCGGTGATCTTGTCGAACAACACGCTCTTCTGCGCTTCGTTCACCTTTTCGATCGCGGTCAGCAGATGCAGCGTGCGGCCATGGTCGACCGAGGTCTTGAGCAGCGCCTTGACGTCCTTGGGGAAGCAGGAGCCGCCGTAGCCCATGCCGGCATACAGGAAATGCGGCCCGATGCGCGGGTCCGAGCCGATGCCCATGCGCACGGCCTCGATGTCCGCGCCCAGCGCTTCGGCCAGGTTGGCGAGTTCGTTCATGAAGCTGATGCGGGTGGCGAGCATGGCGTTGGCCGCGTACTTGGTCAGTTCGGCGCTGCGCACGTCCATGTGGATCAGCTTGTCATGGTTGCGGCTGAACGGCGCGTAGAGCTGGCGCATGATGCGGGTCGCTTCCGGGTCGTCGCTGCCGACGACGATGCGATCCGGGCGCATGAAGTCCTCGATGGCCGCGCCTTCCTTCAGGAACTCCGGGTTGCTGACGACGGTGAAGGACGTCGTGGCATTGCGTTTCTGCAGTTCCTCGCTGATCGCCGCGCGCACCTGGTCGGCGGTGCCGACCGGGACGGTGGACTTGTCGACCACGACGATCGGACGGGTGATGCGCTGGCCGATGCTGCGCGCGGCCGACAGGATATGGCGCAGGTCGGCGCTGCCGTCTTCGTCGGGCGGCGTGCCGACCGCGATGAAGATGACGTCGGCATGGGCCACTGCCCGGTCGTAGTCGGTGGTGAACAGGATCCGGCCGGCGGCCGCGTTGGTGGCGACGAGCTTGTCCAGGCCAGGCTCATGAATCGGGATCTCGCCGGCGTTGAGCATGTCGATCTTGCGGGAATCGACATCCAGGCACAGCACGGTGTTGCCGACGTCGGCGAAGCAGGCTCCGGAAACCAGGCCAACATAGCCAGTACCGATAATCGTAATTTTCATAAGCGCATCTAATGAGGAGGAATTGGAAACATCGCGGGAAAACAGGCGCGACAAAAGCGTCAACAAGCAAAGCGACAAGTATAACGACCGTTGGCGCGCGACCGCCTGATGACGTCCAAACGAACATCAATCCGTTGTTCGCACGATCAAATGACCCGGGAGCTAGTGCCTCCGGGGTCTTCCGAGAGCGCAGAGGCAACAATTTTCGCAAGCAACCGGGCGAAATCGCTATACTTTGGATATTGCTCAATGTAAATATTATCAAGAATGAATTATCATTCAAGCGCACCGATTTTCCAATTGATTTAACGCAAGAATAGTCGCACTGCAGCAAAACTGCTTTACTATGCGGCGGCGCATGGCAGCGATGCTGCCATTCAGGCATGATTCCGCGGTTTGCCGGAATGCTCGTCACAAGATTACCGGCAGGCCGCTGCGCACACCTGTTGTTCAAGATTACACGATGAAATTGTTGACTTTCAGTACCCTGTTTCCCAATGTCCAACGTCCCAACCACGGCATTTTCGTGGAGACGCGCCTCCGTTACCTGCTCGCCAGCCAGCAGGTGACGTCGCGCGTGGTCGCCCCAGTGCCATGGTTTCCGTTCAGCCACCCGCGTTTCGGACTCTATTCGACCTACGCGAAAGTGCCGGCGAAGGAAGTGCGGCATGGCATCGATGTATGCCATCCGCGCTACCCGGTCATACCGAAAGTGGGCATGGCGCCGGCGCCGGCGCTGCTGGCCGCGGCGATGAAATCGACGCTTGCGCGCATCATCGACGAGGGCTACGACTTCGACGTGATCGATGCGCATTATTTCTACCCGGACGGCGTCGCTGCCGTCATGCTCGGCCGCTATTTCAACAAGCCCGTCGTCATCACCGCGCGCGGCACCGACATCAACCTGGTGCCGCAGTACAAGCTGCCGCGCCGGATGATACGCTGGGCCGCTTCGCACGCCGCCGGCATGATCACGGTCTGCAATGCGCTGAAGGACGAGATGGTCGGGCTGGGCATCGATGGCGCGCGCATCACGCCGCTGCGCAATGGCGTCAACCTCGAACTGTTCCAGCCCGGCGACCGGGCCGCGCTGCGCACCGCGCTCGGCATGCGCGATTTCACGCTGATGTCGGTCGGGCACCTGGAGCCGCGCAAGGGCCATGAACTGCCCGTACAGGCATTGACCGAGATGCCCGATGTCCACCTGTGGATTGCGGGCACCGGCCCCGACCGCGCCAAGCTCGAAGAACTGGCGCGCAGCATCGGCGTGCAGGACCGGGTGCGCTTTCTCGGGCCCTTGCCGCAGAGCGAGCTGCAGCGGTATTACGGCGCCGCCGACGCGCTGGTGCTGGCGTCGAGCCGCGAAGGCTGGGCCAACGTGCTGCTGGAGTCGATGGCATGCGGGACGCCCGTCATCGCCAGCAATGTCTGGGGCACGCCCGAAGTCGTGGCCGCGCCCGAGGCCGGCGTGCTGATGCCGGAGCGCACGCCGGCCGGCGTGGTCGCCGCGCTGCGCCAGCTGCGGGCCGCTTATCCATCGCATGAGGCGACACGCCGTTATGCCGAACGTTTCAGCTGGGACGACACCACGCAGGGACAGATCGAATTATTCCAGAAGGTAGCCGGACAGGGCAGGGCATGAAAATACTGTATCACCACCGCACCCGTTCCAAGGACGGCCAATACGTGCACATCGAGGAAATGATCAGGGCGCTGCGCCAGCTGGGGCACGAGGTCATCGTGGTCGCGCCGCCGAGCGCCGAGACCGAGTCGTTCGGCTCGGACGCCGGCATGGTCGCCTGGCTCAAGCGCAGCCTGCCGAAGTTCGTCTACGAAATCATGGAGCTGGCCTACAGCGTGGTGGCCTACCGCCGCCTCGCGAAAGCGGTCAGGGAGCACCGGCCCGACTGCCTGTACGAGCGCTACAACCTGTTCCTGCCGGCCGGCATCTGGCTCAAGCGCAAATACAATCTGCCGATGCTGCTGGAAGTGAATGCGCCCATCTTCGAGGAGCGCACCCGTTACGACGGGCTGGCGCTGAAAGGCCTGGCGCGCTGGTCGCAGGCCTACACCTGGAAGGCGGCCGACTATGTGCTGCCGGTGACCCAGGTGCTGGGTGACATCGTCGCGTCCTACGGCGTGCCGCGGGAGCGCATCGTCGTCATCCCCAACGGCATCAATGCCAGCCAGTTCAGCTCGGCACCCGAGACGCAGGCCGCGAAGGCGGCGCTCGGGCTGGACGGCAACATCGTGCTCGGCTTCACCGGCTTCGTGCGCGACTGGCACGGGCTGGACAAGGTCATCTCGATGATTGCGAACGACCCGCCAGCGTCCAGCCGTCACCTGCTGGTGGTGGGCGACGGACCGGCGCGGGCGGCGCTGGAAGCGCAGGCCGATGCGCTCGACATCCGGCATCGCGTCAGTTTCACCGGCGTGATAGGACGCGACGAGGTCGCCCGCTACGTGGCCGCGTTCGACATCGCGCTGCAGCCGGCGGTCGTCGAATATGCGTCCCCGCTGAAGCTGTTTGAATATCTTGCGCTCGGAAAAGCGATCATTGGGCCGGCGCAACCGAATCTCATGGAAATTCTCACCGATGGCCAGAATGCAGTATTGTTCGATCCAGACGCCGCCGATGGCATGGCCGGCGCGATCAGCAAGCTGACCTCGGACGCGGCCCTGCGCCAGCGCGTCGGCGAAAATGCCAGAAAGACCATAGGCGAGAAGCAACTGACCTGGCGCGAGAATGCGCTGCGCGCGGTCGAACTATTCAAGAGGATCCCGAAACATGCGTGACGTCGTCATATTCGCCATCGTATTCGGCCTGGTGCCGTGGATGATCAAGCGGCCCGCCATCGGGGCGCTGGTGTTCATGTGGATCAGCCTGATGAATCCGCACCGGCTGGCGTACGGACCGGCGTACGACTTTCCGTTCGCGATGGTGGTGGCGGTCATCACGATCGGCGCGATCCTCTTTTCCCGCGAGCCGCGCAGCTATCCGGCCACCCCGGTGACGGTGCTGCTGGTGATATTCATGGTCTGGGTTACGATCACGACCCTGTTTGCGATATCGCCGCCCTGGGTGGTTAATTACGAATGGTCGCGCGTTATCAAGACCCTGCTGATGGTGGCAGTGACCATCATGGTGGTTCAAACCGAAGCCGATCTGAAGAAAATGGCCTGGATTTTAGTCATTTCACTCGGCATCTTCGGCTTGAAGGGCGGTATTTTCACCCTCGCGACCGGTGGTAGCTACCGCGTGCTCGGGCCTGCCGGCAGTTATATCGCCGAAAACAATTCGCTGGCGCTGGCAATGGTCATGGCGGTACCGATGATCTGGTACCTGCGTCTGCAGGCGACGCAGCGCTGGATGCGCTACGGCCTCACCGCGATGGCCGGTCTCACCATGATAGCCGCCGCGGGTTCTTATTCGCGCGGGGCTCTGCTTGCCGGCGCGGCGATGATGGGTTTTCTCTGGCTAAAAAGCCGCAACAAGGTCAGCACCGGCCTCGTACTGCTGATGCTCATTCCGTTGGTTTGGCTGGCCATGCCTGAACAGTGGCACGACCGTATGTCCACGATCAACGATTACCAGACGGACGGCTCCGCAATGGGCCGCATCAACGCATGGTATTTTGCAATGGAGGTGGCGAAGACCCATCTGATGGGCGGTGGCTTCATGGTCTTCAATCCGGCGATGTTCCGTATCTATGCGCCTAACCCCACCGACTTCCATGCCGCGCATAGCATTTTTTTCCAGGTACTGGGCGAGCATGGTTACATTGGACTCGTGATCTTCGTCTCTATCATCGGCACTGCATGGCTCACCGCGAACAAGATCATCAGGACCACCCGCAAGCACGCCGAATTGAAGTGGGCGAGCGATTTCGCAGCGATGGCCCAGGTCAGCCTAATCGGCTACGTCGTCGGCGGCGCATTCCTGTCGCTCGCCTACTACGATTATTTCTGGTATGTCGTTGCAGCGCTGGTTATTACCCAGCGTATTGTCGCCAGAAAGCTCAAACCGGCCGTCGCCTTCGACATGACCGGTCGCGAGTTGGTGCGTGAGCCGGCACTTGCAACCGATTCCGGAACCGTCCATGCACGGTCCTGACATCCTGAACGGTTCGTCGCCGCTGCGCCGCAGCGGTTCCGCCGCCCGGCAGGGCGTTGGCGCGCGGGTATCCAGCGGCCTGTTCTCGCTGCTTTCCCGGCAGGGCCAGAATGCCAAGCTGACCGTTCTGCTATTTCACAAGGTGCCGCTCGCGGCCGACCCGCTGACGCCAACCGAGCCGACGTTCAGTCAGTTCGAGCATATCCTCGACTTCCTGCAGGACAACGCAACCGTGCTGCCACTGGCAGATGCCGCATCCGCGCTTGCGCGCGGGAAGTTGCCTCGCAAGGCTGTCGCATTGACGTTTGACGATGGCTACGACGAGTGGCTGACCACGGTCAGTCCGACGCTCAGGGCGCGCAACATGCACGCGACTTTCTTCGTTACCACCGAGCAGCTCGATGGACCAGCGCTCTGGCATGAGCGCATCATCGCCGCAGTAAGAGCGTTGCCCGACCACGGCGCGCGCCTGCCTTATGGATTCGCCAGCTATGACGACTTGCGCTATACGAGCAGCCGGATACGCTTGATTTCCGAACTGCAGGAGCGGTTGAAATACGCACCATTGCCGGAGCGACTGGGTGCTATAGAAATGATCGAAGCGCAAGCGCGTTCGCCGCTGGTCTGGCCTCGGCCGTTCGACCGTGAGTCGGTGCGCGCGCTGCATAGCCAGGGTTTCGAGATTGGCGGCCACACCATCAACCATCCGATCCTTAACGAGTGCAGCGACGCGCAGGCGACGAACGAGATTGCCGGCTGCAAGGATGAGCTTGAAACAATCATCGGCGGCAAAGTTCATGCTTTTGCCTATCCAAACGGCCGGCCGCTAAAGGATTACGATGGCCGCCACGTCGCCATGGTGAAATCCTGCGGCTACACGGTGGCGGTGGCGACCAGCGGCGGCGCGGCGCGGCAGGACTCGGACATCTATCAATTGCCGCGTTTTACCCCATGGGGCGCAACCAATGAGCGCATGGCGCTGCAGCTGGCGAGAAACCTGGTCGAGCGCGAACGCAAAGCAGTAGTCGCGCTCCAGCACGAAGTTCGCGCCACACCGGTGCGCTGCCTGCTGGTGGCAAGCACATTCGCGCCGCTGCACGGCGGCTCCGCCGTGGTATATGAAAACCTCTGCAAGCACATGCCGGCGGGGAGCGTCAGGGTCCTTTCCGCAAAAATCAATTACCTGACCGGCCACGAGATCGAAGACTGGCGCGAGTATGACCGGGCGGCATCTTTTCCGGTAGACCGCATTCCGCTGCTGCGACCATTGATGCAGCCGCCGCCCGCCAATATCGGCGTGTCAATGGCTCGATTCGCGTTTACTGACATACCGCTGTACGCCCGCGTTCTGCTGGCGGCGGCAAGGCTGGTCCGGCACCATCAGATCAATGTCATCTGCATCGGCGAACTGGTGTACGGAACTTGGCTGGGAATCGCGCTCCGCAAGGTATTCGGCACGCGCCTAATGATCTATGTCCATGGCGAAGAAATCACCACTGCGACCAGCGGCCGGATGCATGGCAACAAGCGGCGCGATTACCTGCATGCGGCGGACAAGGTGATCGCTGTCAGCGCCTTTACCTGCGATGCGCTGACCCAACAGATGGGATTGCGCGCGGAACAGATGTCGCTCGTCCACAACGGCGTCGACACTGACCGTTTCACGCCAGGTGAGCGGGACCAGAAACTGGTGCAGAAGCATGGGTTGGGAGGCAAGAAAGTCGTCCTGACGCTCGGTCGCCTAGTGCCGCGCAAGGGTGCGGATATGGCTGTCCGAGCAATGGCTAAGGTGATCAGGCAGCGTCCAGACGTGCATTACCTGATTGTCGGGGACGGCGAGCTTCGTCCAGAACTCGAACGCCTGATTGCGCAAGAAGACCTCGGCGCCCAGATGACGCTGGTGGGATCGGTCTCGGAGCCGGACTTAGTCCGTTATTTCCGGCTGTGTGACCTGTTCTTGATGCCGAATCGCACGATGCCCGACGGCGACACCGAAGGCTTTGGACTCGTGTTCCGCGAAGCCAATGCCTGTGGCAAGCCGGTTATCGGCGGGCGTGCCGGCGGCGCGGTGGAGGCTGTGGTGGATGGCGAATCCGGTTACTTGGTCAATGGCGAGAATGTTGATGACATCGCAGCAAGGGTGCTCGATGTCCTCGATGACGAAGCCCTTGCCGCACACCTGGGTGCTCGCGGCCTGGAGATAGCCAGGGCCAGTAACACCCGCGAAGTCGCATCGCGATTTGTGCAAATTGCCGAGCGAGTGCTGAGGCAGCGCTGAGCGCCGCGTGATGGGTGCGAACGTATCGAAGCTTTTGACCGCGTGGCCAGGAACTGTTGAAATGGCAATAAATAGCAAAATCCTTGCTGTGGAACAAGGGTGCTGCAATGCAGTGGAACTTGACGAAATTGATTCACTCTTTCCCGTAACGCCTTTGCAACAGGCTGATTCGATGAAAGGTGTTCCATGTTTGAAAGTTATCCGATATCCCTGGTTGTTCCTACCTACAACCGTGGCCCGTTGATCGAAGAGACGATCGCCAGCGCGCTGGCACAGGAAAGTGGATTCGCTGAAATCGTCGTGGTCGACGATGGTTCTACCGATAACACCGTCGCCCGTCTTGCCGCATTCGGCGATAGGATACAGCTGATCAGGTCTGCAAGGGGCGGCGTCCAGCAAGCGCGTAATATTGGCGTTGCGGCATGCAGTACTCCCTATGTCGCTTTCTGCGACTCCGACGACTTACTGCAGCCGACATTTACGAAGGTCATGCTCCGAGGTATCGGCGAGCACCCGGAAGTAGACGCCTGGTACGCCAATTTTTTTCTGTTCTCGTCGGATGCTGTGGACAGGGAAAAACTTGAAAAAGCGCCGGAGGGTTTTCTGAACGGCGCGACGCGCGGCGACGATTACTGCGTCAACATTCCCAATCTTTACGAACGCGTATTGAAGTTTCAGCCTTTTTTCCCGACCGGCAGCGTGATCCGGAAAACCTTTTATCAGAGACTGGGCGGCTACGACCGTCGCTTCAACGGCGTCGGCGCCGAAGATTTCGAATTCCTGCTGCGCGTTATCTGCAACGGCAAACTGGGTTATGCGACCCTGCCACTTGCAGCAGTGCGCAAACATGATCACAACGATTCGAAAGATACGTTGCGCTCGCTGAATGGCGAAGCGGAGATCCTGGAATATTCGCTGGTCCATCATCCCGGCGCCATACAACAGCGCGCTGCTATCCGGGCTAGCGTCGATCAGAGGCGACGCCAAGCGTTCGACATTGCTTACGCCCGTGGCGACTTTCCTTCGGCGATCTATACGGCCGCTCACTTCAGCGTAGCACCAACTGACTCCAATTTCCGCATCAAGAAAGCGATCAGCAATTTTCCGGGCATCATGCGCGATATGGCCTGGCGTCTCACCCAGTCAGTCGGCCACCACTGACGGCTGGCAGGAGCGGCCGGTAGCCTATCGTGCCGCGATATGCCTAGCATGCTGGACCATCATGATCCTGCGCAGCAGCGCTATGATCCTGGGCACGCGGCGTTCCAACCTCGGCCGCCCGCTCTTGCCCAACATGCCATCCGATAGACCGAGCATGCAGGCGCGTGCTTTTTCATGCTCGCCCTTGCTCTCCAGGATATTAGCGAGATACATCGACCGGTCCAGCAACTTCAGGTGGAGCAGGCGGCGTTGGGTTGATGGCGTGTGCCGAAGCCAGAACAGAATGGCATTGCGGGTCATCAGATAGAAATAATACGGAGGACGATGATCCATGTTGTCCGCCGGATGCAGGTGACGTGCCATCGCGTCAAATGTCATCAGGCTGCGCCAGCCGCCATGCGCCAGCCGCGCGCCGATCTCATCGTCCTCGTAGTAGGCGAACAGGCGTTCGTCAAGCATGCCCACCTGCTTCAGCGCAGCGACGCGGTACAGCACCACGGTACCAGCAAGCCACATCGCCTCCGGCGTTTCCGCCTCCCACCTGCGTGCTTCGGCAATGCTAGTCGCGCGCTCGCATTCCAGGCGGCCCCAGTCATGGCGGGCGCCGCAAAAGTCAATTTCCGCGTCATTCCCGAGCGACACGATGACCGGCGATGTTGCTCCGCAATCCGGGCGTACCTGCATCAATGCGACTAGCCTGCTAAGGCAGTCGGCATCGACTACCGCATCGCTGTTGACGAGCCAGATGAAGTCGATTCCATCTTCCAGCGCGATCCGGGTGGCGACGTTGTGCCCACCTGCAAAGCCAACATTGACTTTCTGGCGCAGCAGCATGACCCTGCCTTGGTCCAGACCATCCGCGAGGCGGTGGTAGTCAGCTTCGTCCGAGCCATTGTCGATGACGACGAGCCGCACTGAGACCGATGGTTCGATACGTATGCGCATCAGCGACGACAAGCATTCCAGCGTCACTTCCGCGGAATTCCAGTTCAGCACGCTTACGAGCACTGAGCATGCGGCGGCCTGTGTCCTTGTCTTGTCCGATAGCATGGGTAGAGGATTCAACCGATGTTCTCCATAGATTCGCCCAAGCGGCCTCGCGCGTTGCTGGGCAGGTGTGGATTTACGGGGCCGCCAGCAGTCCCGGCTCAGGCCAGCCGGGCCTTCAACCCGTTGGCAACCAGATGCAATTCCGCCATCAACGGATGCCTTGTCAGCCGCAAGGCGAGATACCAGACGCTTGCGAGCGGCAGTGTCAGGATCAGCAGCACTGCCATCGCATGCAACGATGTCGGCAGCATCATTTTGAACAGCATGGCCGCAGCCATGCAGGCGATGGCGACCAAGGCGCTCGGCATGAGCGCCGTGAGCATGGTGCCGAAACGGTGGCTGAGGTATACGTAATGCTGATAGATCATGACCGGCGCCGCGAGCACGGTCGCCGCGCAGATTGCCCAGGAGAAGTTCCGGATATCTCCATTGAAGAGCACCACGCCAAAGGCAATCCGGGTCAGTAGCGTGGCGATTAGCGGCGTCGCCGACAAGTAGGGACGGCCGATCGCGGTCAGGGCCGTGGGCGTATAGTTGAATATCAGGCTGATCATGCCGGCAATGACCAACGCGTCGATGGCTGGCACCGCCGGTAGCCATTTTTCGCCATAGAGCGCAGTGACGATTTCCGCGCTGAACACATAGGTCAATGCAAGCGCGGGCCAGCCGACGCCGGTCACAAGTGCCGTTACCCGGTTGAGCAGCGGCCCCAAAGGTTCGCGCCGGTGATAAGCCTGCGATATATAAGACACTGACCCGTAGTTCACGGTGCTGCCCGCGATGTAGGTAAAGATGGACACCGTAGAGCTAGCGCGGCTGAACAGGCCAACCATGGTCGCATTGCCCAGTTTTCCGAGCAGGATGTCGGGAACCGCATTATTGATCGCCCCGATGCAATTTGACAGCAGCGTGCCGATACCGAAGTGCAGCACATTGCGCCATTTCCGGAACGAAGGAAGCCAAGGAAGGTTCTTGGGCCGCAGCGGCGTGTAGGCAATCGCGCAGGCAATGATGTTGGCCAGGTTAGCCCAGGCCATGCTCATTGTGCCGAAACCAAGGTAGGCCAGCGTTAGGCAAGTCACGGTGAATGCTCCGGTGCCAACCACGTTCACGATGGCCTGCTTTCCCGCCGCAAATTCGCGTGTCAGAAGCGAGTGAGTGATTGAGCCGAACGGAATGAAAATAAAGCCGACGGCAAGCACCTTCATGACTGGAACCATAGCCGGCTCCTTGAACCATTGGCTGATCCATGGGCTGCTCAGGTAGAGGCCAGCGGCGATGATCCAGGAGGTCGTATACATGACGCCGGTCGCCGCGCGCATCTTTTCGGGCGTCAGGTCAGGTTCGCGCTGCAAGTAAGTCCCGACCCCGAAGTCGCGGAATATATGCACGATATTAACCAGCACGATGGTCATTGAAAACACACCGATTTCACCTGGGCTTAGCATCCGCGCGAGAAGGATGCTGACAATGAACTGGGCTATCGTCGCACCGGATGACGAGAAAAAATTGATCACCAGGGAACGGCGAAGGTTAACCATGAATAACGAACATCTTTCGAAAAATCCTGACTGTCAGGAAGACAGGCCTGGCCGATAGCCAGGGCCAGACATACGCTGGATTACCGTGCGTGATGTCTTTTCGTACGTATCGTTCACAAAACGCAAGGAACCAATGAAGTGGACAAAAGTTGCATCTTCGTTCATAACGTCGGGCGTTCCGTACTTTGGATAAGGTAGCAACTGTGTGCCAAGGGCATTGGCTACCAGGTAATTCGAGGCGACCTGCTCAGTTCCCCATGATGACCATCGTACGGCGCCAATCTTGCCGGACATGCGCGAGGAAAAGTCCAGCAACTGCGTCAGCATGGTTGTCGACGGTGGAAATCCGGTGAACCCGGCACAGCCGCGCACATACATCGATCCAGGCGGCAAGCCTACTTCGGCCATGCAAGCCTCGGAATAGCCTTGTATATGGGTCTGGCCCCAAGTATCTGCTTTTGCATTGTTGCTGGTCGTCGTCAGCGTGATTAGTGTCTGCGCAGCTTCTTCTCCGAGGACAAACCCCGATTGTCTGGAAATGGCATCCAGAACTTCGCCAGGTGACCGTACCGTAACGGTATCGGCGTCAAGCTGGATCACGTAGGATTCAGCCGCATAGCTGCATATAGCCAGCAATCGTTCCCAGCAACCGCCACGCGGGATTTCCGGATGCACGAATTCCCCTGCTTTACGCAACTCGATGTGCGGCACATGCTGCCGCAGCACATCCCTGTCTTTCGCATCGATGGACGGGTCGCACACCACGACGACGCGGGCCGGGTTGGCAAAAGTGGTAAACGATTTTAGCGCAACTAAATAGGAAAGCACGTCGCGCTTCTGAACCATCGACAAAAGCGTGAAGGGCAGGTCGCCGACGCTCAAGGCCGGAGTTTTCAGCACGGCGCGCACGGCGCGCTTATGCTGCCAGCGAAAGTAGTCACGCCGGAGACGTTGCTTAATTGAAGAAACAGAAACCATGGCGTCTCCAGATACGGGTAGGAATGATGGGATAGGCAGGCAGGTGCGACAACTAGCGCTACATAACGTTGTTACGTCAAGTAATTGCTCAAATGAATGATGTCATAAGGAAATATAAGGACGAAGTATATCATGGTGAACCTGCTGAATTATTGAGCCAACCTGTATGTGCTGCATTCGTCTGGCAGCTTGCTGCGAGACGGGATCAGGGCGAATTTCCGGCACCCTTGGTCAAGTTTCATGGTTGGTTTTCCGGCTCCTGCTTCATCGCCATCGCCGCCTTGTGCGCCAGATGGCGCACAAGCAGCATCGGCGGCATCCGCAGCCAGTGCGCCCGGAAAAACAGGCTGCGCCGCGCCGCGCCGGTAAATGGATCGCCGCAGCTGGCGTGGATGGGCAGCAGCGCGCGCCCATACAGCGCGTCCATCAGCGGCGCCAGCAACGCCGGCGGACCGGACGCGGCCATGGCCCGGATCGCTGCGTCCGGCACCGGCGTGTGCAGCAGGCGCATCGCGTAGCGCAGCGCATAGTAAAGCGGGCGGGCCAGGTCGAGTTCCTGCGCGCGCTGCGCCAGCTGGGGCCAGAAGTCCGGCTGGCCGGCGAAGTGGCGCAGCAGCGCATCGAGGTCGGTCAGGTCGCGCAGGCCCTTGTCCAGCTCTTCCTCGTGGAACAGGTGGCAGGCGCTGTGGATTACCATGTCGACCGGCTGCAGCACATGGATGCCGGGACGGCCGGGCACGGCCACCGACGAGGCGATCAGCTTCGCCGAGTCCGGCTTGCTGGCCGCGGTTTCCGGAAGGATGGCGTGATGCACGTCGATGACCGTCATGCGCTTGCCATGCTGCATCGGCGGAAGTTCGTGCATCCATTCGCGGTAGTAGCGCTGGTCATAGGCGTCATGGTGGGACGACGCCCAGCCATGCATCATCAGCGCCGCTTCGGCTTCATTGATGCGCGCCTTGGGCACCAGGATGTCGATGTCGGAAAACGTGCGTCCATGGGAAGGCGGCAGGTCGGCCGCGACATAGGCGGCGCCTTTCAGCAGCAGCAGGGGCAAGCCGGCGCTGTCCAACGCCTGGCCGATCCGCGAAATTTCCCATTCGACCGCGACGCGGTGGCGCGCGGCGACAACAGTCGCGCCTTCGAGATGCATTGCCGCCGCTTCGGGCGCGCAGCCGGCAAGGTCATGCCGCAGCAGCAGGTCCGCCAGTCGCGCCAGCAGGTTGGCCGACCGGGCCTGGCGCAGCAGCAGGTCCCATTCGGCAAGCGCCAGGCTGCGCACGGACTGCGGGTCGCGCAGGACCCGGACGATGACAGGGGTCGGGATCACGGATTGCCTGCCTGGCTGCTCGGTTGGCTGCTTAACTGTTCAAACGCGGCGATGGCTTCGTCCAGGCTGCTGTAATGCAAGTCGTAGCAATCGGAAGCGCCGACCACGCCGGCCAGCGCATTGAAGCCTTCCACGCCGAGTTGCGCATAATTGAATGCATTGTCGGCGACGCGCATGAACGCGCGCGTGCGCGGCACTGGGGTCAGCGTCAGCGGCGCGCCGGCCTCGTAACGGGGAAAGATGATCCAGCCGGGCAGGGCGGCTTCACCGGCGCGGGCGACGCTGTCGGCTGGCGCCTTCATCTGGGCGACGGTGCCCTTGACGGTGTCGGATACACTGGGACTGAAGACCGCGCCGGGCGCATAGGCTTGCATCAGCGGGATCGACGCGTTCTTCAGGCTCACCGGCCGCGGCAGCGGAATCAGCCGCGAATCGCTGCGGCGCACCAGCGTCAGCTCGTCCGACAGCAGCCGCCAGCCGTTGTGGATGAGCGCCGCGCACAGCGTGCTCTTTCCCGAGCCCGGCGGCGCCGGCAGGATGGCCGCACGGCCGTTCCTTTCGATGACCGCAGCATGAATCATCAGGTAATGATGCGCATTGCTCGATACGCACCAGTTCAGGCCCCATTCGAACATCGGGAATGCCTGGTCGCGCGGCAGGGCGGCAAACGGCGAGGCGCCATCCGCAATGAAGTCCACCTGCGGCCGGAACCAGCGCCGCAGCCCGCGCGGCGTCGTCAGGGCGACGTGGAAGTCGGCATAGGCCCCGTCGGCCAGCGCATAGTCGCCGTAGAGCAGCGCGAATGAGGAGGCGACATGTTCAAGGCGTGTCTTCAGGCAGGCGGTAAATACCCCGGTCCGGAAGTAAACGCCATCCGATTTCAGGCGCCGGCGCAGTTCGGCCGCAGGCAAGGCGGAGATCGTCAGGGCAGGCAAGGTTCTATCAGTCCGAGGCCATCGAGTTCATCCGCGAGCGACATGACAAGCTGCTGCAGTTCGTCGTCGGACTCGAATTCCCAGTCGTTTGCAAGGGCAGCGCAGATGCCGGCGAGATTGTCCGGGCTCTTGCGCAGGTGCTGGAGGAAAGCAATGGCAATGGCGCTGAGAAGATGGGTGTCGCCGGAGTGATCGTTGTAGACAACGGACTCATCCTGTCCGGCCAGCATGCGCAGCGATTGCCCGTCGCGCAGCTTCCATTTCATCCGGGCACGGCCTTGCGGGTCGGGCAGGTTCAAGAGTTGTTGAGTGGCGAGCCGGGCGTTTGCGTGTAGCTCAGGTACTTGATGATTTCATCGGTGGACCAGCGCACGCCCGCCGTGACTTCATAGGAATTGTTCGCATTCCAGTCCCGAAAAATTTCCTTGACCTGGATTGTTGTCGGGTAGGTGCTTCTGTTGGTGCTGGCATTGAGCAGCGCAGCGATCAGGTGCTTGACGATCAATGGCGTCTGGGTGCCGAACAATGCCTGCCGCAGCGTCGCCTTGTCCAGCAGAAGGCCGCTGGTGCCGCCGCCGGTATCGGCAATGCCGGTGCCGGTGACTGGCTCGCCCACGAGAAGATCGGGGCGCGCCGGGCTGAATTCGATGGAGAACATCGCCGTGCCTGGCGGCGCCCAGCCTTCGGTGCGCATCCAGTCCATATAGCTGAGCCCATTGCACTGGATAACGCCGTCAGCGGCGCGATGGCTCTGGTTCATCGAAGTGAAACCGGAAGGCGTGGTGCAGGCAAGGTTCGCCAGCACCGAGCGGCTTGCCAGCGTCGCGACGACGGCCGATGCGCCAACGCCGACGCGGGTGAAACGCCGACGCGATGGATTTGGCACGACTGCGTGGGCCGGCGGTTGTGCTTGGTCAGCCGCCTGGCTCTTGTCTTCGTGCCCTGAATTTTCCATCGTCATATAGTTACTCCGTCTTATCCGGTTCGCTGCTGCGTAGATGAAGCTATGCAGATACTAACAGATTCGTTCAAATAGTTGATATCAAGAATGATGCCATCTTGCTATCTGCTTGATGTCACGCAATCGGATATTGTTAAAATCACATGTATTTCGCAATAGTTGGCATTATACCCAACCAGAAAGCAATCCGTGCCGGGTCGAACATGCGTGCGAAAAGTTCGCTATACTCTGCGCCGTGCCAGAATAGTTGCAATTATTGAAATAATTATCCCACGCATTTGCCCGGTGGGATGCGAACTCCATCAACAAAGCGCTGATGAAAGGTGGCTTCATGCATTTTGCCCGTTCCAAACTGGCCTTCCTGACGGCAGCCCTGCTCGTGACAGGCGTTGCGCTTGCCGACAACAACCAGCCCGCGCCGGAAGGCGCCGCCCGCAATGCGGCGGCGCTTGTAAGCGAAGCGGCCCGGTATGAACACGCGGAAGGTGTGCCGCGCGACTACGGCCGTGCGATCTCCCTGTACTGCGCGGCGGCAAAGGCCAACCATCCGGACGGGCAGTATGGACTTGGCTGGATGTATGCGAATGGCCGCGGCGTCGATCGTGACGACGCCATTGCCGCCTACCTGTTCAACCTGGCCGCGCAGCAGGGGCATCTGCAGGCGCAGAACATGCAGAAGCTGGCTGCCACGGCCAAGCCGGTGATGCCGCCCTGCCTGGTGCCGCCGCCGAAAGTCGTTCAGGCGCCGGCGCCGGCGGAATTGCCGGCCGGCCGCGAGCCGAATTATCCCCGCGGCCATATCTACAACATGGTCGGCAAGGTGTCGCCCAAGTACGAGGTCGACCCGCAGCTGGTGCTGGCGTTCATCGCCGTCGAGTCCGGTTTCAATGCCAACGCGGTCTCGCCCAGGAATGCGCAGGGCCTGATGCAGCTGATCCCGGAAACGGCGCGCCGCTTCCGGGTGAAGGACGCGTTCAATGCCGAGGACAATATCAAGGGCGGCGTCGCCTACCTGCAATGGCTGCTGGCCTTCTTCAAGGGAGACGTGCCGCTGGTGGCGGCTGCCTACAATGCAGGCGAGCGGGCGGTGGAGAAGTACCGTGGCATTCCGCCCTATCCGGAAACACGCGACTACGTCCGCCGCATCACCGCGCTGTATCGCAAGACCAGCCACCCGTACCGCCAGAACCTGGTGCCGGCGTCGCCGATGGTCAGCCGCGTGGTGGCTGCCGACTAGGCGGGGCAACGCTCGCGGCGCCGTCCTCGCGCACGCACCACGGCATGATCCAGCCCACCACGCACAGCAGCACCTGGGTCATGTCGCCATAACGGCCCGGCATCCACTGCTGCTGCCATTCCATCGCGAATACCGCCGCACCGACCAGCACCGCGCCGGCGGCGATGCCTGGCTTCGACAGCCGGGCCGGCGCATGCCAGCGGGTGAACCAGGCGATCGCCATGAACGGCCACAGCAGCTCGAGGATGTTCTCCAGCGCCGTAATGGAGCGCATGTGGCCCGCGAACGGAATCCAGTTGAACGACAGGCCGATGCCGCCGCCGTCGACCGGCGCCAGTTCGGAAACCGTGAAGCCCGCCGCGACCAGCGCGATGCCGGCCAATGGCAGCAGCCTGGCCGGCAGCAGCCGCATCGCGCAGCAGGCCGCAAGGGCCAGCATCGAGCCGCCGATCGCCTCGAGCGACAGCACGCGGCTGACCACGATGATCTTGGCCAGCAATACCGCTGCCAGCATCGCCGCCAGAAGGCGCAAGGCCGCACGGCCCGGCCGCGCCAGCAGCATCAGCATCAGGCCGATGCCGGCTGTCATCAGTGTGTAGCGCGCCAGGCGGGCGAGGTCGATCGGATGCGGGTCGTGCAGCGCGCGCCACAGGCCGCCCAGCGCATGCCGGAGGTGGCCGATATCGAGCGTGGGCACCAGCGGGCTGGTCTGCGACAGCATCCAGAAGCCGATCACGACCAGCCCGGTGTTGGCCAGCGCGCCGTCGCGGAACCAGCGGTCGCGCCAGGCCAGCACCAGCCTTCCCGACAGCGTGTGCCGCAGGACGGTGGTCGCCAGCGTGGCGCCGCCGGCGCTGCCCAGCGTATTCATCACGATGTCCACCGACGAGGCGACGCGCGCGCTGTTGAACTGCTGCAGGGTTTCAATGCTGAAGCTGACCAGCGCGCCCAGCGCCACCGCCAGCAGCGCCGCGCGCAGCACCGGCATCGACTGCGCGAGCCATAGCGTGCAGAGCATGCCGAACGGCGCATAGACCAGCACGTTCTGCAGCACGTCGCCCTTGTCCAGGTGGTCCGGCCACAGCGGCAGGAACTGCATCAGCGGATAGGCGGGCGCATGCCATTGGCTGAACGGATAGAGGCTGCCGTAGAACAGGAGCACAAGGTAGGCGAAGACGGCCAGGGCCATGCGCTGGCCATGCGCGCGCTGGCGGGATTGCGGCTCGAGAGTGCTGGCTGGCGGCATGAAGGAAAGCGGAAGGCTTTGATCAGACAGGAGTGAGGCGGGATTGTACGCGAGTAGAATTGCTTCCGTGCACAACGGCAAGTCTTTCTGCGTTGTGCGTCTGGCCCCGGGGCCAATTGCGCGCCGTACCTGACCGGTCGGCGCTATCCCAATTTCGGAAGGTTTCTTTTTTTATGTCTAAAACCATACTGGTGACCGGCGCGTCCGGCTTTATCGGCTCGCATACCTGTGTCGAGCTGCTGCAGAGCGGCTTCAAGGTGGTCGCGCTGGATAACCTGTGCAACAGCTCGCGCAAGTCGCTCGACCGCGTCAGCCAGATCACCGGCAAGGACCTGCCACTGCAGGAAGCCGACATCCGCGACCGCGCGGCGCTGGACGCGATCCTGTCGGCGCAGCAGATCGACGCGGTGATCCACTTCGCCGGACTCAAGGCGGTCGGCGAATCGGTCGAGAAGCCGCTGTTCTATTTCGATAACAATGTCGGCGGCACCATCAACCTGCTGGAGGCGCTGGCCGCGGCGAACGTGAAGAATTTCGTGTTCAGTTCGTCGGCCACCGTCTACGGCGACCCGGAAGTGCTGCCGCTGGTCGAAAGCGCGCGGCTGTCGGTGACCAATCCGTACGGGCGTTCGAAGCTGATGGTCGAGCAGATCCTGGGCGACCTGGAAAAAGCCGACCCGTCATGGCGCATTGGCGTGCTGCGCTACTTCAACCCGGTCGGCGCGCATGAAAGCGGGCTGATCGGCGAGGATCCGCGCGGCATACCGAACAACCTGATGCCGTTCATTGCGCAGGTGGCGGTCGGCCGGCGCGAGCGGCTGTCGGTGTTCGGCAATGATTATCCGACGCCCGACGGCACCGGCGTACGCGACTATATCCACGTGGTCGATCTCGCCAAGGGCCACGTGGCCGCGCTGAACCGGCTGTTCGCGCACGACGGCGGCTTTACCGTGAACCTCGGCACCGGGCAGGGCTACAGCGTGCTGGAAACCATCAAGGCATTCGAGGCGGCCAGCGGCCGGCCGGTGCCGTACCAGATCGTGCCGCGCCGTCCTGGCGATATCGCGAGCTGCTATGCGTCGCCGGTGAAAGCCAGGGAGCTGCTGGGATGGCAGGCGGAGAAGGGGATGCGCGAGATGTGCGAGGATCACTGGCGCTGGCAGGAAGGGAATCCGGAAGGGTTTGGGGGGTAGGGCTGTTTTGATTTGAATGATCCGCGGGGCGGATCATTGCGGGTCTGGTCAGAGACTGGCTTGATGAAATCAAGCCAGTCTTTTGTTCACGGAGGGAGCTCGGTCACGTTCCGCGACCCCGCCCGGCCCTGCGGGGCCGGGCTTTCGAGTCCCTCCCGCAAAGCGCGCAGGCGCTTTGCTCGTGGGCGCCAAACGCAAAAGGCCGGTTGCTTGCGCAACCGGCCTTTCTTGTTTTGGTGCCCACGGAGGGACTCGAACCCCCACACCTTGCGGCACATGGACCTGAACCATGCGCGTCTACCAATTCCGCCACGTGGGCTCGGGGAGATGCTGCTTCCCAAAGAAGACTGGCATTATAGAGAAAAACTTCCCGAAGTCAATTCGGCGAGGCGAATTTCGGCGGCCGGCATTGTGCTAGGCGAATATTGCCTTAGTCCGGTACACTACCCGCTCTATTTTTTAACCTGAAACCCCACGCTTTTGAGCCAATTTCCCTACTCCATACCAAGTCGCGAGGACATTCTCGGCATCCTCCGCACCGCCAGCGAGCCGCAAGACGCCGCATCGGTCGCCGCCGCGCTGCAAGTGGGGCCTGACGAGATGGAGGGGCTCACGCGCCGGCTCAATGCAATGGAGCGCGACGGCCAGATCGTGCTGGAGCGCAGCGGGTTCTACAAGCTGAGCAACGCGCCCAATTTTATTGCGGGCAAGGTCAGCGGCCATCGCGACGGCTTCGGCTTCCTGATACCGGACGACGGCGGCGACGACCTCTTCCTGTCGGAAAAGGAAATGCAGAAGGTGTTGCATGGCGACCGCGTCAAGGCGCGGGTCACCGGCACCGACCGCCGTGGACGGCCCGAGGGCACCATCGTCGAGGTGGTGGAACGGGCCAATACCCGTGTCATCGGCCGGCTGCTGAATGAAAATGGCGCATGGATCGTGGTTCCCGAGGACAAGCGCATCGGCCAGGACATCCTGCTGGCGGGTTCGCCGGGCAAGGCCAAGAGCGGGCAGGTGGTCAGCGTCGAGCTGACCGAGCAGCCGTCGCGCTATACCCAGCCGGTGGGCCGGGTGATCGAGGTGCTGGGCGACATCGACGACCCGGGCATGGAGATCGAGATTGCGGTCCGCAAGTTCGGCGTGCCGCACGAATTTTCCGAGGATGCGAAGAAGCAGGCGGCGAAGCTGCCGGGCGAAGTGCGCGAAAGCGACCTCGAAGGCCGGGTCGACCTGCGCGACATTCCGATGGTGACCATCGACGGTGAAGATGCGCGCGACTTCGACGACGCCGTGTATTGCGAGCCGGTCAAGATCGGCCGCAGCAAGGGCTATCGCCTGATCGTCGCGATCGCCGACGTCAGCCATTACGTCCGTCCGAACGACGCGCTGGACGCCGACGCGCTGGAACGCAGCACCTCGGTCTACTTCCCGCGACGGGTGATCCCGATGCTGCCGGAAAAGCTGTCCAATGGCCTGTGCTCGCTGAACCCCGACGTGGACCGCCTGACGCTGGTCTGCGACGCGGTGATCACGGCCAAGGGCGAGGTCAAGGCCTACCAGTTCTACCCGGCAGTCATCCACTCGGCCGCCCGGCTGACCTATAACGAGGTCGCGGCCATCCTGACCAATACCCGCGGCATCGAGGCGGCCAAGCGGCAGGAACTGGTGCCGCACCTGCAGAACCTGTACGAGCTGTTCCACGTGCTGCTGCAGGCCCGCCATGCGCGCGGCGCAATCGACTTCGAGACGACCGAGACCTATATCGTCATCAACGGCTCGGGCAAGATCGAGCAGATCCTGCCGCGCACCCGCAACGACGCGCACCGCCTGATCGAGGAATGCATGCTGGCCGCCAACGTCTGCGCGGCCGACCTGCTGGAGCGGCACAAGCATCCGACGCTGTTCCGCGTGCACGCAAGCCCGAGCAAGGAAAAGCTCGACCAGCTGCGCACCTTCCTGAAGCAGATGGGCCTGAACCTGGGCGGCGGCGACAAGCCGTCGGCGTCCGACTATGCCGAACTGCTGCCGAAGATCAAGCTGCGCCCGGACGCGGTGCTGCTGCAGACCATGCTGCTGCGCTCGATGCAGCAGGCGGTCTACAGCCCGGAAAACATCGGCCACTTCGGCCTGTCGTATGAGGCGTATGCGCACTTCACCAGCCCGATCCGGCGCTACCCGGACCTGCTGACGCACCGTGCAATCAAGGCCATCATCGCCGGCAAGCGCTACGACCCGCGCGGCATCGAGGTCAGCGAACTGAACACGACGCTGTCGCCGGCCGCGCGCCGCAAGCAGGCCGCGGACAAGCTGAGCGGCAAGAAGAAGCTGGAAGGCGAGCTTGCCATCTGGGAGTCGCTGGGCGTGCATTGCTCGGCCAACGAGCGCCGCGCCGACGAAGCCTCGCGCGACGTCGAAGCCTGGCTCAAGTGCTATTTCATCCGCGACCACCTGGGCGAGGAGTTCACCGGCACCGTGTCGGGCGTCGCCTCGTTCGGCATATTCGTGCAGCTCGACACGCTGTTCATCGAAGGCCTGGTGCATGTCACCGAGCTGGGCGCCGATTATTTCCAGTATGACGATGCCCGCCATGAACTGCGCGGCGAGCGCACCGGCATGCGCTACCAGTTGACCGACCGCGTGACGGTGCAGGTAAGCCGTGTCGACCTCGACGCCCGCAAGATCGACCTGCGGCTGGTGTCCGAACCCGGCATCCATACGCAGCTGAAAAACGAGGCGCGCCGCGCCGACGCCGAGCAGGAAAACAAGCAGGCCAGGCAGGCGAAGCCATCGAAGAAGGCGGACGACGGGCAGGGCGGGCAGGATGCGCCCGCGCCGGCTTATCCGACCACGCAGGACCAGGGCGCGGCCGGCCGCAAGGGACGCAGCCGTCATGGCGAGCCTGGGCTGGGTGCGCATGCGGCATCGGCGCCAAAAGCGCGGACGTCAGGAAAAAATGCCGGCGACAAGTCGGGCAGCAGGAAGAAGCGGCAGAAATAAGATGAAGAGCAAACTGATTTTCGGCTTCCATGCCGTGACCGCGCGACTCCGCCACGAGGCGGAAAGCATCGAGGAAATCTATGTCGATGCGGCGCGGCACGACCCGCGCATGCGCGAACTGCTGCGCGCCGTGGCCGCTGCGGGCGTGCGCGTGATCCAGGCCGACGAAACCCGCCTGTCCAGCATGGTCGGCAGCCGCCGCCACCAGGGCGTGGTGGCCAAGGCCGGCGCGGTCTCGCTGGCGCGCAATCTCGATGAACTGCTGGACATGGTAGTCGGACCGCCGCTGATCCTGATCCTCGACGGCATCACCGACCCGCACAATCTCGGCGCCTGCCTGCGCGTGGCGGATGGCGCCGGCGCGCATGCGGTCATCGCTCCCAAGGACCGCGCTGTCGGCCTCAATGCGACGGCCGCCAAGGTGGCCAGCGGCGCGGCCGACACGGTGCCCTACATCACGGTCACCAACCTCGCGCGGACCATGCGCGAACTGAAGGAACGCGATATCTGGCTGATCGGCACCACCGAGGATGCCGACAAGGGCCTGTACGAAGCCGACTTCAGCGGCGGCGCTGCGCTGGTGATGGGTTCGGAAGGCGAGGGCATGCGCCGGCTGACGCGCGACACCTGCGACCTGCTGGTGTCGGTGCCGATGCTGGGCTCGGTGGAAAGCCTGAACGTGTCTGTGGCGTCGGGCGTCTGCCTGTACGAAGCGCGCCGGCAGCGCATGGTCAAGGGCGTCTGAGCCCGGACGAGGCGCGCAGACGATGACGGACGATCTTGAACTGGCGGCGGTCGACATCCGCGTGCTGGCCGTGCTTGCCGAGAAAGAGCGGCTGACGCCGGACAATTACCCGCTTTCATTGAATGCGCTGGCCAACGGCTGCAACCAGCTGACCAGCCGCGACCCGGTGATGGCGGTGTCCGAAGCCGACGTGCAGCAGTCGCTGGACACCCTGGCAGCCGCCCGGCTGGTGGCGGAAGTCAGCCAGGCCGGCGCCCGCGTCAGGAAATACGAACACCGGATGCGGCTGCGCTGGACGCTGGAGCAGGACAAGCTGGCCGCGCTGGTCATGCTAATGCTGCGCGGCCCGCAGACCGCGGCCGAAGTGCGCAGCCGCGCCGGGCGCATCCACGAGTTCGACAGCGTCGCCGCGGCCGAGGGCGCGCTGCAATTCCTGATCGACAAATATCCGCCGCTGGCATGCCGGCTGGCGCGCGCGCCCGGCGCCAAGGAAGTGCGCTATGCGCACCTGCTTTCCGGCGACGTGGCTCCGGAAGCGCAGGCCGCGCCGGAGGCGGCGGCTAGCCCCAGGCAGGACCGGATCGCGGCGCTGGAGCAGGAAGTCGCGGCGCTGAAGGAAGAACTCGCGAGCCTGTCCCAGGCGTTCGCGGAAATCAGGCGCCTGCTGGACTAGCGACAAGGCTTGGCCAATCGCATCGGCCCCGAAGCCGCCATCGCTCTGCCTATGCGCGCAACCCAGCGCATCCGCGCCCGGAGCGGGACACCGCAGCCCTTACTCCAGTCCCGGTTCCCAAAACGCCACAAAAATGCGTAGGGTGTAATAAGCGCAAGCGCATTACACCATTGCTTGCGAACGGGCGATGGCGGTTGATTGGCGAGTGGTGTAATGCGCTGCGCTTATTACACCCCACGAGCCTACGAGCCTACAACCGAGGCAGACGAATCGGAACCATCGATCTCATCCGGCATGCCATGACTTGGGATCGGTATCAACCCATCGCGCTGTTTCCAAGCGGATTGCATAAAAAAATGGCGCCCGCGGGCGCCATCTTCTTTTGCCGAACCAGGCTTACAGCGACTTCAGCATCGCCTTGGCTTCCTCGACCTTGGGCGAGTTGCCGCCCTTGGCGATCACTTCCTCGAAGCTCTTGCGCGCATTTTCCTTGTCGCCGGTCTTGGCCTGAGCCAGCGCCAGGTTGTAGCGGATGTTGATCGCGTTCGGCGCCGCGGCAACCGCCTTCTCCAGGTAGGAGAGGCCGCGCTTGGCGTCGCCCTTGTCGACCAGCAGGAAGCCCAGCGTGTCCATCACGGCCGGGTTCGCCGGCGCCAGCGCAGCCGCCTTCTCCGCATACTCCAGCGCCTTGGGATCCTTTTCCTTGTAGTAGGCGAGGGCGAGGTTGTTCAGCGCGCCGACATTATTCGGCTCCTGCTTCAGGATGGCCTCGAACTGGCTGATCGCCGCCTTGTTGTCGGTCGCCATGCTCAGCGTAGCGAAATGCAGGCGCACCGCATTGTCTTCCGGATGGGCCTTGAGCCAGGCGGCGACCTTGGCGTCTGCATCCTTGGCCCTGCCGCTCTTGGTCAGCGCTTCATGCAGCTTCAGCAGCACGCCGTTGTCGCCATTCGCAGCCATGGCCTGTTCATAAGGCTTCACGGCCTCTGCCGGCTTCTGCTGGAGCATCATCATGTCGCCTTCCAGCGAGTAGCCGACCGACGCCTTCGGACGCTGGGTCTGGATCTGGCGTGCAATCGCCACGGCGTCGGCCGCCTTGTTGTTGCGCACGTGCAGCGCCGCCAGCGCTACCTGGGCGTCGAGATAATCCGGCTTCAGCGCGATCGCCTTTTTCAGCGCGTCGATTGCGCCGGGCTGGTTCTGCAGGCTCATCTGCACGGTCGCGACGCGGTACTGCGCCACCGGCGAGTTGGGCACGACGCCGGCGAGCTTGCGGTAGGTATCCAGCGCGCCGTCCTTGTCGCCGTTGGCGAGCTGGGTCTGCGCCGAGAAATCCAGCACTTCAGGGTTGCTCGGGTAGCTGACGATCAGGCGCTGCGCCAGTGCAGACGCCTTCTGCTTGTCGTTGGTGCGCAGGTAGGCGACGCCGAGGCGCAGCGCCGCAGGAATGTCCGTCGGCTGCGCGTTCGACGCGCGCTCGAGCAGCGCGACGGCCTCGGGCGTCTTGCCCTGCGACTGGGCCAGGCTGGCAAGCGCGGTAATCGCTTCGACGTTGTTCTTGTCCTTCTCAAGGAAAGCCTCGATGCGTGCGCGCGCCGCGTCCGGCTTCTTCTCCGCAAAATCGATCTGGGCCAGGTTGGCGACCGGCGGGAAATAGTTGGCCTGCAGCTTGGACGCCTCCTCGAAGCTCTGGCGCGCCAGCGGCAATTCCTTGCGCGACAGGTAGACATTGCCTTTCAGCGTCTTGACCATCGCGTCGTTCGGCTTTTCCGCTTCCAGCTTCTTGACCGCCGCCAGCGCCTTGTCGTATTCCTTCATGCGCAGGTGGTTCATCACCAGCAGCATGCCGGGCTGGGCGTTCTTGGTGTCCATGTTGCTGGCCATTTCCAGCTCGGCCATGCCGCTGGCGTTCTCGCCCTGCGCCAGCTTGCTCATGCCCAGCGCCGTGCGCAGCATCGGCGTCTGCGGCGACAGCGCGCTGGCCTTCTCGAAATACTCGGTGGCTTTCGGGAAGTCGCGCGAGCGCATATAGGATTCGCCCGCCAGGCTCAGCAGCTGCGGATCGGTGCCGCGCGCCTGCTGGATCGCCGGGTTCAGGACCGACAGCGCGCGCTGCGGGTCGTTATTCTTCAGCATGATCGACGCCAGCAGCTTGCTTGCGTATACATTGCCCGGGTTGGCTTCCATGTAGCGCTTCACGTACTGCTCTGCCTGCTCGTTGGCGCCAAGCGCGTACTGGATCGCGCCGGCCAGCAGCACGCTGGGCATGTGGTCAGGCGCGACCTTCAGCACCTGCTGGATGGCCTCGAGCGCCGGCTTGTGCTTTTCCTGCGTGAAATCGAGCAGGGCCTGCGCGTAGGTGACCATGGGCGCAGACGGCGCGAGCTTGCGCGCAGCGTCGATTTCCTTCGCGGCGTCGTCGAAACGGCGCATCGAAATGTCGAGATTGGCCTTGGCGATGTGATTCTGCACATGATCCGGCTTGATCTTCAGCGCCATGTCGTAGGCAGCCAACGCCTCGTCATTCTTGTTCTGCGCGCGCAGCAGTTCGGCTTTGGCGACCAGCGCTTCGGTATTTTGCGGATTCTTCGACACCGCCTGGTCGATCAGGCGGGTCGCGCCCTCGACATCCTTGTTGAAGTAGGCGATCTTGGCCAGACCGACCAGGGCCAGCGGCGCATCCGCCTTCAGCTTCAATGCCTGTTCGTAGGCGGTCTTGGCCTCGGCCTGCTTGTTCAGCGCGGCATAGGCGTCGCCGCGGATGACTTCGACGTTCGCATCCTGGACCGGTCCGGCAGCGGCCAGTTCGTCCAGCGCCTTCTGGAACTGGCCTTGGGCCATCAGCGACTTTGCCAGTTCCGGGGCGGTCCTGGCTTTCGCGATTCCCAGTTCCATGGCGCGGCGAATTTCTTTTTCCGCCGACAGCGTGTCGCCGGTTTCGTTGTAGACGACGCCCAGCAGGTAGCGCGCTTCGCCATCGTCCGGCTTTTTCTGCAGCGCATTCTTCAACTGGATGATGGCGGCCTTGCGGTCGCCCTTTTGCTGGTACTTGACCGCTTCGGCGACCAGCTGCTCCGGGTTGTCGCCGCGACCGCAGGACGCCAGGCTGCCGGTGAGAAGCAGAACGCTGGTGACCATCACGGCCGATGCGGCCATTTTTGTCTTTTTAACTGACATGAGTATTCCTTTGAACTAAGAACAACTTGATGTGGGGGTAATCAGGCGCAGCGCGACGTGCGGGAGCAAATATGCCGCACCGCACTGCCGAATTGGCAAGAATAACTGCAAGAATGACACGAGAGATTCCGTAAAGCAACAAACTTCATCGCGTAGCGGCGCAGGCTGCCTGCTGAATTGGACCTGATGGGAGAGTACACCAAGCGCTTGCCCCTGTAACCGAATTCTTTCTAAGATTGCACTTGTTTTGAGGAAACGCATCGGCGGCCCGCGCCGCGTCTCCCTACGGCGTCCGGCAGACATTGTCGTTGCTGTATCATCGCGGTCTTGAAATTTTCCAACGCGCGCGACTCGTTCAACCGAATTACAGACTGGCACAACGGCATGCAATCCCTTGAAGAAGTGAAACAGATCGTCATCGACACCCTCGGCCTGCGCGAGCGCGGCGCCGCGCTCGGCGCGGACAGCCCGCTGCTTGGCGCGCTGCCCGAACTCGACTCGATGGCCGTCATCAACCTGATCACCGCGCTCGAGGAACACTACGGGTTTTCCATCGCGGACGACGAAATCAGCGCCGACGTGTTCGAAACCCTGGGCAGCCTGTCTGCCTTCGTCGGGCGCAAGCTGGGCTGATGCAGGCGGCGCCCAGCCATCCGCCGGCCGAGGCTTTTTTCCTGGAGGCGCGTCCCGGCAGGCGGTTTTGCCTGTATCACCCGCCGCAGGGACGGGTGCGCGGCGCGGTGCTGCACGTGCCGGCCCATGCCGAGGAAATGAACAAGTCGCGGCGGATGGTGGCCCGGCAGGCACGGATGCTGGCAGCGCAGGGCCTGGGCGTGCTGCAGCTGGACCTGTACGGCTGCGGCGACAGCGACGGCCTTTCCGCCGATGCGCGCTGGGAAATCTGGCGGCGGGACGTGCTGCTCGCGCTGGCGTGGCTGCGCGCGCGCACCGCCGGTCCGATCTCGCTCTGGGGCCTGCGCCTCGGCGCGCTGCTGGCGCTGGACGCCGCGCAGGAGGACGGGGGGCTGGCGTCGGTGCTGCTGTGGCAGCCGGTGACCGAAGGCGCGGCCTACCTGACCCAGTTCCTGCGGCTGCGGCTGGCGGCGGACATGCTGACGGCGTCCGGCGGCACGGGCGACACCGGCGCATTGCGCCAGGCGCTGGCCGGCGGCGCCAGCCTGGACATCGCCGGCTACACGATTTCCCCGGCGCTGGCCAGCGCGCTCGACGCCGCCGCGCTCGGCGCGATGCAGCCGCCCGGCTGCCCGGTGCACTGGCTGGACCTGGCCGCGCAGCCGGGGCGCGCGATGGCGCCCGGACGCGCGGCGGTCGCCGCGCGGCTGGCGGAACAAGGCTGGACGCTGCAGACGGGCGTGGTGCAGGGTGCTGCGTTCTGGTCCAGCCAGGAGATCGCCGAAGCGCCGGCGCTGCTCGACGCCAGCGCCATGCTGCTGGGTGCGGAGGCGCAATGAGCGCAATCGAGCGCGGCATCAGTTTCGCCTGCCAGGGCTGCTGGCTGTATGGCGTGCTGTCGCTGCCGCCGGACTCGTCGCCGCCGTCGCAGCGCGGCGTCGTGCTGGTGGTGGGCGGCCCGCAATACCGGGTCGGCAGCCATCGCCAGTTCACCCTGCTGGCCCGCGAACTGGCGCGGCAGGGCGTGCCGGTGCTGCGCTTCGACTATCGCGGCATGGGCGACAGCGAAGGCGAGATGCGGGATTTCCTGAATGTGGACGCCGACCTGCAGGCGGCGATCGACGCATTTGCCGCCAGCGTGCCGGCCGTGCGCGAGATCGTGCTGTGGGGTCTGTGCGACGCGGCGTCCGCCGCCATGCTGTATGCGCACCGCGACCCGCGAGTGGCCGGGCTGGTGCTGCTCAATCCGTGGGCGCGGACCGAGGAAGGCGAGGCGCGCGCCTACCTGAAGCATTACTACCTGTCGCGCCTGATGCAGGCCGGCCTGTGGCGCAAGATCGCGCGCGGCCAGTTCGACTACGCGGCGGCGGCGCGTTCCTTCCTCCAGCTTTGCAGCAGCGTGCTGCGCCGCGGGAACGCGGCCGGCGGGAGCGACGGCGCGCCCGCGCAGCCGGCAAGCACGGCGCCATCGCTGCCGGAAAGAATGCTGGCCGGATTCTCGCGTTTCCAGGGCCGCACGCTGATCATCATCAGCGGCGCCGACCTGACCGGCCGCGAGTTCTCGGACATGGCGGCGGCGCCGGCCTGGCGCAAATTGATGCGCAGCCAGCGCATCAGCCGGCAGACCCTGCCGCAGGCCGACCACACGTTCTCGCGCCCGGACTGGCGCGACCAGGTCGCGCAATGGACCGCCGACTGGCTGCGACGCTGGTAGGAATTGCATGCCGGAGCGGCGGCGAACCAGGCGTACCGAGCGGCGATCCTCCCGCCGCATGCCGGATGCTAGGCATTCTCCGGCGCTCGTTGCCGGCGGCGGCGCAGCATCGCCTTGACCCTGGCGCCGCCCAGGTGCAGCGCGGCGGCGGCCAGCCCGCGCGGCGAGCGCAGGTTGAAGGCGACGATGCCGCAGCGCTCGCGGCTGGCGGACATCCAGTCGCGCTTGTACGCATCGTCGCCCGTCAGGTAATCCACCTCCTTCACCTTGTCGATGTCGATCACGTGCCGCATCAGGCGCTCAGTCAGCAGGGAGCCGATCGACAGGCTCGCATATTGCTCGTCATAGGCGAGCTTGTAGATGGCCGCGACGCCGCCGCAGACGATCCACAGTTGCGCCGCCGCCGGATTGCCGTCGACGGTGGCGACGCCCAGCCGCAGCCATCCGTGCGCCGCGCAGGTGCGGATCAGTCCCGGCATGAATTCCGGGCTAGGCTCCGGCGACTTCCAGCTGCGCGCATACACCGCCTGGTAGGCGGCAATGGCTGCCTCCACCGCATCGGCCTTGTCGTCGCCCGTCACGATGGCGAACTGCGCGCGGCCGGATTTCTCCAGCTGCCGGCCCTTGCGCCTGAGCGTGCTTCTGAGCTTGGAGGGCAGGCTGGCGGCATAGTCGTCGTACGAACGGCCGGCCACGTCCAGGTACCAGTTGACGAAGCAGAAATATCGCTGGGTCGCCATGCCGGCTGCGGCCAGCGCGTCCAGCAGCGGCTGGAACAGCGGGTCGGCCGGGTCAAGCGGATGGAGGTCCAGCACGTCCCAGCGCGGCCGTTCGGCGGCGAGGCTGTGCGCGAGCTGCCGGAGGCGCTGCGGCTGAAGGTCCGCCGGCGCGGCGACGACGCCGAACAGCGAGCTGTACCAGTTGGCCAGGCCTTCGAGCCGGCGCAGGCCGAAGCGGCCGGTCATATGCCGCAGCGGCAGCAGCAGCGACAGCGCGGCCCCGGCCTGGTCGCGCACGCCGTAGATCCGCAGCCTGGCCGGCGCTTCCAGCCCGCGGTCAGCCAGGTTCCCGAACCATGCTTTCGACAGGAACAGGCCGTTCGACGCCGATGCCGCATCGAACACGCGGTCGGCATCCGCGGGAAGGGCGTCCAGGTCAGGATAATTTTCAACGATAGGCATGGGGAGGAAGAAAAGGGGAGTGGCGCGTGCGTCAGGCTGCGGATTATGGCCACCGCACCGCGGATGCCATTGCTTCTTATCAATATTATTTCACAAGTCCCGGCCAGACTGTTGCAATTTGGCTATCATGGTAGTTGTGATTGCGGCCAGATTTTTTCCGAGGTTCGTTCAACGCACATCGGTACAATTCTTAGCATTCCAAAATGCAACATCTGGAATGCGCGATGCACGGACTTGCGCTAGATCGATTTTTACAACACCTGCTGCGGAATGTGACCATGCTCCTGGCGTCTTATGTCTATGGCATCAAACGCGAATTCCATCATGGCAATACATTGATGGGTTGATATGTTTATGTACCTTACATGCGACAATCGCACCCCGTTAGAACAAAGCTTGATGATAAGTATGATGCACTGCAGCACATTCCGAAGGTCTGGCAAATTTTATATGTTCAAATAATCTTTCCTAAATCATTTCTTCATAGTAATATTGTTTTAAAGAAATAAATTGACAGTGTCATAGGGGAGCTGTGCCTGGTATCGCCGGCCCCGCTTGCATGCACCGCGTCAATTCACGGGTACTGGCCGGCCTGGCCAGTGCCTGGAACAAGTTTGGAGTGAGAAACGTGTTAAAGATTTCTAACCATTACGTATCCAAGATCGCGTCAGCGCTGCTGCTCATCGAGATTGGCATCCTGATCGCGTCGGCCTACCTGGCGGCGGCCGTGCGTTTTTCAGGCGACACCGGATTTTTCCGGACCGACGATCACCAGTTCTTTCCGTCCGCGATGGCCTTCGCCATCTCGATGGTATTCGCGATGACGGCGCTGGGCATGTACCAGCACGACTTCCGCGAAGGCTTCCGCAACACGCTGCTGCGGATGATGCCGTCCTTCCTGCTCGGCTTCATGCTGACCGCCTTCGTGTTCTACATCATGCCGGGCTTCTACTTCGGCCGCGGCATCCTGATGCTGATGCTGGGCTTTGCCGCCTGCGGCATCCTGCTGGTGCGGGTCGTGCTGTTCAAGTCTTCCGAGTCCCGTCTGCTGGAGTCGCGCGTGCTGTTCCTCGGCGCCGGCCCGCTGGCGAAGGAGTGCGCCGACCTTGCCAGCAACAACGGCGGTTACCATAAATACGACGTGGTCGGCTTCGTGCCGATGCCGGAGGAAACGACCTCGGTGCCGGCCGCCTCCGTACTGCCGGTGGGCCGCTCGCTGGTCGCCATCGCCAACGAGCACAATGCGTCCGAGATCGTCGTGGCCGTGCAGAACCGCCGCGGCGGCTCTTTCCCGATCCGTGAACTGCTGGACTGCAAGCTCAACGGCATCAAGGTAATCGATTCCGCGACCTTCTTCGAGCGCGAAGCCTGCCAGATCCGGGTCGACTCGCTGCAGCCGAGCTGGTTCGTGTTCGGCAGCGGTTTCGACCAGACCTTCATGCGCAGCTTCGTCAAGCGCGCTTTCGACCTGTTCGCCAGCCTGCTGATCTTCATCGGCACGCTGCCGGTGACCTCGATCACCGCGCTGCTGATCTGGCTCGAGGACCGTTCCCCGATCTTCTATCGCCAGGAGCGGGTAGGCGAGGACGGCAACACCTTCATGGTCCTGAAGTTTCGCAGCATGCGCACCGACGCCGAGAAGGAAGGCGCGCCGATCTGGGCCAAGACCGGCGACACCCGCACGACCCGGGTCGGCCGCGTCATACGCAAGCTGCGCATCGATGAAATTCCGCAGGTGCTGAACGTGATCAAGGGCGAGATGAGCTTCGTCGGTCCGCGCCCGGAACGGCCATTCTTCGTCGAGCAGCTGTGCGAGAAAGTGCCTTATTACAATATGCGCCACAGCATCAAGCCCGGCATCACCGGCCTCGCCCAGGTCCGCTACCAGTACGGCGCATCCGTCGAGGACGCGGTGCAGAAGCTGCAGTACGACCTGTATTACGTCAAGAACAACAGCCTGTTCCTCGATTTGCTGATACTCCTCGATACGCTGCAGGTCGTATTGCTGAGCAAGGGCAGCAGGTGACCCGGGCAGCCCTGCCATGGTAGTCAACGTCATCGCGGTCAGCTACGGCATCGCGGCGGCGGCTTTCCTCCTGCTGACGCTGCTGCTGCTGACCAGCTGGCGCGGCCGTCTGCACGGCATGGCGCTGACGGCGGCCAGCGGCATCACCGCGCTGTGGGCCGGAGTGGTCGCCCAGCAGGCGAGCGCCGGCATCCAGCTTTCGCTGGCAAGCGACATGCTGGAACTGGCGCGCAATGCCGCATGGACCATCTTCCTGGTGGCGGTGCTGAGTCCTTACCGCAAGGACAGCGGCGCGCCGGTGGTGCAGTCGCGGCTGCTGGCGCCCGGCCTGGCCATGCTCTACATCCTCTGCGCCGCCGGCACCGTCTACAGCCGCTGGATCCTGCGCGATGTCGACACCCAGATCTATTTCATGGCCAACTTCGTCGGCCGCGTTGCGATGGCGGTCATCGGCATGCTGCTGGTCGAGCAGCTGTACCGCAGCACGCCGCCGCAGGAACGCTGGGCGATCAAGTTCGCCTGCCTGGGCGTCGGCGGCCTGTATGTCTACGACTTCTACCTGTACAGCGACGCCATGCTGTTCCGCGCGCTGAATGTCGATATCTGGGCCGCGCGCGGCATGGTCAACGCGCTGGCGGTGCCGCTGATCGCGGTGTCGGCAGCGCGCAACCCGAAGTGGTCGCTCGACATCGCAGTGTCGCGCCGCGTGATCTTCCATTCGGCGGCCGTGGTCGGCTCCGCGCTCTACCTGCTGATGATGGCGCTGGCAGGCTACTGGCTGCGCTTCTTCGGCGGCAGCTGGGGCTCGGTGATGCAGGTGACCTTCTTCGCCGCCGCGCTGGCGCTGCTGGCGGGCATCGTGTTCTCGGGGACCGTGCGCTCGCGGCTCAAGGTGTTCATCAGCAAGAACTTTTACAACTACAACTACGATTACCGGGAAGAATGGCTGCGCTTCACGCGCACGCTCTCGACCAAGGGCCCGGACCTCGGCGAGCGCGCGGTGCAGGCGATCGCCGACCTCGTGGAGAGCCCGACCGGCGCGCTGTGGCTCAGCAACGGTGCGCATCATGCGCTGCTGGCGCACTGGCATATGCCGGACGCGGCCGGCAGCGAACCGGCCGACAGCGCATTCTGCAGCTTCCTGCAAGGCCGGCAATGGGTGGTCGACCTCGACGAACTGGAGGCCGACCCGGAAAAATACGAAGGCCTGGTCGCGCCCGAATGGCTGCGCAAGCTGCCGCGCGCCTGGCTGGTGGTGCCGCTGATCATGCACGAGGAATTGCTGGGCTTCGTCGTGCTGTCGCAGCCGCGCAGCCGCATCCGGCTCAACTGGGAAGTCACCGACCTGCTGAAGATCGCGGGCAACCAGGCCGCCAGCTACCTGGCGCAGCAGCAGTCGGCCAATGCGCTGATGGTGGCCCGGCAATTCGAGTCCTTCAACCGGATGTCGACCTTCATTGTCCACGACCTGAAGAACCTGATTTTCCAGCTGTCGCTGCTGGTCGCCAATGCCGAAAAGCATCGCGACAACCCGGAGTTCCAGAAGGACATGATGGATACGCTGGATAACTCGGTGAAGAAAATGAAGCTGCTGCTGCACAAGCTCAACAGCGGCGACTCGATCGAGGGACCGGCGCCGCTTTCGCTTGATAAACTGCTGGCGCAGGCGGTGCAGCTGAAGTCGCAGTTCGAGCCGCGGCCGACGCTGGAACTGCATGACAAGGGCCTGACGCTGCTGGCCAACTGGGGCCGCATGGAACGGGTGGTCGGACACCTGATCCAGAATGCGATCGAGGCTTCGCCCCGCGACGGCCGCGTGCTGGTCGCCCTGCGCCGGCAGGACGAGAACGCAGTGATCGAGATCAGCGACAATGGCGCAGGCATGACCGAGGAATTCATGCGTTCGCGCCTGTTCAAGCCCTTCGAAACCACGAAGTCGGCCGGCATGGGCGTCGGCGTGTTCGAAAGCCGCGAATATATCCAGGAACTGGGCGGCAGGCTCGATGTAGCCAGCCGTGCAGGCGAGGGCACCACCTTCACCATGACATTACCGTTGAACGGCGCGCGCGCCGGACAGCGGATAGACGAACAGCAAGAGGAATCTGCGTGAGCCAGTCCAAGAAACACCTGCTAATTATCGAAGACGACCCAGGCCTGCAAAAGCAGCTGCGCTGGAGCCTGGACGATTACGACGTGCTGGTCGCAGGCGACCGCGACGCCGCGCTGGCCATGGTGCGGCGGCATGAGCCGGCTGTCATCACCATGGACCTGGGCCTGCCGCCCGACCCGGACGGCGCGACCGAGGGTTTCGCGACGCTGCAGCAGATCCTGTCGCTGACGCCGGACGCCAAGGTCATCGTGCTGACCGGCAACCAGGACCGCGCGAATGCGGTCAAGGCAATCGGGCTGGGCGCCTACGACTTTCACCACAAGCCGTTCGACCCGGAAATGCTGAGCCTGGTGATCAACCGCGCGTTCTACCTGCATGCGCTGCAGAAGGAAAACCGCAAGATCCTGCAGAACCAGGCCGATTCGCCGCTGGCCGGCGTGATCAGCCGCGACCCCGGCATGCTGAAGCTGTGCCGCAGCATCGAGAAGGTGGCGCCGACCTCGGCCAGCGTCATGCTGCTGGGCGAGAGCGGCACCGGCAAGGAAGTGCTGGCAAGGGCGCTGCACCAGCTGAGCCCGCGCGCCGAGAAACGCTTCGTCGCGATCAACTGCGCGGCCATCCCGGAGAACCTGCTGGAGTCCGAGCTGTTCGGCTACGAGAAGGGCGCGTTCACCGGCGCGGCCAAGCAGACGCTGGGCAAGATCGAAACGGCCAACGGCGGCACCTTCTTCCTCGATGAAGTGGGCGACCTGCCGATGCCGCTGCAGGCCAAGCTGCTGCGCTTCCTGCAGGAGCGGGTGATCGAGCGCATCGGCGGCAGGGAAGAGATCCCGGTCGACGTGCGCATCGTCTGCGCAACCCACCAGAACCTGAAGGAGCTGGCCAGCGCCGGCCGCTTCCGCGAGGACTTGTATTACCGGCTGTCGGAAATCGTCATCACCATACCGCCGCTGCGCAACCGCATCGGCGACGCGGCGCTGCTGGCGCATCATTTCAAGAACCGCTTCTGCAACCAGGAAGGCCGGTCGTCGCTGAACTTCAGCGACGATGCGATGGCGATGATCGAGTCGCATCCGTGGCCGGGCAATGTGCGCGAGATGGAAAACATCATCAAGCGCGCCGTCATCATGGCGGACGGCCCGCAGATCGTCGGCGAGGACCTCGGACTGGGCGACTCGCCGGCGACCGACGAGTTCATGAACCTGCGCCAGGTGCGCGACGAAGCCGAATACAGGGCCACGATCAAGGCGCTGGCCCGGGTCGACGGCAACATCGTGCGCGCCGCCGAACTGCTGGGCGTGAGCCGGCCGACGCTGTACGACCTGATGAGCCGCCACGGCATCAAGTAGGCGGGAGACCGAATGAGCTTGCGCACGAGCGACTTCATCCACGCCTCGGCGATCCGCACGCCCGACGCCGAGGCGCTGGTCTTCCAGGACCGGCGGCTGTCCTATGCCGAACTGGCGCGCGAGGTCGAGACCTGGTCGGGCGCGCTGCTCGCGCTGGGCATCGCCGCCGGCGAGCGGGTCGCGATCTATCTCGAGAAACGCATCGAGGCGGTGACGGCGATGTATGGCGCGGCCGACGCCGGCGCGGTGTTCGTGCCGGTCAACCCGCTGCTCAAGGCCGAACAGGTCGCCTACATCCTGGCCGACTGCGACGTCCGCATCCTGGTGACGTCGGCCGAGCGGCTGGCCGCGCTGGCGCCGGCGCTGGCCGGCTGCCCCGGCCTGCGGATCGTGATCGCCACCGGCCAGCCGGGCGGCGTCATGCTGCCGCATGGCGTGCGCCTGGTCGCCGCCGCCGGACTGCCGGCGCCGGTGCCGCCGCGGCTGCCGCACCGGCGCATCGACAGCGATGTCGCGGCCATCCTTTACACGTCGGGCAGCACCGGCCAGCCCAAGGGCGTCGTGCTGTCCAACCGCAACATGGTCGCCGGCGCGCGCAGCGTGGCGGCCTACCTGCACAACCGGCCCGACGACCGCATCCTGGCGGTGCTGCCGCTGAGTTTCGATTACGGCCTGTCGCAGCTGAGCACGGCCTTCCTGTCCGGCGCCTGCGCGGTGCTGATCAATTACCTGCTGCCGCGGGACATCGTGCGGATGGTCGCCAGCGAACGCATCACCGGCCTGGCCGCGGTGCCGCCGCTGTGGATACAGCTGGCGCAGCTGGACTGGCCGGAAGGCGGCACGCTGCGCTACCTGACCAATTCCGGCGGCGCGATGCCGCGCACCACCGTCGCCAGGCTGCGCGCCGTGCTGCCGCAGGCGGAGATCTACCTGATGTACGGGCTGACCGAGGCATTCCGGTCGACCTACCTGCCGCCGGCCGAACTGGCGCGCCGGCCCGACTCGATCGGCCGCGCGATCCCGAACGCCGAGGTGATGGTGGTCCGTCCCGACGGCAGCCCGTGCGACCCGGACGAACCGGGCGAACTGGTGCACCGCGGCGCGCTGGTGGCGATGGGCTACTGGAACGACCCGGCGCGCACGGCAGAGCGCTTCCGTCCCGCGCCGGGACGCGATGCCGGCCTGCCGCTGCCGGAAATCGCGGTCTGGTCCGGCGACACGGTGCGGATGGATGCGGACGGCTTCCTGTACTACATCGGCCGCAGCGACGACATGATCAAGGTGTCGGGCTATCGCGTCAGCCCGACCGAGGTCGAGGAAGTCGTGCATGGGGCCGGCGGCGTGCTGGAAGTCGCGGCGATCGGCCTGCCGCATCCGACGCTGGGCCAGAGCATCGCCGTGGTGGCGGTGGCCCTGCCCGAAGCGCCGGCGAGCGCCGACAGCGTGCTCGACGCCTGCCGGCGCGCGCTGCCGGCCTATATGGTGCCGATGTCGGTCGAGATCCGCGACGGCAGCCTGCCGCGCAACCCGAACGGCAAGATAGACCGCAAGCTGCTGCAGGCCGAGCTTGCAGGCCGGCACAACCAGGACACGAGCAACGCCGCATCATGAGCCACAGCAAACCCGTACACGCGCCGCAGACCCATTTCGGCGTCGTCGACAACTGCCTGCAGGTGGGCGGCATCCCGCTGCATCGCCTCGCGCAGCGCGTCGGCGGCACGCCATTCTTCGCCTATGACCGCGGCCTGCTGACCGGCCGCGTCGCGCACCTGCGCGCCAGCCTGCCGCAGGCTATCCAGCTGCACTTTTCCGTGAAGGCCAACCCGATGCCGGCGCTGGTGCAGCACATGGCCGGACTGGTCGACGGTTTCGACGTCGCGTCCGCCAGCGAGATGCGGGTCGCGCTGGACACGCCGATGCCGCCGGCCTCGGTCAGCTTCGCCGGCCCCGGCAAGACCGACGCCGAACTGACGCAGGCAATCGCCGCCGGCGTGGTGCTGAGCCTGGAGTCGCCGAACGAGGCGGTGCGGGCGGCGCGCATCGGCGACATGCTGGGACTCAGGCCGCGGGTGCTGCTGCGCATCAACCCCGACTTCGAGATGAAGTCGTCCGGCATGAAGATGGGCGGCGGCGCGCGCCAGTTCGGCGTCGATGCCGAGGAGGCGCCTGCGCTGCTGCGCAAAGTCGGCGCGCTCGGGCTGGATTTCCACGGGCTGCAGATCTTCAGCGGCTCGCAGAGCCTGTCGGTGTCGACCATCGTCGATGCGCAGTCCAGCACCTTCGAACTGGCCCGCCGTCTCGCCGACGATGCGCCGGCGCCGGTGGTGCTGCTCAATATCGGCGGCGGATTCGGCATCCCGTATTTTCCCGGCGAGGCCGCGCTCGACCTGCGGCCCATCGCCGACAACCTCGATGCCTGGCTGCCGCGCATGCGCGACGCGCTGCCGCAGGCGAACGTGGCGATCGAGCTCGGGCGTTACCTGGTGGGCGAAGCCGGCGTCTACGTCACCCGCGTCACCGACCGCAAGGTGTCCCGCGGCCAGGTTTTCCTGGTCACGGACGGCGGCATGAACCACCAGCTTGCCGCCTCCGGCAACCTCGGCCAGGTGATACGCAAGAACTACCCGGTCGCCATCGGCACGCGGATGGAAGCGCCGGCCGGCGAGACCGAGTCGGTCAATATCGTCGGCCCGCTCTGCACGCCGCTCGACATCCTCGCCGACCGGATGCCGCTGCCGCAGGCCGATGTCGGCGACCTGGTCGTCGTGTTCCAGTCGGGTGCTTACGGGCCGAGCGCCAGCCCGTCCGGTTTCCTGAGCCGACCGGCCGCAGCCGAAGTGCTGGTCTGAGGTCGCGGGACGCCGCAGCACAGAAAGTATTGCCGACATGGAAAAGTTACAAAAATGATGAGTGTATTTTACAAATTACGCAGCGTTGTGCGTTCAACGAAAGGAGCCACCTGATGGCCAACATTTATCCCGTAATCCTGTCCGGCGGCTACGGCACGCGCTTGTGGCCGCTGTCGCGGGCGGCGCTGCCAAAGCAACTGCTGCCGCTCGCGTCGGAAAAGACCATGCTGCAGGAAACCGCGCTGCGTGTCGCCGGCCGCGTGGAATTGCAGCCGCCGCTGCTGGTCTGCGGCGATGAGCACCGCTTCCTCGTCGCCGAACAGATGCGCGAGATCGGCATCAAGCCGATCGGCATCCTGCTCGAACCCGAGGGCCGCAATACGGCGCCGGCAGTCGCCGCCGCCGCGCATTTCCTGCTCGCGCGGGACAAGGAAGCGGTGATGCTGGTGCTGCCGGCCGACCATGTCATCAGCGATACCGACGCCTTCCATGCAGCCATCGGCCGTGCGCTCGAGGTCGCGCTGGGGCAGGGCGCGCTGGTCACGTTCGGCATCGAGCCGACGGGGGCGGAAACCGGCTACGGCTATATCCGGCGCGGCACGCAGGTCGCCGGCTTCGACGGCTGCTATGCGGTCGAGCGTTTCGTCGAGAAGCCGGATGCCGCCACCGCGCAGGGTTTTTTGGACGATGGCAATTACAGCTGGAACAGCGGCATGTTCCTGTTCGAGGCGTCCCGCTACCTTGAAGAGCTGACCCGGTTCCAGCCGCGCATCGCCGAGCAGACCGCGGCTGCGGTGTCCGGCCGGCATGGCGACCTCGATTTCTGCCGGATGGACGAAGCGGCATTTGCCGCCTGCCCATCGGACTCGATCGACTATGCGGTGATGGAACATACCAGGCATGCGGTGGTCGTCCCGGCGGCGCTGGGCTGGAATGACGTCGGCTCGTGGTCGGCGCTCTGGGAAGTCCAGCAAGGCGACGAGAATGGCAACGTGCTGCGCGGCGACGTCTATACCGACAACGTGCAGAACTCGCTTGTGCGCGCCGAAAGCCGCATGGTCGCGCTGATCGGCGTGCAGGACCTGATCGTCGTGGAAACCGACGACGCGGTGCTGGTCGCACACAAGGACCAGGTACAGCAGGTCAAGAAAGTGGTCGAGCACCTGAAGAACAGCAAGCGCACCGAGCACCTCAACCATACCCGCGTCTATCGTCCGTGGGGATATTACGAAGGCATCGATGCCGGCAGCCGCTTCCAGGTCAAGCGCATCATGGTCAAGCCGGGCGAGAAACTGTCGCTGCAGATGCATCACCACCGCGCCGAGCACTGGGTGGTCGTGCGCGGCACCGCGCGCATTACCTGCGGCGAGACGGTGAAGCTGCTGAGCGAGAACGAGTCGACCTACATCCCGATCGGCGTCACCCACCGCCTGGAAAACCCGGGCAAGATGCCGCTGGACATCATCGAAGTGCAGTCGGGCAGCTATCTTGGCGAGGATGACATCGTCCGTTTCGAAGACATCTATGCAAGGGCTGAATCGGCCTGAACTGGACAGTTGCTGTCGAAAAATCTTACAGGGTGATGACAGGCATTACGCAAGTGTTTGAATCACCTTGTTTCTTTTATGGGCATGGATATTGCTAACATTCATCTGTAACAGTTTGTAAGAGGTTCATGCGGGGGAGACCACACCATGCATGAAACCGTTCCGGGCGGCCTTAACCATGTCGGAAGGCGCTATAGCTGCCACACCAGGATAAAACAGATGATGAGCACCCAAGAGCAATTTGCCAGTACCCTGCCAGAGATCAGGTCGACGCGATTCGTCCGACGCGATTTTCTCAGCGCTCATATCGTTGAAGTCGGCTTGTTGTTGCAGGAACAGTTTGGCGTCGAGCATGCGGCAGCCTTCCTGAAGGACAATTTCATCCATCTCGACGTCGCCATGCGGGTGCTGCTGCGCCCCAGCGAGCGCAGGCGCCACCAGGGCTGAAGCGATTATTTGCCGTTGAGCAGGCGGGTGATGTATTTACCCGGTATCGCGTAGGTGATGCCGCTGGGGTTGCTGATCGCGTTTTCCTTCACGCCCTTCACATAGACCATGTTGATGATGCCCACGACCCCGCCGGTCTTCGGGTCGAACACCGGGCTGCCGCTATTGCCCGGGTAAGCCGTACCGTCGAGCTGGAACACCGCGAAAGGCGAGCGCTGCATCTGCGCGATGGTTTTCGCGTCCAGCTGACGCGCGTTGGACGCCGGGATGGCAATCGGCGTGATTGCCGACAGCATCGCCCGGTGCGTCACGTGGCGCATGCCCAGCAGCATCCCGAGCGGAAATCCGGTGAACGCCAGTTCCTCGCCTTCCTCCACCTTTTCGGAGTCCTGCAGCTGCAGCACAGGCAGCGGCGCGCCGCTGATGCGCAGGTGCGCCAGGTCATGTTCCCGGTCCACGCCCGCCACCATGGCAACCCGGAAAGTCGGATTCGCACCTTCGCCGGTGATAATGCCCAGCATTTCCTTCTGATCGGTATTGAGGGATGCGGGCAGCACATGCGCGTTGGTGATCACGCTCAGCCCATCGCCGACCGCAAAGCCGGTCCCGCGGAAGTCGGCGGAGGGACTGCGGGTCTGCTGGAAGGTGCCGATGGCGACCACCGCCGGTTTCACCCGCTTGATCACGTCCACCATGTCCTGGGCGCTGGCAGGGACAGCGGCGCACAGCGCAGAAACGGTCAGGCAGGCGCAGCGGAAACGGTTGAGCATGGCAATGTATCTCGAAATGTGAACAGAAAGAAAGATTACAGAATACCAGACTGTGCGCCTATCGCATGTCGGAAGAAGTTGCACTACTTTCCACCGGTTCGTGATAGCGCAGGCGGTACCAGGCGATGCCCAGCAATTCATAGACCGCATACCAGGACTGGCGCAGGCCTTCGGCGCTCGGCAGATAGGAGCCGACGGTCAGCGGCGCATAGCTGAAGAACAGGGTAGGGGCGGCCACCACTTCCAGTCCGGCACGCTGGAAGGCCGTCCGCGATCGCGCCATGTGCATCGCGTCGGTGACCACCATCACCCGGCGCACCTTTTCCGGCCGCAATATCGCCGCGCTGAAGGTCGCATTTTCAGCGGTATTGCGCGACTTGCCCTCGATCCATTTCACCGGCACCCCAAAGTCGTCCCGCAGCGCCGCCGCCATCGCATCGGCCTTGGACCACGCCGTGTCGTCCACCAGGCCATTGCCCCCTGTGACCAGCACCGGCAGCTTCGTCGCGCGCTGCAGCCGAGCCGCATACCGCAGCCGCGCCAGCGCGATGTAGTCGGGAATGTCCCGCCCGTCATACTCCGGCGCGTCCCGCACCCGCCCGGCGCCTAGCACCACGATTGCCTGCGCGCCGGTATTGTGGACGACCTGCAGCGGCGCGGTCAGCTGCTCCAGCGGCTTGACGAACAGCCGCGCCCCGGCCGTAGTCGATAACACGAACAGCGCGACGATCGCGCCCCCCGTCATGATCCGTCCTCCCATCGGGAAGCGCCGGCGCATCAGCAAGCCGATGGCCATCAATAGAAAAAGGCTGCTGGGCGGCAGGATGATTTCCCGCGGGATGTCGTTCAGTGCTGCAAGGATTGCGGTGATGCTCATGGCTAACTACGCTCCGGTCTGCGAATGCCGCGCAAGTAGACCGCATAGCGCTTGCGCCCGTCAAGCAAGGAGCAAAATAAGCCTTCGTTGAATTCCCTTGAAGCCACATCCGTGCATGCTAGAATCCTGACCTCATTCAAGCCCGAGTGGTGAAATTGGTAGACACAGCGGACTTAAAATCCGCCGCTTACCCGAGAGGGGGCGTACCGGTTCGATTCCGGTCTCGGGCACCAATTTACTGTGTTTTCTTGTATCATGGCATCTCAAAACCCGCTTTCTTCATAGGAGAGGCGGGTTTTTTCTTGTCATAGACCGCATCGGACCAAGCAAAACTCGGCGATCGCAGCGAACGCCAAGTGGCAACGCCAAGTGGCAGAAAAAGAATCAAAGTGGCTGGCGGTGCAGCAGGCGAAGCTACTACGTGCGCCATGAGCGCTAACCAGTGCTTACCAAAGAAGACAGTTCCAATGCAGCCACAGCAATCAAGGTAAGGACGCGTTCGGGACCCGTCATTTTCAAGAACTCCATCGATTAATACGAACCTAATTTTTGCAGTACCGCTCTGGTCTCGCCCCTGTATTCCCGGACCACCGGTGTTAGTTAATCAAAGCCTGTTTCTCCCTGAACCTGCGTGGCGGCAGGTACTTTAGCGCGCTGTGCGGGTGCTTTGTATTGTAGTGCTCAAACCATCC
>NZ_FXUL01000014.1 GCF_900182955.1 Noviherbaspirillum suwonense | reverse complement strand
CTTAGCGCCGATGATAGTGCTGCAACCAGTGTGAAAGTAGGTCATCGTCAGGCTGTTACACCAGAAGACCCCCGTCGCCATCAGGCGCCGGGGGTTTTCGCTTTGGGGCGGCGGTTTGTGGTGCTTGAGGGATCCTGACTGCAAAGTTGGATGAAGTTTGGCTTAGCCTCGGGGCTGCAAAGCTCGAAGCCCAATGGCAAAAGCTCGAAGCCCGAAGCTCAAGCTCGAAGCTCGAAGCTCGAAGCTCGAAGCTCGAAGCACCTAAGTCCCAAGTCCCAAGTCCCAAGTCCCAAGTCCCAAGTCCCAAGTCCCAAGTCCCAAGTCCCAAGTCCCAAGTCCCAAGTCCCAAGTCCCAAGTCCCAAGTCCCAAGTCCCAAGTCCCAAGTCCCGAGCCCAAAGCCCAGAGCCCAGAGCCCAGAGCCCAGAGCCCAGAGCCCAGAGCCCAGAGCCCAGAGCCCAGAGCCCAGAGCCCAGAGCCCAGAGTCCGAAGCCCAGAGCCCAAAACTCGAAGCTCGAAGCTCGAAGTCGGAAAGCCCAATTCGGCACTCCCAATTCCGAAGCACCGAAGCACCGAAGCACCGAAGCACCGAAGCACCGAAGCACCGAAGCACCGAAACACCGAAACACCGAAACACCGAAACACCGAAACACCGAAACACCGAAACACCGAAACACCGAAACACCGAAACACCGAAACACTAAAGAATTAAAGTGCCAAATCGCTGAAGTTCCGCGACTCCGCAACTTGCACCATCTTGGAAAAACCGATCGCGAGCGTCAGGCAAGCATCAGGTCCCTGTAAGCGCCCCGATGCCTGGTAATGATGTCTTTTGGCTTATGCCCATGCCAAGGGTTTGCACGCCCGATTTACTCAACCCAGGCGCGTGACCGTTCCACTGCGCGGTGCCATTGCCTCAGTCGTTGTGCGCGTTCGTCGTTGCCCATATTGGGTTCGAAGCGGCGTTCCATCCGCCACTGGGCGGCGACTTCCTGCTGGGAACGCCAGAATCCGACGGCGATTCCCGCCAGGTAGGCGGCGCCCAGCGCAGTCGTTTCGGTGACGACTGGCCGTATCACCGGCACGCCCAGCACATCCGCCTGGAATTGCATCAGCAGATCGTTTCGCGATGCGCCGCCGTCCACGCGTAATTCCTCCAGCTGGATCGCGGAATCGTTCTGCATCGCCGAGAGGATGTCCACCGTCTGGTAGGCGATGCTGGCAAGGGCTGCGCGGGCTATGTGCGCCTTGGTCGTGCCGCGCGTCATGCCGACAATCGTGCCGCGGGCGTAGGCATCCCAGTGCGGCGCGCCCAGGCCGGCGAATGCGGGAACGAACACCACGCCGTCCGTGTCGGGCACGCTGGCTGCCAGCGCCTCCACCTCGGCGGAACTCTGGATGATGCCCAGCCCGTCACGCAGCCACTGCACGATGGCGCCCGCCATGAACACGCTGCCTTCGAGCATGTAGGTCGTGTCGGCTCGGCCGCCATTGCCAGATGTCCACCCGACGGTGGTCACAAGGTTGTTATGCGACGTGATTGCGTCGGCGCCGGTGTTCATCAGCATGAAGCAGCCGGTGCCGTAGGTGTTTTTCGCCATGCCGGAACGCATGCAGGCCTGCCCGAACGTGGCCGCCTGCTGGTCGCCGGCGATGCCGGCAATCGGCAGCGGCTGGCCGAACAGTGCGGCATGAGTATGCCCGACCACCTCGCTGCTGGCCACGACCCGCGGCAGCATCGAACGCGGGATATCGAGCAGCGCGAGCAGTTCATCGTCCCAGGCCAGCGTGTGGATGTTGAACATCAGGGTGCGCGACGCATTGCTGGTGTCGGTCACGTGCTCGCCGCACAGCTTGCTGATCAGCCAGCTGTCCACGGTGCCGAAGGCCAGTTCGCCGCGCTCGGCGCGCGCACGGGCGCCGGGGACGTTGTCCAGCAGCCATTTGACCTTGGTCCCGGAAAAATAGGCGTCGAGCACAAGGCCGGTCTTGCGCTGGAAGAGTTCGGCATGGCCGGCTTCGCGCAGCGCGTCGCAGATGCCGGCGGTGCGCCGGTCCTGCCAGACGATCGCGTTGCCGATCGCGGCGCCGGTGGCGCGGTCCCAGACCACGGTGGTCTCGCGCTGGTTCGTGATCCCGATGGCGGCGACATCGCTCGCGGCGGCGCCGCATTCCTGCATGACCTGCCGGGCGACGTCGATCTGCGATTGCCAGATGTCGTCCGGATCGTGCTCCACCCAGCCCGGGTGGGAAAAAATTTGCCGGAATTCCTGTTGTGCGCAGCCGTGCACGTGTCCTTCGTGATTGAACAGGATCGCACGCGAACTGGTTGTCCCCTGGTCGAGTGCAAGTATGTATTTGCTCATTTGCCTGTTGTCGCTATTCTGATTGTTATGGGATATACGGATGTTCAGCCTGTCCGGGCACGTCGACCCGCAGCGACAGCAGGCAGCCGGAGAGCGGGCACGCAGCCAGTTCCTCCGGGCTGCGCTTGCCGCTGACCGTGGTGATGTACAGGGTGCGCAGATCGCTTCCACCGAATGCCATCATGGTGGGGCAGCGCACCGGCAAAAGTATCTCACGCAGGATTGCGCCCGTGGGGGCCAGTTGCAGCAGGCGTCCGCCTTCATACATCGCGCACCAGTAGTTGCCCTGGCTGTCGACCGCGGCGCCATCGGGGCGGCCGCCATAGTCCGGGCCGCGTTCGCTCGAAAACTTGTGCAGCAGACGGCCGTCTCCTGTCGCGCCGGTGGCCACGTCGTAGTCGTAGGTGTGGATCGCGTGGCTGGTCGTGTCGCTGTGATACAGCGTGCGCCCATCCGGGCTGAAGGCGACGCCGTTGGAAACGGTTGCGCGTTTTCCGCTATCGCGCAGCACGCCGCGTTCCAGTGCATACAGCACGGCGTCGGGCCGGTCACGCGGTTCATAGATCGTGCCGACCCAGAAGCGGCCGGCCGCATCGCAGCGGCCGTCGTTGAAGCGCTCGCGGGCCGGGTCGTAAGGCGGATCGGCGAACATGCTCAGTGCGCCGTTATTGGTGTCGAGCGTGGCCAGGCCGGAGCGCATCGCCACCACCAGTCCGCCGGCCGCCGACCAGGCGATGGCGCCGGGTTCCGATGGCATCGGCCAGGCCAGGTGCATATTGTTTTGCGGATCAAGCCGGTGGACTGCGCGGCCATCGATGTCGATCCAGTACAGCCGGTTTTCCTCCGGATGCCATAATGGGCATTCCCCGAGTTGCATGGGCATGTTGAAGGCAAGCTGGACGCCAGGCGTTTGCATGGATGGATTCCTGTTGGCAGAAAGACCTTATTATGCAGCCAAGGCCGGCAGGGCTTCTGTAGCGCGCGCAAGCCGGGCCAGCCGCAATCATCGTACTATTCGGGACCGGCCGGCGGTCAGCGGCCGTAAACCAGGCGATGACCCTGGTATTTTTTGTTCAAAAAAGGGGAAGAGACAATGAAACTGAATTATTTGTTTGCCGCAATCGGCATGACCGCACTGGCGCTGGCCGCGTCTCCCGCAAGCGCGGAAACCTATCCGACCAAGCCGATCAGGATCGTGGTCCCGTTTGCGGCCGGCGGCACGACCGATCTGCTGGCGCGCGCGGTTGGCGCGGAACTGCAGAAATCGCTGGGACAGTCGGTGATCGTGGACAACCGGCCCGGCGCCGGCGGCAATATCGGCGCGGACCTGGTGGCCAAGTCGGCGCCGGACGGCTACACGCTGCTGATGGGAACCGTCGGCACGCATGCGATCAACCAGTCGCTTTATCCGAAGATGCCATTCGACCCGATCAAGGACTTTGCGCCGATCACGCTGGTGGCCGCAGTGCCCAATGTGCTGGTGCTGAACAAGGATTTTGCCGCCAATAACAAGATCACCGACGTCAAGAGCTTCACCGCCTACGTGAAATCGCATCCGGGCAAGCTGAACATGGCGTCATCCGGGAACGGCACGTCGATCCACCTGGCCGGCGAGCTGTACAAGACCACCACCAAGACCTTCATGGTGCACGTGCCTTACCGCGGTTCGGGTCCGGCGCTGACCGACCTGATCGCCGGCCAGGCGGACCTGATGTTCGACAACCTGCCGTCCGCGCTGCCCTTCATCAAGTCGGGCCGGCTGATGGCGCTTGCCGTGACCAGCAGCAAACCGTCGCCGGCCCTGCCTGGCGTGATGCCGCTGGCGAATGCGGGCGGCGAGCTTGCCGGCTTTGAGGCAAGTTCATGGTTCGGCATGCTGGCCCCGGCCGGGACGCCGAAGGAAATCGTCACCAAGCTCCAGCAGGAAATCTCCCAATCGCTGTCCAGCCCGGCGGTGAAGGAAAAGCTGATCGGCCAGGGCGCGGACCCGGTTGGCAATACGCCCGAGCAGTTTGCCGCACACATCCAGGCTGAAACGAAGAAGTGGGAAAAAGTCGTGAAAGCCTCGGGCGCCAAGGTCGACTGACCGTTCTTCATTTTCCAACCGCAGGAAACCCCCAGTCCATGACAGCAGCGCGCCAGTCCGATCGAACCACCAACTGGCGCGCAGTCTGGCGCCTGATCAAACCGTACTGGGTATCCGAGGAAAAATGGAAGGCGCGCGGGCTGCTGGCCACCGTCGTGGTGCTGGCGCTGGGGATGGTTTATCTCAACGTGCTGTTCAACGAGTGGAACCGGGTTTTCTACAACGCGCTGGAGAGCAAGGATTTCGTCACCTTCAAGGCGCAGCTGTGGCGGTTTTCCTACCTCGCCTTCATCTATATTGCGGTGGCGATCTACAAGGTCTACCTGACGCAGGCGCTCGAAATACGCTGGCGCGGCTGGATGACGCGGCAATATATGGACGGGTGGCTGTCGCGCCAGGTGTACTACCGGATCGAACAGGCCTCCGCGGCCGATAATCCCGACCAGCGGATTGCCGAAGACCTCAAGTTCCTGACCAGCGGTTCGCTGACGCTGTCGCTGGGCCTGCTGTCGAGCGTGGTCACGCTGGTGTCGTTCGTCGGCATCCTGTGGTCGGTCAGCGGTCCGCTGGCGTTCATGCTGGGCGGGCGCGACTGGGTCATTCCCGGCTACATGGTCTGGTTTGCGCTGGCTTACGCCGGCATCGGCTCGTTCCTGGTCGCGCGTATCGGCAAGCCGCTGGTGCAGCAAAATTTCCTGCAGCAGCGCTTCGAGGCGGATTTCCGTTTCGGCCTGATCCGGATCCGGGAAAACGCCGAATCGGTGGCGCTGTACCGCGGCGAAGCGCAGGAGCATGCGCAGCTCGACAGCCGGTTCGAGCGCATCCGCGAAAACTGGTGGCAGATCATGCGCACGACCAAGCGCCTGAACGTTGCGTCGACCTTCTATGCGCAGTTCGCGATCATCTTTCCTTTCCTGGTCGGCGCGCCGCGCTACTTCAGCGGCGCAATCACGCTGGGCGGCCTGATGCAGATATCGTCCGCGTTCGGGCAGGTGCAGTCGGCGCTCTCCTGGTTCATCGATGCATTTACCTCGCTGGCCGAGTGGAAGGCCAGCGTCAACCGCCTGGCCGGATTCAACCTGGCCATCGACACCGCCTCCCATGCATCGTCCGGCATTGCCGTTGCGCGCAATGGCGTGCAGGACCTGACGCTGTCCGACGTGGCGCTGCAGCTGCCTTCCGGCGTGCCGCTGACCGGGCCGCTGTCGGCTGCGATCGGCGCGGGCCAGCGGATACTGGTGGCCGGTCCTTCGGGCTGCGGCAAGTCGACGCTGTTCCGGGCCATTGCCGGCATCTGGCCTTACGGCAGCGGCGACATCGCGATACCGGCCGCCGCCACCATGCTGTTCCTGCCGCAACGCGGCTACCTGCCGATCGGCAGCTTGCGGGCCGCGGTCAGCTATCCGCTGGCGGCCGGCAGTTATGGGGACGAGGACATCGTGCGCTACTTCGGCCTGTGCCGCCTCGACCATCTGGCCACGCGGCTGGACGATGCAGACAACTGGAGCCAGCGGCTGTCGCCCGGCGAGCAGCAGCGGCTGGCGTTCGTGCGGGTGCTGCTGATCCGGCCGGACATCGTGTTCCTGGACGAAGCCACCAGCGCGATGGATGGCGACACCGAAGCGGCGCTGTATTCGCTACTGGCCAATCAGCTGGCCGGTTCGACCATCGTCAGCATCGCGCACCGCGAAACGGTCGTCCAGTATCACGACCTGCGCTGGCAATTCGTCGCGGACGGCGTCCAGGCGTCGGACGGCGGCTGGCTCTACCGCATCGACGCATCCGTGCTGCCCGCGCGGCGTCAGGATTTCGCCAGCCACGCCTCGGCCAGCCGCACCCAGTAAGTGCCGCCGATGGGCAGCAGCGCGTCGTTGAAATCGTAGCTCGGGTTGTGCAGGTTGCACGGACCCAGCCCGTGGCCGCCGCTGCGATGGTCGCCGTCGCCATTGCCGATGAAGACATAGCAGCCCGGTTTTTTCAGCAGGAAAAACGCGAAGTCTTCCGCGCCCATGGTCGGCTCCACCTTGTCGTCGACCTTGTCGGCGCCGACCATGGACTTCAGCACGTCGGCCGCAAACGCGGTTTCCTTTTCATGATTGATCAGCGGCGGGTAATTGCGCTTGAACTCGAATTTCACGGTCGCGTCGAATGCGGCCGCCGTGTGTTCGGCGATGCTGCGCATGCGGCTTTCGATCAGGTCCAGCACCGGCAGGTCGAAGGTGCGCACGGTGCCGATCAGCGTGGCCTGGTCGGGAATCACGTTGGTCGCGCTGCCGGCATGGATCTGGGTGATCGACAGCACGGCCGCGTCGATCGGGCTCTTGTTGCGGGTGACGACGGTCTGCCAGCTCTGCGCGATCTGGATCGCGACCATGATCGGGTCGATGCCCTTGTGCGGCTGCGCCGCATGTGCGCCCTTGCCGGTGACCGTGACTTCAAACTCGTTGGATGAGGCCATCATCGGGCCGGGCGTCACGCCGAAGGTGCCGGTCGCAACGCCGGGCCAGTTGTGCATGCCGAAGATGGCGTCCATCGGGCACTGCTCGAACAGGCCGTCGTCCATCATCCGGCTGGCGCCGCCGCCGCCTTCCTCGGCCGGCTGGAAGATCACATACACGGTGCCGTCGAAATTGCGGTGCCGCGACAGGTAGTGGGCTGCGCCAAGCAGCATCGCGACGTGGCCGTCATGGCCGCAGGCATGCATTTTCCCCGGGTGGCGCGACGCATGGGGGAAGGTGTTGACCTCCTGCACCGGCAGCGCGTCCATGTCGGCGCGCAGGCCGATGGCCCGCTGGCTGTCGCCGTTGCGGATGACGCCGACCACGCCGGTCTCGCCCAGGCCGCGTATGACCGGGATGCCCCATTCGGTCAGCTTCTGCGCAATCACGTCGGCTGTGCGCTGCTCTTCATAGCAAAGTTCGGGATGGGCATGGATGTCGCGCCGGATCTGCGCCAGCTCCGACTGGAATTCAACGATAGGGTCGATCAGTTGCATGTTTGTACTCCTGTGTTCTGAACCGACAGGATAGCGCATTTGCCAGGTCGACAATATCGGGCCGTCAAGGAATTGACTCCCGTCTATTTTCAAAATGAAAACGCCAGCAAAAACAGGTATTTACCCAGGTAATTTCATGCATTAAAAAAAGCTTTTGCAGTACGATTGAAACCAATTCCAGCAATGCCGAGAAAGTAAGACCGATGACGACGACCGTAGTCCGCGCCGCCTGCCCCCACGATTGCCCCGACACCTGCGCGATGCTGGTCACCGTGGAAAATGGGGTGGCGACCAAAGTACGCGGCGACCCGGACCATCCGACCACGGCCGGGGTGCTGTGCACCAAGGTCGCGCGCTATACCGAGCGCACCTATCATCCGGAGCGCCTGCTGTACCCGATGCGCCGGACCGGGCCCAAGGGCCTGGGCCGCTTCGAGCGCATCAGCTGGGACGAGGCGCTGGACACCATCGCCGAACGCCTGAAGGCGGTCGCCGCGCGCGAGCCGCAGGCCATCCTGCCGTACAGCTATGCCGGCACCATGGGCCTGGTGCAGGGCGACTCGATGTCGGCGCGGTTTTTCCACAAGCTCGGCGCGTCGCGGCTGGAGCGCACGATCTGCGCGTCGGCCGGCGCGGCCGGCATCACCTATACGCTGGGCGGCAAGGTCGGCATGGATGTCGAGCAGTTCCAGGATGCGAAGGTCATCCTGATCTGGGGCGGCAACCCGATCGCGTCGAACGTGCATTTCTGGATGCGCGCGGTCGAGGCAAAGCGGCGCGGCGCGCTCCTGGTGGCGATCGACCCCTACCGCTCGCTGACCGCGGAGAAATGCCAGATCCATATCGCGCCCCTGCCGGGCACCGATGCGGCGCTGGCGCTGGGGATGATGCACATCCTGATCCGCGACGACCTGCTGGACCATGACTACATCGCCCGCCACACGCTGGGCTTCGACGACCTGAAGGCGCGGGCGCTGGAATGGACGCCGCAGCGCACCGCGGAAATCTGCGGCATCCCGGTCGAGCAGGTCGAGCAGCTGGCCCACCTCTACGGCGGCGCCGCGCGCGGCGGCGACCCGGTGGCCATCCGCCTGAACTACGGGCTGCAGCGCGTGCGCGGCGGCGGCATGGCGGTGCGCAATGTCTGCTGCCTGCCGGCGCTGGTGGGCGCCTGGCGGCATGCGGCCGGGGGCGTGCAGCTTTCGGCGACCGACAGCTTTCCAAAGAACACGCCGGCGCTGCAGCGGCCCGACCTGCTGCCGGGGCCGCTGCCGCGCAGCATCAACATGAGCACGATAGGCGACGACCTGCTGCGGCTTGCCTCGCCGGAATTCGGGCCGAGGATCGACGCGGTCATTGTCTACAATTCCAACCCGGTCGCGGTCGCGCCCGAGTCGCCCAAGGTGGCCCGCGGTTTTGCGCGCGAGGACCTGTTTACCGTGGTGCTTGAGCATTTCCAGACCGATACCGCCGACTATGCCGACATCCTGCTGCCGGCCACGACCCAGCTGGAGCATGCCGACGTCCACCTCGCGTACGGCCACCTGTACATGGTCGCCAACAACCCGGCGATCGCGCCGATGGGGGAGGCGAAGCCGAACACCGAGATCTTCCGCCTGCTGGCCGCGCGCATGGGCCTGGACGACGCCTGCTTTGCCGACACCGACGACGATATCGCCGCCGAGGCTTTCAACAAGGCCGACCCGCGGGCCGCGCATTTCGACTGGCAGGCGCTGAAGCAGCGCGGCTGGAGCAAGCTGGCGATACCGGACGTGCCCTATGCGGAAGGCGGCTTCCCGACGCCATCGGGCAAGTGCGAGTTCTACTCGGCGCGCATGCTGGCCGACGGGCTCGACCCCTTGCCCGCTTACATCCCGCCATACGAGTCGGCGGCCAGCAATCCGGAGCTGGCGCGGCGTTACCCGCTGGCGATGATCTCGCCGCCGGCCCGCAATTTCCTCAACTCCACCTTCGTGAACGTCCAGAGCCTGCGCAGCACCGAGGGCGAGCCGCACCTGGACCTGCATCCGCAGGATGCCGCGGCGCGCGGCATAGCAGACGGCGACCGGGTGCGCATCCGCAACGACCGCGGCGTCTTCAGCGCCCGCGCCCGGGTCACCGCCAATACCCGTCCCGGACTGGTGGTCGGGCTGTCGATCTGGTGGAAGAAGCTGGCGTCGGACGGCCGGAACGCGAATGAACTGACCAGCCAGCGCCTGACCGACATGGGCCGGGCGCCCACCTTTTACGACGTGCTGGTCGAAGTCGAGAAAACAGGAAGCGACGAATGAAGATCAGATACCGGACCCTGCTGCTGGGCACGGCCGCCGCGGCGGCGGCGGCGCTTGCCGGCGGCTGCGCCCAGATGGGCTATTACATGCAGGCGGCGCAGGGCCAGTATGCGCTGATGGCCGAGGCGCGGCCGATCGACGATTGGCTGGCCGACCCGTCCACCGCCGACAAGCTCAGGACCAAGCTGTCGCGGGTCAAGGAAATCCGCGGCTTCGCCGCCGCCGAGCTCGGGCTGCCGGACAATGGCAGCTACAAGAACTACGCCGACATCAAGCGTCCGTTCGTGCTGTGGAATGTCGTGGCCGCGCCGGCGCTGTCGCTGGACCCGGTCAAATGGTGTTTCCCGATCGCCGGCTGCGTCAATTACCGCGGCTACTACAGCAAGGCGGCGGCGCAGGAATTCGCCGGCGAACTGCGGCAGCAGGGGCTGGACGTGCAGATCGGCGGCGTGCCGGCGTATTCGACGCTGGGCTGGTTCGACGACCCGGTGCTGTCGACCTTCATCCAGTATCCCGACGGCGAGCTGGCGCGGCTGATGTTCCACGAACTGGCGCACCAGGTCGCCTATGCGAAGGACGACAGCCAGTTCAACGAGTCCTTCGCCGTCGCGGTCGAGGAGATCGGCGTCGAACGCTGGATGACCCGCTTCGGCGACGAGAAGATGCGCCGCGCCTACCGCGAATACGAAGGCCGCAAGCAGGGTTTCCTGGACCTGCTGCTCAAGCACCGCAAGGCGCTGAAAGAGGTGTATGCAAGCGAGGCGACGGATGCGGAAAAGCTGCAGGCCAAGGCCGCGCTGTTCCAGTCGCTCAAGGACGATTACCAGGTCCTGAAGGCGGGGTGGGGCGGCTATGCCGGCTATGACCGCTGGTTCGCGGAGCCGCTTTCCAACGCGCACCTGGCCTCGATTGCGACCTATCATGATTTCGTGCCCGGCTTCCGGGCGCTGCTCCGGCAGGAAAAGAACATGGCCGCCTTCTACCAGGCGGTGAAGCGGATGGCGGGACAGAGCCGCGACCTGCGGCACCAGGAACTGGCCGTGCTGGGCGATCCGCCGAAGCTCGCCGCGCAGCAGCCGGCTGCCAGCGACACGAACTGACGCCGCGGCGACCCTGGCGCGGCGATCGCATGCCATCGCGGCCATCGCAAAATGCCGGGCTAGAATAATTGTTCAAAAGCGGTGCAAAATGCTTGCGGCGCTGGGAGGCGCCGAATAGCATCTCGGGTTGACCGGCTTGCCGGTTCCATAAATAACAACATTACGAGGCGGACGATGGACAAGATTTGGCTCAAGTCGTACCCGGCAGGCGTACCGGTGGATGTCGACTACACCCGTTACCGTTCGCTGGTTCACCTGCTGGAAGAATCGTTCCAGAACTATGCGAAGCGCGACGCCTATGTCTGCATGGGCAAGTCGCTGAGCTATGCCGAGGTCGACACGCTGTCGCAGCGCCTCGGCGCCTGGCTGCAGAGCCGCGGGCTGGAAAAGGGCGCGCGGGTCGCGCTGATGATGCCCAACGTGCTGCAGTACCCGGTGGCGCTGGCAGCGGTGCTGCGCGCCGGCTACACGGTCGTCAACGTCAATCCGCTCTACACCTCGCGCGAGCTTGCGCACCAGCTCAACGATTCCGGCGCCGAAGCCATCATCATCCTGGAAAATTTTGCGACGACGCTGGAGCATGCGGTCGCCGGCACCAAAGTGCGCCACGTCGTGGTCGCGTCGATGGGCGACCTGCTCGGCGGCGCCAAGGGCATGATCGTCAATTTCGTCGTGCGCAACGTGAAGAAAATGGTCCCGGCCTACAGCGTCGAGAATGCCGTGTCGTTCAAGCGTGCGCTGGCCGAAGGCAGCCGCATGACCTTCAAGCCGGCGCAGCTCACGCATGACGATGTCGCCTTCCTGCAGTACACCGGCGGCACCACCGGCGTTTCCAAGGGCGCGACGCTGACCCATCGCAATGTGCTGGCCAACGTGCTGCAGAGCGAGGCGTGGGCGCAACCGGCGCTGGACCGCGAGCCGCACATAGAGCAGCTGATCTACGTCTGTGCGCTGCCGCTGTATCACATCTTCGCGTTGACCGCATGCTGCCTGATGGGCACGCGCATGGGCGCGACCAACATCCTGATCCCGAATCCGCGCGACATCCCGGGCCTGGTCAAGGAGCTGTCCCGTTACCGGATCAATATCTTCCCGGCGGTAAACACGCTCTATAACGGCCTTCTCAACAATCCCGACTTCGCCAAGCTGGATTTTTCCGGCCTCAAGGTCTGCAACGGCGGCGGCATGGCCGTGCAGCGCGCGGTGGCGGAAAAATGGCTGGCGGTCACGGGCTGCCCGATCATCGAAGGCTACGGATTGTCGGAAACCTCGCCGGTCGCCACCTGCAACCCGTCGGACAGCAAGACGTTCAGCGGCACCATCGGCCTGCCGATGCCGTCGACCGAAGTGTCCATCCTGGATGACGCCGGCAATCAGCTGCCGATCGGGCAGGTCGGCGAAATCGCGATACGCGGGCCGCAGGTCATGACCGGCTACTGGAACCGTCCCGACGAGACCGCCAAGGTCATGACGCCCGACGGCTTCTTCAAGACCGGCGACGTCGGCATCATGGACGAACGCGGCTTCGTGCGCATCGTCGACCGCAAGAAGGACATGATCCTGGTGTCCGGCTTCAACGTGTATCCGAACGAGATCGAGGACGTGCTGGCGTCGCATCCGGGCGTGCTGGAATCGGCCTGCGTCGGCGTTCCCGACGGGAATTCGGGCGAGGCGGTGAAGGTGTTCGTGGTGCGCAAGGACCCGGCGCTGACCTCGGCCCAGCTGATGGATTACTGCCGGGACCAGCTGACCGGCTACAAGCGGCCGAAATACATCGAGTTCCGCAACGAACTGCCCAAGACCAATGTGGGCAAGATCCTGCGGCGCGAGCTGCGCGACGAGAAGAAGGCCGCGTAGCCAGCAAGCCTGAAAGGTTCGGGAGGCCTGTCAGGCGCAGCAGCGCATCAGGCGCCGGGCATGACGCCCGGCCGTCCGTTCGGCACCGTGAATGCCGCCGCCGTGGCGATGCCCGAAGCGGCGTCGCGCACATCGTCCAGCGCCTGGAACAGCACCGTGGCCGCCTGCGGCGTCAGGTCCATCGTCACGAAGCCGCGGCGGTCGCTGCGGCCATAGCGGATATGCGGATTCATCGCCAGGTACTGTTCGGTGCGCGACTGCGGCCGCGAATTGGACGTCACCGACGTGCCGCAGAACTCGGTCGCGAGCACCGGGTTGTCGGCGGATGGGGCACGGTTGAAATCGCGCTGCAGGTCGCTGGCGAAAAAGCTGTGCACGTCGCCTGAAATGACCAGCGGATTGGCTGGCCGGTGACGCCTTATCATGTCCAGCAGCCGGTTGCGCGCCGCCGGATAGCCGTCCCAGCCATCGGTCCAGAAACGCCCGCCATCCCTGGCCACCGGCGTCTGGCTGCACTGCGCCATCAGCGTCTGCTGGGCCAGGATGTTCCACCTCGCCGGCGATGCGGCCATGCCCTGCGCCAGCCAGGCTTCCTGCGTCGCGCCCAGCAGCGTGCGCCCGGGCTGCAGCCGGTCGCTGCAGGCCCGTTCGACCGACGTGCTGCCGCCGCGCCCGGGGCGCGCGCAGGCCTGGTGCGAGCGGTACTGGCGGTCATCGAGGACGTGGAAGCGGGCCAGCCGGCCCCAGTCATAGCGCTCGTAGATGCGCATATGCGCGTAGCCGTCCGGCAGCGCCTGCAGCCTGACCGGCATGTGCTCGTAGAACGCCTGGTAGGCCGCCGCCCGCCGCAGCATGAATGCCGGGTCGAGCGCGCCGTCGCGGTCGTTCGCATAGTCGTTGGCCACTTCGTGGTCGTCCCAGGTGACGATCCACGGCGCCGCGTGGTGGGCGGCCTGGAGCTGCAGGTCGGCCTTGTACTGCGCATAACGGGCGCGGTAGTCCGCCAGCGTCACCGACTCGCTGGTGCGCCGCGCGGACGACGGGTGCGCGGCGTCGTACGGCCCCCATTCGTAGATATAGTCGCCGAGGAAGGCGACCAGGTCGGGCGCCGCCGCGGCGATGTGCCGGTGCGCCGCATACTCCCCGAATTCCCAGTGCTGGCAGGACGCGTAGGCGAGCCGCATGCGGCCCGGCATCGCGTCGCGCGCCGGGGCGGTGCGGGTGCGGGCGACCGGGCTCACCGCGTCGCCCAGCATGAAGCGGTACCAGTACCAGCGGTCCGGGCGCAGCCCGGTCACATCGACATGCACGCTGTGCGCAAGCTCGGGCAGGGCGCTGGCGTTGCCGCTGGCGACGATGCGCCGGAAGGCCTGGTCGTCGGCAAGCTCCCAGCGCACCGTGACCGGGCCCGGCGCCGGGGCTTCCGGGTTGCCCGGTTCGGACAGGATGCGTGTCCACAGCACGATGGCGTCGGGCAATGGCGAGCCGGATGCCACGCCGAGGCGAAACGGGTACCAGCCGCTGCGGGCAAGGCCCGCTGCCGGCAGCGGCGCGGCGCCCGTTGCTCCCGTTGCACCCATTGCTCCGATTGCGGCGAGGCGGGCGGCGCGCTGCAGGAACAGCCGGCGCTGGCGATCCATCGCGTCCAGGCTCAGTTCGCGACTTCCGACTCGGGGGGCAGCGGGCGCGGCTTGCCGTCCTCGCCGGTGGCGACATAGGTCAGCGTGGCTTCGGTCACCTTGACCACTTCCCACTTGAGGCGGCTGCGCTCCGAATAGACTTCGACGTTGACGGTCACCGAGGTCTTGCCGGACTTGACCACGCTTGCGTAGAAGGACAGCAGGTCGCCGACGTAGACGCGCTGCTTGAACACGAAGGAATTGACCGCGATGGTCGCGACGCGGCCATTGGCGCGGCGCGCCGCCGGCAGCGCGCCGGCGATGTCCACCTGTGCCATGATCCAGCCGCCGAAGACGTCGCCATGGGCATTCGAATCGGCTGGCATCGGCATCACGCGCAGGGCGGGCATGCCGGGCGGCAGGCAGGTGAGGTTACTTTCGGTCATTGGGGATTCCTGCTTTATATGGATAAGGACGTTACAATCGAAGGCCAAGCATAAACCAAGTTCCAGTCCCCCCTCAATGCGCCGCACCTTGCCCCCGACTTCCGATGCACCCGCCAACCAGGGAACCCGCAATGACTGGGCCACCCTGAAAACCCTGCTGCCTTACCTGTGGGCCTACAAATGGCGGATGTCGCTTGCGCTGGTCTTCCTGATCAGCGCCAAGATGGCCAATGTCGGCGTGCCGCTGGTGCTGAAAAAAATCATCGACAGCCTGACGGCAACCGCCACGCAGCCGCAAGCCGTCGTCGCGTTGCCGCTGGCCCTGCTGGTCGCCTATGGCGCGTTGCGGCTTTCCACCACGCTATTTACCGAGCTCCGCGAATTCGTGTTTGCGCGGGTCACCCAGCGCGCCGTGCGCACCGTGGCCCTGCAGGTCTTCAAGCACCTGCATTCGCTGTCCCTGCGTTTCCACCTGAACCGGCAAACCGGCGGCATGACGCGCGACATCGAGCGCGGCACCCGCGGCATTTCCTCGCTGGTGTCGTACACCCTGTTCAGCATCCTGCCGACCCTGGTCGAGATCACGCTGGTGCTGGGCTACCTGGTGCTGCACTACGACATCTGGTTCTCGGTCATCACGGCCGGCGCGCTCGTCACCTATATCGTGTTCACGGTCCTCGTCACCGAATGGCGCACCCATTTCCGCCGCACGATGAACGACCTCGATTCCAAGGCCAGCACCCGCGCGATCGACTCGCTGATCAATTATGAGACCGTCAAGTATTTCGGCAACGAGGAATACGAGGCCAGGCGCTACGACGAGGGCCTGCAGCGCTACGAAGCTGCGGCGGTCAAGTCGCAGACCTCGCTGTCGCTGCTCAACACCGGGCAGTCCGTCATCATCGCCATCGCGGTCACGCTGATCCTGTGGCGCGCAACGCAGGGCGTGATCGACGGCACCATGACGCTGGGCGACCTGGTGCTGGTGAATGCCTTCATGATCCAGCTGTACGTGCCGCTCAACTTTCTCGGCGTGCTCTACCGCGAGATCAAGCAGAGCCTGGCCGACATGGAGCGCCTGTTCGCGCTGCTCGACCAGCATCGCGAGGTCGCCGACCAGCCGGACGCGCTGCCGCTGCAGCCGCATGGCGGGGAAGTCCGTTTTTCCCATGTCGACTTCAGCTACGAGAAAAACCGGCAGATCCTGTTCGACGTCGACTTCACCATCGCGGCCGGCAGCACCACCGCCGTCGTCGGCCATAGCGGCTCGGGCAAGTCGACGCTGTCGCGGCTGCTGTTCCGGTTCTACGATGTCGACGCCGGCAGCATCTCGATCGACGGCCGCGACCTGCGCCAGGTCACGCAGTCGACGCTGCGCAGCGCGATCGGCATCGTGCCGCAGGACACGGTGCTGTTCAACGACACCATTGAATACAACATCGCCTACGGCCGCCCCGGCGCCAGCCGCGAGGAAATGATCGCCGCCGCCCGCGCCGCGTCCATCCACGACTTCATCGAATCGCTGCCGGCCGGCTACCAGACCATGGTCGGCGAGCGCGGGCTGAAGCTGTCGGGCGGCGAAAAGCAGCGGGTGGCCATTGCCCGCGCCCTGCTCAAGGACCCGGCCATCCTGATCTTCGATGAAGCCACGTCCGCGCTGGACTCGCGCGCCGAGCAGGCGATACAGGCCGAACTGAAGGCGATCGCGCGCACCCGCACCACGCTGGTCATCGCCCATCGGCTGTCCACCATCGCCGACGCCGCGCAGATCCTGGTGATGGACCACGGCCGCATCGTCGAGCGCGGCACGCATGCGCAGCTGCTCGCCGCCAATGGCGCGTATGCGCAGATGTGGGAGCGGCAGCAGGCGCGGCCCGACGAGGCGCTCGCCTCGCCGCGGTCCGACGCCAGCGAGGCCGCATGACAGCATGAACAACCGGGCTTTGCCTGACGGGGCAACGCCCATTACGATGGCGTCATGGATACCAAGTGGCTTGAAGATTTCGTTTCCCTGGCTGAGACCGGCAGCTTCAGCCGCTCGGCCGAACTGCGCCATGTCACCCAGCCCGCGTTCTCTCGGCGCATCCAGTCGCTGGAAGCATGGCTGGGCGCCGACCTGATCGACCGGACCTCGTATCCGACCCGGCTCACGCCCGGAGGCGAAGTGTTCTACGAGCAGGCGCTGGAAATGCTGGGGCAGGTCAACAATGCCCGCGCGCTGCTGCGCGGCAAGGGCCCGGCCACGCAGGGCATGATCGATTTCGCGGTGCCCCACACGCTGTCGCTGACCTTCGTGCCCAAGTGGGTGAAGGCGCTCGAGGCCGGTTTCGGCCCCATCGTCGCCCGGCTGATGGCGCTCAACGTCCACGACGCGGTGATGACCATCGTCGAAGGCGGCTGCGACCTGCTGCTGTGCTACCACCATCCCCGCCAGCCGGTGCAGCTCGACGCCAGCCGCTACGACATGCTGGTGCTCGGCCAGGAAACCCTGCGTCCCTACGCCCGCTGCGACCGCGCCGGCACCCCGGACTTCATGCTGCCGGGCGACATCCGGGCGCCGCTGCCTTTTCTTTCCTACACGAGCAATGCCTACCTGGGCCGGATGGTGGACCTGATCCTGGCCGACGCCGGCCGCGCGCCTTACCTCGTCAAGCGCTATGAGACCGACATGGCCGAGGGCCTGAAGATGATGGCGCTCGAAGGCCATGGCGTGGCCTTCCTGCCGGAGTCGGCGGTGTCCCGCGAAACAAGGAATCGCCAGCTGGCGCGGGCCGACAGCGGCGGGACGGAATGGGAAGTGCAAATGGAAATCAGGTTGTACCGTGAACGGCCGTCCGCGCAGCGTCCGGGCAAGGCGGTCGTTACCCGGCTGTGGGACTATCTGCTGCAATCGGCGCTGGCTAAACCGGCAGGAAAGCGAACGCCGGCCTGAAATCCGGCACTAGACATCCGATGTAACTATGCTTTGTACGCATAGTTACATGCATACAAGGCATTGGATACGCAGCCGCGTGCGGTCCTACTATGTGGCCTTGTGCAGCACTAGCCTGTCGCGGACCGTCTAATGCGCCGTTTACCTAGGAGTCCACCAAATGTCCAGCCAGCATGAAATTCCTTCCTACCTGACGCCTCAGGGCATAGGGCCCTGGGCCGTCTACCTGGAGCAGATCGACCGCGTGACGCCTTATCTCGGCAGCCTCGCGCGCTGGGTGGAAACGCTGAAGCGGCCCAAGCGCATCCTGATCGTCGACGTGCCCATCGAGCGCGATGACGGCACCATCGCGCACTTCGAGGGTTACCGCGTGCAGCACAACACGTCGCGCGGGCCGGGCAAGGGCGGCGTGCGCTTCCACCAGGATGTCACCCTGTCCGAAGTCATGGCGCTGTCGGCCTGGATGACGGTCAAGAATGCGGCGGTCAATGTGCCGTACGGCGGCGCCAAGGGCGGCATCCGGCTCGATCCGCGGCTGTTGTCGCAGGCCGAGCTGCAACGGGTGACGCGCCGCTACACCAGCGAGATCGGCATCATCATCGGCCCCAACAAGGACATCCCGGCGCCGGACGTCAACACCAACGAACAGGTGATGGCATGGATGATGGACACCTATTCGATGAACGAGGGCAGCACCTCGTCCGGCGTCGTCACCGGCAAGCCGATCTCGCTGGGCGGCAGCCTGGGACGGCGCGAAGCCACCGGCCGCGGCGTCTTCGTCGTGGGCTGCGAGGCGGCAACCCGGATCGGCATGGAGATCAAGGGCGCGCGCATCGCGGTCCAGGGTTTCGGCAATGTCGGCAGCATCTCGGCCCGGCTGTTCGTCGAGGCCGGCGCCCGCGTCGTCGCGGTGCAGGATCACCAGTCCACCGTGTATGCGGAAGCGGGGCTGGACGTGCTGGCGCTGCAGGAGCATGTCAGGGAGCATGGCGGCGTCGGCGGATTCCCGGGCGGCGAGCATATCAGCGACCGCAGCCGGTTCTGGAGCGTCGATTGCGACATCCTGATCCCTGCCGCGCTGGAGCAGCAGATCACCGAACAGAACGCCGGCCAGATCACCGCCAAGATCGTCATCGAAGGCGCCAACGGACCGACGATGCCCGCCGCCGACGACATCCTGCATGACAAGGGCGTGCTGGTGGTGCCCGACGTTATCGCCAATGCCGGCGGCGTGACGGTCAGTTACTTTGAATGGGTGCAGGACTTCTCGAGCTTTTTCTGGACCGAGGACGAGATCAACCTGCGCCTGACCCGCATCATGCGGGAAGCCTTCGCGGGCGTCTGGCAGCTGGCCACCGAAAAGAAGGTGTCGCTGCGCACCGCGGCATTTATCGTCGGCTGCACCCGGGTGCTGCAGGCGCGCGAAATGCGCGGGCTTTACCCCTGATCCGACCCGCAGCCTGGCCTGCCGGCCCGCTTTTCGGGCCGGGCTGCGGGAGGCGGATCGGGGAAAATAAAAATCGGTGAAAATTATTAAAAAAATAGGGCGTTTGATACACTGAGGCAGCATTTAGACAATTACAAACAATTGTATGATTTGCAGCCTTTTATCTTGTGTCCAGGAGATGCTATGAAATTGACTTCCCTACTTACCGTTATGATCGGTGCCAGTGTGATCACCGGCGCAGTGCAAGCGCAGGAACTGACGGGCACGCTGAAAAAAATCAAGGATACCGGCACCATCACGCTGGGTGTGCGCGATTCCTCCATCCCGTTTTCCTATCTGGACGACAAGCAGTCTTATCAGGGTTATTCAATTGACCTGTGCATGAAGATTGTGACTTCGGTGCAGAAACAGCTTGGCCTCACGTCCCTGAACGTGAAGATGAACCCGGTGACGTCCGCCACGCGTATCCCGCTGATGGCCAACGGCACCGTCGACCTCGAATGCGGCTCCACCACGAACAACCTCGAGCGCCAGAAGCAGGTCGCTTTCGCGCCGACGACCTTCGTGACCGCAAACCGCCTGCTGTCCAAGAAAGCATCCAACATCAACACCCTGGATGACATGAAGGGCAAGAACCTGGTCTCGACCTCGGGCACGTCCAACCTGAAGCAGGTCACCCAGCTCAACGGCGAGCGCAACCTCGGCATGAACATCATGGCCGCCAAGGACCATGCGGAAGCCTTCCTGATGGTGGAGACCGGCCGCGCAACCGCGTTCGCGATGGATGACATCCTGCTCGCGTCGCTGGCGGCAAGCTCGAAATCCCCGACCGACTACACGATCACCAAGGAAGCCCTGTCGGTGGAGCCGTACGGCATCATGCTGCGCCGCGAAGATCCGCAATTCAAGAAAGCCGTCGACACGGCAATCGAGAATGTGATGAAGTCCGGCGAGATCACCAAGATCTACGCCAAATGGTTCCAGTCGCCGATCCCGCCAAAGAACATCAACCTGAATATCCCGATGAGCGATCAGCTCAAGATGGTGGTTGCCAAGCCGACCGACTCCGGCGATCCGGCTGCTTACGCCGACGTCCCGGACGCACAGAAGCCAGGCGCGAAGAAGAAATAAACGCAGGATAGTCAATGAACGGGAGGCCATGCCTCCCGTTTTTAGTTTAAGGCACGAAAATTGCTCGCGTGAATCATTGATTTTGTTGTAAGCTGCGCGGTTTTCCGGATATCGGCCATCCGATTGTCCACTTGCCTGACAACAAAATCGGCTTTCTGAACGCAGACTAGGGAACCCTATGAACTATAACTGGAACTGGCGCATCTTCTGGGAAGCTTCCCCGGATGGCGTCGGCACTTATATGGACACGCTGCTGTCCGGGCTGGTATGGACGCTGGCCACAGCCTTGATTGCCTGGGTGATGGCTCTGATACTCGGTGCGGTCATCGGCACAATCCGCACGATGCCCAACAAGATCGCGGTGCGCCTGGCCAATGGCTATGTCGAACTTTTCCGGAATATCCCCCTGTTGGTGCAGATGTTCCTCTGGTACTTCGTCATGCCCGAATTGGTGCCGGCGAGCGTCGGCAACTGGCTGAAGTCGCTGCCGAACGCGCCCTTCGTCACCGCCGTGCTCTGCCTGGGTTTCTTCACGTCGTCGCGCGTTGCCGTGCAGGTTTCCGCCGGCATCAATTCGCTGCCGCGTGGCCAGAAACTGGCGGGCACCGCGCTCGGCCTGACCTTGCCGCAGACATACCGCTATGTGCTGCTGCCGATGGCGTTCCGCATCATCGTCCCGCCGATGACCAGTGAATTCCTCAACATCATCAAGAACAGCGCAGTGGCGCTGACCATCGGCCTGATGGAACTGACTGCCCGCGCCCGCTCGATGCAGGAATTCTCGTTCCAGGTATTCGAGGCATTCACCGCGGCCACCATCATCTACATCCTGGTGAACGTCGTGGTCGTGTTCCTGATGCGCTGGATCGAAAAGCGGGTGGCCGTGCCCGGCTTCATCAGCAGCGCCACCGGCGGCGGAGGACACTGACATGTTTGCCAATTTCGACTTCGACGTCATCGAGCGCTCCTGGGTCTACCTGTTCAAGACCGGCATGGCGTTTACGCTGGAACTGACCGGGCTGGCGATGGTGGGCGGCATCCTCATCGGCACGCTGCTGGCCATGATGCGGCTGTCCAAGTTCAAGACGCTGTCCATGGTGGCGACGGGCTACGTCAACCTGATCCGCTCGATCCCGCTGGTGCTGGTGATCTTCTGGTTCTACTTCCTAGTGCCATATATCGGTGCATGGATCATCGGCGCCAAGGAGCCGATCATGGTCGGCGCGTTTTCATCGTCGCTGATCACCTTCATCCTGTTCGAGGCGGCCTACTACTGCGAGATCATGCGCGCCGGCATACAGTCGATCCCGCGCGGCCAGGTGGCCGCCGGTTACGCGCTGGGCATGAACTACTGGCAGACCATGGGCAACGTCGTGCTGCCGCAGGCTTTCCGCAACATGATCCCGGTGCTGCTGACGCAGACCATCGTCCTGTTCCAGGACGTGTCGCTGGTCTACGTCCTGTCCATTACCGACTTTGTCGGCGCCGCTTCCAAGGTCGCGCAGCGCGATGGACGACTGGTAGAAATGTACCTGTTCGTCGCGGTCGTCTATTTCGTGCTCTGCTACGCGCTGTCCATGCTGGTGAAAAGGCTGCAGCTTCGGGTGGCGATCATACGCTGAGCCGCCGAATTCAGAATCCAGGAGAAAACATGATAGAACTGAAACACGTCAGCAAATGGTATGGCCAGTTCCAGGTGCTTACCGACTGCACCACCAGCGTCGCCAAGGGCGACGTGGTGGTGGTATGCGGACCATCCGGCTCCGGCAAATCGACCCTGATCAAGACCGTCAATGGCCTCGAGCCATTCCAGAAGGGTGAGATCATGGTCGACGGCGTATCGGTCGGCGATCCCAAGACCAACCTGTCGAAGCTGCGCGCCCGCATCGGCATGGTGTTCCAGAACTTCGAGCTGTTCCCGCACCTGTCGATCCGCGAGAACCTGACCATAGGCCAGGTCAAGGTGCTCGGCCGCAGCGTGTCCGATGCGACAGAGCGCGGCCTGAAGTACCTGGACCGCGTCGGCCTGATCGCGCAGAAGGACAAGTTTCCCGGACAATTGTCCGGTGGACAGCAGCAGCGCGTGGCGATCGCCCGCGCGCTGTCGATGGACCCGATTGCGATGCTGTTCGACGAGCCGACGTCGGCGCTGGATCCGGAAATGATCAACGAGGTGCTGGACGTCATGGTCGGCCTGGCTCAGGAAGGCATGACGATGATGGTGGTGACCCACGAGATGGGCTTTGCCCGCAAGGTCGCCAACCGCGTCATTTTCATGGACAAGGGCCTGATCGTCGAAGACTGCACCAAGGATGAATTCTTCGGAACGCCGCGTTCCGATCGCGCGCGCGACTTCCTCGCAAAAATCATCCATTAATTTATTGTTCACGATTGACCGCAAGCCGCTTCAGCGACAAACTGGGGCGGCTTTTTTTTGCGTCATTTCTCGTAATGGTTGGGAACAAGGATTTCCATGGATTACCGAACACTCCTGATAGACAGTTTCAATGCGGCAGTCGCGGCCGCCGACCCGCTGAAAATCATCGCCGCCCACCTGCCGCAGCCGCCGAAGGGACGCACGCTGGTCGTCGGCGCGGGCAAGGCCGCGGCCAGCATGGCGCGGGCGGTCGAGCTTGCATGGCCGGCGGATGCGGCGCTGGAAGGCATCGTGGTCACGCGCTATGCGCATGCGCTGCCAACCGAACGCATCACCGTGGTCGAAGCCAGCCATCCCGTCCCGGACGATGAGGGCGAAAAAGCGGCGGCGGATATCCTGGCGCGCGTCGCTTCCCTCGGTCCCGACGACAGGCTCATTGCGCTGGTTTCCGGCGGCGGCTCCAGCCTGCTGTCGCTGCCGGTGGCAGCGGTGCCGATGGCGGACCTGAAAGCAGTCACGAAATCCCTGCTGAAGTCGGGTGCGCCGATCACGGACATGAACATCGTGCGCAAGCACTTGTCGCGCATCCAGGGCGGACGCCTGGCCGCGGCCTGCAAGGCGCCGATCACGACGCTGATCATCAGCGACGTTACCGGCGACGACCCGAGCGCCATTGCGTCCGGCCCCACCTGCCCGGACGCCAGCACGTATGCCGATGCGCTGGCCATCCTGCGGCGCTTCGAAGTGAAGGCGCCGGACAGCATCCTGGCGCACCTGGAAAAGGGCGCGGCAGGCAATGTGGATGAGACGCCCAAGCCGGGCGACCGCTTGTTCGAGCGCGTCGACAATACCGTGATCGCAACCGCCCGCCAGAGCCTGCAGGCAGGCTCGGACTTCTTCGCCGCACATGGGCTGACGCCGGTGATCCTGGGCGACACGGTGACCGGCGAGGCCTCCGAGGTGGCCAAGGTCTATGCAGCGATCGTCAAGGAGATCCGGGGCTATCAGCAGCCGTTCAAGGCGCCGGTCGCCCTGATCTCGGGCGGCGAATGTACGGTGACGGTCCGCGGCAATGGGCGGGGAGGGCGGTGCGCCGAATTCCTCGCATCGCTCGCGGTCGAGCTCGATGGCATGCCGGACGTCTACGCGATTGCGGCGGACACCGACGGCATCGACGGGACTGAAGACAATGCAGGCGCGGTGCTTCTGCCGGACAGCCGTTCGCGCGCCGACGCATTGGACATCAATGCGCGCAAGATGCTGGCAAACAACGACGGCTACAGTTACTTTTCCGCGCTCGGCGATCTGGTCATCACGGGGCCGACCCTGACCAACGTGAACGATTACCGGGTAATTCTCGTCCTGTAAAATTGGCGGACTTATCTTCTGCCGACATCATGCAAACAACACCGAACAGCATCACGATCATCCGCCCCGACGACTGGCATCTGCACCTGCGTGACGGCGCGACGATGGCCAGCGTCTTGCCCCACACCGCCCGCCAATTCGCCCGCGCGATCGTGATGCCCAACCTTAAGCCGCCTGTCACCACGACTGCCCAGGCCTTGGCCTATCGTGAACGGATACTGTCGGCGCTTCCGGCCGGCATGCGGTTCGAACCGCTGATGACCCTTTATCTGACCGACAACACGCCGGCCGACGAGATCCTGCGGGCAAAGGAGAGCGGCTTTGTGCACGCCGTGAAACTGTATCCGGCGGGCGCCACGACGAATTCGGATGCCGGCGTCACGGACGTTCGAAAATGTTATGCGGCACTGGACACCATGCAGCGCGTCGGCATGCCATTGCTGGTGCATGGCGAGGTGACCGATCCTGAGATCGACATATTCGACCGGGAGGCGGTGTTCATCGACCGGATCATGAAACCGCTGCGGCATGACATGCCGGAATTGAAAGTCGTCTTCGAACATATTACGACCAGGGAAGCGGCGCAGTATGTCAGTGAGAGCGGCCCAGCCACGGCAGCAACGATTACCGCGCATCACCTGCTTTACAACCGGAACGAGATTTTCAAGGGCGGCATACGCCCGCATTACTATTGCCTGCCGGTCCTGAAGCGTGAGACGCACAGGCAGGCGCTGGTTCAGGCGGCTGTATCGGGAAGCGGCAGGTTTTTCCTCGGCACCGATTCGGCGCCGCATGCGCGCGACACCAAGGAAAATGCCTGCGGCTGCGCCGGCTGCTACACCGCATTGCATGCGATGGAACTGTATGCGCAGGCTTTCGACCAGGCTGGCGCCCTCGACAAGCTCGAAGGTTTCGCCAGCATCCACGGCCCGGATTTTTACGGAATGCCGCGCAACGAAGGCACCATTACCCTTACAAGGGAGCGGTGGACCTTGCCAGCGGAATTGCCTATGGGTAGCGCAACGGTCGTGCCCTTGAACGGCGGTGAAGTCATCGATTGGGCGATGGCCTGATCTTTTGCCTGCCCACGACTGCATGTCCGATGCATTTCTGGCGCAAATAGACTGGCGCCAGCCCTGGCTCGCGCCGGTCAAGCCCATCGCGGAAAGGGTGTTGCAGTTTTCGCCCTGGCAGGATGGACTCAATGCGCTGGCCAGCGACCTCGACCTCAGGAATCATCGCTCCTTGCCTCTGTGCTTCGTTCCGCAGGCTGACCTGCCTGCGGGCGTCGCCTACGAAACCTTCATCAGCGAAAGCGGCGGGGTGCCGACGCGGGCCAATCTGCATGATTTTTTCAATGCACTGGTCTGGCTGACCTATCCAAGGATCAAGGTTGCGTTGAACGCGATGCAGGCGAAGGAAATTGAACAGCGCAGGCATGCACCTGCTGTCACCCGGGGCAGGACCAGGGATGCGGCAACCATTTTCGATGAAAATGCCGTGCTACTGTTGAGTTCCAGTCCGGCAATCGGCGACATGCTGCGCCAGCATGCCTGGCGGCCATTGTTCATCGAGCAAAGGGAATTGCTTCTGCAGGAGTGCCGGATCCAGTTGTTCGGCCATGCGTTGATGGAAAAACTGGTAAAGCCCTATAAAGCGATCACCGGACACACGTGGGTCGTGACGGCAGCACCGGCGGTGCTGGATCTGCCCGCGTCGGAAATGCGCGCCTGGCTGGATGCTACGGTGGCTATGCAATTGCAGGATGGGCTGAACACATCCCACTTTACCCACTTGCCTGTACTGGGCGTTCCTGGCTGGTGGCCGATGCAGGACGAAGCGTTTTATGCCGATGCCGCGGTATTTCGGCCACTGCGATAGTCGTTCAGCTGTGTAAACGATCTGCTGCGAAAGTAGAACATGAGGCATAGCCAGCCAGTCCCGGCAAGTCACGCCATGTAATGCCAAACTGTAATGCAAAACTAAACGGACAAAAAAACAGGCCCACCGAAGTGGGCCTGAAATTATTGCTGTTTGCAGGCTATTGCTAACCTGCTTTTGCCGAAACTGGCCCGGAAGCCAGTGTCGAGCAAGCTGTTTTATCAGAACAGGTGGTTGATACCAACCGACACGCCAACTTGCTTGTCTTGGCCAGGAGCCGAAGCCAGGCCCAGTTGCGAACCGCTGCTACCATTCAGGCCAGCCGTGTTAGCAACGCCGGTCGAAGCACTAGCCAGGCCATCTTTGTACTTGGTGTAGTCCACGTCAGCGTAGAAGTTGGTACGCTTCGACAGTGCGTAGGTCGCACCGACGATGAACAGACCACGCTTGCCGCTGTTGTTAGCACCGACGCCGAAGCCGTCAGCCTTGGTGTGGTAGTAAGCTGCGGTCAGGCCCAGGGCTGGGGTGATGTCGTAGCTACCGCCAACCCATGCATTCTTCTGGGTCGTTTCGCCACCGGCTACACGGTCTTGCTCTTCACGAGCGTAACCAGCAGCGATACGGCCTGGGCCGAAGGTGAACGCGCCGCCAACGGTGTAGTGACGATTGTCTTGGTCTTGACCAGCGATGGCAGGAGCCGCGCCAACTGCAGCGACTGCGTCAACCGTAGGCTTACGCTTGGTGTAAGCAGCGCCGACCGAGAACGGGCCAGTTGCGAACGTTGCGCCAACTGCAGCAGCCGAACCGCCGCTGCCGCCGCCAACGCGCTCGCCCAGAGCGTATTCAGCACGTGCGGTCAGAGGACCAAAGGTGCCGGTGTACTGGATGTCGTTGTCGTTACGGGTACCAGCGGAGATGCTTGCCAGTGCGGTCGGGATGATGCCGGTGTACTTGTAGTTGAACGGATCGTATGCGCCGACGGTTTTAAATGCGACCGTGTATTGACGACCCAGATCGATCGAACCCCATTGACCGCCGAGGCCAACGAATGCCGAACGGCCGAAGAAACGGTTTGCATCAGCTGCGCCGTTGCCGGTGTTAAATGCGCTTTCCAGGGTGAAGTGAGCATTCAGACCGCCGCCCAGATCTTCAACGCCTTTGAAACCCAGACGGTTGGAGTTGTAGGTACCCGTCGAGCTCATCGTGGTCTTGCTGCGGCCGTTGACGTCCTGGTCGGACTGGTAACGCACACCGCCGTCAAACGAACCATAAATCGTCACGCTGGTTTGTGCTTGTGCAACGCCTGCAAATGCACCCAGGACTGCCAGTGCGAGAAGCGATTTTTTCATTGAGTAATCTCCAGAAGTTGTAGTGCTAAAATTTTTCGCTGCATTCAGTTCAGCAAGGCTACCGGTAAGGAGCCCCCCTGCCAGACTTCCAAACCAGTTGATCAAGAAGCTAGTAGTCATTTCATCAAATTACAGGGTGAAGGGCAAAGGGAATTTGGCTTTTGTGTGCAATCATGCGGTTTTATGTGGCTTTGAAACAACGGATTTTTGTCGTATACACAATATTTTTATTGTAGAAAGGTAACTAATGGATGGCCTTATCGTGGGGTTCGACCGTGCGCTCAGAGTAGTAAGCGGTGTTGCATCCGCAGCACGTCCAACGCCGGGAACGCGCTTGCCGGATGGTGACCTGACAGAGGCGGAACGCCGGAAAAGCGCGGGTTTGATGCGGGTGAATCATGTTGGGGAAGTGTGCGCGCAGGCTCTCTATGCGGCGCAGGGACAGTTTTCCGGCAACCCGGGCACCGGTGCGCAATTCAGCGCCGCCGCCCGGGAAGAAGAGGATCACCTGGCATGGACGGCCCAGCGCCTGGAGGAATTGAATTCCCATACCAGTTTGCTCAATCCGCTCTGGTATGCCGGCGCCTATGCGATGGGCGCCGTCGCTGCGCGGCTTGGTGATGCGCACAGCCTGGGGTTCGTTGTGGAAACCGAGCGCCAGGTCGAAGCGCACCTTGCGAGCCATCTCGAACGTCTGCCCGCCACCGATTTCAAATCGCGTGCGGTGGTGGAGCAGATGCGGCAGGATGAAGTCGCGCACGGCGCGGCAGCCCAGGCGCTTGGCGCCGCCGAACTGCCGGTGGTTGCGCGCACGGCAATGCGCGCGATGTCGAAAGTGATGACCGGACTCGCTTACTATATATAGATTAGCGAGCAGCGGAGGCTAGGGGGCAGGCGGTTCGCCCAGGTCGTCGACGATTTCGAAGGTATGGGTCATTGCCGCCGTTTTTTCCAGCATGATGGAAGCGGAGCAATACTTTTCATGCGACAGCTTGATCGCGCGTTCGACCAGGTTCGGCTTCAGGTTGCGTCCCCGCACGGTGAAATGGAAATGGATGCTGGTGAAAACCTTGGGATCCTTTTCCGCACGTTCGGACTTCAGCGTCACGTCGCATCCGCGCACGTCCTGGCCGCTCTTTCGCAGGATGAGCACGACGTCGTAGGCGGTGCAGCCGCCGGTGCCGGCCAGCACCACTTCCATCGGCCTCGGCGCAAGATTGCGTCCGCCGCCTTCGGGCGCGCCGTCCATCGTGACCAGGTGGCCGGAACCGGTTTCGGCCGTAAACGTCATGCCGGACAAGCCCGTCCAGCGCACTGTGCATTCCATCGCATCCTCGTAATTATTGAAGGTGGCTTATTGTAACTGCTGCGTATTGGGTTTTCTGTTTGACGGCAAGTCGTTGAAAAGGCTATACTTTCCGATTCCCCGTTTGCTCAGGGGAAGATACAAGGCCGAGTCCGCGGCAACGGGTAGCATCTTCATACAGCGCGGAACCACCATTTTGAGCGAATCAATTATCAGGAAGTCATCATGAAAACCTTTTCCGCTAAAGGACACGAAGTCCAGCGCGACTGGTTCGTGATTGACGCGACGGACAAAGTCCTCGGACGTGTTGCCAGCGAAGTGGCACTCCGGTTGCGCGGCAAGCACAAGCCAGAATTTACCCCTCACGTCGATACCGGCGATTTCATCATCGTCGTCAACGCAGACAAGCTGCGTGTCACGGGCACCAAGGCCACCGAGAAGAAGTACTACCGCCACAGCGGTTACCCGGGCGGCATCTACGAAACCAATTTCCTGAAAATGCAACAGCGTTTTCCGGGCCGTGCGCTTGAGAAGGCAGTCAAGGGCATGCTGCCCAAGGGTCCTCTCGGCTACGCGATGATCAAAAAGCTGAAGGTTTATGCGGAAGGCAGCCATCCGCATAGCGCCCAGCAGCCGCAGCCACTCGAACTGTAAGGAACAGACATGATCGGTAACTACAACTACGGAACCGGCCGTCGCAAAAGTGCAGTGGCGCGCGTGTTCATTAAGTCTGGCTCGGGCCAGATCGTTGTCAACGGCAAGCCGGCGAACGAGTACTTTTCTCGCGAAACCGGCCTGATGGTGATTCGTCAACCGCTGGAACTGACCAACAATGTCGAGCGTTTCGACATCATGGTCAATGTCAACGGCGGCGGCGAGTCGGGCCAGGCAGGCGCCGTTCGTCACGGCATCACCCGCGCACTGATCGACTACGATGCAACGCTGAAGCCGGAACTGTCGAAGGCAGGCTTCGTTACCCGCGATGCACGTGAAGTCGAGCGTAAGAAAGTCGGTCTGCGCAAGGCACGTCGCGCAAAGCAGTTCTCGAAGCGTTAATCGCGCTACTGCAGGAAGTTTTCTGCGGCAAAAGCCGCCCGGTTCGCCGGGCGGCTTTTCTCATTCTGGGCAGGCGCCGGCAAAACACCGGCGTCTTGTCGCTGATAGAATTCCGGGACGTATAACGTCCGCTCAGGAAAATCATGATCAAAGTAGGCATTGTTGGCGGCACCGGCTATACCGGCGTCGAACTGTTGCGTTTGCTGGCCGCGCATCCGCAGGCGGAATTGACCGCCATCACCTCGCGCAAGGAAGACGGCATGCCGGTGGCGGACATGTTTCCATCGCTGCGCGGATTCGTGAAGCTGGCATTTTCAGCGCCGGAAAAAGCCAGGCTGACCGACTGCGACGTGGTCTTCTTCGCCACGCCGCATGGCGTCGCGATGGCGCAAGCACCGGAGCTGCTGGAAGCCGGCGTCAAGGTGATCGACCTGGCCGCGGATTTCCGCCTGAAGGACACCGCCGTCTTCGAAAAATGGTACGGCATGCCGCATTCCTGCCCGGAAATTTTGGAGGAAGCGGTGTACGGACTGGCCGAGGTCAATCGCGAGGAAATACGCAAGGCGCGCGTCGTCGGCCTCGCAGGCTGCTATCCGACATCGATGCAACTCGGCTTTGCGCCCTTGCTGTCGCAGGGAAAGCCGCTGGTAAACGAGATGGCGCTGATCGCCGATTGCAAGTCCGGCGTGTCCGGCGCGGGCCGCAAGGCCGAGGTCGGCACCCTGCTCGCGGAGGCCTCGGACAACTTCAAGGCCTATGGCGTCAAGGGTCACCGCCATCTGCCCGAAACCCGGCAGGGCCTGGAAGCGATTTCCGGCCGTCCGGCGGCGCTCACCTTCGTGCCGCACCTGGTGCCGATGATACGCGGCATCCATTCGACGCTGTATGCGACGATCTTGCCGGAAGCGCGGGACACCGATTTCCAGGCGCTGTACGAAGCGCATTACCGCGACGAGCCGTTCATCGATGTGATGCCGGCAGGCAGCCACCCGGAAACCCGCTCGGTGCGGGCATCCAACATGCTCAGGATTGCCGTGCATCGCCCCGACAACGGCGACCAGCTGGTGATCCTCGTCGTCGAGGATAACCTGGTCAAGGGCGCTGCCGGGCAGGGCGTGCAGTGCATGAACATCATGTTCGGCCTGGAAGAAACGATGGGGCTGATGCAGGTGCCCGTACTTCCCTGACCGGGCATAGGAAATGAAACTCGGTCGTTGGCCGCGACGACGCCGGCCGGCAGCAGCGCCCAGGCTGACGGTCAACCAGGCGCAGTCATGGCCGATGCGTCTCGGGCGGCTGCTGGTGCTGCTGCTGGTGGTCGGCGGCCTGGCATTCTGGACCTACGGGCTGGGCCGCGGCACCAATGCGCTTGGGGACGGCATCAGCGCCGAGGAAGCCGACCGGCTGAAAGTGCAGGCTGCCACGGCCAGGGCCGAAAGCGAGAAGGCCGCCAGTGTGCTCAGTACGGCTGAAAACCAGTTGGCGATGGAGAAAGCGGCGCACCAGCAGCTCGCCGCGCAAGTGCAGTCGCTGACCGCGGAAAATGCGCGGCTGGAGGAAGACCTGGCTTTCTTCGACAGCCTGCTGCCATCGGGCCCGGCCTCGGAAGGCTTGTCGATTAGACGACTGAAAATCGAGCTGCTGCCGCCCAACCAGCTACGCTACCGGCTGCTGGTCATGCGGCGCGGCAACAACGCGCAGGATTTCAAGGGCAGCCTGTCGTTTTCGCTGGCTGTCACGCAGTCGGGCAAGCCGGCGGTGCTGTCATTCCCCGGCAAGGAAGACAAGGCCGAGCCATTTCAGCTGGAATTCAGGCGGTACCAGAGGATCGAAGGCATACTGACGCTGCCCGATGGCGTGCAGGTGAAAAATGCGCAGGCCCGGGTGCTGGAAAATGGAAAGGTGCGTGTGCAGCAGTCGGCCACCATGTAAAGGAGAAACGGATGTTCGGGCAAAAAGCGAAGAACACGATAGACAGCCTGATAGGCACGTCGACCACGATCGAGGGAAATCTCCGGTTCAAGGGCGGCCTGCGGGTGGATGGCCACGTCAAGGGCAACCTGATTGCCGAACCGATGGAAAACAGCATGCTGGTCATTTCCGAGCAGGCCACTGTCGAAGGCGAGGTCAGGGCCGAGCATGTCGTCGTCGACGGCGCGATCACCGGACCGGTTTATTGCTCGGAACTGCTTGAATTGCAGCCCAAGGCCCGCATAACTGGGGATGTACATTACAAGGCGCTGGAAATGCATGGCGGTGCGCTGGTGTCGGGGAAGCTGACCCACCAGGATGCCGAGCAGGTGCTGAAGCTTGCGTCGCCCAAGCTGGCGTCCAATGTGTGAGCGCGGTAGGAAAGCGTCTTTAGACCATTAGGTCTATAATCGAACATTAATTTGCTTAGCCAGCAGGAGTCAGAATGAATGCCATAGCCGAAATGCCAGCCCCGATCGTTTTCACCGACAGCGCCGCTTCCAAGGTCGCGCAGCTCATCGACGAAGAAGGAAACCCGGATCTCAAACTGCGCGTCTTCGTCCAGGGCGGCGGGTGCTCGGGTTTCCAGTACGGTTTCACCTTCGATGAAATCGTCAATGAAGACGACACCACGATGACCAAGAACGGTGTGCAGTTGCTGATCGATTCGATGAGCTACCAATACCTGGTCGGCGCGGAAATCGACTACAAGGATGACCTGGAAGGCGCGCAATTCGTGATCAAGAATCCGAATGCGACCACGACCTGCGGCTGCGGTTCGTCGTTCTCCGCCTGAGTCGTCGCAGTCCTGAAAAAAGCGCAACCGAGGTTGCGCTTTTTTTGTGTCTGGCGTCAGGGGAACCTGCCCGGATGCATCAGCTTCTTATCCCGTTCATGCCGGGTAAAGCGCTCCCAGCACCCGGAGCCCAGACGCGCCGGTGACCGCCGGCAGGTTGCCGGACACGCGGTCGCAGAAGCGGTGCGCGAGCCAGGCGAAGGCCAGCGCCTCCACGTGCTGAGCGGCGATGCCCAGCGCATCGGTCGCCTGCACCGTCGCCGCCTGTCCGCAAGCGGCGAGCGCGTCGCCCGTCAAATCCATCAAATGCCGGTTGGCGGCCCCGCCGCCACAGATATAAACCGCGTCCGCCGCCGGCGCATGGCGGTGAATCGCCTCTGCCAGCGTGATCGCGGTGTAGCGGGCCAGCGTCGCCTGCACGTCGGCCGGTGCGAGATGTTCGAAGCCGGACAGGCGGGCGGCCAGCCAGTCGGCATGGAACAGGTCCCGTCCGGTGCTCTTGGGCGGCGGCAGCGACAGGTAGGGTTCCTCCATCAATGTCCGCAGCAATGGCGCGCTGGACTGTCCGCCGGCTGCCCATGCGCCGCCGTCATCGTAACGCTGGCCGCGGTGCCGCATGATCCACAGGTCCATCAGCACATTGCCCGGCCCGGTATCGAAGCCGATCACGGCGTTGGACTGCGGGTCGAGGATGCTGATATTGGCAATGCCGCCGATGTTGGCGACGACCCGCGGCCGCGCCGGATCGGCAAACACTGCCTGGTGAAAGGCCGGCACCAGCGGCGCGCCCTGGCCGCCGGCGGCGATATCGCGGCTGCGGAAATCGGCGATCACGTCGATTCCGGCAAGCTCGGCCAGCAGCGCCGGATTGCTGGCCTGCCGGGTGTAGCCGAGGCCGGGCTGATGCCGGATCGTCTGGCCGTGCGCGCCGATGGCGGCGATGTCCCCTGCGGCCAGCCCGGCGTTTTCCAGCAGGCTTGCGACGCATTGCGCATAGAGCCGCGCCAGAGCATTTGCCGCCAGCGCTTCCCTGTGGATTTCATTGTCGCCGGGCGCCTGCAGGGCCATGAATTCATTGCGCAGCGCGTCGGGAAAGGACAGGCTAGCCGCGGCCAGGGTCGCAATCCGGCCGCCGTCCGAAAACGACGCCAGCACGCCGTCGATGCCGTCCATGCTGGTGCCCGACATCAGGCCGATGTAAAGGGAAGGGGAAAGAGAGGGGGAGGTGAGATGGCTGGACATAAAAAAAGACCGTTTTCGATGCCCGATTGTACTAGCGGCATGCTGAAAACGGTCCTTGCCCGGCCGGGCGGGGTAAGCCTGGTTCGATAAGCCTAGTTCGACGCGACCTTGGCCGTGTCTTCCTGCGGCAGCATCAGCGCAAAGCGATGGGTCATGTCGCCGGCCACCTTGCGGAAGCGCTGCAGTTCGGCGCCAGCCAGCGGCTGGACATTGGGCATGTCGACGGTCAGCGGGTCGCGCGGCTCGTTATTGACGCGGAACTCATAGTGCAGGTGGGGTCCGGTCGACCAGCCCGTCGTGCCGACATAGCCGATCACGTCGCCCTGGTTCACCTTCTGGCCAGGCCGCAGGTTGCTGGCGAAACGGCTCATGTGGGCATACGCGGTCGAATAATTCGACCAGTGCTTGATGACCACGACATTGCCGTAGCCATTCTGGCTGCCGGCGAAATCCACGACGCCGTCGCCGGAGGCACGGATCGGCGTGCCGGTCGCCGCTGCAAAGTCGACGCCCTTGTGCGCGCGCCATTTGCCGGAGATCGGATGCATGCGCATCGAAAATCCGGAGGAAACCCGGGAAAACTCCAGCGGCGATTTCAGGAAGGCTTTCTTGAGCGATCTGCCGTCGAAGCCGAAATAGCCGCCGGATTTGCCAGGTTCCTCGAACCAGACTGTCTCGTAGGTCGAGTTGCCGTTGCGGAATTCCGCCGCGAGGATGCGGCCCGGCCGGACATATTCGCCATCCTGCCAGAAGGTTTCATAGACGACGTTGAAACGGTCGCCGCGACGCAGGTCGGTGGCGAAGTCTATGCTGGTGGAAAACATGTCGACGATCTGGCTGGCCACCGCATCCGGGATCTGCGCAACGTCGGTTGCCGCAAACAGCGAGGAGCGGATTTCGCCGGAACGCATTTCCACGCGCTTTTCGAGCGCCGCCGCAGCCAGCGATGCCTTGAAGCCCGTGCCGTCCCGCCGGATCACGAGATTGCGGACCGGGCTGGAATCGCGGATGTCATTGTCGGCTGCGCTCATCCATACCAGACGGCCTTCGGTATTGGTCTGCGCCTGGATGCGCTTGCCAACCTTGAGCTGCATGATGCCGCGGGCAATCGGGTCGGACTTGATGAAAGCCGCGGCTTCGTCGTCGGCGATGCCCAGCCGCTGCATCAGCGCTGCCAGCGTGTCGCCGGAGCGGACGCGCTCCTCGTTGATAAAGGTCTGGGTGGAAGGGGTGACCCGCGCAATCTGTTCCGCCAGGGTTGGCAGCGCCAGTTCCTCGACAATCGATTGCACCGGCAGGTCGGATGCGTCGGGCGCCATCGGCGCGACACCGGCCGCACCGAATGCGCATAGGGCCATGAAAAGTGCCGACGCAGAGATGATGCGATGTTTGCGGGTGGAACCGACAAACCGCACGCTGCGGGCACCCAGGCTGAGTAATTTATCTATTGCGACCATTCGATCAGTTAAAATTCACCGTTTTGTCGTCAACGTCGGCGATAAGTTTCCGTGTTGACAATACGCAAGGTTTAAGAAAGCCGGAATTATAACAACGTAACTATGCGGATTCCCTCAAAAATGTCTTTTTAACCAGCTTATGACCGATCATTCTCAAGAGAAACAAAGCGTTACGTTGCCAGTTTCCGGTGCATTGCCCATCACTTCTTCAGTGCAAAATGCGCTCGATATCGTCAAGCGCGGCGCTGAAGAACTGCTCGTTGAGTCAGAACTGACGCAAAAGTTGCTGCGTTCCGAAAAAAATGGAAAGCCGCTGCGTATAAAGCTGGGCCTGGACCCGACCGCCCCGGACCTGCATCTGGGCCACACGGTCGTATTGAACAAGATGCGGCAACTGCAAGATCTGGGCCACACGGTGATTTTCCTGATCGGCGATTTCACGTCGATGATCGGCGACCCGTCCGGCCGGAACGTGACCCGGCCGCCGCTGACCCGGGAACAGATCGAGGAAAACGCGAAGACCTATTTTGCGCAGGCCAGCATGGTGCTGGATGCGGCGAAGACCGAGATCCGCTACAACTCGGAATGGTGCGACCAGCTCGGCGCGCGCGGCATGATCCAGCTGTCTTCCCGTTATACCGTGGCGCGCATCCTGGAGCGCGAGGACTTCACGAAGCGCTTCAAGGACGGTACGCCGATTTCCGTGCACGAGCTGCTGTATCCGCTGATGCAGGGCTACGACTCGGTGGCGCTGCAGTCCGATCTCGAACTCGGCGGCACCGACCAGAAATTCAACCTGCTGGTGGGACGCGAACTGCAGAAGGATTACGGCCAGGAACCGCAGTGCGTGCTGACCATGCCCTTGCTGGAAGGCCTGGACGGCGTCGAGAAGATGTCCAAGTCCAAGGGCAATTACATCGCGATCACCGAGCCCCCCAACACGATGTTCGCGAAGCTGATGAGCATCTCTGACCCGATGATGTGGCGTTACCTGGAACTGCTGTCCTTCCGGCCGCTGGCCGAGATCGCGCAGTTTCGCGCCGCAGTGGAGCAGGGCCGCAATCCGCGCGACATCAAGGTGCTGCTGGCGCAGGAAATCGTCGAGCGCTTCCATTCCCGCGAGGCAGCCGAAGGCGCACTGGCGGATTTCGATAATCGCGCCCGTGGCGGCATACCGGACGACATCGCCGAGGTCGAGGTCGCTGGCGCGCCGCTGGGCATCGGCCAGCTGCTGAAACAGGCCGGGCTGTGCCCGTCCACGTCGGAGGCGCTGCGCATGGTGGAGCAGGGCGGCGTGCGCATCGATGGCGCCGTGGTTTCCGACAAGGCGCTGAAAGTCGAGGCCGGCAGCTTCGTGCTGCAGGTCGGCAAGCGCAAGTTCGCCCGGGTCAGCCTGGCGTGATCGCGCTGCTGCAACGGGCCAGCGGCGCCAGCGTGGCGGTCGACGGCGAGGTGGTGGGCGCGATCGGCGCCGGGCTGATGGTGCTGGTGTGCGCCGAGCGCAATGACAGCGAACGCGAAGCCGACGCGCTGCTGACCAAGCTGCTTGCCTACCGGGTCTTTTCGGACGACGCGGGCAAGATGAACCGCAGCCTCGCCGATGTCGGCGGCGGCCTGCTGCTGGTGCCGCAGTTCACGCTGGCGGCCGACACCCGTTCCGGCACCCGGCCGTCCTTCACGCCGGCCGCCCCGCCCGAAGAAGGCCGGCGGCTGTTCGATTATTTTGTCGAGCGGGCGCGGCGGCTGCACGGCCCGGTCGAAACCGGCCGTTTCGGCGCGGACATGAAAGTCAGCCTGACCAATGACGGCCCGGTCACCTTCTGGCTGCAGGTCAGGCCGAAAATTCCCGCTACCGATCCTTCCTGAAAGATGTGCAATGACTGAGATATTCCTGATTAGGCACGGCGAAACCGCGTGGAACGCCGAACGCAGGCTGCAGGGCCACCTCGATATCCCGCTGAATGACGAAGGCAGGCGCCAGGCGGCGGCACTGGCCCGCGCGCTGGCCGGTGAAACCGTGGACATGATCATCAGTTCCGACCTCAGCCGTGCCGCCAGCACCGCGCAGGCGGTGGCCGAACTTCATGACTTGCCATTGCAGACGGACGCATCGCTGCGGGAGCGCTGCTTCGGCGCTTTCGAGGGCTTGCTGTATGACGAACTGGAAACGCATTTTCCGGAAGCCTATGCGCAGTGGCGCGCCCGCGACCCGGACGCCCGCTATCCGGACGGCGAGCGCCGCGCCGAAACCTTTGCCGAATTTGCGCAGCGCGCCGTCGGCGCGGTATGCCGGATTGCCGAAATGCATCGCGGCAAGCGCATCATCATGGTCAGCCATGGCGGCGTGCTGGACGCCGTCTATCGCGCCGCGCACGGCATCGACATCACCGCGCCCCGTAATTTCGACGTGCTGAATGCATCGATCAACCATATCCGCTGGGACGGCGAGCGCCTGGAGGTGTTGCGCTGGTCCGACAACAGCCATCTGACCGCGGCGCTGGACGAGCTGGGCAATTAAAGCCCCTGCCGGGGCAAACTTTCCGGATCGCAGCAAAACAGCGTATCCATTCCGGAACGCCGGCGGATTGAGGCTAAAATAGCGCTTTTCGTTTTTCCGCCAGCGACCCTCTCCGTGCACATCGGCCCCTTTCAACTGCGAAACAATGTATTTGTCGCTCCGATGGCTGGCGTGACGGACCGGCCGTTCCGCCAGCTGTGCAAGCAGCTGGGCGCCGGCTATGCGGTGTCCGAGATGGCGGCGTCCGACCCGCGGCTGTGGGCCAGCGAAAAGACCTCCCGCCGCATCAACCACGACGGCGAAATGGCGCCGCGGGCGGTGCAGATCGCCGGCGCCGACCCGCAGATGCTGGCCAATTGCGCCCGCTTCAATGTCGAGCGCGGCGCGCAGATCATCGACATCAACATGGGCTGCCCGGTCAAAAAGGTCTGCAACAGCTGGTGCGGTTCGGCGCTGCTGCAGGACGAGAACCTGGTGCAGGCGATACTGGAAGCGGTGGTCGGCGCGGTCGACGTCCCGGTCACGCTGAAATTCCGCACCGGCTGGGACCGGCAGCACAAGAATGCGCTGCGCATCGCCGCGCTGGCCGAGGCCAGCGGCATCGCGATGCTGACCCTGCACGGACGCACCCGCGCCGACGGCTATGCCGGCTGCGCGGAGTACGAAACCATTGCCGCGGTCAAGGCCAGCGTCGGCATCCCGGTGGTGGCGAACGGCGACATCGACTCGCCCGAGAAGGCGAAGGCGGTGCTGGCGGCGACCGGCGCGGACGCGGTGATGATAGGGCGGGCCGCCCAGGGCCGGCCCTGGATCTTCCGCGAGATCGACCATTTCCTGCGCACCGGCGAGTACCTGCCGGCGCCGCTGGTGACCGAAGTCGCTGCGCTGATGGAGGAGCACCTGCTGGCGCACTATGCGTTCTACGGCGATTACCTGGGCGTGCGCACCGCGCGCAAGCACATCGGCTGGTATGTCAGGTCGCTGCCCGGCGGCGAGCCGTTCCGCCAGGCAATGAACCGCCTGGAAGACTGCGATGCCCAACTGGCCGCCGTGCGGCATTTCTTCGATGCCCAGCTGGGCTACGGCGAGCGCCTGCAGTACGGCGCGGCGTGCGACCGGCTGGCGGCCTGAGATCCATAATAAAAATTATTCGATAACCGACATGAGCAAAGACAGCATCCAGGACGTCGTCAAGAAGAGCCTGGAAAAATATTTCAAGGACCTGGGCGAGCAGCAGCCTTCCAATGTGTATGAAATGGTGGTCTTCACCGTTGAAAAGCCGATACTCGAAGCCGTGATGGCGCGTGCCGAGGGCAACCAGTCGCATGCGGCCGAAATGCTGGGCATCAACCGCAATACCCTGCGCAAGAAGTTGCAGCAGCACGGCCTGATCTAACCTTCCTTCCTACCGGCGTTTCCTACCATGATCAAACAAGCCCTGATTTCCGTTTCCGATAAAACCGGCGTGCTCGACCTCGCCCGGGTGCTGTCCGCGATGGGTGTCAACATCCTGTCGACCGGGGGCACCGCGAAGCTGCTGGCCGACAACGGCGTCGCAGTGACCGAAGTCGCCGACTACACCGGTTTCCCGGAAATGCTGGATGGCCGGGTCAAGACGCTGCATCCGAAGGTGCACGGCGGCATCCTGGCCCGCCGCGACTTCCCCGAGCATGCGGCGGCGCTGGAACAGCATGGCATCCCGACCATCGACATGGTCGTGGTCAATCTTTACCCGTTCGTGCAGACCGTGTCCCGCGAGGAATGCTCGCTGGAGGACGCGATCGAGAACATCGACATCGGCGGACCGGCGATGCTGCGTTCGTCGGCCAAGAATCACAAGGACGTAGTGGTGCTGTGCGATCCCGCCGACTATGCGCCGGTGCTGGCGCAGCTGCAGTCCGGCGCCGGCGACGTCAGCTACGCCACGCGGTTTGCGCTGGCCAAGAAGGTGTTTGCCCATACCGCGCAATATGACAGCGCGATCACCAATTACTTCACGTCGCTGGGCGACGACCTCGCGCACCAGAACCGCAGCGCCTACCCGGACACGCTGAACCTGCATTTCGAGAAGGTGCAGGAAATGCGGTATGGCGAGAACCCGCACCAGTCGGCCGCGTTCTACCGCGACCTCGCCGTGCCGGACGGCGCGCTGGCAAATTACCGCCAGCTGCAGGGCAAGGAACTGTCGTACAACAACATCGCCGACGCCGACGCCGCCTGGGAATGCGTGAAAACCTTCGAGGGCAGCGCCTGCGTGATCATCAAGCATGCGAATCCGTGCGGCGTGGCGGTTGGCGCGTCGGCGCTGGAGGCGTATTCGAAGGCGCTGCAGACCGACCCGACCTCGGCGTTCGGCGGCATCATCGCCTTCAACCAGCCGGTGGACGGCGCGGCCGCCGAGGCGGTGGCGAAGCAGTTCGTCGAAGTGCTGATCGCGCCGTCGTTCGACGATGCCGCGCGCAAGGTGTTCGCCGCCAAGCAGAACGTGCGGCTGCTGGAAATCCCGCTGGGCCGCGGCATCAACCCGCATGACTTCAAGCGGGTCGGCGGCGGGCTGCTGGTGCAGTCGCCGGACGCGAAGAATGTCCAGGTGGCCGAACTGAGAGTGGTCAGCAAGCGCCAGCCGACGCAGCAGCAGCTGCAGGACCTGATGTTCGCGTGGCGGGTCGCCAAGTTCGTCAAGTCGAATGCGATCGTGTTCTGCGGCAACGGCATGACGCTGGGCGTCGGCGCCGGGCAGATGAGCCGGGTCGATTCGGCCCGCATCGCGTCGATCAAGGCGCAGAACGCCGGCCTGTCGCTGGCCGGCTCGGCGGTCGCGTCCGACGCATTTTTCCCGTTCCGCGACGGCCTCGACGTGGTGGTCGCCGCGGGCGCCACCGCGGTGATACAGCCTGGCGGCTCGATGCGCGACCAGGAAGTCATCGACGCCGCCGACGAGCAGGACGTGGTGATGGTGCTGACCGGCACCCGGCATTTCCGCCACTAGGACAGGCCGCCTGCGACCGTCATGAGAATCCTCGGCATCGACCCGGGCTTGCGCATCACCGGCTTCGGCGTGATCCACAAGCAGGGCAACAAGCTCAGCTACATCGCCTCGGGCACCATCAAGACCGCGGACGCCGACCTGCCGTCGCGGCTCAAGACCATCCTGGCCGGCGTGTCGGAGGTGGTGCGCACCTACCAGCCGGACTGCGCGGCGATCGAAAAGGTGTTCGTCAACGTCAATCCGCAGTCGACGCTGCTGCTGGGGCAGGCCCGCGGCGCGGCGATCTGCGCGCTGGTGCACAACGATCTGCTGGTGTCGGAATACACGGCGCTGCAGGTCAAGCAGGCGGTGGTCGGCCATGGCAAGGCGGCCAAGCAGCAGGTGCAGGACATGGTGCAGCGCCTGCTGCTGCTGCCGGGCGTGCCGGGCAGCGACGCCGCCGACGCGCTCGGCGTGGCGATCTGCCATGCGCATAGCGGCGAGGCGCTGGCCCTGCTCGACAGCCTGGCGCCGGGCCTCACGCGCCGCGGCCTGCGGATGCGCGGCGGACGGCTGGTGGGCTGAAAGCCCGGGCTGACAACCTCAGGCGTGCCGCTCGGCCTTGCGGGCGGAAATTTCAAACACGTTGTTCCAGTAGGCGTCCTCGCCGCGCATCAGCGCCCAGGCGCTGGCCGCCAGGTACACCACCGGAAACAGGACGCCCCAGCATGCCGCCTGGCGCACGTGCGCCAGTTCGTGCGCCAGGATGCGGCGGGTCAGGCTGCTGCGGTCGGCGATCACGACATGGCCGATCGCCATTGCGCACATCGCGCCGAACGGGTGGCGCTCCAGCAGGTAGTCGGCCATCGGGCCGTTGAACAGCAGCGCCGGCGCGCGCGCGGAGCGCACCAGGTGGACCTGGCCGCGCCATAGCATGACCGGCAGCGCGAGCAGCAATCCGACGGCCGTCAGCGGCAGCGCCCACACGATGCCGGCCAGCAAAGCCAGGTGGCGCAGCAGGCGTATCGGCGCCGGCGGCATGGGCGGAATTACGATGAGATCGTCACCAGCGTCAACCATGGCGGTGTCCTGTAGTCCTGTATGATTCCAACACTTACTATGAAAGCCAACTCCAGATGATAGGCCGTCTTTCCGGAATCCTGCTTGAGAAAAATCCGCCGCAACTGCTCATCGACTGCAATGGCGTCGGCTACGAAGTCAGCGTCCCGATGAGCACCTTCTACAACCTGCCCGGCCTGGGCGAAAAAGTATCCCTGCTCACGCATTTCGTCGTACGGGAAGATGCACAATTATTGTACGGGTTCGGCAATGCGGGCGAACGCGAAGTGTTCCGTCAGTTGATCCGGATCGCTGGCGTGGGCGCCCGCACCGCCTTGTCCATCCTGTCGGGCATGTCGGTGGCCGAACTGGGCAGCGCCATCACGCTGCAGGAATCGGGGCGCCTGACGAAGATTCCGGGCATAGGCAAGAAGACCGCCGAGCGGCTGCTGCTGGAATTGAAGGGCAAGCTCGGCGCGGACCTGGGCCATGCCGGCGGCGTGGTCCATACCGACGCCAGCGCCGACGTGCTCAATGCGCTGCTGGCGCTGGGCTATTCCGACAAGGAAGCCGCCCTGGCGATGAAGCAGGTGCCGGCCGGCGCCGGCGTATCCGAAGGCATCAAGCTGGCGCTCAAAGCCCTGTCCAAGGGCTGAAAGACGCCGCGGGACATCCATCATGAGCATACAGACCGATAATTTTTCAGAACAACGCATCATCGCCGCCACCCCGGCCTCGCCGAACGAAGAGGCGATCGAACGGGCGCTGCGGCCCAAGCACCTTGACGAATACGTCGGCCAGGAAAAGATCCGCGACCAGCTCGAGATCTTCATCACCGCCGCCCGCAACCGCAGCGAGGCGCTCGACCATACGCTGCTGTTCGGGCCGCCGGGACTGGGCAAGACCACGCTGGCCCACATCATCGCGCGTGAAATGGGCGTGAACCTGCGCCAGACTTCCGGCCCGGTGCTGGAGCGCGCCGGCGACCTGGCGGCGCTGCTCACCAATCTCGAAGCCAACGACGTGCTGTTCATCGACGAGATCCACCGGCTGTCGCCGGTGGTGGAAGAGATCCTGTATCCGGCGCTCGAGGATTACCAGATCGACATCATGATCGGCGAGGGGCCGGCGGCGCGCTCGGTGCGGCTGGACCTGCAGCCGTTCACGCTGGTCGGCGCGACCACCCGGGCCGGCATGCTGACCAATCCGCTGCGCGACCGCTTCGGCATCGTCGCCCGGCTGGAGTTCTATACGCCGTCGCAGCTGGCGCGCATCGTCACCCGCAGCTCGTCGCTGCTCGAAGCGCCGATCGACGATGACGGCGCGCTGGAAATCGCCCGCCGCAGCCGCGGCACGCCGCGCATCGCCAACCGGCTGCTGCGCCGGGTGCGCGACTATGCGCAGGTCAAGGGCGACGGCACCATCACCAAGGCCATGGCCGACGCCGCGCTGGTGATGCTGGACGTCGACCCGGTCGGCTTCGACCTGATGGACCGCAAGCTGCTGGAGGCGGTGCTGTTCAAGTTCGCCGGCGGCCCGGTCGGGCTGGACAACCTGGCCGCCGCGATCGGCGAGGAGCGCGACACCATCGAGGACGTGCTGGAGCCTTACCTGATCCAGCAGGGCTTCCTGCAGCGCACGCCGCGCGGACGGATCGCGACGCCGGCCGCCTACAACCACTTCGGCGTGACTGCGCCGAGGACCAGCCCGAACGGCGACCTGTGGGACCCGACCAGCCTGGGCTGAGCGCGGGCGGGCCAATCGCGGCCCGGCCCTAGGGTCGATTCGCCGCGCGGGGAATCCGGCGCCGGCAGGCCCGCGCCCCGGGATGGCTTGCGTGGACGCAATCGGCGCCGGGGGCGCTTGTGCAAATATTGTGCGTCGCAGACAATCCGGTCTCTGGCCGCACCTGTCCATTACTTTCCCCTCGTGAGTTCCCTATGCTTTTGTCCGCCCAAGCTGCCCGCCATGCGCATCGCCTGCTTGCAGCCCGTGCCGAGTCCTCGCTGATCCCCACCCTGTCCTCGCAGGGGCCGCTGTCCATGGAAGACGGCTACGATGTCGCCAAGAACATCATGGACATCCGCATCGCGCAGGGCGAGGTGATGGTCGGCCGCAAGATCGGCTGGACCAATCGCAGCGCCTGGCCGAGGCTGGGCGTCAGCGAGCCGATGTGGGCGCCGCTGTTCGACAGCACCGTGCGGTATGCGCCTGGCAACCATGGCATCCAGAGCCTGGCCGGCGCGCTGCAGCCGCGGCTGGAGCCGGAAGTGGTGTTTATGCTGGGCAAGACACCGGCGCCTGGCGCCAGCATCGAGGCGCTGGCGGGCTGCATCGAATGGATGGCGCACGGGTTCGAGATCGTCACCTGCCCGTACCCGGACTGGAAGCTGGAGCCGGCCGATGCGGTGGCCGCGTTCGGCATGCATGGCGCGCTGATCGTCGGCGAAACCCGGCCGCTTTCGGCCACCAGCCGGCCGAATCTCGGCTCGGTGCTGGCAATGGCCAGCGTCTCGATGTCCTGGGGCAGGGATGGCGTGATGACGCTGCGCGGCGCAGGTTTCGGCGGGGAAGTGCTGGACAACCCGGTGCATGCACTGTGGGAACTGCACCGGCTGCTGCAGAAGCAGCCGCAGTTTCCGCCGCTGGCCGCGGGCGAGATCATCACCACCGGCACCTGGACCGAAGCCTACCCGGTGGAAGCCGGCCAGACCTGGACCAGCGCGTTTTCCGGCATCACGCTGCCGGGCCTGAATATTTCCTTCGTGTAGCCGCTTGCTGGCGGGCTAGCCGCCTTCGGCCTGCGGCCTGTTCGCACAAATGGATAGACTGGGGAAAACCCGTATTTCAGGCACGTATTTCAAGCAATAAGCGACGGGCAAGGGAATGCGTATTCCCTTGCCCGCCTGCCCGATTCAACCCAGCTTCGCCAGCTGCTCGCGCAGCTTTTCCAGCGTGCCGGAGAAGTTTGCCAGTCTTTCCTTCTCCATTGCCACCACCTGGGCCGGCGCGCGGGCGACGAAGCTCTCGTTGGACAGCTTGCCGTTGGCCTTGACGATCTCGCCTTCCAGCCGGGCAATTTCCTTTCCCAGCCGCTCGCGCTCGGCGGCGATGTCGATCTCCACCTTCAGCATCAGCTTCGCGTTGCCCACCACCGACACCGGCGCCGGCGAGTCGTCGGGCAACGCGTCCAGCACCTGCACCTCGGACAGCTTGGCCAGCGCCTGCAGGTAGGGCGCGAACGATTCCAGCAAGGCCCGTTCGCCTTCCATCAGCAGCGGCACTTTCTGCGCTGGCGACAACTGCATCTCGCCGCGCAGGTTGCGGCAGGCATCGGTCATCGCCTTGAGTTGCGCCATCCACTGCTCGGCCTGTTCGTCGATCTTTTCCGGCTGCGCGACCGGGTAGGGCTGCAGCATGATGGACGCGCCGCTTTCCAGCACCTTGCCCGACAGCGGCGCCACCGTCTGCCACAGTTCCTCGGTGATGAACGGAATCACCGGGTGCGCCAGCCGCAGCACCGCTTCCAGCACCTTCAGCAGCGTGCGGCGGGTGGCGCGCTGCTGCGCCTCGGTGCCGGTCTGGACCTGCACCTTGGCCACTTCCAGGTACCAGTCGCAGTATTCATCCCAGATGAACTTGTAGATGGCAGACGACAGGTTGTCGAAGCGGTAGTCGGCAAAGCCCTTTTCCACCTCGGCTTCGGTGCGCTGCAGCAGCGACACGATCCAGCGGTCGGCCGGCGAATAGTCGAGTTCGCTGTCGGCGGCGTCGACGCCGCAGTCCTTGCCCTCGGTATTCATCAGCACGAAGCGGGTCGCATTCCACAGCTTGTTGCAGAAGTTGCGATAGCCCTCGCAGCGGCCGAGGTCGAAATTGATATTGCGCCCCAGCGACGCATAGCTGGCCATGGTGAAGCGCAGCGCGTCGGTGCCGTAGGCCGGGATGCCGTTCGGGAATTCCTTGCGGGTGGCACGGGCAATGCTGTCGGCCTGCTTCGGGTTCATCAGGCCGACCGTGCGCTTGGCCACCAGGTCTTCGAGCGCAATGCCGTCGATCAGGTCGATCGGATCCAGCGTGTTGCCCTTGGACTTGGACATCTTCTGGCCGGACGCGTCCCGCACCAGGCCATGCACGTAAACGTCCCGGAACGGCACCTTGCCGGTGAAGTGCGTGGTCATCATCACCATCCGCGCGACCCAGAAGAAGATGATGTCGAAACCGGTCACCAGCACCGACGACGGCAGGAAGGTCTTGTAGTCCGGGGTCTCTTCCGGCCAGCCGAGCGAGGAGAAGGGCACCAGCGCCGACGAGAACCAGGTGTCGAGCACGTCTTCATCCCGGCGCAGCGCGCGGCCGCCGGCCTTGGCGCGGGCCTCTTCCTCGTTGCGGGCGACGTAGACATTGCCCTCGTCGTCATACCAGGCCGGGATCTGGTGGCCCCACCAGAGCTGGCGGGAAATGCACCAGTCCTGGATGTTGGTGAGCCACTGATTATAGGTCGTGGTCCAATTTTCCGGGATGAAGCGCACTTCGCCGCCGGCCACCTTGTCCAGCGCGACTTCGGCGATGGACTTGCCGGGAAAGAACGTGCCTTCCGGCGCGGGCTTGCTCATCGCGACGAACCACTGGTCGGTCAGCATCGGCTCGATGACCACGCCGGTACGATCGCCGCGCGGCACCATCAGCTTATGCGGCTTGACGGACTCCAGCAGGCCCTGCGCGTCGAGGTCGGCGACGATCTGCTTGCGCGCGGCGAAGCGGTCCATGCCGCGGTAGGCTGCCGCGCCGTTGTCGTTGATCTTCGCGTCCAGCGTCATGATGGAGATCGGCGCCAGGTCGTGGCGCTGGCCGACCGCATAGTCGTTGAAGTCATGCGCCGGCGTGATCTTCACGCAGCCAGTGCCGAATTCCTTGTCGACGTACGAATCGGCGATCAGCGGGATCTCGCGGCCGGCCAGCGGCAGCGTCAGCATCTTGCCGATCAGGTGCGCATAGCGTTCGTCGGTCGGGTCCACCGCCACCGCGACGTCGCCCAGCATGGTTTCCGGCCGCGTGGTTGCCACCGTGATGTGGCCGCTGCCGTCGGCGAACGGGTAGCGGATGTGCCACATGCTGCCGTCTTCCTCCTCCGACACCACTTCCAGGTCCGACACCGCGGTGCCCAGCACCGGGTCCCAGTTGACCAGCCGCTTGCCGCGGTAGATCAGGCCCTGCTCCGACAGCCGCACGAACACTTCGGTCACGGCCTTGGACATCTTGTCGTCCATCGTGAAGTATTCGCGGCTCCAGTCGGTGGACGCGCCCAGGCGGCGCATCTGGCCGGTGATGGTGGAGCCGGATTTTTCCTTCCATTCCCAGACTTTTTCCAGGAAGGCCGGGCGGCCGAGGTCGTGGCGGGTGACTTTCTGCGCGTCGAGCTGGCGTTCCACGACGATCTGCGTGGCGATGCCGGCATGGTCGGTGCCCGGTATCCACGCGGTGTTGTAGCCGCGCATCCGGTAATAGCGGGTCAGGCCGTCCATGATGGTCTGGTTGAAGCCATGTCCCATGTGGAGCGTGCCGGTGACGTTGGGCGGCGGCAGCTGGATGCTGAAGGAGGGCCGGTTCTGGTCGGTGGTGGCGGTGTAGTAACCGCGGCTTTCCCACTCTGTGCGCCAGTGTTTTTCTATATCGGCGGGCTCGAAAGACTTGGCTAATTCCATGATTTGGCTGGGTATGGGCGAAACCGAAGATTATAAGGGAGGATAGGGATAGGCCCTGTGGCATGGGGACTGCCTTTGTCGATATCGCCGCGGCCGGTTAAGCGCCTCGAATGAACCTGATGACGGAAACGGGAACCCAGACGCCTGGTTTTCAAGCCATCAACCATTCAGGGAAATATATGAGCACAAGAGCAGAGAATTCTTCCTCCAGCAAGCGACTGTCCGGGCCTCCGTCGGGAAATGCATCGTCAAGCGGTGGTGACGCCAAAGCGGCGCGCAAGGTGAAAAAGCCTGTCGTGAAAGTATTGAGGGACGACGACGAAGACACGGCGCTTCCCGAGAAAAAGAAGAAATCCGCCAAGACAAGTAGTTCTACAAAGCCGGAATTCCAGCCAGAAAAAGCAAAGGATGCGAAGCCGGCAAGGAAGGCAAAGCAGCCAGTGAAAGAGGACCCGAGCACGTCGAGCGAGGAATCGGGCTCGTCCAGCGCCGTGACGACGCGGCGCGGACATAAGCAAGCCGAGAAGTCTGCCAGTACGCGCGCAACAAGCAGCGTAACGTCTCCCAGGTCCGATCCGCTCGGCCGCGCGATCCTGGCGATCAAGCAAGGAAATCTGGATGACTTCCGGCGGCTGGTTCCCAAACAGGTTCCCGTGGATTCGGTCTCGTCCGAGGGCCGTTCGCTGCTGGACATTGCGAGGTTCGAGAAGCAGCCCGAGATCCTCCGGTATATCAACCAGCAACTAAACAGCCAGCAAGACACCGGCAGGGCGATAAAGGCGATCGAGACCATAGACATCGACGCGCTCAAAAAGTTGGTGCCCGCATATGTCCAGCCGGATGCCGTTTCGCGATATGGGCGGTCGCTGTTGAAGATCGCCAGGTTCAAGCAGCAACAGTTGGAGGAAATCATCAAATACCTTGAATCCCAGACGGGCGAGGACGTCTTGCCTTCTCGTGGCTGGATTGAAGAAGATTTCGGCAAAGATGCCTATGCCGTAGGTACAAAGGCCGTAGGTACAAAGGTGCGCACCATCGAGTTCTACGATAAGCACAGCGACTACTACGAATTCACCAACTTCTACGAGGGCAAGCTAATCGAGATCGACGGCAAGTACTGGAAGACTGCGGAACATTATTTCCAGACGCAAAAGTTTGGCGCGCATTTACGTTCCAGCATGCATGAAATATGTGAGAACCGCACGGCCAGGGAAGTCTATGATTTGTCAGTAGCGGATAAGGCATATTGGCGACCCGATTGGCACCAGGTCAAACTCGATGTCATGCGCAAAGTCCTCGCAGCAAAATTCGGGCAGGATGAAAATTTGCGCAAGTCTTTGTGCGGGACAGGCAACGCGCAACTTGTCGAGGCGTCGCCCAAGGACGCGTTCTGGGGATATGGCCCTGATGGCAAAGGTAAAAACATGTTGGGCAAGCTGTTGATGGAATTGCGTACTGAATTGCAGGAGGAGATGTAATGGCGAAGTACCTGAAACGCCGCCCGCATGCCCGTCATCAAATTTCGCACATCCTTATTTGATCGGTCTATAATCGCCCGACCGCCAGAACACCGGCGGCATGCTAGGGGTCCTGTTTGCAGGCAACATCGCAAGCGGGTGAGAAATACCCTCCAACCTGATCTGGATAATGCCAGCGAAGGGAAGCAGCCGGCGCATGCTCCCACCGGACTTCCTTCGCAACTCAACGCCAAGGACGCCATGAACGCCAATCCCCAATTCCTCGCCGCCACCGCCCAGGTGGACGAAGCCGCGGTCCACCCGCTGCCCAACTCCAAGAAAGTCTATGTCCAAGGTTCGCGCCCGGACATCCGCGTGCCGATGCGCCAGGTCAGCCAGAGCGACACGCCGGCGTCCTTCGGCGCCGAGCCGAATCCGCCCATCTACGTCTACGACTGCTCCGGTCCGTACAGCGACCCGGAGGTCAAGATCGACATCCGTTCCGGCCTGCCTGCGCTGCGCGCGGCCTGGATCGCCGAGCGCGGCGACACCGAGGAACTGCCGGGACCGACCTCGCAATACGGCATCGAGCGGCTGAACGACCCGAAGCTGGCCGAGCTGCGTTTCAACCTGCACCGCAAGCCGCGCCAGGCGATCGAAGGCAAGAACGTCACGCAGATGCACTATGCGCGCCAGGGCATCATCACGCCGGAGATGGAATACATCGCCATTCGCGAGAACCTGCAGCGCAAGGAATACCTGGAAAGCCTGAAACAGACCGGGCCGATGGGCCAGAAGCTGGCCGACCTGATGGGCCGCCAGCATCCGGGCCAGTCCTTCGGCGCGGCTATTCCGGCTGAGATCACGCCGGAATTCGTGCGCAGCGAAGTGGCCCGCGGCCGTGCGATCATCCCGAACAACATCAATCACCCGGAAAGCGAGCCGATGATCATCGGCCGCAACTTCCTGGTGAAGATCAACGCCAACATCGGCAACTCGGCGGTGACCTCGTCCATCGGCGAGGAAGTCGAGAAGATGACCTGGTCGATCCGCTGGGGCGGCGACACCGTGATGGACCTGTCCACCGGCAAGCACATCCATGAAACCCGCGAGTGGATCATCCGCAATTCGCCGGTGCCCATCGGCACCGTGCCGATCTACCAGGCGCTGGAAAAGGTCAACGGCAAGGCCGAGGACCTGACCTGGGAAATCTTCCGCGACACATTGATCGAGCAGGCGGAGCAGGGCGTGGACTATTTCACCATCCACGCCGGCGTGCTGCTGCGCTACGTGCCGCTGACGGCCAAGCGCATGACCGGCATCGTCTCCCGCGGCGGCTCCATCATGGCGAAATGGTGCCTCGCGCATCACCGCGAGTCCTTCCTGTACGAGCATTTCGAGGACATCTGCGAGATCATGAAGCGCTACGACGTCGCGTTCTCGCTGGGCGACGGCCTGCGTCCCGGCTCGATCTACGATGCCAACGACGAAGCGCAGCTGGGCGAGCTGAAGACCCTGGGCGAACTGACGCAGATCGCCTGGAAGCATGACGTGCAGGTGATGATCGAAGGCCCCGGCCACGTGCCGATGCAGCTGATCAAGGAAAACATGGACCTGCAACTGGAGCAGTGCCACGAGGCGCCGTTCTACACGCTGGGACCGCTGACGACCGACATCGCGCCGGGCTACGACCACATCACCTCCGGCATCGGCGCGGCGCAGATCGGCTGGTACGGCACCGCGATGCTGTGCTACGTGACGCCGAAGGAGCATCTGGGCCTGCCCAACAAGGTGGACGTGAAGGACGGCATCATCACCTACAAGATCGCCGCCCATGCGGCCGATCTCGCCAAGGGCCATCCGGGCGCGCAGATCCGCGACAACGCGCTGTCGAAAGCCCGTTTCGAGTTCCGCTGGGAAGACCAGTTCAACATCGGCCTGGACCCGGACAAGGCGCGTGAATTCCATGACGAGACCCTGCCCAAGGATTCGGCCAAGGTCGCCCATTTCTGCTCGATGTGCGGACCGCATTTCTGCTCGATGAAGATCACGCAGGAAGTACGCGAGTATGCGGCGAAGGAAGGCATCTCGGACATCGCCGCGCTGAAGAAGGGCATGGAAGTCAAGGCGGTCGAGTTCGTGAAGAACGGCGCCGAGATCTACCGGAAGCAGTAAGCCATGGTGGAGATCGAACTCAACGGCGCGCCGCACGCGGCGCCCGAGAACGGCAGCCTTGCCGACCTGGTCGCCGCGCTGGACCTGGCCGGGAAGGGGCTGGCGATCGCTGTCAACCGCGAAGTCGTGCCGCGCCAGGCCTGGGACACGCGGCGGCTGCAGCCGCGCGACCGGGTCGACATCGTCCGGGCCATCGGCGGCGGCTGAAACCACATTCGAAAGGAAAGCATGAGCATGACTACCGAAGGGCTGACCATCGCCGGCAAGACCTACAATTCGCGGCTGCTGGTGGGCAGCGGCAAGTACCGCGACCTGGAACAGACCAGGCTCGCGACCGAAGCCAGCGGCGCCGACATCATCACGGTCGCCATCCGCCGGGTCAATATCGGGCAGGACCCGAACGCGCCCAGCCTGCTGGACGTGGTGCCGCCGTCGCGCTACACCATCCTGCCCAATACCGCCGGCTGCTACAACGCCGAGGACGCGGTCTACACGCTGCAATTGGCGCGCGAACTGCTCAACGGCCACAAGCTGGTCAAGCTCGAGGTGCTGGGCGACGAGAAGACGCTGTTCCCCAACATGCCCGAGACGCTGAAGGCGGCCGAGCGGCTGGTGAAGGACGGCTTCGACGTGATGGTCTATTGCAGCGACGACCCGATACAGGCGCGCATGCTGGAAGACCTGGGCTGCGTGGCGGTGATGCCGCTGGCCTCGCTGATCGGCTCCGGCATGGGCATCCTGAACCCGTGGAACCTGTCGCTGATCATCGAGCAGGCGAAGGTGCCGGTGCTGGTGGATGCCGGCGTCGGCACGGCGTCGGATGCGGCCATCGCGATGGAGCTGGGCTGCGACGGCGTGCTGATGAATACCGCGATTGCCGGCGCGCAGGACCCGGTGCGCATGGCGCGCGCAATGCGGCTGGCGGTGGAGGCCGGGCGCGAGGCCTACCTGGCCGGCCGGGTGCCGAAGCGCTTCGCCGCGCAACCGTCGTCGCCGATGGCGGGGCGGGTCGCATGATGGGAGCGAACATGCAGGCGGCATTGAAAGGGCTATACCTGGTCACGCCGGACTGGGACGACACCGACAGGCTGGTTTCCATCAGCGAGGCCGGGCTGAAGGGCGGCGCGGCGCTGCTGCAGTACCGCCACAAGACCGCGAGCCCGTCGCTGCGGCGCGAGCAGGCGACGGCCCTGCTGGCGCTGTGCCGCCGCCAGGGCAAGCCCTTCATCATCAACGACTATCCCGAACTGTGCGTCGAACTCGACGCGGACGGCATCCATGTCGGCGGCACCGACGCCTCGGTGGCGGAGGTGCGCCGGCAGGTCGGGCCGGATCGCATCGTCGGTTCATCGTGCTACGGCAGCCTGGAGCTGGCGCAGTCCGCGCAGGCGGCAGGCGCGAGCTATGTCGCGTTCGGCGGCTTCTATCCGTCGCGGATCAAGAAATATGAAGTCAGCACGCCGGTCGACATCGTCACCCGCGCCAGGCAGGCGGTGGCGCTGCCCAACGTCGTCATCGGCGGCATGACGCGCGAAAATGCCGTGCCGCTGATCGCCGCCGGCGCGGACATGGTGGCGGTGATCAGCAGCGTGTATTTCGCGGATGACCCGGAAGGCGCGGCGCGGGCGCTGGCAGGCCTGTTCTGATCCGCATATTCGTCGGGTGTAATGCGCTGGCGCTTATTACACCCGACGACATTGGGGGTATCCCGAAATCCCGGTTAGTCGATGCCGGTTGAAACCCCCGCAGGCTTATAATCTTGCGGATGCAAAATCTACTCCATAATCTTAATCCGGAGCAACTCGCCGCCGTCACTTTACCCGCGCAGTCCGCGCTGATCCTGGCCGGCGCCGGTTCCGGCAAGACCCGGGTGCTGACCACCCGCATCGCCTGGCTGGTCCAGACCGGGCAGATTTCTCCCGGCGGCCTGCTGGCGGTCACCTTCACCAACAAGGCGGCCAAGGAAATGATGACGCGGCTGTCCGCGATGCTGCCGATCAACACGCGTGGCATGTGGATAGGCACCTTCCACGGCCTGTGCAACCGGCTGCTGCGCGCGCATTACCGCGACGCCGCGCTGCCCCAGTCCTTCCAGATCCTCGACACCCAGGACCAGCTCTCGATGATCAAGCGCATGCTCAAGGCGCTCAACATCGACGATGAAAAGTATCCGCCGCGCAGCCTGATGTATTTCATCAATGGCGCGAAGGACCAGGGCCTGCGCGCGAAGGATGTCGAGGTGCATGACGACTTCCACCGCAAGTTCGTCGAGCTCTACGATTTCTACGACAACCAGTGCCAGCGCGAAGGCGTGGTCGACTTTGCCGAACTGCTGCTGCGCAGCTACGAGCTGCTGTCTCGCAGCCAGCCGCTGCGCGAGCATTACCAGGGGCGCTTCCGCCACATCCTGGTCGACGAGTTCCAGGACACCAACAACCTGCAGTACAGCTGGCTGAAGCTGCTGGCCGGCCGCGACAATGCGGTGTTCGCGGTCGGCGACGACGACCAGAGCATCTACGCGTTCCGCGGCGCCAATGTCGGCAACATGTCCTCGTTCGAGCGCGAATTCCAGGTGCAGAACCTGATCCGGCTGGAGCAGAACTACCGGTCGCACGGCCACATCCTGGACGCCGCCAACACGCTCATTGCGCACAATACCAAGCGGCTGGGCAAGAACCTGCGCACCGACGCCGGCCACGGCGAGCAGATCCGCATCTATGAAGCCAGCAGCGACCTGCAGGAAGCCACCTGGATCATCGAGGAAAGCAAGAGCCTGATCGCCGAGGGCGCGCTGCGCAGCGAGATCGCGGTGCTCTACCGTTCCAATGCGCAGTCGCGGGTGATCGAGCATGCGCTGTTCACCGCCGGCATACCGTACCGGGTCTATGGCGGCCAGCGCTTCTTCGAACGCGCGGAGATCAAGCACGCGATTGCCTACCTGCAGCTGATCGACAATCCGAACAACGACTCGGCCTTCCTGCGCGCCGTCAATTTCCCGACGCGCGGCATCGGTGCGCGCTCGCTGGAGCAGCTGCAGGACGCCGCGCGGCAGCACGGGCTGTCGCTGCATGACGCGGTCGCGCAGGTGCCGGGCAAGCCGGGCGTGCTGCTGGGCCGCTTCGTCGAGATGCTGGACAACGTGCGGCGCGACACCAGCGTTTTGCCGCTGCCGGACATGGTGCAGGCGGTGCTGGAGGCGAGCGGGCTGCTGGTCCATTACCAGAACGAGAAGGAAGGCGCGGACCGCATCGAAAACCTCGAGCAGCTGGTCAGCGCGGCGACGCTGTTCATCGCCGAGGAAGGCTTCGGCCGCGCCGCGCCGGCGCTGCAGGGACCGTCGTCGGAAGCGATGGCGGGCGCGGCCATCGTCAACGGCGACGGCGTGGAAATCATCGACGCCGACGCGCCGCTCAATGTCGTGATGTCGCCGCTGTCGGCCTTCCTGTCGCATGCGTCGCTGGAAGCGGGCGACAACCAGGCGCAGGCCGGGCAGGATGCGATGCAGCTGATGACCGTGCATTCGGCCAAGGGCCTGGAGTTCGACGCGGTGTTCATCACCGGCCTGGAAGAGGGCCTGTTCCCGCATGACAACAGCGAGAAGGAGGAGGGCGGGGTCGAGGAAGAGCGGCGGCTGATGTATGTCGCGATCACGCGCGCCCGGCAGCGGCTCTACCTGAGTTTTTCACAGACCCGGATGCTGCACGGCCAGACCCGTTTCAACGTCAAGTCGCGCTTCTTCGACGAACTGCCCGAAGAGGCATTGAAGTGGCTATCGCCCAAGGTGCAGCATCACTGGTTCGCGAACCAGCAGCAGAAGGCCGCATGGGTGGACGTGCCGTCGCGGCCGTCGGAGCGTACGCAGACCGATTCCGGCTGGCGGATAGGGCAGAGCGTGCATCACCAGAAGTTCGGCGAGGGCGTGATCGTCAACATCGAAGGCGGCGGCGGCAGCGCCCGCGCCAGCATCAACTTCGGCCGCAACGGCATGAAGCTGCTGGACCTGACGATCGCGAAGCTGGAAAAGGTGGAGTGACGGCGGGCCCGGCGCGCCGGGTCAACCGCCGTGCGGCGAACCCCGTGCCGGCGTGGCGGCTGCGCCGCCCGGCGCTTCGTGAGCCGGCGGCGGCATCACGCGCATCGCGCCGGCCGCTATCCGCTGATCAATGCCCATGCCCGGCCGGCTTTGCCTGCTTGCCGCCGACGGTCACCGTCACCTCCACCTTGCCGCCCTTCTCGAACGTCAGCGTCAGCGGAAAAGCGGCGCCTTCCTGCAGCGGCTGCTTCAGTCCGGTCAGCATGATGTGGTAGCCCATGCCGGGCTTCATTTCGACCCTGGCCGCAGGCGCCAGCGGCAGTTCGCCGACTTCGCGCATGCGCATCACGTCGCCGTCCATGCGCATGGTGTGGATTTCGGCCGACTGCGCGACCGGCGAGCTGACGCCGACCAGGCGGTCGGCGCTGGCGCCGGTGTTTTCCAGCGTCAGGTAGGCGGCGGCGCCGGGCTGGCCGGGAACCGTGGGCCGGGCATGCGGCGCCGTGATGTTGATGGCGCCTGCCCGGTAGTCGGCGGCATGGACTGCGCCGGCCAGCAGCGCTGCGGAAAAGACCGCCAGGAATTGCTTGATCATGGTGCCCTTGTAATCAGGTGTGCAGCCGACGGCATGCGGATTCCGGATTATAAGGCGGGCATCAGCCAAAGGCTGCGTCAGCTGCCGCCGTCATAGCCATTCTGGCGCCAGGCTTCATAGACGACGACGGCGACCGTGTTGGACAGGTTGACGCTGCGGTTGCCTGGCCGCATCGGCAGACGGATGCGCTGCGCAGCGGGAAAGGCGTCGCGCCGCTCGGGCGCCAGGCCACGGGTCTCGGAACCGAACACGAACACGTCGCCCGGCTGGAAATGCATGCTCGCAAACGGCGTCGAACCGTGGGTGGTCAGCGCGAACATGCGCGCCGGGTCCGGCTGCTCGCTGGCCAGGTAGGCATCCCAGCCGGCATGCACCTTCATCGCGGCGAACTCGTGGTAATCGAGGCCGGCGCGGCGCATGCGGGCGTCGTCCAGCGGAAAGCCCAGCGGCTCGACCAGGTGCAGCTGCGCACCGGTATTGGCGCACAAGCGGATGATATTGCCGGTATTCGGTGGAATCTCGGGTTCGACCAGTACGACATGAAACAAGGACATCTCCTTCGGAAGGTAAGTGTTCGGCGGCTCGGTGGCTCGGCAGGTCACCGGTTCAGCGGCGCGGCGTCCGCGCAAACGCCAGGCAGGTGACGCGCACGGCGCCGGCCCGCTTGAGCGTGGCGGCAATCTCGTCCAGCGTGACGCCGGTGGTGATCACGTCGTCGATGACGCCGACGTGCCGGCCGCGCACCCGCTCCCGCATGGCCGCCGGCACCGCGAAAGCCTGGCGCAGGTTGGCGCGCCGCTCGCCGGGCGCCAGCAGCGTCTGCGGCGCGGTGTCGCGGCAGCGTTCCAGCAGCCTGGCCCGCAGCGGCAGCCCGAGGTCGCGCGCCAGCGTCCGGCCGATTTCCAGCGCCTGGTTGAAGCCGCGCTCGGCCAGCCGCCGGCCGCCCAGCGGCACCGGCGCAAGCAGCGCCGGCCATGATGCGGACGGCTGCCGGCGCATCGCCTGCGCGAGCAGGCCGCCGAAAAGCGGCGCCAACGCCAGCTGCGCGCCGAACTTCAGGTCCAGCACCAGCTGGTCCAGCGGCGCCTCGTAGTCGGTGACGACGACCGTGGCGTCGAAGGCGGGCGGGCGCCGCAGGCAGCTGCCGCAGAGGCTGGCGGCGCCCGCCCCGGCGGGCAGCAGCGTCGCGCACTGGCGGCAGCGCGGCGCCGGCGGCGCGAGATAGCGCTGGCGGCAGCCGTCGCACAGCACCGACGCCGCGCCGCATCCGCACAGCGCGCAGCAGCAGGGCATGCCGGCGCGCAGGCGTGCGGCAAGAAGCTGTGAGCGGTGTCGGAGCAAGGCGAGCATGGAGCGGCAAATCCTGCGACAGGGTAAACTTGCCGCGATTATCTCATTGGACCGATGCCTGCCGTGGCCCCACCTTCCCAGTCTTCTCCCCCCGCCGAGCGCATCAGCGCGCCGATCGACCTGCAGCAGGTGCGCCGCCTGTTCGCCAGCCCGGCGCGCGTCGCCGAGTCGGGCTTCCTGCGGCGCGAGATCGCCGGCCGCATGTTCGAACGGCTCGAACTGATCAAGCTTGCGCCCAGCGTGGTGCTGGACGCCGGCTGCGGCGACGGCGCCGACCTGCCGGTGCTGCGGCAGCGTTTCGGCGGCGCACGGCTGGTCGGCGTCGATGCGTCCGCGGCCATGCTGCAGGCCGCGCGCGCCAGCCAGACCGCCGCGCAGTCGTCGATGAACCGGCTGCTCCAGCGCTGGCTGCCCAAAAGCGCGGCCGGGCCGGGCATCGGCGCCGAACTGGCCTGCGCCGACTTCGCGCAGCTGCCGCTGGCGGCCGGCAGCGCCGACCTGGTCTGGTCCAACCTGGCCCTGCACTGGCATCCGCAGCCGCACCGGGTGTTCGCCGAATGGCGCCGGGTGCTGCGGGTCGACGGCCTGCTGATGTTTTCCTGCTTCGGCCCGGACTCGTTCCGGGAGTTGCGCAGCGCCTGGGCGGCGGCCGGCCCGCAGCCGCGGGTGCTGCCGTTTGTCGACATGCATGATTTCGGCGACATGCTGATCGACGCCGGCTTCGCCACGCCGGTGATGGACATGGAAACCATCACCGTCACCTATGCCGATCCGCAGAAGCTGCTGCAGGACGTGCGCGCCTGGGGCGGCAACCCGCTTTCCACCCGCAGCCGCGGCCTGGTCGGCCATGCCGCCTACCGGCGCATGCTGGCCGCCTTGGAAGCCGGCCGGCGGGACGACGGCACGCTGCCGCTGACCTTTGAAATCGTCTACGGACACGCTTTTTGCCCGGCGCCGCGCACCACGTCCAGCGGCGAATCGATTATCCGCTTCGACCGGCCGAGGAAATAATCGGCCCGGCGGCCGTTCCGGCGTCGAAGCGCGGCCGAAACGGCTGTCGGGCGCATGATAATGCCGGTTTGACGCGCCGCTGACCGCCCGTTATTTCACTTGATGCTATTACACGTTCCCCCTTATACTTCGCTGGTTTTACATAGTGCGGGTTTGGCGCGACCATCGACAGCAGGCAGGCAGCGATGAGCAGCAGGGAGTGGATCCTGAAACGCAATTGTTCGATTGCACCCCGGCAGCTGGCGATGGTTTATGCAGGCTTGTGTTCGGTTTCGCTGACAGTCGCCGTCTTATTCACCTTGCGCGGCGCCTGGTACATCCTCGGCTTTGCGGTTCTTGAACTGGCGGCGGTAGGTCTGGCTTTTTTTCAGTACGGGCGCCATGCGACAGATCGCGAACGCATCGTTTTGAGTGAAGACACCCTCCTGATAGAACTGGTCCGGGCCGAGCAGGCCAGCCCTCACCGGCTGGACCCGCATGCGGCGAGGGTCGATTTGCCGGACGGGCACCGCGGCCTGATCGTGGTGGAGGCGGCCGGCGTCAGGGTCGAGGTCGGGAGATTCCTGACCAGCTGGCGGCGGCGCGAATTTGCAAGGGAACTTGCACAGGCAATACGGCAGGCGCAGCGAGTCGGGCTGGAACTACAGAATTCTAATTAAGGGCATTTGAGGAAATCATGAAACAAGCGAAGCGCCTTCAATCATTGATGCTCGGTGCATTGTTCATGGCGGCTGGTATGCCGTCGTGGGCGGTGGTCGATAGCCCTGGAGGTCCGGCTGTACGCCAGATGACGTTCCAACAACCTGTTACCCAGATTGCTGCCGAGATCAATACGCTGCACAACTGGATGATGGGCATCTGCCTCGCCATCTTCTTTGCAGTGTTCGGCGTGATGCTTTATTCCATCATGAAGCACCGCAAGTCGCTTGGCCACAAGTCGGCCAGTTTCCACGAGAGCACCGCAGTCGAGATCGGCTGGACCATCGTGCCTTTCGTCATCATCATCCTGATGGCGCTGCCTGCAACCCGCACCGTGGTCGCGATGAAGGACACGTCCAACGCCGACCTGACCATCAAGGCCACCGGCATGCAATGGAAATGGGGCTACGACTACCTGAAAGGCGAGGGCGAGGGCATTTCCTTCCTGTCCAACCTGAGCACGCCGCGCGAACAGACGATGGACCATAATGTCGCCAAGAGCGACAACTACCTGATCGAAGTGGACAACCCCGTCGTCGTGCCGGTCAACAAGAAAGTGCGCATCGTCACCACCGCCAATGACGTGATCCACGCCTGGGGCGTGCCGTCGTTCGGCGTCAAGCAGGATGCGATTCCGGGCTTCGTCCGCGACACCTGGTTCCGCGCGGAGAAGGTCGGCGTCTACCGCGGCCAGTGCTATGAGCTGTGCGGCAAGGACCATGCATTCATGCCTATCGTCGTCAACGTGGTCAGCGACGCCGACTACACGAAGTGGGTCTCCGACAAGAAGAAGGAAATGGCTGCAATGGCAGACGATCCGAACAAGACCTGGACCATCGACGAGATGAAGGTCCGCGGCGAGAAGATCTACGCTGCCAACTGCGTCGCCTGCCACCAGGCCAACGGCAAGGGCGTCCCGGGCGCATTCCCCGCGCTGGACGGTTCGGCCGTGGTCACCGGTCCCAAGGGTCCGCAGATTGACATCTTGTTGAACGGCAAGAACGCGATGCCTGCATGGAAATCGGTCCTGTCGGATACGGACATTGCCGCCGTGATCACCTACACCCGCAACAGCTGGTCGAACAAGGCGCAGGAAAACATCGTTCAACCGGCCGAAGTCGTGGCTGCGCGCAAGTAATCGAAATTTAGGAGTATGAGATGAGCACAACCGTTGTTGACCACGTACACGATCACTCACACGACGACCACGCGCACGATCATCCGCATGGCTGGCGCCGCTGGTTGTTCGCGACCAACCACAAGGACATCGGCACGCTGTACCTGTGGTTCTCGTTCACCATGCTGCTGTCCGGCGGCGTGCTCGCGCTGGGCATCCGCGCCGAGCTGTTCCAGCCTGGCCTGCAGTTCTTCCGTCCGGAGTTCTTCAACCAGCTGACCACGATGCATGGCCTGATCATGGTGTTCGGCGCGATCATGCCGGCCTTCGTCGGCTTCGCCAACTGGATGATCCCGCTGCAGATCGGCGCGTCCGACATGGCCTTCGCCCGGATGAACAACTTCTCGTTCTGGCTGCTGCCGCCCGCCGCGATCCTGCTGGTGACCTCCTTCCTGGTCCCGGGCGGCGCCACCGCTGCCGGCTGGACGCTGTATGCGCCGCTGTCGACCCAGATGGGCGTCGGCATGGACATGGGCATCTTTGCAATGCACATCATGGGCGCCTCGTCCATCATGGGCTCGATCAACATCATCGTCACCATCCTGAACATGCGCGCTCCCGGCATGACCCTGATGAAGATGCCGATGTTCTGCTGGACCTGGCTGATCACCGCCTACCTGCTGATCGCCGTGATGCCCGTGCTGGCCGGCGCCATCACGATGACCCTGACCGACCGCCATTTCGGCACCTCGTTCTTCAACGCGGCCGGCGGCGGCGACCCGGTGATGTACCAGCACATTTTCTGGTTCTTCGGCCATCCCGAGGTGTACATCATGATCCTGCCGGCATTCGGCATCATCTCGCACATCATCCCGGCGTTTGCCCGCAAGACCCTGTTCGGCTATGCATCGATGGTGTACGCCACCTCGTCGATCGCGATTCTGTCCTTCATCGTCTGGGCGCATCACATGTTCGCCACCGGCATGCCGGTCACCGCGCAGCTGTTCTTCATGTACGCGACAATGCTGATCGCGGTGCCAACCGGCGTAAAGGTGTTCAACTGGATCGCCACGATGTGGCGCGGTTCGATGACGTTCGAGACCCCGATGCTGTTCGCAATCGGCTTCATCTTCGTCTTCACGATGGGCGGCTTCACCGGCCTGATCCTGGCCGTGACCCCGATCGACATCCAGATGCAGGATACCTACTACGTGGTGGCGCACTTCCACTACGTGCTGGTGGCCGGCTCGCTGTTCGCGATGTTCGCGGGCTTCTACTACTGGGGTCCGAAGTGGACCGGTTACATGTACAACGAAGGCCGCGGCAAGTTCCACTTCTGGCTTTCGCTGATCACGTTCAACATAACCTTCTTCCCGATGCACTTCCTGGGACTGGCCGGCATGCCGCGTCGCTATGCCGACTACCCGGCGCAGTTCACCGACTTCAACATGATTGCCTCGATCGGCGCGTTCGGCTTCGGCCTGGCGCAGGTCTACTTCCTGTTCTTCGTCGTGCTGCCTTCGATCCGCGGCGGCGAAAAAGCCCCGGCCAAGCCATGGGATGGCGCCGAAGGCCTCGAATGGACCGTGCCTAGCCCGGCCCCGTTCCATACCTTCGAAACCCCACCGATGGTCAAGTAACCAAGCAAGGGAACAGGCGGGCGCGAGTCCGCCTGTTCAAGCAAATGTCGAAACAACAAAAGCCGAACAATCTCAGGACCGCACTGATCCTGGCACTGGTCGCAGTGGGATTTTTCATCGGACTTTTCGTCAAGCGCGTCTGGTTTCAGCAATGACACAACCATCCAACGACGGCTACACCAGGAAGCTCAACGCAACGACGCTGAGCAAACTGCTCGTGGTCGCCGTCATGATGTTCGGCTTCGGCTATGCGCTGATCCCGGTGTACAAGCAGATTTGCGAGCTGACCGGCATCAACCTGCTCACGCCCAAGGACGCGACGGTCGAACCGGTGGCCAATACGCAGGTCGACAAGTCCCGCACGATCACCATCGAGTTCGACGCCAACGCGCAGGGACCGTGGCGCTTCCGGCCCACGGTCAGCAGCATGCAGGTGCATCCGGGCGAGATGGCGCAAGTGGTCTATGAAGTGGTGAACACCCAGCCGCGCAGCATCGACGCGCAGGCAATACCGAGTTACGCGCCGCAGCAGGCGGCGGCGCATTTCAAGAAAGTCGAATGCTTCTGTTTCCAGCAGCAGACCTTGAAACCGAATGAGGCGAAGCAGATGCCGGTCGTGTTCTATGTCGACCCGGCGCTGCCCAGGGACGTAAAAATAATCACCCTGTCGTATACGTTCTTCGAAATAGGCGGCAGCGCCAAAACCGCAAGCTGACGGGCAGGCACAAATATATGGACGAGCAGGAGCGGGTGCAGGTCACGCAGCGCAAGATGTCCTTTGGCGCGACGATGAAGGCGGTGTTCTGGTCCTTTTTCGGCGTGCGCAAGCGGCGGGACTATGAAAAGGACGCGGCGCAGCTCAACCCGGTGTATGTGATCATCGCCGGCCTGATCGGAGCGGCGCTGTTCATCGCGGTGCTGATCTTCATCGTCAGGATGGTCGTGGCGAAATAGCAGTGCAGGGAAGCGTTGCAGGCGGCTGGAACAACAGAATCAGAGTTTGAATATTGGAGGGGGAAATGAGCACTCAACACGGCGGGACCGCACCTTACTACTACGTACCGGGGCCATCACGGTGGCCGATGCTGGCCGGCATTTCGATGCTGATCACCATGATCGGCGCTTCCGGCTGGGTCAACGGCGCAAGCTGGGCGCCCTATGTCAACATACTGGGCATCATCGGCTTCCTGGCGGTGCTGTACGGCTGGTTCGGCGACGCGATCGCCGAATCCGAAGGCGGCCTGTACAACAAGCGCATCGACGTCTCCTATCGCTGGAGCATGAGCTGGTTCATCTTCTCCGAGGTGATGTTCTTCGCCGCCTTCTTCGGCGCGCTGTTCTATGCCCGCAGCATCACGATGCCATGGCTGGCGGACCTCGACAACAAGCTGCTGTGGCCGGACTTTTCGGCGCAGTGGGGCAATGCCGGTCCCGGCGGCACGATCGAGAACTTCCGCACGATGGGCCCGTTTCCGATCCCGACCATCAACACCGCGCTGCTGCTGACCTCGGGCGTGACGCTGACCATCTCGCACCATGCGCTGCGCGCCGGTCACCGTGCCCAGACTGCCTTCTGGCTTGCCGCAACCGTCCTGCTGGGCGCGGTCTTCATGGGCTTCCAGGTCTATGAGTACATGCATGCCTATAGCGAACTGAACCTGAAGCTGACGTCCGGCATCTACGGCTCGACTTTCTTCATGCTGACCGGCTTTCACGGCTTCCACGTGACCATGGGCGCGATCATGCTGTCGGTGGTGCTGTACCGCGTGATGAAGGGCCACTTCACCCCGGAAAACCATTTCGCGTTCGAAGGCGCAGCCTGGTACTGGCACTTCGTCGACGTCGTGTGGCTGGGACTGTACGTGGTGGTCTACTGGCTTTAAACCGCCGCATCGCCAAAAAAGCCGCACCTCGGTGCGGCTTTTTTACTGCGGGCCACGGGTTTCAGGGGGTAGGGTCCTAGCGCAGGCCGATGCCGGTGGGCTGGATATAGCCGAGGCGGTAGGCGGTCAGTAGCAGGATGAATAGCGCGATCGAGAATCCGACCCGGAATGCCAGCGCGTGGACCGTGCGGTTGCTCGTGCCCTTGTCCTTCATCAGGAAGAACAGCGCCGAGCCGAGGCTGGCAATGATAAGGATGAAACCAATGGCGACGATGATTTTCATGGTGGGATGGGGCCGCGGCATGCTGCAGGCCGCACGCCGGTGTTTATGAATTGTCAGGACCCATTGTAATGCCATTCAGTTTTCACTTTCGCCTGCTGCCTTTTATCGCGATGCTGGTCGTTGCGGCAATCGGCGTGTCGCTGGGCCAATGGCAACTGGGACGCGCCACGGAAAAGGAAGCGATCGAGCAGCGCATCGCGACGCGGGAAAAGGCGCCGCCGCTGCGGCTCGAAGGCGTCGCCGCCAGCGCGGCCGATGCCGATGCGCTCGAATTCCGGCAGGTGACGGTGCGCGGCGAGTTCCTGCCTGGCTGGACCATCTACCTGGACAACCGGCCCCATGCGGGAAAACCCGGGTTTCATGTGATGACGCCATTGAAAATTGCGGGTTCCAGCCGCCATATCATTGTTGCGCGCGGCTGGATCGCGCGGGACGTGGCGGACCGCAGCCGCATCCCGCCGATTGCCACGCCGACCGGCGTCGTCGAAGTGACCGGCAGCGCGCGCCGGCATGCCGGTCGCCTGCTGCAGCTGGGGCAGCCCGCGCCGCTGAAACCGGGCGCGATCGTGCAGAACCTGGATGCGGCGCAGCTTGCACAGGCCAGCGGCCTCGAGATCGAGCCGTTCATCGTCGAGCAGACCGGCGGCCCGGACGACGGCTTGGTGCGCGACTGGCCGCGGCCGTCGCTGGGCATCGACCGGCACTATGGCTATGCTTTTCAGTGGTTCGCGCTCGCCGCGACCGCCTTCCTCTTTTATGTCGTGACGGGATTCAAACGTGCAAGCAAATAAACCGCAAAGCCAGGGACGCTGGAAACTGTTCCTCATCATCCTGGTCTGCGCTTCGCCGCTGATCGCTTCCTACCTGACGTACTACGTGATCAAGCCCGAGGGCCGCACCAACTATGGCACGCTGATCGACCCGCGCAATTACCCGCTGCCGCAACTGAACGCCACCGCGCTGGATGGCAAGCCGGCCGGGCTGGAAAATTACAAGGGCAAATGGATCATGCTGCAGGCCGACAGCGGCGACTGCGCCGAAGCCTGCCGCACCAAGCTGTTCCAGCAGCGGCAGCTGCGCCTGACCCAGGGCAAGGAAATGGACCGTATCGAACGCGTCTGGCTGGTCATCGACGACAAGCCGGTCGACACCGTCCTGCTGAAGGAGTACGACGGCACCCGCGTGCTGCGGACCGACCCGGCCAGGCTGAAGCAGTGGCTGCCGGTCGAGCAGGGCGCGACGGTGACCGACCATGTGTACCTCATCGACCCGCTGGGCAACCTGATGATGCGCTTCCCCAAAAATCCGGACCCGAACAAGATGAAAAAAGATATCGGCAAGCTGCTGCGCGCGTCGAGCATCGGGTAACGCCATGCTGATCCAGCTCGCCATCCTCGGACTGCTCGTCGCGCTGCTGCCGCTGACCGTGGTGTGGGCGTCGAAGGACGCCAACAAATTTCGCAAGCTGGCCTGGGTCACGCTGTTCCTGACCTTCGACCTGATCATGTTCGGCGCCTTCACCCGGCTGACCGATTCCGGCCTCGGCTGCCCGGATTGGCCCGGCTGCTACGGCCACGCGAATCCGGTGGCGGCGCACGGCCAGATCAGTGCGGCCGAAGCGGCAATGCCGCACGGGCCGGTCACGGTCGTCAAGGCATGGATCGAAATGATCCATCGCTACCTGGCCATGGCCGTCGGCGTGCTGATCGTCGCCATGATGGTGATCGCCTGGATGCGCTGGTTCCGCACGGCGCGGCCTGCCCGTCCGCGCGTGCCGGTGCTGCCGACGCTGCTGTTCGGCTTTGTCTGCCTGCAGGGCGCTTTCGGCGCCTGGACCGTCACGCTGAAGCTGCAGCCGGTCATCGTCACCATCCACCTGTTGCTGGGCATGGGGCTGCTCGGCATGCTGACCTGGATGGCGGCCGGCCAGAATGCGCATGCGCCGGTGGCGGCGGACGGCAGGCGGCTGCGGCTGGCTGCGGCGATCGGACTGGCGGTGCTGATGGCGCAGATCGCGCTGGGCGGCTGGGTCAGCACCAACTACGCGGCGCTGGCCTGCACCGACTATCCGCTATGCCACGGCGCGCTGGTGCCGAAGATGGATTATGAACACGGATTCACGCTCTGGCGCCAGCTCGGCATGACCGCCGGCGGCGATTACCTGCCTTATGAAGCGCTGACCGCGATCCACTGGACGCACCGGACGTTTGCGCTGGTGGTCGTGGCCTTTTTCGGCTGGCTCGGTCACAAGGCGATGCGCATCGACGGGCTGCGCAGGACCGGGCGTGCGCTGCTGGCCATGGTGGCGCTGCAGTTCCTGATCGGCGTGGCCACGCTGTTCCTGAACTGGCCTCTGGCAATCGCAGTGCTGCACAACGGCGGGGCGGCGGTGCTCGTGGTTCTGACGGTCATGTTAAACTATAAGGCTAATCTTTCCGCCGGCACCCGGCCCGTCAGGGCTGCAAGCAGCACCTGTCCGGCCTGAAGCCGCGTTAGCGCCGGCTTTCACCCCACGGACAAATTTCACGCATGACAACGCTGACCGCCACTCCGAATCGCATTGCCCAGTACTGGGCGCTGACCAAGCCGCGCGTCACCCAGCTAGCCGTATTCTGTGCTGTCATCGGCATGTTCCTCGCCACGCCCACGCTTCCGGACTGGCGCGTGCTGATCGCGGCGACGGCGGGCATCTGGCTGCTGGCGGGCGCCGCATTTGCGGTCAACTGCCTGGTCGAGCGCGAAATCGATTCGCGCATGGCGCGCACCGCCCGCAGGCCGATGGCCCGCGGCGAAATCACGGTGCCGCAGACCCTGCTGTTTTCCGGGGTGATCGGCGGCGCCGGCATGTGGGTGCTGTACACGCTGGTCAATCCGCTGACCATGTGGCTGACCTTCGCCACCTTCGTCGGCTACGCTGTCATCTACACCATCATCCTGAAGCCGGCCACGCCGCAGAACATCGTCATCGGCGGCCTGTCCGGCGCGATGCCGCCGGCGCTGGGCTGGGCGGCAGTCGCCAACGACCTGCCGATGCAGGCATGGATCCTGGTGCTGATCATCTTCGTCTGGACGCCGCCGCATTTCTGGGCGCTGGCGCTATACCGCCGCGACGATTACGCGAAGTCCGGACTGCCGATGCTGCCCATCACCCACGGCATGAAGCTGACCCAGTTTCACATCCTGCTGTACACGATCGCGCTGTTCGCCACCACCATGCTGCCTTACGCAGTGAAGATGAGCGGCCTGGTCTACCTGGCAAGCGCCGTGGTGCTGGGCGCGATTTTCCTGAGCTATGCGTGGCGCATCTACCGCAACTACAGCGACCAGCTCGCGCGCAAGACATTTACCTATTCGATCATCTACCTGTCGCTGCTGTTCGCAGCGCTGCTGGCCGATCATTACCTGCCATTCTGACATGCGCGCCATCCTTCCCGTTCTGCTGCTCCTTTCCGCCCTGGCCGGCTGTTCCGACAAGCCCGGCGCAGAGAGCGGCCAGATGATGCTGACGCCGGCCAGCACGACATTCAAGAACAGCGATGTCACCGGCCTCGGTTATGCCCGCGATTTCGCGCTGAACGACCAGGACGGCAAGCCGCGCACGCTGGCCGACTTCAAGGGCAAGGCGGTCGTGATCTTCTTCGGCTATACGCATTGCCCGGATGTCTGCCCGACCACCATGGCCGAGATGGCCGCGGTGATGAAGCAGCTCGGGCCGGATGCCGAGCGGGTCCAGGTGCTGTTCGTCACGCTCGACCCGGAGCGCGATACGCAGGCGCTGCTGAAGCAGTATGTGCCGGCCTTCGACCCGCGCTTCATCGGCTTGTCGGGGGACCAGGAAGCCACCGCCAAGGTGGCCAAGGAATTCCGCGTGTTCTACCAGAAGGTGCCCGGCAAGGATGCCGGCAGCTACACGATGGATCATACCGCGGCCAGCTACGTGTTCGATCCGCAGGGCAGGGTGCGGCTCTTCGTGCGGCACGGCCAGGGGCCGGAGCCTATCGCGCAGGACCTGAAGGTGCTGCTGGCGGGGAAATAAGCTGCCGGAAGAAGCTGCCGGAAAGAGATGTCAAAAGAAAAACGCCATGGCCTCGCGGCACATGGCGTTTTTTTTCGTCCTGGGACAGGACGCGTCGGACGTCAGACGTAGCTTGCCAGGCTGCCCTTCATCTTCTTCAGCGCGACCGCCTCGATCTGCCGGATGCGCTCGGCCGATACGCCGAACTCGTCCGCCAGCTCATGCAGCGTCGCGCCCGAGCCGTCGTCATTGGCCAGCCAGCGCGCTTCGACGATGCGACGCGAACGCGGGTCCAGCTTTTCGAGCGCGGTTTCCAGTCCCTCGGACTGCAGCCGGTCGAAGCGCTGCGCTTCCAGGACCTTGCTCGGCTCCGAACTTTCGGACGACAGGTAGGCGATCGGCGAAAACTTGTCGTCTTCATCGTCGGTCGGCGATTCGAGCGCGATGTCGCGGCCCGACAGCCGGGTTTCCATCTCGATCACTTCCTCGCGCTTCACGTTCAGCGTCTTGGCCAGCGCGTCGACCTGTGCCGGCGTCATCGAGTCCAGGCCTTCCTTGTGGCTGCGCAGGTTGAAGAACAGCTTGCGCTGCGCCTTCGTGGTCGCAACCTTCACCAGCCGCCAGTTCTTCAGGATGTACTCGTGCATCTCGGCCTTGATCCAGTGCATCGCATAGGACACCAGCCGGACGCCCTGGTCCGGGTCGAAACGCTTGACAGCCTTCATCAGGCCGATATTGCCTTCCTGGATCAGGTCCGCATGCGGCAGGCCGTAACCGAGGTAACCGCGCGCAATGGAGACCACCAGGCGCAGGTGGGACAGCACCAGCCCTTGCGCGGCGGCGAGGTCATTGCTCTCGCGCCAGCGGCGGGCCAGCGACACTTCTTCTTCCTGTGTCAGCATGGGCAGACGGTTGACAGCGGAAATGTACGCGTCGATATTGCCCAGATTGCCAGAGAAACCGAGGGCCAGTGCATTTTGACCTGTAGCGACTATCGCATCCGACGGGGTCGATGCTTTCATGCTTTCTCCTTGCTTACTAGACGTAACGTCAATGATGACTATAAGAAACCTGATGCAAACAATATATTAGCACTCCGGTTTTGAGAGTGCTAATGAGCGATCCCAACCACAAAGATAGGGAACACCTATCGAAAAAAGTTCTTGAGTTGAAAAAAGACTAATGTTAGAGCCCATGCAAACATAAAAGTTTGCCGCGGCGACGCCGCTCGGGAGAGGTACAACGATTCGATCAACCTGCCGGACATTGGTCAATCTGGGGAACTTGGATGGCTACACGCGGGAAATCCTGGAAGAAATAATGATTTGCCCGTATAGGACAGGCGAGCCATCGAAATGTTCCCGCATTTTCAGGCTGCGCGCCCCAGGTGCCGCCGCACCGACAGCATCGCGCCGCACAGGCCGAGCACTGCGCTCAGCAGCAGCAGGCTCACGGTCAGGAAGGCGCCCAGCGGGACCAGCTGGAACTCGGATGCATACAACCTCGCGAACTCCGCGATGGCGGCGTTGAGCGGACGCAGGCCGAGCGCCACGGCGCCGAGCGCCAGCGCCCCGGCCGCCAGCCCGAGCAGGGCGCCGGCGTAGTAGAACGGCCGGCAGATGAAACCGTCGGTGGCGCCGACCAGCCGCGACACCTCGATTTCCTCGCGCTGCGTCATCACCTGCAGCCTGACCGTGTTGAAGACCACCGCGACCACCACCACGCCCAGCGTCGCCGCCAGCAGCAGCAGCGCCAGGCGCAGCACATTGAGCAGCGCCGACAGCCGCTTGACCCAGGCCGAGTCGACCTGCACGTAGTCGACGCCGGGCAGCGCCTTCAGCTGCACCGCGATCTGGTCGACCCGGCCGGCGTCCTGCGCATTGTCGAAGCCGGCCAGCTTGAGCACATAGCCGTCGGGCAGCGGATTGTTGCCCAGCGTGGTGACAGCCTCGCCGATGCCGCTGCGCGCCTTCAGCGCATTGAGCGCGTTTTCGCGCGGGACGAATTCCATCAGGGCCGTGCTGCCGTTGCTTGCCAGCACCTGCTGTATCTCCGCCGCCAGAGCGGTGGCCCGCGCGCGCGGCGTCTCCACGCCCATGAACACGCTGATCTCCGGCTCGACCGCCAGCTGGGCCGATACCGGGCGCATGTTTTCCAGCACCGTCAGGCCGGCGAATGGCAGCGCCAGCGCGATGGCGACCACCAGCACATTGAAGGCAAAGCTGCCGAAGCCGCGCCCCGGGCGGGGCAGCGCGCCCCGGATGGCGAACAGGTGCTGCCGCAGCCACATCCTCATGCCGCGTCCTCCACGACCGGGTTGCGCTGCCAGGCTTCGGTCACGCGCCCCTGGCTCAGGTAGATCACGCGGTCGGCGCGATCGAGGAAATATTCGTCATGGGTCGACACCACGCAGGTCACGCCGGCGCTGTGGAACGCCTCCAGCGTCGACAGCACCAGGTTGGCGCTGTCGCGGTCGAGGTTGGCGGTGGGCTCGTCGGCGATGATGACCTGCGGCCGGTGCACGATGGCGCGCGCGATCGCCACGCGCTGCTGCTCGCCGCCGGACAGGGTCTGCGGCATGCTGCCGGCCTTGGACAGCATGCCGACCTTTTCCAGCGCGGCGCGCGCGCGTTTCTCGGCATGCTCGACCGCCGCGCCGGTCACCACCAGCGGCAGCATGACGTTGGCCAGCACCTTGCGGTCCATCAGCAGGCGCTGTTCCTGCAGGATCAGTCCCAGCTTGCGGCGCAGGTAGGGCAGGCCGCGCGGCTTGATGCCGCCGACGTCCTGGCCGTTGACCAGCACCCGGCCGGTGCTCGGCCGTTCGATCGCGGCGATCATCTTCAGCAGCGTCGATTTGCCGGCGCCGGAAGGGCCGGCCAGGAACACCAGCTCGCCGCTGGCTATGGACAGCGACACGTCCGACAGCGCCGCGGAGCCGCCCGGATAAAGCTTGCTGACATCGTGAAATTCGATCATGGCCATGGCCGGCTTCCTTGCGAACGGGTCAGCTGAGCAGCGCGTCGACGAAGTCTTCGGCGCTGAACGGCTGCAGGTCCTCGATCTGTTCGCCCACGCCGATGAAATAGACCGGCACCGGCCGCACCTTGGCGATGGCGGCCAGCACGCCGCCCTTGGCGGTGCCGTCGAGCTTGGTGATGACGAGGCCGGTCAGCGACAGCGCATCGTCGAATGCCTGCACCTGGGCCAGCGCGTTCTGGCCGGTGTTGCCGTCGATGACCAGCAGCACTTCATGCGGCGCCGACGCCATGCCCTTGCCGATCACGCGCTTGATCTTCTTGAGCTCGTCCATCAGGTGCAGCTGGGTCGGCAGGCGGCCGGCGGTGTCGACCATGACGATATCGGTCTTCCTGGCCTGGGCCGAATGGACCGCGTCGAACGCGACCGCGGCCGGGTCGCCGGACTGCTGGGAAATGACGCTGACATTGTTGCGCTCGCCCCAGACCGTCAGCTGCTCGCGCGCGGCGGCGCGGAAGGTGTCGCCGGCCGCCAGCAGCACTGACTGGCCATGCGCCTGCATGTGCTTGGCCAGCTTGCCGATGGTGGTGGTCTTGCCGGCGCCGTTGACGCCCGCGATCATGATGACCAGCGGCTGTTCGCGGCCCAGCACCAGCGGCTTCTGCAGCGGCGTGAGCAGCTCGATCATCAGCGCGCGCAATGCGGTCTTGACCTGCGACGCATCGGTCAGCTTCTGTTCCCTGACCCGGCGCTTCAGGCCGTTGAGCAGGAACTGGGTGGCTTCGACGCCGGCGTCGGCCATCAGCAGCGCGGCTTCCAGCTCTTCGTACAGTTCCTCGTCGATGCGGGCGCCGACGAAGAGCGTGGTCAGCCCGGTGGACGTCTTGGACAGGCCGGCCTTGAGCCGCTTCATCCAGGATGCGCGGGTTTCGGTCGGCGTCTGCGCCGGCTCGATCACGGCGGCCGGCGCCGCCACGATGGCGGGCTCGGCTGGCAACGGCGCTTGCGCCGGCGCAGCGTCCGCTGCCTCCGGCGGCGTGTCTTTGGACTTGCGTTTAAAAAAGCTGAACATCGAATAGGGGGAGTCGTTGCGGTCAATGGCGCCGGCAGCCATCACGGCTGCGAGCGGATACAATCAGTGCCTTGTTTTTTCGGAACGCCAGAGACGCGAGCGGCGCGGAAAATCGGCTTCCTATTCTAGCAGAGCGAGACTATGACATTTCGTATCAGGGCGATTGCGGCCGCATGGATGCTGGCGCTGTGCCCGCTGGCGGCGCATGCCGAGCCAGCGCAGGAGTTCATGCTCGAAAACGGCATGAAGATCATCGTCAAGGAAGACCACCGCGCGCCGACTGCCGCGCACATGGTCTGGTACCGCATCGGTTCGATGGACGAACTCAACGGCACGACCGGCGTCGCCCACGCGCTCGAGCACATGATGTTCAAGGGCACGACCAGCCTGAAGCCGGGCGAGTTCAGCGCCCGCGTGGCCGCGCTGGGCGGGCGCGAAAATGCCTTCACCAGCAAGGACTACACCGCCTATTACCAGCAGATCGAGAAATCGCGGCTGGAAGCGGTGATGGCGCTGGAGGCCGACCGCATGGCCAACCTGGTGTTCGACAAGGACGAGTTCGCGCGCGAGATCAAGGTCGTTATGGAAGAGCGCCGGCTGCGCACCGAGGACCAGGCCAGCGCCCGGGTCTACGAGGCGCTGAACGCCGCCGCCTTCGTCGCGCATCCCTACCATCACCCGATCGTCGGCTGGATGGACGACCTCCAGCACATGACGGTGGAAGACGCGAAGGCCTGGCACGACCGCTTCTATGCGCCCAACAACGCCACCATGGTGGTGACCGGCGACGTCGACGCGGCGCAGGTGAGGGCGCTGGCGGAAAAATATTTCGGCAAGATCCCGGTCAAGAGCATCCCGGTGACCCGCCCGCAGAACGAGCCGCTGCAGCAGGGCGTGCGCCGCATCACCGTCAAGGCGCCGGCGGAAAATCCCTACGTGGCGCTTGCCTTCAAGGCGCCGACGCTGCGCGATGTGGAAAAGGATGACGACGTCCATGCGCTCGACGTGCTGTCGGCGGTGCTCGACGGCTTCGACAACGCCCGCCTGCCGGCGCGGCTGGTGCGCACCGAGCGGGTCGCCAATTCGGTGGGCGCGAGCTATTCCAGCAATGCGCGCGGCCCGGTGCTGTTCGTGCTGGATGGCACGCCGGCTGCCGGCACCACGACCGAGCAGCTGGAGAAGCTGCTGCGGGACGAGGTCCGGCGCGTGGCGCAGGAAGGCGTGACCGAGGAAGAGCTCAAGCGGGTGAAGAACCAGCTGATCGCCAGCCAGATCTACAAGCGCGACTCGGTATTCGGCCAGGCGATGGAAATCGGCGTGATGGAAATGACCGGCATCTCGCACAAGCAGATCGACCGCATCATCGAGAAGCTGGGCCAGGTCACCGCGAAGCAGGTGCAGGACGTGGCTGCCCGCTACTTCAACGAAGACCAGCTGACGGTGGCCACCCTGGTGCCGCTGCCGCTGACCGACAGGAAACCCGCAGCGCCGCCAGCCGGCCTGCGTCACTGAGAACATGCAACCCATGCGTAAAACCACTTCGAGCCTGGCCAGGCATTGCCTGGCCCCGCTGCTGCTGCTGTCGATGCTGCTGCTGGCGGCGGGCAGCGCCCATGCCGCGCTGCAGATCCAGAACTGGACGCTGGCCAACGGCGCCCGGGTCTATTTCGTCGAAAACCACACGATCCCGGTGCTGGACATGAGCGTCGAGTTCGACGCCGGCTCGCGCCGCGACCCGGAAGGCAAGACCGGCGTGTCCGGCCTGACCAATGCGATGTTGGCGCGCGGGCTGCGCGAAGCCAGGCTGGACGATGGCGCAACCGAGCCGGCGCTGAACGAGGCGCAGATATCGGAAGCGTTCGCCAATATCGCCGCGCAGCGCGGCGGCGGCGGCGGCAGCGACCGCGCGGGCGCTTCGCTGCGCACGCTGTCGAGCCGTGCCGAGCGGGACGTGGCGGTGCAGATGCTGGGCCGGCTGCTGGCCCAGCCCAGCTTCCCGGCCGACCTGCTGGCGCGCGACAAGGCGCGGGTCGCCGCGTCGATCCGGGAAAGCCTGACCAAGCCGGAATCGATTGCCCAGCGGGCGTTCTCGCGCGCCGCCTACGGCTCGCATCCGTACGGACGCGAGGAAACGGTGGAATCGGTCGAGGCGATCATGCGCGACGACCTGGTCGCCTTCCATGCGGCCCATTACGTCGCCAATCATGCGGTGGTGTCCATCATGGGCGACGTCTCGCGCGCGGATGCCGACGCGATCGCGCGGCAGCTGACGCGCCGGCTGCCGCAAGGCGCGGCATTGCCGGCGCTGCCGCCGACGCCGGCGGCGCGCGCGGTCGAAGACTGGATCGCGCATCCGGCATCGCAGTCGCACGTGCTGGTCGGCGCGCCCGCGCTGCAGCGCGGCGATCCGGACTTCTTTGCGCTGACAGTGGGCAATTACATCCTGGGCGGCGGCGGCTTCGTGTCGCGCCTGACGCGGGAAGTGCGCGAAAAGCGCGGCCTGGCGTATAGCGTCTACAGCTATTTCAGCCCGCTGGCACAGCCGGGACCGTTCCAGATCGGCCTGCAGACGCAGCGCGCGGAAACGGCCAATGCGCTGAAGGTCGTGCGCGACACGCTGGCCGACTACCTGCGCGACGGCCCGACCGAGGCCGAGCTGAAAGCCGCCAAGGACAACCTGGTCGGCGGCTTTTCGCTGCGCATCGACAGCAACCGCAAGATACTCGACAACCTGGCCGTGATCGGCTTCTACGGCCTGCCGCTGGATTACCTCGACACCTGGACCGCGAATGTCGAGCGGGTCACGGTCGCCGACATCCGCGCCGCATTCGGCCGCAAGCTTGCCGCCGACCGCGTGGTCACCATCGTCGTCGGCGCCGGCAAGCCATGAAGCCGCGCCGGAGCGGCGCACCGCGACAGGTGCGCATCATCGGCGGCCAGTGGAAGCGCACGCCGCTGCCGGTGCTGGAGGCGGAAGGGCTGCGGCCGACGCCGGACCGGGTGCGGGAAACCGTCTTCAACTGGCTTGAGCACCTGTTCGACCATGCATGGGACGAAGTGCGCTGCCTGGACCTGTTCGCCGGCAGCGGCGCGCTCGGCTTCGAGGCGGCCAGCCGGGGCGCGGCGCGGGTGCTGATGGTCGAGTCGCTGCCGGCGGCGGCGCAGCAGCTGCAGGCCACCTGCGACAAGCTGCGGGCCGGCCAGGTGGAAGTGCGGCGGGGCGACGCGGTGGCCAACGCGGAAATGCTGGCCCGCTCGGCGCAAACCTTCGACCTGATTTTCCTCGATCCCCCCTACCATCGCGATATGCTGCAGCGTATGCTCCCGGTATGCGCGCGCCTGCTGGCGCCGGACGGGCTGCTCTATGTCGAAGCGGAAACGGCGCTCGACGCGGAGCCGAAAAAAGAGTGGCTGCAGGACTGGCGCATCGTGCGCACGGACCGTGCGGGCATGGTGTTCTACCATCTTTTCATGCATCAACCCTCTGCTTAATCAGGCATAATGCGCGTTCAATTTAGGGAGCCATCATGGTCACAGCCATTTATCCGGGAACATTCGATCCGCTGACACGTGGGCATGAAGATCTGGTGCGCCGCGCTTCGGGCCTGTTCGACAAGCTGATCGTCGGCGTGGCCGACAGCAAGAACAAGCGGCCATTCTTCTCGCTCGACGAGCGGCTGACGATCGCCAATGAAGTGCTGGGCCACTATCCCAACGTGCAGGTCGAAAGCTTTTCCGGCCTGCTCAAGGATTTCGTGCGCCGCCATGATGCACGCGTCATCGTCCGCGGCCTGCGCGCCGTGTCCGACTTCGAATACGAATTCCAGATGGCCGGCATGAACCGCTACCTGCTGCCCGACGTCGAAACCCTGTTCCTGACCCCGTCCGACCAGTACCAGTTCATCTCCGGCACCATCGTGCGCGAGATCGCGGTGCTGGGCGGCGACGTCTCCAAGTTCGTGTTTCCATCGGTCGAGAAGTGGCTGCAGCAGAAAATCGCCGCGCAGGATGCGTGAAAACGCCGTGAGGAAGCTCCAGCCATGGCCTTGCTGATTACCGACGACTGCATCAACTGCGACGTCTGCGAGCCGGAATGCCCGAATGACGCGATCTACCAGGGCGAGCTGATCTACGAGATCGACCCGAACAAGTGCACCGAATGCGTCGGGCACTTCAACGAGCCCCAGTGCCAGCAGGTGTGCCCGGTCGCCTGCATCCCGTTCGACCCGGCCTGGCGCGAGACGCCGGAACAGCTGCAGGCCAAGTACGAACGCCTGCAGGCCGAAAAGGCGGCGCGGCAGGGCGCTTGACAGATGCGGCGCCTTGGCCTGCAGGGCCGGCCCCGAGGCGGCGATCCTGAGGCGCCGTCACCAGCGCATCAATCCCTGGGTCAGCCCTGGAACGCCAGTTCGAGAGCGACTTCCTGTCCGATGCGGAGGGTTTCGCCTTCGCCCCGCGTTACGATGCAGTTCATGCCGAAACCGATGCCGCCGATGCCGCCCACGCCGGCGCGATAGGTCCGCAGCACGTCCAGCGGGTCCGGCCCGGGCATGCCGGTCTGCTGGTCGATCGACGGGATAGGGCAGCGCGGGCAGGGTTTGACCGGGCGGATCTCCGCATTGCCTATCGCCAGGTGGGCTGCATGGTCTTCATCGTGGGCTTCGGCCCCGGCGATCACGAGGTTGGGGCGGAAGCGGTCCATCGGCAGCGCGGCGCGGCCTTGCGCGGCCAGCCGCCGGTTCAGGTCGTCCAGCGACGCCTGGCCGATCAGCAGCAACGGATAGCCGTCGGAAAACAGGGTGCCGATGTCCTTGCCGCCGGTGCGCGCCGGGTTGACCGGATGATGCGCTTCAGGATGGAAGCGGACGAGCTGGCAGGAAACCCCGAGAAATTGCGAAAACCACTGGCGGGTCACGCTGTCGCCGTCGTACGCGTCCAGCGTGTGCTGCCACAGCTTTACCGTGCGCCTGGACGCGGTGTCCGGATCCGGCAGGTCCAGCGTGAGGTCGAGCCGCAGCATGCCGGGCGCCCGCAATTCCAGCGTCTCGCTGCGCAGCCGCGGCGTGATCAGCGCCATCCTCGGGTGCTCGCGCTGGGTCAGGAAGTTGTTGTCGTCGTCGACCAGCATCCATTCGCGGTCATAGACATGCTCGTGCATCAGCCCGGCGCCGGTCAGCGTGGCCGAGGACAGGGAAATGCCCGCGCAGGACTTGATCGGATAAAACGTCAGCTGGCTGAGTATGGGCATCGCAGGGTCGGTAGAGGCGGAAAGGGCGGATTCTATCACCGGCCCCATGCGCTCGCCCGCACTGCCGCCCTAGTTGAAGGCCAGTCTTTCGAGCGCGCGCTCCAGCCGCTGGCGGGCCTCCAGGCAGCGCGCGCTCGCAACCGCATAGTCGATCGCCTGGTGCATCTGCTGCTCCGGCGACATGCCGTGCGGCGCTGCCATCCCGAGGTCGATCCGGTGCATGCATTTTCGATACGCGTCGGCGCTTAGTTCTGCAATCGGCTTTTCCTGGTCCGGGGTCATGCTGGATTCTCCGTGGCTTGTGCTACGGCTTCATCTATAACAGCCCGAAAGATGCGCTTCTGTCTGCTATCACACTTAAGCGCGGTTATAAACGCCAGCCGCCAAGCCCGGCCGGATAGAAAGAAAGGCGCTGACCGCATGAAGCGGGCAGCGCCTTTCGGGGCGTCAGCGGTAACCCTGGCGGCTTATTTCTGCCGGGTGTGGCTGCACTTGAGCCTGTCGTATTCCTTCTTGACGCCGGCATAGCATTCGCAGGCGCGGGTCTCGAGGCCGGCGCGGTTCATCACGGTGATGTGGCCGCGACGATACTGGATCATGCCTTCGTCCTGCAGCTTGCCGGCTGCCTCGGTCACGCTCTCGCGGCGCACGCCCAGCATGGTGGCGATCAGGCCCTGAGACACGGCCATTTCATTCGATGGCAGGCGGTCCAGCGTCAGCAGCAGCCAGCGGCAAAGCTGCTGCATCACGTTGTGGTGGCGGTTGCAGACGGCGGTGTGCGACATCTGCGCAATCAGCGCATTGGTATAGCGCAGCAGCGACTGCTGCAATGCGCCGCCGCGGCGGAATTCTTCCATGAAGACGCTGGCCTTCAGGCGGAAGCCGTAGCCTGCGCTCTTGACGACCGCGCGGTTCGGGCTGGCGCCGCCGCCCATGAACAGGGTCACGCCAACGATGCCTTCGTTGCCGATCACGGCGATTTCCGCAGAGGCGCCGTCACGGGTTTCATACAGCAGCGACACGACGCTGCTGGAGAGGAAATACACGTGGTTCATCTGCGTTTCCGCTTCGCAGACCGTCATGTCGAACGGCATGGAGATGAATTCCAGGTGCGGCAGCAGGCGCTCGAAGTCTTCGTCCGGCAGCGAGCCGAGCAGTTGGTTCTGTTTTGGATTGTGGCCGTAAAGGGCTGTGATGCGGACTGGCGCGACGGCGGAATTGCGTGGCTGTGCAGGCTTGCCTTCTGATTTTTTCCTGGTAACCGGCGTGGCTGCAGTCTTTACCGCAGCTTGCTCGGTCTCAGTGCAGAAAGCATTCAATACATTTGCCATGATGTGTTCCCCCGTGATCTTGTTCGACATTTCCATGGAGGCATCATTGCATAGTGACCGGAAATACAGCATCGGTGTAATTCCCATTCCGCTGTGGGATTACACTGACAGGTTTGTCAGTCCAGAAGCGTTGTCCGTAGGAATGTGACCAGAGGTATGACAGGCCGCAAAGGGCCGGGGGAGGAGGGCGCGGCAAGCACGGCGGCAGCCGCGCCTGGAACTGCTTAGTCGATCAGGTTCTGCTTGATTGCGTAATAGATGATGTCGGCGTTGTTGGTCATGTTCATCTTCTCCAGCACGCGCGAACGGTAGGTGCTGACCGTCTTCACGCTCAGGCACAGTTCATCGGCGATCTTGGTGACGCCTTCGCCCTGGCCGAGCTTGTAGAAGATCTGGTATTCGCGGGCCGAGAGCATTTCATGCAGCGGCTTTTCGGTGTCGGCGCTGGCCGGGTCGGCGGTCAGCAGTTCGGCCACGGCCGGGCTGATGTACTTGTGCCCGCGAACGATGGTGTTGATCGCATTGACCAGCTCGGTGGCCAGCGCTTCCTTCTGCACATAGCCGGACGCGCCGCTGCGCAGGATCTGGACCGCGTACCGGCTCTCCGGGTGCATGCTCAGCATCAGGACCGGCAATTCGGGCTTCTCGCGCTTGATCTGCTTCAGCACTTCGACGCCGCTCTTGTCCGGCATGGCGATGTCCAGCAATACGATGTCGAATTCCTGAGAACGGATGAGCCGTATCGCTTCCTGCGCAGTGCCGGCTTCAGCCGCAATCTCCATCCCTGGTATTTCAGATATGAAATAGTGGACTCCGGCACGTACTACTGCATGGTCGTCGACTACAAGAATTTTTATCATAGGTGTTACGACTTTAAATCAGGATTGAATCGAATGAAGTGAAGTGAAGCCGCCGGTTGCCTAATGCGGTGAACGGGCAATTCGCTTTTGCTACCGAAGATTGTAGCGTTTTCGTCCAATTTCAAAACATCTTTTTACGCCTGATTAGACTCAACCGTATAGACGCACCGGGCTTCGGGCGCTTTATACCAAGAGTGAAAATAATCGCCACCATAAGTAACCATCGTGTCCTGGCTGGCAGTCACGCCATTTGACTTTCGAAATTCCATAAAATTCCTCGGTGCCGGATTTTGTGGAATGCAGAATCTCCGTTATTCCTACACTGCGACGCGATCCTGTCCTATAGAGCTTAAATTTCCACGGTGCTACTCTTCTTTCCACGGGCCAACACGATCTGCATCAGCGGAAAACGTTTGTGGTCCACTCAACTGGAGTAGATCATGGACTTCGCTGTTCTCGCGGCAATCGGTTTTGGCATCGTTTTTTTATGGATCTCTGCGATCGCAGTCATCTCCGAGAAACCGCAGGCGCGGGTCGCGCGCGCCCTTCTGGCCAGCGGCGGCGTCGTCGCCGGCGCCTGGGTCACCAGCGCGAGCGCCGGCATGACCGAGTATGGCGACGTGTCGCTGGTGCTTACGCTGCTGCGCTCGTTTGGATAAATCGACAAGGCTGGCAGCTGGCCGCTCGGCCATCCGGGACAGTCTGACTGTTCAGACAACTTTACCAATAGTGCGATGTGCTCAATGCCGCACGCACTATCCTGACGCATAATGTTATTAATATTGGACCAAGTTCGCGCACGAAATGCGCACTGGCCGGCCGCACGAACGGCTTAACCAACACCGGATGATTAGACGGGATGAGACTCCTCGAACATGAACATACGAAGAGAGCGTACCAGGTCGACGCGGGACGGCATGTGATGCCCGGTCCCGATGCACTTTCGCTCTCTTCCGGCCGCCAGGCCCTGAAAGTAATGCTGGTGGAGGATTCGCATATCATCAGCGACCTCATCAGCGAGAACCTGGCGCGCATCCCCAAGCTTGCGCTGCTGGGCATTGCGGAAACCGAAAGCGAAGCATTGACCATGCTGCATGCGCAGCCCTGCGACGTCCTGATCCTCGACATCCAGCTGCGGCAGGGTAATGGCATCAACCTGCTGCGCGTGCTGTCCGGCGACCCGGCCTATGCGCAGACAGTCAAGATTGTCCTCAGCAACCACGTGAGCGGAACCTACCGCCGCATCTGCGAGCAATACGGCGTCCAGTTTTTCTTTGACAAGACCAGCGAGTTCCCCCAGCTGCAGCGGCTGCTCTCCCGCTTCAGCGAAAGCGGCATCGGCTGACATGCGACATCGATTTCGCGGTGGCTACTGACAAGGCGGGCCTGGGCAGCGATCATACCTGGCTGTCCGGCGAGCTATCGACGATGCGCAATGGCGGCACGGGCGCAATGCGCCACTACCGTGCCGGCGCAATCGCCTGCGCATTGCTGGCGACGCTGGTAGGCCTGTTCTGGCTTGCCGCATCCCTTACCTTCATCCCCGTCTCCCAGGGCGACTGGTCGATCGCCGTGTCGCTCGGCGTACTTCTGTCCGGCGCCAGCCTCGGCATGCGATGCCTGCCGGCGCACGGCCATCCGGCGTCGCGCGCAGGCGCGGGCATTGCCGCGGCTGCAGCGCTGGTGCTGGGCCTGCTGATCCTGCTCGATTCCATGCCGGCGCTGGCCCCTGGCCTGCTGCCCGCGGCATGGTCGGCCCACCCGCTGCTGGGCTTCGACTTCGTGTTTGCCGGCGCGGCCCTGCTGCTGCATGACAGCCATACGCGGGGCCGGCATTACCCTTCCGAATATCTCGCTGCGGCGCTCGCCGGTCTCAATGCGGTGCCGCTGCTGAGCGCGCTGTACGGCATCGACCTGCTGCAGGGCCTGGCCGATGCCGCGCCGGTGGCGCCCAGCGCGGCGCTCGCCATGTTCGCGGTGGGACTGGGCCTGCTGCTGGCGCGCCCGACCCATACGCTGATGACGGTTTTGACCAGCAATGCGCCCGGCGCGCGGATGCTGCGCCATACGCTGCCGCAGATCCTGGTGCTGCTGGTGGTGCTGAACTGGCTGCTCGATATCGGCGCGCTGCGCGGGCTGTATCCCGAGACGATGCTCGCGCCGCTGCAGACGCTGGCCAACGCGGTCCTGATGCTGCTGATCTTCTGGCGCGCCGCCCGCATGGTCAACCTCGAATACGAGGCGCGCCTGCAGACCGCGGCCGACCTGTCCGAGGCGATGTCGCTGCTGGTTGCGGTGAGCGACAATACCGCCGACCCGATCTTCGTGCAGAACCGCGACGGCCTGCTGGTCTTCGCCAATCCGGCGACCCTGGCCATGCTGGGCAAGACCCGCGAGCAGGCGCTGCACCGCCCGGCGAGGGAGTTGTTCGCCGGCGTGGGCGACATCGGCGACATCGAACAGAGCGAACAGGCGGACAGCCGCGTGATGGCGGAAAAGGTCTCCGTCACCGTCGAACACAGCCTGCGCCTGCCGCAGGGGACATCGACCTATGCGACCACCAGGTCGCCGTGGGTGGGTCCGGACGGCGCCGTGCTGGGCGTGATCGCGATCAGCACCGACATCAGCCGCCGCAAGGAAGCCGAAGACGCGCTGCGCGCGCGCGAGCTGCGCCTCGAAGAGACGGTGTCGCGACGCACCGCGACGCTGCGCCGGCTGGCCGACCATCTCGAGACGGTGCGGGAGGAAGAGAAGCGGGCGATTGCGCGCGAGCTGCATGACGACATGGGCGCGTCGCTGACGTCGCTGGCCATGCACATGGAAGGCGCCTATCCGCTGCTGCCCAGCGACCCGCAATGGACCGGGCGCAAGGCCAAGATACAGACGCTGCTGCGCTCGCTGGTCACGACCACGCGGCGGATACAGACAGAGCTACGGCCGACCATGCTCGACCTGTTCGGCATCAAGGCCGCCATCCACGAGCTGACCGACGACTTCAGGCAGCGCAGCAACATCGCCTGCGAGGTGAGCCTGCCGGACGAGGACATCGCCATCGGCCACAAGCTGGAAATCACGGTCTACCGGATGCTGCAGGAAATGCTCAACAACGTCGTCAAGCATGCGCAGGCCAGCCACGTGGACGTCATCCTGGATGTCGATGAAGACCATGTCGCGCTGACCGTGCGCGACGACGGCGTCGGCATGCCGCCGGAGCGGCAGGACACGCCCGCAACCTACGGCCTGCGCGGCCTCAAGGAACGGGCCGCATTCCTGGGCGGCGCCGTCACCGTTTCGGCCGGCCGCAACGGCGGCACCGTGGTATCGGTCCAGCTGCCGCTGGCCCATGATGAGCAGGACCCGGGCAGCCTATAATAGGCGGCGTCCCGGATGGTCCGGGGCCGGCATCGACAACTTATCGACCATCGGGAGCGGCAATCAATATCAGTGAAAGCGACACCGGCCAGGGATTGCGCATCCTCCTGGTCGATGACAACGAGGACGCCAGCACGTCCATGGCGGAACTGCTGACCCTGTGCGGGCATGACGTGCGCACTGCCGGCGACGGCGCGATGGCGCTCGAGGCGGCGGAGCGGTTCGAGCCCCAGCTGGTCCTGTCCGACATCGGGCTGCCGGGCATGGACGGCTATGCGCTCGCGCCGGCGCTGCGCCGGCTTGCCGGGACGCGCCGCATGGTGCTGGCGGCGGTGACTGGCTATGGACAGGCCGCCGACCGCGAGCGCGCGCTGACGGCGGGCTTCGACCATTACCTGGTCAAGCCGCTGGAGGCCGACATCCTGCTGCGCTTCATCGATGCCCAGGCCGAATCAACCTGAACCGACACCATGTCCCTACCTGAAAACAGCGACCCGCGCGACAGCGAGATAGCCCGGCTCCGGGCCATGCTGGCACATGCCGAGCAGGTGCACGAGCTTGAGAAGCGGCAGCTTGCGCGCGAGCTGCACAACGATTTCGGTTCCGCGCTGACCGCGCTGGCGATGCGCATGGCCATCCTGTCGCGCCAGCCGGCGGGCGCGCCGCCGGCGACCGATCAATGGACCAGGGCCAATGCGATCCTTGCGGGCCTGACCCAGACCGCGCGCCGCATCCAGAGCGACCTGCGTCCCGGGGCGCTGGACGTCATGGGACTCACGCTGGCGCTGGAAGAATACCTGAACGACTTCGGCGCCCGCCATGCGGTGGGCACCAGCCTCACGCTGCCCGAACAGGAGCTGGCGCTGGACGAGACCCAGGCGGTCACGCTGTTCAGGATGTTCCAGGAAATGCTGAGCAATGTGCAGCGCCATGCCAATGCCGGGCAGGTGCGGGCGGTGCTGGCATTCGAGGACGGCGGCCAGGCCCTGACCCTGCTCGTCGCCGACGACGGCGTCGGGTTCGACGCCGCCGCCCACGATCTCCAGAGCAGCCACGGGCTGCGCCGCCTTGCCGAACGCGCCGCCTTCATCGGCGGCAGCCTGCGCTTCACCAGCATGCCCGGCCAGGGCGCCAGCGTGCAGGTGACGCTGCCGCTGGCGCCGGCCGACGCGTCCACCGGGCAGACAACTTCCTTGCCATGAGCTTCCGCACCTTCGACCTGAACCTGCTGCGCATCTTCGACGCGATCATGACGGAGCAGAACCTGACGCGCGCCGCCGAGCGCCTTGCAACCACGCAGCCAGCGGTATCGAACGCGCTGAAGCGGCTGCGCGAGACGCTGGACGACGAACTCCTGGTGCGCACCGCGCATGGGATGAAGCCGACCGCGCGGGCCGAGGAACTGTGGCCGGCGGTGCGCAGCGCGCTGTCCGCGCTGGAAGCCGCGATCGCGCCGGAAACCTTCGATGTGTCGGAAACCCAGGCCACGTTCCGGCTGGCCATGGCCGACTCCACCGCGTCGCTGCTGCTGCCGCGGCTGATGCGGGCGATCAAGCAGGAAGCGCCCGGACTCGACATCCGCATGCTGCCTCTGACGACGCGCGACCCGCGTGCGATGCTGCTGCAGAGCGACATCGACATGGCCATCGGCAATTTCCCCGGCGTGGTGTCGCAGCTCAGCGGCGGCCAGACCTCGGTGTCGGCGATCCGCCACCAGCGCCTCTACAGCAGCGAATCGGTCTGCATCATGCGCAAGGACCATCCGCTCGCCGCGGCCGAGCTGACGGTGGACAGCTACTGCGCCGCGCATCATGCGCTGGTCAGCTTCTCGGGCCGCGCGCATGGGCCGGCAGACGAAGCGCTGGCCGCGATGGGGCGGCAGCGCCGCATCGCGCTGACGGTCAACCAGTTCTACACGGTGGGCCGCGTGGTGGCCGGCACCGACCTGATCTCGGTCGTGCCGCGCCACCTGGTGGCGTCGACCGGCGTCATCGAATCGCTGGTGGCCAAGGAACTGCCGTTCGCGCTGCCGGTAGTGCACGTGGACATGCTGTGGCATGAACGCGATACCCGCAATCCATCCCACAAATGGATACGCGGCCAGTTCGCCGGCATCAATTACGCCGGCGTCGAGGAAGCGTCCAGCTAATCGGGGGCGGTGCCGGGCCTGGTATCGGAGTTCGTATCGGACTTCATATCGGACGTCGCGCCGGGCTGGTCCGGCGCGTCCACGGCGCCCGGGCTTGCCGCCGCATCGGCCGGCGGCGGCGCGGCCTGTTTCTTCGCGCCCCTCGGCCTGGGTTCGTCATCGCTATGGCGCACGATCGCCTTGAGCCGCTGCAGCCGCGCATATTCCTCGGGGTCCGTCTTTGCCAGCCGCTTTTCGCGCCATCCGTAATACACCATCATGCCCAGCGTCGCCGCCACGCCGATCGCCAGCTTGCCCTTGTGTTCCGACAGCAGGTTCATCGCCTCGCCGGCCAGGCTGAGATCAGGCGTTTCGTCGGACGCCGGCGCCGCGTCGCCGGGCGGGGCAGCGGCTGGCGCCGGAGCCGCTGCGGCCGCTGCAGCCGCTTCATCGGCCGGATCGGGTGTGGCTGCGCGTTCGTCAGGAGAGGTGGTCATGGAATGCCTTTGTCTGGTGGATGCTGCTCGATTGCCGATTAGGTCGCAAAGCGGACAACTGGTTCACTCAGGAATCGTTGCAAAAGGTAAGCGGTCGGATGCGGCGCGCATCGCCGCTGCCGCGCAACGCATGCGGCAGCGGCCTGCGGATGGAGGAAGAGGCTAGGCGCGCTGTCAGCGGGCTATCGACTGCAGTGCGCCCGGCAGCGTCGGTTCGCCGCCCAGGCGGCGGGTCTGGGCCGGATGCGCATAGTCGGCGCGCGGCGTCAGGTCGACGCCGTTGGCCGTGCCCGGCGGCTGGAACTTCCCGGCCAGCGCGGAACGCTCGCGCAGGCGGTAGTCGAAACGGGCTGCATCCGCGAAATCGTCGCGGGATACGACGAAGTTATTGCGGATTTCCGCCTTCAGCCCCGCGTCGCCCTGGCGCACGCCGGGGTCTGGCAGGCGCACCGTCTTGCCGGGGTCGCGCATCGCGCCCTTGGCATCCGCCGAAAACGGCGCGAAATCATGGCTGCGGCTGGCCACCAGCAGGTTGTTCATCGCCTTGAGGACCTGCAGGCCCGGCGCCGCCCGCAGGAAATAGCCTTCGGCCGGACGGCCGTCGACCAGGGTGTTGTTGACCAGGTAAAGCTCGTTCTTCGGCCAGCGGTAGCCTTCGAGGCCGATCGCCACGATGACGGGATTCTGCGTGGTCGCGCTCTGGCCGACCAGGTTGCCGACCACGTAGGCCTGGCCGCCGTTCGGGAATTCCAGCTCGTAGCTGGCCTCGCCGCCGGCTTCGTCGGTCAGGCGATTGTGCATGATGACGTTCTTCGCGGCCCGGCTCTTGAGCAGGTGGCCGCCGACCGCGCGGTGGAAATAGCTGCCGGTGACCTTGAGCGAGGCGATCTCCCCCGCATACAACTGGTGCCCGTAGCCTTCGACGGTGCCGTTGCGGTCGAACTCGGTGTTCTCGACTTCCAGTTCGGCCGCCTTGTCGCCGGCCGTCAGGATGCCGTTCTCATTGTCGCGGAACAGGCAGTTGCGCAGCACCAGCCGGCCTTTCTCGAAGCGGATGCCGGCGCCGTTGTGCGCAGACGCGCGCGCGCCGACGAATTCGAAGTTCTCGACCGTGATGTCGCCGCCGCGCACGATCCAGATCGCCTTGCCCTCGGCGCTGGCGCCGTTCGCATTGAGCCGGACGCGCCCGCCGCCGCCCCGGATCGTCAGCTTGTCCTGGGTGAAGACGGCGACGTCGCCGGCATAGACGCCGGCCTCCACCACGATCGTGTCGCCGCTCCTGGCGATTTTCGCCGCCTGCGCAATCGTAGGTATTTTCTTGGACGGTCCGACTTCCAGCGTCAGCGGCCCGGCGACCGGGTCGCGCTGCGGTTCGGGCATGGCCTGCGGCGGCGGCAGGCGGCGCTCCGGCGCTGCCTGCCGTTCCGGCCGCGGGCTGCGTCCGGCCGGAGCGTCGTCCTGCGCGGGCGCATTCTCGCGCCTCACCTCGGGCGCGCTGAATGGCCGCACGATGACGCCACCCTTCCCATCGCCCACCAGCTCGCCCTTGTAGGACGGCTCGGGCGGCAGCCCCTGCGCGCCGGAGGGCAGCGCGGCGAAGGCCAGCGTCCAGCACAGCGCCAGGCGCAGCGCGGGCAGGGGATGATGGCGTGCAGGCATGGGCGGCAGTCCTTTTCCGGATCGCGCAGCGCGTACTGGCTGCTCCTAGACGTTGAACAGGAAGTTGAGCACGTCGCCGTCCTTGACCACGTATTCCTTGCCTTCGGCGCGCATCTTGCCGGCTTCCTTCGCGCCCTGTTCGCCCTTGCAGGCGATGTAGTCGTCATAGGCGATGGTCTGTGCGCGGATGAAGCCGCGCTCGAAGTCGGTGTGGATGACGCCTGCCGCCTGCGGCGCGGTGTCGCCCACGTGGATGGTCCAGGCGCGCACTTCCTTGACGCCGGCGGTGAAGTAGGTCTGCAGGCCGAGCAGCTTGAATGCCGCGCGGATCAGGCGGTTCAGGCCGGGCTCTTCCATGCCGATGTCGGCCAGGAATTCCTGCTTGTCGGCGTCGTCCAGGTCTGCGATCTCGGCCTCGATGGCAGCGCAGATCGCGACGATGGGCGCATTCTGCTTTTTCGCGTATTCGGTCAGCTGGTCGAGCAGCGGGTTGTCGGTGAAGCCGCCTTCGGCGACATTGGCGACATACATCGCGGGCTTGGCCGTGATCAGGTGCAGCGGGTAGATCAGCGCCATTTCCTCGGCGTCCAGTCCCATCGCGCGCACCGGCCTTGCGTTGTCCAGCTCCGGCATGATGCGTTCCAGCAGGGTCACCAGCTTGGCCGCATCCTTGTCGCCCGAGCGGGCCTTCTTGTTTTCGCGGTGGATGGCTTTCTCCACGGTGCCCATGTCGGCCAGCGCCAGTTCGGTCTGGATGACCTCGATGTCGTCGAGCGGGCTGATGCGGCCGGCAACGTGGATCACGTTGTCGTCCTCGAAGCAGCGCACCACGTTGACGATGGCGTCGGTTTCACGGATGTGCGCGAGGAACTGGTTGCCCAGTCCTTCGCCCTTGGACGCGCCTGCGACCAGACCGGCGATGTCGACGAATTCCACGGTCGCATGCAGCACCCGTTCCGGCTTGACGATGGCGGCCAGCGCATCGAGCCGTTCGTCCGGCACCTCGACCACGCCGACATTGGGCTCGATCGTGCAGAACGGGTAATTCTCGGCCGGGATGCCGGCCTTGGTCAGGGCATTGAACAGGGTGGACTTGCCGACGTTGGGCAGGCCGACGATGCCGCATTGGAGACTCATGTAAATCCTTGGTTGATCAGTTCGGAAGCGCCAGCTGGCGCCGCAGCATGGCTGCGGCATGCCCGGATACCGTCGGGCATCAACGCGGCCTGGGCAGGGATACGGGCCGGGGGCAGCTCAGAACCGGATGCCTTCATGCCGCTGGCGCTGTAAAGGCGCCAATTGTAACCCTGCGCCGGGCTCGCATCAAAAGTCTTGGCTGCCGCGGATGATGGCGGCGGCCGGTTTTTCGCGCGGCAGGCAATCGTGCCGCCGCCGCGGCCGGCGATTTCCGCGCCAGGCGCGCGGCCCGCATTGCCTACTTGGCCGTATGCAGCTTCATCATTGCCGCCTCGAACTTGCCTTCGCAGAGCGCCGGCATCACGTCCAGGCTATGGGCAATGGCCTCGTCGATCAGCAGCTGCTCTTCCCGGCGCGGCCGGTGCAGCACGAAGTCCACGACCGCCTGCTGCAGGTTGAGCTGGCGCGGATGGCCGATGCCGATGCGCAGCCGCCAGTAGTCCGGCGTTCCGAGCGCGGCGGTGATGTCCTTGAGGCCGTTATGGCCGCCCGACGAACCGCCTTTCTTCAGCCGCGCGACGCCCGGCGCCAGGTCCAGCTCATCGTGCACGACCAGCACTTCGTCGGCCGCGATCTTGTAGAAGCGCGCCAGCCCGCCGACCGACAGGCCGGAGCGGTTCATGAAGGTCTGCGGCTCCAGCAGCCAGGTTTCCTGGCCGGCGATCATGGTCTTGCCGGCCAGCGCCTGGAAGCGCGACTCGCGCGCCAGGCGGCAGGACTGCGCCAGCGCCAGGTTGTCCACCAGCCAGAAGCCGGCGTTGTGGCGGGTTTGTTCATATTCGGCGCCGGGGTTGCCGAGGCCGACGATCAGGCGGATGGACATGGGAAGGGTAGGCAAGCGAAGCAAAGCGGGGATTATCGGGCAAGCGCCCGGTCCCGTCCAATGACGCGGTAACGCAGGTCGCGGTTTGAGGGCCGAACAAGGCCGGGGCTTGGTTATACGGCGGCCTGCCTGGCCGGCCAGGCCGAAGGGATCGCGCGATGCGCGCATCCGGACGAAAAAAAACCCGCCGGGCGCGGCGGGTTTTCCATGCAGGCGCCGGTTGCCCGGCGCGGTAAGCACATTACTTCTTTTCTTCGCCTTCTGGAGCAGCGCCTTCGGCAGCTTCGCCGGCGGCTTCGACCTTGCCGGCCGGGATCGCTGCAGTAGCGATGGTCGGGTCGTCGCCATGGACAATGGCGGTGACGCCTTCAGGCAGCGTGATGTTGGACAGGTGCAGCGAGTTGCCGACTTCCATGTTGGCCAGGTCGACTTCGATGAACTCGGGCAGGTCCTTCGGCAGGCAGCTCACGTCCAGCTCGGTCAGCACGTGGCTGATGATGCCGGCCGACAGCTTGACTGCAGGCGACGTTTCAGCGTTGACGAAGTGCAGCGGCACCTTGACGTGGATCTTTTCCGAGGAGTTGACGCGCTGGAAATCGGCGTGCATGACCAGTTGCTTGTACGCGTGGACCTGGAAGTCGCGCAGCAGGACTTGCTGCACCTTGCCGTCGATTTCCATGTCGAGGATCGACGAGTGGAAGGTCTCTTTCTTCAGCGCGTGGTACAGCGCGTTGTGGTCCAGCGAAATGGACACCGGTGCTTCGGTACCGCCGTAAATGATGCCAGGCGTCTGGCCAGCAGTGCGCAGGCGGCGGCTCGCTCCGGACCCCTGCTCAGTGCGTAAAAATGCGACAACTTTCATGATGAACTCCAAATGTTGCGGGGCAGGCCCCGCGTTGCGCAATCCCCGCGACCAGGGACTGCAAAAAAGAATGCGGCTTCAACGGGAAGCCGCATTCAGGATTCTGTGAGCAGGCTCAGTCGATGAACAGCGACATCACCGAGTCGCCCTTGCTGATGCGCTTGAAGGTCTCGGCCAGCAGTTCGGCGCAGCTGAGCTGCCGTATCTTGCTGCAGCCGCGTGCTGCTTCGGACAGCGGTATCGTGTCGACCACGACCAGTTCATCCAGCGGCGAATTGGCGATGCGGTCGATGGCGGGGCCGGACAGCACCGGGTGGGTACAGTAGGCGATGACCTTCTTGGCGCCGCGTTCCTTCAACACTTCGGCGGCCTTGGTCAGCGTGCCGGCGGTGTCGACCATGTCGTCCATGATCACGCAGTTGCGGCCTTCGACCTCGCCGATGATGTTCATCACTTCCGACACGTTCGCCTTCGGGCGGCGCTTGTCGATGATGGCCAGGTCGCAGTTCAGGCGCTTGGCCAGCGCCCTTGCGCGGACCACGCCGCCGACGTCGGGCGAGACCACCAGCAGGTCGTCGTAATTCTTCGCGACCAGGTCGCCCAGCAGGATGGGCGACGCGTAAATATTATCGACCGGGATATCGAAGAAACCCTGGATCTGGTCCGCATGCAGGTCCATGATCAGGACCCGCTCGACGCCGGCTTCCTGCAGCATGTTGGCGACGACCTTGGCCGAGATGGCGACGCGGGCCGAACGCGGGCGGCGGTCCTGGCGGGCGTAGCCGTAGTAGGGGATGGCGGCGGTGATGCGGCCGGCCGAGGCGCGCTTGAGCGCATCGACCATCAGCATGATTTCCATCAGGTGGTCGTTGGTCGGCGCGCAGGTGGACTGCAGCACGAACACATCCTTGCCGCGGACGTTCTCGTTGATTTCCACGACGATCTCGCCATCGGAAAATTTGGAGACGACCGCCTTGCCGAGAGGGATGCCCAGGTGCCTGGCGACTCCCAGGGCGAGTTCCGGATTTGCGTTGCCGGTAAAAACCATCAGGTTCTCGAGCGCCATGGGATCCCTAGTAACTGCGTAAAAAGTACTGCGTTAAAAGTTTAAAAAGCCGCAATGTACGGACTCGATAGTCTCAACATTAGCGGCTTGTCTTCTAGCTTCTATATTTAATGGCAGGGGAACAAGGATTCGAACCTTGGAATGCTGGAATCAAAATCCAGTGCCTTAACCGACTTGGCGATTCCCCTACACAACCTGCTGTTTGCCGCCGTATTGTCGCCAAACCGGGCGACCTTTGCAACGTCAAACTAATTCTTTTACAACGATTTCTGCAATCCGGCCAAAGGATGTTTCGCAATTCCCCTGGCTTTCCAGGCCTTCCATTTTCCGGAGGCCGCAGCCAGCACCGCATCGGCTTGCTGTTCCGACTGGCAGGGCATGAACACACATGCTCCAGATCCTGTCATCCTTGCTTCCCCGAAGCCGCCGAGCCATGAAATGGCTTTGCCTACTTCCGGAAACAGCCGCGCTGCCACTGCCTGCATATCGTTTTTTCCGAAGGCGTTTTGCAGTGCCCCTGAAAAGTCCGCTATTCTGACGGGCTTCGTATTCCTTGTCAATTCTGGCGAGCAAAAAATTGCAGGCGTCGGAACCGACACCCCCGGTTCCAGCACGACGAACCAGCAATCCAGGCCGTCCACCGCCGTCAATTGTTCGCCCACGCCCTCGGCGAACGCATTGCTGCCGAAGATGAAAAACGGCACGTCCGCGCCCAGTTTCAGCCCCAGCGCCATCAGTTCCTCGCGGCCCAGGCCGGCCTGCCACAGGTGGTTCAGCGCCATCAGCGTGGTGGCCGCGTCGGACGAGCCGCCGCCCAGCCCGCCGCCCATCGGCAGGCGCTTGTCCACCCTGATGTCGGCGCCCGGCAGTCCGGGAACGGCTGCCTGCAGCAGCCGCGCCGCGCGCACCACGAGGTCGGTTTCCTCAGGTACGCCGGGCACATCGTTGACGCGCCGGATCGCGCTGTCGTCGCGAACGTCGAAATGCAGCAGGTCGCCGTAGTCCAGCAGCTGGAACACGGTTTGCAGCAGGTGATAGCCGTCTTCGCGCCGGCCGGTGATGTGCAGGAAAAGGTTGAGCTTGGCCGGCGCGGGGCAGTCGTGGAGGCTGGGCATTGCGGTTTTCAGCGCGGTTCGTAGGTGTCGATCACCAGACGCAGCGCGACTTCGCCGGCCTGCGCCGTGGTCCGGGTCATGTCGATGCGGCGCGGCCGCGGTCCGGCGGTGTCGTCCCAGGCGGCATAGCGTATGCGCCAGCCGTCGGCTGTTTCGATGTCGGTGTTTTCATCCTGCGGCGTGGCGATGCGTTTCTTTCCACCGCGTTCGGTCACGCTGCCCTGCATCCAGTCGCGCAGGCCGGACACCGGCAGCGGCCAGCCCAGCGCCTGCGCGGTCAGCGCGTCGGCGTCCGTGGCGGCGAGCGGCGGCTGCCCGGACTGGGTCAGGGTCGCGCCGTCCGGCGAGATGGCGATCTGCGCAATGGTCTGGCCCAGCGGCGAGCTGAGCGTCAGCTGCGTCTTGCCCGGCCGCTGCTGCCATTCGAAGCTGCCGTGCAGCGCTTCATCGCGGCCATATTGCTGGTAGCGCACCGACATGCGGCCGGCGATGTCGATCGACTGCTGGTAGTTGCGGATGATGCCTGCGTCGGACGGGACTTTCGGCGCGGTGCCCAGGCCGGCACAGCCGGAGGCAAGGAGGGGAAGTGCCAGCAGCGTGGCGCGCAATGCAGTGAGCATGACTATTCGGGCGGCGCCGTTAAGGGCGGGAGTTCGGGAAAGGTGACAGTGTAGCGGAGTTGTACGGTGTTCCGATGCAAGTTCGGTCAGGTGGCTTTCTTGAGCCAGGAGTCGGCATGAGGGACTTTCTCCGCATCTGGAACTGATGCATTCATTATCGCAAGCGGCATTTCCCTGGCCCCGGCCAGTTGATATTGCGACCCGGTATTTACCCGGATCCGGATGTGATGCGACACGAGACTCTAGGACACGGATACCTCGGCGAGCGAAACATGATTGCCAGCCGAGTCCAGCAGCTTCAGCGACGGATGGTCTTTTATCGAATCGGCGAGACTGATCATTCCTTCCGCGGTAATTGAGGTGCAGGGAAGAATTAATTCCCGAAGCGACCTGTTCGTTTTCAACCTCCTTGCCAAGGCTATTGCGCCCTCGTCGCCAATCATGCAGGAGGATAAATTCAGATGACACAGTGCAGCGTTATCGGGCAAGGCTCCAAGAAACTCGGCCCACCCGCTTTCATCGATTTTTTCATTGGAAGCGAGGTTCAGGGTTTTCATGGCCGGATGCTGCCAGATTGCCTTGGCAAGCATTTTGATTCCAGAATTACCGATGAGATTACTGGCGAGGGACAGCGTTTGCAGGGACTTGTTTTTCCTGAGGCTGGCTGCCAGGACCTTAGCCAGTCGATCGTCTATCTTGCAGCTGGAAAGGTCGATCGATGTAATTGTGCTGTTGGTTTTTAAGGCTTTGATGATCAGTTCGAAACCGGGGGTTTTATCATTATTCTTAGCCCATTTATGATAATTGACGAACCATGGCTGCTGAAGCGCTGCATTGCCTTCGCATTGTCCAACCCTGGAATAGGCGGCATCATTGGTGCTTTCAACAGGATAGAAAACATTGGAAGTATTGCTGAGATCGATTGTCTTGAGTGTGCGTGGCTGCTGTGACATCAGGCTGTATGCCAGTACGGCCATCCCAAAATTTGACAGGCAGTTCCCGCTCCACTTCCCGCCCGCAAGGAAAATCGATTCGATGCGGGACGCTTGTGAATAAAGCGCGGGGAAAAACATCCTGTCTTTCTCGCTGGTCCTGAGATGGTTGCCGCCCAGGCTTAATGAAATTACCGGGAAACCGCTTTTCAGGAAACGGCATATTTCCTCGAAGTCGCTATCCAGCCAATGGTTGTTTTCTGAAATGTCCAGATTAATGATCGCGTGGCGGAGCTGTCCAAGCGATGACGCCAGTCGTTTTCCATCGATATCGGGCGCTACGTTTTTCGCTTCGACATGCAAGTATCTTATGGTGCTGTTCTGATGAATTGCCTGCAATACATTTGCTTTTTCGATACATCTTGACAAGGGGAGTTCTACGAAACTCTGCTGGTCGAGCAGTGCCCTGAGTTTTTTTCTGGCTTGTCTTTCATTCAGGGAATCATTTTTTTCAATTTCAAGGATTTTTTCGGCGCTTTTTCCGTATTGCTTTTCCGCTTTATCGATGTGTTTTTGGACGCAAGCGCGCATATCCACGCTGGTGGAAAGCAGGGAAAGGATATCCGCCAACGAGAACGTGCTCTTGATCAGCTCCCATACCTCTACGGGCAATGCATTGCACATCATGGAGAGGTCATCGAAGCTACTGGTTCGGATAGCGAAGCAGGGTGCACCCGCTTCCACGCTTTTGCGCAGGAAGCCGGTTGAAGAGAGCAATGTGCCGGCCACGGGCCGGATTATTTCGCGGATCAGCGGCGCACGCCGGAAGGGACTTTCCAGCGGGATTCGGGAATCCCGATGAGTTTCCGCTTGCGAAGGAGAGGTGGAAGGTTTTGTGTTGGTTATGGACTGGCTCATATTTCCTTGTCGACGTGGTCTGATCGCTAATTGCTCCAGGCAAATTAGCCGGCTTCGTAACCACGTCGACAAGTCAGTTCAGGACATCAAAGCCTTACCCGCAGTCGCCCAAGCGTGTTTTTCAGCGTGTCGTTCTTCGGGTCCTTCACGCTGGCGTCGCGCCAGAGCTTGCGGGCGTCGTCGCGCTGGCCCATGGCCCACAGCACTTCACCCAGGTGCACCGCGATCTCGGCGTCCGGGCGCAGGCTGTAGGCGCGCCGCAGCAGTTCCTCGGCTTCCTTCAGCCGGCCCAGCCGGTATTGCACCCAGCCCATGCTGTCCATGATGAACGGGTCTTCCGGCGCCAGCGCCAGCGCCTTCGAAATCAGCGTGTAGGCTTCGTCCAGCCGGATATTGCGCTCGGCCAGCGAATAGCCCAGCGCGTTATAGGCGTTCTGGTTGTTCGGCGCGATCGCGATGATCCTGCGCAGCGAGGTTTCCATCACGTCCAGGCGGTTCAACTTTTCAGCCATCATCGCGTGGTCGTACAGCAGGTCGGTGTTGTCCGGGAAGCGCTGCAGCGCCTCTTCCAGCACCGTCAGGCCTTCCGCGCCGCGGTCGGCCTCGCGCAGCAGCAGCGCCTCGGCCGCCACCAGCTGCAGTTCCTCGTCCTGGCCGCTGGCCTTGGTTTCATGCAGCAGCTTGCGGGCGCCGTCGATGTCGCCATTCTTGGCGACCAGCTGCGCGCGCCGGATCTGCGCCATCACGTAAGCCTGCGGCGTGCCCTGCGGGACCTGGTCCAGCCACTTGAGCGCGCCGGCGATGTCCTTTCGCTCCTCGGAAATCTGCGCGAGGATCATCAGCGCCTGGGTCGGGTCGCGCTCGTCGTCGGGCTGCGCCTCGAGTCCGGCCAGGTAGGCCTTCAGGTATTTTTCCGCGCCGGGCAGGTCGTTGCGCTGCGCGCTCAGCAGGCCCAGCGCATACAGCACGGTCAGGTCCTTGGGCTGTTCCTTGAGCAGGATGCCGAATTCGCTGCGCGCGGTGTCGTACTGCTTCTGCTCGACCAGGAAACGGGCATAGGCGAGGCGCACCTCGCGCGACTTCGGATTGGCCTTCAGGTAGTCCGCCAGCGAACGCAGCGCGGCGTCCTTGTCGGTCAGCACCTGCGCCAGGGTCAGTGCGGCGAGGTCGGACGACGGCGCGATGGCCAGCGCCGCGCGCGCTTCCTGCGCCGCGCGCGGCGCGTCGCCGGCGAGCAGCGCGCCCTGTGCCAGCGCCAGGTGCATTTCGGGCAGGGCCTTGTACTCGGCCAGCACGCTTTCCAGCAGCGTGAACGCGGCGGGCTTGTTGCGCGCCCGCGCCAGCAGGCGCTGGGTCTGCAGGATCACCGCGCCCAGCGTCGGCGGGCTGGCTTCCTTCAGCCGCTGTTCCAGGATGGGCCGGGCGTCCGTCAGGTCGTCGCCGACCAGGATGAAGCTCAGGTAGAACTGCGCGGCTTCCTCGGACTCGGGCGCGACTTCGCGCCACAGCCGCACCGCGGCCAGCGCTTCGTCGGTCTCCTTGGCGGTGATCGCGATTTCCGCCGCGCGCCGCGCCAGCCGCGGGTCGCGGGTCTGCTGGGCGATCTGCAGCATGTTGACGAACGCATATTCCCAGTCGCCGCGCTGGTCCGCGATTTCCGCGCTCAGGTAGCGGAACAGCACTTCCTCGCTCAGTTCGCCGATCGGCAGTTTCTCGCCTGGCGCCGGCGTGGTGCTGCCGCTGCGCAGGCGCGGCCGGCGCGGCGTGGCTGCTTCCGGCTTGGCCGCATTCTGGGCGACCACGGGTGCGGGCGCGGACGACCCGGCGCCTGGCGCCGACGGCGCTACCGCACAGGCGGACAGGACGCTGCAAAGGGCTGCAATGACTGGAAGGGTTTTCAAGAGCTTATCCTGGCTGATAGGCAAATCTGGATTTTACGCCAACGTACCTGTTGCGTGCGGCATGCGCCCCCGGCGATCGATTGCACGCAAGCGTTTCCGCCGGAACCGGTCGAAGCAGGCGATTCCGGCGCTAAAAAAAGTCTGCCGTTTTCGACGCATCGTCCCCATTTAGGCATTTCGTTGATCAAGACAAGCACGTGCATTCATGCCTGAACTCCCCGAAGTCGAAGTCACCCGGCGCGGCATCGCGCCGCATATCGAAGGCCGCACGGTCACCGGCGTGGTGTTGCGCCATACCGGCCTGCGCTGGCCCTTTCCCGCCGGCCTCGGCGAGCGCCTCGTCGGCCGTACGGTGCGCGCCACCAGCCGCCGCGGCAAATACCTGCTGATCGGCTTCGACCACGGCACGCTGATCGTCCATCTCGGCATGTCCGGCCACCTGCGCATGCTGCCGCTGGAGGCCGAGCCGCAGAAGCACGACCATTTCGACCTGGTGCTGGAGCAGCAGCTGATGCGCCTGACCGACCCGCGCCGCTTCGGCGCGGTGCTCTGGCATCCGCACGAGGAAGGCGCGGTCGACACCCACCTGCTGCTGCGCGGCCTGGGCATGGAGCCGCTGGAAACCCTGTTTTCGGGGGAAGTGCTGTACCGGCAGACCCGCAACCGGACCGCGCCTGTCAAGCAGGTGTTGCTTGCCGGCGACATTGTGGTCGGCGTCGGGAATATTTATGCGTCCGAAAGCCTGTTCGAGGCAGGCATCAATCCGAAGACGCCGGCGCACCGGATCGGCCGCGCGCGCTACGACAGGCTGGCGCTGGCGATCCGCCGCATCCTGGCCGCCGCCATAGAGCAGGGCGGCAGCACCTTGCGCGATTTTGTCGGCGCCGACGGCCAGTCCGGCTACTTCCAGCAGAGTTACTTTGTCTACGACCGGACCGGCCAGCCATGCCGCGTTTGCGGCGCCGAGGTGCGCCAGATCCGCCAGGGGCAGCGCTCGACCTTCTATTGCGCAAATTGTCAAAAATGAGCGGCGATGCTAGTCTGTGAATAGTTCCGCAGAGCAATAAGGCATACCGTGAGCAAGCTCGTCGAAAAATTCCGCGAATACAGCGTCTGGCGCACTGGCGTCGTCTCGGCTCTCGAACGTTACCGCGACGCGGCCGACGCCGCCGGGCTGGCCGACGAAAGCAGCGGGCAGCGCATCGCGCACATGCTGTCCCGGCTGGCCGGGGACAAGATGACGGTGGCATTCGTCGCCGAGTTCTCGCGCGGCAAGTCCGAACTGATCAACGCGATCTTCTTCGCCGACTACGGCCAGCGCATCCTGCCGTCCTCGGTGGGGCGGACCACGATGTGCCCGACCGAACTGCTCTACGACGACCGGATGCCGCCGTCGATCCGGCTGCTGCCGATCGAGACCCGCGCCACGCCGCTGTCGACCAGCGACCTGCGGCTGCAGGAAGACGCCTGGACCGTGATGCCGCTGGATGTGTCGTCGGCCGACAGCATGCTCGACGCTTTCCGCCAGGTCGGCCTTTCGAAGCGGGTCCCGGTCGAGGAGGCGCAGCGCTACGGCCTTTACGACGCCGCCGACGCCGGCAGCGGCATGACCGTGGGCGCCGACGGGCTGGTGGAGATTTCGCGCTGGCGCCATGCGATCGTCAATTTTCCGCATCCGCTGCTGAAGGAAGGCCTGGTCATCGTCGACACGCCGGGCCTGAATGCGATCGGCACCGAGCCTGAGCTGACGCTGAACCTGATCCCGAATGCGCATGCGGTGCTCTACCTGCTGGCTGCCGACACCGGCGTGACCCGCAGCGACATCGACGTCTGGCGCGAGCATATCGGCGCCGGCGCCGGCCGCATGGTGGTGCTCAACAAGATAGACAGCCTGTGGGACGAGCTGCGCACGCCGGCCGAGGTGGCCGGGCAGATCGCCAGCCAGGTCGACAGCGTGGCGCAGACGCTGGAGCTGGCGCCGTCGCAGGTGTTCCCGGTGTCGGCGCAGAAGGGCCTGGTCGCCAAGATCGGCAAGGATGCCGCGCTGCTGGAGAAGAGCCGGCTGCCGGCGCTCGAGCAGGCGCTGTCGCAGCGGCTGGTGCCGGGGCGGCGCGAGCTGATGCAGCTGCAGCTGCATGCGGAGACCGCGGAACTGCTGGCCTCGCGCCAGTCGCTGCTGTCCTCGCGCATGCGCAACGTGGTCGAGCAGCTGGTCGAACTGAAAAGCCTGCGCGGCAAGAACCAGAACATCGTCGCGCACATGATGAAGCGCATCGACATGGAAAAGGCCGACTTCGACGCCAGCCTGGTCAAGCTGCAGGGCACCCGCACCGTGTTCGCGACCCTGTCGGACGAGCTGTTCGAATGCCTCGGCATGGACGCGCTGAAACGGGACATTCGCGTCACGCGCGAGGCGATGGAGGGCAGCATGTTCTCGCTGGGCATGCGCGAGGCGGTCAGGCGCTTCTTCAGCCAGGTCGAGGGAAACATCATCCTGTCGAGCCGCAAGGTCGGCGAGATCGGCGAGATGATGACGGTGATGTACCGGCGCTTCTCGGCCGAGCATGGCTTCGCGCTGTCGACGCCGATGCCGTTTTCGCTGAAGCGCTATGCCGACGAGATCGAGGCGATCGAGGCGGCGTACCAGAAGCAGTTCGGCGCCGGCGCGATGCTGACGACGCCGCAGCTGGTGCTGATGCAGAAGTTCTTCGACTCGATCGCCTCGCGCGTCAAGCAGACCCTGGTCACCGCCAACCGCGACGTGGAAGCCTGGCTCAAGGTCGTGATGGCGCCGCTGGAAGCGCAGATCCGCGAACACCGCGACCAGCTCAAGCAGCGCCGCAACTCGATCGAGCGCATCCACCTGGCGGCCGACGACCTCGAAGTGCGGGTCGACGCGCTGCAGCGGATGCAGGCTGTGCTGGAAGGCCAGAAGCAGGCGCTGGCCGCCTGCGAGGCCGGGCTGAAAGCGGCGCTGGCAGCGGAATTGCCGGCGCCGGTGTTACTCTTCGCCTGATGAAACGGATTGCCCTCGATACCGACCTTGCCCCGCAAGACCCTGAATTTTCCGCGGATGTGATCCGCTGGCAAAAAGCCCATGGCCGGCATGCGCTGCCGTGGCAGAACACGCGCGACGCCTACCGCATCTGGCTGTCTGAAATCATGCTGCAGCAGACCCAGGTCGCGGCGGTGATTCCGTACTACCAGCGCTTCCTCGAACGCTTTCCCGATGTCGGCTCGCTGGCCGCCGCGCCGGCCGAAGAAGTGATGGCGCACTGGAGCGGCCTCGGCTACTACTCCCGCGCCCGCAACCTGCACCGCTGCGCGCAGCGCGTCGTCGCGGAATACGGCGGCGTGTTCCCGGCCGACCCGGCGCTGCTGGCCGACCTGCCCGGCATAGGCCGCTCCACCGCGGCGGCGATTTCAGCCTTTGCCTACGGCATCCGCGCGGCCATCCTGGACGGCAACGTGAAGCGCGTGTTCTGCCGGGTCTTCGGCATCGAGGGATTTCCCGGCGCGAAGCCGGTCGAGGACCGCTTGTGGCTGCGCGCCGAGGCGCTGCTGCCGAAGCAGGACACGCAGGACATGCAGGCATACACCCAGGGCCTGATGGACCTGGGCGCCACGCTCTGCACCCGCAGCCGGCCGGCCTGCCAGCGCTGCCCGCTGGCGCATCGCTGCGTCGCGTTCGAGACCGGGCGCACCGCCGAACTGCCGGTCCGCAAGCCCAAAAAAACGGTGCCGGAGCGGCATGTCGCCATGCTGGTGGTGGTGGACGACGGCCAGGTGCTGCTGGAGCAGCGGCCGGGAAGCGGTATCTGGGGCGGCCTGCTGTCGCTGCCCGAGGTGGCGGCGGACGATGACCAGGAGCGTGGCATCGCGCTGGGCGTGGCGCCGTTCGGCCAGCTCGCGTCGCACCAGAAGCTGCAGCCGTTCAGCCACGGCTTCACCCATTTCAAGCTGCATGTCGCGCCATACCGGGTCGCGCTGTCGCAGCGGCACCCGATGGCCGCTGAAAATAGCCATGTCTGGTACCCGGTGGATCGGCTGGCGCAGGCGCCGCTGCCGGCGCCGGTGAAGAAACTGCTGGTGGAACTGCTGGGCAAGGCCGACCTGTTCGGCGGACTCGGTTAAGACGCGATTGGAACATTAAGGATTCCGGGAGATACGCAGCCGTTTCATTTTCCCCGGAGGCAGACATGCAATGTGCCCGTAGTCTTTCGTTTCCCGCAACCCCGCGCCAGCAGCAACCCGCCGCCAGCGCCGTTTCCGTTTCCCTTCATGCCGCCGAAGTCAACCGGCTCGGCATGCGCATCCTTGGACTGAAAAGCATTTCCATCCAGGCGGGCGCGCGCCTGGACGCGCTGCTGGCGTGCGCAGCCGAGCTCGGGCGGATGCCGCAGCCGTCCGTGCCCTTGCTGGTCGAGGAACTGGCGGATGCATGCGCGACGCTCCCGAGCCGGGAGGCGATTGTCGCGCTGCGCGCGGTGTTCGAATTCCAGAAGACGCCGGCGCAGTCGGCCTGACGGCGCGGTCGATCAGGCGCCGTCCAAAAATCAAAATGGCGCGATGCGGGTCACTGCATCACGCCATTGCATCACGCCATCAGCGGCAGCGCGGCCATGCCGCGCGGAGCCCGTCAGAACACGTGGTTCACACCCAGCGAAACGCCCACCATGCGGTCCTGCCCGGCGGGCGACGCCAGCGGCAGCTGGCCGGAGGACGGGCTGCTGCCGGTGCCGGCCAGGCCGTCCTTGAAGCGTGCGTAGTCGACGTCGGCATACAGGTTGGTGCGCTTGGACAGCGCATAGGTCGCGCCGACGATGAACAGGCCGCGCTTGCCGTCCGTGGTCGCGCCGGCGATGCCGGCATCGACCTTGGTGTGGTAGTAGGCCGCGCTCATCACCAGCGCCGGGTTGATGTTGTAGCTGCCGCCGAACCAGGCATTCTGCTGGCGGGCGTCGCCGCCGGCGGACAGGTCCTGCGACTCCCTGGCATAGCCTGCCGCGAGGCGGGCCGGGCCGAACGTGTACGCGCCGCCGAGCGTCCATGAACGGTTGTCCTGGAAGTTGGCCGGCGCATTCGCGCTGACCTGGGTGGCGGTCCTGACATCGGGCTTGCGCGCGGTGTAGGCCGCGCCCAGCGCGACCGGGCCGCTGGCGAAGGTGGCGCCGATGCCGGCATGCGAGCCGCCGCTGCCGCCGCCGACGCGCTCGGACAATGCATATTCGGCGCGCGCCGTCACCGGGCCGAAAGTGCCTGTGTACTGGATATTGTTGTCGGTCCGCACTCCGGCCGAGATGCTGGCCTGCGCGGTCGGGACGATGCCCGTGTACTTGAAGTTGAACGGATCGTAGGTGCCGACGGTCCGGTAGGCGACCGTGTACTGGCGGCCAAGGTCCAGCGAACCCCATTGGCCGCCGAGGCCGACGAAGGCCGAGCGCCCGAAGTGGCGGGCGGCGTCGTCAGCGCCGGTGCCGGAATTGAACGCGCTTTCCAGCGTGAAATGCGCATTCAGTCCGCCGCCCAGTTCCTCCGTGCCCTTGAAGCCCAGCCGGTTGGAATTGTAGGTGCCGTTGGAACTCATCGTGGTGCGGCTGTTGCCATTGCTGTTGACATGGTCCTGGGTGCGCACGCCGGCGTCGAACGAGCCATAGATGGACACGCTGGTCTGGGCCTGGGCCATGCTGGCCGCGGCGCCGAGTACGGCCATGGCCGCGAGGGATTTCTTCATTGGATACTCCATTTTTTACGAACCCGACATCATAAACAATCAGGATTTCATTCTGATGACAAAATTGTTCTGAGCAGGATCAAGCCGGCGGCGGAACGAACGCATCCCGCGACAGTTTCTGCATCGGCGCCGGCGCGAATCCATGGTTCAGCGGCCCGTGGCCGCCGCCTGTCTTCACGTCGGCCCCGTGGCGGATTGCCGCGATGACATAGTCCCGCGACAGCCGCACCGCGTCGGCCAGGGTGCATCCCAGCGCCAGGTGGCAGGCGATGGCCGACGACAGCGTGCAGCCGGTGCCATGGGTGTTGACGCTGTCGATGCGCGCGCCGGACATCGCCACCGGCGCCTGACCGGCCTGCAGCAGCAGGTCGACCAGCGTGTCGCCCGCCAGGTGCCCGCCCTTGAGCAGCATGGCCGGCGCGCCCAGCGCCAGCAGGTCGGCGGCGGCCTGCGGCAGTTCGGCCTCCGTCGTCACGGGCCGGCCCAGCAGCAGCGCCGCCTCGTCCAGGTTGGGGGTGACCACCGTGGCCAGCGGAAACAGTTCGCGCACCAGCACCGCCACCGTTTCGCGCGCGATCAGCGCGTCGCCGCTGGTGGCGACCATGACCGGGTCCAGCACCACCCGCGTCCAGCCATGGCGGCGTATCGCCGCGGCCACCGCCAGCACCACTTCCGGGTCATGCAGCATGCCGATCTTCACCGCGTCGACGCCGATGTCGGCGGTCACCGCGTCGATCTGCTGCGTCAGCAGCGCCGCCGGCAGCGGCTGGATGGCGGTGACGCCCAGCGTGTTCTGCGCGGTGATCGCGGTGATCGCGCTCATCCCGTAGCAGCCCAGCGCGGCGAAGGTCTTGAGGTCGGCCTGTATGCCCGCGCCGCCGCCGCTGTCGGACCCGGCGATGGTCAGCAGGCGGGTATAGCGCCGCGGCGTCATGTCAGTTGTGGAGGAATCCATGTCGGGCCCGTCAGAAAGTGCAAAAAAATAGTATGCGGCAAGATAATATATTGGCAACCTTGCGCGGGAAGGGCCGATTCTACCAATTCGCGGCTCGCCGCCCATCCGGTCTTTCAGCGCAAGGACTAGCGCAGAAACAATACTTGGGTCGGACGATTGAGAGATAGTTTTGATAACGGTGTAGCCCGAACAAGCCGCCGCATGGATCGGCCGCCTGTCCGTCGCTGCGGAAACCATCACGATGAGACATGAAAAAATGAGACGATCCATGGATAAACTTCTGGTGTCGCGGCAACTCCCCAAACGCACGATGGCGCTGGTCCTGGCCGGTGGGCGCGGTTCGCGGCTCGAACAGTTGACAGACAAGCGCGCCAAGCCGGCGGTGTATTTCGGCGGCAAGTTCCGCATCATCGACTTCGCGCTGTCCAACTGCCTCAATTCTGGCATTCGCCGGATCGGCGTGGTCACCCAGTACAAGTCGCATTCGCTGCTGCGCCACCTGCAGCGCGGCTGGAGTTTCCTGCGGCCGGAGATGAATGAATTCATCGACCTTTTGCCGGCCCAGCAGCGGGTCAGCGAGACCCACTGGTATCGCGGCACCGCGGACGCGGTCTACCAGAACCTCGACATCATCCGCGGCTACAACCCGGAATACGTGGTGGTGCTGGCCGGCGACCATATCTACAAGATGGATTACTCGCTGATGCTGCTCGACCACGTCGAACGCGGCTCGGGCTGCACGGTCGGCTGCATCGAGGTGCCGCGGATGGAAGCCACCGCCTTCGGCGTGATGGCGGTCGACAACGAGCGCCGCGTGGTCGACTTCGTCGAGAAGCCGGCGCAGCCGCCGGGCATGCCCAACAACCCGGACATCGCGCTGGCCAGCATGGGCATCTACGTGTTCAATGCCGACTACCTGTACCGGCTGCTCGAGGAAGACCTGCAGAACCCGGCGTCCAACCATGACTTCGGCAAGGACATCATCCCGCGCGTGGTGCGCGACGGCAGCGCCACCGCGCATCCGTTCAGCATGTCCAGCATCCCGCCGGCGCTCAGCGCCGAGCATATCGCCTACTGGCGCGACGTCGGCACCGTCGACGCGTTCTGGTCGGCCAACCTCGACCTCGCGACCGACAAGCCCGAACTCGACCTGTACGACCGCGACTGGCCGATCTGGACCTTCCAGGAGCAGCTGCCGCCGGCCAAGTTCCTGCCCGACGAGAACGGCGTGCAGGGCAAGTCGGTCAACATGCTGGTGTCGGGCGGCTGCGTAGTGCGCGGCTCGGACATCACGCAGGCGGTGCTGTTCTCCAGCGTCGAGGTCGATTCCTTCTGCACCATCAACCAGGCGGTGATCCTGCCTCAGACCAAGATCGGCAAGAACTGCCGGCTGTCCAAGGTCGTCATCGACCGCGGCTGCGTGCTGCCCGACGGCATGGTCATCGGCGAGGATCCCGAGCTGGATGCGCAGCGCTTTTCGCGCACCGAAAGCGGCGTCGTGCTGGTCACCGCGGACATGCTGCAAAAGGGTAGCGGCGCGCCTGCCGCATGATGCGGGTCCTGCATGTCTGCGCGGAACTCTATCCGTTGCTCAAGACCGGCGGCCTGGCCGACGTCACCGGCGCGCTGCCGCCGGCGCTGGCCAGGCAGGGCTGCGACGCCCGGGTGCTGTTGCCCGGCTTTCCCGCGCTGAAGAACGGCATCGGCGCGCAGCAGCTGGTCGTGGACATGTCCGGCTATTTCGGCGCCGAGCCGGTTCGGCTGTATCGCGGCGTCGTGCCCGGCGCCGGCACGGTCGCCTACGTGATCGACGCGCCGCAGTTCTACGACCGTCCGGGCAACCCGTATTCCGACAGCTTCAACCAGGCTTATCTCGACAACGACCGCCGCTTCGCGCTGCTGGGCCGGGTCGCGGCCTGGCTGGCCGAGCATGGCGACGGCGACTGGCGGCCGCAGGTGGTGCATGGCCACGACTGGCATGCGGGCATCGCGATGGCCTGCATCAGGGCGCGCGAGCACCAGATGGGGCGGCGCGTGGCCGGCACTGTCTACACCGTGCACAACCTGGCCTACCAGGGCGTGTTCGACGCCAGCTCCTTCGGCGCGCTGGGCCTGCCCGACTATTTTTTCAACCTGTACGGCCTGGAGTTCCACGGGCAGGTGTCGTTCATGAAGGCCGGCCTGTATTACGCGGACCTGCTGACGACGGTCAGCCCGACCTATGCGCGGGAGATCCAGCAGCCGGAGCAGGGCTGCGGGCTGGACGGCCTGCTGGCGTCCCGGTCGCATGACCTGCACGGCATCCTGAACGGCGTCGACCCGGCCGTCTGGCACCCGGCGAACGATAGCCTGCTGGCGGCCCGCTACGATGCGTCGGACATGGGCGGCAAGCGGGAATGCCGGGGCGCGCTGCAGGCCGAGTTCGGCCTGGCGCAGCGCGACGACGGCCTGCTGTTCTGCGTGGTCAGCCGCCTGACCGAACAGAAGGGACTGCAGCTGGTGCTGGCCGGCCTGCCTGCATTGCTGGAGCGCGGCGGCCAGCTGGCGCTGCTGGGCAGCGGCGAGCCGGGCATGGAAGCCGCGTTCCTCGAGGCCGCGCGCCAGCACCCGGAAGCAATTGGCGTGCGCATCGGCTACGACGAGGCGCTGTCGCACCGGATCATCGCCGGCGCCGACGTGATCCTGGTGCCGTCGCGCTTCGAACCGTGCGGGCTGACGCAGCTGTATGGCCTGGCCTACGGCACGCTGCCGCTGGTGCACCGGGTGGGCGGGCTGGCCGACTCCGTGGTCGACTGCACGCTGGAAAATCTGGCGGACGACCGCGCGACCGGTTTTTCCTTCGATCAGTTCGAGCTTGCCGGTTATGATGCGGCGATGCGCCGCGCATTCGCCCTTGCCGCACGGCCGGCCGACCTGGCGCAGGTGCAGCGTTGCGCCATGCGGCAGCAGTTCAGCTGGGATGTCGCGGCGCGGCAGTACCTGACGCTTTACGAGCAAGTCGCAGTCTGAACCGGCCCGGCCGGGAGCCTGCGCCGGACCACGACCAGACCACGAGACCCATGCCAAATACCGAATTCGAATACGACCGCGTCGCGCTCGACGTGCATGACCTGATGCGCTCGATCGCCAACAAGCTGACCTACGCGGTCGGCAAGAACCCGGCCGCCGCCAGCCCGCAGGACTGGCTGCAGGCAACCGAGCTGGCAGTGCGCGACCGCATGGTCGAGCGCTGGATGAAGACCACGCAGCAGTATTACGCGCAGGACGCCAAGCGGGTCTATTACCTGTCGATGGAATTCCTGATCGGCCGCACCTTCACCAACGCGCTGCTGGCGCTGGGAATTTACCAGGAAGTGAGCGATGCGCTGCGGGCGCTGGACATCGACATCAATGAACTGGCCGAGCTCGAGCCCGACGCCGCGCTCGGCAACGGCGGCCTCGGCCGGCTCGCCGCCTGCTTCCTCGACTCGATGGCCACGCTGGGCATTTCCGGCATGGGCTACGGTATCCGCTACGACTACGGCATGTTCCGCCAGCAGATCGTCGACGGCCGCCAGGTCGAGGCGCCGGACTACTGGCTCTCCGGCGGCAACCCGTGGGAATTCCCGCGGCCCGAAGTGCAGTACCGGGTGCGCTTCGGCGGCCGCATTGAAAAGGACGGCGACCGGGTGCAGTGGCTGGATTGCCAGGACGTGCTGGCAATGGCCTACGACACCGTCATCCCCGGCTACGGCACCGACAGCACCAACACGCTGCGGCTGTGGTCGGCCAAGGCCACGACCGAGATGGACCTGTCCGCCTTCAACCGCGGCAACTACTTCGCCGCGGTCGAGGACAAGAACCATTCGGAAAACGTGTCCCGCGTGCTGTATCCCGACGACTCGACCCAGTCCGGCCGCGAGCTGCGCCTGCGCCAGGAATACTTCTTCGTCTCGGCCAGCATGCAGGACATGGTGGCCCGCCACCTGCGCAACAAGCACAGCTTCGACTCGCTGCCCGACTATGTCGCGGTCCACCTGAACGACACCCACCCGGTGCTCGCGGTGCCCGAGCTGCTGCGCATCCTGCTCGACGAGCACCAGCTGCCGTGGAGCCAGGCCTGGGGCCTGGTGCAGCGCATCTTCTCGTACACCAACCACACGCTGATGCACGAGGCGCTGGAGACCTGGCCGGTGGACATGCTGGGCCGGCTGCTGCCGCGCCACCTGAACATCATCTTCGACATCAATGCCGAGTTTCTCGGCAGCGTCACCGCCCAGTACGGCGCCGACTTCGAGCTGATGCGCCGGCTCTCGCTGATCGACGAGCATGGCGAGCGGCGCGTGCGCATGGCCTATGTTGCCGTGGTCGCCAGCCACAAGGTCAACGGCGTGTCGCGGCTGCATTCGGAACTGATGAAGCAGTCGATCTTCGCCGATTTCGCCCGCGTGTTCCCGGAGCGCTTCAACAACAAGACCAACGGCGTGACCCCGCGGCGCTGGCTTGCCCAGGCCAACCCAGCGCTGTCGGACCTGGTGGACAGCCATATCGGCCGCGGCTGGCGGCTGCACCTGGAAGAACTGGCGCAGCTGAAGCCGCTGGCGGTGGACCCGGACTTCGCGGAAGGATTCAAGGACGCCAAGCGCCGCAACAAGCTGCGCCTGGTCAGCTGGGTCCAGCAGAACATGGGCATTGCGCTGAACCCGGACTCGCTGTTCGACGTGCAGGTCAAGCGCATCCATGAATACAAGCGCCAGCTGCTGAACCTGCTGCAGGTGGTGGCCCGCTACAACCGCATCCTGGCCAACCCGGACGCGGACTGGGTGCCGCGCACGGTGGTCTTCGCCGGCAAGGCCGCGTCGGCTTATCACACTGCCAAGCTGGTCATCAAGCTGATCAATGACGTGGCCGCGGTGATCAACAACGACGCCCGCATCGGCCACAGGCTGAAGGTGGTGTTCATGCCCAACTACAGCGTGAGCCTGGCCGAGATGATCATCCCGGCGGCCGACCTGTCCGAGCAGATTTCCACCGCCGGCACCGAGGCGTCCGGCACCGGCAACATGAAGCTCTCCCTCAACGGCGCGCTGACCATAGGCACGCTGGACGGCGCCAACATCGAGATCATGGAGCAGGTCGGCGAGGAGAACATCTTCATATTCGGGGCCACCGCGCCGCAGGTGACAGACATCCGCGCCCACGGCTACCAGCCGCGCCAGCTGTATGAAACCAACGCGGAGCTGAAGCAGGCGCTGGACGACATCCGCGATGGCGTGTTCTCGAAGGACGAGCCGGGCCGCTTCCAGCAGCTGTTCGACCTGCTGGTGAACTTCGGCGACCATTACCTGCTGCTGGCCGACTTCTCCAGCTACATGGAAGCGCAGGACCGGGTCGACGACCTGTACCGGCAGCCGGAGGAATGGACCCGCAAGGCCATCCTCAATGTGGCCGGCATGGGCGTGTTTTCATCGGACCGCACCATCGCCGAATACGCCGAAGAGGTCTGGGATGCGAAGCCGCTCAAGCTTTGACGTTGTAGACGGCCGCCGGTGGAATTTTTGCGCCGGGGCCGGGGTCTACATTGCCATGTCGATCCGGCATGAAAACACAAAGAGGAGCACAGCATGAGCACAGACAAGACCAACGACAAGACGCGCCAGCAGAAGTCGGACACGCCTACCGAAGCCGAATCGAAGGCGCAGCAGAACAAGCAAAGCGGCAAGGACGCCGCCAGCCACACCAAGGCATCGACCAACGAAGGCGCGGGCGGCGGCGCGAAGCAGAAGCGCAACCACTAGGCGGATGTCGACCGGGCCGGGCGCAGCGATACCCGGCCCGCGTCGTCGCCGCTTGCAGGGGAGGGCGCGATGCGTCTTCCCCGCTGCGCCGGCTGTCCATTGCCCCGCGCATTCCATGCCTTGCCGCCCAGTTACCAGCCCGGCGCCGCAAGCCTTCCACTATCCTGAATTTCGCCAGCGCTGCGCATGGACTACCTGCGCCAGTGTCGCGATGCGCACCGCCGCACTTCTGCGCAACCTTATGTAGAACCGGGGCCGGCGTTTCGCCGACCTGACGGCCTGACTGCCGCGGATCGAAGCCAGCGCGGCCTGACCGGGCGCGCATGCCGGCCGCATCCCGCAAGCCGCCCCGATCCGCCGCATCGTTCGCTTGCGTCCCGTTAATGCATGCGCATAAAAATGATGCCATGCTGAAACCTCACAGCCACGCATGACAGAGGAATCGAGATGGGACGCCCACGTAACCGCAAACAGCAGCGCCGCCCGGTCGGCCGCCGCGACTTCCTGAGGCGTTCCGGCGCGGCCATGCTGGCCGCGGCGTCGGTCCCGCTGCTGCAGGCCTGTGGCGGAGGCGGCGGCGACAATGGCGCCGACCCCGGCGCCCCGCAGAGCGCGGTCATCAGCTTCGTGCATGGCGTCGCCAGCGGCGATCCGCTGTCGAACGCGGTCATCCTCTGGACCCGCGTCACGCCGCCGGCCGGCGCCACCACCGCCGCGGCGGTGACAGTCGACTTTTTCGTCGCCACCGATCCCGCCATGACCGCGCTGGTCAAGACCGGCCGCGTCGGCACCGACGCCAGCCGCGACTACACGGTCAAGATCGATGCCGACGGCCTGCGGCCCGACACCACCTATTACTACCGCTTCAGCGCGGCCGGCGTGTTCTCGCCGATCGGCCGGACCAAGACCCTGCCGGTCGGCGACGCCGGCCGCCTGCGGCTGGCCGTGGTCAGCTGCGCCAGCCTCGCGCATGGCTATTTCAATGCCTACCGCCGCATCGCCGAGCGCGCCGACCTCGACCTCGTGGTCCACCTGGGCGACTACATCTATGAATACGGCACCGGCGACTATGGCGACGTGCGCAGCTACGAACCGTCGAATGAAATCCTGACGCTGTCGGACTACCGCACCCGGCATGCGCAGTACAAGCGCGACGCCGACCTGCAGGAAGTGCATCGCCAGCATGCGATGGTCGCGATCTGGGACGACCATGAATTCGCCAACGACGCCTGGTCCGGCGGCGCGGGCAACCATACCGAGGGCGCTGAAGGCGCATGGTCCGCCCGCGTGGCCGCGGCGCTGCAGGCGTATTACGAATGGATGCCGGTGCGGATCACCGACCCGGCCAACCTGCGCAAGAACAACCGCAGCTTCGCGCTGGGCAACCTGGTCGACCTGATCATGCTGGAAGAGCGGGTCAATGCCCGCTCGCAGCAGATCTACCGCAATGCGCTGAGCTTCGGCAACTTCACGCAGTCCGGCGACTATCTCGACCCGGCGCGCCAGGTTTTGGGCACGGAAGAGGAAAACTGGCTGGCCGGCAAGCTGCGCGGCTCGACCGCGAAGTGGAAACTGGTCGGGCAGGGCGTCATGTTCGCCCAGCTCAAGTCGGTCGGCGGCGTGGTCGCCGACGGCGGCGGCACCTTCTTCAATCCCGACCAGTGGGACGGCTACCAGCCGGCCCGCGACCGGGTATACGACGTCATCAAGGGCGGCGCCGGCGCGCCGGCCGTCAACAACGTGGTGATCCTGACCGGCGACATCCACAGCTCGTTCGCGGCCGACCTGTCGCAGGATCCGAACAACGGCGACGTGGCCTCCGGCGGCTACGACGGCGACACCGGCGCCGGCTCGCGCGCGGTCGAACTGGTGGCGACCTCGGTCACGTCACCCGGCGCGATCGACCCGAAGGGCATCGCCGCCGCCGCGCTCAAGCTGGCCAACCCGCATCTCAAGTATGTCGACCTGACCGAGCGCGGCTACATGCTGCTCGACATCGACGCCACCCGCGTCGTATCGGAATGGTGGTATGTCGACACCGTCACCAGCCGCAGCACCAGCCAGTCCATGGGCCATGCGGTGCAGATCGGCGACGGCGCCAACCGGCTGAGCGCCGGCGCGCAGACCGCGGCGCGGCCGAATCCGCCGGCGCTGGCGCCTTAAGCGCGCCCGGGCAGCGCCAGCCGGCGCTGCATCGCCGCAAACTCTGGCCACAAAGTCGGTGCGCTTCCGGCATGCATTGGTAAAATGCCCATTCGCCTCTTACCGTGACGACATCCCATGCGCACCGACACCTCCCCGGCTATTCTCCGCAGCAACTATGCCCCGCCGAATTACCTGGTCGACACCGTCGAACTGGGCTTCGACCTCGACCCCGCGCTGACCCGCGTTGCGGCGCGCCTGACCATGCGGCGCAATCCCGACGGCCGCAGCAACGAGATCGTGCTGTACGGCGACGCGGTCGAACTGGTGGCGCTGCGCATGAACGGCAAGCCGCTTACCCGCCGCGCCTACCGGCTGAACGGCGGCGAACTGCATATTCCGAATGCGCCCGACGAAGTCACGCTGGAGATCGAGACCGCGCTGCAGCCCGACGCCAATACATCGCTGATGGGCCTGTACGTATCGAACGGCAATTTCTTCACCCAGTGCGAGGCGGAAGGCTTCCGCAAGATCACCTGGTTCCCCGACCGCCCCGACGTGATGGCCCGCTACACCGTGATGCTGCGCGCCGACAAGCGCGCCTACCCGGTGCTGCTGTCCAATGGCAACCTGGTGGAGGAGGGCGACCTCGGCGACGGCCGCCATTACGCGCTGTGGGAAGACCCGTTCATGAAGCCGTCCTACCTGTTCGCGCTGGTGGCCGGCAAGCTGGTCTGCCAGGAAGAGCGCATCACCCAGCCCTCGGGCCGCGAGGCGCTGCTGCAGGTGTGGGTGGAGGAGGGCAACCTTGACAAGACCCAGCATGCGATGGATTCGCTGGTCAACAGCATCCGCTGGGACGAGGCGCGCTTCGGCCTGGAACTGGACCTCGACCGCTTCATGATCGTCGCCGTCGGCGACTTCAACATGGGCGCGATGGAAAACAAGGGCCTGAACATCTTCAACACCAAGTACGTGCTGGCCAACCCGCGCATCGCCACCGACGCCGACTATGCCAACATCGAAGCGGTGGTCGGCCATGAATATTTCCATAACTGGACCGGCAACCGCGTCACCTGCCGCGACTGGTTCCAGCTGTCGCTGAAGGAAGGCCTGACCGTGTTCCGCGACCAGGAGTTCTCGGCCGACATGGTGGGCACCGACAGCGGCCGCGCGGTCAAGCGCATCGACGACGTGCGCGTGCTGCGCCAGGCCCAGTTCCCGGAAGACGCCGGCCCGATGGCGCACCCGGTGCGGCCCGACAGCTATGTCGAGATCAGCAACTTCTATACCGTCACGATCTACGAGAAGGGCAGCGAGGTGGTGCGCATGTACCAGACGCTGCTGGGCCGCGACGGCTTCCGCAAGGGCATGGACCTGTACTTCGAGCGGCATGACGGCCAGGCCGTCACCTGCGACGACTTCCGCGCCGCGATGGCCGACGCCGGCGGCCGCAACCTCGACCAGTTCGAGCGCTGGTACAGCCAGGCCGGCACCCCGCGCGTGACCGTGGCGACCCGCCACGACATCGAGGCCGGCACCTATGACATCACGCTCGCCCAGTCATGCCCGCCGACGCCGGGCCAGAAAACCAAGCTGCCCTTCCACATCCCGGTCAAGGTCGGCCTGCTGGCCGCGACCGGCGCCGACCTGCCGCTGGTGCTGGAAGGCGAGGATGCCGCCAGTGCGCCGACCACCCGCGTGCTGGAGCTGACCGAGGCCAGCCAGACCTTCCGCTTCACCGGCATCGAAGGCAAGCCGGTTCCCTCGCTGCTGCGCGACTTCTCGGCGCCGGTGATCCTGGAATACGACTACAGCGACGACGAGCTGGCCTTCCTGATGGCCAACGACAGCGACCCGTTCAACCGTTGGGAAGCCGGCCAGCGGCTGGCCACGCGCCGCCTGCTGACGCTGACCCGCATGGTGCAGGACCAGGAGCCGATGCGCGAGACCACGGCCAACCTGGAAACCTACACGGCGGTGCTGCACAAGACCCTGGACGACGCCACGCTTGACCCGTCGTTCCGCGAGATGGTGCTGACGCTGCCCAGCGAAGGCATGCTGGCCGAGCAGATGGACGTCATCACGCCGCAGGAAATCCATACCGCCCGCCAGTTCATGCGCCGCCTGCTGGCGCGCACGCTGCGCAACGAGCTGGTGCAGCTCGTCGACCTGAACCAGACGCCCGGCGACTACAGCCCGGACGCGCTGTCGGCCGGCAAGCGCGGCCTGAAGAACGTCGCCATGCTCTACCTGTCCGAGCTCGACGACACCGACACCCATGCGATGGCGCAGGCGCAGTACGACCAGGCCAGCAACATGACCGACCGCATCGCCGCGCTGTCGGCGCTGCAGAACAGCAGCGCGCCGGGCCGCCAGGATGCGCTGGAGCGTTTCTACACCGAGTTCGAGGACGAGCCGCTGGTCATCGACAAGTGGTTCGCGCTGCAGGCCACGTCGCCTGCGACCGATGTCGCCGCGGTGCGCGCGCTGATGCGGCACCCGGCGTTCAGCATGAAGAACCCGAACCGGGCGCGCAGCCTGATCTTCAGCTTCTGCAACGGCAACCCGTCGCGCTTCCACGCGGCAGACGGCAGCGGCTACAGGTTCTGGGCCGAGCAGGTCATTGCGCTCGACGCGATCAACCCGCAGGTCTCGGCCCGCCTGGCCCGCACCCTGGACCGCTGGCGCAAGTACGCGCCGGCGCTGCAGTCGCAGATGCAGGACGCGCTGCAGCGCGTGGCCGCCACGCCCAAGCTGTCCAAGGACCTTTCCGAAGTCATCAACAAGTCACTCGCCACAGATTAACGTCGTCTAGGAAAAATATTTATGAAACGTATCAGCCTGACCCAGCATTTGATTGAAGAACAGCGCCAGCACAACACCATCCCCGCCGAGCTGCGCCTGCTGATCGAAGTCGTCTCCCGCGCCTGCAAGACCATCAGCCATGCCGTCGGCAAGGGCGCGCTGGGCGAAGTGCTGGGCACCAGCGACGCCAGCAGCGAGAACATCCAGGGCGAGATCCAGAAGAAGCTCGACATCATTTCCAATGACATCCTGCTGGAAGCCAACGAGTGGGGCGGCCACCTGGCGGCCATGGCGTCGGAAGAGATGGAAAGCATCCACCCGATTCCCAACCGCTACCCGATGGGCGAATACCTGCTGCTGTTCGACCCGCTCGACGGCTCGTCCAACATCGACGTCAACGTGTCGATCGGCACCATCTTTTCGGTGCTCAAGGCGCCGCCCGGCATGGCCAACCCGACCGAACAGGATTTCCTGCAGCCCGGCCGCCAGCAGGTTGCCGCCGGCTATGCCGTCTACGGCCCGCAGACCGTGCTGGTGCTGACCACCGGCAACGGCGTGCAGTCGTTCACGCTGGACCGCGAGATGGGCTCGTGGGTGATGACCGACAGCCGCGCGCAGATCCCCGAGGACACCAAGGAATACGCGATCAACGCGTCGAACGCGCGCCACTGGCATCCGCCGGTCAGCCGCTACATCGACGAACTGCAGGCCGGCGTGACCGGCGAGCGCGGCCGCGACTTCAACATGCGCTGGGTCGCCTCGATGGTCGCCGACGTCCACCGCATCCTGACCCGCGGCGGCATTTTCATGTATCCGGCCGACGCCCGCGACCCCGGCAAGCCCGGCAAGCTGCGCCTGATGTACGAAGCCAACCCGATGGCCTTCATCGTCGAACAGGCCGGCGGCGCCGCCACCGACGGCCGCCACCGCATCCTCGACATCCAGCCCGAAAAGCTGCACCAGCGCGTCGCCGTCTTCCTCGGCTCGAAGAACGAAGTCGAGCGCGTGACCTCCTACCACAACGAGGCATGATCGCCGGCAAGCACAAGCAGTGGCAAGTTACGCGGATTTCTTGTTAGAATACGCGTCTTCGCTGATGTAGCTCAGTCGGTAGAGCAACTGATTCGTAATCAGTAGGTCGGACGTTCGATTCGTCTCATCAGCACCAGGAGATTCAAGCAAAAAGCCCAGCTTATAAAGCTGGGCTTTTTGTTTTCCGGCTGGCGATTAATAAACGTGCCTCCGGAATCGCCTGGCCCGTGCCGCGTCTACTCCTCCAGCCGCACGTCCTTCAAATGAAAATAGTCGGCAAAGCAGACATTGCGCCAGTCTTTCGCGTCCGGCTGAATATCGTCGAAAAATGTCATCGACCGTGTTTTGTCCGGATATCGGGAAACTTCCAGCGACGCGCCGGGAGCATGTTCAGCCTGTTTGAACCTGGCATCCATCGACTGTTTCAGCGGCCGGCTATATTTCAGGCTTGTCAGGGTATCAGTGAAAGAAACGCCATCGGCGCCGGCGCGCAAGGTGACCGCAGTGATAAAGATGCCGACGAAGCTCATAAAGATAGGCATCAGTTTCCGGCTCTGGAAAACTGCCTCCCTATTGGCCGAATAGACATGGCGCGCCGCGTGGAAAGCCAAAAGGCTGACCAGCAGGAGGTCGACCGTGTGCACGCGGGAGGGGCCGGAACCATTCAATGCGTAGGCCCGGGTAAAGAGGGCGGCCCATAAGGTAATGAACAATGCGGCTGCGATCATCCTGAATTCGGATTTTTCGAGCGTGTTTTTCTGCAATGGGTTGAATACGATCAGGCTGCTGTAGAAAAGCAGCCAGCAACCCAGGAAAACATGGGTGTACCGCTCGAAAATCCACAGGAATGATTTGCCCATGCTTCGGAAAAGCGCGGGTGGCGCCAAGGTCGCTTCCCGGGCCAGATTGCCTGGCGCATTAATGACGATCAGTGCGCCCAGGATTGCAAACGCAAGAATTATCCCTGTTCGAAAAATGACACCGTTTTTTCTTCGGGCGACTACGCAAAATGAAAAAAGCAGCGACAACAGGGCCGCATGCGCAACCATCAGTGTTTCATTGAAGCCGGCCAGGACCAGGCTTGCGCCGGAAAGCATGAATGTCCTTGCCCAGGATGGTGGATCTTCATGTTTGCGGGCTTGCAGGAAGATGCCGGATTCCTCCGCAATCAGTACAAGAAATAAGGCACAGCCGATGCCGTAGGTAAAGCCGCCCGCCATCCAGAAAACGGCTTCCCGAAAACTGAATACTGCAATTGCAATGGCAAAGAATACGAACTTGTAGCTTTTGGTCGGGATTCCCGTTTTATTGAGAAAGTGGGAAACCGCCAGGAAATTGGCGGCGAGGATCGCAAGCGGCGCGAGAAAATAGCCGTTGAGGAGAATTTCCCTGGAAGAGGCAAACGCCGATATGAGCAGGGTTGCCGCGTAACGCCCGCCCCAGCTCATGTATTCCGATGCCACTGAGCCAAGTATGCCGTCCCTGTTTGCGCGGGCGCCATAGCAAAAATCGTCGACCGCAGGAAAGGCGTTGGTCGTGTTCCAGATGAGCCAGGTAAAGCAGATTCCTAAAAAGACGAGTATTCCCCGCTGCGAATACATCAATGCTTTATTGGACGATGGTCCGTGTGCGGGACAAACATTGTTTTTTCTGTCTTGGTCTGGATTCATGCAATTTACTCGTTTATGGCCATGCGGGATTTTATAAGCCGACTGCGGGCGGCGGAGATGATGGTCAGTAGCAAAAAACGATTTCTTGTGCCAACAGGCGCTGAATGGCAACGTTTTTCCACTGCGGCGCAAGAAATATTGCGCAGAAGATAGATTAAAGGCGCGCCATTTTATCGGATGTTCTGACGAACTGAGGCAAGAGATGCAGGCGGTTGTCCAGTGTGTTTAATGGCCGAAAAACTTTATCCGTCCGACGGTTTGCCGCCTCACCAATCCAGGCCCAGCAGGCGCTCCGCCATCCGCGGCCAGCACAGGCTCCGCACCTCGTCCCGCCCGGCCCACATGAAGCCGTCCGCTTCCGGCGTCATCACGCCCGTGTACTTGTGCGGGAAATAGCTGGTGCATTTCAACGTCTCCAGCGACGCCAGCTCGGCCGGCGCCCGCACCTTGTACAGGTGCAGCCGCTTGTCCCGCCGGTAATCGAAATTTCCCAAATCCTCGAATGCCGAGGCGTCGAACACCAGGCCGGCCTCCTCGTACAGCTCCCGCATGGCCGCTTCGAGCGTCGACTCGCCCGGGTCCTGCATGCCCTTGGGGATGTCCCAGTTGCGGGTGCCGGTGACATGGCACAGCAGGATCTGGCGGCGGTCATTGACGAGCAGCGTGCCGCAGCTGGTTGGCAGGATTCGGCTCGATATGGTCATGGTTGCCTGCTTGCAAAGTGGTCGGGAAAAGCGAGTATGCCGCAAGACGGACGGTGCCTGCAGCACGGTTATTCGGCACAATCGCGGATAAAGATTGCATCGCGGACAGCACAGGTATTGAAGATCGGGAAAACCGGTGGTAGAATCCCGGCTCCTGACGACGAGACGCTACGTCGAGTCGTTGGAAACAGTCATGACGGGCAGCACGCTGTCTGTTCGTGACAAGCCGTATCAATAACGGTGTGCATTACCAAGCGGCTGTAGCTCAGCTGGATAGAGTACTTGGCTACGAACCAAGGGGTCGTGGGTTCGATTCCTGCCAGCCGCACCAATTTAGCAAGGAGTCAGATCGAAAGATCTGACTCCTTTATTTTTTGCCGGTACCGTTCGAAGCGTTTTCTTTATTTGCGGCGCAACACGCCCAGCCAGACCGACAGCGCCACCGGCAGCCCCAGGCAGATTGCCGCCAGCCAGTCCCATATCCCTTCTCCCACCAGCCCGACAACCAGGCCCGCCAGGCTCACGACGGCGATCGCGACCGGCCATCCCCATGTCCGCGTGACATCCTGCCGCATCATCGCTCCATCTCCTCTGCATCGACCGGCAGCCGTTCCGGGCTGGCCATTGCCGCGCCCGCCTTCGCCGGCCTGCGCGGGCCGCGCCGCAGCCACAGGTAGAGTCCGCTGCCCAGCACGATGATGGTGGCGATGTCGAGCGCCGCCCATAGTAGTTGCATCGCCAGCCCGCCGTAGTCGCCGAAATGCAGCGGCTGCGACAGCAGGAGCGCCGACACGTACCACGGCAGCGGGCGGCTGTCGGTCACTTTCGTTGTCTGCGCATCGACCAGCACCGGGGTGAACAGCCGCGCCGTCAATGGCGCATCGCCGCGCAGGAACACGCCGTAATGATGCGGGCTGGAGAAGGTCGTGCCGGGGAAGGCGATGAAGCGCACCGTCATGCCGGGTTGCGCCAGGACGGCCGCATCCAGCGCCGCCTGCAGCGATCCCAGGCGCTCGGGCGGCGGCAGGCCCTTGTACTGCGCGGTCATCTGGCTGACCTGGTCATTGCGCCAGAGGTCGATCACCGGGTCGGCCAGCGTATTGATGATGCCGGTCAGCGTCACCACCGACGCCCATGCCAGCGTGACGATGCCCAGCATGTTGTGCAGGTCCAGCCAGCGCGTGCGCGGCGCATGGTCGTGCCGGACCGTGCCGAAGTCGAGCTTGCGCATGAACGGCGCATACAGCACCACGCCCGAGACGATGGCGGCCATCAGCAGCAGGCCCATGAAACCGAGGAAAAGGGTGCCCGGCAGGCCGGCGAAGAGGTCCACGTGCAGGCTGTGGATGATGTGCATGATGCCCTCGTCGAGCTTGGGTTCGGCCAGCGCCTGGCCCGTGCGGGCGTCGACGGCGACCTGCTTCAGGTCGCTGGCAGAGGTCGGCGTATCGGCCAGCGTCACGTACCAGATGCGGTCGTCGTCCGGTTCCTGCGACACGAACATGCCTTGCTTGCCTGGATAGCGGCCGATCGCCACTTCCATTACCCGGTCGAGGCTGACGCGCGGCGTGCCGGCCGGCAGCGCGGGCGCCTCGACCTCGGTGCCCAGCAAGTGCCCGATCTGGTGATGGAAGATCAGCGGCAGGCCGGTGAGGCACAGCAGCAGCATGAAGGCGGTGCAGACCAGGCTGCTCCATTTGTGAACCCAGGACCAGCGGCGGAGGGAAGCGGAAGTCATGATTGTCGTTCGGGATGGATTTTCGATTGCTTGCGGTAAAGTCGCATTCTATAATAATAATCATTCTCATTTAGATTTACTCAAATCCGCCGCCATGTCCTTCCCTAAATTCAAGCCTTCCGCCATCAGCCTTGCCGTGCTGGTGCTGTCCTGCAGCCTGGCCCAGGCCCAGGTTCAAGTCCAGGCCCAGCCCGCCGCGCCGGCCGCCGATCCCGCCGCCATCCAGACCATGCCCACCGTGAATGTCAACGTGTCCGCGGACGCCACGGCCAGCGGCTTGCCGGCCGAGTATCCGGGCGGACAGGTTGCGCGCGGCGGGCGGCTGGGCGTGCTGGGCAATGTCGACCAGATGAATGCGCCGTTCAGCAGCACCGTCTATACCCAGACCCTGATGCAGGACCAGCAGACCCGCAGCATCGCCGACGTGCTGCAGAACGACCCGACAGTGCGGGTCGCGCGCGGCTTCGGCAATTACCAGGAGCTGTACATGATCCGGGGCTTTCCGGTGAACTCGGACGACCTCGCCTACAATGGCCTGTACGGACTGTTGCCGCGGCAGTTCGTCGCCACCGAATTGCTGGAAAGGGTGGAAGTGCTGCGCGGCGCCAATACCTTCATCAACGGCGCGACGCCGGGCGGCGGCGGCATCGGCGGCGCGATCAACCTGGTGCCCAAGCGCGCGCCCAATGACCCGCTGACGCAGGTCACCGCCGGCGTCGACAGCGGCGGCCAGGCCTATCTGGCGACCGACCTTGCGCGCCGCTTCGGCCCGGACAACAGCACCGGCATCCGCGTCAACCTGGTGCGCCGCAGCGGCGACACCGCGATCGACAATGAAGAGCGCCAGCTGAGCGTGGCCTCGGTCGGGCTGGACCACCGCGGCCGCGACTTCCGGCTGTCGGCGGACGTCGGCTTCCAGGAGCACAAGCTGGACCAGTCCCGCCCCAGCCTGCTGCTGGCGCCCGGCATCGCGGTGCCGGGCGCGCCGGATGCATCATCCAATTTCTCCCAGCCCTGGGTCTATTCCAACGAGCGCGACACCTTCGGCACCGTGCGCGGCGAGTTCGACCTGGCGCCGGACGTTACCGCCTGGGCCGCCGCCGGCGCGCGGCGCGGCAGCGAGAACAACAGCCTGGCCAATACCACGGCGACCAGCGCCGCCGGCGACACCAGCACCTACCGCTTCGACAATGCCCGCCGCGACACCGTGACCACCGGCGAAGTCGGCATCCGCGGCAAGCTGCGCACCGGCGACGTCGGCCACGCGCTGAGCGCCACCGCATCGACCTTCACGCTGAAGTCGCGCAATGCCTATGCCATCAGCGACTTCGCCGGCTTCGCATCGAATATCTATTCGCCGGTGTCGGTGGCGGCGCCCGCGGCCGATTTCTTTGTCGGCGGCGTGCTGTCCGATCCCTTGCTGACCCAGAAGAGCGAACTGTCCAGCATCGCGCTGGTCGATACGCTGTCCTTCGCCCAGGACCGGCTGCTGCTGACGGTGGGCGCGCGGCGCCAGACCATCAAGGAAAAAGGCTACGACTACACCAGCGGCGCCGAGACCGCGAATTACGACAAGAGCGCGGTGACGCCGGTGGCCGGCGTGGTGTTCAAGCCGATGCAGAACCTGTCGCTCTACGCGAACTATATCGAGTCGCTGACCAAGGGCCCGGTCGCCGGCGGCACCGCGCTCAATGCCGGCGAAGTGTTCGCGCCTTACCGTTCGAAGCAGAAGGAGATCGGTGCCAAGTACGATGCCGGCACCTACGGGATGAACCTGGCGCTGTTTACAACCTCGCAGCCGATGGGCGTGCTGAACGGCAGCAACATCTTCGGCATCGACGGCGAGCAGCGCAACCGGGGCGCCGAGTTCACGGTGTACGGCGCGCCGGTCCGCGGCCTGCGCCTGCTGGGCGGCCTGACCCTGCTCGACGCCAAGCAGCGCCGCACGGCCAGCGGCGCCAACGATGGCAAGGATGTGATCGGCACGCCGGACCTGCAGGCCAACCTCAGCGCCGAATGGGACGTGCCCGGCGTGCGCGGCCTGAGCCTGAGCGGGCGCGTGCTGCATACCGCGTCGCAATATGCCGACGCCGCCAACACGCAGAAAGTGCCGTCATGGCGGCGCGTCGATGCCGGCGTGCGCTACGTCACCAGCCTGGGCAAACAGGCGCTGACCCTGCGCGGCCAGGTCGAGAACCTCACCAACCGCGACTACTGGGCATCGGCAGGCGGCTATCCCGGCTCCGGCTACCTGGTGCTGGGCGCGCCGCGCACGCTGACGGTGTCGGCGACGCTGGACTTCTGAGCGCGTCCGGCAGCGGCGGTCGCCCGCAGATGGCGTAAGCGGCGTCAGGCTGGGTTAAAGTGTCGACAGGAAAACGTGCCCCGCCGGGCAACATCGACGCCAGACAACCAGCAAAGGACCCGTCTTGTTCAACATGCCGCCCTCTTTTTCCGGCTTGCGCGCTTCCGTCGCGCGCGGACTGCGCTGGTCCGACTCCCACGCAATGCTGCTATGGGCCGCATTGGCCGGGGTAGTCGGCGCCAGCGCCACCATCGCATTTCGCGAAGGCATCAACGGCCTGCAATGGCTGATGGTGGGAAAGACCGTCAGCCTGGTCGACATGGCGCGCGGCCTCGACTGGCCGCTGCGCATCGCCATACCGACGCTGGGCGGCGTCGTCGCCGGGCTGCTGCTGGCATGGGCGCGGCGCACCGACACCGGCGAAACCAAGCCCGACTACATGGAAGCCATCGCCATCGGCGACGGCCGCATCCCGGTGCGGCAAAGCCTGCTGCGCAGCCTGTCGTCGATGTGCACCATCGCCAGCGGCGGCTCGATCGGCCGCGAAGGTTCGATGATCCAGCTGGCCGCGCTGTGCTCGTCGCTGACCGGGCAGTGGCTGCGTTTCGACCCGGCGCGGCTGCGCCTGCTGGTGGCTTGCGGCGCGGCGGCCGGCATTACCTCCGCCTACAACGCGCCGATCGCCGGCGCCGTCTTCGTGACCGAGATCGTGCTCGGGTCGATCGCGATGCAGAGCTTCGGCCCCATCCTGGTGGCGTCGGTGACGGCCAACATCATGATGCGCGAACTGGCGGGCTACGCGCCGCCGTATGAAATGCCGGTGTTCCCGGCCGTTTCCGGCGCCGAAGTCATCCTCTTCATCGGGCTGGGCATCCTGGCCGGGGTGCTGGCGCCGCGCCTGCTGCAGCTGCTCGACCTGTCGCGCCGGCTGTTCGGCCGCAGCAAGCTGCCGCTGCCGCTGCGCCTGGGCGTCGGCGGGCTGCTGGTCGGGCTGATGTCGCTGCTGATGCCGGAAATCTGGGGCAACGGCTACGAGGTCGTCAATGCGCTGCTGCATAACCCGTGGCCGTGGACCATGCTGCTGGCGGTGCTGGCGCTGAAGGTGGCGGCCACGGCGATGACCGTGGGTTCCGGCGCGATCGGCGGCATCTTCACGCCGACGCTGTTCTTCGGCGCGGTGGTGGGCTGCCTGTTCGGCCAGCTCGCGCAGGCGCTGTGGCCGGGCGCGACCTCCGCGCCGTTCGCCTATGCGATCGTCGGCATGGGCGCATTCCTGGCCGCGGCCACCAGCGCGCCGCTGATGGCCATCCTGATGATCTTCGAGATGACGCTGAGCTACCAGGTGATGCTGCCGCTGATCCTGTGCTGCGTGGTCGCCTACTTCGTCGCGCGCTCGGTCGACGAGCAGTCGATGTACGAGATCACGATACGCCGCAACCGCGCCGAGCAGGAAAGGCTGCGGCTGAAGGCGATCCGGCTGGGCGAGCTGATCCAGCCCGCCGTCACGGTGATGCCGCTCGACGCCAGCATCGCCAGCCTGATGCAGGTCTTCGTGGAACACCCGGTGAAGTACATCTATATCGTCGACGCGGCGCAGCGCTACTGCGGCGTGGTGGCGCTGAAGGACATCAGCCATGACCTGCTCACCGGCCACGGCCAGCCGGACAAGACTGCCGCCGACTTCGTCTGCCAGGACATTAGGCCGCTGACGCCGGACATGTCGCTGGGCAATGCGCTCGAGCATTTCATGACGCACCAGGGCGAACGGCTGCCAGTGGTGCGCGCGGACGACGACCCGGTGCTGCTCGGCGCGGTGCACAAGACTTCCCTGCTCGACGCCTATGTCCGGCTGAGCGGCGGCGTATAGCCCGGGCATGTGCGCTGTCGTACTGACCGGCGCAGGCAACGGGGCTATGATCCGCACTTTCCATTTCCTGGCGCGGTTGGCACGGTGCTGTGCTTGTTGAACGATCGCATGCGCCGCGGCAGCCGCCATTTCCATCATGGTCCGACCGTCACGCTGTTCCAGGCTGTTCCAGGCCGCTTTCCTTGCCGCCTCCCTGCTTGCCCTGCCGGCCGCGCATGCGCTGGATCCCGGCGCCGCCGACACGCTGCGCCAGAAGCATGCGGAACTCAAGCCCCGGCTCGCCAGCAACCAGTACGGCCAGCCGCTGTTCCTCGAATCGACCGAAGCGCCCGGCCAGCTCAAGGGCGAGGCCTATGCGCTGCTCGACTATCCGCTGGAGAAAGTGGCTGCCGCGCTTCGCACCCAGCAGCAGTGGTGCGACGTCCTGATCCTGCATCTCAACACCAAGTACTGCCGCGCCGCGCAGGTCAATGGCGGCCAGGGCCTGACGGTCTACATCGGCAAGAAGGAGCCGGAAGAGCTGGAGCAGGCCTACCGGGTCGACTTCACCTACAAGGCCGACGCCGGCCCGGACTACATGGACGTGCGCATGACGGCCGGGAAAGGGCCGATGGGCACCAGCGATTACAAGATCCTGGTGGAGGCCGCCGCGGTGGACAGCCGCCGCACGCTGCTGCACCTGACCTATTCGTATTCGTATGGCATGGCCGGCAAGATCGGCATGCAGGGTTACCTGGCGACGGTGGGCGCAAGCAAGGTGGGCTTCACCGTGACCGGCAACGAAGGTGGCAAGCCGGCCTACATCGGCGGCGTGCGCGGCGTGGTCGAGCGCAACACCATGCGCTATTACCTGGCGATCGATTCCTACCTGAAGGAAATGGATGCGCCGAACGGCGAGCAGCAGGAGCGCCGCCTGCGCAGCTGGTTCAGCGCGACCGAGCGCTATGCGCGGCAGCTGCACGAAGTGGAGCGGGAAGACTACATGGAAATGAAGCGCGCCGAGATCAAGCGCCAGCAGCAGCCGCGCTGACGGCGCAAACGAAAACGCGGCGCATTGCGCCGCGTGAAGGGTGCCGGCCCGGAGGCCATCGCCCGAAGGCTGTCGAGCTTAGATCTTGAACTTGGCGATTGCTTCCTTGAGCGCCGGCGCTGCCTTGAAGCGGGCATTCTTGGAGGCCTTGATCTTCAGCTTTTCGCCGGTGGCCGGGTTGCGGCCGGTGCGTGCCGCGCGCTTGGTGACGCTGAACGTGCCCAGGCCAGGGATCGCGCAGCGGCCTTCCTTGCGCAGGTCCGTGTGGATGATGCCGATCACGGTGTCGAGCACGCGGCTGGCTTCCGCCTTGGTGATCGTGTGGTTCTGCGCGATATGGTCGATCATTTCCGATTTTTTCATGGTGCTTGCCTGTGAGATAGAGGGGATTGAATTTTAGCGGAATCCCGCCGGCGCACAGGTGCCATCGATCAATTTTTTCATGCGGGCGGCGCAATGCAGCCCCGGCGCGACAATCGCCGCGTGTCCGCGGCTGGCCGCATCGTCCTGATACAGGCCAAAGCCGCTGGATCCGCATCCAACGCACCGGAGATAGTGTCTATACTGGGTAACCGATGGAATCGCCGCATTTTCAACCAGACCAAGGATGAACGATGAAGACCGTTTCCCAGATACTCCATGCAAAGGGCGCAGCCGACGTGCATGCGGTCAGCCCCGACGAAACCGTGCTGGAAGCGATACGGCGCATGGCCGAGAAGGGCATAGGCGCGCTGGTGGTGAAGGAGGGCGAGTCCATCGTCGGCATGGTCACCGAGCGCGACTATGCGCGCAAGGTGATCCTGATGGGCCGCAACTCCGACCAGACCGCGGTGCGCGAGATCATGAGCCCGACCGTGCTGTACGTCAGGCCGCAGCAGACCAACGAGGACTGCATGGCGCTGATGGCCACCAGCCGCGTGCGGCACCTGCCCGTCATCGAGCACAACCGGCTGGTGGGCCTGATCTCGATGGGCGACCTGGTCAAGGACATCATCTCGGACCAGCAGTTCACCATCGAGCAGCTGGAACACTACATCAGCGGCCAGCATGCGTGATGGCTAAGAGCGCAGGGCCAGCGGGCGCGCATGCCGGCAGCGCCGCGCGGGAAACGCCGATCGAGCGCTATCGCAATATCGGCATATCGGCCCATATCGACGCCGGCAAGACCACGCTGACCGAGCGCGTGCTGTTCTACGCCGGCATCAGCCACCGGATGGGCGAGGTCGACCAGGGCTCGGCGGCGATGGACTGGATGGAGCAGGAACAGGAGCGCGGCATCACGATCACCGCGGCCGCCACCACCTGCTACTGGAAAGGCATGCGCGGCGACCGGCCGCCCCATCGCATCAACATCATCGACACGCCGGGTCATGTCGATTTCACGGTCGAGGTCGAACGTTCGCTGCGGGTGCTCGACGGCGCCTGCATGCTGTACGACGCGGTCAGCGGCGTGCAGCCGCAGTCCGAGACCGTCTGGCGGCAGGCCGCCCGCTACAAGGTGCCGCGCATCGCCTTCGTCAACAAGATGGACCGCACCGGCGCCGACTTCTTCCGGGTGCGGCAGCAGATCATCGACCGCTTGAAAGGCATGCCGGTGCCGGTGCAGATCCCGCTCGGCGAGGGCGCCGCCTTTCGCGGCGTGATCGACCTTTTTTCGCTGCGCGCCATCGTCTGGGACGAAGCCGGGCAGGGCGCGCAATTCCATGACGAGGCGCTTGCCGGCGGCGACATGGAGCGCGCGCTGCAGTGGCGCGCCGCGATGGTCGAGGCCGCGGCCGAGGCCGACGACAACCTGCTGCAGAAATACCTCGACGGCGTGGCGCTGAGCGACGACGAGATCCGCGCATCGCTGCGCCGCCGCACCATCGCCGGCGAGATCGTGCCGATGCTGTGCGGCAGCGCCTTTCGCAACCGCGGCGTGCAGCCGCTGCTGGACGCGGTGCTCGACTACCTGCCGGCGCCTTCCGACATGCCGCCGGTGTCCGGCCTCGACAACACGGGCGAGCAGTCGCCGCGCCAGGCGCGCGACGACCAGCCCTTCGCCGCGCTGGCGTTCAAGATCATGACCGACCCGTTCGCCGGCCAGCTGGTGTTTTTCCGGGTCTATTCGGGCAGGCTCAGGACCGGCGACACGGTGCAGAATTCGCTGCATGGCAAGCGCGAACGCATGGGACGGCTGCTGCAGATGCATGCGAACCATCGCACGGAAATCAGCGAGGTGCATGCGGGCGACATCGCCGCCGCGGTCGGCCTGAAAAGCGTGTCGACCGGCGACACGCTGTGCGACCCGATGCATCCGCTGACGCTGGAGCAGATCAGGTTTCCCGAGCCGGTGATTGCGCAGGCGGTCGAGCCGCGCACCCAGGCCGACCATGACCGGATGGCGCATGCGCTGGAGCGGCTGGCGCAGGAAGACCCGTCCTTCCACGTGCGCATCGATCCCGAGTCCGGCCAGACGCTGATTTCCGGCATGGGCGAGCTGCACCTGGAAATCCTGGTCGAGCGGATGCGGCGCGAGTTCGGCGTCGACGCCAGCGTCGGCGCGCCGCAGGTCGCCTACCGCGAGAGCATCGGCAGCATCTGCGAGGAGAGCGAGGGCAAGTTCATCCGCCAGTCCGGCGGCCACGGCCAGTACGGCCACGTGGTGCTGAAGCTCGAGCCCATGCCTGCAGGCGGCGGCTTCCAGTTCGTCAATGAGATACGGGGCGGCGCGATCCCGCACGAGTTCATTCCCGCGGTGGAGAAGGGCGTGCGCGATGCGATGGCGGCCGGCGTGCTGGCCGGCTATCCGCTGGTGGACCTGAAGGCGACGCTGCTGTCGGGTTCGTACCACGACGTCGACGCCAGTGAAAACGCCTACCGGATGGCGGCGGCGATAGCGCTGCGCGAGGGCTGCCGCAAGGCCGGAGCGTACCTGCTCGAGCCGGTGATGGCGGTGGCGGTGGATGCGCCGGAAGAGCATACCGGCGACGTGCTGGGCGACCTGTCGAGCAGGCGCGGCCAGGTGCGCGGGATGGAGGAAGTGGCCGGCGGCGGCCGCCTGCTGCGGGCCGACGTGCCGCTGGCCGAGATGTTTGGCTACGCGACCACGCTGCGCTCGCTGACCCAGGGGCGGGCCACGTTCAGCATGGAGTTCCTGCGCTATGCCAGGCTGCCTGCCAGCCTGGCGCAGGCCATGCTGGCAGGCAGGAGCATCCGCTAGGAAGGCTTCGTTCCCGGTCCCGTTCTTACTGGACCGAGATCGCCTTCGCCGTCAGCGAGGCGTCGAAGATCACCTTGCGCGGCCATGCGGGCCAGGTCACGCCCAGCGCCGCATCGTTCGGGTTGCCGGTGCGGGCAAAGGAACCCAGGCTCTTCATCATTGCATCGGACAGGTCCAGCCGGCCGCCGCGGTTGGCGGTGGTGTTCATGATGTTGGCCATCAGGGACGGGCCGAAATTGCCGAAGATGAACGGCAGGTCGAACAGGTGGGCTGCGCCGTAGATGTCGTTCCACGGCGCCGGCTCCTTGTCCCAGTTGAACTGGTAATACCAGACCTCGGGCTGCTTGGCCTTCAGCGTGTCGAGCATGTTGATCGCGCTGGCCAGCAGGAAGCGGCGGTTCAGTTCCTGCGAGACGGCGGTGAAGCCCGTGCCCGGCTTGTCGACCGGCAGGTAGCTGGCGGCGATCCACTGCTCGATGCCGATCTGCGGCGCCGCATCCGGCTTGTAGTTGATCTGGGTGCTGACCAGCTGCGCGTCGGTGACGATGCGGGCGTTCCCGGAGCCGCCGACCAGCGGCAGGAAGGACGGGAACAGCTTGCCCTCGTCGCGGGTATTGCCGGCCATGACCGGGCCCTTTACGTAGTTGCCGGCGTTGATGGCGGCGATCGCATCGGTCGGCACCACCGTGCCGTCGGGGATGGGGCCGGAGCCGGCGAGACCCAGCGCGGCCAGCTTGCCCAGCAGGACGTTGAGCAGCAGCGCCGGGTCCTTGGCGCGCATGTAGTCAGCCAGCTGCGCCGGCGTCTGGGTCGCGATGTAGGCATCGACCGTGGCGTCGGTCGCCCGGCCGTCCGCGACCAGCACCTGCTTGAGCAGCGCGTTGCCCTGCGCCAGGTAAGTGGACGCCGGGCTCATCGTGGGGATGCTGCCGGCCGGCAGGTTGGACGCCAGCGACAGGCCGCCGCTCAGCGGCACCGACTTGTGGAACAGCTTGGGGCTGGCATTGGCCATCTGCGGCGAGGTCAGCAGCGCATAGACGTTGATGGCGCCGGCGGACTGGCCCATGATCGTCACGTTGTTGGGGTCGCCGCCGAAGCTGGCGATGTTCTTGTTGACGAACTGCAGCGCCTTGATGCTGTCGAGGATGGCGAAGTTGCCCGAATCATTGGACGCGTCGCCGGTCTTGAGCTGCGGCAGGTTCATGAAGCCGAAGATGCCGAGGCGGAAATTGACCGTGACCACCACCGCGTTGGCGGTGCGCGCCAGGTTGGCGCCGTCGTAGACCGGGTCGGCGGTATAGCCGGAGACGTTGCTGCCGCCGTGGTAGAACACGATGACGGGCAGGTTGCCGGTGTCGGAGGCGGGACGCCAGACATTCAGGTACAGGCAATCCTCGCTGCCGACCGCCTGGTTCAGCGTGGTGCCGACGGTCGCGTCCCAGGTGTTGTTGGCGCCGGGGCCGTAGATGCGGCCGTACTGCACGCAGGCCGGGGCGAAGGACTTGGTCGACTTCGCCGTCGCCCATGCGTCGGGATCGGCCGGGGCCTTCCAGCGCAGCGCGCCGACCGGCGCCTTCGCATAGGGAATGCCTTTCCAGGACAGCGTGCCGCTGGCGCCGGCGTCATTGACGCCGGTGACCTGGCCGAATTGCGTGGAGCGGGTGGCCGGATCGCTGTTGTTGTTGTTGTCGCTGCCGCCGCAGGCAGCCAGCATGGGAAGGGCGATGGCGGCGGCCGCGAACGGCCGCGCGTAGCGTTTGAACTGCATTGATGTCTCCTCAGGATACGGGAAGTGGCTCTTTTTTGATGCCGGTTTTCTTGTGGCCATTGCCGCCGGCTGATGGTGGCGACCAGCGGCAATGGCTGAAACGATCTTATCCCGGTTCCAGAGGCAATTGTTGCCTACCGTATTTTTACGATAACGTTCCGTCGCGCAGCCGACTTGCGGCGGCTGCGCGACGGGACTGCGGCGGCGCAAACCTGTCCCGATTCACAAGGCGCGGTGAACATCCGTAGGGTGTAGTAAGCGCAGGCGCATTACACCATTCGCTTCGAAGAGGCGACGGTGGTTGATCGGCCAGTGGTGTGATGCGCTCCGCTTATTACACCCTACGAATCGGAGCCATCGGCCTCATCCGGTGCGCCGTGCCCGGGATCGGTATTACTTCGCGGCGAAGCAGTAGAGGAGTCCGCCGCCGCCGGTCGCGGCCAGCGCTTCCTGCCCGCATCCGCGCGATGGGTGCGATGAATTCCACGACATCGCCGGCGGCGACTGGTCCAGCCCGGTGCGGTCATGGTGGCCGACCACGGCGGAGCCGGTGCCGCTGCTGGTCCAGTTGCTGCAGGTCATGTCCTTGTCGCCGCCAAAGGCGCGGCCGTCCGGCTGCGAGCCGGTCAGGATGTCATGCAGGTTGGGCTGGTCGCCGCGGCCATTGATCCGGTTGCCCTTTTCCGTCAGCGCGGTGTCCTTGTTGAGGTTATTGACGCCATGCAGCGTCTCGACATCCTTGGCGATCACCACGCCCTTGGCGTTCTGCCATGGCCCGCGGCCGATGCGGTCGCGCGCGTTCACCGCGGCGGCCATGCCGTTGGCGCTGGTGCTCAGGTAGGCGCGCCAGGTATGGCCGCCGGCGCCGACGCTGGCCGCCAGGTTCTGGCAGATCTGGTCGGCGCCGCCCAGGCCGCCCAGGTCGGCGCCCTTGCCGGAACCGGCGCTGGTGACGAAGAAGGTCATCGGGCTGGCTGAGGTTGCAGACCCCGGCATGCTGCCGGCGCAGCCGACGACGGCAGGTAAGAGGACGGTGCATGAGGCAAGCAGGGCAAGGCGGTTGGTCAGGCGCATGGCGGTCTCCTGGTTTATTGGATGGTATTGGGCGGCGTCGGATGCAGGATGCCGCGATGCCGCGATGCAGGCCGTGGGCCTGTGTCGCGACTGGTGTTGATAATAGGGCAAGGACCGTGCCGCAACAACTGCCTGCCGTGCAGCGGATTGGGCAAAACGGACTCCGCTGTGCGGATGCGTTGACACCGGTTGCGGCAGCCACTATGGTCCCTGCACACCGCCCCGCCGACTTTCATCACGGAGAACAAGGATGCCCGCTGGACCGCAAGCCTGGAATCGCATTGAGCCGAGCTGATCCGGCTACCGCTGCGCGGCCCGCAGCGGCGCCCGGATCATGGCGCGGCCTGCTCTACCTGGCCGCCATCGTCATTTTCCTGCTCGCCAGGCTGGCCCACCTGCCGTGGCTGATGCCGGTGGCATCGGTGCTGGCGCTGGTCTCCATCGTGGTGTCGCTGCCGGCCTGCGGGCCGATTGCCCGCACGCTGACCTTGCTGTTCCTGGCGGGCGGCTACCTGATGCTGTGGCGCGCCGGCGTCGGCTGGCCGCAGTACCTGCTGGCGCATGGCGAGATGCTTTACCTGCTGGCGCTGTTCGCGGTGCTGCCGCTGTTGTCCATCCCGGTCCAGCTCGGCGCTTACGGCGCCTCGATCCAGGCCGTGCTGCGTTCCCGCATTTCCGGGCTGTTCCAGCTGAACTGCGTGGTGACCGTGCTGGCCTACCTGTGCGGCTCCTTCATGAGCCTGGCCGCGGTGCCCATCATGCTGACCAGCCTGGCGCCGGTCGTCGACAGCTTTCCATTGCGCGACCCGCAGCGCTTCGCCACGGTGTCCACGATCTACGGCTATGTGCTGCCCATCCTGTGGACGCCGGTATCGGGCGTGGTGGGCGTGGTGCTCTACAGCCTGCATCTCGAATGGACCGCGCTGCTGCCCATGCTGATGGGCCTCAGCGTGGCCGGACTGCTGCTCAACTGGGGATTGTTCTGGCTGATCGAACTGCGCGGCAAGCCGGCGGCCGTTCCTGATGCGCCCCTTCCCGACGCCGGCCACGCGTCACTGGGCCCGGCCTTGCGGCATCTGTCCCAGATGCTGGTGGGCATCGCGCTGATGGTCACGCTGATCGCCGTGTTCGACCGGCTGCTGAAGATAGGCATGCTGACCGTGGTCACGCTGCTCGCCATCCCGTTCTCGCTCGGATGGAGCCTGGCGCTGGGCAAGGGCGGCGCGTTCATGCGGGCGGCGACGACGCAGATGACATCGCGCCTGCCGCGCCTTGCAGACCAGTTCGCGATCTTCCTGGCCGCCGGCTTCTTCGTCAGCGCAATGCATCTGTCCGGTGTCGACCATGCGGTCAACCAGGCGTTCCTGGCGCTGCATCATGTTCTGGGCACCAGGCTCTTCCTGCTCGCGATGCCATTGATGGCGCTGGCCGCGGCGATGGCGGGCGTGCATCCTCTGGTGGCCATCGCGCTGCTGGGCCAGTCGCTGAAGCCGGAGGTGCTGGGCATCGACGCCGAACTGCTCGCACTGACGCTGATCGGCAGCTCGGTGCTGACTTATATGCTCGGTCCGTTCAGCGGCACGCTGGGGCTGGTGCAATCGCTGACACGAGTATCGGGCTACCGGCTTGCGCTGTGGAACCTGCCCTATGCGCTTGGCTATGTCGGGCTGCTGGGGCTGGCTATCCTGCTGCTGCAGTGACTTGCCCCGTCCGCGGGTTGTATAACCGTGCCCCGCCCATACCTGCTTTGAAAGGCAACAGGAGCGCATCATGAATGAACCAGGCAATAACCTGAATGAACAGCAGGCGATCGAACAGGAGCTGCATCAACTCGCGCTCCGGATGGCGCAGGCGCTGGCCGACCTGGAATGTCCAGATTGCTGCGGCGAGCTGCATACCTTCATCGAGCACGGATGCGAGGTTTACCGCGAGGAGTGGGAATGGGCCTGCTTCGTGCAGGTGGTCCGGCACCGCTGCCGGCGCTAGCTGCCGGCGCCGCCCGGAGAACGGCATGAGCCGGCCTTTCCGTCCGGCCCTGTGCCGGTTTCAGGGGCCGGACGTCCGTGCTGTGTGCTTGTGTGCTGTGTGAGTACTGTTGAGCGGCCATGTTCAGCCGCCGCGCTTAGCGCCTGAAGCGCCGGTACAGGAAGTAGGCGATACCGGCGACCACCAGCATCATCAGCAGCGAGCTTCCGCCGCCGCCGCTGCTTTGCGCCGGCATGCCATCCTGGTTCACTGCGGCGGGGTTGCCATTGTTATTGTTGGCGTTGTTATTGGCCGCGCCATGGCCCAGCATCGAACCGACGCCCAGTCCCAGCAGCGCGCCGCCCACCATGCCGCCCATGCCTGAACGCGCCTGCTGCTGCGCCGGGGCCGGCGCCGGATAGGCGGGGGCCGGTTGCGCCTGCTGCCGCATCGGCGCTGTCGGGGCGGGCGCCTGCCGCATCGGCGCCGATGGCGCGGGCGCCATGCGGCCCGCCTGCCTGCCGTACGAGCCGCCGCCGCCAAGGCGCTTGGCCTCTACCGTGGTGGTCAGCGTGGTAAAGGCGAACAATGCCATCAGCACCGTCAGGAAAAATCGCTTCATAGAACCTCCATTACAGGATTGCATTATCGGCTTGCTGGCGGCGCGGCACAGTACGCCAGCGCACCCGGAGCCTCGGGCCGCATCAACTTTATCTCGCCTGATGTTGTTATTCCGCTACTCCTATGTGCGCCCGCGTACCGATAAGGTATTTGGGGCCGGGTTATGCTTTTTTAAAGTTCGGCCGTGCCTTGTGGCGTAGCCGTATCCTGCAAAGACCCGCTCGGACCACACTATGAACAAAGTAAGCGATATTCCATCGGGGCCGCTCGATGGCGCCGATGCGCCGGATGAGACCCTCATCCATTACCGGCCGGTCGATGGCAACCTGGCCGACATGGTCGCCACCCCGGCCAAGGTCACCGGCGCCGTGCTCGGCGCCGCCGCGTTGGGCTACCTGGCGCTGCTGGCCAAGCGCCGCACGCGGCCAGCGCGCACGCGCGTCCTGACGCCACAGGAAGCGGCCCATCGGCTGGCGTCCAAGCCTGTGCCTGGCCTGACGGCCCGGAACGCGCCTGGCGGCAAGCCGACGGCGAAGCATGCCGGCGCGGCGCGTCACAAGGCCCATAGCGCGAAGGCCGGCGCCAAGCCGGGCGCCGCACGACAGCTCATGAACACCGGCAGGTCGCTGTGGACGCTGTTCAACGCGGTCACCGCGTACAAGACAGCCCAGATGCATGTCGACCCGCCGCCCGCGCCCGAAGCGGCCGCGCAGCCGCTGCCGGCGCCTATCCCGCCCAAGCCGGCCGCGCCGGCGCCCGCCGTGGCGGCCCCGGCCTTCAAGCCGATTCCGCAGGGTTCCTTCCTGGCCCGCTCATGGCACCTGATCAAGGCAGCGGTCAGTTCCTGGGTCGACGACTTTGCGCCCAGCATGGGTGCGGCGCTGTCCTATTACACGGTGTTCTCGCTGGCGCCGATGCTGCTGATCGTGATCGGCGTCGCCGGTCTCGTGTTCGGCGCCGATGCCGCGCGCGGCGAAATCGTCACCCAGCTGCGCGGGCTGATGGGCGAGCAGGGCGCGGTGGCGGTCGAGGAGCTGCTGAAATCGGCCAGCGATCCCGGTCAGGGCATACTGGCCACCATCATCGGTTTCGCCACGCTGCTGGTCGGCGCGACGGCGGTGTTCGCGGAACTGCAAAGTTCGCTGGACCGTATCTGGCGCACGCCGGCGCCCATCAATGAAAACGGCATCTGGGGCATGATCCGCACCCGCTTCCTGTCATTCGGCCTGATCCTTGGCCTGGGCTTCCTGATGATCGTGTCGCTGGTGCTGAGCGCAGGCCTGGCGGCGCTGGGAACCTGGTTCGGCGGCCTGATGGACGGCTGGGAATTCGTCCTGCAGGCGCTCAACTTCATCGTTTCCTTCGGCGTCGTCACCGTGATGTTCGCAGCCATCTACAAGTTCATGCCGCATGCGAAGATCGACTGGCGCAATGTCTGGGTCGGCGCGCTCGTGACCGCGCTGCTGTTCACGATCGGCAAATTCCTGATCAGCCTGTATATCGGCAAGAGCGGCGTCGCCTCCGGCTTCGGCGCGGCGGGATCGTTCGCGGTGCTGCTGGTCTGGGTGTATTACTCGGCGCAGATCTTCCTGCTTGGCGCGGAATTCACCTGGGTCTATTCCCACCGCAACGCGCCGCCGCCGGACGCAGCGCCGGTGCCAGTGCGCAACGACGCGCCCGCGACCGCCCCGGCCTGAGCAAGCGGCGCGGCATGCTGCCGCAGCATCGACGCCAGTGCGTCGCGCACGATGGGCTTGGCCAGGTAATCGTCCATGCCTGCGTCCAGGCAGCGTTCGCGGTCGCCCTCGGCCGCATTCGCGGTCATCGCGATGATGGGCAGGTGGCGGCCGCTGGCGCGTTCGGCGGCGCGGATGCGGCGCGTCGCCTCGAAGCCGTCGAGCAGCGGCATCTGGCAGTCCATCAGCACCAGCGTGTAGTCGTGCAGCGCCACGGCCTTCAGCGCCTCCTCCCCATTCGACGCCACATGCGCGGCATAGCCCAGCCGGCTTAGCTGGTGCAGCGCGACCTTCTGGTTGATCAGGTTGTCTTCCACCAGCAGCACCAGGCTGGGCGCCTCGGCGTCGGGCGCATGGGCGGCGGCGCCCGTTGGCGTCGCCTCGGCCGCGCCCAGCATGTAATGGCGGCGCTCCAGCGCGAACAGCAGTGCTTCCTGCAATGCCGCCTGCCGGAACGGCCGACGCAGCGTCGCATGGAATCCGATGCGCACGGCAAGCTCCTGCGCGCTGCCGCTGTCGGCCAGCAGCAGCAGCCGCAAGCCGGAATGGGAGGCGGCCAGCATGCGCGCCGCTTCCTCGGCCTGCGGCAATGCGCCGTCGATGATGGCCAGCGCTGGAAGAACGGCCTGCGCCGATGCCAGCGCTTCCTCCATGCTGGCCGCATGCCGGGGCTGCATGCCCCACGCGTTCAGGTAGCCGGCAATAACGTCCGCATGCCGGCTCAGCGGCGTGAGCAGCAGCACGTTCTCGGGCGGCAGCAGCGGCGTCACGGCGGGCGGCGCCGCGACGCCCAGTTCCAGGTTGAAGCGGAAGGTCGAGCCGCGCCCCGGCTGGCTGTCGACCTCGATGCGCGAACCCATCAGTTCCAGCAGCCGCTTGCAGATGGAAAGGCCCAGGCCGGTCCCGCCGTAGTTGCGGGTGATCGAATTGTCAGCCTGCATGAAAGGCTGGAACAGCCGCGCAAGCGCCTGGTCGCCGATGCCGATGCCGCTGTCGGTAATGTCGAAGTTGACCCGGCAGAAGCCGTTCGCCTGGCCGGCCAGCGTCAGGCGCAGCGTCACTTCGCCGGTCGGCGTGAACTTGATTGCATTGTCCACCAGGTTCAGCAGGATCTGCCGCAGCCTGCCGCCGTCCGCCCTGACGATGGCCGGCAGCGCCGGGTCGACGAAGCTGGCGAGCACCAGGCCGCGGCTCGCGGCGCGGCTTGCGAGCGTGTCGATGCAGCCCTCGGCCAGCGGCAGCAGGGCGCAGTCGACGATGTCGAGGTCCATGTGGCCGGCCTCGATCTTCGAGAAATCCAGGATGTCGTTGATGATGGCGAGCAGCGCTTCGCCGGACTCGCTGATGGTGCGGGCAAACTCCTGCTGCTGCGCATTCAGCGGCGTCTCGCGCAGCGCCGCCGCCATGCCCAGCACGCCGTTCATGGGCGTGCGTATTTCATGGCTCATGGTGGACAGGAAAACGCTCTTGGCTTCGTTCGCCGTTTCCGCCGCGTCCCTGGCCTTGCGCAATTCTTCCCGGGTGCGTTCGCCCGCGGCCATGGTCCGGTGCAGCGCCGCGGTGTACAGCAGCGCCAGCAGCGCCGCGGCAAAGCCGATCGTCTCCAGGCTGCGGGCGCCGTTGCGCCAGCTGGCCAGCACGCGCTCTTCGGAGAGCGCGACCACCGCGACGACCGGGAAGCTGCGGCTGGCGCGGAAGTTCGCCAGGTACCTGCTTTCGCTGCCTTCGGCGTCCTTGCGCACCAGATCGAAGCGGCCGTATTCATTGTCGTTATTGAGCAGGTCGTACATCGGCAGCCGGGCATTGCGGCTGCCGATGGCGAAGGGCGCATCCGGCGTTGCCGCCAGCACCATGCCCTGGTAGTCGAACAGCACTTCATAACCTGCGCTGTCGCGCGGTCCGGCGCGGTGGTCGGGGAACAGGTAGGCCGGATTCACCAGCGCCAGCAGGGTCAAATTGACGCCGCCTATCTTGAGCAGCGTGGCGACCGGCAGCACATAGACGCCGCGCTCGGCGTAGGCGTTCGCAGTGCCGGCGTCGGTCTGTTCGTCGAGCTCGTGCAGGTCGCGCACGAAAAGCGGCCGGCCGTTCTGCAGGCTGTTGTTGATCTCGTTCGGGAAGCCGAGCTGGGACATCGAAAAGCTGCGCCCGATATTCTGCCGGTTCGAGCTGCTGACCACCTGGCCGCCGGCGTCCAGCACCGACACCGAGCGCAGGTAGGTGGAGCTCGACGCGATGGTGTCGAGCAGCGCCTGGACGTCGACGCCGCCCGGCCGCAGCCCGGCCCGGCCCGACGGCAGCAGCAGCACGCGGCTGATCGCGTTGAAGCTGTTGTCGACGCTGGACAGCGTGCGGCTGACATGGCTTTCCAGCACGCTCGCCAGCAGCAGGCCGCGCTCGTCCTCGGCCCGCAGGTCGCCCTTGCGGTCGCGGTCGAGCAGCAGCAGGGTGCCGGCCAGTATGCCTATGCCGCACAGCGCGCCGACGGCGACCAGCAAATGCCGCACCTTCAGGGCCTTGCGGCCCAGCCGTATCAAAATCATGGTTGCTTGCCCGCTGTCATTTCATTGCGTGACGATGATAGCGTCAAGCTGGTGCTTGCGTGCGAACTGCCGCAACCGGCCGTCCTGCCGGATGGTGTCGATGAACGCGTTCATCCGGTCCAGCAGGCTGGTGTCGCCCGGCGCCAGCGCGTACGCGTAGTCGGTCAGGTGAAAGGGCTCCGGCGCGCTGACCAGGCGCGCCCAGTCGGTCAGGGCGAGCATGCGCCGGCTGTACGGGAAGTCGGTCATGAAGGCGTCGGCGCGGCCGGACTCCACCTCCTGCTCGCGGGTTTGCGGCGGCTGCACGGCGAGAAGCCGGGCATGTTTCAGGGTTTGCCGCATCAGCGGCTCCATCAGGGTTCCTGCCTGCACCGCGATCACGCGGCCCGGCTTGTCCAGGTCTTCCCAGCGGCGCACCGCGTTCGAGGTGCGCGAGACGATCGCGTAGACATCGCTGCGCATGGTCGGCTTGGTGAACTGCAACTGGCTGCGGCGCGCCGGCGTGATGCCGACGCTGTGCATCGCGACGTCGCATTCGTCATTTGCCAGCCGCTCGACCAGTTTCTGGAAATCGCTGTCGACATACTGCACCACGACCCCCAGCTCCTTGCCGAATTCGGCCGAGATGTCGATATCCAGGCCCGACAGCAGCCGGGTCTTGGGATTGCGGTAGGTGATGCCGTAGTACTCGGGCCAGATGCAGACCCGCAGCGTCTGGGTTTCGAGCACGCGCTGCAGGCGCGGCGTCGCGCTGGCGCTTGCAGCCGCGATGCACAGCATGCAGGCCAGGGCGAGGCGGCGCGGGATGAGAGTCATGCTGTCCTGTCTGGGAGAAATGCCAGGTTGAATTGCCTATGGTCAATAATATGATTCTACGTGCTTTTGTCGATCCGCTATCCAAACAAGGCGAATCGCGGCGGCGACTGTCGCTTCTTCGGCTACAATGGCGCCCGAAGCAGGCCAGACAGCCGCTGGCCGGCGCTGCGATTCGTTGCAACGCTGGCGGGAGGAAGGTCCGGACTCCATAGAGCAGGGTGACGGCTAACGGCCGTCCGTCGCAAGGCGCGGAATAGGGCCACAGAGACGAGCGTATTTAGTTACGGTGAAACGCGGTAACCTCCACCCGGAGCAATTCCAAATAGGCACGCGTTGATGTTGCTCGCGGAGCGTGCGGGTAGGAAGCTTGAGCCGTGGAGTAATTCACGGCCTAGAGGAATGGCTGTCATAGCGTCCGGGTCACACCGGCCGCCGTAACAGAATCCGGCCTATCGGCCTGCTTCAACTTCCATTAAAATTTCGGCAATTACAGGTCGGGTGTCGCTTGCCATGTCTGTCGCGCCGGAATCCCTTATCGATGCCGCCCAGGCTGCTTTCCTGCAGGGCGGCGTGTCCATCAGCGCCGCCTCCTGCGGCGCCCGTCCGTTTCCCGGCGTCTGCCGCGTGCTGGCATGCAGCGTGGCCCCAGACCGCCGCCGGCTGACGCTGATGGTGGCCCGGCCCTGCGCCCGTGAACTGCTGGAAGACATAGCATACAGCGGACGGGTCGCCGCCGTGTTCAGCCAGCCATCGACCAACCGCACCATACAGATCAAGGGCGACCATGCCCATGCCGGCGTGCCGGATGCGAGCATGCTCGAGGCGGTCCGCGTCCATGCCGACGCCTTTGTCGAGGAAGTCCGGCCCATCGGCTTTCCGGCGCCGCTGGTGCGCTCGCTGCTGCACTGCGCCGACGACGATGTCGTCGCCATCGAATTCACGCCGACCGCCGCCTACGACCAGTCGCCCGGCCCGCGCGCCGGCGCGCCGCTGAAGGCGGGCGCCTGATGCTGCCGCTGGAGAGCATCCGCGAATGCTTCGAGGGCGTGATCCCGGCCGCGATGGCCACCGTGGGCGCCGACGGCATGCCCAACATCGCCTACCTGTCGCAGGTCCAGTATGTCGACCACGAGCATGTCGCATTGTCCTACCAGTTCTTCAACAAGACCCGCCAGAACATCCTGGCCCGCCCGCTGGCGCGGCTGCAGGTCACCAGCCCGGTGACAGGCGCGCAATACCAGCTGTCGCTGGAATTCCGCCGCACCGAGACCGCCGGGCCGCTGTTCGAGAACATGAAGGCCAGGCTGGCCGGCATCGCCTCGCATACCGGCATGGCCAACGTGTTCCGGCTGCTGGGCGCCGACCTGTTCCGGGTCCACCAGGTAGTGCAGGTCGCCAGCCCGTCGCTGCCGCCGCCGCCGCGGCGCAACCTGCTGCCGCCGTTGCGGGAGGCGGCGCAGCGCCTGGCCTGCTGCGCCGACCTCGAAAGCCTGCTGGCCGCCACGCTGGACGCGCTTCGGAACGGCTTCGGCGTCAGCCATGCGATGGTGCTGATCGCCGACAGCGCGCAGCTGCGCTTGTATACAGTGGCGAGCTGCGGTTATGGCGAGTCGGGCGTCGGGTCTGAAATACCGTTCGGCCAGGGCGTGGTCGGCGTGGCGGCGCGCGAGCGCACGCCGATCCGCATCGGCCACATGACGACCGAATATGCGTACAGCCGCGCGATCCGGGAAAACCTGCGGCAGGACGGCGGCGGCGGGGAGATCGACGGGGAGATCCCGCTGCCCGGCCTGGCCGCGCCGTACAGCCAGATGGCGGTGCCGGTGCTGGCCTGCCAGCGCCTGCTCGGCGTGCTTTATGTCGAGAGCGCCGAGGACCTGCGCTTCGGTTACGACGACGAGGATGCGCTGGCCGCGCTGGCGACCCAGCTGGGCGCGATGATCTGCCTGCTGCAGGGCGCGTCCGACGAGCCGGGCGACGGCCCGCGCGACGCCGCGGCCGCTGCGCCGCCCGCACTCCCGCAGGCAGGACCCGGCCCACCGCTTGTCGTGCGGCATTTTGCCGGCAGCGACAGCATCTTTCTCGACGAGGATTACCTGATCAAGGGCGTGGCCGGGGCAATCTTCTGGACCATCCTCGGCGACTACGAGCAGTCCCGGCGGGTCGTGTTCAGCAACCGCGAGCTGCGCCTGGACGGCCGCATCCGCCTGCCCGACATCAGCGACAACCTCGAGGCGAGGCTGCTGCTGCTGTCGCGCCGGCTGCTGGAGCGGCAGGCGGCGGTGCAGCTGAAGAAAACCGGCCGCGGCCGGTTCCAGCTGTGCGTGTCGCGCCCGGTGCAGCTGGTCGACCAGCGCTAGGCGGCGGAGGGCGTCAGGCCGCGATCCGCAGCGGCGACAGCGACGCGGCCAGCTTGTCCCAGGCGCGCGCATCCAGGACCTGGCGCGCCATTTCCAGCATCGCATCGAACACCGGCGGCGGCGCGTCGGCGCGGATGCCGGCCATCACTTCGGCGCGTTCGGCCGGGCTGGAAGCGATCAGTATCCAGCGCAGGCCGGCGGCCAGTTCCTGCGGCGGCATCGCGGCCAGGATCTGCTGGTGCAGTCCGATCAGCTCGCTGTCCATGTAGCAGGCATGCAGCACGGCATTGTTGGCGGTTTCCTCGACATCCATGTGAAGCAGGTTGTCGCCGGTGAATTGCGCCAGCTGCCGCTGCAGCCGCCGCCATGCGGCATCCCTTTCCGCGCCCCGCTGCGTTTCCATCGTCGCGCAGTCGGCCAGCATCGCGGCTACCGACTGCGCATGGTGCAGGTGGTCGTCGGCGGTATCGACGGATGAACCGGGTTGCCGCACCTCCATCGCCGGATGCACGAATCGTTCTTCGTTATGGATATGGTGCTCGCAAAACGCCAGCAGCTCCCGCACCTGCAGCACGGCGCCCGACAGTTCGTCCGGATCTTCCAGGTCGAGCCGGGCAAGCCGGGTCAGGGTGTCGCACAGGAAGGCGCGCACCGCCTTGTGGATGCCGGCGTAGATATCCACGCGGCCTGCCCGTGCGCCGTTTTGCCGGTCGAAGTTGCTTTTTTGCATGTCTGTCTCCATTCGTATGGTGGGTAGGACGCCGCCTCGGCGACGATGGAGATCATGCTAGTCCGTCATCCGGACACGTTTTGCTAAAACAATCCTCAGCAAATCTTAAAAAAACCTTAACACAATAAGTTTCTCTTAAAACACACTTCTGGTCGGAAACCTGGGCATGAAAGTTAATTTTAGCCAATCCCGACTTTTCCGGCTTTTGCAACAATTTAGGACAAAAAAACATGGTATTTGCACACTTTTGATGCGATTAAGCATCAACTTCGTTGATTCATAGAAATTTACAATTTGAAATTGTTTCTTATGGTAAATTTTTAAACACATGTGTTTGCTTCAGAAGTAACTTTCAGTACAGTGCACAAGTCATTGATTTTTATAAAAATAAGGGTAAACGTAGTTCTTAAACGAAATCTGCTAAGTCCTTGACTTCATTAGAGAAAATGCATCTTCAGCCTGTGATATTCCTTGACCGCAAATAGAGCATCCACTAAAGTGGGCGGCAGTGTGAAAAAGTGTCTTTTTGTGGGTGAGTTGGCAAGGCAGGACGCGGCGAAATAATGCACCGTGGCAAGTAGCAAAAATTATAAACAGAGGAATCCAGGGTGTTTCAAGGCGCGTCCGCACTAACTCTCGATGCGAAGGGCAGGATGACTATTCCTTCCCGGCATCGTGACGCGCTGGCAGTGCAATGCGAGGGACGGGTCACCCTGACCAAGCATCCGCACGGCTGCCTGCTGTTTTTTCCGCGCCCGGTGTGGGAAGCCCACCGCGAGCAGATTGCAGCATGGCCAATGTCGGCACGGGCCTGGCAACGGATTTTTCTGGGTAACGCGTCGGATGTCGAAATGGATTCCGCCGGCCGCATTCTGATTGCGCCGGAGCTGCGCAGCGCAGTCGGGCTGTCGCGGGAGGTCATGGTGCTCGGCATGGGCAGCCATTTCGAGATCTGGGATGCGGCCAAACTCGCCGAGAGCGAGGCGCAGGCAGTGGCGGACGGCATGCCCGATGTGTTGAACAGCTTTTCCTTCTAGACCGTGATGACAGAAAACACGGTGCCAGAGTTGCAGCACCGTACGGTGCTGCTGGAAGAAGCAGTCGACGCACTGGCGATCGAAGGCGCGCGCGCGGATGGCATCTTTGTGGACGGCACGTTTGGCCGTGGCGGGCATAGCCGCCGGATTCTGGAGCGACTGAGCCCGCGCGGGCGTCTGATCGCTTTCGACAAGGATCCGCAGGCAATTGCCTCCGCCCATGCGCTGACGCAGTCCGACAGCAGATTTGAAGTAGTGCATGACAGCTTTGCCACGATGGCAGCGGCGCTGGCGGAACGCGGCGTCACGCAGGTCGACGGCATCTTGCTGGATTTGGGGATTTCCTCGCCGCAGGTGGACGACGCGGCGCGGGGATTCAGTTTCAGGATGGACGGCCCCCTGGACATGCGCATGGACACCACGCGCGGGATCTCGGCGGCACAGTGGCTGGAAACGGCGAGCGAACAGATTATCGAGAGGGTGGTACGGGATTATGGGGAAGAACGGTTTGCTTTTCAGGTTGCAAAGGCGATTGTTGCTAGCCGGTCAGTCGCGCCAATTTCAGGCACACGACAGCTTGCCGAGATCGTGGCACGCGCCGTCAAGACCCGCGAGAAAGGCAAGGACCCGGCAACTCGCACCTTTCAGGCTATCCGGATTTTCATCAATCGGGAGCTTGAAGAACTCGAAGTAGGCTTGCGCGGCGCGTTTGGCTGCCTGGCTCCGAACGGGAGGATGGCTGTGATCAGCTTTCATTCGCTGGAGGACCGCATGGTCAAGCAATTCCTCGCCGCCCGGGCCACTGCGCACCAACCCGACCGCCGCCTGCCGATACGCGCGGTGGACCTGCCGCAGCCGGAAATGAAGCTGCTTGCCAAAATGAAGCCGTCCGCCGCCGAAATCGCCGACAACCCGCGTTCACGCTCCGCCGTGATGCGGGTCGCCGTCCGTCTCCCCTATACGCCGCAAGCCGGAGCGCCGAAATGACCGGTCGCCTGAGCCTGGTGCTGACCACGCTGCTGGCCTGCAGCGCGCTGTCGCTGGTCAATGCCCAGTACCAGGCGCGCCGGCTCTTCATCGAGATCGAGCGCGCGCAGGCAGTGACCCGCCAGCTCGAGATCGAATGGTCGCAGCTGCAGCTGGACCAGTCCACGCTCGGCAAGCATGCACGCATCGAAGCCAATGCGCGGCGTGACCTCAACATGGTGCCGCTGACCCCGGCCCGCACGCAATACATCACCGGAGAGGCCAAGTAATGGCGGCCGTGCCACGTCCCAATCCGCGCCGCGCCACCGCGCGCGGCGTGCCGTTTTCCGCCAGCCCGCTGCTGGACGTGAAGCTGCCCGCCTGGCGTTCGCGCCTGGTGCTGTTCATCATGTTCGCCGCTTTCCTGGCGCTGGCCGGCCGGGCGCTGTGGCTGCAGGGGCTGTCGACCGAGTTCCTGCAGAAGCAGGGCGCCGCCCGCTATGCGCGCACGCTGGAGCTGCCGGCCACGCGCGGCAAGATCACCGACCGCAACGGCGAGGTGCTGGCGTCGTCGGTGCCGGTCAAGGCGGTATGGGCGATACCGGACGACGTGCTGGAAGCGCCGCCCGAGAAGCTGCGCGCCTTGTCCGCGTTGCTGGAAATGCCCGAGGCCGAACTGCGCAAGAAGCTCGACTCCGACCGCAATTTCGTCTACCTGAAGCGCCAGGTCGAGCAGGAGACGGTGGACAAGATCGTTAAATTGCAGATCGCCGGCATCGAGACCCGCAAGGAATACAAGCGTTTCTACCCGCAGGCCGATGTGACCGCCCACGTGGTCGGCTTCACCAACGTCGAGGATGCAGGGCAGGACGGCATGGAGCTGGGCATGCAGAAAACCCTGGCCGGCGTCACCGGCAGCCGCCGCGTGATCAAGGACAGGCTGGGCCGCATCGTCGAGGACATCGCCGCGGTGCGCGAGCCGCATGACGGCCGCGACCTCGTGCTGTCGCTGGACAGCAAGATCCAGTACATCGCGTTTACGCACCTGAAGGAAACGGTCGACAAGTTCAAGGCCAAGGCCGGCGGCGTGGTGGTCGTCGACATCAAGACCGGCGAAGTGCTGGCGCTGGCCAACCTGCCGACCTATAACCCGAACAACCGCTCCATCCTGACCGGCGCGATGCTGCGCAACCGGGTCATTACCGACACCTTCGAGCCGGGTTCGACCCTGAAGCCTTTCGCGATCGCGCTGGCGCTGGACACCAAGCGCGTCACGCCCAACACCGTCGTGCAGACGGCGCCCGGCAAGCTGACCATCGGCACCGCCACCATCGGCGACTCGCATGCGCATGGCCCGCTGACCGTCACCCAGATCATCCAGAAGTCGTCCAACGTCGGCACCGCCAAGATCGCGCTGCAGATGCAGCCGCAGGAAATGTGGGAGATGTTCACCACCGTCGGCTTTGGCCAGCAGCCCAAGTTCGGCTTCCCCGGCGCCGTCGCGGGCCGGGTGCGGCCGTTCAAGTCGTGGCGGCCGATCGAGCAGGCGACCATGAGCTATGGCCACGGCATCTCGGTCTCGCTGCTGCAGCTGGCGCATGCGTACACCATCTTTGCCCGCGACGGCGACCTGATCCCGCTGTCCTTCCAGAAGCTGTCGGCGCCGCCGGTCGGCCAGCGCGTCATTACCGAGAAGACCGCCCGCGAAATGCGCGCGATGCTGGAAACCGCGACCGGTCCCGAAGGCACCGCGCCCAAGGCGCAGGTGCCGGGCTACCGGGTCGCCGGCAAGACCGGCACCGCCTACAAGATCGCCGGCGGCCGCTATGTCAGCAAGTACGTGTCGTCCTTCGTCGGCTTCGCGCCGGCGTCCGACCCGCGCATCATCATTGCGGTGATGATCGACGAGCCCAGCGGCGCGCACTACGGCGGCGAAGTGGCGGCGCCGGTTTTCTCCGCAATCGCCGGCAGCGCGCTGCGCGCAATGAACGTCGGGCCTGATTCCACTGTCACCAGCATCATCGTGCCCGCCACCGTGCCGCAGGAGAGCATGTAATGGCGGACGCGGCAGCGGGCATCGTCGCGCTGGTCGACTGGCTGCGTTCGTTCGCGCCCGCCGCGCAGCTGACGTCCGACTCGCGCCTGCTGGCGGCCGGCGACGTGTTCCTTGCCTATCCCGGCGACAGCGCCGACGGCCGCAACTTTATAAGCGCGGCAGTGCAGCGCGGCGCCAGGGCGGTGCTGTTCGACGACGGCGACGGCTTCGAATGGGATGCCGCGCCCGACGTGCCGCATCGCGCCGTCGCCGGCCTCAAGCAGCTGGCCGGCCCGCTCGCGAACGCCTGGTACGACGCGCCCGATGCGCCGATGCTGGTCGTCGCGGTGACCGGCACCAACGGCAAGACATCCTGCAGCCAGTGGCTCGGACGCGCGCTGTCCAGGCAGGGCGAGCCGACGCTGGTGGTCGGCACGCTGGGCACCGGCATCTATCGCAACGGCATGGCCGGCAATTTCAGCGAGACCGGCTACACCACGCCCGACGCCGTGCTGCTGCAGCGCCGGCTGGCGCAGGCCCGCAGCAGCGGCGTGCGTGCGCTGGCCATCGAGGCGTCGTCGATCGGCATCGACCAGGGCCGGCTCAACGGCCTGCATGTCGACATCGCGCTGTTTACCAATTTCACCCGCGACCATCTCGACTACCACGGCGACATGGCGGCCTACGAGGCGGCCAAGCGCCGGCTGTTCGACTGGCCCGGCCTGCGCCACGCGGTGATCAACCTCGACGACGCGATGGGCCGGCGCCTGGTGGACCACCTGCGCAGTCAAGCGCCGGCGGTCGGCATCATCGGCTACAGCATCGCCGACGCCAGCGCTGGCGACGTCCCGGTGCTGCGCGCCAGCGATATTCGTTCCAGCAACAGCGGCACCGTGTTCCAGCTGAGCACGCCGCAGGGCGCAATCCAGGTGCGCACGCAACTTGTCGGCCACTTCAATGTCAGTAACGTGCTCGGCATCGCCGGGGTGCTGCTGGCGCGCGGCGCATCGCTGCGCGCAGTGGTTGATTTACTCGAAGCGCTGCAGCCGGTGCCCGGCCGGATGCAGCAACTGGGCGGCCAGGAAGCGCCGCTCGTGGTGATCGATTACGCGCACACGCCCGATGCGCTCGTGAAAACCCTTGCCACCCTGCGCGAAGTCGCGCAGCAGCGGCATGGCCAGCTGTGGTGCGTGTTCGGCTGCGGCGGCGAGCGCGATCCCGGCAAGCGTCCGCAGATGGGCGCGGCCGCCACCGCGGCCGACCATGTGATCGTCACCAGCGACAACCCGCGCGGCGAAGAGCCGTCGGGCATCATTGAACAGATTATTGAAGGCATGAAGATTTCCAACGCAATGCACAGCGCGCCGCACGTGATTGAAGACCGCGCGGCAGCCATACTTTACGCAGTCAAGCACGCGGCCCGGGCCGACGTCGTGCTGCTGGCCGGCAAAGGCCACGAGACTACCCAGGAGATCAAGGGACGCAAGCTGCCATTCCTCGACGCCGATCATGCCGCGCTGTCGCTGGCCGCGCGCGTGACGATGAAAGGGATGCTGTGATCAAGTCTTCCCTGACGCAACTGCAGACCCGCCTCCATTCCGCACAAGCCACCGCGGCCGCTGCATTCCACGGCCTGTCCACCAACAGCCGCGAAGTCGGCCCCGGCATGCTGTTCGTCGCGCTGCGCGGCGAGCGTTTCGATGCGCACGACTTCCTCGGCGACGTGGCCGCGCGCGGCGCGGCCGCCGTGGTGGCGGAAAAACTGCCGGCGGGCTTCGGGCTGCCGGCGCTGCTGGTGCCGGACACGCGTGCGGCGCTCGGCGAGATCGGCGCCTACTGGCGCCGGCAGTTCGACATCCCGCTGATCGGCGTCACCGGCAGCAACGGCAAGACCACGGTCAAGGAAATGATTGCCGCGATCCTGGCCGCGGAGTTCGGCCCCGACCGCTACCTGGCGACCCGCGGCAACCTCAACAACGACATCGGCGTGCCGCTGACGCTGGTCAGGCTGGAGGCGGCGCACAAGGCCGCGGTCATCGAGCTGGGCATGAACCATCCGGGCGAGATCGCGCAGCTTGCCGCGCAGGCGCAGCCCACCGTGGGCCTGGTCAACAATGCGCAGCGCGAGCACCAGGAATTCATGGCCAGCGTCGAGGCGGTCGCCCATGAAAACGGGTCCGTGATCAGCGCGCTGCCGGCCAACGGCATCGCGGTGTTCCCGGCCGACGATCCCTACACGCCGCTGTGGCGCAGCCTGGCCAAGGCCAGCGGCCAGCGCAAGGTCCTGACGTTTGGCCTGTCGCAGGACGCCAGCGTCAGCTGCACCTACGTGCCCCAGGCCGTCGGCAGCCTGATGCAGGTGCGCGTGGGCCAGCGCGAATTCCCGCTGCGGCTGGCCGCGGCCGGCGTCCACAACGTGCGTAACGCGCTGGCGGCGATCGCCTGCGCGCTTGCCATCGGCATTCACCGGCGCGCCATCGTGCAGGGCCTGGAAAGCTTCCTGCCCGTCAGCGGTCGGCTGCAGCACAAGGCCGGGCGCAATGGCGCCACCGTCATCGACGACACCTACAACGCCAATCCCGATTCGGTGAAGGCCGCGATCGACGTGCTGGCGCAGGCGCCGGCGCCGCGCGTGCTGGTGCTGGGCGACATGGGCGAAGTCGGCACCGAAGGCCGCAAGTTCCATGAAGAGATCGGCGCCTATGCGCGCGGCCGCGGCATCGACCACCTGCTGACGCTGGGCGACCTTGCCGGCAGCGCCAGCAATGCCTTCGGCGCCCGCGCCCGCCATTATGAAAACGTGGAAACGCTGAACGATGCGGCATCGTCGGTCGTGACGCCGTCCTCCACCGTGCTGGTCAAGGGTTCGCGCTTCATGCGCATGGAACGCGTGGTCCAACGCCTGGCAGTCGATGCCGCGCAGGAGGCGCACTAGCATGCTGCTCTGGCTGGCCCAACATTTCCAGGACGAACTCGGCCCGTTGCGGGTCTTCAACTTCATCACCTTCCGCGCCGTGTTCGCCACGCTGACGGCGCTGGCGATCGGCCTGTTCTCCGGCCCGGCGGTGATCCGCATGCTGACCCGGCTGAAGGTCGGGCAGGCGGTGCGAACCAACGGGCCGCAGACCCACCTGATCAAGTCCGGCACCCCGACCATGGGCGGCGCGCTGATCCTGATCTCGATCGGCGTCTCCACGCTGCTCTGGAGCGACTGGAGCAACCGCTTCATCTGGCCGGTGCTGGTGGTGACGCTCGGTTTCGGCGCGATCGGCTGGGTCGACGACTACCGCAAGGTGGTCCACAAGGACCCGAAGGGCATGACGTCCCGCGAAAAGTATTTCTGGCAATCGCTGATCGGCGTCGGCGCCGCGCTCTACCTGGCGTTCTCGGTGTCCGGCGTCAGCAATGCCAACGTGCTGCAGCTCTTCCTGAGCTGGGTGCGCTCCGGGTTCTCGATGGACCTGCCGCCCAAGGCCGACTTCATCGTGCCCTTCTTCAAGACCATCAGCTATCCGCTGGGCGTCTGGGGCTTCATCGCGCTAACCTATTTCGTCATCGTCGGCACCAGCAACGCCGTGAACCTGACCGACGGCCTCGACGGCCTGGCCATCATGCCGACCGTGATGGTCGGCACCGCGCTCGGGCTGTTCGCCTACCTGACCGGCAGCGCGACCTATGCGCGCTACCTGTTCATCCCGCATATTCCCGGCGCCGGCGAACTGATCATCTTCTGCGGCGCGATGGCGGGCGCGGGCCTGGCCTTCCTCTGGTTCAACGCCCATCCGGCCCAGGTCTTCATGGGCGACGTCGGCGCACTGGCGCTCGGCGGCGCGCTGGGCACCATCGCCGTGATCGTGCGCCAGGAAATCGTGCTGTTCATCATGGGTGGCGTGTTCGTGGTGGAAACCCTGTCGGTGATGCTGCAGGTCGGCTATTTCAAGTACACCAAGATGCGCTTCGGCACCGGCCGCCGGGTGCTGCTGATGGCGCCGCTGCATCATCACTATGAACAGAAGGGCTGGAAGGAAACGCAGGTCGTGGTGCGTTTCTGGATCATCACGATGATGCTGGTGCTGTTCGGCCTCTCCACATTGAAGCTGCGATGATGAACGTCCAAGGTAAACAGGCGCTGGTGCTGGGGCTCGGGGAATCCGGGCTCGCGATGGCGCTCTGGCTCGCGCGCTGCGGCGCCGCCGTGCGCGTGGCCGACACCCGCACCGCGCCCGACCGCCTGCCGGCACTGCAGGCGCAGGCGCCGGACGCGGTCTTCATCGGCGGCGCGTTCACCGCGGCGCTGCTGGACGGCGTCGACTTCATCGCGGTCAGCCCGGGCCTGGCGCCGGGGCGCGAGCTGGCGGCCCTGCAGGCGCCGGCGGCGGAGCGCGGCATTCCACTGCTGGGCGAGATCGAGCTGTTCGCGCAGGCGCTGGCCGCCTTGCGCGAGGAACGCGCTTATGCGCCCAGGGTGCTGGCTGTCACCGGCACCAATGGCAAGACCACGGTCACCAGCCTGACCGGCATGCTGGCCGAGCGCGCCGGCCTGTCGGTGCAGGTGGCCGGCAATATCAGCCCGGCCGCGCTCGACATGCTGCGCCAGCGCCTCGATGCGGACGACCTGCCGCAGCTGTGGGTGCTGGAACTGTCGAGCTTCCAGCTGCATGCGACATACAGCCTCAACCCCGATGCGGCGACCGTGCTCAACATCACCCAGGACCATCTCGACTGGCATGGCGACATGGCGTCCTATGCCGCGGACAAGGCCAGGATCTTCGGCGCCGGCACCGCGCGCATCCTGAACCGCGACGATCCGCTGGTCATGAAAATGACGGCGCCGGGCGCACCGCTGCTGAGCTTCGGTTCGGACGAGGCGACGACGCCGGGCGCGTTCGGCCTGGTCCAGGAAAACGGCATGCTATGGCTGACCGAGGCGGTTCCGGCCGAGGATGGCGAACGCAAGCGCCGCAAGAAGGACGACAGCGCGGCGCCGGTCAGCCTGAAACGGCTGATGCCGGCCGACGCGCTGCAGATACGCGGCCGCCACAACGCGCTCAATGCGCTGGCGGCGCTGGCGCTATGCCGCGCCATCGGCCTGCCGCTCGCGCCGCTGCTGCACGGGCTGCGCGACTACCGCGGCGAGCCGCACCGGGTCGAGCTGGTGGCGACCGTCGTCGGCGTCGACTTTTACGATGACAGCAAGGGCACCAATGTCGGCGCCACCGTGGCCGCGCTCAATGGCCTTGGGGCAGGGCGCGCCGTGCCCCAGCTGATCCTGATCGCCGGCGGCGACGGCAAGGGGCAGGACTTCGGCCCGCTGGCCGCGCCGGTCGCGCGCCATGCGCGCGCGGTGCTGCTGATCGGCCTCGACGCCGGCGCGATACGGGCCGCGCTGGCCGGCGCCGGCGTCACACTGATCGACTGCGACACGCTGGAGTCGGCGGTGCAGCAGGCGGCGGCGCTGGCCGCCCCCGGCGACGCGGTGCTGCTGTCGCCGGCCTGCGCCAGCCTCGACATGTTCCGCAACTATGCGCACCGGGCCGAAGTGTTCGTCGAGGCGGTGCGCGAACTGGCGCTGTCGCGCGGTGAGGTGATGGCATGAAACTCGCGATTCCTTCCTTCTTCTCCCGTTCCGCGCCGTCGTCGGAAGCGCTGGCCCAGCGTCCGCGCATCGCCGAGTACGACCAGGTGCTGATCTGGGTCACGCTGCTGCTGATGCTGTTCGGCCTGGTCATGGTGTATTCCGCATCGATCGCGCTGCCCGACTCGCCCAAGTACGCGTCGTATCACAACAACCATTTCCTGGTGCGCCAGGCGATGTTCATTACCGTGTCCCTGGTCGCCGGCGCGCTGGCATTCCGGGTGCCGATGAAGACCTGGCAGAAGGCCGCGCCCTACCTGTTCGTCGGCACGCTGATCTTGCTGGTCCTGGTGCTGGTGCCCGGCCTGGGCAAGGGCGTCAACGGCGCCAAGCGCTGGCTTTCGTTCAAGGTATTCAACCTGCAGCCGTCCGAGCTGATGAAGCTGTTCATGGTGCTGTATGCGGCCGATTACACGGTCCGCAAGCAGCAGTACATGCACCAGCTGACCAAGGGCTTCCTGCCGATGGCCGCGGCGGTCGGCTGCGTCGGCCTGCTGCTGCTGCTCGAACCCGACCTCGGCGCGTTCGGCGTCATCGTCTGCATCGCGATGGGCATCCTGTTCCTGGGCGGCATCAACGGCATCTGGTTCGGCGGCATTGCCAGCATGCTGGTCGTGGTGTTCGGCCTGGTGATCGGGCTTTCGCCATGGCGGCGCGAGCGCATCTTTGCCTATCTCAATCCGTGGACCGAGGAAAACGCGCTCGGCAAGGCTTACCAGCTGTCCCATTCGCTGATTGCGTTCGGCCGCGGCGAGCTGTTCGGCGTTGGCCTCGGCGGCAGCGTCGAGAAGCTGCATTACCTGCCGGAAGCGCACACCGACTTCCTGCTCGCCGTGATCGGCGAGGAGCTGGGTTATGCCGGCGTGCTGGTCGTGGTGCTGATGTTCTACTGGCTGATCAAGCGCGCCTTCGAGATCGGCCGCCAGGCCATCGCCATCGATCTCACGTTCGCCGGCCTCACCGCCAAGGGCATCGGGCTATGGATCGGCGTGCAGGCCTTCATCAACATGGGCGTGAACCTGGGCCTGCTGCCGACCAAGGGGCTGACGCTGCCGCTGATGAGCTATGGCGGCTCCGGCGTGCTGATCAACTGCGTCGGCCTCGCGATCCTGCTGCGCATCGATTACGAAAACCGCATCCGCATGCGCGGGGGCCGGCTATGAAGCGGCTGATGGTGATGGCCGCCGGCACCGGCGGCCATATCTTCCCCGGACTCGCGATCGCGGCGACCATGAAGGCGCGCGGCTGGGACGTGTCATGGCTGGGCACCGAGCGCGGCATGGAGCGCGAACTGGTGCCCAGGCACGGCGTGCCGATGGACACCATCGACTTCTCCGGCATGCGCGGCAAGGGACTGATGCATACGCTGGGCGGCGCCTTCCGCCTGACGGCCAGCTTCACCGCCTGCCTGCGCATCCTGGCGCGGCGCAAGCCCGACGTGGTGCTGGGCATGGGCGGCTATGTCACCGTGCCGGGCGGCATGATGGCGCGGCTGCGCGGCGTGCCTGTCGTGCTGGTCAATGCCGACGCCGCGCTGCTGCTGTCGAACCGCACGCTGACGCCGCTGGCGCGCCGCGTGCTGTTCGGCTTCCCCGCCGACTTCGGCGCCGCGGCCGGAAAGGCGACCGTCACCGGCAACCCGGTGCGCCGCGAGATCATCGACATGCAGCTGCCGGAGCAGCGCTTCGAAGGCCGCAGCGGTCCGCTGCACATCCTGGTCGTCGGCGGCAGCCTGGGCGCGAAGGCGCTGAACGAGGCGATGCCGGCGGCGATGGCGCTGATCCCTGAAGAAAAACGTCCGAAGCTGGTGCACCAGTCCGGCAAGCAACACGTTGAGGCGCTGCGCCGCGGATATGCCGATGCCGGCGTCGAGGCCGAGGTGCTGGATTTCATCGACGACATGCCGGCACGCTATGCCGAGGCCGACCTGGTGGTCTGCCGCGCCGGCGCGATCACCGTATCGGAACTGACCGCGGCCGGCATCGCCAGCGTGCTGGTGCCGTTCGTGGCGTCCACCACCAGCCACCAGCGCGACAACGCGCAATGGATGGAAAAACAGCAGGCCGCGGTGTACCTGCCGCAGTCGGAACTGACGCCGCAGCGGCTGGCAACGCTGCTGACGGACATGACGCGCGAAGGCTGCGTGGCGATGGCGGAGGCGGCCTACCGCCAGGGCCGGCGCGACGCCAATGAAACCATCGCGGATATTTTGGAAAAGCTGGCGGCAACGCCAGGAAAAGCATGAAACATAAAGTAAAGAACATTCATTTTGTCGGCATAGGCGGCAGCGGCATGAGCGGCATCGCCGAAGTGCTGCTCAACCTCGGCTATACCGTGTCCGGTTCCGACCTTGGCGGCAACGCGGCTACCGAGCGCCTCGCGCAGCTGGGCGCTCGGGTCACGCGCGGCCACCAGGCCGCCAACGTCGACGGCGCCGATGCGGTCGTGACCTCGACCGCGGTCAAGCCCGACAACCCCGAAGTGCTGGCCGCGCGCGCCCGCAGCATCCCCATCGTGCCGCGCGCGATGATGCTGGCCGAGCTGATGCGTTTGAAAAGCGGCATCGCGATCGCCGGCACCCACGGCAAGACCACCACCACCAGCCTGGTCGCCAGCGTGCTGGCGCAGGGCGGGCTGGACCCGACCTTCGTCATCGGCGGCCGCCTGACCAGCGCCGGCGCCAACGCCAAGCTGGGCGCCGGCGACTTCATCGTCGCCGAGGCAGACGAGTCGGACGCGTCCTTCCTGAACCTGTCGCCGGTCATCGAGGTCATCACCAACATCGATGCCGACCACATGGAGACCTACGACCACAGCTTCGCGAAGCTGAAGCAGGCCTTCATCGAATTCACCAACAGGCTGCCGTTCTATGGCGTCGCCATCCTGTGCGTCGACGACGCCAACGTGCGCGAGATCATGCCCTTCATTTCCAAGCCGGTGCTGACCTACGGCTTCGACGCGAAGGCGCAGGTGCGGGCCATCGACGCCCGCGCGGTCGACAGCCACATGCGCTTCACCGTGATCCAGGACGGCTACGCGCCGATGGACATCAGCCTGAACCAGCCCGGCATGCACAATGTGCAGAACGCCTGCGCCGCCATCGCCATCGCCCGCGAACTCGGCGTGGACGACTGCGCGACGCAGAAGGCGCTGTCCGAATTCAACGGCGTCGGCCGCCGCTTCACCCGCTACGGCGACATCACGCTCGCGTCGGGCGTGCGCTTCACGCTGGTGGACGACTACGGCCACCATCCGGTCGAGACCGCCGCCACGCTGGCGGCCGCCCGCGGCGCCTACCCGGGCCGCCGGCTGGTGCTGGCATTCCAGCCGCACCGCTACACCCGCACCCGCGACCTGTTCGAGGATTTCGTCAAGGTGCTGTCGTCGGCGGACGCGCTGGTGCTGGCGGAAGTCTATGCGGCCGGCGAGCAGCCCATCGTCGCCGCCGACGGCCGCGCGCTGGCGCATGCGTTGCGCGTGCTGGGCAAGGTCGAGCCGGTATTTGTCGAGGATATTGCAGAAATGAGCGCCACGATTTCCGATGTCGTCCGTGACGGCGACGTCGTCATCACCATGGGAGCCGGCTCGATTTCCGGCGTGCCGGCGCAGCTGGCGCAACTGGCCCGGCCGGCACAGGAGGCCGCATGACTACCCCGACCTTGGCGCAGGAGCTGGGCAAGGTCGGCGTGCTGTACGGCGGCCGTTCGGCGGAGCGGGAAGTGTCGCTGATGTCGGGCGAAGGCGTGCTGGCCGCGCTGCGCTCCAGGGGCGTGGATGCGCATGGCTTCGACCCGGCGCGGCAGAACCTGGCGCAGCTGGCGGAGCAGGGCTACAACCGCGTCTTCATCGCGCTGCACGGCCGCTACGGCGAGGACGGCACGCTGCAGGGCGCGCTCGAGCAGCTCGGCATCCCGTACACCGGGCCGGGCGTGATGGCCTGCGCGCTGTCGATGGACAAGACCATGAGCAAGCGCGTCTGGATGTCGCATGGCCTGCCAACGCCGCGCTTCATGGTGCTGGAAAAGGACGCGAGCCCGGCGCAGCTCGATGCGGTGGCCAGCGAGCTCGGCCTGCCGCTGATGCTCAAGGCGCCGCATGAAGGCTCGACCATCGGCATCAGCAAGGTCGCTTCGGCAAGCGAGATGCAGGCCGGCTTCGACAACTGCGTGCGCTACGACGACACCGTGCTGGCCGAGGAATTCATCAGCGGCCGCGAACTGACGGTGCCGGTGATGGGCGCGGGCCGCGATGCCCACGCGCTGCCGATCGTCGAGATCCGCGCGCCGCAGGGCAATTACGACTACGAGCACAAGTACTTCAGCGATGAAACCCAGTACCTGTGCCCGGCGCCGCTGGACGCGGCGCTGACCGCGCGCATCCAGTCGCTGGCGGTGGAGGCGTACCGCGCGCTGGGCTGCAGCGGCTGGGGCCGCGTCGACTTCATGCTGCGGGACGTCGACAATGCGCCCTTCCTGCTCGAGATCAACACCTCGCCGGGCATGACCGGCCATTCGCTGGTGCCGATGTCGGCGCGCGCCGCGGGCGTCAGCTACGAAGACCTGTGCATCGACATCCTGCGCCTGGCCCGGCTGGACCTGAAACCCACGCCCGGCTGGAAGCCGGCCTGACCCCGCAAACGGAAAGCGACGACATACACCATGTGGCAGGACATCCGACTACTCAACGCGACAGCCAATGCGCTGCTGGGCCTGCTCGCGCTTGCGATACTCGGTTCGGCGCTGTGGTGGGTCGTGCACCGGCCGCTCTTCACGCTGCGCGAAGTGCGGCTGGAAGGGCCGGAACACAGCACGCTGCGCCATGTGAGCCCGTCCACCGTGCGCGGCACCGCGCTGCCGCAGATCAAGGGCAACTTCTTCACCGCCGACCTCGAACAGGTGCGGGTGGCGTTCGAGTCGGTGCCCTGGGTGCGGCGCGCGGCCGTGCGCCGCGAATGGCCCAACAAGCTGGTGGTGGTGATCGAGGAGCACAAGCCGCTCGGCACCTGGGGCGAGGACGGACGCCTGGTTTCGGTGCAGGGCGACCTGTTCACCGCCAACCTGGACGAAGCCGAGGAGGAGGGCGACCTGCCCGAATTCAGTGGCCCGGCAGGCTCCGAGCGCGAGGTCGTCGCGCGTTATCGCGACTTCGGGCAATGGCTGGCGCCGGTGGAGCTGACGCCGGAAGCGGTGCAGCTGTCGAGCCGCTATGCATGGAGCGTGCGGCTCAGCAATGGCATGAACGTCGAACTCGGACGGGAAGAAAACAGGGAGACCCTGAAAGCCAGGGTAGAACGGCTGGTGCAGATTTATCCGCAACTGGTCGCACGGTTGCAAGACCGCATTGAAAACGTGGACATGCGTTATCCGAGCGGTATGGCGCTGCAGGTCGCTGGCCTGAAAATTGCACCCGAAACAAAGAAAAAATAAGCGAAAGAACATGACAAAAGACGCGAAAAACCTGATCGTCGGCCTCGACATCGGCACCTCCAAGGTGGTGGCGGTAGTGGCCGAGGTCATGTCGAATGGACGGCATGAAGTGATCGGACTCGGGCAGCATGAATCGCGTGGCCTGAAAAAAGGGGTGGTGGTCAACATCGAGGCGACCGTGGAGTCGATCCAGCGGGCGCTGGAAGAGGCCGAGCTGATGGCGGACTGCAAGATCCGCAATGTCTACACCGGCATCGCCGGCAGCCACATCCGCAGCTTCAACTCGCGCGGCATGGTCGCCATCAAGGACAAGGAAGTCACCGCGGCGGACGTCGCCCGCGTGATCGAGACCGCGAAGGCGGTCAACATCGCCACCGACCAGCAGCTGCTGCACACGGTGCCGCAGGAATTCATCGTCGACAACCAGGAAGACGTGCGCGAGCCGATAGGCATGAGCGGCATCCGGCTCGAGGTGAAGGTGCATATCGTCACCGGCGCGGTGTCGGCGGTGCAGAACATCGTCAAGTGCGTGCGCCGCTGCGGCCTCGAAGTGTCCGACCTGATCCTGCAGCCGATGGCCTCGGCCGACGCGGTGCTGACGCCGGACGAGAAGGAGCTGGGCGTGGTGCTGATCGACATCGGCGGCGGCACCACCGACGTGGCCATCTTCACCGAGGGCGCGATCCGGCATACCGCCGTGATCCCCATCGCCGGTGACCAGATCACCAACGACATCGCGATGGCGCTGCGTACGCCGACCGCGGAAGCCGAAGAAATCAAGCTGCGCTACGGCGTGGCCAAGCAGGTGCTGGCCGATCCTGGCCAGCAGCTTGAAGTGCCGGGGCTGGGGGACCGCGATCCGCGGACCCTGTCGCGCCAGGCGCTGGCCGCGGTGATCGAGCCGCGCGTGGAAGAATTGTTCGCACTCGTGCACCAGGTGGTGCGCGAGTCGGGCTACGAGGAAGTCCTGTCGTCAGGCCTGGTCCTGACCGGCGGCACCTCGATGATGCCGGGCATGGTCGAACTGGCTGAGGATATCTTCCTCAAGCCGGCCCGCCTGGGCATGCCTGAGTACAGCGGTCAGCTGGCCGACGTGGTGCGCAGTCCGCGCTACGCGACCGTGCTTGGACTGCTGCTGGAGGCAAAGAAGCAATATTTACGCGGTCATATCGTCACGCGGCAGGAAGGATCGATGAAAGCGGTATGGCAGCGAATGAAAGAATGGTTTTTGGGGAATTTTTAATCGGGTTTGTTTTCAACATCACTAGGCTTTGTCGGTCGCCACGGGTTGTAATGCCTACCGGCTGCGCATCGCAAATCAAATAAAGGAGTCATCATGGAAATCGATATTCTGGATAACACATCCGACGGCACCGTCATCAAGGTGGTTGGCGTCGGCGGCGCCGGCGGCAATGCGGTACAGCACATGATCAACAAGGGCGTATCCGGCGTGGAGTTCATCTGCGCAAACACCGACGCGCAGGCCTTGAAGGGTTCGAAGGCGCACAACGTTATCCAGATCGGCGACACCGGCCTCGGCGCCGGCATGAAGCCGGCCATCGGTCGCCAGCTGGCTGAAGAGTCGCGTGCCCGCATCGAGGATGCGCTGCGCGGCGCGCACATGGTGTTCATCGCAGCAGGCATGGGCGGCGGCACCGGCACGGGCGCGGCGCCCATCGTCGCCCAGATCGCCAAGGAGCAGGGCGCGCTGACCGTGGCGGTGGTCTCCAAGCCGTTCTCGTACGAAGGCCAGAAGTGCATGGACATCGCCAACGAGGGCCTGGAAGCGCTGTCGCAGCATGTCGATTCGCTGATCATCATCCTCAACGAGAAGCTCGAGGAGATCTATGAGGACGACAGCATGATCGAGTGGCTGCAGCATGCCGACGACGTGCTGAACAACGCGGTGGCCGGCATCGCCGAGATCATCAACGTCCCCGGCCACATCAACGTCGACTTCAACGACGTCAAGACCATCATGGGCGAGCAAGGCAAGGCCATGATGGGCACCGCCGTCGCCTCCGGCGTCGACCGCGCCCGCCTGGCGGCCGAGCAGGCAGTGGCGTCGCCGCTGCTGGACGGCATCGACCTGTCCGGCGCGCGCGGCGTGCTGGTCAACGTCACCGCCAGCCGCAGCCTGAAGGGCAAGGAAATCAAGGAAGTCATGGCCACCGTGCGCGCATTCGCCGCGCCGGACGCGTCGATCGCGCAGGGCATCGCCTACGACGAGACCATGGGCGACGACATCCGCGTGACCGTGGTCGCCACCGGCCTGGGCCGCACCCGCAAGACCGTGCAGCTGGTCCAGACCCAGGCGCTGCGCACCGGCACCCATGACGAAGTGATGATGGGCGGCATGTCGCATTCGACCGGCCATACGCATGGCCATGGCCATGCCGGCTCGACCGACGGCCTGAAAGCGCCGGCGGTATGGCGCAACAAGTCGGCGTCCGAGACCGTGCGCGCGCTGGAGAAGAACGGCATGGAAACCTACGACATTCCGGCTTTCCTGCGCAAGCAGGCGGACTGACCCGGCAACACCCGGTTGCCCGTTCTGCAGGAAGCTGCAGAACGAGGCATACTCTGCCTTTCGAGCCGAGCCCATGTCGGGCCCGGCTTTTTTTCGCGCCTTTTCAGCAAACCAAGAGGAACATCATGACCATCAAAGTCGGCGACCGCCTGCCCGAAGCCACCCTGGCTGAATTTATCGATGTCGAAACCGAAGGCTGCACGCTCGGCCCCAATACCTTCAAGGTGAGCGAGCTGGTCCGCGGCAAGAAGATCGCCATCTTCGGCCTGCCCGGCGCCTACACGCCGACCTGCTCGGCACAGCACGTGCCCGGCTACATCGCCAACGCCGACGCGCTCAAGGCCAAGGGCATCGACGAAATCTGGTGCGTTTCCGTCAACGACGCCTTCGTCATGGGCGCCTGGGGCCGCGAGCAGAAAGCCACCAATATCGTGCGCATGATGGGTGACGGCAGCGCCGAATTCACCAAGGCGCTGGGCCTGGAATTCGACCTCACCGCGCGCGGCATGGGCGTGCGTTCGCAGCGCTATTCGATGCTGGTCGAAGACGGCGTGGTCAAGCAGCTGAACCTGGAAGCGCCTGGCAAGTTCGAGGTGTCCAACGCCGAAACGCTGCTGAAGCAGCTGGGCTGATCGTGGGGGGTGGCAGGCGCGGCGCGTCACTTCCGCGCCGGCGCACTGCCGCTTCCCACGCGCGGCGGCAGCCGCAGCCGCGGAGCGCCGCTTTCTCCCCATGCCAGCCGTCGCGGCGGGCATGGGGCTGCCGTCCGTCCGGCCCGCGGCCTGTTGGCTGCGCGCATCAAACCGGCCCGCGCCGCCGCGCCCGGCAAACCCCGCTTGTTATAATTTCCCGATGTTAAAACAACGCACTATCAGGCAACTCGTCAAGACCACCGGCGTCGGTCTCCATTCCGGCACCAAGGTCGAACTGACGTTGCGGCCGGCCGAGGTCGACACCGGCATCCTGTTCCGGCGGGTGGACTTCGACCCGCCGGTGCTGCTTCCGGCATCGGCGCTTGCCGTCGGCGACACCCGCATGGCGTCCACGCTGCAGCAGGAGGGCGCCAAGGTCTCGACCGTCGAACACCTGATGTCGGCCTGCGCCGGCCTGGGCATCGACAACATCTGCATCGACCTGACCGCGGAGGAGATTCCGATCATGGACGGCTCCGCGTCCTCCTTCGTCTTCCTGCTGCAGCAGGCCGGCCTGCAGGAGCAGCCTGCGGCCAAGAAATTCGTCCGGGTCAAGAAGCCGGTCGAAGTGCGGGAAGGCAGCGGCGCGCAGGAAAAATGGGCGCGGCTCGATCCGTACGACGGCTTTCGCCTGAAGTTCTTCATCGAGTTCAACCATCCGGCGGTCGACCGCACCGGCCAGATCGCCGAAGTCGATTTCAATGCCGAGTCCTATGTCCGCGAGATCGCGCGCGCCCGCACCTTCGGCTTCATGCAGGACGTTGAAACCCTGCGCGGCCTGGGCCTGGCCCGCGGCGGTTCGCTGGAAAACGCGATCGTGATGGATGAATACCGCATCCTCAACCCGGACGGCCTGCGTTACGAAAACGAGTTCGTGCGCCACAAGATCCTGGACGCCATCGGCGACCTGTACCTGGTCGGGCATCCGCTGCTGGCAAGCTATACCGCGCACAAATCGGGGCATGGCCTGAACAACCAATTGCTGCGCGCCTTGCTGGCCCAGCCCGATTCCTACGACCTGGTCTCCTTCGACCAGTTGAACGACGCGCCGCCGGCCTATGCCCGGCAGGTCAGCGCGGAGTGGGCGCTGAACTGATTCCCTACTTGCGGTGACGCTCCACCAGCGCCGCAATCGCCGAGCGCAGCGCCGCATTGCGCGGCGAGTCTTCCAGCGCGCCGCCGAGGCTGGCCAGCGCGGACACGGCCTGCGACGGCAGCCGTAGCTGCTTGGGCGGCGGCGGCGGCGGCAGGTTTTCGCGGACCTGTATCTTCAGCCGGATCGCGTTGAGCTGCCAGCCCTGGACAGCCAGCGCTTCCTGCAGTTTCGGCAGCCGGTTCTTCAGCTTGGCGGCGACCGACGCGTTCGGAACGCCCAGCACCAGCTGGTCTGCGTTACACTGCAGCACCTCGCAATAGCCAAACATTTCCGGAAGGATAGCCGCACACGCCTTCTGGAGTTGCCCCATCCGTTTCACTGCTGGCAGCAGCGCCGCCAGTTTTTCATTTCCACCAAGGTAGGAAGCAGCGTCATGCGCGGCTGGCGTCTTGGCGCCGCGCACCAGATTGCGCGGAAATCCTTGTGAACTAATCATCGTCGCAGCCTATCACACCGTCCGGACGGATTCGATAAAGGAAAACGATGCAAATCATTCTGCTCCATCCGCGCATGACGCAGGCCAGGTCGATCACCCTTGCGCCGCGGCATATCGCCTTGTTCCTGCTCGCCTTTTTCTCGGCGGTGCTGCTGGCCGCCGGCATGCTCTATTACCTGCTGCTGGCCAGCGGCATCGTCTGGAAGCTGCCTTACCCGCAGGCGGCGCAAGGCGCGACCGCGACGGTACAGGCGGCGCGCCCGGACCCCCAGGTGAAGCAGAACCTGACGCAGATGGCGACCCGGGTCGGCGAACTGCAGGCGCAGCTGGTGCGGCTGGATGCGCTGGGCGAGCGGGTGCAGGGCCTGGCCGGCGTACGGCCGGAGGAATTCAACTTCCGCGAAAAGCCCGGACGGGGCGGCGCGGAGTCGTCGAGCGCGCACATGCGCGAGCTGGGCGTCCCGGAATTCCAGCAGATGCTGGATGCGCTGGCCCGCGACATCGAGCACCGGGCCGATTACCTGAACGTGGTGGAAAGCGCGCTGATGCGCGACCGGGTGCAGGCCAAGCTGCTGCCGACCAGCCAGCCGGTCTCGGTCGGCTACAACGCGTCGAGTTTCGGCTGGCGCTTCGATCCGTTCAACGGCCGCAGCACTTTTCATGAAGGCATCGATTTTGCCGCGCCGAGCGGCACGCCGATCGCGGCGGCCGCCGGCGGCGTCGTCGTGACGTCCGAATACCATCACCAGTTCGGCAACCTGCTCGAAGTGGACCATGGCAACGGCATCGTCAGCCGCTACGCCCATGCGTCGCGGCTGCTGGTGCGGGCCGGCGACATCGTCCGGCGCGGCCAGCATATCGCCGACATCGGCGCGACCGGCCGGGCCACCGGCGCCCACCTGCACTTCGAAGTGCTGGTCGCGGGCATTCCGCAGGATCCGTCCAAGTTCCTCGCGGCTGGCGCCGCCCAGGCGCTCCAGACCGCGCAGAACGGCTATTGAGGCCGATTGAGGCTGGTTGAGACCGCGCTGGAACGGCATAAACACCCGGCTTTCGCCGGCCATTGTTTCCGCACGGGTAGACCCAATGTATCCGGGGCTGCATGCTAAAATCCCCCGATTTGGCAAAATTCCCTATTCTGCTCGACGCGATCATGGTGGTTTGCGCGAGGTTTTTCCACGCCGCCCTTATTAGAATCCAAGCATGTCATTACTGACCCAGATTTTCGGCAGCCGCAATCAGCGACTGCTCAAGCAGTATCAGAAAACCGTACGCGAGATCAATGCGCTCGAGGCTGTCGTCGAGAAACTCTCCGACGCCGAACTGCAGGCAAAGACGCCGGCCTTCAAGGAACGCATCGCCGGCGGCGAACCGCTCGACGCGCTGCTGCCGGAAGCCTTCGCGGTCTGCCGCGAAGCCAGCAAGCGGGTGCTGAAAATGCGGCATTTCGACGTCCAGCTGATCGGCGGCATGGTCCTCCACAGCGGCAAGATCGCGGAGATGGGCACCGGCGAGGGCAAGACGCTGATGGCGACGCTGCCGGCCTACCTGAATGCGCTGGCCGGCAAGGGCGTGCACATCGTGACCGTCAACGACTACCTGGCGCAGCGCGACGCCGAGTGGATGGGCAAGCTGTACGGCTGGCTGGGTCTTTCCACCGGCATCAACCTGTCGCAGATGGACCATGACATCAAGCAGCAGGCCTACGCCGCCGACATCACCTACGGCACCAACAATGAATTCGGCTTCGATTACCTGCGCGACAACATGGTCTACGAGGCCGGCGACCGGGTGCAGCGCGCGCTGCATTTCGGCATCGTCGACGAGGTGGACTCGATCCTGATCGACGAGGCGCGCACGCCGCTGATCATTTCCGGCCAGGCCGAGGACCATACCGACCTGTACCTGAAGATCAATGCGCTGCCGCCGATGCTGACGCTGCAGATCGGCGAGGACAAGCCGGACGGCAAGTCCACCGTCGAAGTGCCGGGCGACTACACCAAGGATGAAAAGTCGCACCAGGTGCTGCTGACCGAGGCCGGCCACGAGAAGGCCGAGCGCATCCTGACCGAAATGGGGCTGCTGCCGGAAGGCGCGTCGCTCTACGACGCGGCCAACATCACGCTGATCCACCACCTGTATGCAGCGCTGCGCGCGCACGTGCTGTACCACAAGGACCAGCATTACGTGGTGCAGAACGGCGAGGTCGTGATCGTCGACGAATTCACCGGCCGCATGATGACCGGCCGCCGCTGGTCCGACGGCCTGCACCAGGCAGTCGAGGCCAAGGAAGGCGTGCGCATCCAGAACGAGAACCAGACGCTGGCCTCGATTACCTTCCAGAACTACTTCCGCATGTACGGCAAGCTGGCCGGCATGACCGGCACGGCCGACACCGAAGCCTACGAATTCCAGGAAATCTATGGCCTGGAAACCGTGGTCGTGCCGCAGAACCGGCCGAACCAGCGCAAGGACCGCCAGGACCAGGTCTACAAGAGCGCCGAGGAAAAATACAATGCGATGCTGAAGGATATTCAGGATTGCTACGAGCGCGGCCAGCCGGTGCTGGTCGGCACCACGTCGATCGAGAACTCCGAGCTGCTGTCGTCGATCCTGACCAAGGCCAAGCTCGAGCACAATGTGCTGAACGCCAAGCAGCATGCGCGGGAAGCGGAGATCGTTGCGCAGGCAGGCCGTCCGCGCATGATCACCATCGCCACCAACATGGCCGGCCGCGGCACCGACATCGTCCTGGGCGGCAACGTCGAGAAGCAGGTCCAGCTGATCGAGGCCGACCCGGCGCTGTCCGACGCCGACAAGGCGCAGCGCTCGCAGAAGCTGCGCGACGAATGGCAGTCGCTGCATGACCACGTGGTGCAGGCCGGCGGCCTGCACATCATCGGCACGGAGCGCCACGAGTCGCGCCGGGTCGACAACCAGCTGCGCGGCCGCGCCGCGCGCCAGGGCGATCCCGGTTCCTCGCGTTTCTACCTGTCGCTGGACGACCCGTTGCTGCGCATCTTCGCCGGCGACCGCGTGCGCGCGATCATGGACCGGCTGAAGATGCCGGAAGGCGAGCCGATCGAAGCCGGCATCGTGTCGCGCTCGATCGAGTCGGCGCAGCGCAAGGTCGAGGCCCGCAACTTCGACATCCGCAAGCAGCTGCTCGAATACGACGACGTCGCCAACGACCAGCGCAAGGTGATCTACCAGCAGCGCAACGAGCTGCTGGAATCGCAGGACGTGTCGGAAATGATCGCGTCGCTGCGCCGGGGCGTGTTCAACGACCTGTTCCGCGCGCATGTGCCGGAAGAGTCGCTGGAAGAACAATGGGACCTGGCTGGCCTCGAGCAGGAGCTGGCAGCCGAGTTCCAGCTGCCGGTGCCGCTGTCGGCGATGCTGGCGGCCGAGCCCAACCTGACCGATGAAGACCTGCTGGAACGCCTGCTGAAGGCCGCCGACGATGCCTACGACGCGAAGATCGCCGTGGTCGGCAAGGAAGCCTTCGCCGGCTTCGAGCGCAGCGTGATGCTGCAAAGCGTCGACAGCCACTGGCGCGAACACCTGGCCGCGCTCGACCACCTGCGCCAGGGCATCCACCTGCGCGGCTATGCGCAGAAGAACCCGAAGCAGGAATACAAGCGCGAGGCCTTCGAGCTGTTCGGCCAGATGCTGGACCTGATCCGCAATGAGGTCGTGCGCATCGTGATGACCGTTCGCATCGAGTCGCGCGAGGAAATCGACGCGGCCGAGCAGGAACTGGCGCACCAGCAGCCGGCCAATGTCCATTACCAGCATTCCGACTTCAACCCGGCGCTGGCGCCGGAAGAACTGATGTCGCCGGACATGTCGGCCCAGGGCGGCGCAATGCCCGACACAACCGAGGTGCCCAAGGTCGGCCGCAACGACCCGTGCCCGTGCGGCAGCGGCAAGAAATACAAGCAGTGCCACGGACGGCTGTCCTGACACCTTCATTCACCTGGACAAGATAAGAGCAAGCAGCCCATGGCCGTCAATCTTCCCCTCCCCGTAGCCGCCAACCTGAAGCCGGTGGCCGGCCTGGAACTCGGGCATGCCGAAGCCGGCGTGCGCAAGGCCAACCGCAAGGACCTGCTGGTGATGCGTCTCGCCGCCGGCGCGACAGTCGCCGGCGTCTTCACCAAGAACCGTTTCTGCGCGGCGCCGGTGCAGGTATGCCAGGCGCACCTGGCCGCCGGCAAGGGCATCGCCGCGCTGGTGGTCAACACCGGCAACGCCAACGCCGGCACCGGCGAAGCCGGCCTTGCCAATGCCAACCGCACCTGCGCGGCGCTGGCCGCGCTGCTGGGCTGCGACGCCGCCCAGGTGCTGCCGTTTTCAACCGGCGTGATCCTCGAGCCGCTGCCGGTCGAGCGGATCGAGGCCGGCATGCCGCAGGCGATCGCCAACCTGAAGGCCGACAACTGGTACAACGCGGCCGAGACCATCATGACCACCGACACCCAGCCCAAGGCGGCGTCGCGCACGGTCGAGATCGGCGGCAAGACCATCACGCTGACCGGCATCAGCAAGGGCGCCGGCATGATCAAGCCGAACATGGCGACCATGCTGGGCTACCTGGCGACCGACGCGAAGGTCGCCCAGCCGGTGCTGGACCAGCTGGTCAGGGTTGCCGCCGACCAGTCGTTCAACTGCATCACCATCGATGGCGACACCTCGACCAACGACTCCTTCATGCTGATCGCCACCGGCGCGTCGGGCGTGGACGTGGGCGCGCCGGGCTCTTCCGACTATGCGCTGTTCGAGGCCGCCGTGGTCGGGTTGTCGCAGGAACTGGCGCAGATGATCATCCGCGACGGCGAAGGCGCGACCAAGTTCATCACCGTGACCGTGGAAGAGGGCGCCAGCGTCGACGAATGCCGCAAGATCGCCTACTCGATCGCGCATTCGCCGCTGGTCAAGACCGCGTTCTTCGCGTCCGACCCCAACCTCGGGCGCATCCTGGCCGCGATCGGCTATGCCGGCGTCGACGATCTCGACGTCAGCAAGCTCAACCTCTACCTCGACGATGTATGGGTCGCCCAGAACGGCGGACGCAATCCCGACTACCAGGAAGCCGACGGCCAGCGCGTGATGAAGCAGAGCGAGATCACCGTGCGGGTAAAGCTGGCGCGCGGCGAGCAGCGCGCCACCGTCTGGACCTGCGACCTGTCGCATGACTACGTCAGCATCAACGCCGACTACCGTTCCTGAACCCGACCCGTCCCTCACTAGCGGCGCCTGCGGGCGCCGCATTGCCATCATGACCCAACTCGACTCCTTCCTGACCCGCGCCGAAGCCCTGCTGCAGCGCATCGAAACCCTGCTGCCGCAAGCCGGCGCCGCGCCCGACTGGGATGCCGGCCACGCCTTCCGCTGGCGCAAGAGCAATGGCCGCGGCCACCTGCAGCCGGTGCGGCACATCGCGCCGATCGCGCTCGACGACCTGCAGCACATCGGCCCGCAGAAGGAACAGATCGCGCAGAACACCCGGCAGTTCGTCGCCGGCCGCCCGGCCAACAACGTGCTGCTGACCGGCGCCCGCGGCACTGGCAAGTCGTCGCTGATCAAGGCCTGCCTGAACGAGTATGCGGACCAGGGACTGCGGCTGATCGAGGTCGACAAGGACGACCTGGTCGACCTGCCGGACATCGTCGACCTGGTGGCGGCACGGGCCGAGCGCTTCATCATCTTCTGCGACGACCTGTCGTTCGAGGAAGGCGAAAGCGGCTACAAGGCGCTGAAGGTCGCGCTGGACGGCAGCGTGTCGGCGCAGTCCGACAACGTGCTGATCTACGCGACGTCCAACCGCCGCCACCTGATGCCGGAACGTATGTCCGACAACGCCACCTATACCCATGACGACGACGGCGACCTGCATCCGGGCGAGACGGTGGAGGAAAAAATCTCGCTGTCCGAGCGCTTCGGGCTATGGGTAACGTTCTACGCATTCAAGCAGGGCGACTACCTCGACATCGTCGGCCACTGGCTGCGCCATTTCGGCTGCGACGACAGCCAGGTGGAAGCGGCCCGCGGCGATGCACTGCGCTGGGCGCTGCAGCGGGGATCGCGCTCCGGCCGCGTGGCATGGCAGTTCGCGCGTGATTATTCCGGCCGCAGCGGCGACTGATGGCGGCGCCCATCGATGTCGCTGTCGGCATCCTGATGAAGGCCAATGGCGATGTGCTGCTGGCGCAGCGGCCGGAAGGCAAGCCGTATGCGGGCTACTGGGAGTTCCCGGGCGGGAAGGTCGAGCCGGGCGAAGCGATTGTCGATGCGCTGCGGCGGGAGTTCGTCGAGGAACTGGGTGTGAGGATCGGTTCTGCGGAGCCATGGTGCTGCGTGGAGCATGTTTATCCGCATGCGCATGTGCGGTTGCATTTCTTTGTTTGCCGGGAGTGGGAGGGGGAGCCTCAGAGCCTGGAGGGGCAGGCGTTTTCCTGGGAGGGGAGCGTGGGGGTGGGGCCGTTGCTGCCGGCGAGCGTGCCGTTGATTGGGTGGTTGGAGCGTGGTGGGGCCGCGGTAACGCGGCGGCGTTAGAGCGTGGCGGTGGCGTCGCGCTTTCCTTGGCGAAGGGGTGTTACGGCGCAGGGTGCAGGCGCAGTCGTCGTTCCGCGTAGCGACCGTTGCTGTTGACGTTGCCCGCGCAGCGACAGTTGCGGTTGCGGTTGCAGTGGCCGTTGCAGTGGCCGTTGCCGTTGCAGTGAATCCCCGTCGATGGCGACACGTCGCCAGTGCCGAAATCGGATAAAGAAGCGTCCGCTGTCTGAGCGAAGCGAGTTTCGGACGCTTCCCGATTTCGGTGCTGGCGGCGTGTGCACCCCGCGCAGCGGGGCGCCATCATCGGGGTCGCCTTCTCTTGCCTACTTCTCTTGGCGAAGCAAGAGAAGTAGGTCGGCTGCCGGGCCGAAACCCGGCCAGGTCGTCCGGCAGGCCAGC